>NZ_JBQPEO010000004.1:0-510517 GCF_052665285.1 Rossellomorea sp. DUT-2 | reverse complement strand
TTTCCTCATGCGAGGAAATGAGTTATCCGGTATTAGCCCCGGTTTCCCGGAGTTATCCCAGTCTTACAGGCAGGTTACCCACGTGTTACTCACCCGTCCGCCGCTGACTGATGGGAGCAAGCTCCCACCAGTCCGCTCGACTTGCATGTATTAGGCACGCCGCCAGCGTTCGTCCTGAGCCAGGATCAAACTCTCCGATAAAAGTTTGAATAGCTCTTTAAAAATAAATCTAGAATTAACGTTGACGTATTGTCTTGTTTTGTTCAGTTTTCAAGGTTCAAGGTTTGTCTGCTCCGCTCTGAAGCGACTTTATCAATATAACATATCTTTCATTCTCGCGTCAACAACTTTTTTCATTTGTTTTTCCGAAATGTTGTTTGCTGCATCAGCGACGTTTATAAATATAACATGCTGTTAATGTTATTGCAATATATTTTTAAGGAAAACTTTAAAAACTTAATCAATCACTTCTGTTGTTCTGTTTAACAGCAAACCTTCATATACATTATTACTACGCATTCCTGAAAGGAGACCTTTTATTCATGCTTACCAACGTCGCATTATCTCTATCATTCATCATGGCTGTGTATCTGTTTGCGTATTCGTATGTACAAGCTCTTAAGATAAGCGAAAGCACTGCTCCTGTAAGAGGAATGACCTTCATCTTTTCAGTGGTCATGGCGTTTGTGTTTTCTGGTTTTACATACGTTTTTTCTTGAGTGAAAGAATCTGTTAGCGTTGAAAAAATTTAATAAAGGAGTAAAGGAGCGAAATGAACGCTTCCTTTACTCCTTTTTAATGCAGTTCCAGCAGCAACCCTTCTTCCTGGTGCAACTCACCGCCAATCGTTAATCCCTCTTCCTTAATGAGCGCAGGCTTTAAGGCATAATAGAAATGTTTAGATGGATTCTCTTTCAACACCCAGATCCACATAGAGTTGTAGCCTTGATTTTTAAGACCTGTAGCAGCAATTCCGAAGAGCTCTTTCCCGATGCCTTTACCTTGATATTCTTCTAGAAGGTAAATGGCATATAATTCTCCTTCGTACTCCCCTGTACGCTCTTTCCCAAATGAAACAAAGCCGATGATTTTCCCATCATCCACCTCACATACATACGTATGATGAGACCCGGAAAGAATTTGTACCCACTTTTGTTCTCTTTCTTCTATTGATAAAGACTGAAGATATTCGTATGATACGATTCCTTCGTACGTCGTTCTCCAGCTATGGACGTGTACAGATGCTAACCCGGGTGAGTCTTGAAGGTTCGCCTTTCTAAAGCGGAAGTTCTCCATTCTTTTTCACCTCGTTGACTTTTTGGACCATCTTTTTTAATTTCCTTTCTTCTATTATGAAGAAGGTAACGCCGATGATAATGACAAGACCGCCAACTACTTGAGTCATCATCACTTTTTCAGCTAAGAGCCAATAAGCAAGGATTGAAGCGCCGATTGGTTCAAAGAGGATGGCCATTGAGATGGTTGAGGTGCTTAACCACTTAAGGGACCAATTGAATAATGAATGACCTAATAGTGTGGGGATAATGGCAAGTAATAGAAAGTAGACCCAATCCTCTTTCGGATATGGCCCTAGGCTTTCGGAACGTATCATGACATATAAGAATAAAACGACTGAGCTTATCGCATAGACCAAATACGTGTAGGTAATGAGGGATAGCCGTTTCCTTATCGTCTGCCCGAATAACAGGTATCCTGTAACAAGAGCGCACGCCACCAACGCTAAAATATCTCCCCATAGCGCGCTTCCGCTAATTTTAAAATCTCCCCAGCTTATGATGATACTCCCACTAATAGCTAAAACCGCCGAGATAATGGCTCTCCCTGTTAATTTTTCCTGAAAGAACAAGTATGCCCCGATAAAAGCAAATAATGGCTGCAATGTGACGAGTACCGTAGAACTGGCAACAGAAGTATAGTTTAAGGATTCAAACCAGAGTATGAAGTGAAAAGCAAGAAAGACCCCGGCTAAAATTGAAAACATCCAATCTCTTAAAGTAATAACTTTCAATTCCTTCACATACTTTAAGAAAAATACAGGGGACATTAATAGAACTGTGAAAAACAACCGGTAAAAGGCCAAAACACCTGCTGGTGCACTCGATACTTTTACCAGGATGGCAGAGGTTGATACGGAGATGACTCCGATTGCGAGTAGTAGATACGGATTAACCCTTGTGTCTGACATGACAAACCTCCTGATATGTATTCGTTGCTCCTATTTTATAATCAGCGGGGTTAAATTACTACATGAATTTTCAGAGATATACGTAGAACTGGAGGGGGCTTGATGGAACTCTTAGATACGACATTCATGGTAAAGCTGGGTGTATCTGCAGTATTGGGGTTAATTATTGGGCTCGAGAGAGAATTAAAGCGAAAGCCTGTAGGTTTAAAGACGTCTCTCGTTATCTGTATCGTGAGCTGTTTATTAACAATTGTCTCTATTGAGTCTGCTTATATTTCTGAGGGATCGGATAAAGTAAATATCACGATGGATCCTTTGCGACTGGCAGCTCAGATTGTTTCAGGGATTGGTTTCTTAGGGGCAGGTGTCATTTTACGAAGAGGGAATGATAGCATTTCCGGCTTAACGACAGCAGCAATGATCTGGGGAGCGGCAGGAATCGGAATTGCTGTTGGAGCCGGCTTCTACATGGAAGCTACGGCAGGTGTGATTCTCTTGATTGTCTCCGTTGAAGTGGTGCCTATTATTATTACGTATTTAGGTCCGAAACGATTGAGGGAAAAAGAGCTTTCCCTGCGTGCTACCATCTTGGAGAAACAAGAGATCAAATCGATTATTGAAAGAATCAAAGCTGAAGAAATCTCGATTGAAAATATCCGGATCAAAGACTTAAAGAATCAGCAGCACCTTTTGGAATTGAAAATCATTGTGGACTTCAGAAAAAAGACGGTAGACATTTACTATACGATTTCAGAAATCGAAGGGATAAAAGATGTAGAAATTGAGAGCTTGTAAAAGGAAAGGAATGAGGATGCATGAACACCCTCGTTCCTTTTTTATTTTTTGTGAAGCTGGAACTTTTTCACACATTCCAAATCTTGGACAACTTCCAACACTTCATTAAACTGAAGGGCACTTGGAGTTAATATAAGAAGGGAATATTTAAAGACCTCCACCCCCTCCATCTCATCTCCTTCTTCAATCTGGTACTGAGTGATCTCGATTCCATGATCATGAAGGGCATCATTTATTGACGTGATATTCCCCTTTCCCTTTTGCACGACCAGACTAAGGAGAAGCAGCTTCTTATGCTTCACTTTTTCCTTATAAAAGCTTTCCAGGTTGTTCAAGAAAAATAATGTTATCACAATCACGAGCGTTGTAAAAATGGCCAGGTAGTACATCCCAATCCCTACTACCAACCCTAAGCCTGCAACAACCCAAATACTGGCGGCAGTAGTTAATCCTCTAACCGTGACTCCTCCATGGACCATAATCGTTCCCGCACCAAGAAAGCCGATTCCGGAAATAACATAGGAGGGAATCCGGCTTGGATCAAAACCTACTAATTGAGGGTGTTCGTCTAAAAACGTTTCAAACCCATATAGGGAAACAAGCATCAATAAACAGGAACCTACACCTACAAGAATATGAGTGCGTAAACCAGCTGGGTGATTTTTAAATTCCCTCTCTATACCAATTAAGCCGCTCAGTAGAACGATTAACATAATACGAATAAGAGCAGTATAAAACTCATCTGGGATCTCCAGAAATTCCATCATCTCCATAGCCTTTCCCCTCTCCATCATCTACCTATACTTTTTACCTGCAATGAACCTTTTAAAACGCAAAAAGCAAAAAAACCAGGCGGAAATCACCTGGTTCTTTCATGAATCATTTAATCGGCTTCTTTAATAACCCAACCATCACGGCCGTAATGACAGATCCGATCAGTACTGCCAACAGATATAAGAACGGATTCCCTTCGACTACCGGGAATACGAATAATCCACCGTGAGGGGCAGGTAAACCAATCCCAAAGAACATCGCTAACGCTCCTGCAACCGCAGAACCTGTCACAATAGAAGGAATGACCCGGAATGGATCGGCTGCTGCAAACGGAATCGCTCCTTCTGTAATAAAGGATGCTCCCATAAAGTAAGCTGCGATACCCGCTTTTCTCTCATTATCATTGAACTTCTTCTTGAATATTGTCGTTGCAAGGGCCAGCCCCAGTGGCGGTACCATTCCACCCGCCATGATGGCTGCATGGGGAGCAAGGTTTCCTCCTTCAATCATGGCAATCCCGAATGTAAAGGCCGCTTTGTTGATAGGACCTCCCATATCGACCGCCATCATACCACCTAGAACAAGTCCGAGTAAAATCAGATTCCCTGTGCCTAATCCATCCAACCAGTTCTGAATACCCGTGTTGACTGCACTCAGTGGCTCAACCAGGAACTGAAGCATGATGAATCCAGTAATGAAAATTCCCAGCAGCGGATAGGTCAATACCGGTTTGATCCCTTCTAATGATGGAGGGAAATTGTTTGTTAAACGCTTGATTCCAAGAACCACATAACCTGCTAAGAAACCGGCAATAATCCCACCTAAGAACCCGCTTTGACCAGTTGCAGCAATCAATCCACCCACCATACCAGGGGCAAATCCAGGTCGATCGGCTATACTCATGGCAATGAAGCCCGCCAATACAGGAACCATTAAGTAGAAAGCATTGTCTCCACCGATTTTCATTAGCATGGCTGCAAATTCATTGTACTCAGGAGAATCAGGATTCGCTGACTGAATGCCGAATAAGAACGAGATCGCAATCAGGATCCCTCCACCCACAACGAATGGAAGCATGTTGGAAACACCATTCATCAGATGCTTGTAAAAGCCTGTCTTTTGTTTTTTCTCAGGACCAGCCCCAGTCTCTTCAGATTGTTCTCTACCTTTATATATGGCCGCCTCTTGTTTCATAGCCTGATTCAATAATTCTTCAGGACGTCTAATCGCTTCAGCCACAGGAACTTCAATCACAGGCTTTCCTTTAAATCGATTCATCTCCACTTTCGTATCGGCAGCTACGATTATAGCTACAGCGTTTTCAATTTCTTCAGAAGTTAAGACGTTCTTTGCTCCACCGGAACCATTCGTCTCTACTTTCAGATTCACACCCATTTCTTTCGCTTTGGCTTTCAGAGCATCTGCCGCCATGTACGTATGGGCAATCCCTGTAGGACATGCCGTTACAGCCAGGACCTTTCCTTCGTTTGTAGAATCTTCATCAGGAACCTCTTCCTCTTGATCATGAACATTAATAATCTCTAATACTTCTTCTTTTGATGAAGCATTCAGTAATGCTTTGCGAACATCGGGGTCCATCAACATAGAAGAAAGACGGCTTAACGCTTCTAAATGTGTTTGATTGGCCCCTTCTGTTGCTGCAATCATGAAGAACAAATGTGCAGGAGTACCATCGAGAGATTCATAGTCTATTCCTTCTGCTGATTTGCCGAATGCAATAGCAGGTGCTTTGACTGCCGATGTTTTCGCGTGGGGAATGGCGATTCCTTCCCCAATACCCGTCGTACTTTGAGCCTCGCGATTAAGAATCGCTTGCTTAAATTCTTTAGGATCCTCCAGGTTCCCACTTTTATCCAATACGGAAACCAATTCATCAATAACGCCTTTTTTGGATGTAGAAGAGATATTTAGCTGAATCGTATCTTTCGTTAATAATTCAGTAATTCTCATTTTTGTTCCCCCCCTATTTTTTCGTAATCTGAATTTCTTTAAATAAGCTTTCCACTTTTCCCGATGAGCAAAGACCGATTGAATAAGCAGTGGCCGATCCAGCCGAGGTTCCTAATCGGAATGCATCCTCAATGCTCCAGCCCCTTGATAGTCCCGCAAGGAAGCCGGCAACGGTTGAATCTCCTGCACCGACCGAACTTTGCAGCTTTCCACTTGGCACGGAAGAATACAATACCTCTTTACCGGTCAGTAAGAGGGCACCTTTTTCCGCCATTGAAACCATCACGTTTTCGACTCCGGTATCCTTCAATTTCTTTCCGTAGTGAACTGCATCATCCACTGATTCAATCTTCACATCAAACATCTCCCCCAGCTCATGGTGATTCGGCTTGATCAAGAAAGGATTTAAAGAAAGAACCGGTTGAATCAAGTTCTTCTCGGCATCGATAATCACTTTCGTTCCTTGTTCCTTACATTGTGCAGCAATCTCCTGATAAAACGATTTAGGCACCGATCCAGGTATACTCCCCGCCAGAACGATCATGTCTTCCTCTGTTAATGAAGATATTTGCTGGAGTAACTTCTGTATATGTTCCTCACGAATCGAAGGTCCACTACCGTTAATTTCCGTTTCATCATCGGACTTAACCTTTACGTTAATTCTTGAAGGCTCTTCAACCTCTACAAATTCAGTTTGTATTTTTTCTTTTTTTAAAAATTGTTTAATATACTCACCAGTAAATCCTCCTGCAAATCCAAGAGCAATGCTTTCTACATTCAGCACATGCAAAACACGGGAAACATTGATTCCTTTGCCTCCAGGAAATGCACTTTCTTTCTCACTTCGGTTTAGACCGCCTTTTTGAAAGGAGCCAAGTTCCATAATGTAATCGACAGAAGGGTTCAGTGTTAAGGTATATATCATGGTGTCACAACCTTTATCGTAGTTTGTTTCAACATTGCCGTATCGTGTTCCCCGTCCAGCGCATTCGTTATAATCATGGCTTTATCAAGATCCACAATTTTGCTAAAAGCGATTTCTCCAAACTTGGAGTCGTCCGTTAAAAACATCGCTTCCCTTGATAACTCAATCGCCATCCGTTTTACCTGGGCCTCTTCGGGATCCGGCGTCGTGAATCCATATTGAGCATGTACCCCGTTTGCTCCCATAAATGCTTTATCGAATCGATACTGTTGTAAGGATTCCACCGCTGCACTTCCGACCATCGCTCTTGTCACCGGCTTGACGTATCCGCCGATCATATACGTTTTAAAGCCTTTTTGAAGGAGTGTGTCCACATGGGTCAACCCGTTCGTTACAACCACAATATCCATTTGCGGAAGATGGTCGATGAGACTCAAGGTCGTCGTACCTGCGTCCAAAAAGATGCAATCGCCCTCTTCTACCAGGGAAGCAGCATATTGACCGATGGATTGCTTTTCATGAAAGTTTTTGGATGACTTTTCAGAAACGCTCAATTCCTTCAGTTTCCCTTGAAGCCTCGCAGCCCCACCATGGATACGTTTCAGAAATTTTTCTTGCTCGAGCTGTGTTAAGTCCCGGCGGATCGTTGACTCAGAAGCGTTCGTAACATCCACAATCTCTTGGATTTTTATCGCATCTTTCTCCTTCAATAAGTCTAAGATGATTCGATGTCGTTCCTCCGTTAACATAGCACTCTCCTACTTTCTCCGTTTCTTGTTACTTTCATTATAATGAGAACGGTTTCAAAAATCAATCATTTTTAATCAAAAGTAATCAATTTCCATCATAAAACACTCAAAAACGATCAGGTGGTTATCTTTTAATAACAATGCACCTTTGGCTAAGATTGTTGTTTTTAAACCAAAAGTCTGCTTCGGCTCTGACAATTAGTATGTGTTGGATGGTGAGGGGAACTGCTTCGCTTTCCGCGGACGTTCGGCCGAGCCTCCTCAGCTTCGCTTCCGGGGTCTCGGCACGCCCGTATTTCCGCAGGAGTCTACGCAGTTCCCCTCACCATCTATAAGAGAATTTCGTGACAGAGCTTAAAGGTTACAATAGAAAACGGATCACTACTCTCTTTACAAGAAGTTATATACCCGGTGAGATAATAGGACATTCTATAGATAAGATTGTTTGAACTTATTTTTTGTCATTCAAGGTCCCATATGCCTTGGGGATTGCTGCTCCATACAAAGACAAACAATACGAACTTTTTTGTGTTGATTTTCTATACGTTTATTTGCAGTAAGAATGTAATAGCACAGAGTGGATTGTAGCGGAAGGCACTTGACTCCTGCGGGAGATAGAGGAAAGGTCGAGACCCCGCAGGGCAATGCCCGAGGAGGCTTGACTTCCTCCCCGCGGAAAGCAAGTGCCTGGAGCGGAAAGGAACGGTCCATGTTTTTCTCTGTTTAAATAGCAACACTGTTTACGAAAGAGTAAACAACAAAAAAAGCAAGCTCCATCTCACCGACATAGGTGGAGGGAGCTTGCTTAAAGTTACTTATTTTATTCGTGATTTTCTTCATGGGAAGCTTCAGGATTTTCTGAGCTTTTTGGATTTGGATTATTATACTGATAATCCGAGCGATCTATCGGCTTGTATCCTTCAGGTTTATAGAAGCGAAGTAGATCTTCATAAACCACTTTATCGGAAAGCTCTAAACGTTTGTTCGCTTCCTTACTTGCTTCTTCACATGCTTTGCTTTTTTCTTCTACAGGTTGGCCTGTTTCATTATCGTAGCAGACTCCTTTAATCTCAGAGTACTTATCTGTAATGACATCACCATTACGGAAAGGTACGATTTGCTTGCGCTCTTCAGAAAGCAAGTCCTGACCAAAGCTTAGATAGTCTTTTGTCTCTACTCCAAGAAGATGCATAATCGTAGGGCGAAGGTCAATCTGTCCACCATACGTATGGTTAACTCCACCCTCTGCACCAGAGTTAAGAATCAACAATGGTACTCGTTGAAGCTGAGCACTTTCATAGTTACCCACTTCTTTACCTAATACCTCGGACATCGCTTTATTATGGTTATCCGAAATTCCATAGTGATCACCATAAAGAACGATCATTGTATCTTCATATAAACCTTTTTCTTTTAAATCATTCACAAAGTCTTCCAACACCTGATCCATGTAATGAGAAGTTTGGAAATATCGATCCACTACACCGTTACCTGTTTCACCCTGAGGGAAATTAGCATCTTCCTCGTGGCGGTCAAACGGGAAGTGATTGGATAGCGTAATGAATTTTGTGTAAAACGGTTGTTTTAAACTTTCCAGCATCGGAATGGAATCTTCAAAGAATGGTTTATCCTTTAATCCATAAGGAAGCTGTTCTTCCGGATTACTCATATCATAATACGTTGCATCGAAGAACTCGTCATACCCCATTGAACGGTACATCTCTGAACGGTTCCAGAATGTTTTGTAGTTACCGTGGAATACCGCTGACGTATATCCTTCTCCCTTTAGAATCGAAGGAGCTGATTGATACGTGTTGTTGGCATGTGTCATGAATACAGCACCTTGAGGAAGAGGGAATAACGAGTTTTCAATAATAAACTCAGAATCCGATGTTTTTCCCTGACCTGTTTGATGGAAGAAGTTATCGAAGTACATCGCTTCTTTATTATCCACTAGAGAGTTCAAGAATGGTGTAACTTCCTCTCCATTTAACTCTCTGCCAATCATGAAAGTTTGCAATGATTCCATGGAGATGTAGATAACGTTTTTCCCTTTTGCTTTACCAAAGTATTCAGGATTTGGATCTACTTTATTGGCTTTTACGTAATTTTCAACTTCTGAAACTTCATTGCTGTCGGCCATAGCACGCTTAGCAGACGTTTTAGAGTTTTGAACAATATCATAAATCGTAAAGTTGTGCGTTCCAAGATACTTCACCAGATAGTTACGGTCAAAACTACGAGTCAATAATTCAGGACGATCGATGTTCGCTAAACCTAAGTTCAATAAGAACACAAGGACTGCAGATGTCATGACCGCAAATACTGAACGGAAGCGTAATTTCTCCTGGGGCTTCACTTTCTTAAGAACCATTAATCCAATGATGATGAATAGATCCAAGAAATATAAAATATCGATCGGGCTGATTAATTCAAGTGCACTGCCACCGAGACCGTTATTCGTTTTCGCCTGTAAGATGACAGGTACTGTAATAAAGTCATTAAAGAATCGGTAGTACACGACATTCGCATAAAGAACGAAGGACATTAACAAATTAATAACGATAAACGCAATATATCGCCCTCTGCCTTTCCAGAATAATGCGAAGGCAAAGAATAATAGCGCTGAACTTAAAGGGTTAAAAAATAAAAGAAAATGCTGGAGCGCATTTTGTATTCCCAGGTTAAATTCAGCTAAATATACGGCATAAGTCTTAATCCAGAATAGTATAACGACTGTAAAGAAGAACGATAACTTCCCAGTACGCGTATCTTCAAACTGTCTTTTTAAGAAGTTCATGCTTCATCACCTTTTTAATTTGTATTTATTTAAAACATGTATGACTGAAAATTTATTAAGAATTTGTTTAGCAAATGTAAATTCATTTGAATCAACAACGAGTATTATAACAAAAAATAATTTCATGTGTATAACATTTTGTTGTGATTCGTAACAAAAATATTTCATGGGAATTCGACATTCCGTAAGAAAAGGGGAAGAAAGCTTGGGCTGGCAAAGCTTTGCCCTTTTTGAACGATTCGTGAACGACCCAGACTTTCCCAATCATGTGGATATATATACTAGAAATGTTAATAGTGTTTTTAGATTGTTTACTCAGTGTAAACTTATTCCCCCAATTTCCCTTATACAAACCTATTGGTAAGATGAAATTTTTACCACATTCTTTTGTTTTCTTCCTATATTATTATGCACAATCCCCTCTACATTTTTACCTTTTCAAAGTCAGCCTGCACCGGTGGGTCTTTCCTTTCATTAAAAGGACGATAAGCCGCTTGGAATTTCTTTTTATAATATGAGTGGCCGCTCGTTGTCTGGACATAGCCCTCAATCATCAATGAAACGGATAGCATTGTGGCAGAAAAGAAAAGAATCGGTGTCAGTGGAACCCACGGTGCTCCTTGAAGGTATCGGAAGGAGTCCCCGATCAGTCCCGACCATTCGTAGGTGATGGATCTTGGAGGGTCATTCACCATTTGATAGTCCACATCGGTTCCCCCGAGGAACAAGGTCAGTAATCCCAAATGAATAAAGATGATCAGGGTCTGCATGAATTGCTGTCCAAATACGATCACAAGCTTTTCTTTCATTCCGGGTAAAATATGTTTGAAAATGATCCGCCACTTTCCCGCTCCAAGTGTTTTCGCACTCATGATGAATTCCTGTTTGTAGAGCATAGAGACTTCGTTGCCAAACAGAGCTGACAATATGGGAACAATAAGGAAGGTCAAAATCAATATTTCAATGATGAAGCGTTCAACAATCGAATTAGGAAACCCTCCAAACGGTTCCCAAAGAATCGGTTCCAACAAAAAATAGGCAAGTATCGTTAAGGGTATGTAATGGAAGGAATCGATCCAGCCATTGATGTAGTTCTTATACTTCATCAGGAACGTCCCGAGAATGAATCCGATTGGGAGCGCTAATATTACACGTAAAAAGGCAATCACTATCGCGGTTAGTATCGTGTACTTGGCCCCGATGATGATCTTACCGAGCATATCAAGTCCCAGGGGATCGGTTCCAAGTGGAAATAGCCATTTCGGTGAAATCGGGGAGGATTCCACGACAACACCTTCAACACTAATGAAATACAATCTTCTTACTTCATTCCCCCACACCAGCGAATACATAAAACTGGACATGAGCATGAGGGCTATAAATGTAAATCCGATAAGAAATAATGGATTCTTCCACACACTTTTCTTCATATTAGATTTCCTCCCCCTTATTCGCTTTTTTAGAGAGAACGATTTCTCCGACTGTATAAAAGACAAACAAAGGAATGAAAATGGAAAGTACCGCAATGGTAAACATTTTCGGCTGCAGCGTCGACTTTAAGAAGCGGGTTATTCCGGCTATATTGAATAGCAGTTCCAGCACAAATAAATTAGAGAGCATAAACCAGATGGTCTTTTTTGATTGAAAGAACACAGAGATAACCGCATTCCTTAAAATATGAAAGGTCAAAATCACCAGTTTCCCGAGTCCAATGGATCGTGCCAATGTCACATAGTCTTTTCTTTCTTCAATCTCAAATGAAAGAATGGACATCCGAAACAGCTGAACAGTGGGCAGAACCGCCAAAACCAGAACCGGCAGAAGAAAGGCACGTTCCGTATCAACTGAAGCAATTTCGAAAAACAATATCCCCGTATGTTTATATAGAGTGAGTACAAGTAATTGAGCACTCAGGATAACCAGTACATCCGGAACAGATTCGAATAAATAAAACATGAACTTGATTCGATTTCGGTTTTTTTGAGAAAACAACATGGTGAGGATCGTGAGGAGAATACTTAAGAAGCCGCCCAGAAGAAAGGCAGAAAACAGCACGAGTAACGAGTAGGTGATCGGCTCCCATAAATAAGGAAACAAGTCGCGTTCCTTTTGGCCACCGATGATGACATATGTTAAATCCCCCGGGTGAAGCAGGGCAAATACGATTTCTTTAATGGACTGCCAATACGCCTGTAACCTTAATTCGCGATGGCCGATGCCTGAAAGGAGAACGGGAAGTCCCCCTATAAAAATAATGCCTATGATTGATAAGAAGAATTTGAGTAAAATACCGCCAATACCCCTCAATGATTTGTCCTCCAGTTGAATTAATTATTTTTAATAGTATCATATAACACTAGTGATTATACATATTTTTCCTTTATTTCAAAAACTCTTTTCCTAAGTCTCCAAAACCAAATAAAAATGACCGAAATCCCCTAAGGGACTCCGGTCATTTTAGATTTAGACTCTAGAAAAGCTCATTGAACACAAGCTTTTCGACAGTTTCACTATTCAATGATTCTGCGGGCTGTTACGTAATTTTCTTGATACCAGCTTCTATTCAGGTCTCGCTTAACTACCCCCACGCTCTTGCCGGCAGACATGATTACCTCATTGTTGCCTACGTAAATCGCGGTGTTAACAATCTTTCCATTACTTGAAGAATTTGAGAAGAACACTAAGTCGCCTTCCTTCAACTGGGATTTGCTAACGTTTTGGCCTTTAGTTGCTTGACCTGCTGCCGTTTTATCCTGAAGATCGATGCCGTTCTGTTTAAATACATAATAAGCAAGTCCTGCACTGTTGAAGCTCATTGTACGTTCATCATAAGAATATCCATACTGAGCCTTATCCATTACATTTTCTGCCAGGCTTGATACTTCAGCGCCTTTATTTTGGACAGGAGCAGGCTTGGCTTCAGTGTTCTCTGGTTTTTCTTCAGGTGCTGCTGGTTGAACATCCGTCTCTGGTTCAGGTTTTTCCTGAGGGGCAGAAGGTGCTTGTCCATCAGGCTGAGATTCCACTGAAGGTTCTTCAGTTTCTGTCGTATCAGTATTATCTTCTGAATTGGCTGCTTTCACATCAATCACCCGGCGCGCTGTAACATAATGTTCGTCGTAGTAGCCGTTAAGAATAACGCTTTTCTTGATTCCTGATTGAGAACCGGCAGCATGGACGATTTGATCATTTCCTGCATAAACACCTGCATGAACGATTTTTCCGTTACTGGAATTGTTTGAAAGGAACACAAGGTCACCTTTTTGAAGGTCTTGACGTTTAACCGGTTCACCTAGTTTTGATTGTTCACTGGCTGTTTTCGATTTAAGGTCAATTCCTACTTGCTTAAACGAATAATAAGTCAGTCCTGCACCATTGAAGGTCAAGGTTTCTTCATTATAAGGCGTGCCATAGGAAGCTTTTCCAATTAATCCTTCCGCAATATCAACTACCTTTTCCCCAGTGGATGAAGTTGCTTGATCAAACATAAAGGAAGGAAGTACACGGCGTGCTGTTTTATAGTTTTTCTGATAATATTCTTTTCCGTCCAGGTCTGAGATAAGAATATCATTCTCTTCGTCTGCCATATGAATGATCTTGTTATCGCCTATATAAATTCCATTATGAGTCACAGGATCATTATCATTCGGATTTGAGTCAAAGAAAACTATGTCTCCCTTTTGAAGCTGATCCTTTGGTACATACTCACCTAATTGTGCCTGTACGTTTGTATCTCTTGTTGCAAGGTCGATACCGTTCTGTTTGAAGGCATAGTAAATGAATCCACTGCAGCCAAATTGATGTGGTGGATTATAAACATATCTTTCGTATGTCGCTTTACCTATTAAATTCTTTGCAGTTGATATAATATTATCAGCTTTCTCCTCTACCTCAGCTTGTTGGGGAGCTGTAGCTGCATTTGCTTGCTGCACAAGTGGAATGGACACAGAGCTGAACGTCAAAGCAACTGTGCAAACCGCTGTTGTTATTAATTTCTTCATGTTTCTACCTCCTGTGAATAAAGTGAAATTTTCTAATAATTATCCACAGAAAGTATAACATTGATTTTCACCCGAAAATGGATGTAATAATTGCCAAGAATGCGGTGTCATACATGCAGGGGTAAGGAGGGTAGGTCTTTATACTCACCTGTTTATTCTTTCATTTTAAAAGACCTTGCAAGCCCTATTAATTCTGTATCCATCATAGAACCCTTAACCAAAAGAACGGTTTTTTCATCTAGCAGACTTTCGACATACCCCTTTACAAGGGAGGCGGAAGCGGTTGTAAACACTTTTCCTTTAAATCCATACTTTTTAGCGTGATTTGCTATATGCTTTGTATTTTCCCCGACTGCAATCAAGAAATCGATTTTTGTAGATGCAATTAATTTTCCCAAATCATGATAAACTTTCCTTACATGGCTCCCTAAATAGGCAATATCGCCTAATAATAAAGCATTTGTTTTATTATTTCCCAGAGTTTCCAGTACTTCAATGGCTGCAGCGACTGATGTTGGATTTGAACTCCACGTATCATCGATGATCGTAGAGGCATTGATGCCCTCTTCCACCTGGAGATGCCGTTCCAGATTTTCAAACGTCCTCATTCTTATAACAGCCTTCGAAAGGGTCAGGCCGATTTTATGGGCTGCCGCAAGAGCAAACAGCGCATTGTAAATCTGATGCTCACCAAAGCCCGGTAAATACGTCCTGTAAGTCCTCTCCTTATGATGCAAAGTAAATGACATTCCGTTCTTTTTGTAAACAATATCACTTACCCGATAATCAGCACTTTCACTTGTTCCACAATAAATGATGTCGCCTGAGAAACCTGTGAGTGATATTTTTTTTGTGTTTTCATCCTCGCTGTTTAATATAAGGGTGCCACCTTTCCTGACACCTGACACGATCTCGGATTTTGCTTTAATATACCCGTCTAACGTCTTGCACTTATCCAGATGATCGACACCGATCGTCGTAATGATTCCTATCGTGGGCTGAAACACCTTGCAATGATAGTGAAGATTGCCAGGACCGTTCAGACCCGTTTCAAACACGGCCGCATCTGTATTTTCATCGATTCCCATGAGATATTGGAAGGATTTCCTGGTGGCATTTCTGCTTCTGATGGTAGATTGAATGGAATGTGTGGAGGATAAAAGGTGGGAAAGCATTTCTTTCGTCGTGGTTTTTCCACAAGTACCTGTAACCGCCACGATCGGCAGTTCAAATAAGTGCCGGTAATACCGGGTAAAAGCCCAGAAGGCGTCATCTGCATTTTGAACCCTTATCATACCGGCAGCTTCTATATTCTTCATCTCTTCATCGTTTTTATCGGTTACGATGACATAAGGGGAATATCTTTTAACCTTATCAATCTGAAAGGCTTTCTTTTTCTTTAGAAAAATTAACGTATGTTTCTCTTTTATTCTGTGTAAATGTGAAACCATCGCATCCTTCACGATGAAGTTTTCATCCCCGTATACGAGCTCTCCGTTCATCACACCAATTAATTCTTTCAGTGGCAGAGGTTTCATTGTCTCACTCCTGTCCTAATGCAATCGTTCATCATGCTGCTTCCTTTCCATTTCATCTTTCTTGATGATTTGTTCTTTAAGGTTCATTAGATCATTATCTGTATTTGAACACTTAAACAAGCATAAACTATCAGGTGTTAATAATGAGCTGACCTTTTGATAGACGTCGTGTATATTCAAACATGGGTATACTTGAATGTGCATGTTTTTTTCCGCTACTCTTTCTGCGACTCTTTTCGCGTTATGTCCATAGGTTATCAGAACATCTATGTCTTGCTCCGAGATCATCTCCCCAACTTCTAAATGAGTTTTTGTGGTGTGATCCCCCAAGCGGCCGATATCACCGATCATCAGTATCTTTTTCCGGTCGTACGCAATGGATTGCAGAACTTTCAATGCTTCTTTTAACGCTCCGGGAGTTAAACTCCATGAATCATCAATGATAGTAGAATCATTGATCCCCTGTTTCACTTGTAAGTGTTTTTCGAGGACATGAAACGATTGTAATGCGTTGATCGCATCGGTGATATCCACTCCCACATCCAGTACAGCCCCGATCGCTGCCATTGCATTATATGCCTGATGCTCACCGTGACAAGGCAGAACCACGGAATATGGTTTGTATTCATAGGTCATCGTGAACTTGGTTTGACTTGAATCCACTTTAATATCAGTCGCTCTCAAATCTGTTCCAGCAGACTTCCCAAAGGAAACCAGCTTCCCCTTATAGTCTTTTAAGGGAAGTGTTGCTATATGTTCATCGTCTCCATTTACCAGTAAAGTCCCTTTATTCTTTAAACCTTCTATGATTTCTCCCTTTGCCATAACATAATTCTCCAATGTTTTGCATTTATCCAAATGAAAGATCCCTATGTTCGTGATGATCCCGATGGTAGGCTGGAAAATATCACAATGATATCGAAGATTCCCGGGAGCCCCCAAGCCTGTTTCGAAGACACCAACGTCTGTACCCTCATCGATTCCCATCAGATATTCGAAGGATTTCCTCGGCGCATTCCTGCTTCTTATAGTGGACTGAACGGAATACTGTTTTTTTAAAATATGAACAATCATGTCCTTTGTCGTTGTTTTACCATCCGTTCCCGTAATGGCTATAACGGGAATGCTGAATAATCTTCTATAATATTCAGCAAACGCAAAGATGGCCTTTCTGATATTCCCAACTTCAATCACCGCAAAAGCTTCCTGATAGTTCTCCCTGCTATCCCTGTCATCACTAATGATGACAAAGGGTTCCAGATGTTTTATTTTTTCATAATTGAATGGCTTCCTTCTATCTAAAAAGATCATCGTATGGCTCTGGATGATGGAATGGAGATGATAAATGATCGCATCTTTCACCTCTATATCCTTTGAACCATGAACCAAGCGTCCTCCCACCACCTCTATTACTTCCTTCAGCTGTAAACGTTTCACCATTCACCCCTCCCTTTTCCATTCTTACTCGGATTCCATCAAGCGTTTTCTTAATCTCATCAAGGGTCTACTGCCGGCCCGGCACTTCACCAGCAGGTATGTGTGTTCATCCAGATGGTTCAATATCGTTTTTTCCATCCCTTGTATACTGGTAAAAGGATATACGATGATATCTTGACTCTCCCTCGCTGCCTGCTCCGCTATATACTGAGCTTTCTTTCCATACGTGATCAGGACATCAATTCCACATTCCACCACGTATTGCCCGATTTGCTTGTGTACATCCTTTGATTCTTCTCCAAGCCTCTCGATATTTCCGAGAAGTGCCATCCGTTTCTTACCTTTTCCTATTATAGATAGTGTTTTAATGGCTTCCCTTAAAGAGGTAGGGTTGACGTTCCAAGTATCATCGATGATGGTTGAACCGTTCCGTCCTTTCTGCAGTTCAAAGTGTCTCTCTATATTTTGAAAGGTGCCCAACCTCCTGATCCCCGTTTCAATATCTTCCCCCAGTTCCATCGAGGCCCGTAAAGCAGCCAATCCATTGTAGACGTGGTGCTCCCCGATTTCAGGGATAAAAGCAGGGTATTCTTTGCCGTTTGCTTGCAGGGTGAAACGAGTTCCTTCCTCACTGATGGATATAGAGGTTCCCCTGAAGTCGGAATGTTTATGGATACTGAAATAATGAACGGTTCCTTTATACTCCTCCAGGCTGATTTTAGAAATGTTCGGATCATCAGCATTTAAGAGTAGCGTGCCTTTATTCTGTAGCCCTTCAAGCATTTCCGCTTTAGCTGCAAGGTATCCTTCAAAGGTCTTACAACGATCAAGATGGTAACTTCCGATATTGGTAATGATCCCTATATCCGGTTGATAAACCTTACAGTGATAGCGTAGGTCACCAGGTCCGCCCAACCCTGTTTCGAATATCCCGACGTCTGTGCTTTCATTTATCTTCATCAGGTATTCAAAAGACCTGTGAGGTGCGTTATCATTCCATTCTGTTGAAATGACAGAATGATTCTCCTCCATAATTTGGGTGAGCATCTCCCGGGTCGTTGTTTTTCCGCATGTCCCTGTGATAGCAACAATCGGGAGTGAGCATATTTTCCGGTAGTAACGTACAAACTCCATAAAAGCCTCTCTTACATTTCCTACTTGAATGATGGTCAGCCCCTCATCTCCGTTTACAGCCTCTTGTTCATGATCCGTAATCACGGCACATGGAGCATTTCTGATCATTCTCTTCCATTTTTTCTCACTAATCGCCTTCCTTTTATCCATGAATACCAGTGTATGACTCTTCTTTAACTTATGCTGATGGAATATGATCGCATCATGGATGTCCATATTATCAGAACCGCTTATCAGCCTTCCCTTCAATAGCCTTCTGATTTCCGTTAATTTCAGCGTAATCATTTCGTTCCTCCTGTTCATCTAGTAATCGACATACATCAAAACATCAGTATATTTCCTTGATCTGCTTTCTATTTTCTTAAATCCGTAAGATAAGAAGCACTCTAAAGACATCTTCGTACAGGAAGCTTTAATCTTTCTCACTTTGAAATTCTTCACATAGTCCAATCTCGTTTCAAAAAGTTTTCGGTAGATGCCTCTCCGTCTGTATTCCCCCTGTACATAATCACTCTTAAATACTGCTTTTCCCTGTTTCTCTCTTATATAACAAGAAACAAAACCAGCCATTTCTCCATCCACTTTTGCACAAAACCATACAGAGCCCGGTACGTCATGAACCCTCATTCCATCTTTCCCGGCAAGTAGAATGAGAGGCTCGAGCTCCTTGAATGTGGATGTCTCAATCGATATATTCATGGGATACACCTCTCTTAAACTGATAAACCACTTCTATGTATTAATGTATGTACAAGTCTTCACTGAGGAAACGGCTAAAGGCTATTTATATAAGGCTGTTACCACAAGATTGCCGGCCATGGTGATTGTCAATAAAACGGCTGAGTCGTCTACCGGCTGAGGTTTGCAACGTCAGCCGGCAGTGAAAATGCATCATTTTGTCTTAAAGGGACACTTGTCCATAGCAGAATTAGCTTCTTTTGAATTAACTATAGAAAGGAGGCTATGACTACATGGGAAGTACTATACTTTCTTATAGAAAACTAGAAGCATTAATAGAGAAGAAAACGAAACAATGTCCATTCTTTTCCCTCTCCTCAATTGGCAAGTCCATCGAAGGGCGGGACATTTGGTGTGTTACGATTCAAAAGCCAGCCCTTTCAGGAACAAAAATAGTCCAAACAAGGAAAAGTTCTTCAAGGTCACGAAAGAAAACTTCAATCGTCATTACCGCTTCCATTCATGGACATGAAGCCACCGGTTCGACAGCTTTACTGCGTTTTTTGAATAAGATTCAAAAAGATGGCGAAAGCATGGAATGGCTGGATGATTTGATTGTATTTTGTGTCATTTGCTGTAATCCCGACGGATATGTGTATAAGACACGCTATAATGCAGAGGGCTTTGATATTAACAGGGATTTCATTACACAATCACAGCCTGAAACAGAGAGCATCGTTAATCTGATTGTGAAAGAAAAGCCTGCAGTCGTTTTGGACTTGCATGGGTATGTATGGAAAAACCCCTCTCACATTGGATTGATCGAACCGTGTACCCCACCTCACAATCCAGCTTATGAATATGATTTATATCTGAAGTTGGCCATGCCCCTTGCTCAGTGCATGGAATCCTATCTAGTTGCAGAAAAAGAAACGTTTTCTTCTAAGCGGTTTAAGTCGATAAAAGGGACATACATCCCTTACCGTGATGGAAAAAGTGGCTGGGATGACTATAGTCCATATTGCTGTTCGATGTATTCCATGCTCCATGGGGCGATCGGGATTACCATTGAATCACCGAGCCGTTCAGAGGATGGCATCACCTGGCTTCTTTTAGCTCTTTCAGCTGCTCTTACCCATATTTCAAAGCACAGCGAGGAACTAAACAACAATCAAGCTGCCTTTTTCCAACGTGGAATCAAGAATGTGCATCCCACTCACTCAACGGGCGATTTTCCCCAATACTACGTACTGACAGAAAAGAACGAACATCATTCAGGTCTCGGGAAACTAACGCGACATCTCCAGAAGAATGGAATAAAGCTATACTCCTCTACGAAAGATTTCACGTATGAAGGACATTCATTTCCAGCAGGCACCACCATCGTTCCAATGAATCAAGCAAGAGCGAATGTAGCTTATTGTTTCCTCACGAAAGGGGAAGATCTCTCGTCAGGATCTGAAAGAATTTCTGAATTTTGTGCCTGGAGTCTTCCATTAAGCTGGGGGGTCAACTGTCATCCTGTATTTGAAAAGCTAGCAGGGATGAAGCCTATTACCTTAATGGAGAAAGACAAGAAATCTGAAGATACATTCTCAGGTGCAGCTGTTTCTGTGGGGATTCTAATTGATGACGGCCTTTTTCATAAAAAAGCTCATTCAGGACTGAAGCTTGCTCTACAGCAAATGAATATCCCTTTTCAGGAGTTAAGAGCGAAGGATTTGGCTTTAGAAAAAGCGTTAACCTCTGTGAATGTTCTTATTTACAACGGCTATGAGCACTTATTTTATCCACCATCAAATATTAGAAGCATTTACCGCGATTTCGTACTTGATTCTCCCGCTCAACAAGAAGCCTGCCGTAATAATCTTCACGACTATGTACAAAAGGGTGGAAAAGTGATCGGAATCGGCGCTGGTGCTTCTAAAGCCCTGACCTCTATTCTTGAGCTAAGTGAAGCCGAGGTTCATTCCGGCGGCTGGAATAAAAATGCATTATTGCAGATCCATTATAAGAACCATGCCATAACCAAGGGATATGCCGCTGAAGATACCGGTTTCGTGTACCGTCCAGCCTGGTTTACGAATACCGGCAAGATGAAGGTGGTCGCACTATTCAAGAATGATCCTGATTCGTTACTTGCAGGCTACTGGCCTGACTATCAACAAGCACAAGGAAAGGCTGTCATCATCGCAAGCCTTTCAGGAAATGTCATTCTCTTTGGGTTGGAGATTTGTTTCAGGGGACATACAAGTTATCTCTATAGACTTCTATGGAATGCCATCTATTCATGAGTTGAACGGTGGAAAAAAGGCGATATACCTAATCACAAGTGTCGTTCCCTCAAAAGGACGACCATCATTTACTAGTAAGGAAGGAAATATTTTAAAGGAGGTTAATCAATTGATTCGAATTGGAATGCTGCACCACCGAAAGCATCCTGATAGTGTTATTAAATCATACGCTTATGCAGCTGTTGCTATGGCAGAAGGAACGCAGATGGTCTATTTTTCTCCCGGGGGAGTAAATTTTATAACGAAGACCATTTCCGGATTTGAATATAAAGACGGAAAGTGGGTGGAAGGAACCTTTCCATTTCCTCATGTTATCTATAACACAGGAAGCCCTGAAAAGCTCGCTAAAGCCCATGATGTGATTCAGGAACTGAAGAAGAACATTCCATTTACCACTCATTCGATCGGCAATAAAATGGCGGTTTATAAACGGCTGATGGAAGCTGGAGAGTTTACACAATATTTGATTCCCTCAGAGGTCGTCAGAGGGACGAATCACTTCTTTTCTTTTTTGGATGCCTACCGGAAGATTGTCTTTAAACCTGTAAACGGGCGTAAAGGTATATCTATCATTTATATTGAACGTGTCGGAAATGATTTTAGAGTGTTACTAAACACGGAAGATCATCTTTATTCCTATGATGAATTAAAAGCATTTGTTTCAGCTAATATTCAAGAAGAGGATTTTCTCGTACAGCCTTATATCAATTGCCGGACAAAAGATGGAAGCGCATTTGACTTCCGGCTTCACGTTCAAAAAGACGGTGATGGGAAATGGGTCATTACCTCTATCTATCCAAGAATCGGCGCACCGGGAACGATTGTCTCAAACATTAACAGTGGGGGTTCGATGAATTATCTCGTTCCTTTTTTGAAACAGGAATTTGGAGATCATGATTACTTTAACATTAAGCGCTATTTAGAAAACTTTTCTCTGCTCCTTGCCCGGCATTTGGACACATTGCAAAAGGAACGTTATTCAGAAAGTATTGATGAGCTTGGAATTGATGTTGCTTTGGATGACCTCGGGAAAATATGGATCTATGAAGTGAACTGGAGACCAGGATGTCCCCCAACCTTTTATCTTGAGATGGATGTTGTCAAAAACACCATACAATACTGCATCTATTTAGCCAAGAAAAAATCCAAGTGAATAATAAAAGGAGGATTACTATGGATAAAGATTTCTCCGTTGAAAGACCGATCATTGCTGTAACTGGAAGTTCAGGCAAAACAACAACCAAATCATTCATCGCATCGATTCTAAGAACCCGCTGGATTATCTTCGAATCCAGTGATTATTGGAACCGGACCGATCATACAGAAAAGCACCAGGATGAAATCAACTTCATTCACCGTGCCATCGTACTCGAATATGGAATGGCGTTTCCAGGCGTAATCGAAAAGCATTGCAAGCTTATCCAACCTAACATAGCAACGATCACCAATATCGGTACTGCCCATATCGGCAACTTCAATGGCGATATCAGAGGAATAGCTGCAGCCAAATCGGAGCTTATTAAGGGAATGGATCGTGATGGCCATTTATTCTTGAATGGAGATGATAAGAATTCAAAACTTCTTCATACGAAGAATTTCACAGGAGTACTGAAGAAGGTCAGCATTTATTCCCCTTCTGATTACCAGGCGAAGAATCTGCGCTACAGCGTGGAAGGTATCAGCTTTGACCTAAAGCTTTCTGGTAAGTCACATACCTTTTCCATTCCATATCATGGAGAATTTTATGTTTACAATGCCCTTCTTGCCATCGCTATCGCGGACCTTCTCGGCTTTAAGCCTGAAGAAATGAAACAAGGAATGAATGAAGTGAGAAAGCCAAAGCACAGGCTTGATGTTATGCAGCTGAAAAACAACATCACGCTGATTGACGATACGGTCCATGCCTTTCCGGATGCCATGAAAGGCGCTCTCGACGTACTTACGCAATTGGAGGGAGAAAAGAAGGTGGCAGTCTTGGGCAGTATGGCGGGATTCGGAAAAGAGCATGAAGAAGTTCACAAAGAAATAGGAAGATATGTTGCTGAGAAAAAGATTGATTACCTTTTTACCTATGGCAACCTTTCCAGAAACATTGGGGTTGGCGCAAGGGAAGCTGGAATGAACAGCCAGCGGATTTTTCACTTTAACCGGCCTTCTATGAATGCATTAAATGCGAAACTGGAAAAAATAATCCAACCAAACTGGACCATTCTGATTAAAGGAGCCAGCGGACTGGAGATGGTGGATACGGTGGAATATTGCAAGAAGAGTTTTGGCTAATAACCCGAATGAAACAACGGGATATCCGATTGAATAAAACCATCTAAAGAATTAAAGTAAAAAGAAACGCCTTGTTTCAAGCCGAAAAGCTTAAACAAGGCGTTTTTATATATTTACTCGGTGTACTCCTAAGTGATAAAGGGAGGAAAATGGATACCCTCCCTTTTTTTCTTATTGAATGACCGTTGTAATCTTTTCCTTTGGAGACTCTTTAATCCAAAACTGAATTTCCCCGGCTGCCTTCTTCGCGTTCTCCTCAGCTTCTATCGCTGTATTTCCAACAGCGGTTACATATGCATATCGGTGTCCCATAGACAATGGCGGTGTAATGACTGATCCTTTACGGGGCTTGACGTAAACCTCCACTACCCCCTGGGACGCAAGGGCTTTACTTTTTCCTGTGACTTTCTCTAGTGTCCCTTTTTTCTCAACCGTCACGTACTGCATGTACACATTCTTTTGAAACTTAGGCTTTAAATCCGGATCTTCTCCCAGCGCCATTTTCAACATCTCTTCGACCAGGTTGATTCCATAGGCTGCTTTGATCATATTGTTCATTCCGGCTCCTGAGATACGCGCATTTATTTCAATCAACTTCCACTGATTTCCTTTGCGTCGGAGCTCCAAATGACAAGGTCCGGTCTCGAGCCCATGCTTGGCAACGATCTCTTTAATCGCTTTCATCAGACCATTAGAAAATTTCACCCCTGGATTCAGTAATAATTTATAACCCATCACAATAAAGCGTCGACTATATTGAATATCCTGTTTGATCACCGCCATAATATGAACCTTTCCTTTGTGAACCACCACTTCCACCAGATACTGAGGTTCCGGGAGGTATTCTTCTATTAATATCGGTTGATTTTCATAAAGGGTGATCAACGTATGATACCGCTTCCGATACTCTAATAGATTCCCAACCTTGTACACATCTTTTGAGCCGGTCGATTGGGGGGATTTCATGACCAGAGGGAACTTATTCTTGATTTTCGGTTCTAATGCCTCACTTTCCTCCTTTGTTGCAACCGTCCAATATTCCGGAGTTATTAACGAGTGCTTTAGCAGTTCCCGTGATTGAATTTTATTTTGAATATTTTTCATTCCTTCAGTTGAAAAATGGTTCAAATTAAATTGATCCGCAAGGGTGCATGCTGTGTAGCTATGCGGATCGACATAGCTGACAATGGCGGAAACTTCTATCCCTTTCAAAATCAGGGCTTTTACTTCCTTTCGCAGTATATTCATATCACTGAGATCACATAATTTCATGAAATGAACATCGGGAAATTCCTCCCGCTTCGCTACAAAGTTAGGTCTTTCAGTGAATAGGACTGTATAAAATCCAAGTCTGTCTGCCGTCTTAATTGCTTCCCTGCTTGAACCTGACTTAGTGGTTTCTATAAAAATGATAGACTTCATTCAAAGTACGCTCCTTCATTTATCATATTCTCTTTCAAAGCTCAGGGTTGGTACGAGCATTGCATTACTGTACAGTTTATTCCGTTGATACTAGGGGGGTGTAGGCTGATTCAATGAGGATCTCCCTAAATATTTTGTGTATGAAAAAAGCTGCTTCCATTTTCAACAGGAGTCTAGCAAATTCTCGTCCAATTATCTGATTTCCCCTTTAGATGCCCATACTTATCAAAGAACAGCTCATATACTGAGTAGAGACTAAGCACATAAAGGAGCTGCTTTCCCCCCATGAATGAATACATCATCTATATAGGTACAAACCAATCAGGCTCCTCACGGGACGGTATTGAAGCAGGGAAAAAACTGGGCTACTCTACTATTCTATTTACTAACCGCAGGAAGTTTATAAGAGAGAGAGAACTCTTTTGGGATGTCGACGAAATGTACGAAGTAGATTTAAGGCATGAAGAAACAATCAGGAGAGAAATTTCCACACTTCTGCAGGGAGGAAAGAAAATAGCGTGCATCATCAGCTTTCTCGATTCTTACGTTCATGTAGCAGCCCGGCTTTCTAATGAATTCTGTGGAACCGAAATTTCCTTGGGACCGATTGGTGATTGTATGGATAAAACAGTGCTCCGAACGAAACTGACTGGAAAAGAATATTCTTCCGATTTCATTAAAATGAAGCCTCCCTTTTATACAGAGGGTGTAAAGGCTTTTTCCTATCCTGTTGTATTAAAATCACCCATTTCTAACGGGTCAAAAGATGTCCTCCTCATTCGTGATGAGGAGGAGCTTGCAGCAGGCATAAAGAAATTAAACCGGAAAAAACCTCCAAGTCTTCTTGTAGAAGAATACTTAGAGGGACCTCAATACCTAATCGAAGTGGTAATCAAAGAACGCAAGCCCGTGATTACAGTGGTCGTCAAACAGCAAATCAACTATCATAAACGATTCATTGTCACCGGGTATAGTGTTTCACCCGTCTACCATTATCCGGTACTGGTCAGAAAGGTTGGAGAGATTGTCAATGACCTGGGATTTGTTAACGGAAGCTGTCATTTAGAAATGCGGCTGGTAAAGAATAAATGGAAACTCATTGAAGTAAACCCCCGAATCTCCGGGGGAGCAATGAACAAAATGATAGAAGAAGCATATGGACTGAGCATAGTGGAAGAAACGTTAAGGGTATATCTTAGAAAACCTCACCATAGCGAACGCAAATGGGAAAAACATATCTACACCTACTATATGACAGTCAACAAGACGGGCAAGCTGTTAAAAGTGATTGGAAAAAACAAGGCAGAAGAACAAGAAGGCATCATCGAAGTTTATATAAAACCAAGAATAGGAAAAACACTCCGCCCTCCAACCTCCATGGGGCATCGCTACGGGTATGTAATGGCGAGGGGCGAATCCGTGCAGGAATCAGAGAGACGGGCAAAAGATGCCTCTAAAGACATTCAATTTTATTTAGAATCAATCTAAACCATTATATATGCACTACATCACTTTTCCAGACCAAAATACACTAATGATAAGAAACAGGTGAAAGGAGGATTTGAGGCGATGATTTGTCATCACAATAGCTGTATATGCGAAACCCTGAATGAATTATTACTGGAACAATTCCAATTGGCCACACAAAAATTTAAATTTATTTGTGAATACGACAAGGTAGACACCATTCCATTTATCCTATACACAAAGGAAGACAGCGAGCCTTTTCAGGCACACTTACACTCCAACTGCACCATATACTTTAAGCTTATGGATATCGATGATGGCTGTGCGACACTGCAGTTACTGGCCGGAATGGATATTGACGGATACATTACCGACGATGCCGATGAATTATTTGCCCTTTATCAAACCGACAAATGTATCAGCATCGACTGCAACTGTTTTCTCGGAATTCAGCCCCTTCCTCCGAAATTCGTCAACCGGAAGCTTCCGGATACCGGTCGGGGAGTCCCTAAAGGAAGAGGTTCAAGTGAGCAGGGTATGGGGCCAGAATATGGTTCGGATTTTGATCGGGAGTGTGATCATAAGTAGGAGTCGGGGTTGAATCTGATTTTTGGGTTTGGCTCTTTTTCAGGGGTGACTAGAGCCACCCCTAAATCTCTTAAACGCGGGACAATCTGTTCAATACAAACTCCTCAACTACTTCTGCTACGCCATCTTCCATATTAGAAGCTGTTACAAAATCAGCCTTTTCTTTAATATCTCCCGGAGCATTCCCCATGGCGACGCCAAGACCGGCGAATTCAATCATCGTAAGGTCGTTATAGCTGTCTCCGATGGCAATGACCTCTTCCGCTTTAATACCCATTGGCTTGATCAGGTAGTCAAGGCTTGCTCCTTTCGTCACGCCCAACTGCGTAAACTCCAGGAAGAATGGCTTGGAGCGCATCACACTCAGTTCACCATCCAGTTCCGCTTGAAGTTTCTTCTCTACCTCTGCCAAACGATCGGCTTCTTTTAACATGAGTGCCTTTACAACAGGCTCCTGAATCACTTCTTTAAAGTTTGGAACGACCTTTACAGGCAGCCCTGTCAACTCACTTTCAATAGAAGCAAATTCACTTGGTTCTTCTACAACAATCGCATCATCAACATATGTGAGAATGCCAACCTCTTCCCGTTTACTCAAATCATATAAGCGGTGAACGGTTTCTGCTGATAAAGTTCGACTATATTTCTCTTCTTTTGTCTTGCAATCTATTATTTTCGATCCGTTGAAAGAAAGAATATAACTTCCGTATTGGTCCAGCTTCAAATCTTCTGCAACCCATCTCATTCCAAACGTGGGGCGGCCGGACGCCAGGACAACTTTCACTCCGGCTTCCTGTGCTTGAAGTAAAGCATCTTTTGTACGCCCCGAAATCGTTTGGTCATCTCGTAATAATGTATCATCTAAGTCTAGTACAATCATTTTATAATTCATCATGAAAAATCCTTTCAGGAAATCTGATTTATATATTATTTTACTATAACATCAATCTTTCATTAAGAGGCTCTTTTTCTTAAAGCTTGTTGCTATTGTAGAGGAGATACTACTAGTTGATTTCCCTATTATTAAAAAAGAATTGTTACATGGCTTTCTTGCGCATGTTGAAACTATGTCACAGAAATTCTATTGGAGCGGTTGCCCTTACTATTCAGCACACACTAGTTGACAGAGCCTTGGGAGAGTTTATGTTAAAAAAAGCAATTTTTGGCGAAATGAGCGTAATAAAAAAGAAAATAGACCACCAAAACAGCAGTCTATTTCAAGTTTACATGGTTTAGGTCCCATTTTCTAATGGTAAAACTAGCCTGATTGGAAGCTCCAAAACGGATAGTATCGTTGTTTGGTGATGGATAAAATCGGGCTGTGAACGTTTCTTCTCCTCCATTTATAAATACTTCAATGGAAGAAGTGTCGACGTACACTCTTAATGAATGTAAATTCTCCACTATACATTGCCGCTTCTCTACCACTCCATTTACATAGCTTTTGCGCTCAAGAGTCACCATCTGTTCCCCGATGGAATAAACGAGTCTGCCTCCATCTCCAATGGAAAGATCAAACCACCCTTCTGATAAGGACAAATCATCGATCTCCAATTCAAACGCCTTTCCGTTTACACCATTGAGCTCGCGGTTTTCTTTATCCAATTCTACCTTGTGTTCTATCGCTTTTCCGGCCCTTAAATGCCGCAACTCTTCAAGAGGAACCTGTCTCACCTTACCGTTCACAAGCTTCAGCTCCCGAGGCAGGGTCATCGCATGAAGCCATTTATGTTCAATGGTGGGATGATCCTGTTCATTTTGATCAGGTACACTCATCCAGGCAAATAGAATACGTCGTCCTTTGTCGTCGACTGTCGTTTGTGGAGCATAGAAGTCAAAGCCGCGGTCCAATTCTTCAAAATCCTCGTGTTCAAACGTTCCTGCGGCTGAATCAAAATATCCGGCAACATAACCTGCCTGATACACATTCTGATACTTCATTCCAACACCTTCAATTCCCTGCGGAGAGAAAATAAGGATGTCCTGATCTCCCAACTTAAAAAGGTCGGGACATTCAAACATATAACCGAAATCAGCAAGCTTGCCCCGGCCTCCACCTGTAAGGGCACCCCGATACTCCCAATCAATCAGATTCTCCGATTGCAACAAAGCGACTGCTCCTTTTAACGCTGTCGTCTGTGCGCCAACAACCATAAAAAATGTTCCATCCTGTTCCCACACCTTTGGATCGCGAAAGTGGGCTGTAAATCCTTCCGGTAAGTGAACGACGGGGCCTTTTTTGTCAAAATGTATGCTGTCTTCCGAGAGGGCTAAGCACTGATAGGATTCCCGATTCCCTTCCTCGTCCTTCACATTCCCTGTATAATACGCATAGATTTTCCCGTCATGCTCGATGGCACTTCCTGAATAACAGCCGTTTTTCTCAAACCATTCTGATGGAGTGAGGGCGATTTCTTCATGTGTCCAGTTGACTAAATCCGCGGAAGAATAATGCCCCCAGAATTTTGCACCATGTCCGGTTTTAAAGGGCATCCACTGGTAATAGAGATGATAGACCCCTTTAAATTGGATGAATCCGTTCGGGTCATTTAATAACCCTACCGGTGGCATAAGGTGATAATGAAGGCGGTAGGGATCCTGCTCTACAACACCCTTGTGCTTTTCCATTTCTTCGTAGACTTCTTTTCGCAGTTGTTCATTTCTGGTCATCACACCTTCCCCCTCTTCAGATGATGGTTTACTTCCTCCAAGGAAGGCAAAGCCGTCATCGCTCCTTTTGTTGAGGCAGCGAGTGCTCCTGATACGGCTGCAAACCCGGCCATGCGGGCTGCTTCTTCTATTGATAAAGAAGAAATATCCCCTTTGAATTCATGGATGGAATAGAGAATCCCGGATACAAACGCATCCCCGGCCCCCGTTGTATCCACTGCTTTCACCTTCATGACAGGTACATACTGACGGGCATCTCCTACGTACACATAGCTTCCTTCTGCCCCCATCGTAATAATCAAGAAAGGAATATTGTAGGCCCTTAGTTTCGCTACCCCTGATTCAATCTCTTTTTCACCCGTAATAAATTCGAGTTCTTCCTCAGATATTTTCAAGACATCCGCTTCAGAAAGCATGCTCTTAATCGTTTCTCGGGCATTTTCCTCTGAATCCCATAATCCTAATCGTAAATTCGGATCATAGGAAACCAATATACCATTCTCTTTCGCCACTTTCACAGCATGATGCGTCGCTTCCTTCGCAGGAGAGCTGATCATGGAGATGGAACCAAAGTGAAGGATTTTATGAGTTAGGAAATCCTCTTCATCAATATCATCCATTTGGAGGAATCGGTCTGCGCTCGGATCGATATAAAAGTCAAAGCTGCGCTCTCCGTCTTCTCCGTTGGTTACAAATACCACACCGGTGCGGACATCAGGAGTCAATAGCATTTGATTTATTCTTACACCATAATCTTTAAGGGTTTCCTGAAGGAATCTGCCTAATACATCCTCTCCCACCTTCCCTAAAAAGGTAGACCTCGCGCCTAATCTGGCCAGTCCAACAGCCACATTGGCGGGAGCTCCTCCTGGACTTTTTTGATAGGTAGTATTTTGTTCATCTAAAGGGATGAAGTCTATCAGTGCTTCACCCAGTGAGATAATCCCCTGTTTCATATTGAGTTCCTCCTCGTTACATTCGGTTCTACTTTAAATATAGCAAATCCTTACCAGCCAGGTGACTAGTAAGGATAATAATTCTATTTTGCTTCTTCTTTCCATCCCAATAATAAGGTTGCTGCAAATGCGCCTGCTACGGCGATGACAAATCCGATCCCATAATTTAGCGGATCTTGAGCGATCGCAAACATTGGAATACCTGTCAATCCAATTCCGTTGGCCATCACTTGAGTGAATACCACGTATGCTCCCCCAAGTGCACCACCGATGGCTGCTCCGATAAACGGACGGCGATGCTTTAAGTTAACCCCGAAGATCGCCGGTTCTGTAATTCCCAGGAAAGCAGAAACAGCTGCCGGTACAGCAATTTCCTTTGTTTTCTTGTTTTTCGTTTTAAAGAAGACAGCGAGGGTTGCCCCACCTTGTGCAACGTTGGCCATTGCCCAAATTGGCAGTAAATAGTTACCGCCGATGTTTGATAACAGCTCAGCCTCGATGGCATGGAAGCTGTGATGAACACCGGTTAATACAATCGTTGAATACAATCCACCGAAGATCAATCCCGCTATCGGACCAGCTGTATTGTAGACAACATCCAGAACCGTTGTAATTCCGTTACCGAGAACTCTTCCAAGTGGTCCAACAATAAGCAGAGCGGTAAATCCTGTGAAGATGACCGTCAAGAAAGGAGTCACCAATAAATCAACGGTATTCGGTACAATTTTGCGTAAGCCTCTTTCGATCTTTGCCATTAAGTAAACGGTTAATAGTACTGGAATGACCGTCCCTTGGTACCCAAGCATTTCAACGCCAAATCCGAAGAAATCAAGAGTGTCCGGCTGGGCATCGGCAAGACCCCATGGATTCAGTAATGCCGGGTGGGTCATGATCCCCCCGATGACAGCACCTAAGTAACCATTCGCCCCAAATTCCTTCGCTGCACTCATCCCGATCAAGATTGGTAAAATGATAAAGGCTGCAGAAGAGAACATGTCCAGCATTACGAATAGACCGCTTTCAGGATCGACCCATTTATACGTCCTCATCAGGCCAAGGAGCCCCATTAACATACCAGCCGCTACGATTGCCGGGATGATGGGTACAAATATGTTTGACAGTGTACGGGCAAAACGGGCAAACGGGTTCATCTTCCGTTTTGCTGCATCGCTATGAGACTCGCCTGTTGGTGACTTATCTTCAACTGATGCTCCAACAAGAGGGCCGAAATGTTCAAATACCTTGTTTACATTCCCTGTCCCGAATATGATCTGGAACTGACCGGAGCTTGAGAATGCCCCTTTCACACCATCCAATTCCTCGATGGCACCTTTTTTTATCTGACTTTCGTCGTCAATCACGAGACGCAGACGCGTCGCACAATGAGTGGCACTTACAACATTTTTTTCGCCGCCCAATAACGGGACAAGCTGTTCAGCAACTTCACGATAGTTCATAATGAATCCCTCCTGTTTTTTAAAAAAATATTTAATAAAAAAGACTCTTTTCTCAAAGATTGTTGATTTTACATATGGTCTGCTCGGGCTCTGTCAATCAGAGAGTGCTGGAAGGTGCTCGACTCCTCCGGGAATTGCGGGAAAGTTGAGACCCCACAGGGCAAAGCCTGAGGAGGCTCAACTCACGCTCCGCGGAAATCAGCCAGCACTCGCTTACACAAGCAACAAAGTTTCAAAAAGAACCTTTAAAAGAATCAATAAAAAAAGACCTAGTACCCCTAAGAGGATAGAGGTAGGTCAAAGAGAGACGCTTACCATTATCGTCTTAAAGGTTCTAGGTCTTGCCTGCATGATCAGTAACAATCCTACTGTATGAAATTGATGAGTTCATTCTACAAGATGAAAACGTTACCGTCAACCATTTACTTTAAGAGGCGCTCTATATGCAGAGCGATATACGCAACCTCTGAAGGAGGGAAGTTAATGCTGTATTCTTCCTGCAGATACTTTGTGATTTCCTTTGAGCACTCGTAAGCCCTTTGGTATTTCATCTGAATGAGTTCAAGCATGTCTTCATCGATGGGATCAAACTGGTCTCCCTGTTCAATCCGATTTAGTGCAAAACGGAGATGGGTGATCAAACGTTGGTAGTTGATGCTCGACTCTTCTACTTCTATGGAAAGAATCGATTCTACCTGCTCAACAAAATCCCTCAGGATCGTGGCATGCTTCAACGATTCGCTCATAGACGGGGCATCCATCTTTGCCGTATGAATATGAAGAGCAATATGAGCCGCCTCATCATCGGGGATTTCGATACCGAGTTTCTGCCTGATCTCTTCTTTTGCCCACACCCCGACTTCATATTCCTTTTTATAAAGCAGCTTGATTTCGTTTAAGAGCTTATTTTGGATGGGAAATCCTTGCTGCAGTCGTTCAAATGCAAAGGAAAGGTGATCCGTCAGCGCGATATGGATATGGTCGCTAAGAGGGGAATTTAAATGTCCCTCTGCATAGCTGATGATGTTTTCAGCGATTTCAATATGTTCCTCCGGCAAGGTAGCCAGGAGCTGCTGGAATTTCTCCGAGGATTGCTCATGAAGGACAAAGATCTTTTCAATTTTGTTCTTGGGGATGATATCATTTCGCTTCTTCTGAAAAGCAATCCCGCTCCCCATCACAATTTTCTCCTCCGGCCCGTCCACCACTACAACAGCATTGTTGTTTAAAATTCTAAAAATACGCATAGATATCCTCCGTACAGTTCATTACTCCCTATGTTACCACGATTCAGCTTAAAGATAACATGTAAAGTATGCAGAGCAAAGATTTTCAAATATGAATGGAAATAAATGTTATTATTGTCTTATCTATAGTGTCAGGAGTGAATTTCATGCTGTTCAAGTTAAGAATCCTTTTTTCCACCATCGCTATCGCTTTTGCCCTGTACGGGTTGGTAAGTGAGAATCCGCCTGAGTTCATTATGACCATCATGCTCCTTTCTTTAGGTGCCATGATGCTTGTGATGGGACTTTCAGAATATAATTCCAACAAGAAAGCTTCTGCTTACTTCTCATTCGTTGCAGCATTGTTTGTAGGGTTTGTCAGTATTTATTCCCTCTTCTAAGACGTTCACAAGAAATATGATATGCTGAAAAGAAACAGGAAAGCGGGAAGAAAATGATTTCTACATACTTTGAAAAAATCCAGGAAAAATTACATGTTGTTCAAACCGAAGAAGCTGAAAAAATGGCAGAGCTTGCTCAAAAGATTTCTTCTTCCATCCAAGAAGACGGCATCATCCAGCTGTTCGGATGCGGTCACTCTCACATCCTTTCTGAAGAGGTATTCTATAGGGCAGGTGGACTGGTTCCAATCAATCCTATTTTGATAGAGCCGCTCATGCTTCATGAAGGAGCAGTACGCTCCTCTCAGTTAGAAAGAGCGAAAGGGTATGCGGGTGAGTTTATGAATGCGCAAGATATTCAGCCCCATGATGTGGTGATTGTTATCTCCACATCAGGAAAAAATCCCGTTCCCATTGATGTCGCTCTTCACGCCAAAGAGAGGGGCGCTTATGTTGTGTCCATCAGTTCCTTTGATTATGTAGAGAAGGAAACGTCCCGACATCCCAGCGGAAGATTTCTGAGTGAAGTAGTGGATCTTGCCATAAATAATCACTCCGTTGTAGGCGATGCGGTACTGACTGACCCAAGAGTGGCTGTTCCGTTCTCTCCATCTTCAACGGTCATCGGCGCGGCGATATTAAATAGCGTTATGGCAGGTGCCATTGAAAACATGGTGATAGGCGGATTTGAGCCGCCTATCTTCATCAGCGGAAACGTGGAAGGAGCAGAAAATCATAACGAAGGATTGATCGAGAAATATCGTCAGCGTATTCCCCTGTTAACAAAAGGATTATAGAGAAAAAGAGTAGGAGCCCTTTATAAAAAAGGGCTCCTACTCTTTTATTACAGTCTGTCCAAGTTGATTTTGAATTTATATTTATCAGCTCGATAAATCGATCTTACCAGTTCAAAAGGGGTGCCGTCTTCCAAGAATGAATCACGCTGAATGAAGAGCACCGGCTCCCCGCTCTTTACCTTTAGATGCAACGCATCCTCTTCCGTCACAATTGCCGCTTCCACTGATTGAGTGGCATGACTGATGTGAAGGTTCAGCTCGCTTTCAATATAGTGGTACAGTGACCTTTCCAATATTTCCTGATTCAATCCAGGAAGCAGCTTCACGGGAATATAACTTGTCTCCAGAGCCATTGGTTCACCATTCGCAAGACGGATTCGCTTAATCGTGTACACCAGCTCTTCTTCCTCTAACGAAAGAAGTTCCTGAATATCGTCTGCGGCCGGAGAAATTTCGAAATGCAGTAATTTATTACCGGGCGCGAGTCCCCGACTCTTCATATCTTCACTGAAGCTAGTTAACCCCTGGAGACTTTGCTCGATTTTGCGGTGAGAGACGAATGTCCCACGCCCTTTTTCCCTATATAACACATTTTTATTCACAAGATTGGTAATGGCCTGTCTCACGGTCATCCTGCTGATTTTGAACGATTCAGCCAGCTCCCGCTCAGATGGAAGGGCATCACCCGGTTTTAACTCTTCAGACTGTATTAAATGTTTCAGGTGCTCTTCTAACTGATAATACAAAGGAAGAGGAGAATTTTTATTTACCACGAACGCTTCTCCTTTCGATATATAACGATTTATCTTTTATTTTAGTATATATACCCTGTTTATAACAGACAAATATCCCATGTCTATATGAAAGTGGCAGACGGGTTTTGCCAAATACGACAAACCTGTCTGCCCTCCCCTGTTATTTTAACTTTCTCAACTCATCCGCAACAAATTCCACATCGGTCCCTACAATGACTTGAAGGTTTTTATTGTTCACCTTCATCACGCCTTTAGCCCCATGTGCTTTTAAGGCTTTTTCATCTACCAGTGTGGCGTCATTAATTTGTAATCGTAATCGTGTGGCACAGTTATCGATCACTGCCAGGTTTTCTTTCCCGCCCAGATCCTTCAGGAAATGTTCTGCCATTACTTCATATTTACTATTTCCACGTGAATTTTCATCTGCTACTACCACATCTTCATCATCTTCACGACCCGGAGTTTTTAGATTAAACTTCTTGATCAAGAAAGTGAATAGGATGAAGTAGATGATTCCGTAAAGAATGCCTACTCCTAATAACAGCCACGGTTTTTGACCGATGTTGAAGTTTAAAATGTAATCAAAAGCACCGGCTGAGAAACCAAAACCGTGGTGAATACCAAGCACGTATGTGATGACCATCGAACTTGCTGTTAAAACAGCATGAATACCATAAAGAACAGGAGATAAGAACATGAAACTGAATTCAATCGGCTCTGTGATCCCTGTTAGGAATGAAGTGACGGCCAAACCGATTAACATCCCCGATACATTGGCACGTAAATGCTTTTTCGCTGTCACAATCATCGCAAGACAAGCTGCCGGAAGACCGAACATCATGATAGGGAAGAATCCCGTCTGGAACGTTCCAGCTGTTGGATCCTTAGCAAAGAAACGTGGGATATCCCCCTTCACAATTTCTCCTGCTGCATCTTTAAATGTTCCAAATTCAAACCATACAAGTGTATTCAACACGTGATGCAGCCCGACTGGAATCAAGAGACGATTCAACAGACCGAACACACCGACTCCAGTGGCTCCGGCACCGATGATCCATTCACCAATGGAGTTGATCCCACTCTGGATTGGTGGCCAGATGATTCCAAATATCCCTGCTAGTAATACCATGGACGCAGCGGTTACAATCGGAACAAAACGTCTGCCCCCGAAGAAGCCCAGCCAGGCAGGAAGTTTAATATCATTGAAACGGTTATATAATAAACCTGCCACGACCCCGGATATGATCCCTCCGAAAATGGCCATGTTGGAATCCGGATCAAGGGCTTTTAACCCGCCCGTTAACACCAAATAACCGATGGCACCGGCTAATCCGGCCGTACCATTTCCATCTTTCGAAAATCCGATTGCCACCCCGATGGCAAAGATTAATGCTAAATTTTTAAATATGGCATCTCCTGCTTCAGACATGAACGCGATTCCCAATAAGTCATCCTGACCTAAACGCAGCAATAATGCAGCTGCAGGAAGCACCGCGATTGGAAGCATGAGCGATTTACCAATTCGTTGTAAGAAACCTAACATACTATTCTCTCCTTTTCTTCAAGTGAAAGCGTTTAAACAAAACAAATCATATCATTAAAAAGGAATGGTTGTCTATACCAATTTTATCAATATAAATAGAGATTTGATGAGATAATAGAGTCTAATTACTTTTGAAAATAACAAAATACACTGACCAAACACAAACTGGTATAGACATCTATACTAAACGATGTTATGGTAGAAGTGTAAAGTACTCAAGGAGTGATTTCAGTGACCTCAAATATAGAGAAACTACTTATCTTGGATGGAGACATCTATGCAGAAAATACAGTATATGAAAAAGGGTATATCAAAATAGCGAATGGAAAGATCACCGAAATGGGTGACCGTTCCCAGTTAAACGATTCTGAAGAATACAAAGTGATTTCGCTTCCCCATGGATATAGTGTTGTCCCGGGAATGATAGATATTCATATTCATGGAGTAAATGGTGCCGACACAATGGATGCCACGCGAGAAGCTCTTGATACGATGACCGGGACACTTCCGAAAGAAGGAACCACGAGCTTCCTTGCGACAACCATGACGGAAGCATCCGGTGCAATCGAAAAAGCCTTGACGGCAACGGCAGACTATATGTCAAACCATCAAAGGGGTGGTCAGGCAGAAATACTCGGCATTCATTTAGAAGGGCCATTCATTAACTCGGGTAAGGCAGGGGCACAGCCTCTGAACCGTATCCAAAAGCCAAATGTAGAAGTATTTAAAAACTGGCATGCTCTTTCAGGAGAGAATATTAAGTTGGTGACCCTTGCCCCTGAACTTGATGATGAATACGAATTGATCCGTTACTTAAAAGAGAATGGAATTGTCGCTTCAGTGGGCCATTCCAATGCAACCTATGATCAGGTCGGGAAAGCCATCGATGCAGGCTTGTCCCATGTTACCCACTTGTTCAATCAAATGTCGGGACTTCATCACCGGGAGCCTGGTATTGTCGGCGCCTCCTTCCTTCGAAAAGAATTAATGGTGGAATTGATTTCAGATGGTATCCACGTACGTCCAGAAATGGTCCAATTGGCATTCGATCAAATTACAGACGAGCGATTAATCCTTATCACTGATTCCATGAGAGCCAAGTGCTTGAAGAATGGCCAATATGATCTTGGCGGCCAGATGGTGACGGTTAAGGACGGGAAAGCATTATTAGACGAGGACACATTAGCAGGAAGCGTATTGAAGATGAGGGATGCCTTTACAAATATCCAGGAATTCACAACCGGGGATATGAGAAGTGCGATCAAAATGACCGCTGAAAACCCTGCCAGACAATTGAATGTCTTTGATCGAAAAGGAAGCCTTGCTCCCCGGAAAGATGCAGACCTCGTCATCCTGGACGAAAACAGAGATGTATACACAACAATTTGCAAAGGAAAAATAGCCTATATTCGAGAGGATGATACTCATGAAACTAATTGAAGTGAAAGACTACCAGGAAATGAGTCAAGTCGCTGCAGACTATCTATTATCCAAGGTGAAAAGCTCTAAACAACTGACACTGGGATTGGCCACAGGCGGAACACCACAAGGGCTTTATGAGGCATTGATCCATGACCATAAACAGAACAGGACTTCCTATCAACATGTATCTTCCTTTAATTTGGACGAATACATCGGGTTATCCGGTAAACACCCTAACAGCTATTACCATTACATGAATGATCACCTATTTAAACATATTGATATTGATTCAGAGAACACTCATATCCCTTCTGGAAAAGCAGTCGACCTCGAAAAGGAATGTGAGGCATATGATGAAAAGATCCGTTTACATGGAGGAATCGATCTTCAAATTCTGGGAATCGGCAGCAACGGACATATCGGATTTAATGAACCAGGTACTTCTTTTGATACTAACACCCACATTGTCGAGCTTGCCGAGTCAACACGCGAGGCTAATGCCCGTTATTTCGACTCGATGGATGAAGTACCTGCACAAGCCATCACAATGGGGATTTCTTCGATTATGAAAAGCAAAGAAATCCTTCTCCTTGTTTCAGGTGAGGCGAAACAAGTGGCCATGAAAAAGTTAGTTGAAGGAGAAATCTCTGAGAACTTCCCTGCTTCTATCTTGAATCGCCACGAACATGTCACGGTGATTGCCGATAAAGAAGCGCTGGCAATGGTGAAAGGGTTAGCGTTGTTGAATAGATGAAAGGATGAAGATGTGGAGTGAGTATCTTAAGTCCATGTCTGGAGAGCGGCGGACAATGGTTCGCCGCTCTTATATAAATTAAAGCTAAGAATATTATAAAAAAAGATTGACGAACGCTATGAACATTTCTTATAATTAATCTTGACCGATTCACGGGGCATTAGCTCAGCTGGGAGAGCGTTTGGCTGGCAGCCAAAAGGTCAGCGGTTCGATCCCGCTATGCTCCATACATAAAGAAGGCGTCCTTATTTTCAATAAGGACGTTTTTTTATGTTTTTAGATGGTTGGCGGTTCATCGATTCAGTGACAATGTATGTTTTACCGTCAACATAATACCTCATAGAAAATATCGTCGTCTCAAACATACTAATACCATAGGAGTCCGGTCGTATGATCGGTCTCTTTTTTCACCTTGAAATAAATTGACTTTTCTGAATTATGCAAGTACCATTTTCCTTATAAGGAAATCGCCTTTTACATACGCTTCCTTTTTATTTTTCGCACCTGTTCCGGCATAGAAGAAAGGAGAAGAATACCATGAATCAGTATGGAAACCATGTCCAAAATGAAATCTATCAGAGGAAGGTCCGTCCCTCCATTCCATTCAGGTTTGAAGAGCTTGAACTAATGGCCCGGGAAAAGCTTGAAGACGGTCCTTTTTATTATGTAGCTGGAGGTGCCGGCGGTGAGGATACGATGCGCGCCAACAGAAATGCCTTCGACCGCTGGCAGATTGTTCCCCGTATGCTGAATAACGTGGAAAACCGTGATCTGAAGGTAACTTTATGGGGAGATACATTCTCCTCCCCTCTTATGCTCGCTCCCATCGGAGTGCAATCCATCGTTCACCCTGATGGGGAGCTGGCGTCTGCACGTGCTGCATCATCCATGAATGTTCCGTTCATTGCAAGCTCAGCCTCTACTTACTCCATGGAGGAAATCGCTTCTGTCATGGGTAACTCCCCAAGATGGTTTCAGCTATATTGGAGCAACGACCGTGAGATTGCAGCCAGTATGCTGGAGAGGGCTGAAGCGTCCGGATACTCCGCAATCGTCGTTACTCTTGATGCCCCGATGATGGCATGGCGTGAATCAGACCTTGAAAACGCGTATCTTCCCTTTCTGTCGGGAGAAGGAGTTGGGAATTATGTGAGCGACCCTGTCTTTCGTTCAATGCTGAAAGATCCCCCTGAAGTTGACGGTAAGGCAGCTGCCACCCTTTGGTCCAAAGTGTTTGGCAATGCCAGTTTGACGTGGGATGACCTGGAATTCCTGCGAGATCATACAAGTCTGCCGATTCTTCTTAAAGGAATTCTACACCCCGAGGACGCAAAGCTTGCCATCGATCACGGAATGGATGGGATCATTGTATCCAATCATGGTGGAAGACAGGTTGACGGGGCCGTTGGAGCTTTAGGTTCATTGCCGGCTATTTGTCAGGTTGTGAATGGACGGATCCCTGTACTATTTGACAGTGGAATCCGACGGGGTGCGGATGTTGTGAAAGCATTGGCCCTCGGAGCGAGTTCCGTTCTCTTAGGTAGACCCTATATGTATGGATTGACCCTGGCTGGTGAACAAGGAGTGAAGGAAGTCATCCGGAATATACTGGCCGACCTCGATTTGACGTTAGCCCTTTCCGGTCAAGCATCCGTTTCTGAATTAAATCCATCTCTTCTGACCGACGTGCAAGACGTATCATTTCCTTCAAAGTCAGGAAGACCGGATACACAATCTGCCGGAATGAAGTCATGATGAAGCAGCCTCTGTCTAATTGACAGGGGCTTTTACGATCAGTTCATTTGTGTTTCGAGAGATCAGTCTCCAGCTATGCTTCCTCATGCAACTTTCCCATATGACAAACCATGAACGGAAAAGGGACTATAAAATTTCCTATCCTCCCCCGCCCCCTTACATGGTATACTTTCATGTACAAAGGGGATTGATAATTTTGGGAAAATATCCAGTATTTGAAACAGAGAGAATCGTACTAAGGCAGATTACGATGGAAGATGTCGATTTCCTTTATGAACTCTATACTTCCGGTGACGTTCTCCGCTATTTCGGAATGAGTCCGATTGAATCGAAAGAAGTGGCGGTAAGCATGGTTGAGAACTACGAAAAGCACTTGGAGTCAGGCGGTCCCATGCGCTGGGCCATCGTGGAGAAGCATTCGAATAGAATGATCGGGACATGCGGGTTCCACGGCATTTCGAAAGCGTATAAGCGTTGCGAAATCGGATACGACCTTAGCCCTGAACACTGGGGTAAGGGAATCATGGGTGAGGCACTCTCCCCGTTACTCAACTACCTATTTGCAGATAAAGAAATGAACCGTGTTGGGGCAGTGATTATCCCATTCAATAAAGCTTCTTCAAGAGTGGTTGAAAAGCTTGGTTTCAAGCAGGAGGGGTTACTCAGAGAGTATATTCTTCAAGATGACCATCAATATGATGCGCATATGTACAGTTTATTGAAGAAAGAATGGCTTTCTGAGTTTTAGAAGAACCTGAATAGGCAATAATGGTCAGTGCAGATGAAAAGGAGCTGGTAGTATGGTGCAGCAAATGTTTCATGGATTCTTGCGCTGGCCTTTAGTAATTCGAATATTCACGATCGCCATTACGTTGATGCTTTCATTCGGAACGATCATTCATTTCATCGAGCCCGATACCTTCCCTTCCCTATTCGATGGGATCTGGTGGGCGATTATCACCACTTCCACTGTGGGGTATGGAGATTTTGTTCCCACATCGTTTGAAGGCAGACTGATTGGCATCATTCTCATCTTAGTAGGTGCCGGTTTTCTTTCTACTTATTTTGTCATGCTTGCAGCAGAAACGGTCATGACACAAAATGCGTATTTGGAAGGCAAAGCAACGTTCAAGGGGAAGGAACATATTGTAGTCGTAGGTTGGAATGAGCGGACACGGGAAGTGATTAACCAACTAACCTCCCTGCAGTCCCAATGTGATATCATTTTGGTCGATGAAACCCTGCAAAAGAATCCATACAAGAATAACCATATCCATTTTGTGAGGGGAACCCCTTTTAGAGATGCCATTTTAAAAAAAGTAAATCTCCATGAAGCATCGATCGCCATCATTACCGCTGATCAAAATAAAGATGAGATAACGGCAGACATGAATTCTGTCCTGACTCTTCTTGCCATTAAAGGGAATCACCCTGATTTATACACGGTCGTTGAAATCCTCCAGAAAGATCAAGTGGCCAATGCCGAGCGGGCAGGAGCCGATGAAGTGATTCAAACGAATATGCAAACAAGCTATGTGATGATGAACAGTATCATTTCTCAAGGGATGTCTAAAACCATCTTAAAATTATTGAATCATTTAAAAGGAAACAATTTAAAGCTGATACCTGTTTCAGAAGAATACATCAATAAGAGCTTTCATTCGTTAAGTACAAATCTTCTAAAAAACAATATCATCCTTTTAGGCATAAAAAAAGGAGAAAACACGACTGTGAATCCTCCTTTGACTACTTTGGTTGAAGAAACGGATGAACTGCTTGTGATCTCTAACTAGAGAATAAAACGTTCTCCAGCTCTTTCACAAGTTCTTTCCCAACTTCAATATATTCTTCCGGGAAGCTTGCATCAGGATCTTGTGGTTCGGAAAATTGATTGACCGAGCCTGAGAAGGTTCCTGTTGATGCGTAATCGTCCAAGCCACGCTGGTATTTATGAGAGAGAAGGAACGGCTTTCCGAATTCAACCGTAGCCCCCCTTGAATCCAATTGTCCATCAACAGACGTAAACGGTACTCTCAAATACTGATAGCCCACTTCGTCATCAATTTTGTAATCGAAATAGCCGTGATCATAATCCCAATTGCCACCTATTGAATATCCAAGCGGCTTTAATAGCTGTTCAAGCTTATACAGTTGGTAATGCTGTCCTTCAATGTTAGATGAAAGCTCTATCACGTGGATCCATCCCCTTTCTTTTAGGGATAGTTTCTCCTAAAGTGAAAGAAAAATGTAAAAAGAGCACTGAGATTTCCCTCAGTGCTCTTTCCTTATTTAAGGCGTTTTTCAAGCTCCGCCTTCTTCTCTTCAAAGCCTGGTTTTCCAAGAAGGGCGAACATATTTACTTTGTATGCTTCCACTCCCGGTTGATCAAATGGATTCACACCAAGAAGGTATCCACTCATCGCACATGCTTTCTCGAAGAAGTACACCAGGTAACCGAATGTGTATGCATCCATTGCAGGAATTTCCACGATCAGGTTTGGTACGCCACCATCTGTATGGGCAAGCAATGTCCCTTCAAATGCTTTGTTGTTTACAAAATCCACTGTTTCACCGGCTAAGTAATTCAAGCCGTCCAAATCACTGTCAGCCTTCTCGATTTTCAGCTCATGACGTGGCTCTGAAACCTTGATGACTGTTTCAAAAATGTCACGGCGTCCTTCTTGAACATATTGTCCAAGAGAATGAAGATCTGTTGAGAAGTTAGCTGAAGAAGGATAAATTCCTTTTTGGTCTTTTCCTTCACTCTCTCCAAATAGCTGTTTCCACCATTCAGAAAAGTATTGTAAACCTGGCTCATAGTTAATAAGCATTTCAATTGTTTTTCCTTTATTATATAGTGCGTTACGAACAGCAGCATATTGATACGCAGGATTCTCTGTGAGCTCGGATTTTCCGAAATCTTCACGTGCCTGTGCAGCACCGCTCATCATCGTCTCGATTTCCACTCCGCTAGCTGCAATCGGAAGCAGCCCAACTGCTGTCAGCACAGAATAGCGACCGCCTATATCATCAGGAACGACGAATGTTTCATAACCTTCATCTGTTGCCAGGGTTTTAAGGGCACCTTTTGATTTATCCGTTGTCGCATAAATGCGCTTGCGTGCTTCTTCCACACCGTACTTTTCTTCCAGCATGTTGCGGAATATGCGGAAAGCGAGTGCCGGTTCTGTCGTTGTACCGGACTTGGAAATCACATTGATGGAGAAATCTTTTCCATCAAGAAGGTCCATTAAGTCCCTCATGTAAGTGGAACTGATGTTTTGTCCAACGAACAGGACTTGTGGAGTGGAACGCTTTTCTTTCGGCAGGGCATTGTAGAAGCTATGATTCAGCATTTCAATCGCCGCACGGGCCCCCAAGTAAGATCCACCTATTCCGATCACTAACAGCACATCGGAATCACTTTTAATTTTCTCGGCTGATTTCTGAATGCGTGAAAATTCTTCTTTATCGTACTCAACAGGAAGGTCGATCCATCCCAGGAAATCGTTTCCTGCACCTGTTTGTTCATGTAACGAATGATGAGCCACCTTTACGGCATCACTTAGATATGTAAGTTCGTGTTCTCCAAAAAACGATAACGCTTTTGAATAATCAAAACGAATGTGTGTCATAACCATCCTCCGATTAAAATATTTTCTTCTATCTCACTTTATCGAAAGCTGACCCGAGAATCAAGAAAGCTCCCTTTATGTAAGCGTGTGCATTGAAAACTTTTTTTCAACAACCGTACTCACCCGCTTATGTTCCCCTAATTATTGGTGTACAAACCAATAAAGAAGGACGGATGAAGAGTGATTGGCATGAAAAATAAAGTTTTCATTGGGGAAAGCATGGTCAATCCGGCCGTTTTGTAGAAAAATCCAGCCGAAATGATTCAGAATCCAGCCGTTTCACTCCTAAATCCAGCCGAAATCACAAAAAATCCAGCCTATTAACTTTATTTTCCAACTCTCACGAAAGAAGAGGGACGGACCTCTTTCACAAGGTCCGTCCCTCCCAGTATCGATCATAGAGATGCTCTCAGAATTGCAAGAACGTCTTCTTTGTTTAATTTATTGAAGTTACCGAATTCGCCGTTCACCATGGCTTTGTCTGCCATCAGGTCCAGTTGGCTGTCGTCGATATCATAGTCTGCCAAACGGGACGGTGCTCCGATGCTTGTCCAGAATTCGCGAAGCTTTTCGATTCCTTCCAGTGCCACTTCTTCTTCAGATTTACCGGCAGGGTCTACATTGAATACGCGTTCTGCCAGTTGAGCAAATCGTGCAGGATTCACTTTCAGGTTATGCTTCATCCAGTTAGGGAATAGAATCGCGAGTCCACCTGCATGCGGGATGTCGTATACGGCTGACACCGCATGTTCAATGTTATGGCTTGCCCAGTCACCGTTGTAGCCCATTTGCAGCATTCCATTAAGGGCAATTGTCCCTGAGTACAGAATCGTCTCGCGAAGCTCGTAGTTTTCAAGATCGTTGATCAACTTCGGAGCTGTTTCAATAACCGTAGTCAGAACGGACTCACACATACGGTCTTGTAAAGGCGTGTTTGTTGCATTATTGAAATACTGTTCAAACACGTGACTCATCATGTCCACCATACCGTAGATTGTATGATCTTTCGGTACTGTGAACGTATTTTCCGGATCCAGGATAGAGAATTGCGGGAACGTCACAGGACTGCCCCATCCATATTTCTCATTCGTTTCCCAATTCGTGATAACAGATCCTGCATTCATTTCAGAACCTGTCGCTGCAAGAGTCAGGACTGTTCCGAATGGAAGGGCTTCTTTCGCAAAAGCTTTCTTCGTTACAAGATCCCATGCATCTCCATCATATTTTGCACCTGCAGCAATTGCTTTTGTACAGTCGATGACACTTCCGCCACCAACAGCTAAAATAAATTCGATATTATTTTCTTTACTTATCTCTACACCTCGTCTGACTGTGGAAAGACGCGGATTCGGTTCTACTCCGGAAAGCTCGAATACTTCGCTGTCAATATCTTTCAATACGGACATTACCTGATCGTATAAACCATTACGCTTAATGCTTCCGCCACCATATACGACAAGCACTTTTTTACCATATTGAGGTACCAATTCTTTCAGCTGTTCTACTTGTCCTTTTCCAAAAATCAATTTGGTTGGATTGTAAAAAGTAAATTCATTCATTATTTGTTACCTCCTTGTATTTTGTAAGGGCCGAACTATTTCGTTACCCAAAATGTCTTCAACACATTTCCTATTATCGAATATATCATCCCCAAAATGCAAAGAACTTGCACAAGGAAATTTTGTTGCAGTCAAACTGAATAGGAATAAGCGCAATGGGAAACTTATAAATGAGCCATTCAATAAGGAGGAAAACAACATGAGTGCAATTCAACGTATTGCTTTGGTTCTTACCATTATTGGTGCTGTGAACTGGGGACTAATCGGTTTCTTTCAATTCGATCTTGTTGCAGCCATCTTTGGTGGTCAAGACGCCGCTCTATCCCGAATCATATACGGATTAGTTGGTATAGCCGGTCTAATTAACCTTGGACTGTTATTCAAACCAACGGAAGAGCTTGAAAGAGAACCTCATACTGAGCCTACGCGCTATTAAAGAAAAGCGGGGTATCTCCCGTATCATCTTAAAAAGGTGACCCATCCTCTGGGTCACCTTTCTTATTTCAGTAACTTTTTAATGATCTGCATACCAAATCTTCCACTTGGATAACGGAAGCTTAAGTCAAACTTCGTCGTCTGTTTTAAGATGCTTTTGTAATGTGAAAAGGTTGAAAAGCTTGATTCCCCGTGGTAATTTCCAATTCCGCTCTCCCCTACCCCTCCGAAAGGAAGATATGGAGTAACGATGTGCATCAGTGTATCATTCACACAACCGCCCCCGTAAGAAATCGATTCATTGATTCTATCTTCTGTGATTGGATTGCTTGTAAACAGATAAAGGGCCAACGGTTTCGGTCGCTCGGTCACAAATTCAATGACTTCCTCAAGTTCCTCATATTCAATGACCGGGAATATCGGTCCGAATATTTCATCCTGCATCACCGGTACAGTAAAATCTCTCGGCTTCATTAAAGTCGGTTCAATTTTTAAGCTCCCAGGATCCACATTTCCCCCTAAGAGGATTTCACCATCTTCCAAATAGCTTGTTAACCGATTGAAATGACGTTCGTTGACGACCCGCCCAAACTTATCACTTTTAAGCGGTTCTGTTCCATAAAATTCAATAACCGTTTTCTTAAATTCAGTGATAAATTCATCTTTCTTGCTCTTGTGAATAAAGAGGTAATCAGGTGCAATACACGTTTGCCCGGCATTTGTTACTTTACCGAAGGCGATGCGCTTCGCAGCCAGAGGGATATCCGCCGTTTCATCCACGATACAAGGACTTTTCCCACCAAGTTCAAGAGTGACGGGTATCAACTGCTTTGCCGCTGCTTCCATCACCACTTTTCCGACGGGGACGCTCCCGGTAAAGAAAATATAATCGAATGGCTGTTTCAGGAGATGCTGTGTCGTTTCTACTCCACCTTCTATCACGAAAAGCTGTCTTGGGTCAAAATGAGTATTAATCATTTCCGCTAATAAAGCTGATGTAGCAGGAGTTAATTCTGACGGTTTAATGATGGCTGTATTCCCGGCTGCCATCGCTCCAATGACAGGGGCCAGTGCAAGCTGGATCGGGTAATTCCATGGTGCGATGATTAGTGTAACCCCATAAGGCTCCGGGACGGTATAGGCTTTGGAGCCAATATGTGTTTTCGCCGTTTTAACCTTTTTTGGTTCTGCCCATTCGTCGATATTCTTCAGAACGAATCTAATTTCTTCCAGCAGGATACCGATTTCTGTCGCATACGTTTCCATCTCTGATTTATTTAGATCTCTTTTCAATGCATCGATGATTTCTGCTTCATGGTTTTTTATGACTGCTGAGAACTTCTCTAGCAAGTCTTTTCTATATTGTATTGGCCGGGTAACCCCTGACTTAAAAAATTGCTTATGCTGTTGAAGTGTTGATTCAACCGTTTCAAGAGAAGTTTCCTCTATAATCATTTCAGTTGACACATGAATCCCTCCGAATCATTAATGTTTAATAGTTTAAACATAAGAACATTTTTATCGTATCACGATTTCTCTTTATTGCCAATTTCAATGATTTTACCCACAATTGATGCTCTCTAATCATTTCGATACTTAATAGAAAATTCCTTTACAAACCGAAAAAAGAACGTATCCCCAATAAATTGAGGATACGTTCTCTATATTATGCGATCGTTACACCCAACCTCTGAATCTAGAGGCTTCAGCCATTTTGCGTGCGCCGACCATGTATGCGGCGAGTCGCATATTCACTCGACGATTCTGAGATGTTTCGTATACATTGTTGAAAGCTTCGACAAGTTTAGCATGAAGCTTCTCGTTTACTTCTTCTTCCGTCCAATAGTACCCTTGATTATTCTGAACCCATTCGAAATATGAAACCGTTACTCCACCCGCACTTGCTAGTACGTCTGGAACAAGCAGGATTCCTCTTTCAGAAAGAATTCGTGTTGCTTCAAAGGTAGTCGGACCGTTTGCAGCTTCTACCACAATGGATGCTTTAATATCATAGACATTCTCTTCAGTGATTTGGTTTGAAATCGCTGCAGGGACAAGGATGTCACACTCCAGTTCCAATAATTCCTTATTTGAAATCGTGTTTTCAAATAGTGTCGTTACTGTACCGAAGCTATCCCGACGGTCCAACAGATAATCAATATCCAAACCAGCCGGATCATGAAGGGCGCCTTGGGCATCGGAAATGGCAATGACCTTTGCACCGGCATCATGCATGAACTTCGCTAAGAAACTGCCGGCATTTCCAAAACCTTGGATGACGACGCGTGCACCTTTGATGTCGATGCCCCGTTTCTTTGCAGCTTGGTCAATACAGATGGTAACACCTTGAGCCGTCGCCTTTTCACGACCTTGTGAACCACCAAGGACAATCGGTTTTCCTGTAATGAATCCTGGTGAGTCATTTTCACGAAGACGGCTGTATTCATCCATCATCCAAGCCATGATTTGTGAGTTTGTGTACACATCAGGTGCCGGGATATCCTTTGTAGGGCCGACAATTTGACTGATGGCACGAACATAGCCGCGGCTTAGCTTTTCCAGTTCAGTGAAAGACATCGTTCTCGGATCACAGATGATCCCGCCTTTTCCTCCACCGTACGGTAAATCAACAATTCCGCATTTCAAGCTCATCCACATGGATAAAGCCTTTACTTCCTCTTCATCCACTTCAGGGTGGAATCGCACTCCGCCCTTGGTAGGTCCGACTGCGTCATTATGTTGTGCACGGTAGCCCGTAAATACTCTGATACTGCCATCGTCCATTCGAACCGGAATACGAACGGTCAACATACGAATCGGCTCTTTCAGAAGTTCATACATTTCTTCCGTATATCCTAGCTTGGATAAAGCATCATTGATGACATGCTGTGTAGAAGTAAACAGATTAAGGTTTTCTCCCATTGTAAACATTCGCCTCTTTATTATGTGATCTGAAACGTTGTAATTGTAACATATTACCGTATCTTAAACCATTGACTTGGGAAAGAAATAATTTTTATTTTCACGCCTGTTCCAGTCGGTTTAAGAAAAAAACTTTTAACCCAACCGGGAATTAAGACAGTACTTTTTTGATTCTTTCGATTGCCCAATCCAGGTCTTCTTGTGAGATAACAAGTGGTGGAGCAAAACGAATCACTGTATCATGTGTTTCTTTACAAAGCAGCCCCTCTTCTTTCAGTTGTTCACAGTATTTACGGGCTGGTTCGTTAAGTTCCACTCCGATAAATAATCCGCTACCACGAACGTCCTTAATCATAGGATTATCTATCTCACGAAGTTTACTCATAAAGTATTCTCCCATTTGAAGCGAACGGTCTGCCAGGTTTTCATCGATCAGTACATCAAGGGACGCAACGGAAACCGCACATGCCATTGGATTCCCTCCGAAAGTAGAACCGTGGGAGCCAGGGTTGAACACGCCTAATACTTCTTCATTGGCCACAACACATGAAATAGGGAACACTCCGCCTCCAAGTGCTTTTCCTAAAATGTACATGTCAGGATCAACATCTTCCCACTCACACGCGAACATTTTCCCGGAACGGGCAAGACCTGCCTGAATTTCGTCTGCAATGAATAGAACGTTGTTTTCTTTACATAATTCATATGCTGCTTTCATGAAGCCTTTAGGAGGGAAGACGATCCCTGCCTCCCCCTGGATCGGTTCGATAAGGAAAGCTGCTGTATTTGGAGTGATGGCTTCTTTTAAAGCATCCAGATCACCGTAAGGAATCAAGTTGATTCCTGGAAGCATCGGACCGAAACCACGCTTGTATTCTTCTTCGGAAGAAAGGGAAACAGCTGTCATCGTTCTTCCGTGGAAATTCCCGTTACACGCGATGATTTCCGCACTGTTTTCTGCTACACCCTTCACATCATACGCCCAGCGGCGAGCTGTCTTGATCGCCGTTTCTACTGCCTCGGCACCCGTATTCATTGGAAGAGCCATGTCTTTACCAGTCATCTTACAAATCTTCTCATACCAAGGGGCTAATTGATCATTGTGGAACGCACGTGACGTCAGGGTCACACGGTCTGCTTGATCTTTTAACGCCTGGATGATCTTTGGATGACGATGTCCCTGGTTGACCGCTGAATAAGCGCTAAGCATATCCATATACTTATTGCCTTCCGGATCTTTCACCCATACACCCTCCGCCTCTGAAATGACGATTGGAAGTGGATGATAATTTTTCGCACCATATTTCTCCGTTTGTTCAATAATCGAATGAGTACTTACTGTCATATAGTTTCCTCCTTAGGTAATGAAAAAAATAATTGTTTATATACTAGGATGGAGCCCCCGCAGAAAAAGGCCCCCTCCCGTTTTCATACTCTTAATTTGTTTCTGATGTTGTTTTTACTTGAAGGTGAAGCAGAAGATAATCCGGTACGCCCGCTTTGGAATCGGTACCTGACATGTTGAACCCACCAAATGGATGGTAGCCGACGAGTCCTCCTGTACATCTCTATTGAAGTAAATCTGTGAATGGTTCGTGTTTGTTTGTAAGGAATCATGTGGGTATTTCCCCTTTAATTCATCGTGTGTCGAGGTTCCTTAACTAACACGCAAAAAATATTTGCATTTAGAAAACCCTTACACTTATAATAATGCAAAAGATAGTTGCATTTTTCAAGAGTTTTTTTAAAATTTTTTATAATCCCACTCTTTTCGCGGATTCCTTTGAAACCAAGTCCTAAATCAAACAGCGAACGGCTGAAAATTCGCGCAAAAAAGAAGACTATAGACGATACGTTTTGCAGTAAGATCTAACCAAAATGAAGAGGAGAGAGACAGCATGCTGGAGTCTGAAAAACGTTTATATATGTACGAAAAAGTCGCTGAACATCTCGAATCAGGCGTTCATGTAATCGATTCTACCGGAAGAACCATCATTTACAATCGCAAAATGCGTGAAATCGAAGGCATGGATATTGAAGACGTCCTGGATAAAAATTTGCTGGATGTTTTCCAATTTCATTCTGAAGAGGAAAGTACCCTTCTTAAAGTTCTAAGCACAAAGGAACCTACCCTTAATGTGAAGCAAACTTACTTTAATATAAATGGAATCGAAATCACTACGATGAACGATACATTCCCTATTTTTCATGATGAGGCGTTGATTGGAGCGATTGAGATTGCCAGGGACATCACCAAGCTCGAAAAAGTGATGAGGGATCATATACATAAGCGCCCAAGCAGCTTATATACCTTTGATAGCATTATCGGTCGGCATCACCGCCTGCAGGACGCAGTGGAAACCGGAAAGCGGGCGACAAGGACTTCTTCCCCTGTGTTAATCTGTGGTGAAATCGGGACCGGCAAAGAGCTTTTCGCTCAAAGCATCCATAACGACAGTGCCCGTGCCAATCGTCCCTTCATTACCCAGAACTGTTCTTCATTACGTGATGATATGCTTGAAAAAATCTTGTTTCACGAGGAGGAGGAAGCGAGCAACCCGGAAGATCACCGGCCCTCCCTCTTCCAACAAGCACATGGAGGAACGCTTCTCCTCGACGAAATCAACTCATTAACCCCTTCCCTCCAGGAGAAGCTATTAAACTTCTTTTCACGAGGGACGGACCTTCCATACGATGTTCGGGTGATGGCGACGGTGAACGAGGATCCCATCGACGCCATCGCAGAAGGACGGTTATTGAAGGACCTCTATTACAGGCTGAGCATTGTTTCAATCTTCATCCCTTCTCTCCGTTCGAGAAAAGAAGATTTACCGGAGATTGTGAACTATTTCATTGACCAGTTCAACCACCATTTTGCCATGAGTATTAAGGGCATTTCGAATGAAGTACGGGAAATTTTCCAGCAATATGACTGGCCAGGCAATGTGAGGGAGCTTGAGCATGTCATCGAGGGAGCTTTTAATCTTGTTGGGTTTGAAGAGGAGATCGGTTTCAATCATCTTCCATTTGGTTTCAGGCAACGCATCCACCACTCCGCTGCCGGAGAAGAAAGCCAAGATGAATCTTTGTTCCTCTACCAATCCGGAACAGAGATCAAGCCGCTGGAGATTTTCATTGAAGAAGCCGAAACCTATTATATTCAAAAATCTTTGAAATACCATGACTTTAATATCACCAAAACGGCGAAGTCCCTTGGAATGAGCCGGCAGAATCTGCAGTATCGGATTCGGAAGTACGGGATCGAACGGAATTCGTTTTAATGTTGGTCGGCCACTTTCTCTTTTTAGGGAGTGGCTTTTTGGTTTTGGGGATGGGGTGAATTGGGGATGGGGTGAATTGGGGTTGCGGAATTTGTTGACACTGAAAAAGAGACAACCTATATAAAGGTTGTCTCTAAACATCATCATTGAGAGTAGAAGGGTGAACCATAACCTTCACGTTTATGGTTTGATCAATTTGGAATCCGTGATAAAGCGTACGCCTTCCGTTGATTCCAAAGAGAACACTCCTCCCCTCCCTTCTTTTACATCCAATATAATCCGGAAATGCTTCCAATACTCATATTGTTGTTCGTTCATATAAAAAGGACAGTCGGCTACAGTACCTACTAATACATCACAGTCACCGATGATCAAATCATCCTGACTTAAACACATAGGAGAACTGCCATCACAACAGCCTCCAGATTGATGAAAAAGGAGGGCACCGTGCTTGCCTTTTAACGTTTCAATCAGATGGAGGGCTTGTTCTGTCGCCTCTAGTCGCTGTTCCATTTTAGAAGAATCCTAACGCTTTAGGACTATAGCTAACTAGTAAATTCTTCGTTTGTTGATAGTGTGATAGCATCATTTTATGATTTTCGCGCCCGATACCGGACATTTTGTATCCACCAAATGCCGCATGTGCCGGGTATTGGTGATAACAGTTAGTCCATACGCGTCCTGCTTGAACCTCTCTACCGAAACGGTAAGCCGTGTTCATGTCACGCGTCCACACACCTGCTCCTAGTCCATAAAGAGTATCATTGGCAATTTCAAGTGCTTCTTCTTTCGTTTTGAACGTTGTAACGGAAACAACAGGGCCAAAGATTTCTTCTTGGAAAATACGCATTTTGTTGTTGCCTTTGAAGACGGTCGGCTTCACATAGAAACCTGCTTCCTGATCTCCATCCAGTGTATTCTGCTCACCACCGATGAGTAATTCCGCTCCCTCTTCTTTCCCAATTTCAATATAAGATAGAATCTTATCCAATTGTTCTTGAGAAGCTTGGGCACCCAGCATTGTATCTGAATCTAACGGGTTCCCCTGCTTGATTTGTTTCACGCGTTCGATCGCACGCTCCATGAACTTATCGTAGATCGATTCCTGGATTAGCGCTCTTGAAGGACATGTACACACTTCTCCTTGATTAAGTGCAAACATGACGAAACCTTCCACTGCTTTATCAAGGAAATCATCATCCTGATCCATTACATCTTCAAAGAATATATTTGGTGATTTACCACCAAGCTCCAAAGTGACAGGGATAATGTTTTGAGAAGCATATTGCATGATCAGTCGACCTGTTGTCGTTTCACCTGTGAAGGCTACCTTACCAACACGCTTACTTTGCGCAAGAGGTTTCCCTGCTTCCACTCCAAATCCTTGAACAACATTCAGTACACCTTTAGGCAGCAGGTCTTTAATCAGTTCAACCAGAACCATGATGGAAGCAGGTGTTTGCTCAGCAGGCTTCAAGACTACACAATTACCCGCAGCAAGGGCAGGGGCAATCTTCCATACACCCATCAGAATCGGGAAGTTCCAAGGGATGATCTGGGCTACAACCCCGATCGGCTCATGGAAATGATAAGAGACCGTATCATTATCGATTTCACCAAGAGATCCTTCCTGACCTCTGATACATCCGGCGAAATAACGGAAGTGATCAATGGCAAGTGGTAAATCAGCCGCCAGTGTTTCACGAACCGGCTTACCATTATCCCATGTTTCGGCTACAGCAAGCATTTCTAAGTTTTCTTCCATACGATCGGCGATTTTATTTAAGATAATGGATCTTTCCGTAACAGAGGTTTTACCCCATGCGTCTTTTGATGCATGCGCTGCATCTAATGCCTTTTCCACATCTTCTTTATTCGACCGGGCAATTTTCGTGAAAACTTTCCCCGTAACAGGTGATACATTTTCAAAATATTCTCCACTTGCCGGCGGCACATATTCGCCACCAATAAAGTTCTCATACTTGTCTTTGAATTGTACCAATGAACCTTCAGTATTCGGATTATTATAAAGCATCTAAGATCCTCCTGTATTTATGTATTTTTCTATATGTAAAGCGCTTTCATTATCATTATATGCCATTTATGAGGTACGGACAAGTATGTTGTTTAAAAATTCTTTATTTTTCGTTAATTTACGATAATTTTTTTGACAGAGCAAATAGCAACAAACTTTATGAAAAGAACCACAAAAAGACGACAACCCTCTTTATGAGGATCATCGCCTGTTCTTGGACTAATCAGTATTACTGTATACTTTCGAGATCACGATATCTTCATCCGTCATAATGTGCCCATGACTTTTCTTTAGTGCATCCTCCAGATGGTCAGGCATTTTCTCCGATTCGTACGCACAGACGATGGTCAGGTCATACTCATGAATAGCACGATCCGTTTCTTCTTCGAACCACTCGATGATGGAAGCCGGGTCTTCCAATGTGCCCCATTCCACATTTGTCCACGAGCGAAAAGGTATATCGTTCTCTAAAAATGGAGTAATGGATTTCGTTAATTGTTCATAAATGGCTGGCGGGTGGTAACTTCCACTCGATTGATAGAAATCAAAGTTACTGATAACGTGAATTTTCTTTAATTGGTCGCTGGTTAAATGATTGTTTAACCGTTTAAGCAATACATTCAGGTTCCTCTCGTTCTCAATCAGAACAACGGAATCCCCCTTTTCGATCCCCTCGAGAACATACGCAACGGCATTTTCTAGATATCGGTTTCGATCATGATATGAATAGAGGATATGAGTGCATTGATTTTCATTTAATAGACTCCCTATTTTCTCTTTCAATTCATCCCGCCTTTCATTATAGTATAGATTCTCTAAGATAAATCAGAACTCCTCTTTTTCAAAAACAGGATTAAAAAAAGACCGCCCTCCAAGAAAGGCAGTCTTCTTATAAATTGTATTATTTCTTGATTAGATCTTGACGTTCTGATTGTTCGATCCACTCTTCAAGCTTGTCTTTAAGAGTGTTGAAGCCAGCTGGTGTTGTTTCTTCGTTTGCTTGCTTTACACTTCCTTGACCTTGACGGCGAGGTTTTTTCGCTGCTGCAGGTTTTGCTTGTGGTGCTGCAGGAGCTTCTTCTGTAGCACGGATAGAAAGGCTGATTTTACCAGCTTTTTCGTCCACTGATAATACTTTGACCTTTACTTCGTCGCCTACTGAAAGGTGCTCGCTAACGTCTTTAACAAAGCCGTGAGTGATTTCAGAGATATGAACTAATCCTTGTGTTTCTTCGTCAAGTGCAACGAACGCTCCGTATGGTTGAATGCCTGTAACTTTACCTGTTACAACAGTTCCTGTTTCGAATTTTGTAGTCATGGTAACACTCCTAGTATATATATTATTTTTCGTCTTTACACGCAATTGTAGATTATATCATAGAATCCGGGATTCGGCAAAATTTAATTCTGTCTGACCAATAAAACAAACCCCATTTTTCTTCGATTTCCATCTATAATTGCATTCTCACTAGTTATGCTTCCCAATAATTAATATTATTAAAACAGTGTAAATTTAGCACTCTTTATTAGTCTTTATAGATTTCTTCTGCCTCAGAAGACAAAATGACCGGTGTCGTCTGAACCCAACGATCTGGCTTAACGAAATTCACACTTCTTAACTCCTCATATACTTCTTTCAGGTGAAAGGATGTTGTGTAATCTGGATACTCTTTCAGTATATATCGGTAGGTTTCTTCTACATGTGATTTCAACTCATCACTTTCATTGAAGATGGGCTGATACACATTTCCATCTGTAAAGTATTGATAGAGAAGATTGTATTCATGTTTCACTTCTACCCTGAATCTTGAGTTATCCGGTAATTCCTTTAACATCTTTTCGTAGTCCATCAAGCGATCAGCTGCTTCTTGCCATGTTCCTGTCAATTCACCTGCTTGAATGACTGGATCAAAACGGGTGATCAAATACAATTCATAGCCTTCCGGTAAGGCTTCACGATTCGTGATCATCCTGAAGTACTCCACATCCAATGTAGTTTCAAGCCGGTCCGTCTCACTGTTATACGATAGCTTAACAGCATTATTGAATATTCCTTCCCGTAACAACCATAGTTTTGGGGGATAGTCATTTTTTACATGATTGAACTCCTTCATATTGAACTTTCCATTCTCAACATGAGGCTTCCAATATTCCTTATAATCATTCAGCACGTCCTCATATCGAGGGAGAACATCTTGTTCCTTTTTAATAAAATCATCCATCCATACTTCTGCTTCTTCCTTCGATAAAGGAGCTTTCAGATTTTTCATCATCACATCAGGAGTGGCCAATATCTGATCCAACTCCTCACTCGCTCTCTGGACCCACTCCATTTTTCTTTCATTTGAGAAGTCCCGCTTTGGAATGGACTCGATATATGTGAGATGCCGATTTGCATCCCGGGCAATCACAGTCGAATTAAATATGACTTCCGTAAACCCGAGCCGCTCCATTGCTTGAGTTTTCCTTAACTCATATTGAGCTTTCGCATCTTCTATTTCCCTTTGAAGTCGTTGGTCTGCCTTACCGGCAAAATCAGCTTGATTCCCATTCTGTCTTCCTGGTTCATCCATCGTAAGCTGCAGGATGAGAACCGCACCGATCAGAAGTACACCAATGAAACTTGCAACGTATGGCCAATGAATAAGGGGTCGCTTCTTTTGGGATTTCCCTTCTTTTTTTATGGCTTGTATGATGTCTGAGGGATTGGTCTGATCCGGAATTTTCATATACGATTGATTCAATAATTCCATTCGTTTTTCGAGCATCTTGTCATCCATTCAATCTCCCCTCCCTCTTTTCAGCATCTTCCAGTTCTTTTTTCAAAAGGTTTTTTCCTCTTAATAACCTTGTTTTGACAGTAGATAGTTTGATTGACAGTATTTCAGCCATTTCTTCATACTTCTTTTCATGAAAATAGTAAAGGATGATTGGTATTTGATATTTACCATCCAGCTTTTGAATACATTCGTGGAGCATACGATCCTCTTCCTGTCTCAGGATACGTTCTTGAGGAGTAATGACGTTTTCTGAGGGTTCATTCCCGATCTTTTTCACTCGATTGTTGTGCTGATTTTCTCTTCGTTTAAAGTCCCTCGACACATTTAAAGTGATTTTATAGAGCCAGGTTGTAAACTTCGCATAAGAGAACCCGTCCAGAAACCGATATACACGAATGAACACTTCCTGGGTAATATCTGGTATATCCGCAAAAGAATTCCCCATCTGATAGGCAAACCGTTCCACGATGGGAGAATAATAGGTGATTAAATGACTATATGCCTGCAGATCTCCTTTTTTTGCACGCTCGATCAAGTGCCCATTTTCCACTCGAGTTTTCCCCCTTTCTCTTTGAAGCTCTCATTTATGTAACGATTATGAAGTGGATTTTGTTTCATTTATTTACAATTGAATCCATTTACTTAAAATAGACCACAAAAAAAAGCCTGATCCAATGAACATCGGATCAGACTATAGATTCTTGATGGTGATTGCTTTTTTCTTTTTCTGCTTTTGGATGAACGGCAAGGCATATAACATAAAGGCTGCGATGTGGGCGAATGCAAGGTTTGCAACAAACAGGCTCCACAGCGTCACATGTCCCCATCCTCCAAGTTCCGGAACGGCTACGTAATAAATAAATGCTGCCCATAAGGCTATAACAAATGGGATATGAAGAACCGCCCATTTACGATGTTCTACCCAAAGAAATAACGGAGTAGCGGTGGCGATAAAAAGATAAACAAGAAATACATCCATACTAAATCCCTCCAATCCGGTAGTAAACGCTTTCAATTATGGCGAAAAAAAGAATAATTTGTGAACGTTTTGTTACAATTAGTATACTACATTTTAGAGAAATTTCCAGCCCATTCAACATGTTTTTGACTACTTTTCTAGAAATTAGGTTAATTGTAATGTTTTCAAACGTTTTCACACATAATAAATGGAAATACATGTGCCCATATTGTTCGCTAACACTTATTTGATGGCATTCACCCCCATATTTCTTATATATTGAAAATTTAAAAATCCGGTGTACAGAGGGTGTAAAACATAGTACGATTGAAAAATCTTATTTTTTCGAAAGGAGGATTTTAATCTTGGCCAAAAAAGAACAATGGACTTCTAAAATTGGATTCATTCTGGCGGCTGCCGGTTCTGCTATAGGGCTCGGTGCCATTTGGAAATTCCCTTATATGGCAGGTGCAAATGGAGGGGGTGTCTTCTTCTTACTCTTTATCCTTTTCACCGTTTTGATCGGTGCCCCCATTCTCCTCGCAGAGTTTGTCATCGGAAGACGGACGGGAGCCGACGCCGTTACTTCCTACAAAAAGTTGGCGCCTCATTCTTATTGGCATTGGATCGGCTATTTAGGAACGGTTGTTTCTTTTATCATATTATCCTTTTACAGTGTTGTGGGCGGCTGGATCCTTTCTTATTTGGCCCGGAGTGTGACTGGCTCTTTAATCGGGAAAACTCAAGAGGGGTACGGAGCCTTATTCGAAAGCATCATTGCCAATCCAAAAGAAGTGCTGATTGCACAGTTCATTTTTATTGTCATCACAATCCTTGTCGTACAAGGCGGGATCCAAAAAGGGATTGAACGGGCAAGTCGTTATATGATGCCGGCATTATTTATTTTATTTATTATTTTAGTGATCAGGTCCCTTACCTTGGAAGGTGCTATGGAGGGTGTCCGCTTCCTGTTATTGCCTGACTGGAGCTATTTGAATGGGGAAACGGTATTACTTGCGTTAGGACAAGCGTTCTTTGCACTTACGGTCGGACTTTCTGTCATGGTGACGTATGCATCTTATCTTTCAAAAGAGGACAGCATGCCAAGATCCGCTATCAGTGTATCCGGGTTAAATATCTTTATCTCATTATTGGCAGGATTGGTCATTTTCCCTGCTGTGTACGCCCTTGGTTTCCAACCGGATGAAGGACCGGGAATTGCCTTTGTCGTACTGCCAGCCGTGTTTAATGAAATTGCATTCGGTGGCATTTTCTTAACAGTGTTCCTGATTTTACTATTGTTTGCAACCCTGACTTCTGCTTTCTCCATTCTTGAAATTGGAGTCGCAGCTCTGTCAAAAGGGAATCAATCGAAACGCAAGCCATTTACATGGTTAATAGGAATACTTGTTTTCTTTGCAGGGATTCCAAGCGCCCTTTCATTTGGAGTATTCGGTGATTTCCTCATCCAAGGAAAGAACTTCTTTGACTTTGCAGATTATATAACGAGTAACTTCGGATTGCCGATCGGTGCATTATTAATAAGCATATTTGTATCTTATCGACTGAAACGGGAAGACGTATGGAACGAACTCAAATCAGGATCTTCCATATCACCGGCATTATTCAACAGCTGGATCTTCCTTCTCCGCTATATCGTACCAGTAGCCATTCTACTTGTATTTTTAACCTAAATGAGAGGTCCGTCCCTGGAGGCGGGCTTTTTATTTTTAACATTTTGTTCACGAGAATGCGGGCTATTTTTTTCCAAATGATGATAAACTGTAGATATAAGGAAGGTATTCTATGGGGAGGGACTTTAGCATGTCACACTTTGGTGAGAATTTAAAACGGGTACGCGAAGAGCGCAAACTATCTCAACAGGAGCTTGCATTAAGGGCCAGATTAGGCACAAAGACGATTGAAAAGTATGAATCCGATGTACAGATTCCTGATACACAAACGATTCTTAAGCTGTCAACTGTACTTGATATACCCGCTTCTGAACTGATGGAACGGGAAGTGAAAGATCATCCTTCTACAGGTGTTGACGCTGAAATGGAACAGCTGATCAAAGAATTGGGGCCAAAACGAACAAAGCTGATCCTCCGAAAGGCGAAGGAATTCTCTGAAGAAGATTTCCTGCGTGTGATGCAAATGTTGTATGAACTGAAGTATGAAAAGAGCGAAACCTGAAAATGTTTATAAAATGATGTATAGATAGTGAAAAAAGGGGTCATACTGAAAATAAGCTTTCTAAGTATTCCCCCTTTTGTTTTCATTTGTTGGACGATATTTTATCGTCCTATTTTTTTTGCCCAAATAAAAAAGGTGCCAGGCACAAATGTGTTCTTTTGTGCCTGGCACCCTCATTCCCTAACTGTGATTCTCAACAAAACGCTTCATCCGTTTCACGGCTTCCTGCAGCTGCTCCATACTGGAGGCATAAGAACAACGAATATATCCTTCTCCCCCTTTACCGAACACATTACCGGGAACGACCGCAACTTTTTCTTCCATAAGAAGCTTTTCTGCGAATTCTTCTGAAGACATTCCCGTTTTCTTAATGGAAGGAAAGGCATAGAATGCTCCTCCCGGGGTGTGGCAGGTTAATCCGAACTCATTTAAAGAGTCAACAAAATAGTGTCGTCGATGACGATAGCTTCGCTTCATTTCCATCACATCATCCATCCCTTTATCGAGTGCCTCCACGGCAGCATGCTGAGCAGGGGTGGACGCACACATCATGGCGTATTGATGAATTTTAAGTAAGGACGAAGCGATCTCTTCAGGAGCACAAATAAACCCCAGTCTCCAGCCCGTCATGGCAAATCCTTTTGAGAAACCATTGATTACAATGGTTCTTTTTCTCATGTCCTTTAAAGAAGCAATGGACACATGGCGATGATCATAAGCAAGCTCAGAGTATATCTCATCTGATAGGACAACTAGATCATGCTTCCGAATCACCTCTGCTAATTCTTCAAGATTCTCTCTTTCAAGGACCGTCCCCGTTGGATTATTGGGCGAACAAAGTAAGACGGCTTTTGTACGGGGAGTGATGGCTGCTTCTAATTCTTCGGCTGTGACTTTGAAGTCATTTTCCGGCTTGGTTCCGACCGTTACCGCTACTCCACCTGCCAATTGAACAAGGGGTACATAGGAAACGAAGCCAGGTTCCACCACAATGACCTCATCTCCCTGGTCAATGATTGCACGCATACTGATATCAAGGGCTTGAGAGGCTCCGACTGTCACAATGATCTCATCTTTGGGATCGTAGTCTACGGAGTAGCCCTCTTTCATATAAGCGGCAATCTTCTCCCTCAGTTCCAATAGGCCTGCGTTCGCTGTATAAGAGGTGTAGCCTTGCTCCAAGGAAAGAATAGCGGCTTCCCGCACCGTCCAGGAGGTAATGAAATCCGGTTCCCCGACCCCGAGCGATATGACCCCTTCCATATTTGCTGCCAAATCAAAGAATTTCCGGATCCCTGAAGGCTTTAAGTTTTTCACAGACTGAGATATGTAAGATGTCTTTGTTTTCATGGAGACACCACAATTCGTTTATCTTCACCATGATCACCAAAAATGGTGCCATCATGTTTGTATTTCTTCAATTGAAAATGAGTGGTTGTAGATAAAACGGAATCCAGAGTCGACAGCTTTTCAGAAACGAACGTAGCTACTTCATGCATGGTCCGGCCCTCCACCGTTACAGAAAGGTCGTATGCTCCGGACATTAAATAAACGCTTTTCACTTCTTTGTAACGATAAATACGATGGGCCACTTCATCGAATCCCACTCCCCTTTTCGGAGCGACTTTCACATCGATCATCGCCGTTACCCCTTCATGACCTTCTACTTTGGACCAATCCACAACGGAACTGTATCTGACAAGAACATTGTCTTTTTCAAGCTTTTCGATCGCATTCTCTATTTCCTCTGTTGTTACTTGAAGCATTTTCGCTATATTCTCTGTGGAAATCCTGGCATCCTTTTGCAAAATCCTTACCAAATCAAGCTCCATTTCTCTTAGTTGCATTCTGCTTCCTCCTCATCACCACTAAATGATTTTATTATATCAGAAGTCGCTGGGATCATCACTTTAAGTCTATTTTCCCCATTACCTCCATAATTACAATTGGATATGGAACAACTTTCGACTAGGGGTGTTAAAAGCTGAAATAGGGGTAAAATATCTGTAAACCAAGTAGAGAGGAGTGACGAAGTATGCAAGAACAAGATTTTGCAAAGGTGGTTCAGGTGAATGGTGCCAATGTTTACTTTGAACATCACCAGCATCCTGCAGCCACTGAAACCTTCGTCCTTCTTCATGGATTTCTATCATCAACCTTTAGCTTTAGACGTCTAACGCCTCTATTGAAAGAAAATTATAATGTCATTTCCATCGATCTCCCACCCTTTGGGAACAGCGAGAAAAACAATCGATTCATCTATTCTTACGACAATCTGGCCAACACGGTTATCGCCTTATTAGACCACCTGAATGTTAGCAATGTCCACTTAACGGGCCATTCAATGGGTGGGCAGATCGCTCTGAACGTGATGAAAAAAGCACCATCCCTAGTCGAAAAGGGTGTACTCCTGTGCAGTTCCGGCTATCTCAAGAAAATGAAGTGGCCTGTCACGATGCTAAGTCATATTCCTTTTTTCCATCTGTATGTAAAACTGTGGCTTACACGATCAGGGATACGGAATAATCTTGAAAATGTCGTACATGATTCTAACATGATTGATGATGAAATGATGTTCGGGTATTTGAAGCCATTTCTTGAGGATGATATTTTCAAGGCATTGACGAGGATGATTCGAGATCGTGAAGGGGATTTAACGGTAAGCGATTTGCGCAACATTCAAACACCTTGCCTCCTTGTCTGGGGAGAACATGACAGAGTGGTCCCCTTATCCACGGGGCATAAGCTGAAACAGGATATCCCGAACTCAAGGCTCGTGATTTTAGAAGAAACCGGCCATCTCGTTCCTGAAGAGAAGCCTGAAGAAGTATTGGAACACATTCAGCAATTTGTATCCGCCCCTCCAGAAGGAATTACAGAGGACTCTCAGACACAGCCGCTATACAAAAAAGGACTTTCCCAAACGCTCATATCTGAAACGTAGGGAGAAGTCCCTTTTTTATGTTGATATTTAAATCGAACACGATCCGCTATTTTTGAATTAAATCAGCTTGTATTACCTATATTACTTTTAAAAAAGAAAAAACGATAAACAAATAATTTTCATCTTTTTCGATTACACCATATGATTACATTAACCATTACATATTTAGAAAGGGGACAAATTCGTGAGTAAATTTGAAGAAATCATCAACCGAAAAGGGTCATCCTCCGTTAAGTGGGACCTGACGAAGACGGTGTTTGGGAGGGACGATGTTCTGCCCATGTGGGTGGCAGATATGGATTTCCTTCCACCACAAAATGTGTTGGATGCCCTGCAGGATCGACTGAAACACGGGATCTTTGGTTACACCTTTGTTGGGGATGAAACGGCAGCAAGCATTAAGGAATGGCTCCAAAAACGTCACGGGTGGGAAATTGAGAAAACGTGGCTCCAATACAGTCCAGGAGTTGTACCGGCGATTTCGACCGTTATTCAGGCACTTACTGTTCCGGGAGATAAAGTGCTCGTACAATCCCCTGTCTATACACCCTTTTTCAGCCTGGTGGAGGACAATGACCGGGAAATTGTCAATGCTCAACTGGATTATGATGACGGAAGCTATTCTATCGATTTTAGTGCGTTTGAGGAATCTTTAAAATCTGGTGTGAAGCTCTTCTTATTATGTAATCCACATAATCCGAGCGGTCGTGTATGGAGGAAAAATGAGCTAATGAAAATAGCTGAATTATGCCTTCTGTACAATGTCGTGATCGTGTCCGATGAAATTCATTCAGATCTGGTTTATGAAACTCATACCCATATTCCACTGGCATCTCTTAATGACTCATTCAGAGATATCACGATCACGTGCATCGCACCAAGCAAAACCTTCAACCTTGCAGGATTGCAGGCTTCAGCCATGATCACTCCCAATCCGGATCTCCGGAAAAAAATCGCCGCCATTCATAAAAAACAGGGCTTCTTCACTCTTAACACGTTCGGGATTGTCGGAATGGAAGCAGCCTATCGCTTTGGCGAGGCATGGCTGGAAGAAATACTTGCGTACCTGCAGGAAAACGTGAGAGTCACTAAGGAATTCATTGAACAGCACCTGCCTGATGTGCAATTAGTGGACCCTGAAGGAACCTATTTGCTCTGGATAGATTGTACAAAGATGGAACTCTCTGATGAAGAGTTGAAGGAATGCCTACTGGACAAAGGAAAACTCGCATTGGAACCCGGAACGAAATACGGATCAGGCGGGGAAGGCTTTGTACGTATGAATATTGCTTGTCCACGAGAGACGTTGATGGATGGGTTGGAAAGATTGCGAAAAGCATTGGGCTAATCGAGGGGTTTATTTTCAACTTCTGCACTTTTATTTTCAACTTTTTTGTACCTGGTACATTTCAAGTCATTTGTACCAGGTACAAACTTTGTTGCAAGCCCACGCCTTATTCTACTTCTTCTTATCACTCACAATTTCCCCGCAGGCAATACGTTTACCGGAATCGCCTGAAGGCTGGGTCATTCCATCGTCTTTGTTTTCATCAATGATCAAAGAAGTCCCCTCTTTAGTGAAAAGGGACGTCTTCCCTTTCGTCAAGGTAACACCACCTGCCATCAGCTTGACTTTTGCTATGCCATCATCCTCAACAATGATGTTAGGAAGATCTCCTCCATGTGATCCCTCAGGATGAAGAAGTCCATGTTTTTTATCATCAGGATTGAAGTGATTCCCTGCAGATACAAAATCGGGTCGTTCACATACTCCTTTTTCGTGGATGTGAATCCCATGTTCACCAGGCGGCAAACCTTCTAGGTCCAATCCGACTTCCACTCCATCTGATTTCTCTTGCAGGATGGCTTTTCCAAGTGAATCCCCATTCTCATTTTTTATATCCACTTCAACCTTTTTGGGGTTTTCAATGGCACATGCCCCAAGTACTACACTCATCATGATCATATATAATAGTGATATTTTTTTCATTTCGCACTTCCTCCAAATCTGCATACTCTTTCACCATTGTTGACGTTGAGGTAGAAAAGTATTCCCTATTTTCACGAAAAACCACTGCGAATCTAGTGAAGCACGTTGTATGAACACAACAAAAAAACACGCCTATACATTTAAGCGTGTTCCACTCTTTTTATTCTCTTTCCCTTTTATGCTGCCCCGCTTCCTCTTCCATCTTCTTCGTTTTCAATTCTTCACGTTTTGAAACCTTTATAATTAAACGGAACGTCAATAAGGCAGCTATTAAGAAGATGGCCATGGTAATGCTTGCAGGGATATATTCCGACTTATCTTCAGGAAAGTATAGAAATAAATTTAATACATAAGAAGAAAGCATCGTAAGCTCCTTTCAAAAAACAAACTCTTCGTCTATTATACCAACACTGTAAAGGACAAACCAACTTGAAATCGCCACGTTTTTAACGATTTAATGAACAGGCTCTGAAACATGCCTCGACAATTTCCGAGGAAATATCCGTTTACCCTTTAAGAGCCTTCATCCCAAAAAAAGAACCCTAAACCCCCAATTTGGGTTTAGAGCTCTCTCACTACTATTTTACAACCTTAATAGTTTCAATCACGACATCTTCTTTTGGAAGATCATTCGCACCAACTTCTACATTGGCAATTTCATCGACGATGTCCATTCCTTCCACCACGTGACCAAAAACAGTATGTTTTTGATCAAGCCAAGGGGTTCCACCATTCTTCATATAAGCTTCGGTGATTTCTGCAGGGAAACCAGCTGACTTCATTTGCTCTTCAAATTGTGGATCGATTTCATCCTTTTGTACGATGAAGAATTGACTTCCATTCGAATCCGGGCCGGCATTGGCCATGGAAAGGGCACCACGAAGGTTGAATAATTCAGGTGAAAATTCATCTTCAAAGGACTCACCATATATACTTTCTCCACCCGTGCCGTTTCCATTCGGGTCTCCCCCCTGGATCATGAAGTCTTTGATCACGCGATGGAATTTAAGTCCGTCATAATAGCCGTTTTCACTATGAGTGATAAAGTTCTCAACGGTTTTAGGTGCCTGCTCAGGGAAAAGCTTGATTTTAATCGTCCCCATCGAGGTTTTCATTTCTACCAATTTTTCGTTTTCAGCAACTTCTGTTGTAAGCTGAGGGTAAGTCATTGTGTCATCTCCTTTGGATTCTTCTGCTGTATTCTTCTTTTCTTCTGTTTGTTGCGTTCCTTCTTTAGCCGAATCTTCCTTCTCTGTTTGTCCACAAGAGGCAAGTACTAAACCTAATAAACACAGGATCACGATCATCAGACGCTTCATATATGTACCTCCACATGTTACCTTTATAGTAGTTCTTTCACCATTCATTCCGCTTTCATTATAATAAAGATTGAAGGATTAGAGGAGGTTTTTTTATGAAAAACATACAAATTGGTGATTATGTCACAGCATTTTATAAAACGGGCAAGTATATCGGGGAAGTGACCGGAGAGCGTCCAGGTGCCTACGTGGTGAAGATTCTCTCCGTCGTGAAGCATCCACGGCAAGGCGATTTACATAATCCACAGGAAGTGGACGTTCCTCTGTTTCACGAACGAAAAGCCCTTGCGCACCGCGAGCAGGCGAATATGCCGGAGAAGATGGTGAAGCCGTATGAAGGGAACATTCCAGATTATAATGAATCACTGGTTTCTGCGTACCTTACACTGAAGAAAGAGCTGGAAGAAAATCCAACCCCTCACGCCCAAAAGAGCCTTGAAACGCTCCAATCGATCCAAAGAGAATACGAACTGATGTATAACCTGACATTTTAAACATAGAAGAGGGACGGACCTCAGGAAGGTCCGTCCCTCTTCTTGTTAGGCAAGCTGATTGTAAAATTTGGACAGGTCTATTCTTTCCCCGATAGTGGTAGGTTCAGCTTTATCGAGGTATTTTTTGTCTTTTTCGACCAGGTTGTAGATATGGTGGGTGGTGAGGGCATCATCTAAAGCTTTATGATGCTTTCCGACTCCTTCCCTCCCGTATTCCTGGACTGCTTTCCATAGCCCCGTTTGATTTTGATCACCAAAGAATCGTTTGTATTCCATGGACAAGTCGACGAATTGAGCTTGGAAGGGAAATGGAATGCCGGACTGTGCACAGTTATCACGCAGTACCTTCATATCCATGTTTCCCCACGTCACTACTTTGTCGATTCCTCGTGCATTCAACCCGGAAAAATAGTCAATCAAACATTGAAATGAGATTCCCGAATCGACTTCCTGCTGGTTAATCGATAAGAACCGTTTACAGCGGTTGGTCAGTTTGGGAAACGCAGTCGGTTTCACATAAGATGAAAACGAATTGGACACTTTCCCTTTCTCAACCACCACGACACCGGCTTCAATAATTTCAGGAAAAAAACCTTTGGGGACTCTATGTCGTTCCGGCATAGAAAACTCAAAATCTATGAACACAAGCTGTTCCGCTTTCGCCACTATACTCCCTCCTCAAAATCTAGATAAGACCCCAATTTATATATAATAAAAAAAATTCATACTAAAAATAAAATTGGTACTTACTCCAATTTCCCACACTTCTTATTCTTACATTATATCATGATGAACCTTTAAATTATGACTAATTCCCGGTTTTCCCCGTGAATAAATGTTATTGGGTGGACTGGAGTCTCCATCTTTAATAAAATGAATATTTAGGTATACGAAATATATTCCATACAGAAGGTGTTAACCATTTCAATCAAAAAAAAGAATTTGACGATTATGCTCATGGCCAATTTCCTGGTTGCGGCCAGTGCGACGATGGTTTTGCCGTTTTTATCTCTTTATATTGAAACCTTTGGTACGTACAGTCATGAATACGTTCAACGCTGGTCAGGATTTGTGTTCGGGGTTACATTCTTAACGGCTTTCTTTATTTCTCCTTTATGGGGACGGATCGGAGACCGCTTCGGCTATAAACCGATCCTTCTGATTACTGGATACGGAATTGCCACGTCCATTTTTCTAATGGGCTTTATGGATTCCGTTTGGGGGCTTTTCGTCCTTCGCATGATCATGGGTGCGGTGACAGGTTTCATTCCCACTTCGATGGCCCTCATTTCCGCTCAGACTCCAAAGGAAGAAGCAGGACGAACGCTTGGCACCCTGCAAATGGGAACTGTTTCAGGGGGGCTATTCGGTCCAGTCATCGGTGGTTTACTCGCCGATAATGTAGGTTTTTCCTACACATTCATTTTCACCTCCATTGCCATTGCCATTGCAGCTACCGTTGTTTTACTTGGCATTGACGAGCAACGGAGCAAAGAGCAACGGAATCAACGAAACAAGTATTCAAGTATTGAAGTGCTTCAGCATATTTTCAGTCATAAATTATTAGTGACCGTTCTCTTACTGTCATTCCTGATTCAAGTCGCAAACTTCAGCATTCAGCCTCTTCTCGCCCTCTATGTAGATGAGCTAACCTCTTCTAGAAATCTGGCATTTTTGGCTGGAATTGCGTTCTCTGCTACCGGGTTTGGCAATTTACTTGCGACGAGACGGTGGGGCCAGCTGGGTGATGACATTGGTTATGAAAAAGTTTTATCGATCCTTCTTGTTCTGGCCTCTATTTTCATTGTGCCCCAAGCGCTGGCTGTAGAGCTGTGGCAGCTTGTCCTGTTCCGATTCTTATTCGGCATCGCGATCGGAGGAATGATTCCGTGTGTGACCGCTTATATCCGTCAGGAAGCTCCATTAAGTATGCAAGGGGAAGTGCTCGGGTATAATCAAAGCTTTCGTTTTCTCGGGAACGTGGTCGGCCCTGCTTTTGGCGGGATCGTGTCAGGATATATTGGGATTTCTTCCGTTTTTTATATAACAGGTGCTTTATTCTTAGGCGCATTTGGATTATTATGGTGGAGTATGTGTCATTCTAAAACGACGAGCCATGTGAAAGATTACTAGAAAAGTAGAGTGAGAAATGAGAGTTTTCGCAGGTTATATAACGGTTATAAGTTTTATGCTCATCTTTTTTACCACATTATTTTTTGCGACGGATGAATGGAACAAAGTACAAAGCTTTCAAAATGAATTAGAACACTCGGTAAGTTCCGATACCTTAAATCTTAATCGCACCAGCTTACTGCTGGATCAGAATGGGAAGGTATTTTCCGAAGTGAATCGTCCCTTCCGGTTATATATTCCGGATGAACAGATCCCCCCTTTTATGAAGGACATTCTTGTCGCTTCAGAGGATCAGCATTTTTATGAGCATGTCGGATTCGATGCCGGAGCGATTCTTCGGGCTGTCGTGAAAAACCTGGTATTCACCCACATTCAACAGGGTGGGAGCACGATTACACAGCAGCTTGCAAGAAACCTGTATCTGGGTCAGGAGAAAACGTACAATCGTAAATTGACCGAGTTATTTTATGCCCATGAAATTGAAAAATCATTATCCAAAGATGAAATATTAGAGCTTTACCTGAATGTCATTTACTTCAGTAATGGAGTTTACGGAATTGAAACAGCGTCACAGTATTACTTTCAGAAAAGTGTAACGGAACTCAATCATGCAGAGATGGCATTCATTGCATCGATTCCCAATAATCCGGGGAAATATGATCCCATCGATCATTTCGATCAAACGAAAGTTCGTCAGGAACGGCTTCTGGATATTCTCGTCAGTACGGCTAAGCTATCAAAAGAAGAAGCAGCAAAAATGAAAAAAGTACCGATTAGCTTAAACGTTCGCAAAAAAATCGATTTATATCCTGATTATGCTTTTTATGTGGAAAGTGAATTAAAAGATCTGATTTCGATTCATGAGGGCTACAAAGTGGAACTGGCAAATGCCTCCTCTCCAAAGGAAAAGGAGAAAGTGGCACAGAAGCTCGATGAACGTTTCCAGGAAGTGATTTCCTCAGGGGTTCAAATTCAAACCGGACTGAACCCGGAGCTGCAACAAAAAAGTGTGAAGGCTTTAAATGAACAGGTTCAGCAAGAGTTACAAGGAGCCACTGTCACCATCGACAACAAGACAAGGACCATCTCGGCTATGACCGGGGGCAGGAACTACCAGAAATATAACTTCCATCACGCATTTCAAGCTTTCAGGCAGCCTGGATCAGTGATTAAGCCACTTCTTGTTTATGGTCCGTATATCGAGAGGTACCAGGCTTCCATCACTGAAAAGGTAAATGGGAACCGGTATTGCCTCGGTGACTATTGCCCTGTGAACTATGGAGGGGTTAATCCCGGACCAGTCACGTTAAAACAATCGCTGGCTCAATCGTTTAACGCCCCTGCATTGCGCTTGATGGAAAAAGTGGGCATTGAAGAAGCCTTCAAATCCTTATCCTCTTTCTCATTTGAGAAGGTGATCAGCGAGGATCAAACCTATGCCGCGTCCGTAGGGGGATTCACCTATGGGATGAGCCCCCTTGAAATGACAGATGCATATACGTCCTTTATAGATGGGATGTATAAAGATAGTCATGCGATCATTCATGTGAAGGACAATAAAGGAAACATCCTTTATCAATGGAAGAATAAGCCGAAGAAGGTTTGGTCCGCGGATACAACCTCTAAAATGAGAAAAATGCTGGAGGAAGCCGCTACTTCCGGAACTGGAAGAGCGGCTTATGTATCAAAGCCCTATGTCGGGATTAAGACAGGCACCACCAATAACTATCATGACTACTGGGTTATGGGAATGACCGATACCTTCACTACCGGTGTATGGGTCGGGCATGACATTCCCCGTAACATGAGTCAGATAGAACAGCAGCGACCAAGTCATAAGATTTGGAAGCAGATCATGGAATGACAAAGAGTCTGCAGCACGTGCTGCAGACTCTTTGTCTATAACTTCACCTTCGACATGACCGGCAAACTGGCCATCACGCCATTGTATAATTTCAAGCACACAAAGAATATCGTTAAAAATAAGGATGACCACGAAAACACCTGTAAACCCACGACTCCGAAGAGCCCTATTTTGGAGAGAGACGGACTTATTTTATATACAAAATAAATAAAATAAACGACAGAGCTCAAAGCAAAGATAATCAACAGCCCCAGGAAGGATTTCAGACTCAGAACTGACACCAGACCACCAATAAAATAAATCATCGAGCCTGTTCGTACACGGTTATACAATTCACCATCTGAATCCATGGAGAAAAACAACATCGAAATACCATTGATCGTCTCCGCTATCAGCTTCAAAGCAGCAAATACCATAAAAAAAGCAACCATTAACAAAATCAAAATCGCGAGCTTTAATTGCATATCCGATAAAAATTCCCTCATTCCGGGATAGACACCAATTTTCTTAAAGATGTCTACGAATACTTCTACACCATACACAGAAAATGTAAGGCTAAATAATAATATTGAAAAAAGAGGCAAATAACTTGTTAAGTATGTATTTTTCACTCAAAACTCTCCCATAACGATTCTTCGACCACTCTCATCATAATCGTTTAGGAGTATCTTGAAAAGGGTATAGAAACAGAAGGAACAGTGACTATTTGCCTATCACTTGTTTCACTGCAAGGATAAAAAGACCGCCCTTCTATGAGTGCAGAAAGGACAGTCATTTATTGCTGAGGACGGGAATGTGGTACGACACGGATATATTCTCTCGATCCAAATGGTTGTCTTTGGCGAATGGGGTCTTTCGTTATTTCTTCTTCCACTTCTTCCGTTTCACCGTATTGAACAGGCCTGATGTTCATACTGGTCGGGTCTTCCATTTCGATCATGCCTCTATTAAACCGATCTTGTGATTCAATTAACCACGCAAAGCCAAAAAAAGTAAAGAATATGGTCGTAACCGCTACCGTTTTCTTTTTCATAACTTCACCACCTTATGGATAGGATTCTCCAATTTGACCGAAACTATTCTGTAATCGGTCGTATTGCCGGAAAAAAACCAACAAATTTCGGGTTGTATTTTCCGTCTATCTACATATTTAATACTTCATGAACAATTTGATATGTATGGAATCCTGAGTAATGCACGCATTTATTTTTTACGTTATAATGCTCTTTGAGGTTCAGCTTCGGTCGAGGTTTTTGAAAGAAGATCCATATTTAAAAACAGGAAAGACATTAGACCATGCTTTAGAATAAATAATTTTACATGAGGGGGGTTTTATATGACTTTGTTACACTGGGCTATTGTTTCGCCTTTTTTATTTGCCATACTCATTCCATTTCTTTATAAGGCATTTCGGAATGTACATACCGGTTGGTTCGTTTTATTATTGCCAGTCGTATTATTTACTTACTTTTTTCAATTCATCTCCATTACTAAAAATGGAGATACCGTCAAGGAAACCTTGGAATGGATGCCGTCCTTTGGTATCAACTTCATCGCCTACGTTGACGGACTGGGATTACTGTTCGCCCTGCTTATCACAGGGATCGGTTCACTGGTTGTCCTGTACTCGATATATTACTTAGATAAGAAGAAAGAACAGCTACATAACTTTTATGTATATTTAATGATGTTCATGGGAGCGATGTTGGGGGTTGTCCTATCGGATAACTTGATCGTTCTTTATATGTTCTGGGAATTCACATCCATTTCCTCATTCTTATTGATCGGTTACTGGTATCACCGTGAGCGGTCAAGGTACGGGGCCCAGAAATCCATGCTCATTACCGTCTTTGGTGGACTGAGCATGCTTGGGGGATTCTTACTTCTCTATCTGATGGCCGGGACCTTCAGCATCAGGGAATTAGTCATGCAATCCGATCAGCTGATGACAGAAGCACTTTTCCTTCCGGCATTGCTTCTTGTTCTGTTGGGGGCTTTCACAAAGTCCGCTCAATTCCCGTTCCACATTTGGTTACCGGATGCCATGGAGGCACCGACACCGGTCAGTGCGTACCTGCATTCTGCCACAATGGTTAAAGCCGGAATTTACCTTGTTGCCCGCATGAGTCCTGTATTTGCTGAATCAAGTGTATGGCTTTGGCTTGTGGGTGGATTCGGTATCTTTACACTATTCTGGGGTTCCTTTAATGCGGTGAAACAAACAGACCTTAAAGGAATACTCGCATTTTCAACCGTCAGTCAACTTGGTCTTATCATGTCTTTATTGGGAGTCGGCGCAGCTGCTCTCCACTACAGTCAGTTAGACGAAAATATTTATATGGTTGCTACCCTTGCTGCCGTTTTCCATTTGATCAATCACGCCACCTTCAAAGGAAGCTTGTTCATGGTGGTCGGAATTATTGATCATGAAACAGGAACAAGGGATATCCGTAAGCTTGGCGGGTTGATGAATTTTATGCCGATCACTTTCACCATTGCGATAATCGGAGCATTTTCCATGGCAGGACTTCCTCCATTCAATGGCTTCCTCAGTAAAGAAATGTTCTTTACCGGAATGGTAAGGGTCCTTGAAATGGATATATTCAACCTGGATACAGTGGGCATGATTTTCCCGATCCTTGCCTGGGTTGGTAGTGTGTTCACGTTTATTTACAGCATGATTTTGGTGTTTAAAACCTTTACCGGTAAGCATCAACCGGAGAAACTGGAAAAGAAACCACATGAAGCTCCACTTGGAATGCTGATTTCTCCCATTATCCTGGCTTCACTTGTGATTATTTTTGGTTTCTTTCCAAATATCCTGTCCGAACGAATCATCGCTCCGGCAGTAGCTTCCATTACTCCCAGCCTGATTCAAGAAGGACATGCAGTCAAAACCCATATTTCATTCTGGCATGGTTTTACGCCTGAACTGTTTATGACCTTTGGAGTCATTCTATTTGGAATTCTGTTATATCTCCTACTTCCAAGATGGAGAAAAATATACTCTTGGATACCGGAACGTTTCACGTTGAATTCATTTTATGATGGTGGATTAATCGGAACCGAACGCGGAGCTTACAACTTTACAAAAGGCTATATGACAGGGTTTATCCGTACGTATCTCGTATATATCTTCTCCTTCTTGATTGCTGTATTACTGTTTAGTTTGTGGTTTAAAGGCGCATTTGCGATCAATACGGATGATTTGGCTCCGATTGGGGTCTATGAGGTGGCCATAGCGCTTTTACTTGTTATCAGCTCGGTTACAATCTTGTTTGCAAAATCCCGATTAACGTCCATCATTTCGCTGGGAGCTGCCGGATATACGGTTTCTTTATTCTTCGTGTTATTCCGTGCTCCGGACCTTGCTCTGACACAGCTTGTGATCGAGACCGTGTCTGTCGCTCTATTTTTACTCTGCTTCTATCACCTGCCTCCATTAAGCAGGCATGAAGAACGAATGAGATTTAAGCTTGGAAATGCATTGATTGCGATAGGTGTGGGACTGGTCGTTACCTTATTTGCCATTTCTGCATACAGCACAAAGCTTTCTGATTCGATTTCAAGCTACTACATCAAGAATGTGTATGAAGAAGCGGGCGGTAAGAACATGGTAAACGTTATCCTCGTTGACTTCCGTGGATTTGATACATTATTTGAAATTTGTGTATTGGCGATAGCCGCACTAGGTATTTTCTCCATGATTAAATTGCGTCTGACAAGGGGGAAAGAAGGATGAAAACAAAAACGAATGACGTCATCTTACAAACCGTAACGAACGTTGTCGCATTCATCATTATCCTGTTTTCTCTGAGACTTTTCTTCGCCGGGCACTATACCCCGGGTGGAGGCTTTATTGGAGGCTTGATGACTTCGGCAGCGATTGTATTACTGTTGTTGGCGTATGATATCAAAACAGTAGCTACTATCCTGCCGGTGGATTATAAAATCGTTACTGCGATTGGTTTACTCCTGGCAGTAGCAACTTCTGCGGGGGCACTTCTGTTTGATGTGCCTTTCCTGACTCATGCGTACGATTATTTCCATCTTCCACTGTTAGGAAAGACATCTCTGCATACAGCCGTCTTATTTGATACGGGAGTGTATCTGGTTGTGATCGGTGTCACGATGACCATTATTCAAACGATTGGGGTGAGCGAATAATGGAAATATTAATGGCCATTGTTGTCGGAATTCTTATTACGATCGCCGTTTACTTAATGTTATCCAAAAGCTTGCTCCGAATCATTATTGGAACAGCATTGTTGAGTCACGGCGCTCATCTTTTACTTCTTTCCATTAGTGGCCTAAAAGGAGGAGCTGCACCTCTTCTTGGAGAACACGCAAAATCTTATGTCGATCCGTTACCACAAGCATTGATTTTAACAGCGATTGTTATCAGCTTTGGAGTGACAGCTTTCTTCCTTGTTCTTGCTTATCGGGCATATCAAGAGCTTGGAACGGATAATATGGATCAGATGAGAGGAAACGAAGGAAATGACTAACTTATTAATATTACCCATTTTAATCCCGTTATTTACGGCGATTATCTTAATGTTTATCAGCAAATATGTGAAGGTACAACGAGGAATTTCAAGCCTATCGACTCTGGCTACCATTGCAGCATCCCTTGTACTCATCAACACCATCTCCAATGATGGAATACAAACGATTAACTTAGGAAGCTGGGTGGCTCCCTTTGGGATTACACTCGTTTCTGATATGCTCTCTGCTCTACTGGTGACGACGACTAGCATCATCACATTGGTCGTGTTACTGTACTCCTTTAAGTCCATAGGGGCAGACAGAGAACGATTCTACTACTACCCTGTTGTTCAGTTCCTGTTGGTGGGAGTGAACGGGGCATTTACAACCGGGGATATTTTTAACCTCTTCGTCTTTTTCGAAGTGATGCTGATGAGTTCATATGTTCTGCTCGTTCTGGGCGGGACAAAGGCTCAATTGCGTGAGGGAATCAAATACATCCTCGTCAATGTCATCTCCTCTGCTTTATTCGTCATTGCCGTGGCATACTTGTATTCCGTGGTGGGGACATTGAATATGGCAGATATTTCGAGAAAGATTGCTGAAGTGAATCAGCCGGGAATTCTTACAGCGATCGCTATCATGTTCCTCTTAGTCTTCGGACTTAAGGGTGCGATCTTCCCTCTTTACTTTTGGTTACCGGGCTCATACTATGCACCCCCAACACCGGTGCTTGCTTTATTCGGAGCCTTGCTTACAAAGGTAGGGATTTATTCAATATTACGAACGTACACATTATTCTTCTATCATGATATCGGGTATACGCATGAAATCCTGAGCATGTTAGCCATCCTGACCATCGTCCTTGGCTGTATCGGGGCCATCGCGTATTGGGATGTTAAGAAGATCATCATCTACAACATCATCATTGCAGTTGGTGTGATATTGTTCGGGGTGTCGACCATGAACCCTGAAGCACTAGAGGGAGCTATTTACTATCTCGTTCATGACATGATTATTAAAGCCGCCCTGTTCCTCCTGGTTGGAGTGATGATTGCCATTACTGGGACAGCCGACCTCAAGAAAATGGGCGGTCTCATTAAAGAGTACCCTTGGCTCGGCTGGACGTTCCTCGTGGCAGCCTTCTCCTTGGCAGGGATCCCTCCTTTGAGTGGATTTATAGGGAAACTATTAATTCTAAGAGGAAGCTTTGCTGCAGAAGCCTATGTAGGTGCTGGTGTCATTCTGGCATCAAGTCTATTGGTACTGTATTCTGTTGTGAAAATATTCCTGAATGGTATATGGGGAACTCCGAAAGAATACAACGGAATTTCAAAAGGTCACGCTCGTTACTTATGGATGACTTCCGCAATACTCGTCGTGTTAGCCGTATGTTACGGCTTTGGTGCCGAGGCGGTCCGTCCTCTATTCTCACAAGCAGCAGAAGTACTGGTGAATCCGAATCTTTATATAGACGCAGTGTTAAAGGAGTAATGTAGAATGGCATTTCAAATTTTATTAAACTTTTTCCTGGCCTTTGTCTGGATGTTTCTTTCGGTATCCTTTACTTCTCAGTCATTTATTATTGGCTATTTGCTAGGATTGCTTGTGATTTTTGCATTCAGAAGGTTTTTCGGCTCACGGTTTTATTTATTACGCGTGGCTGCCGTAATCAAGTTATTCTTCCTGTTTTTAAAAGAACTGATCCTTGCTAACATCTCGGTCTTAAAAACGATCCTGAGACCGAAGCTTGATTTCCAACCGGGAATCTTTGCTTTACCGACAGATTTAAAAACAGATTGGGAGATTACCTTATTAGCTAATCTCATTACCCTGACACCCGGGACACTCGTGATGGATGTATCGTATGATAATAAGATTCTTTATGTCCATGCCATCGATATCCCTGATGTCGATCAAGCCATTGATGAGATTAAAAATTCCTTTGAAAAAGCCATTATGGAGGTGAGTCGCTAATGTTACACACGATTTTTCAAATCACACTGCTATGCGTCTCCCTATCCATGCTGGGGCTTGTATACAGGGTTGTGAAAGGGCCAACCACCCCTGACCGTGTGGTAGCCCTGGATGCAATCGGTATCAATCTGATTGCCATCATCGCCCTCGTATCCATGATGCTCGATACTTACGCCTTTCTGGAAGTTATTCTCCTTCTTGGGATTCTGGCTTTCTTAGGAACCGTTGCCTTTTCAAAGTTCTTAGAGAAAGGGGAGATCATCGAACGTGAGCGAGATCATTAGATTTTTCATTGGGTTCTTTTTAGTAGTAGGAGGGTTTCTCAGCCTGGTCACTGCCTTTGGTTTGCTGAGACTCCCGGATGTATACACGAGAAATCATGCTGCTTCTAAAAGTGCGACACTGGGCGTGATGTCGATTCTTTTGGCAACATTTCTTTACTTTTATTTGGAGCATGGACACTTTAATTCGAGACTGATTCTGACGATTTTCTTCATCTTTGTGACGGCACCTGTTGCTGGACACCTCATCTCAAGAGCTGCCTATAATTCCGGAGTTAAGCTTTGGGATAAAAGCGTTCGGGATGACCTAAAAGATAAAAAAGAATATGACCGCCAAAACAGTCAATAACAAGCTTATGCGAAACAAAAAGGCTTGACCTCATGAGGATCTCCTCGAGTGGTCAAGCCTTTTTCCTTATTGTTGATACAAGTGATTCTCTACACTTCCATCCTGTTTGTGTACAACAAGCGTACCGGAATGATCCGTCACATAGTCCTTCGCCTTTGATAACAGCTTATCCTTTGTCTCTTCTACCAGGATGGCACGTTGTCCGTCTGCTTTCTTTAACTGCCAGCCGTCATCATGGGGACTCACATGATACTCCGTTTTATCCGAGCTGCTCCCCTCTTCGGACTTATGGGCCCGGTCGGTGGCAATCGCAATCGCTCGTCCCTCTTCATACCCTTCATCGAGAAGGGCGTTGGCAATCTCAATGGCTTTGTTCCGAACATCTGCAGGCAGGTTTTTCAGTGAATCAGGATAATCATTTTTTGTCCAACTCATTAAATATAGCCTCCTAATCAAATGGTTAGTTATTGATTTCCCATTTATTCACTTTTAAAACATTTGGATATGTAAGAATTTCGTTTAGCGTTTTGGAACAACTGCCATCGTACATCTTGAAACACAGATCAATTGATCGTCCTCATCCGTGATCTTAATCTCCCAAACCATTGTGGTTCTCCCTTGGTGCATCACCGTTCCTGTAGCAGTAACAAGGCCTTCACGCTTTGCTTTAATATGATTGGCGTTGATCTCCAAACCGAAGCAAATCTCCTTATCCAGGTCAATTAATTGCACCGCCCCAACACTCGCAACCGTTTCTGCAAGTGCCACTGATGCTCCTCCATGGAGGAACCCGAATGGCTGTCTCGTGTTTTCATTTACTGGCATCGTCGCAATTACTTTTCCTTTTCCCAGTTCGACAAACTCAATTCCTAACGTGCTGATTAATGTATTTTCCATGTTCATGTGAATCACCTCATAATATTTTCTTCTCTATTATCTGTTCTATAGTGGCTGTGAAAATCCTTTATTTTGCCTAAAAGGGCTTGGCCGCTCTCCCCATCCACCTTTTGTTTCATGAATAATTCCCTCTACATTTTCATACATTTCCTAAGAGCATTCCTAAGAAAGGGGTTATGTTATGTATCGGTACCATCCTTTTTACCCGCCCACTCAACGCCCCTATCCTCCTATTTATTCAAGGGCACAGCCTTCATACAACCGCAACTATCCCCCTGTTGAAACCAAAACGTTTATGTCTTCAGCAGGTAAAACATTGAGCTTGATGGAAGATGCCCAGAAAGTGCTCCAAAGAATTAAAACTTCAGATGATTTTTCATCGAAATTTATGAGGGCTGCACAGCAATCGAACCTTCCTGAAGTACATAAACTACTTCAAACCATCGGCACAAAAGTACAGCCCGTCGTCTCATTTAACCCTGACGGTGTGCGTTTAGTCTTCGATGAGAAACTTGGCCAGGTGGATTGCTGTCATTTGATTGTGATTGTCCGGTGGATGTAGGGAAGCGATGTAGTGAACCGGCTGTGAAAGAACAAAAAGCAAGGGCACATGTCCCTTGCTTTTTTTATAGAATAATGGCTGCAATCCAGCCAAATAGTATCAGTGGAATATTGTAGTGTAAGAATGTTGGTACACAGGTGTCCCAAATGTGATTATGCTGTCCATCCGCATTCAATCCGGCTGTCGGTCCAAGCGTACTGTCCGATGCCGGGGAACCTGCATCACCAAGTGCCCCAGAGGTCCCGACAATCGCAATCGTTGCGAGGGGACTGAATCCAAACTCCATGGCAAGTGGTACGAAGATGGCTGCAATGATAGGAATCGTAGCAAATGAAGATCCGATTCCCATTGTCACCAGGAGTCCTACGATCAACATGATGAGAGCAGCCAATGCCTGGTTTCCACCGATTACGTCAGCAGTCGCTTCAACCAATGTTTCGACATCGCCTGTGGCTTTTACCACTTCAGCAAAGCCTGATGCCGTAATCATCACAAAGCCTATGAAGGCCATCATTTTCATTCCTTCATTCAGTAACCCGTCGGCCTCTTTCCATTTAACCGACCCGGAAATATAAAGAACAGCAATACCGGCTAATGCTCCAAAGATCATTGATTCCAGCTGAAGCTGAACATATAGGGCGACTACGATGGAAACGAGAGCGAAAATCATCGCTCTTTTATTATAAACGACCTTGTCTTCAGCAATCACTTCTTCTGCTTCATTGTAGTCCCGTGGTTTACGGTAGCTTACAAACACGGCGATGAGTAACCCGATCACCATTCCCCCTACAGGGAGAAGCATCGCTTTCGGAATATCACCTAACGCAATTTCCATGCCGCTTGAGCCCATGTTTTGAGCGATGATTTCATGGAACTGCAAGCCAAATCCTACAGGTAATAGAATATACGGGGCCGTTAAACCAAACGTAATCACAGATGCGATTAAACGTCGGTCTATCCGTAACTCTGTCATCACCTTCAATAAAGGTGGAATCAAAATAGGGATAAAAGCAATGTGAATCGGAATCACATTTTGTGAAAAACAAGCCATAATTAAAATAGATAAAACAATAAGTGCTTTCGAAAGGGCTGTTTTTCTGGAATCGCCTTTTTTCCCAACTACTTTAAGTACCCAGTCAACAAGTAGATTCGGGATTCCCGTGTAAGAGATCGCCACCGCAAATCCACCCAGTAATGCATAACTTAGGGCGATACTTGCCCCGCCGCTGATTCCTTCAGTAAATACGGATATCGTCTCGTTTAATCCCAGCCCACCAGTCAATCCTCCGACTAACGCACCAGTGATCAGAGCGAATACAACATTCACGCGTACCAGGCTTAGTACAAGCATGACAAGAACCGCTATAACAACTGCGTTCATAACTACCTTCCTCCTCATAATTCTCCATGCAACGATATATCGTTTTGCTTTAGTCTGCTAAATTGGTAGAGTAATAAAATCACGATTTCAACTTTAACAAGATAAAGAGAGATTGTCAACACTTTAGCAAAGTAAAAGGAGCGTGGAAGGTTTTTAGCTGAGGATCTGGTTTATGGGGAGGCTCGAGTTGGTTCACCATTAAATGTCAATCGGCTGGATTCTGGTTAAAAACGGCCGGATTCTTCCCTATTCCGGCTGGATTCTGAAGAAAAATGGCTGGATTTTTGCCTATTTCGGCCGAATTATCGTCAAAAACGGCCGGATTAACAGCTTATCCTAATCGGAATCCAAGTATTATCTACAATTTCAGCCACCAAAATCATGAACTCTCACAAAAAAAAGCCTTCTTTCAGTGTCATCGTGCTTAAACACTGAAAAAAGACTCTCCATTCCGTCACATTATTTTTCTAAAGGTACAAAGCGCTCAACTAATAGTGCAAGGGTTCTTGCCATGACACCTGTTCCGCCTTTAGGACCCAGTTCATAGCTGCCTTTCGTCGTTGCCGTACCGGCGATATCAAGGTGTACCCAAGGGAGACCTTCAGCGAACTCCCCGACGAAGGCCCCACCCATGATGGCATGACCCGCTCGTCCAGGTGAGTTGTTCAAGTCGGCAATATCACTTCCACGAACACGCTTCTTGTCGTTTTCCGTATAAGGAAGCTGCCAGATGTATTCGCCTGATTCCCCTGACGCTTCCAGCACTTGCTCGAAGAACGCTTCATTATTCGTGAGTGCCCCGGTTTTGTCTTCACCCAGAGCAATGATGACTCCACCGGTTAAAGTTGCAACGTCCACTAAATAATTTGCTCCTTGATGCTTAGCATAGGTCATACCGTCAGCTAGTGCGAGACGGCCCTCAGCGTCTGTATTTAACACTTCAATGGTTTTACCGCTCATTGATGTAATCACATCGTCAGGCTTGAATGCAGAGCCGCTCACCATATTGTCTGTTGAAGGAATGACGGCAACTACGTTTTGTTCCGGTTTGATTTCACCGATGATTTCCATTGCACCCAGAACCGCTGCTGCTCCCCCCATATCGGCTTTCATTCCGACGATTCCATCTTTCGGCTTAATAGAATAACCGCCTGTATCAAAGGTGATTCCTTTTCCAACCAAACCGATGACATCTTTCCACTCATCTTTCCCGTTGTACTTCAGAACGATCATTTTGGGAGGTTCAACGGATCCCTGGTTTACTGCGAGCAGTGCGCCCATGCCCAGATGTTCCATCTCTTCTTTATCCAAAATTTCAACTTCAAAATTATATCGCTTCGCTAATTCAAGGGCGTATTCCGCTAATTTAGTAGAGGTTAATAGATTACCAGGAGTGTTCACCAGCGAACGAGCTGAATTGACTCCGTTCCCAAAGGCGGAGCCGATATGTAAAGCCGTCTCTACTTCTTTAGAGTCTTCGCTTGTAAAAAATTCGATCGAGTCTACGTGTACTTCCCGTTGATTTGATTTCTTCTTATAGCCGTGGAACTCATATGTAGACATCGTAAAGGCTTCCATAAATGCATGAGCTGCATCTGTCGCTACCATTTCTTCAGAAATAAACGTATCCAGTGCTACTGAAAAAGAAGAAACTTTCATCCCCTTTAATGCTTTTGATGCTACCCCTAACGACTCTTTTAAAGAATCAAACGTAAGCTCTTTTTGTTTTCCAAGACCAACAAACAATAATCTCTTCGTTTCCAGCTTACCAAATGTATGTACTTTGGTAACTTTCTTTGCTTTTGTAGATATGTCCCCGTCTTTTACCAGCTGTGTAAGATAGCCTTCGAACTTGAGGTCAAGCTCTTTCAGCTTCCCTTCAAATGTTGGCTGATTGTAAATCCCAACAACCAGGCACTCCTGATCAGCTGCTGTCAATTCATTTTGATTAATTGAAAATTTCATTTATCCGACACCTCCACCCTCTATTATAGCGAAAATGTCCCATTATTTCGACTTTCTAACAAACCGATCCACAAAGTTAATTAAAGAGGTAAATAGGGTATGATATAATGAGAACATTATTTGTATTCAAACAATTGAAAGGGTGGCATTTCACAGCATGGAAGTATTTTTTAATTTTCCATTATGGGCATCTTTATTTTCAATCTTTTTTGCTCAGTTTGTTAAGGTTCCCATACAGTTTATCGCGACCAGGGAATTAAATTGGTCATTAATCACCTCAACAGGCGGGATGCCGAGTTCCCATTCAGCGGCCGTAACGGCATTATCTACGGGAGTAGCCCTGGAAGTAGGCGTCGATTCACCGATCTTTGCTGTTTCCGCCATGTTTGCCATCATTACGATGTTTGACGCAACAGGTGTGAGAAGGCAGGCAGGAGAACAAGCCATTGTCCTGAATCGATTGATGGTCGATTTCCAAAGGTTCATGTCAGAAGCAAAAGGTTGGCAGAACAAGCCTGAACAGGAAAAGCGCAAGGAGTTAAAGGAATTACTCGGACACAAACCCATTGAAGTGTTCTTTGGTGGACTTTCCGGGATTATTCTGACCCTTCTTCTTCATTATTTCTTTTATGCATAGGAGTGGCACGATGAGAATTGTTTCAATCTGTCCAAGTAATACAGAAATAATCGATTACCTCGGATTAACTCCACTCCTCGTAGGAGTCGATGATTACTCCGATTATCCTGAAGATGTCCAATCACTTCCCAGGCTCGGACCGGATCTCTCCATTAATATGGATAAGCTGGAGTCCTTGGAGCCTGATTTAGTGTTTTCTTCATTAAGTGTACCCGGAATGGAAAAAAACATAGAAAATCTGGATAAGCGGAACATCCCCCACATTACGTTAAATCCTCAGAGCTTTTCTGATATAGCAGACGATCTTTTAACGGTGGGAAAAGCGTGTGGAATCGAAGAAGATGCCCTGAAACGTCAGAGTGAATTTCTGCAAACCGTAACACGCTTAAAGACGATTAGTTCCGGGGTTCAACATCCTCCATCTCTCTACTGGGAATGGTGGCCAAAGCCTGTTTTCACCCCTGGTAAGATCAACTGGTTAACCGAGTTGAGCGAGATGATCGGGGCACGAAATCTATATGAAGATGTGGATCTTGCGAGTGTTCAAACGGATTGGGAAGATGTACAAAAGCGTGACCCCGACTATATTTGTCTTGCCTGGGTCGGCGTTCAGCAGAAACGGGTCAACCCAGATATCGTGAAGAAGCGTCCAGGATGGAACGACATGAGGGCTGTTCAACAGGATCGAATTTTCGTCCTGGAAGAAGCCCTCTATTGCAGGCCGTCCCCTCTTCTATTAAAGGGAGCCGTCAAGCTTGCCGGGATGCTTCATCCAGAATTGTATAAAGAGGAACAATTACGTTAAAAAAGCACGCAGTTCAACTGCGTGCTTTTCTTAATTATTCTTCTTTAGGCGATAAAATCTGCTGTCTAAACACCTGCATGGATTTATTTTCATTAAGGTCCACTAATTGCTGTTCGGATAACTCTCCTGAACCCACCTGGATAACATACACATCCAGTGTCTGTTTACCCCATTCATTATACACATCATCGACTGTCTCATAATAGAGGTCCAGTCTATTCCCCTTAATAGCGCTCCCTTTATCGGCTACAACCCCATATCCATAATGGGGGATAAAAAGAATGGTACCAATAGGATACACGGAAAGATCGGCTGCAATCGTAGAATATAAATCACGTTTCACTTTCACTCCTGAATATGTAATTCCGTACAGGGGGTGCCCAGGATTCTTCCCGGTCGATTCAATCCCGGCTGTATAGCCTGTGGCTACAACCTTATGCTTCGTATACTGATCCCAATCAACCGATTCTTCCAACGTCCTCGGTTCAACGGGGGTACTCGCAGAAATTTGAGTTTCAAAGCCTGCAAGCCTCTTAAGAAATTTAAATGACAATCCTAAACGATTTGTCTGATGCTCTTTAGAATTCAAATTGGTTTGATCACGGTCACCCTTGTCCATCAACCAGGTTTTAAAGGTTTGGGCTTCTACTCCGGAGACTGATTGAAAAGTAGTTCCCAGTGCCAGAATGAACAAACTGACCATAACGAATCTCTTCGTCCATGTTTTAAACAAATTCATGCATTCACTCCTCCCACCCTTATTACTTCCCAACCAGGAGGAGATATATGCATAAATTGAGAAAAAAATCGAATAGTTTCAATATTTGGAAATTATTAGGATGGTCGTTTTGAGAGGCCCTTATAGAGGAATTTCATCTCCCTGATGCGTTTAACAGTGGGATGAAGATAATTCTTCCTTAAACTATTATGTACACTTTTTATAAAAAAATCATAATAAAAAAACCGTTCAACTCGAGAAAGACACCTCGGTTAAACGGACCTGCTTAAAACATTCGATATCCTTTTGCTCTTAAGATCCTCATTACGACTCCTGAAAGGATCGCTCCTGCCAGCCCACTTCCTAATATCACAAGATCGGCTACAGCCAGATGGCTGATTTTCGTACCTAACTCAGAAAAGGACTCTCCTGCATTTCGGAAATAATCTATAAAACGAACATCATCCACAATGAAAATGACGACAATAGGATAAATGATCGCCATTATCCACGTCATACGCAATAACATATTTAACAAAAAGCCTATTCCGAAAAATAGAACAAAAAATAGAAGCATCGAAATAATCATTACATGTATAGGCATTTTACCATTTACACCTCCATAAACACTAAAGATTAGTGTACCCCTAGTGTAATGAAGCGTCAATATTTTCGGGGAAGATTTGTAGCTTATTCACAAAATAAACATATGTCTCATATCAGGTGACAAAAAAACAGACCCGAATCAGGATCCATACCTCCAATAGAAGTATCTACCCTCATCAGGTCTGCTTTTCATCTATTTCTTAGGGCTTATTTCTGCTTCCCACTGCCTCCGCAACACGGACACGTTTCAGAACCACCCAATACTAACTGAAAGTATCCTTTTCCTGAACAATATAGACAGTATTTCGTTTTAGTACTTGCAGTAGCTCTCATAATTCCCTCTCCCTTTTCTTTAATTTCTTAATTTTCTGATAATATATCATCTATCTCAAATAAAGAAAAGGGACATTATAGGGGATGTACCTCTAAGAAAGCGAATACATTTGTGTTTTTCTTTCATTATCTCTTTTTTTCTTAAAATTTACAGAATTTTAAGAAAAATAATTCACACTCATTTAGGCGAATTATTTTCCTGGATTTTCCCCATAACAAAAAGCAGAGCGGAATCCACCCTGCTTTTTCATTTTTTTCTTCATTACAGCTTAAAAGAATTTGAACTTTCCTTTTTTGAAGACAAGGGATGGTCCACCAACCATGTAAAGCGCACGGTTATCGACTACCTTCTTCATGAACGAAGCTTTTGTTCCTGTAATTTTCTTACCGTAAACGACACCGATTGCGTCGTCTTCACCCAGTGAACAAACTGTTCCTTTGATGTCTGGAGTGAATTCTTCCAAATGATCCTTACCGTGCAGTAAAGAAGCAATGTTGCGGGCACATACTTCACCTTGCTGCATCGCGATTTGTGCAGTCGGCGGGTATGGACGCTCAGTTTCTTCATTGATCATAAGTGAACAGTCACCGATGATGAAGATGTTATCATGACCTGGAGCGCGAAGATCTTTGCTGATTTTCACACGGGCACGCATGTTTTCGATTCCAGCTCTTTCGATGATGGAGTTACCGCGTACACCTGCCGCCCATACAATCGTACCAGCCTTGATTTCTTCTACTTCATCTTCACCTTTAGCGATTAAGACACTGTCAGCCTTCGCTTCTTTAAGCGGCGTTCCGATGTGGAATTCCACACCTTTTTTCTCAAGCTTGGCACGCGCGTATTTCACTAGCTCAGGATCGAATCCAGGAAGAATCATCGGTGCAGCTTCCACGCACACAATGCGTACTTTCTTGCGATCGATATCATATTCATGACAAAGTTCAGGAACACGGTTACCTAATTCACCCAAGAATTCGATTCCAGTGAATCCTGCTCCACCTACAACGATTGTAAGGCGGTCGTCTTTCTTCTCTTCTTCGTTTTTATACGTAGCAAATTGTAATTCAATATGCTCACGGATCTGACGGGCAGAGTTAATGTTCGAAATCATGAATGCATGCTCATGAAGACCCTGGATACCGAATGTCTCAGATTCTGCACCTAATGCAACAACAAGGTAATCGAATTCTACCACACCGTCACTTGTGATGACTTTCTTTTCTTCTACTTTAATATCTTCAACAGTAGCTTGTAAGAAATTTACTTTGCTTGTGTTGACAACATCTTTAATGTTGTAACGTACACGATCATGATGAAGTGTACCTGCAGAAGCTTCGTGTAACCAAGTGGTTTCATAGTGATAATCATTTTTATTAACTAAAATAATTTCTGCTTCATTTGTACCTAACTGCTTTTGAAGACGAGTTACCGTCATTAATCCACCATAACCTGCACCTAATACAACGATTCTTGGCTTTCTCAACTGAATCACATCCACCTTTTTTGATAAATTTGCTTTGGATACTCTTAGAGTCCTCCACATCATGCTTTTTTATCCCGTTCAATCTGATGCTATTACCTTTTTCCCTATAGAAAAGAAACTGAAACAAATCAAACGAGAAGTTTTCCTTCATTTAAAAGGAAAGTATTGTATGAAAAATAAATAAAAACGATAAACAAGAAAGTATGTGACGTATTTCACGAACTACTACATACTTATGCGAGAATTGTCATAAATTCTTAACATTATGCCTACATTACATAATATTCTTTTTACCATCCATTTTCAAGATATATATAGGAAATTGAAAACTTAAGAATATTCCGAAAAGCGGAGGCGGCTTGCTCAGGCCCGACAAGCATAAGGCAAGTGCACCGGAAAGGCGTTCTTTGCCTTTTTGGTGTGCTTGACTTATGACCTCGAGGGGCTAGCCGCCGGAGCTGGACACTTCGAAAAGCGGAAGGGCTTTGCCCAGAGGCGACAAGCATAAGACGAACCTGCCGGAAAGGCGCTTTTTTGCCTTTTTGGCTGGTTTGACTTATGACCTCGAGCCTCTAAGCCCTGGAGCTGGACATCACCGAAAAGCGTAAGGGCTTTGCCCAGAGGCGACAAGCATAAGGTGAACCTGCCGGAGCTGGACACATCGAAAAACATGTCAGAGTCACTCATTCAAAAGTCGTAAGGGGTCTCCCCGAAAAGACTGATTATTCCCAATTATAATTTCAATTACTGTGAAGAATCGATTGCTCTATGATAGAATAAATTAAAATGTAATACATCTTAATTGTTGGAGGGATCTAGTTGAAGGAAGATCAAAAAGTGTATGATATTACAATCATAGGCGGCGGCCCTACAGGATTGTTTACGGCGTTCTATGGCGGCATGAGAAAAGCATCAGTTAAGATCATTGAAAGTTTACCACAACTCGGGGGACAGCTAGCCACTCTATATCCTGAGAAATACATATATGATGTTGCCGGTTTTCCTAAAGTGAAAGCCCAGGATCTTGTCAATAATTTAAAAGAGCAGATGGCTAAATTTGAGACGACGATTTGTCTTGAGCAAGCCGTGGAAGGTGTAGAAAAACAAGCTGATGGCATGTTTAAGCTCACAACCGATAAAGAAATTCATTTTTCCAGAACAATCATCATCACAGCAGGGAACGGTGCATTCCAGCCTCGACGCCTGGAACTCCAGCATGCATCTGAATTTGAAGGTAAGAATCTTCATTACTTTGTTGATAACCTGGAGCACTTCAGAGGCAAGAAGGTTGTCATTTGTGGTGGTGGTGATTCTGCCGTTGACTGGGCCCTTATGCTTGAGCCGATTGCAGAAAAAGTCTACCTCGTTCACAGAAGAGATAAATTCAGAGCACATGAACATAGTGTGGAGAATTTGCACAACTCAACCGTAGAACTGAAAACACCTTATGTTCCTTCAGAGCTGGTTGTGGATGAGAACAAAATCAATCAGCTGATTTTGGAAGAAACAAAGGGTGACGAGAAGGAGATTATTGATCTGGATGAGCTGATCGTGAACTTTGGCTTTGTTTCATCACTTGGTCCGATCAAGGATTGGGGACTGGAAATCGAAAAGAATTCAATCGTCGTTAACTCGAGAATGGAAACGAATATTCCAGGCATTTATGCAGCAGGTGATATCAGTACCTATGATGGGAAAGTCAAACTCATTGCCAGTGGATTTGGCGAAGCACCGACAGCTGTCAATAATGCCAAAGCTTATATGGATCCAAAAGCAAGAGTCCAACCAATGCACAGTACATCCATGTTTTCAGACTAAAGATCATTATAAGAGGGTCAGGATAACTATTCCTGACCCTCTTTTTAGTTAGCTCTCTTCACATCGACCCATCAAATTGTTTATTTTAACAGTTAATGGGTAGACCAATAATAAGATAAAAAAACTTAGATAAAGGATGATGGATGCATGAATGTACTAGTTATTGGAGCAAACGGTCATACTGGCCGACACATAGTGAAAGAACTTTCAAACAGCAGTCAACATTTCGTGAGAGCTATGATTCGAAAGACAGAACAGGCCAAGGATATGGAAGACCTAGGGGCGAGACCGATTGTCGCAGATCTCGAAAAGGACTTCTCCTACGCACTCGAAAATGTGAATGCCGTTATCTTTGCTGCTGGCAGCGGTGGTTCAACAGGAGACGATAAGACACTTGCGATCGATCAGGAAGGTGCAAAGAAAGCAGTGGATTATGCGAAGAAGATGGGAATTGAGCGCTTTGTGATGCTTAGCTCAATGGGTGCAGATAACCCGTCAAGCGGCCCGGATGCCCTGCAGTTTTACTTGAAAGCGAAAGGAGCAGCGGATGCCTATTTGAAAGAAAGCGGTCTGAATTACACAATTGTCCGACCTGGCTCCCTTTCATTGGATGAAGGGAAAGGAAAGATTGAGGCTTCTACTTCCATTGAAGACAAAAGCAGAGACATATCACGTGAAGATGTCGCGAAAGTACTCGTCGACTCCCTGACCATCGAAGAAACGAACCATAAAGTATTCGAAATCCTGAGTGGTGACACACCTGTTGAAGAAGCGCTAAAAAATCTCCATTAATCAAAAAGGGACGGACCTCCAAAATGGAGGTCCGTCCCTTTAATTTATCAACAATTCTCCGGCGTACCCTTATTCGTCGCCGTCACGAACGATGATCCGCATCCGCATGAAGCGATGGCGTTTGGATTATCGATGGTGAACCCGCCGCCCATCATGGACTGCTTGTAATCTATTTTGGTACCGTTCAAAATGGCAGCATCATTTTTTGCTACAACAAGCTTGATTCCATGCTGTTCCAGCGTTGTATCCCCATCCTGGAGCTCATGTTCAAATCCCATACCGTAAGAAAGGCCGCTACAGCCTCCCCCTTTTACCGCTACTCGTAACATGGCATCTGTTTCGTCATGTTCCTTCATCATTTCTTTAATCTGAAGGGCCGCGGCTTCTGTCAGAATGACTACTTCACTCATTCATTACACCCCCAACCTTTATATTTCTTACTTCTTAGTATACTCCTTTCTATTTTACTACTCAACCAAAGGGGCTTTGGTGAATGATTGAAAGGAAACTTTATATTATTATCCATCAACCATGACTTTTTGCTTATCATTCTTTAAAAAAACACTGGTCCTTTACCCTTCCATCAAGGTATAATAAGGAAAATAGTCCCGATTACGAGGTGGTATTCATGACGGTAGTGACGCCCTTTTATGATAAAAAAACACAGTGTCTTTCGTGTAAACACTCGTACAGTACAACAAGGATCAGATCTCGCTTTGTGAAGGTAGCAGGTTATGACAGTGACTTTTGTCCCCTTTATGAGTTAATGGATGTAAATCCTTTACTTTATAATGTTTCTGTATGCCCAAAGTGTGGATTTTCATATACAGATGATTTCACAACATACATACCTCCTGTTCTCAAAGCTGAGCTGGAAAAGAAAATCAGCCTGCACTGGCAGACACAGGATTATGGAAAACAGAGGTCATACGAAGATGGGATCAATACATATAAATTGGCCGCCTACTGTGCCCTTATTAAAAAGGAAAAAAAGGTGACCATAGCAGGATTATACCTTCGGACAGCCTGGCTTTATCGAAAGACCCAAGAAAAAGAACAGGAAAGACGATTCATCAACCTTGCTACTCATGAATACATTGATGCCTATTTGACAGATGGTGTATCAGGTTCTTTGATGTCCGAAACTAAGCTATTGTATATCATCGCGGAATTATTGAGAAGACAGGATAAAATCGAGGAATCGGTGGTTTATTTATCTAAAGTGATCAGTAATCAGCATCTCTCCACCGAACCGAAAATCGTTGAAATGGCCAGAGAGAGCTGGTACGAAATTCGTGAGCTCTATAAAGAAACTAAGTCCATTTAAAAGAAAACTAGTGGAGAGTGTCCACTAGTTTTTTATTTTAACTCAGTTTACAAACAAAAAATAAGCCAGTCACAAGACCAGCTTTTCTTTAGAACATCGGATTGTCTTCAAGAAATTGATAGATATGATCCACCAGCTCTTCAGGTGTATCCCCTGTTACGACTTCACCATTGACGAGAGCATAAAAGGATTGGGCGCATTTCCCGCAGTAACCCAGGCATCCATACTTAATGACATCAAGGTTTGGGTCTCTCTCTAATATCTCAAGCGCTTTTTGCGCACCACTAGCAAGATTGCTTATACAAAATTCTATTATTGGTTTCAATTCTATCACCTCACTACTCATTGTTATGCTATCTTTTTTTATCATTATCGTCAATCATTTGATTCCATGTAATGGTATAACAGATTGTGAACATTTTCGCTTATTTCTGTTGTGAAAACGCCACTATTTCGATATACTTTTAATGTTAATAGGTTTATTAATATGATAAATGCCCGAATTATGCTTCATATTGAAAATGCTTACTTTTTCAGGACCCGTTTCGGCGTGAATGTCCTTTCAATCCTGTCCCATATAATTTATGGGATATAAATCATATTCAAACACACTATTTCATTCATAATGTAGAGTGCAAAAAAGGGGAAATTTTTCATGAAACAATTAGTGCTGCTTGGCGGAGGATATGGGAATATGCGCGTCCTTCTTCGCTTATTACCCAACCAATTACCTGAAGATGTATCGATTACCCTGATTGATCGAAATCCTTACCACTGTCTTAAGACGGAATACTATGCTTTAGCCGCTGGTACGATTTCAGATCAACATGTACGCGTATCATTCCCGGAACATGCCCGTTTATCCTATGTGTACGGAGATATCTCCGGAGTGGACATGGAAAACAAACTCGTAAAGATGAAAGATCAAGATCCAGTTCCTTATGACGACCTTGTGATTGGACTCGGTTGTGAGGATAAATATCATAATGTTCCTGGTGCTGACGAACATACTTACTCCATTCAAACAATAGAAAGATCCCGTAAGACATACCAAACCTTATGTAATCTTCCAGCTGGTTCGATCGTTGGAATCGTTGGAGCTGGTTTAAGCGGGATTGAGCTTGCGAGTGAGCTTCGTGAAAGCCGTTCTGATCTGAAAATTAAATTATTCGATCGCGGTCCCCGTATTCTCAACGCCTTCCCTGAGCGTCTAAGTTCTTATGTTCACGGGTGGTTCGACGAGAATGACGTAGACATCGTCAATGGCTCGAATATTACAAAAGTGGAGCCAAACACCCTTCATAACCATGAAGAACAGATTTTCTGCGATGCCATCGTTTGGACGGCGGGTATACAGCCAAGCAAGGTCGTCCGTGATATGGATGTTGAAAAAGATGCAAGCGGTCGCGTCATTCTGACAAAGTATCATAACCTGCCTCAAGATGAGAATGTGTACGTGGTCGGTGACTGCGCAAGCCTTCCTCAAGCTCCAAGTGCCCAGCTTGCTGAGGGACAAGCAGAACAAATCGTGACCGTTTTACTTAAGCGTTGGAAAAACGAGGAACTCCCTGCAGAATTACCTAAGATCAAACTTAAAGGAATTCTCGGTTCACTAGGAAAAAAACATGGTTTCGGCCTGGTGAACGAGCGCTCCATCACAGGTCGTGTCGCTCGATTGTTGAAATCCGGTGTGTTGTGGATGTATAAGTATCATAATGGATGATGAAAAAAGAACCGCGATGCGCGCGGTTCTTTTTTTAATGCAGCTCTAATGATCCATTCATAAGGCTAACCATCCCTAAGAACTAAACCGCTTTATACCCATACTTTTCAAGCTCAGAGTAAATCGTTTTTAAACGGGGATTCCCTTCGCCGACAATATTTCCTTCTAACAGGACAATGGGATAGAACATATCTTCTTCGATCACTCTTGAAGCAAACTGCTTTACGACTTCATCTTCAGGAGGATTGTGAATATCTACATATTTAATCACGAAGGGCTGGTTTGGGTACTTCCGACTGACAGCAGCCTCAAGCCATTCGTACGTTTCTTTCGCTGACGGTAAGTTCACGCAGCTTGGACAAAGTATTTCTGCCCCATATACGTAAAGCTCAACAGGTTTTCTCACCATATCACTCTCTCCCCTTTGTTTCCCTCTCTTGTTTATTTTACAAAAAAAGCAGCCGGGTTGGAACGATAATGTATGAATTTCTCTACTGGAAATTGCTTTTTAATAATTTCTTATGAGCTGTTCGCAAATCTTTTCTTTTTATTACATGAGAACTGCTATGTGCTCTGTCATCCAGTTGTGCAGGATGGTGAGGGGAACCGCTCCGCTTGCAGCTAGCGTTCGGCCGATCCTCCTCAGCTTAGCCGAACGGGGTCTCGGCACGCCCGTACTTACGCAGGAGTCTCCGCAGTTCCCCTCACCATCCATTGAAGATTTCGTAACAGAGCTTATAAGAGAGAAAACAGTCTAATTAATACTCTCTCCAAGTGATTTTTACAACTCTCTAGAACAAAAGGGGAAATCCAACACTGCGAAATGTATTTCAGTTTTTAAAAATTGATTCTCACTGAAGGGAATTGAATGACATAGGTCTATTGGGATAACACAAGCAGAAACTTGATGTGAAGTTTCCCAAGATTGAAATTGTCTGAAAAATAGAAGCACAGAGTGGATTGGAGCGGAAGGCACTTGACTCCTGCGGGATGTAGAGGAAAAGTGGAGACCCCGCAGGGCAAAGCCCGAGGAGGCTTTCTTCCTCCCCGGGGAATCTTGTGCCTGGAGCGGAAAGGAACGGTCCATGTTATTACACTAAACTCATGGTAAATTCACTTTTCTTGGAGTTACTCAAAGTGAGTGGGATTTCCGTAATAATCCATTTCCAAAAAAGAAATTCCCAATAGTTTGCAGGTTGATAGATTTTTTGTGAATATGTCATTATAATAGAGAGTAAGGAAAGGAGTAGATAATTATGGCTGAAAACGAAATGATTGCACCAGTTCAGGAAGTATTAGATAAATTACGTCCGTTCCTACTTCGCGATGGTGGAGACTGTGAACTAGTGGACGTTGAAGACGGAATCGTTAAATTACGCCTTCTAGGTGCTTGTGGAAGCTGCCCAAGTTCAACGATCACGCTAAAAGCAGGAATCGAACGCGCTTTAGTGGAAGAAGTTCCAGGCATCGTTGAAGTAGAGCAAGTATTCTAATTCCATTCACGTTAAAGCCTAAATCCTTAATCGGATTTAGGCTTTTTTCCATTGTACTTCCGTCTTCGGTTGATCTCCTTTTAATACTGCCTGAATGTTCTCCACGCATAAGGCCATCATTTCATAACGCGTTTCTTTCGAGGAACTGCCGATATGGGGGATGGCGACAACTTGATCAAAGGCAAGAAGTGGATGATCGGTATCAATCGGCTCTGCTTCGAATACATCCAATCCAGCACCTGCAATGTCACCCCTCTTTAATGCTTTTTCTAATGCCTCTTCATTTACAATTGCTCCACGGGCTGCATTGATGAAAATCCCTGTTTTTTTCATCATGGTGAATTGTTCTTCCTGGAACATGCCTTTCGTTCCCGCGTTAAGTGGAGCCAGCACAACAACGAAATCAGACTGTATTAGGAGGTCTTCAAAGGTTACATATTGAACACCAAGGGCTCTTTCCGCTTCATGCTTCCTGGAACGATTATGATAAAGAACATTCATATTGAACCCCTTGGCTCTTCTGGCTACCGCTTCGCCAATACTTCCCATCCCGACGATGCCAATGGTTTTGTGATGAATATCCATGCCGGAAAGGAGAAGGGGTGACCAGCTTTTCCACTTTCCTTCTTTAATATAACGATCCGCTTCAACGATTCGTCTTGCTGTCGCCATTAACAGAGCAAAGGTTAAGTCAGCCGTAGTTTCCGTTAGGACATCCGGCGTGTTGCAAATGATTATGCCTAATTCTTTAGAGGCTTCAACATCTATATTGTCATAGCCCACCGCAAGATTGGCCACTACCCTCAAAGAAGGAGCGTTCTGTAATAGCTGTTTGTCTATCCGGTCCGACAGCATCGTAAGTAAAGCAGTGGATCTCTCTGCTTTACGGAGAAGAATATCCCTTGGCACCGGGACATCCCCATGTTCCCACATATCGACTTCAAATTCGCTTTGCAATGGTGCAATCACTGATTCAGGCAATTTTCTCGTAATGTATATGGATGGCTTCATATGTCTCCCCTACCTTCCCTTCACTTTCCTTCAGTTTAGCATAAAAGTAAAGGGATGCAGGGGGTTAAAGTCTGTGAAGACATTGATCATTTACAGCCATGCAACAAGGGGAATTCCCCATTTTTCCACCGGAACTTCGGACATATGATAAAAGTCAGACAGAAAGGCCTCATATTGATGAGAATTTTTCAGATAATTCTCCAGCTTCTCTTCCACTATCTTCTTCTTCTGCTCAGATTCCGAAATATAATATTCCTCGATGCATTCGAAATAATGAAGGGGAAACAGAAGCCGTGAATACAGCAGTCTCCATGAGAATGGCGAAAGTGGGGTGATGGATTCATACTCTCTCATAAATTCCTGAAGCTCAGGATGAAACGTTTGGCTTCTCATGAAATATCTTTCCCTCACCCACTCCGCAATGTCCCGGCTGCAGTGATCGAACACCCACTGAAAAGGAAAATGAATGCATACCTCAGTCCCCCATGTGGATTGAAGAAAACGTTCATGGCAAATCGTGCCTGCATCCTCTTGCTTCGGGTCCTCATCAAGCTCCGTATCCACCAAGTATTGAATGGCGTTCTCTGACAAAGCACTGTAATAAGGATAGCTCTCAACAAAACGACGCTCAAACTCATCAGCAGGCTGATCCTGGATAACCTGATAGTACGCTTTCTCTAACTGGGCAAGCCGCTTTTCCCACAGACTCTTCCACTGTCCCATACGATTTATTTTCTCCACTTTTTCTTCAAATGTCCGTCCCCTGAAATGGAATTTGCTTAACTTTCTTCCCAGCCTATTATCAGAGGGGGATTGGATGCTTTCATTTCGCAGTACCACAAAGTCTTTATCTTTTTCGACAACTAGAAATCTTCCTTCGTTGTTAGGGACGAAGGTTGAAACATGCCGATCCCCCTGACTTTTTAGGTGCTCTGCCAATTTGTAGAGTTCCACCAAGGTTTCTTGTTCCATATTCGTTACGCCGACAATACTATATACTAACCCCCCAACCATATATCGATTCATCATTCCATCAAAGAATGCCCGCTCTGGATGCAATCCAAAATGATTGATTAATATTTCTTGAGACATGTTGATCTCTCCTATCTAAAGTGACCGTCTTTTTCTTTTTCGCAGGGTGATCTGTGGCAAAGAAGTTCTTTTTCATATTGTCATTTCCCTTCATTTTGAAGGACACACATTATATGAATATAACCTTTAAGGACATTTATGAATATCTGAAACTGGAGATGGGCAAGAATGAGAGTAGAAGCTATTATTATGTCTATTTTTTAAATAGGAATCATATGTGTAAAACAAGGCTTCGTCTAATCGAAATAGGGGTTTTATAATCTTTCAAAGAAAAGGTGAATAGGATGAAGGATAAAGAATCAATGGATTTATTAGAGAAAACGGCACGTAAATGGCTGCATGAAAGAGGAGTGGAGATTGAAGATATCGCTCAATTGGTCATGTACCTTCAACAAAAATATCATCCTGATCTTGAACTAAAGGAATGTGTCTATAATGTTGAACGTGTGTTAACGAAGCGGGAAGTACAGAATGCAATACTGACAGGTATTCAACTTGATATATTGGCTGAGAAAAAAATGCTTGAAGAACCGCTTCAAGCGATTATTGAAGTAGATGAAGGACTATATGGTGTGGATGAAATCCTGGCCTTTTCAATTGTGAATGTATATGGTTCGATCGGATTTACGAACTACGGATATATCGACAAGCAAAAACCCGGAATTCTGGAGAGGCTCAATGATAAGTCATCCGGTATGTGTCATACCTTTTTGGATGATATCGTCGGAGCTATTGCAGCGGCTGCTTCCAGTCGTTTGGCACACAGGGCGAAATGTGCAGAATGAGGTTGAATAATTATCCAAATCAGACGACAGGGGTCGTCTGATTTTTTAGTGATAGAAGAAGTGGATAAATACGCTAACAAAATAATCATACTATATTCCCTAAATGATTATATACTTCATATAAATAGATCCTTTTAACCAACTTTATTATTGCACAACGATGAATTGTTTTATATAATTACAACTATAGTTGTAATTACGTCAACATAGCTATAACAAGGCTTCTGTATGAATAAACACCAAATAAAGGCTATCACTTTAATGAGATTCCAGAGAATTTCACATGCTACATACGAAGAATAATTGAGGTGAAATCCTATCCGGCTCCTAAGTGACCAAGCCCTTATTGATGCTTATAAGAAAGCAAAACAGTTAAAACTCAGTAATGAATTTATCATTCTGATCGAACAAGAAATTAAAAAGAGAAAATTAGTTCATTAAAGAATCGTTTGATTGTAGATGTCTTCGTGTTCCTCGCAAGTCGGCATAATATCTTCCCACTGTACGTCCAGAGCACATACGATGGCATTCAACTTATTCAGGGACGGGTTCGCCTCTCCCTTTTCAATCAACGAAATGTAATTAACTGTCAATCCACATTTGCGACTTAATTCTTGTATGGTGATTTCTTTTGCTCTTCTATGGTGCCTTATTTTCTTTCCGACAAGTCCTGTAACTGTAATACTCATTACCTCACTACCCTTTTAAAAATTCTTTAGAAATGACGTGGAATGTTTCGAAAATCAATAAGAAACAGTGACTTTCATTCTTAAAGTTGTTTGCATTCGTAAAGAATAGTTAGAAATTGAAAAGGTATCAATGCTAATAGTCCCTACTACCTTAGTTGTTTACCCTAGTTGCATACCTTTACACTTCTTTTCGTAATATTTTTCAAGAAAAATCTTTATATTCTTATTGTTTTTTCAAATCCTGTCTTCCTGGTCCTTATGAGTACTCAAATATGTGTAATGGAAAAATTAGTTAGAGGAAAAACCACATAATACTTTAGGAGTATAATTTTCGTTCCTGCTATTATCTATACTCACCCACTATCTATAGAGGCATAGACAGTCATAAAAAAGACCCTTACATAGGTCCCACGAGTATAAATAGTATTTTGATTACTTCTTTTAACACTAGTTCTATTTTACTTATACGAACGAGGGTTGTCTATTATGAATATGTTACTAATTTAAAAATTTTTTCTTTTGAGTACTCAGAAGGGTTTAGAGGAAGTGGAGGCTGTAAATACAGCCCCCACTTTTTTATTGTTATAGATGCCATTCATCTAACGTTTCAATTGTATAGGTTGGCTGAATAGACTTCGAACTCAAAGCTTCTTTGGTTGTTACTCCTGTATGAACAAGCAGTGTATCAAGTCCGGCGTTTATCCCGGCCAAAATATCTGTATCATAATTATCCCCAACCATTAACGTATCTTCCTTGGGCACACCTAATACAGTTAGCGCCTGCTCCATAATGATCGATTCAGGCTTCCCGATAAAGACCGGTTCGGTTTGTGTGGAAACTGTGACAACTGACGTAAGGGAACCGTTCCCTGGAAGCAACCCTCTTTCAGTCGGAATTGCGATATCACCATTGGTTGAAATAAAGGTAGCTCCATTCCTCACACCTAAACAAGCGAGGGATAACTTCTCATAATTAATATCACGATCAATTCCCACTACCACGAAATCAGGTTTCTCATCTTGAAGGGTGATGCCGTTCTCTTCCAATGCTGAACGGATTCCTTCTTCACCGATCACATAAGCCGTCCCATTCGGCTTTTTCTTCGCCATATACTGAGCTGTCGCCATGGAAGTAGTAAATACCTGTTCCTTCGCGGCAGGGATATCGAATGACTGCAATTTCTCCGCAACCTGTTCCGGTCTTCTTGAAGAATTATTGGTGACAAACAGATAAGGTAATCCCTTTTCTTGTAATCGTTTAACAAAATCTCCCGCTTCTTCAATTTTCTCTTTTCCTCTATACATTGTGCCATCTAAATCAATTAAGTAACCTTTATATTCTTTCATTGTGTACCTCCATATGCTTGTGTATAGTATGTCCCAATCACCGGAGAGCCGGTGCCATTTTCGGTAAATGTATTCCATAAATAAAACAAAACGCCCCCTGTTTAGAAAGCGCTGTCAAATACTGATTAATTTTTAAAGGCAGACACAGGTCCCAATTCATTTTCAAGGTAGCTCTGAACCTGTTGGGGAAACTTCTCTAATGAGTGGAATACCTCGTTTAAAATCGTATGTAATTGCTCATGGTCGATGGCTGTATACTCTTGAACAAGAACCTTACGCTCTGCAACAAGTCTTTTAAGATCCTCACTCATCTTGTCTCCAATGACCTTTTCATCCAGAAGAATATCAATGATATCCTCATAGCTTCCTGGATCTCTCATAATGAAACCGTCGATCATACTGTTTCCTACATCGAGTATAGATTCAATAATCGTATGAGCCATTCGCTCCAAAGCTAATTTTTCTAATGTCCCGTTCCATTGATCAAGTGCTCTAACAGTCTTTAACTGCTCATACATATACAATAATATTTCCTCTATCTTTTCTCTGTCTACGAAATACATGGTGCACCCCTCTCTATGAACGATATCCTCCCCTTTATTTTAACATATTTCCCTCACTGTCATACAGGTACATCCTGCATTTCTCAGCTCAGTTTGTTATGATGAGATAAGCAAAAAAAGAGGAGGACATCATCATGAGTGAACGATTTTATTTATACGATGATACAGAAAATACAAAAACACGTTTTGTGAGTTTTATGGGGGAAAATCAGCGGTACGACTTAGCGATTACCCAAACCGATCGCTATTACGGCAAATCTTTAGTATTAGACCTTCAAGGCAGTCGATTTGCGATCGTTGGCAGGGATGACCTTGATGAACCCGGATATGTAGAAAGTGTATTCAAGCTGACGGAGGAAGAAGCCGATGAATTGAGGGACTTCTTAGGAGAAATCATTATGTAGTCGTTCTAACAGGGCACTATTAAGAATGAAGTCCACTCCACTCTCACATACTACAAGTATGAAAGGTGGGAGATATATGAGTAAAGAACCAAGAGACAAAGAAGAAGAAGTATATAGTGACTTTTCCAATGTTGAAACATACCGCAATTTTATCGTGCCGGAAACACTGCCAGAAGGGCCATACGGCTCTCCCCGAGGAAAGCATACTCCCGTTGAGAACAAAAGCACTCCTTGGAAAGAAGGACAGCGATACTACAGTGCTTTCAACTATGAAAATAAATCACTTCATCAGGATATCCCACGTCAGGAGCCTGGATCACACCCTGTTCATGCAGATCCCGATGTGAATGAAGAACCTCCATATACTGAAAATAAGTAAAATAACAAAAGGAACAAACTGGACGGTTTGTTCCTTTTTCACCATTATTTATTAACTTTTTTCACAAGAAAATAAGCGCAGCCAAAATTACAGTATTCATACAAATAATCCTTATGTGTACTCACCTTTGTGTCAAAAGAGGCTTTTTGATTATGATCATCAAAGAATCCTTTTAAGCGGAGCTGGCCATATCCCCAATCCCCAAGGATAAAGTCGTATTTACTTAAGATGTCGCTATATCTTTCCTTAAATGCTTCTTCGTTGAATCCGTCTCTAAATTCTTCAACGATTTCGTAGCATGTATTCTGCACACAAATCATCTTGTCCACCCACTTTCATTTCCTTATCTTAAATTATAACGGATTGTCCATTAATTACTATGAAAAATTGTCATAAGAGATGGTCACCCTATCAAATAGGGGGTGTTTAACTTGAATAAATTCATTCTGGGTACAACTGTACTAAGTATTGCGCTAATCGGAACTGCTTGTGATGGAATTGACACGGCCAATGAAGAAATGTTTCACAACAATGGAAATACCATTAACGTGAATGACCGGGAAGACCTGTACAACGAAAATAGCTGGACGAAAAAAGGAGCTCACCGCGGTGAGGACTTCGGCTATGTTCGGCAACAGAAAAGTCCCACAGGTGGACAAACCATTTCCACAAAGGATATGTACAGCATCGATCGGGAACAAGTAGCCGACACCATCAGCAAAATGAGTGTCTCTCTTCCAGACGTCAAGGATTGTTCCACTCTTGTCACTGACGAAGAAGTGCTGATTTCATACGTGACTGACAAAAAGGATAAAGACGGCCGCTTTGAAGTAGCCGACCAAGTAAAGAAAACAGCCATGTCGGTTATTCCCCGTTGGTACCATGTCTATGTGACCGATGACAAGAGCCTGATGCGCAATGTTGAAAACCTGGCTAAAATGGATAGCGACAGCCGTAACGCCAACACAGCCATTGATGATACCATCAACCTTATGCTTCAGGATTCTCCTCAGGGAAGAAATGTAGACGCAGGTGAAAATCCAAATGGTGAAATGACATCCGAGAAATACGAAATGCAAGACGATGATGTCCACAAAATCAACAAAGACCGCCAAAAGCGAAAAGATAACACAGATAACATGGTCGATTAATTAGAGAACAGAAGCTCTTTGCTACAAAAAGGACTGACTGTTAGAGATCTTCTCCTTCAAGTCAGTCCTTTTTTATATGAAAAGTTATGCCTTTTGAACTTCTTGCTCACCGGCTGCTTGTCTTGCTTTGGCAGCTGCATTAACTTGCTCATCTGCATGGTAGGAAGAACGAACGAGGGGTCCTGCTTCACAGTGACTGAAGCCTTTTTCCATCGCTGCTTCACGCAGTTCAGCAAACTCATCCGGGTGATAATATTTCTGTACTTTCAGGTGTTTCTTAGATGGTTGCAGGTATTGACCTAATGTCACAATATCCACATGACTTGCACGCAGATCATCCATTGTTTCAAGAATTTCTTCCTTCGTTTCCCCAAGACCAACCATGATACTTGATTTTGTTGGAATTTCCGGATTTAATTCTTTTGCACGACGCAGGAATTCCAATGTACGATCGTAAGTAGCGCGGGCACGAACTCTTGGAGTCAAGCGACGAACGGTTTCGACATTGTAGTTCATGATGTCTGGCTTTGCATCCATCAATGTCTTGATATTATCGAAAACACCACCCATATCGGAAGGTAATACTTCTATGGAAGTGAACGGGCTCTTACGGCGAATGGCACGAACCGTTTCAGCAAATACTTGCGATCCACCATCTTTCAGGTCATCACGTGCAACCGCTGTAATGACTACATGCTTCAGGTTCATTAATTGAACTGAATCAGCAACGCGTTCTGGTTCTTTCAGATCTAATTCAGTTGGCAGGCCTGTTTTCACTGCGCAGAAACGGCATGCCCGTGTACAAATATCTCCAAGAATCATGAAGGTAGCTGTTCTTCTAGTTCCCCAACATTCATGAATATTAGGACAACGAGCCTCTTCACATACCGTATGAAGGTTGTTCTCACGCATCATTTTCTTCAAGCCCATATAGTTATCATTCGTATTCAGCTTAATTTTCAGCCAATCCGGTTTACGAATGTGTTCATCTTTCTTACTCATACCCCTCATCTCCAATCCTAAATAATTCTGACTTAGGCAAAGAGTGAAACGCTTTCTCAATCGTTCATCTTATGTAAAAAAAGCCATCATCAATATACTTCTTTTGTCACTTTATCATACTAAAAAAGTGAAAACAAGCATGTGATACCCTATTACCATTTATTGATGATTATGAATCCCGATGAACGATACAAACTAGAAGTAGGCCCCTAAAAATGGAGGGATTATTTTGTACAAACGATTGTTCTTAGCCTTTGTCGCTATCTGCATGTTGATAGGTCCTTGTCAAACCTTTGCTGCAGAAAAGCTGACAGACGAACAGATTCACACGAAAAGGATGGAGTTATTTCAGAAAAGCGCGGCTCTGACTCGTATTCCCTGGTATTATCTTGCTGCTATTGATCAGTACGAACGCAGTCTGCGGTTTGCCCGCAAAGATAGGGAAAAGCCCACTTCACTTATATCGATCTATATGGAGCCGGAAAAATGGGTCGGCCCTCTGAATCCCAACCGGGAAGATGACAATCCAGAAACGATCGCCCTCTTCAACGGGATAGGCCGGGATGGAGACTTCGATGGAAAAGCGAGCCTGAAGAGTGATGAAGATATACTGGCTGCTTTGACAGATTTTATATTACGATACGGAATTGACCGGGATAATTTCAAGCTTGCTCTGTGGGACTATTACAAACGTGATAAAACGGTCAGTATCATCATGGGAAATGCAAAAATCTATAAACAATACGATACCATCCATTTAAACCAGAAAGCCTTCCCTCTTCCCCTCAGATTCAACTACAGTTACCGAAACACCTGGGGTGATGCCCGTGGTTGGGGAGGAAGACGCATTCACGAAGGGACGGACCTCTTTGCTGATTATGGTGTACCTGTAAGAGCGACATCGTATGGAATCATTGAGATGAAAGGATGGAACCGATATGGAGGCTGGCGTATCGGCATACGTGACATTAATAATACGTATCATTATTTTGCCCACCTTAGTGGTTTCTCTAAAGATCTTCATATAGGTCAAGTGGTGGAACCGGGAATGGTTATTGGCGGTGTTGGGAGCTCCGGATACGGCCCCCCTGGGACATCAGGGAAATTCCCTCCTCATCTGCACTACGGAATGTACAAGGATAATGGTTTGACGGAATGGTCATTTGATCCTTACCCTCACTTACGCATGTGGGAACGTCAGGAGAGAATCAAAAGCAAAAAACGTTAAAAAAGCAGACAATGGTTAACCCATCGTCTGCTTTATCTTTTTTCTCTTTACACCTGTTTTTTGGATTTGGAAACAGCGTTAATGATACTAGCTGCTAATCCACCCCAGATGATGACCATTCCTACAATCATCATTGCAATTGCACTACCAGTCATGTTAGCCAACCTCCTTATAGCTTTCAGCTTCTGTTTTCGCATGCCAGCGTTTGAATGAGAAGGCAACACCTGCAAGAATTGCGAATCCTGCAACAAACCATCCGCTGTAAAGGATGAAGGCATCTGAGTAACCTCCATAGTTTCCAGTTTCAGTTTCAAATTCTCTTAATAAATTCATTTTGAATAATCCGAACATCATCCATCCAAGAACGATTGGTGTGATGACGCCTAAGCATATTTTCCACCAGGCACCAAGCTGAATATCGGAAATTCCATTAGCGTGAGATTGGAAAGCACCTAACTTGCGCAGGAACCAGGCAATCACCACCACTTCAACTAATCCGGCGAATGCTACGCCAAACTGGTTGATAAAGTAATCTGCTGCATCCAGGAAGAGTAATCCGCCCTGAGTGGCAAATAAGATCGAGATGATCGCAGAAAGACCTCCACCGAATAGAACAGCTTTGGTACGGGAAATTCCGAACTTTTCAGAAACCCCTGCTACATAAGTCTCTGTAATCGAGATAAGTGAGGACAGCCCCGCTAACACTAGGGAAGCAAAGAACAAGAACCCGAATAAACCGTTAAGAGCCGGGAATTCGTTAATGATTTGCGGGAATACCACAAACGCCAATCCAACTCCCCCGCTTACTACTTCCTGAACCCCTACACCTTGAGATTGAGCCATGAAGCCTAAAGCAGCAAATACTCCAATACCTGCCAGCAATTCGAACCCTGAGTTACTGAAACCCGTGATGAATGCGTTATTTGTAATATCCGATTTCTTAGGAAGGTAACTGGAATACGTAATCATAATCGCGAATGCGATGGATAAGCTGAAGAAAATTTGTCCGTAAGCCGCTACCCAAACACCAGGGTCAGCTATTTTGCTGAAATCCGGTTTGAAGAAAGCATCTAAACCATCCAATGCTCCAGGTAATGTTAAAGCGCGAACAACAATTATTAAGAATAAAATAACTAGTGCCGGAATAAAGATCTTATTCGCTACTTCGATTCCCTTCTTTACACCTTTGAAAAGAATCCCTAATGTAATCACCCATACCAATACAAGCGGAATGAATACTCCAGGAACGATACTGCCTGTCTGACCGGGATCAACCGTCAGCTTCAAATAGTCATTGAATAAGAATGACTCTGTATCCTTCCCCCAACCTAAATTGAAAGAAAACACACTGTACGACATCGCCCATGCGATAATGACGGCATAATAGGTAGAAATGACAAATGCGATTAATACTTGCCACCAGCCAAGCCACTCTGATTTCCTATTCAGACGGAAATAAGATAGTGGTGCCGACCCACGGTACTTATGACCTAACGTAAATTCAAGCACTAATAATGGAATACCTGCTGTAAGAAGAGCGAATAAATACGGAATAAAGAATGCTCCTCCACCATTTTCATACGCTACTGCTGGAAAACGCCAAATGTTTCCCAAACCGATTGCTGATCCAACAGCAGCTAGAATAAATCCTGCTCGTGTTCCAAACTGGGCACGTTTCTCCATGTTGGTTCCCCCCTAGTTCTTTTCAACTACCATATTAAGGTATTCGAAATTTTTATATTTTCAGATTATTTATAATCTACAGTCAGTATAGCTAGTTCCAAGGCAATTGTCAAAGCTATTTTGAAGCATATAGAGAGATTTTTTCTAATCGGGACAGGTACTATTTCACTATAAGAATTTTGTCGAACCATGAAGAATTGATGATCGGAAAGGTTGAGTTGGGTTTTGGGATACCACCACGTGTTTTAGTAGATACCCTGACATCAATACGAATACATACTAAAAAACCAGAAGCCGATAAGCTCCTGGTTTTTCATTTAATTATTGTTCTGAAACAGCGGGTTTTGCTTTTTCACCAAACAGAAAAGCGAATGCGACGATTAATATGATCACAACACCGAGACCGAACAGCGTACTTCCAGTGAATCCTAATACAAGGTATCCAATCGATGCAGCAACCGCTCCGATTAATGCATATGGAAGCTGTGTAAGAACGTGATCGATATGGTTGCTTCCTGCTCCTGTAGAGGAAAGGATGGTTGTATCCGAAATTGGAGAACAGTGATCTCCCAATACGGATCCAGCTAAAACAGCTGCCATCGCAGGAAGTAAGATGCTTACATCTGTCGCTGCAGCAATTTCACCGGCGATCGGAAGTAAGATTCCGAAAGACCCCCATGAGGTTCCCGTCGAGAATGCCATGATTCCGGCAACTAAGAACAAGATGACAGGAAGTGCCTGCATCGGTAAGCTTGATTGTTCAACCAGACCCGCAAGGTACGTACCCGTTTGCAATTGATCGATCAATGTGACGATCGTCCAGGCGAAGATAAGGATGTAAACGGCTGGCAGCATGGATTTGATCCCTTCCACTACTGCTGTTCCAACGGCTTTCCCTTCGATTCCTTTCAAGCTGACTTGACGAAGGAAGAAAATCAGTGCAACAAGGAGACCGAATAACCCACCATATAATAATGATTTCGTTACATCTGTATTTTCAAAAATCGGCAGGATGTCAAACGATCCTACTGCTTGATATCCTGTCCAGAGCATCATTCCAATCGTACCGATAACAAGAGCTACAATTGGCCAGACAAGATCACCTACTGATCCTTTCGAGCTGACAGGCAGATCATTCTTCAATTCGCCTGGAATCTCTTTTTCAGGATCATAAAGGGCTCCCGTTTCAAGGGCTCTGACTTCATGCTCTTTCATCTTTCCAAAGTCCAGGCCTTTAGCAGCAACCATGATGACAAGCAGGACAGCTGCCCAGACATAAAGGTTCATCGGAATCATTTGAACGAAGGCCGAAAATGCTGTGTACTCTGTGATACTGTGTGTAGCCAGAATCGAACCGATAATACCGATGATGTACGCTCCCCAACTTGAGATTGGAGAAACGACACAAATGGGTGCCGATGTCGAGTCGATGATATAGGCCAGTTTCGCACGTGAAATTTTGTGACGATCCGTAATGGGTCTCGAAACCTGTCCAACGGCAAGGGCGTTAAAATAGTCATCAATAAAAATTATGATACCTAAAACGGCTGCAAGAAGCTGCGCCCCTTTTCTCGTTTTCACACGTTTCATCGCCCATTCACCGAATGCGCGGCTACCGCCGGAAATATTCACAAATGCTGTGATGACACCAAGAATGAGTAAGAAGAAAATAATATAGACATTCCAGGTGTTGAGTGCTCCATCTGCGACAAAGATGCCTTTAAAGGCGTCCCACATAAAGCTTAATGTTTTCGTAATTGAGAAATCTGCTAACAGAAAGGCAGACGCAACGATTCCTACTCCCAGTGAAAGTAGAACCCGTCTCGTAAGTATAACCATAAGAATGGCTAAAAGGGGTGGTAATAGTGAGTAAATCGTGTTTTCCATAATGTCCTCCTCCTATTTGATAGGGGGGAACCATCGTAGCATGATAGAGGATAATAAAAAAAGGCAACGATAGAGAAGCTATCATTACCTTAGTAAGTAATTTAAGTGCTCCATCACGATCTGTAGCTCCCCATTATAGAGATTCCCCTATAATGACAGTGTTATCCTTCTTCAAGATAACCCCAGCAAATACACATTCGACATGTATATTTACTTCGGCAAAAGTTCCCTTTCATCTGTTCTCACAGTTGTCATTCTCAAACAGCTTACTCTTGAACTCTGCGCCTCTACCCCATCGGACTGATGATGTGGTGTGTTATAAAATTTTCTTTATTAATATAACAAACTATCATTCTTTTGACAACTTTTTTTCTTGACTAATTTGTGGGAATTTCAATGGAAGGACTGGATTCTCCTCCACCATTGTTATAAAACTGCGGTACATCCAAGTGAACGGTACCCATGGCAACAAGGATATCCTGCTTGATGGTTTCGGTTTTCGTTGCAAATGGAATGATGATCTGGACATTGACTTCAAGCTCCACAAACACTTTCACAACGGCATTATTAATTCCGAATTGCTCTACCGTAGTTTTAATATCAGAACGGACATCTCCGATCGAATGGAAGCGAATCGGCACTTTTGGACCAAGGTTACCGAGTAACACGTTGTTGGTCGCTTGACCTAGAGGCACCGAGTAAGTGATCCCTTTCGCTGCTTTAGACTTTCCTTCATCAATTTCCACTTCGGTAATAAATTCAAGGTTTTCTAAATTTCCCTCTTCTGCTTCTTGCAGGTTTTGTTGAACTAAGTTGGTGATTTCTGCCTGAACCCGGTTGATGGTTTGAGTATTATATTTAAATGAAACAATGTCGCCTTCTGTATTCTTTACTTCTTCGGTTATATCCGAAATATCAAGAACATCGGCAATTTTTTTGTTTATCGCTTTATTGATAACCAACGTACCGATCCTACTGGTTTGAGTTTCAGCATACGCAAGCAGTGTCGGTTTCAAACCTTTGTTAATGATCCACAATCCGAATCCAGTCGAAATCATAAAGAATAGAATCGTGATGATCATCACATAACGAAAAGGCAGCGGCCCTCCTCTTCGGGGTTTGTATGTTTTAAACTTTGACAAAAAAATCCCCCCTTACAAGCTATTTGTATGCAAAGTAAGAGGGGTTTAACGCAAAAAAATTATTTAATTTTAAGAGATTGGGGTTCATAATCCGGATCAAATCCGGTAATCACCTTATCTAATTCCGTACTTAAATCCATGGCATAAGGCGTTTGTATTTCCTGTCCATCTTCTTCGATGATCCGAATCACCGGTCGATCCGTTACACCTTTATTTTGATCGGTCACAATTCCTTTTCGGCCATCATTCAGCTCGACAACCATCCCATTCGGATACATGGCCACAGAAGACCTGAAGGCTTCAATCACATTTGCATCAAACAGAGTACCGCTTCCTGCATATAATACCTCCAGCGCTTGATGTGGAAGCATGGCTTTCCGATATACACGATTTGACGTCATAGCATCGAATACATCGGCCACCGCTATGATTTTTGCAAAGGGGTGGATATCCTCACCTTTGATCCCTCGTGGATAACCAGATCCATCAAGCCTCTCATGGTGCTGGTACGCACAGTGAGCAATGATCAGGGACACAGAATGAAGCTGTCGCAAAATCTCAAAACCGTGTTCTGAATGCTTCTTGATTTCACCAAATTCGTCTTCTGTCAGCTTCCCTGGTTTCAGCAGAATTTCCTCCGGCACAAGCATCTTACCGATATCATGTAAAATTGCCCCCACGCCTAACTGCTCGAGCTGTTTAGTAGACAGTTTAAGTTCCAGACCTATGGATAACGTATACAAAGTCACATTAAATGAATGGTGAAAAATATAGGAGTCATATGTGAAAACATCCGTCAAAATGGTTAGGAGATCATGATTCGCCTTTACTTCAGACAAGACTACATCAATCACCTGCTTCAATTGCTTGGCACTATCTTCAATCATGAGCACACCAGGTGGCGCTTTCGATGCGCTTAGTTGATGAAAGGCCATCTCAATATTGTTTACAGCTTGCTGTCTTACCTTACTCGAAACGGTTCCCTTTACTTGGATTCCCTTCGAAAGGGAGTCTTCAATATAGACATACTGAATACTAAGCTCCTGCAATCTGAAAATCATGCGTTCTGTAATCGGAACGTTATCATGAATTAAAGCTTGACCTCTCATATTATATACGGTTGTAGCTAGAACCATGCCCGGTTTCAAAGCCCTAGTTGATATAAGCCTCATAGAATTCTCCTATGTAATTCTTTCATTTTTCGACAAAATTTCCTAGTATCTCCATTATAAAGGATAAAAACGTTCTTGCAAGGTGTATTTCCAGATATATTGTTAATTATTCATGAAAGAATATAAAGCAGGTGTTGATATTCACCCAATAAAAAAACCAGCGCTTTCAAAAAAGCAGCTGGTTTTTTTAACACTTATATCATTTTCAACAATGCATCCCGGCCGGTCATGCCCGGTGTGATGCCGCGATTTTCTGCCTCATAGGTGATGGATTCCAGAGGGGCATCCAGGAGCTGGTCGATTGTTTTTACACCGACGGCTCTTCCTGCAACGATTCCTCTGTCTTTCAATTTCTCATTTAGTAACGCTACGTCCAGTGCTCCACACATTATATATCCTATATCACTCGTCACAACGAGGAGATTGGTCTTGGGCAGTTCAACAGAAATCGCTAAAAAGGTATGTCCCTGAATGGTAATCGGAGATACATTCATCATGTGTCATCGCTCCTTTCCCTCATATGTATGACGTGAGGATGGAAACGGTGATACATTTACTGCTTTAATTTCCACTGGAGGATATCCCGTAAAAACTCAGGCATAAAGTATTTTTTCCCGAGCCTTTGAAGGTCTGGAAAGAAGTGGCCAAACGTGAACATATCAGGTAAGGCAAGCCTGTATATCTTCTGTGGATCAATCGGGTTGTGATCGATTAAGATTTCATGGCCTTTGAATTGAATATTCGTATATACAAACCGGCCCATCACCTTGCCTCTGAACCCTAATCCCTTTACTTGAAGATGCGGCCATTCCTCATTAAATGTTTGTTTAATGATTTCCTTCAGCTCTGCCCCCTTCATCTCGATGAGACATGGATTGATGGGATGAGGCAAAATCCGGTGCAGATCCTGTTTCGTCACTGCCCCCTCCTTCAGTCCATCAATGAGTAAGCCTGAATTGAGGAAGGCACAATCAGCCTCGCACCATTCAGCAAGAGCATCACATAACACATTCGGAAGTGTTGAAGGATTAAACCAATCCACTGGCAGCGGTTTGGCAAGCTCGGTTACTTCCTCCCCTAACAAATCCTCTCCTTCTTGATACCACTCGAGATTTTCCTGCTCTTCCTTTTCGACAAAGGGAAGCTCCTGCTGTTCATAAAGTTGCGCTTTTTTGCCGACAATCTTTTTATTGGCAGTGTCAACCTCAATCATCATATGACCGACATAATGACCATATTTTCCTGCTGCGCCCAGCATGGTTCCCTTAATTTGTTTTCCTTGATGCAAAACATGATGGGTATGAGCTCCAAGGATAACGTCAACTTCGGGAAATCGCTCTGCAATCAGCTCATCATCCCGAATCCCCAGATGGGAAAGAAGAATCACCATATCCACCTGTGGGTGAAGCTCTTGAACCAATTTCTCAAGCTCCTCCACCGGAGATGTAATATTCCAGCCCAGGGCTTTATAAAAAGGTTTGAAATAAGCTGTCAATCCGATGACACCAATCTTCATGCCACAAGTCGTTTGATAAATATGATGGGTTTTGACCCAGCTTGGCAGCTGCGACGACCGGTCTAATAGATTGCCTACAATCACGTGAAAATCTGCATTTTCATAGAGGCTGTTTAAATCTTCATAGTCCAGTGTAATTCCTTCATTGTTCCCAATCGTTACTGCATCAAAGCCGACTTCATTTAGAAAATCGACATTTCCTTTTCCTAAAGTCGCTTCACTTAATGGATGCCAGCGGTCTACATGATCTCCGATATCAAATAGATAAACAGGCTCCCCTTCGTCCAGATGCCATTGTTTTCTCATCTTCAAAAAATCCCGAATCCTTGACCAATGTTCAAAATGACTGTGAAGGTCGTTTGTATGATAAATATGAATGGTTTCTCTCACTATTTGCTCACTCCTATTGGAGGTATGTTATCCTGTAATACCCTGGTAAATCAATCGAATTCCAATTAAAATCAATATAATCCGTAAAACACTCACTAAGACTTTTGATTCAAGCTTCGTATTCAAATAGGCCCCAAACTTCGCCCCTATCCAGGCGCCTGGAATGAGTGCCAGTGCATACAACCACTTGACATTGCCAAACATGACATGCGTTCCTGAGCTGACCAAGGCCGATAGAAAAATCATGAACATGGATGTGGCGACGGCTACATGAGGTGGAAAAAGAAAAATCAAGATCATTGCAGGTACCATTAATGATCCACCGCCGATGCCAAATAAACCAGATGTAAATCCAACTACAAAGGCAATAGCCGCTCCTAATACAGGAGGATATCCATATCGGAAGGTGTTTCCGCCCGGATCGGTAAATTCCCGTTGAAAAGAGGCATCCTTGAATTTCTCAATAGGCTTCAACTTGTTTCTTACCATGAGTACAATGGCAATCAGAATCATAAAAATACCAAAATATAAATTAAAGCTTTCCATGTTCAATCCCTTGTTTACCCATGCTCCAAGTATTGAACCCGGCCCACTGCCGGCAAAGAAGATCAAGCCGCTTTTATAATCAACGGTCTTATGCTTTAAATAAGCCAAGGTGGATGATAACCCTGTGAAAATCATAATGACCAATGATGTTCCTACAGCTGTCTGAGGATTCATTCCCTCTATCAAGCTTGTATATGTACCGAAATAGATAAGGGCAGGAACAATGATGACTCCTCCGCCCAGTCCTACGAGGGATCCTATCGCTCCTGCTAGTAGTCCGATTGATAGAAGAACGATCCATTCCATCTGTCTTTCATCTCCTGTCAGCTAAAATAAATCCAGTTGCTTTGGTGCAAGTCCACCATATTCAAGGCCTAATAATTCAATGAGCTCTTTCGCATTGTCAGCGGCATCTCCACCAGAATTATTATTGAATAGTATATAGAGATCTTCAGAGGTTTCGTGCAACTGATGAATATGCGGAATCCACTCCTCAAGCTCTGCTCGATTATAGCGATATAAATAACGAACCTCCCGCCAGTCTTCCCCATTCGGTTTATTCCAGCCGTACAGATTTCTGCCGTGAAAGCGAATGAGCGTGGCATCTTTATGAGTGGTTTCCAACACCCGTGGTACAGATCCTTCCCCCGCTTGCGGTTCATCGCAAATGCTATGGATCCATCCTTCCTTTTTCATAAACGTTAACGTCTTATCCCGGAACTCCGGTTTGAACCAGCTTTGGTTCCGAAACTCCAACGATAGTGGGAATCCCTTTAGCTGCTCCCGGCAGTACCGGATATAGTCAACATGCTCCTTTTTACAATCGTACCAAGGAGGAAATTGAAGCAGAACCATCGCTAATTTACCTGCATCTACGTACGGAGCAAGGGATTCCTTAAAGGCATTGAACATCTCTTCCTTTGTCTCAAAAGGAATCTCTCCCCGTTGATGTCCCGTGATTCCCTGATAAGCCTTTACAATAAACTTAAAGTCTTCCGGTGTTTCCTTTACCCATTTTTCAGCATTTCGAAGAGGCTGGACCGCATAGAAAGTTGTGTCCACCTCGACAATCGGAAAATGTGCACCGTATTCTTTTAGTTTGTCCCTCGGGGAAACATTTTCATAAAGGGTCTCATGATCTCCCCAACCTGTTACTCCTATGTATATCATCTTCATTCACCTGCTTTATTATGAACATGTCCATTTTATCATAAGGAAAATGGAAATTCTTATGTTTGGATTGATTGGGGAAGAATAGCGGGATTTAGTTAATTATGAAGGCTCTTTTCTCAGAGTTTGTTACATACATTTAATCTACGGGCACTGCCAAATAGTGTGTGCATGATGGTGAGGGGAACCGCTCCGCTTGCAGCTAGCGTTCGGCCGAGCCTCCTCAGCTTAGCCGAACGGGGTCTCGGCACGCCCGTTCTTCCGCAGGAGTCTACGCAGTTCCCCTCACCATCTATAGAAGTATTTCGTGGCAGAGCCAAAAGGTGACAAAAAACATTCAAAAAAATACTTTTTTTCATTTACAAGAGGTATTGATTGGTCTCTTATTTTTTGTCATTACTAATTTATATGAGGACAAGCTAAATCCTTGGTGGGTAATATCGGTAGCCATTCACTAATATCTGATTTTCGAATTATCCTAATGAGGTTTTGTGCTCCTTTCTGTTTGTCTATAAGTTAATAGGAAGTCAGAATATAGAAGCACAGAGTGGATTGTAGCGGAAGGCACTTGACTCCTGCGGGTAATAGAGGAAAGGTCGAGACCCCGCAGGGCAAAGCCCGAGGAGGCTTGACTTCCTCCCCGGGGAATCTTGTGCCTGGAGCGGAAAGGAACGGACCATGTTTTAATACTACTACTCATCAAAAAGCTTTACAAAAGAAGCAATGAAAAAACTCCCCTGATGAAACATCAAGGGAGTTTGAATGACATATTAACCGATTGAACCTTCCATTTCGAACTTGATTAATATTATTTATCATAACAATTGAAATGGTTTCAAAGAGACCGCCGTAAATACGTTTCTAAATTTCTCTATTCATAGTTTACTCTAATTTATCAAACTAGTCCGGCATATTATCGGCACGCTATCAAAAAAAGGATAAGTGATGAGATAAAGCACACCTTATTTTTTCAACGGTATTTAGATATTACATCATGCCGACCATAAGGTGAGAGTGTGTAATATCTTTAACGCTGGATATAAAAAGAATGGAAGATCAAGAATTTCGAGAATCTACGGTGTAACATCTTTAACGGGAAAATATCATTTTTCACGATATTGCGTTAGCAAAATGTTACATTCTGTTTTTGGTAACCAAAATTATTTATTGTAACTACACATATTACACGGCTCTATTGATGGCAGGAGATGATTTTATGCTGGGTTTCCCTTCCACTCAGATTTCTCGAAAGTATTTACTCACGTTATAATCAGGGTACAGTCTTTCGTACCATTATTCTTAGAAATATACCGCTGATTCTCCTTGAATTAAATTCTTCATTAAATTTAGCAATAAAAGTACCCCAAAAGCAGTTTTTACTCTAACTTATGGGGTAGTACGCGAATGGCTTTTCAATTACTTCAGCATGCAATAAATTCCCTTGTGTAGGAAAAATACACCAAACCTGACCTGCCACAAGATTTTGGTGAGTGCGGACTTTTTTATTTATATACGTAGCTCCGCAGGCTCTTACAACAGGCTCAACAGAAGGATAAGCTGTGTACTCCCGGCCTTTCATTAAGTCTGAAATGACAGCCAACAACTGTGCTAAGTGGAAAATAACCCCAAATCGCTTATTGGCTTAAAAAACGGATGACAATATTTAGGGCTTCATTAAACATGCGAATGTATTCTGGCTCACATCCTCCCGGCATGATCAATCCGTCATACTGCTCGGGGTTAACATCATTGAAAGCTACATGTGATTCAAGGTTGTATGCTGGTATTTCCTCAAATGTCTGTTTGCATTAGCATACGAAAAAAAATTTACTGAATACCATTATTCGCTGAACATCTTCGTTAGAATTTGATTCATCTCCATTGTAAGACGCAATATAGACATTTTTCATATCCTCTACAGAAACTTCTATGGGATTTTAAATATTTAATTTTTGTTGTGGCATATGAAAAGCACCTCTCTAAATTGAAACGTTGATCATCCCAGGGGGTACTGCTCTTTTATATGTGTTGTTTGAATACGGGCTTACGAGTAAGTTCACGAATAAAAATATTGTTAAGGGTAAACCTTTATATATAAAGATTAGGAGGGGTACTTGAAATGGAACCGATTAATCACCAAACTAAGATTAATGCGGCAGAATATGCAGCTATTTGGTCACAATATATCAATGACAGTTTATCACATTGTGTGCTGCGCTATTTGTTAAATGATGTTAAGGACGAAAATATTCGTAATTTACTTCAATTCTCCCTAGAATTATCAGAAACCCATCTAGAAAAAGCTAAGCAATTTTTAAATCAAGAAAACCTCCCTATTCCAATAGGGTTTACTGATCAAGACGTTACAATAGATGCTCCAAGTTTATTTACTGATACATTTAAGGTTGTTTATTTGCATATTATGTCGATTCACGGATTAATAAGATATTCTGGGGCGACTAGTGTCAGTTTTCGAGAGGACATCAGAAAATACTTCATTGAATGTACCTCACAAACATTGGATCTGTATGATAGGGTAACGAATGTTTCATTGCAAATGGGTATTATTAACAAACCTCCTACTTTAAACAATCAACAAAAAATAGATTTTGAAAAGAAGCATACCTATTTAACTGGCTGGTTCGGGAAACGCAGACCAATAAATGCAATCGAAATCACTGGTGTACATCTTAATATGCAGAAGACAATGGTGAAAATGGTGCTGGAGTTAGGTTTCAGTCAAGTTTGTCAGTCCAAAGAGTTACGAGACTATATGGAACGTGCTCGGAAGATTTGTATAAAACACTTTGATATTCTTAGTTCTATGTTAAAAGAGGAGAATTTACACGTTTCTAAGAGTTTTGAATCAGAAGTAACAGATTCAACCGTCCCACCATTTTCTGATAAGCTTATGCTCTTCCATATAGTAACGCTGCTTTCTGCTGCCCTGGGATACTATAGTGAAGCTTTATCAATGAGCCAAAGAAGAGATTTATCTGCAGATTACGTACGAATGAGTACAGAAATAACCTTAATTGCCGAAGATGGAATAAATCTTTTAATAGAAAAAGGATGGATGGAACAGCCTCCGACTGCTACGGACCACGAAGGCTCGGCAAAAAAATGATAGGTGTGTGGGAATTTAATGAGGATAAACAACTAGTTTATCCTTTTTTCTTTGAACGTCAGTATTGTTACCGATTGATTAAACTCTTATTGATTATTAGCTTGACAATAGAATAATCGCAGGTAAAGTTCATCATACTATACATAGTTATAAAACTTCAGGGTTTGAGGTGAATTGCATGTTTTTCAAAAAACGGTCCGCCAGAAATAAAAAGAAAGCACAAGCAAAAAATTCTCAAACCAGCAGCTATTCAAGTATTGAAGATTTGTTTGCTAAAACGAAGGAGTCTCATGATTTTCATCAACTGCCGATAACCGACATCAAGGGATATTTAATCCTTTCCTATTACGGTACTCTTGTCGATCATCTCCGAATGGAAGAGAAAGTTCTGTGTGTCTTCAGGGATCCTCATTTTCATCCTGAAAAACTAAAGGATATTGATGATATAAAAAAATTCATTCCAATTGAAGATATAGTTATTACAGAAGACATGAACGAGATTGAAACTAAAATCCTTAAAGGATATGTTCTTCTGCAGATTAGAGAAAAAGATCAAAAATGTGCCTTAATTAATATAGCTGATACAAAGGCTGGGATGCGCGAGGATAACAACGTTGAAAATGAATACAGTGTGATCGGGCCAAGAATTGGGTTTGTTGAAAATATTGTAACCAATATTAACTTGCTAAGACAGAATATAAACACTCCTAATTTAATTTTTAAAGAAATTCATATTGGTTCTTTCTCACACACCAAAGTAGTCATCGCCTATATTGATGGAGTGACCAATGATCAATATATTCAAACAATGACTCAACGTTTACAAGATATTAATTTTGATGTGGTGTTTGATTCATCTCAACTTCACCAAATAATAGAAGATGATTCTTTAACGCCATTTCCGCTATTCTTATCCACGGAACGCATAGACAGGGCTGCATTCGCTTTGATAAAAGGGCAAGTGGTGGTATTTAATCATGGTTCATCTTATGCAATTACAGGACCCTCAACATTGCTTGATTTTTTTGCATCTCCTGAGGATTATTATTTGCCTTGGCTTGTTGGTTCTTTTTTTCGCTTAATACGTGTTTTGAGTGTTTTTTTCTCCATTTTTGCTACTCCTACTTACGTAGCCATATTAACCTTTCATTATGAAATGATACCCAGAGTTTTGCTAAGTACCCTTGGCTTTTCCCGTCATAACATACCATTTCCTCCAGTATTGGAAGTGCTATTTTTGGAACTTACAATTGAACTTCTGCGGGAGGCGGGAGCCCGCCTGCCAACCAAGGTAGGGCAAACACTGGGTATTGTTGGCGGTATTGTTATCGGTCAAGCATCCGTTGAGGCAGCTCTTACCAGCAATGTACTTCTTATTATAGTTGCATTAGCAGCATTAGCTTCCTTTACGACTCCTATTTATAAAATGTCGAATACGATTCGATTTTTGCGTTTTCCTTTAATTTTATTGGCTTTTGGATGGGGCATGCTGGGTATTGTTGTAGGAATCGGTTTTATACTCGTACACCTTACCCGGTTAGAATCATTAGGCGTACCTTATACAGTTCCCCTATATCCATTCAGGCCTAAAGATTATGGGGATTCCTTTGTCCGTTTACCTTTCAGTAAAACAAATAAAAGACCAAGCTATTTACGTCCAAAATCACTTCTGAGATATCAACCGCATACCGAGAAAAAAAAGAAAAACGATTTTGATGAATAGTAGTCGAGGTGAAGTAAATGCAACGATTTTTTCTTTTTTTGGTTAGTATAACTGTTTTCCTAACAAGCTGTTCCAATCAAAGAATTATTGATCGTGTTCAAATTATTCAAGTGCTTGGATACGATATTCATGATGATCGGGTGAAAGGAACTGTCATTTATCCTACTTATGAAGAACAGGGCAAAACAGTATTGCATACTCTGGAAACAGAAGCTGATACTTTTGATTATATTCTAGAAAATTTGAGTACCAAATCAGCGCATCCCATCGATGCAGGACAATTGCGTACAGTATTATTCAGCAAGGATTTCGCTGAACAAGGAATTGATCCTGTTATTCAGTTTATGGTCAGGGATCCGATAGTGGGGAACAGAATGCAGCTTGGAATCACCGAAGCAACGGTAGAAAACGTCCTTCAATTAAGTGTAAACGAAAAAGTTCCCTCTCACTTATACGATAAGATTAATCAAAATATTATGCATGGAAGTTTGCCAAAAATGAATCTGCATGTATTTTTAACAGATTTTTATAGTGAAGGGAAGGATCCAGTTTTACCTTATTTCATTATTGAGGATGGCAAAATCAAGATTGATGGACTAGCTATATTCAAAAAAAGTAAGTATATCAATCATATTAATTTAAAGCAGTCCTTTCTTTTAAAAATGTTGAAGGATGGAACAAAAGATGGGCAATATGAAGCCAAAATTAAAGAAGAAGATAGTGAAGGTTATATTAATTTGAGAAAATTGGAATCGAATGTGAACTATACTATAAATCAAATAGATAATAACCCTAACATATCAATTGATTTAACAATGAAAGCTCAGATCAAAAGGGTTCCTGAGTGGATTCATTTGACCAAAAATAAAGACATCGAAAAAACGGAGAAGATGTTGGAGAAACATTTTAATAAAGAGATCCAACAGTTAATTTCGCTGTTTAAAGAGTACGAAACAGATCCCATCGGAATTGGAGATATGATGAGGGCTTCGTCGAGAAGATGGAATTATGAACGTTATTTGAGTACATATCCTGGTCTTAAGACCACTGTCAATACAAATGTAAAAATCATCCAAACAGGTGTAGAAGAATAAGATATTCAATTCCTAAGGAGGGCAAAAGTGAAAACTGTCATCGATGAACGTTTTTTAGTGTCTCCTTATTTCGCTTTCTTTCTGATCTATTCTAATATTGTAGGTATTGGGATTATGAACTTTCAAAGAGAAATAGCCAAGGATGCTGGTTACGATGCGTGGGTATCGGTAATCCTTACCGGATTAAGCATTCATTTATTACTTTGGATGATGTACCGGATACTTAAAATTGCAAATGATGATGTCATGTATATCAACCGATATTGCTTTGGGAGGTGGATTGGAGGATTATTTAATATTTGTTTCATCCTTTACTTTTTTGTATTAGCTCTGATTGTTTTCCGTGTCTATATTGAAGTGGTACAAGTTTGGATGTTTCCACTAATGAAGACATGGCAGATCAGCTTCATATTTCTAATCTTGCTATACTATATTGTTTCAGGTGGATTTCGTGTCATTACCGGAATATGTTTCTGGGGAACAATTATCCCTTTTATGATTTTGACCCCTATTAGTTCATTTGCCTTGGAATTTGCGGAAATTAATCATTTACTACCGATTTTTAATCATTCTTTAGCGGAAATAGTAGGGTCGTCCAAAATGATGGTTTTTCAATTTCTTGGTGTTGAAACCTTATTCATGTTTTATCCTTTTCTAAAGAATCCTGAAAAATCACAAAAATGGGCTCATTTTGGACTTCTGTTTACAATAATACTCTATCTTTATGTTACAATCCTAACATTTTTGTACTTTAGTGAGGCACATCTTAAACATACCATATGGCCTTCCCTCACACTGATGAAAATAGCAGAGATTCCCATAATTGAAAGGTTCGAATATATAACGGTTTCTTTTTGGTTTCTTTTGGTTTTGCCCAATATCAGTGTTAAATTATGGGCAGCCTGCCGCGGGGTTAAAAAGTTGATAAATATCAGACAACGGACAATCTTGTTTATTTTTCTGCTTTTGTTTTTACTTTTTTCCAATCTTTTAGAGGACGTTGTACAAATAGAACGAATACAGGATATTTGTTCAAAGATTGGTTTCTCTCTTTTATATGTTTATATCCCTTTTCTCTTCCTGGTTATTCAAGTGAAACATAAAATGATGACGAAATATCTTGATAAGTCATAAAAGGGCTCACGTCCATCATTCGCGAATGCCTTGAGTCCATTTTTGCTATCCGCTCGTAGCCAATAACGACGTACATACGTCCGATTGGATGATGTGGAATTTTTTCGCCAATTAAGAACCAGGAACTAAAAAAAATTTATATCATATATAGGTGATATCCCCGTGCGAAATTTTTAAGGAGGAGATCATGAAACCTATGTTACCTATGGAAAAATATTTTGGTAAGTTAGAACTAGTCTATGCATTTTATGGGGCTATGCCCACAGGCGTTAGTGTATCAGAAACCGGTCGTATTTTCATTTGCTTTCCGAAATGGGGAGACGACGTTAAATTCACAGTGGGGGAAATTGTTGGGGATACTTTGCAGCCTTATCCCAGTTTAGAAGCCAATTTGGGTAGTCAAGGTAATATCACAATGTCTTTCATTAGTGTCCAAAGTGTAGTTGCGGATGGAAGGGGAACACTTTGGGTATTAGATACAGCGGCACCGAATTTTTCTGTACCAATTATAGGAGGGGCAAAATTAGTCGCTGTTGACTTAAAAACCAATACAATAAGAAAAGTATATACCTTTACCGAAGATGTTGTCCTGCCAACAACTTATCTGAATGATGTCCGATTTGATTTTCGAGTTGGAAAAGCAGGTTATGCATATATAACAGATTCATCTTCCAAAGGACCAGGGGCTATTATCGTTGTAGATCTAGAAAATGGAAATGCGTTCAGACGGTTAAATGGAGCAAATTCAACTTCACCCGACCCATATTTTTTACCGAAAGTAGAAGGAGAAATTTTGATGAACCGAAACAAAGATGGTTCAACATCTCCATTCAGATTGGCGTCTGACGGTATAGCGATCTCTCCAGATGGAAAGGTTTTATTTTATTGTCCACTTTCCAGCCGGCATTTGTATTCAATCTCAACAGAAGCTCTAAGAGACCGAACGATACCGGACACCGATTTACCTTATCGAGTCGAGTACTGGGGAGAAAAAGGTGCGTCTGATGGAATGATCACTGGGGCAAAAGGAACCATTTATGCTGGAGACTATGAAAACAACAGTATTCGAAAAATATTGCCGAATGGCATAATGGAAACAATTGCTCATGATCCGAGAATTTTATGGCCAGATACTTTTTCAATTGGGCCGGATCAATACTTATATGTCATTGTGAACCAATTACATCGGCAGGCAAGGTTTCATTATGGAAAAGATCTGCGACAGAAACCTTATAGTTTACTTCGTATGAAAATTGATGAATTCCCAGCTTCTACCTTTTCGTAATAAAAAATAGTTGAGCAATTTTTACATTACGTCAGGTGAGGTTTAATCGGTTTTTATACAGAAATTAGCTGACGATTCTACCTTCAATCTAAAAACTCATATATTTCCGATCATTTCACAAAAAAATGGTTGTAGGAACAGTTTTATTGGTCAATGTTAAACTGTTCCTAAAAATTTTCAATAGATTAGGTGACTTTAATGCTGTATTAATATTATAGAGATCCAAATTGTAATTTTCATAAAAGAGGTTTTAGCTGCATCTGGAGTAAATCTTCCAATACCTCTGTTGACATACACATTGAATCCCCTCTCTCTTTGTCTATCCTCTATAATATCTATATAATGTCCAAAGGCATTTTTCTAGTCGGTTGCGGAAATACCTCATCAAGTCTATTTAAATCCTCTTTTGTTAATTCAATGATAGTAGCTTCCGCATTTGCTAGTACATGTTCTTCTTGAACAGCTTTTGGAATAGCTAGACAATCGTTAGAACGGATTGTCCAAGCGAGAGCGATTTGTAAGGGTTGGACAGCGTATTTTTCTGCAATCTCATTAATGGTTGGATCCGTTAACAATTGTCTTCTTAATGAGCCTCCTTGAGCCAGCGGGCTATATGCCATAATAGGAATGTGATGATCTCGCTGCCATGGTAAGAGATCATAATCTATACCCCTTGAACCAAGATGATATAACACTTGATTAGTCATACAATTTTTTCCGTTAGTGGTGTTCCATAACTCTTTCATATCATCGGTATCAAAATTGGAAACTCCCCACCTTGCTATTTTCCCTTCCTTGCGTAGCTTTTCCATTCCTTCATTGGTTTCTGCTAATGGCACACGTCCTCGCCAATGTAAAAGGTACAAATCAAGATGATCGGTTCCCAGCCTTTTTAGACTGTTTTCACACGCTTTGGCAATCATATCTAATCCTGCATGATGAGGATATACCTTTGATACTAAAAAGACGTCATCTCTACGTCCTTTAATTGCTTCACCTACTAAGCGTTCAGAATCGCCATCACCGTACATTTCCGCCGTATCTATTAGTTTCATGCCTAATTCTATTCCGAGTTGTAAAGCTTTGATTTCTCTTTCTCTCATTTGAGGATTTTCTCCCATGTACCAAGTTCCTTGTCCTATTCTTGGTAGAGAAGTTCCATCAGGCAATGTAACTACACGACTTTCAATGGAATTTTTTATTTTTGTTAAATTATTTTCGTCCTGTACACTCATAAAAAATCAACACTTCCTTTTGTATTTTTTTTATGTACCTAATGAACAAAAAAGGCGGCAATACTCTTTTGCAGTATTGCCACCAGTAAATCACTCTATTCTTACCTTATTTCTATTTTAGTTAGAACTGCTGCTTGGTAGGGTGGTAAGCTTCGGTTCAATATCCATTTAGGCCATTATACTAAGTGAGCTCCACCATCAATAAGAACAGCCGTCCCAGTAGTAAAACCATTTTCAACAAGGTATACATAGGTTTCAGCTATGCCTTCCGGCTTTGCAATCCGTCCAACGGGGAGCTGTTGTGCAATGCCGTTGAACAGTGCTTGCCTCTGATCATCTGACATTCCAGCATAGATTGGAGTGTCTACAATTCCAGGTGAAACCACGTTTACCCTAATAGGGGCTAGGTCTACGGAAAGTCCTCGAACCAATCCTTCAATGGCTGAATTGATTGCCGCTAATGTAGTAGCGCCTTGAGGAGGACGAACGCCATATACACCAGAGGTTAAGGTGATTGAGCTCTCATTGCTTAAATATGGAAGTGCTGAACGGACAGTAATATATTGCCCCCAGAACTTACTATCAAATGCCTCTTTAGCACTTGCCACAGGCAGTTCGCTAAAGTGCCCCATTGCACCTTCTCCTGCTGTAACCACAAGGTGGTCAAATTTTCCAACATTACTGAAAAATTCTGCTACTTTTTCTTCGCTTCGAAAATCGATTTCAATTGCTTCTACACTTTCACCAAGTACTTGTTTTGCTTCATTTAATTTGGAAACAGAACGGCTGGCAATGATTACTTGAGCAGATTGATTTAGAAACGCTTTGGCAGTTGCTAAACCAATACCAGAAGTACCTCCTAAAATAACTACTCGTTTACCATTTAATGACATAGTAAAACCCTTCTTTCTTAAAACCTTTTTTTGTATTGATCATTCATTGTGAAATTTATTTCTAAAACGATACTATTCAGTACCTATTATTCGGCTAATAATTTTAAGGATTCACGATTAAAGGCAGGAATGTCATCCGGAACACGGCTTGTAACAATATTATTGCTTACCACAACTTCTTCATCTTTGTAGTTAGCACCTGCATTTTTGAGATCGTTCCTTATTGATTTGAAACCTGTTATGTCGATCCCTTTTAATAGGTCCGTATCAATTAATACTTGTGGACCATGGCAAATGGCAAAAACAGGTTTGCCTTCTTGTATAAATGCTTTTGCGAATTCACCAAATCGGTCATCTTCACGTAATAAATCAGGAGAGAAGCCGCCAGGGATTAACAAAGCATCAAAGTCTTGAGGATTAACTTCCCCGATTCCCTTAGCTATTTTTACTGTTTCACCTTTTTTACCAGTAATATCTTTTCCAGCCTGTATGTCGATTGTGATCACTTGATGACCAGCATCTTTAAATGCCTGTGCTGGTTCTGTGAATTCTACATCTTCAAATAAGTCTGTAATTAGTGTAGCGATTTTTTTGCTCATCATGATAAGCCCCCTTAAATTTGTAAAAACATCGTTGGTATTATTCTCATTTAACACAATAAATACAAGTAATCTACCGTGATTAGTATTTGTTACTGCTAGATATATGAGGGTATAAAAACATTCAGTATCGCTCTGTCACGTGTTTAATGATGGTGATGCCCTTTGGAAGAATTCGTGATTTCAAATCCTGCTTGCGGCACATAGAAATACTTGATCCAGACCCCATCTAAAAACGGTTCCCTTTTATCAAGTAAAACATCAATATCTTTGTCTGTTTTCACAATTTCATCGTGTTCTGTATGAGTATCAAGCTTTATATCATAATGGGCATGGTCCCCATGCTCTAGTGTAACGTATACACGAACCATTTTCCCTTCAGCCTCTTCACCTTCTAACATTTGTTTCAGCACTTTAGCAGCATTTCGGTTAATTTTGCAGTTCATATCATTTTCTCCTATTCTGACAACTTTTATCTTTTTAATTAAGGAATCCTGTAAACAACCTCATAACCTGATCTCACGGTTTTATCCATATTCAATGCCTTAGAAAAATCATTAAAGAAGGTCTCCTTGCTGATGTCCTCCTTTTTACCTTTCGCTTTTTATAATTTCTGCTAGAAGCTCGTATGAATCCAGGCGAGCTTTGTGGTCGTAAACTTGGGCAATGGCCATGATTTCATCAGCCTGGCTCTCCTTCAAAAATGTATGCAGCTTGTCCTTTACCGTCTGCTGGCTGCCAACAATCGAGGTGCCTAATTGCTGCTCGAGAGCCTTTAATTGGTAGCCGCTGGCCACTTCGGATATGTTATCTACCGGTGGTTGAAGCTTTGTAAGGTTGCCGCCCATCAGATTCAAAAATTGCTGCTGCAGGGTTGTGAAAAGGTGTTTTGCCTCTTTATCCGTTTCTGCTGCAATGATATTCAATGCCACCATCGCATACGGCTTATCGAGAACATTCGAAGGCTTAAACGCCTTGCGATAGATCTGTAGAGCACCCAGAGTGTTAAGTGGCGAGAAATGGGAGGCAAACGCGAATGGCAAACCCAGTTCTCCGGCCAGCTGCGCACTGAAGCCGCTTGAACCCAGCAGCCAGATTGGAATATTCAAACCTTCACCTGGAATCGCTTTTATTGGGTTCCCTTGGGCCAAGGATGGATCAAAGTAACCGCGGAGTTCCGCTAATTGCTCAGGAAAGTCATCTCCAGTACTTCTCAAGTCGCGTCTCAATGCACGAGCGGTCCCTTGATCTGTACCGGGTGCCCGCCCCAGACCAAGGTCAATTCGCCCAGGATATAAGGATTCAAGAGTGCCAAACTGCTCAGCGATGACGAGCGGAGCGTGATTCGGCAGCATGATTCCTCCTGAACCAATCCGGATTTGTGATGTACCGGCTGCCACATGGGACATCACCACAGAAGTCGCGGAACTGGCGATAAACGGCATATTGTGGTGTTCAGCGAGCCAAATACGGTTGTAGCCAAGTTTTTCAGCATGCTGTGCGAGTTCCAATGTATGGCGGAAAGAATCAGCAGGAGTACTTCCGGCTGTTATCGGTGAAAGATCCAGCACCGAGAATGGAATTTCGTTTAGTTGAATTGCATGTTTAGACATAAGTTCATCTTCTTCCCTTATCTAATTTTATTAAAAACTAATCTCATACTGGAATTTCATGAGTCTGAAAGTAAGGCCGCACAAACTCTCCAAGCTCCTGTATGACTTCCTCGGGAGGGCGCTTTGAAAAATACAATACAAATGCCAGGTGATTGACACCTATGGATTGAAATTGATATAAAATTTCTAATAACTGTTTGTGCCCTACACGAAATCCTAAAGGAATCGGAATAGGAAGTGCATCGGTATTTTCCGATAAATCGATATATAAAGTCTGAGTGAAAGGCTTAAACACTCTTGGGACGTGAAGTTCCGATAACTCGCGATAGTCGTTAGTCAATTGAATTTGTTGTGAGATAACCCTCAGGTAATGGATCCAGCCGTCCCCATTCTGAGCAATCCATTCGATCGATTGATTGCTAAATCCTGTCACCATGGTCTGAATCGAAGAAAAAGGATTGGGGATCATTCTCATATCCGTTCCATCGATGACGCCTACTCATATTATTCTTTTGGTACAACCTGTTATATGCTCGAAGTTGTAATAAACTCACTTCAATTCTCCTTAAATTTTTGTACCAATATATTTTTCGAACTTTTTAATCGTCTCCTCATTACGGCGATAATACGTCCATTGTCCGATTCGCTTTATTTCAACAAGCCCGCTTTGCAGCAGAATCGATAAATACTGTGAAGTAGTGGATTGCGAAATCCCCGCCTTGCTTCGGATATCCCCTACGCAAACCCCGCCTTCAAATCCTTCATCCGCAATAATATGGGCTTGCGGTGAAAAATGACTGCCGGGATCTTTTAACATTTGAAGAATGCCCACCCTCGTCTGGTTCGACAATGCCTTAAAAATTTCAACGGCTTGTTCATCATTTAAGCGTTCCAATTCCTGCTTCAATATCATTTGCCTCTTTCTGTATCGATTATCACTATCCCAATGGAAGCTGGATAGATGATCTGAAAGCATCATACCAAATCGGTAATTCCCGATATTAATATATTAGCCATCTGGTCCTTCCAAATCAAATGATTTGTTTTGAAGGAGATACTGTGAAAAGCTCCCATCTTAAAATAGACCACTAAAAAGCCTGCAAATAACAGGTTTTTTCGACGGTTCCGCCACTCCATCTTTAAACTTATTCCATTATTTTCAGCTTATACACTTCTCTATTTGATGCAAGGTCTGCAAGATCTTACATTTGGATAGCCGAAAGCCTACAGAATTAATTCCGTAGGCTTTCGATTATATGAAAATTCAGGGAGGAAATGTGGAATTAGTTTAATGCTTTTACTAAAGCTTCTCCAAATTCTTTAGCGCCATCTGGACCATCACCAGTGATAATATCATCATGAGCAACAACATGTTTTTCAACATATGTTACTTTATTCGCTTTTAATTGGTCTTTTTGTACATCTACTGGATAGCAAGTTGCTTCTCTTCCAGTAAGTAAACCCGTTTTAGCTACAGTAACCGCACCTGCACAAATTCCTGTTACAAGAACTTTATTAGTATATGCTTGTTTCAAGTAGTCTTGTAATTCTTTATTTTCCCATAGATGATCGTTCGTACCAGATCCACCAATAACAGATACAACATCATAGTCAGAAGCAAAAACGTCTGTGAAAATGACCTCAGCAGTTGCTTTACCTTCATAATCCCCTATGATTTCACCTGTTTTTGTACTTGCAATTGTCACTTCAATTCCGTTGCTTTCCAATTCCGCTTTTGGATGGAATAATTCGTCTTCATTGAAACGTTCTGGGGGTATAATTAAAAGTGCTTTTTTACTCACTTGTGATCCTCCTCATTATTGAAAAAAAGTTGCCGGTAAGACGACCATTTCATTCTACTGCTTGTTTTCTTCACTGTGAAGAATGCACTTTTTTGTAAGTAGGTTACCGACAGGTTACAATTGATACAAATAAGGAGGTAAGAATGTATGCCAGATACATTTAGAGATGAAGTTAAAGAAAAGATCATAAATGGTGATTATAATTGTGAAAAAGAACTTACCTTATCAATTATAAGTGGTAAATGGAAAATTGTTATTTTATGGCATTTAGGGGTAGAAGGACCACATCGATTCAGTGATCTCCAAAGGCTTTTTCCAAAAATATCTCATAAAATATTAACGAATCAATTAAGAGAACTGATGGAAGATGGAATAGTTCATCGCGAGGTTTATCCAGAAGTTCCACCGAAAGTGGAATATTCCATGACTGAATTGGGGATGACTTTACTTCGTATCGTTGAAATGATGTATGAATGGGGGAAAAATCGGATAGCAGAAATCATAAAAGAAATGGATATTTCGGAATTAAACAATTAAGCATAAGCTTACATTTACAATGTTGCTTTACAAAACCTATTAGAAAAGAAGCACCTTCACTTAACTGTATGGAAGGTGCTTTTTTTCTACCAATCATGAAAAAATTAAAATGTTCGAAGGGTCCAACACGACTAAACAAAGGTATTTTCAATCCATTTTATTAATCATTTTTGGTAAATATCACTGACGCTTAGAAACTATAGGGCTAATAGTAATTATTTTAAGCTATTACTAATAACGGGTATACTGATAAGGAAAGGATGTGGTTCATCATGAATACTATGAAGGCGGTAGGATTAACTCGTTACCTTCCAATTGAAAATCCCCAAAGCTTGGTGGACGTAGTTGTAGAAAAACCAAAAGCAACGGGTCGTGACATTTTGGTCAAAGTTGCGGCCATATCGGTCAATCCTGTTGATACAAAGGTACGAGCTCCTAAGGAAAAAGTTGAGGAAGTTCCTAAGATTCTAGGTTGGGATGTAGCAGGAGTCGTCGAAGAGACAGGACCGGACTGTTCATTGTTTCGTCCGGGAGATGAAGTTTTTTATGCTGGCAGTATTGCACGACAAGGCGGAAACAGTGAATACCATCTGGTCGATGAACGAATCGTTGGGCGCAAACCTGTTTCCTTAAGTTTTGTGGAAGCCGCAGCTCTTCCCCTAACCTCCATTACAGCTTGGGAAGCGTTATTTACCCGAATGGCTATTTCCCAAGATCAGGGCCCTAACCAAGGAAAGGCTCTGCTGATCATTGGTGCAGCCGGGGGTGTAGGTTCCATTGCCACTCAGCTTGCAAAACAAGCGGGGCTTACTGTAATCGGGACTGCTTCCCGATCGGAAACTGTTAGCTGGGTTAAATCAATGGGCGCGGACTACACCATTAATCACCATGACCCGCTCCTTCCACAACTTCAAGCAATTGGATTTACAAACGTTCCGTATATTTTTTGCCTGAATGCTTTGGAAAAACACTGGGCCGGTATTAGCGAAGCTATTTCTCCGCAAGGAGTTGTGTGCGCAATTGATGATCCAGCCTCTCCGCTGGACCTCAAATTGCTTAAGCAAAAAAGCGTCACCTTCGTGTGGGAGTTTATGTTTACTCGCCCTGTTTACGAAACAGATGATATGATTGAGCAGCATCTATTGCTTAATCATATTGCTGATGCTGTGGACCATCAAAAATTAAAGACAACACTGGCCGAAGTCCTTGGACCGATCTCAGCAGAAAATCTCCGTCAAGCCCACAAATTTTTGGAGAGTAACAGGGCGATTGGTAAAATTGTCCTGGAAGGTTTTGTTTAAAGACCTGTTTACAGAGAGCGATAAATTGGTGATCCGATAATTGCAATTTGATATAAATATAAAGCCGGCTGCTGATCGCAGCCGGCTTTAATTAAACAAAGAAACTTTCTTTTACTTATGATATGGTTTACCGTAACGAATCTAAATGAGGTTTTTTATTGTATTAAAAAGAGAAGTGGTGTTTTAAGATGTTCATGGTTTGGGAACATATGATAAATACAAAAGGATGAAATAAAGTCACCTCAGTATAAAAATTAATCTGTAATTCCTATGTACAAGTGAAATCCTGCTTACCTCCATCGCCTTTCATAATAAATCAGTTTCCCATAGTCCAAGCTGGCCTTTTGCTGAGATACGTTCATTCAAGATCTTTATGTCTTGAACCTCCCACGCATATCCTCCCACATTAAAGTCTCCTAAAAAATAATCATTTCCTGATACGATTTGTCCATTTTCCAGGACTGCTGAGGTCTGGTTTTTTTCAGTTATTTCCAGACAATTTTCAAGCCTGCCTACAGCAATGATCATTCCGGTCGGAAGTGTCTCTTCTGTATATCCATGCTTACCGAGCAGCGAACGGATGGCCACATGCCTGCAGACATCCTTATCTATTTTTTTACTTGTATGAATGGCAAGCGGTCCGCGATAGGTTGTTTTCCATGACCTTGTTTCAAATTCATTCTCTCGTAGGACAAAAAGACTTGCCCAAGGCTGAATCATAGATAATACCTTCATTCTCACGGCCACCAATCTATAAAGTTTCGTTTCTCTTATCGTGTCCATAGAGAAGAATATTATTATCAAAAAGGTTTAATTGGAATTCGGAAACCAGAATTATATTTCATAAACACAAAGATTTACTTGTTTTATTTTCCGTTTTTCATCGTTGAACTCTTTTACTTTTAAGTAAATAATTTTGGTGTCTAAAAAAGTTTTAAAAATTCTTTTGCTGCTTTTGATAAGTAACTATTCTTCCTCCAAATTACTTTGGGTTCAGATATTAAGGTCTGTTCCTTTAGCTGAATGACTCTCAATCCTCCCAATGAATGGAGGGATAATAACGAGAGCGGTAAGATCGTCGCACCAAACCCCGATGAAACGAGACCAAGTAACATTATTAAATCCTGACATTCGCACAGTATATTAGGTTCTAAATCTAACCGTTGAAATTCATTGACAATTTGTCCATAAGCACCTAAACCATAGTTTGGCCGCAGAAGAATCAATGGTAAATCGATAATTTCCTCTAACCTGCATTGTTCTGATCCAGTCTATGTCCATTTTTCAGGTAAAACAAGCACATATGGATCCCTTTCCAAGGGCATTTGAGAGATACTTTTTTCTGTTATTGGACTATTTGTTATTGCAATCTCAATCTGGCGTTTTGATAACATTTTTATGAGATGGATCGTTTCCCCTTCCCATACTTTGAAAGTAAGACCAGGATTTTTCTCACGAATATCTACCACCTTAGAAAGAATTAAAGATGCACAATAAAGATTGAACATAGGTATGTCGCTGCCATTGTATTAGGACTGGGTGTCCCCCAAAAAAAGCATTTATAATGGTACCGATTCCGCTCCAATTGGTCATGGCATTGATCGGTGGACGATAGCCATGGGTCTCTAACATAGCAATCCCTTGGGCACAAATCCATTTGACAAATTTCCAACCGACAAAAGCTTTGGAAATTAAACTCATTTTCAAAGAGTCAACCAGTACACTAATCATGGCGACTCCACCTAGTAATTGAATTAATGAGGCAGGAATGACATGTGGAATTTGCGAAGCCATTGGAGAAAATAGAGCTAATAGACAGGATAATACTCCTAATCAGGCGCCCTATTTTCCTTTATTATCACAATCTCCGGAATCTCTATCCTCCATATCGGAGCGCCATTCTGGGGTCTGGTTGGGGGTACATTAGCCACTGTATTCTTGGATAAACAAGATTTTTATAAATCCGAATCAAGTGACCCTAACAATGAAACTAACTTGAATGAAGCCCTTTTAAAGGAAAAAATTTCTTAACAGCAATTTTATAGACCTCGGATATATCTTTAGGACACAATAAAGGGACACCTAGACATAGTGCGGTCTAGGTGTCCCTTTATTTCTTTGTATAGAATAAAATCTTCATCTACTATGATACGGTTCATCACTATTAATCCTAAACTAATTTATCCATTAATAGAAATGTTAAACAAGAATTTATGAACGGCTATCGTAAATTCACTATTCATTAAATTTCACTTCTTCTTGGCACCTGTACTGTACTACTAATTAATACAGTTCGAAAGTCAATGAAATGGTAAGTTACTTTTATGCCGATTTTTAGTAATAGAAATTGAATTTACTTTTTTAATGCCTCAAATTCTTCGCCAATTTCCGCCAGACTCAACCCCATTGAGTATCATTATCAAAAAAAGAACAAAAAATAATTATTAAATTATCATGAAAAGAGGTTGACCCCCTTGGCTGGAGTCAACCTTAAATTACCAGTTAAAATTCACCTAATCGACTCTTATTTTACTAAAGGATTCAACCCAGCAGTTTCCATATAATCTTTTCCCCAATTATACATAGCATCGAGAATCGGCATTAAACTTCTCCCTTGTTCAGTAAGGGAGTATTCTACTTTTGGAGGAACCACGGGATAGACTTCGCGTTTTACAATCAAGTCTTCTTCCAGTTCTCGCAATTGATTAACTAGCATTCTCTGCGTGATCCCTGGCATAAGAGCTTTCAATTCACCAAATCGCTTCGTTCCCTCTTTCCCTAGATGCCATAGTATAAGCATCTTCCATTTACCACCGATAACGGAAAGAGTTAATTCTTTTTCACAATTAAACATCTTTTCCTGCATTCGTGACATTTATCATCACCTCCATATTTATTATAGCCCATAGTATACTTTTTTCACTATATAAAATAAAAGTCTGTACTTGTAATATCCTTCCATACATAATGTATTAGCAGTGAACATATAATTCTCTATTCTGCTATTCAACGGAAGATGCATTACAGAAATAGAAGCAGAAGTTAAATAGGTAATTCATACCGTTTGAGATTCCCTATTTAACTTTTTTAAAAAACATACCCCAAATAAATTTTCTATCATTTTAATGGTTATTTTGGAAGCTAGTGAGATCTCTCAACACGAGCACTTAAAATGTCTTCTGTTGTGATTTCAAGTAATTTCTCCAGGAACCTTATTGTTCCTTTTATATTTTTCTCCGTTTTAACGTTTTCCAATTTTTTAATATCTATCAAATCATTAAGAACTTTTCTGAAAGCATTGCTTTTTATTAGCCACTCTCCAATCAGTTCCTTTGTTGCAGATCTTTCAAATTCATTTTTCACAGCAAATAAACTTTCTCTTTTTGTTTCTATTATAGTAATAGCATTTAAATTAGAATTCATACGCATCTTAAAATATCTCTTTTCACTATTATAATAATTTTCATTCCTTAACCGAAAATACTCTACACCAATAGTGATTTCGTAAAAAGAAGGTGTCTCTGTAACATATTGAATGTCTTTTACTTCAACATTTTTCAATAGATCTAGATAAGTTTCTATACCATACTGAGTATTTATCATTTTTGCATCCAATACATTCATGAACTTCACATCCTTTTCTACCATCATATTCATTGTTTTCATCACCATTTCACATATAATGAGCTATTTTTCTTCACCTATTTTTATTGACTTTTTTCTATTAAATATGACAGATGTAATTCTGTTAGTTTTTTTCAACAACATGTCCACCAAATTCGTTTCTTAATGCAGCTACCACTTTACCTGTAAAAGTATCGCTGTCTAATGAACGGTAACGCATCAAAAGCGACATTGCGATAACAGGAGTGGCTGCTTGTAAATCTAAAGCTGTTTCAACTGTCCATTTCCCTTCACCAGAAGAGTGCATAATCCCTTTAATTTCATCTAGCTTTGCATCTTTTGAAAATGAACGTTCAGTCAACTCCATGAGCCATGAACGAATAACTGAGCCGTTATTCCACACTCTAGCTACTTTTTCGTAGTCAAAATCGAACTTGCTTTTTTCTAATACCTCGAATCCTTCACCAATCGCTGCCATCATACCGTATTCAATTCCATTGTGAACCATTTTTAAGAAATGACCGCTCCCTGCTTTACCAGCATAGATATATCCGTTTTCGACAGCTGTATCCTTGAAAATAGGTTCCACGATGCTCCAGGCTTCAGGGTCTCCGCCAATCATATAACATGCTCCATTACGAGCACCTTCCATTCCACCAGATGTACCGGCATCCATAAAGTGAATTCCTACTTCCTTTAGCTGGTTATATCGGCGAATGGATTCCTTATAGTGAGAATTTCCAGCTTCAATTATGATATCTCCAGTGCCTAGTAATGGTGCCATTTCATTAATTACTGAATCTACCACAGCATGCGGAACCATAATCCATACAACTCTTGGTTTTTCTAATGATTCAACAAGTTCTTTTAAATCAGATGTACCTTGAGCACCGTATTTCTTCATTTCTTCAACGGCACTTCTATTTACATCGTAAGCTACTACTTCGTGCTTGTTATCAATTACATTTTGACCTAAGTTTAATCCCATTTTTCCTAAACCAATTAATCCAACTTTCATATTCATTTCCTCCTTAATAATCTAAAAATATTGCTCATCTTTTATTACTACCACCATTTATACCCTTCTTCTTCCAATAATTGGCGGGAAGCTTCTGGTCCCATTGACCCGGATGGATATAATTGAAGGGGAATTGTATTTTCCTCAAAAGCCTCTAAGATAGGCTGTACCCACTTCCAAGACAACTTCACTTCTTTCCAGTGTGCAAAGAATGTTGAGTCGCCACGCATTGCATCGTAAATTAAAAGCTCATATGCTTCAGGAACATCTGCTTGCTTAGCAGAAAAATCAACATTGACTGGTTCGATTTTTCCATTGTTTAATGGGTTTTTACTATTTAATTGTAATGAAACACTTTCTTTTGGATTGATTTCAATCACTAAAAGATTTGGAGCAGTTTCTTCTTCTTGAGTCCTATACAAATCCTTTATAGTATTTTTGAATTCAATCACAATTCGGGTGGATTTCTCTGTCATTCTTTTTCCTGTACGGATATAGAAAGGAACCCCTCTCCAAAAATCATCATCTACATATAGACGGGCAGCCACAAATGTGTCATTTAATGAAGAAGTAGCAACTTCAGGTTCTCCTTTATACCCAACAACTGGTTTACCTTGGATTTTACCAGGACCATATTGACCTCGAATCACATGATTCACCACATCCTCTTTCTTTAATGGACGAAGTGATTCTATTACTTTTCTCTTTTCATTTCGGATCTCTTCTGCACTAATTTGTTTTGGGAGCTGCATTGCTGTCATCATCAACATTTGCAGCATATGATTTTGAAACATGTCGCGAATAGCCCCAGCTTTATCATAATAATCAGCTCTTTCTTCAACCCCAACTGTTTCGCTTGCAGTAATTTGCACATTTGCAATGTATTGGTTGTTCCATAATGCTTGAAGAACTGGATTTGCAAATCCTAACGCTTCCAGGTTTTGTATCATCGGCTTTCCAAGATAATGGTCGATGCGAAAAATTTCTTCTTCATTAAAAGCTTTACTTAGTTTATCGTTTAATTCTTGAGCTGATTTCAAGTCATGTCCAAACGGTTTTTCGATAATTAGACGTTTCCAACCTTTAGTAGATGCTAGACCACTCTCTTTAATGTTGAAAGCAATCACATTAAAAAGCTCTGGAGCAACAGATAGGTAGAACATACGATTTTCTGGAATATTCAATTCTTCTTCACGTTGTTTAACGAGTTCAAGCAATCCTTTATATCCTTCAGCCTTGAAAGCATCTACATGGCTATACCGAAAGGAACGGATAAACACTTCAAGGTTTGAATCGTCATGTAGTGATCGTGTAGAAAATGTTTTTAAAGAATCTTTCACAAGGTTTTGGAAATCAGTATCTGATAAATCTCCTCTGCCCACCCCAATAATTGAGATGGGCAAAGGTAATTTTTTATCCAAAAATAAATTATATAGTGCCGGGAAGATTTTTCTTTTTGCTAAGTCCCCTGTCGCCCCAAATAAGACAAATGTCATTGCCTCCATTTTACATACCTCCAAAATTAAAATTTCACTTATACCTTTCTAAAAAACTACTATAACTCTTGATAGCCAATCCGTGGCTTAGCCATATTTTTATTTGAACCTGCTTGGATCGTAATAATGATGTTCCTAAAATGCGAATGAACACATTTTGGACAATAACCATTATTCGATGTGAGAGTTAGGCATCTTGAATAAGCTTTGTGATGCTTTGCACCCGAACATACTATTCACCCTTTCAATGTAGGAAATTGAATGCGGAAGATCAGATGACTGATCAATAACCACAGTATTCGTGAATCCAATGTTGCAACAAGATGTAAGTATAATACCTACATTTTTAAAATGAAAGTACGCACTTTTTATTTAAATAGTAATAAAAAAATAACATACTGACAAAATGTATACTATAGGAAATAAACTCATCTATTTTGGGCTAAATAAATTAAAAAGCCAGGGTGAGCATCCTCTCCCTGGCCAAAAATAAAAAGTGATATTAATTTGTTGAGTACAGTATTCTTTATGTGTTGAAGCTTTTGGCGTAATAAGCGGATTATCTAAACGGGATGTCTCACAAACATAAGACGCCTCCATAATTGCATTAGGATCAACTTACAATATATAAACAACATCAACAATGACAATTTGGGCAATTATCGATCAACTTATACAGAAAATAAGCCATACAAAATAGCGCAGCGCATTGTTTCTTTTAAAGTTAATAGTAAGACTAATAAGCGGTTTGTCTTATAGTATACTTTTTAACACTATGTAAAATAAAAGTGCGTACTTTTATTATCGGATTATACGTTGTATACTTGCAATTGTTCAGTGAGAGGCCATTATATTCCTTATTGCCCGCAGTACAGATAAAGCACTATAAGGAATATATTACTGTAAAAGTATTATTACACTTTGGAGAAATTATCACTGTACAACAATAAAAACATTATAGGAGTGAATATAGATGGAATTACAATTAGCATTAGATTTAGTTAATATCCCAGAAGCAATAGAGTTAGTTAAAGAAGTGGAGGAGCACATTGATATCGTTGAAATCGGTACACCGGTTGTAATCAATGAAGGTCTACATGCTGTAAAAGCAGTTAAAAAAGCATTCCCTACCTTAAAGGTATTAGCAGACCTAAAAATCATGGATGCAGCTGGTTATGAAGTAATGAAAGCTTCTGAAGCAGGTGCAGATATCGTGACAATTCTTGGAACTGCTGAAGATATGTCAATCAAAGGTGCTGTTGAAGAAGCGAAAAAACAAGGTAAAAAAATCCTTGTTGATATGATTGCTGTTAAAGATCTTGCTGAACGTGCAAAAGAAGTGGACGCTTTGGGCGTGGATTATATTTGTGTTCATACTGGCTACGATCTTCAAGCAGTTGGAAAGAACTCTTTTGAAGATTTACAAACCATCAAAGGTGTTGTAAAAAATGCTAAAACTGCAATCGCAGGTGGTATTAAGTTAGACACACTTCCAGAAGTCATCAAAGTACAACCAGACCTTGTCATTGTAGGTGGCGGGATTACTGGCCAAGCTGATAAAAAAGCTGCTGCTGCCAAGATGCAACAAATGATTAATCAGGGGTAATTCAGATCATGAATACAACCCAATATCTAGCTGAAATCATAAAAGAGTTAAATCGCTCCGTAGATTTAATTTCGAATGATGAAGCTGAAAAATTAGTTAATGGGATTCTTGAATCAAAAAAAATCTTTGTTGCAGGCGCAGGTAGATCTGGATTTATGGCCAAATCATTCGCCATGCGAATGATGCACATGGGGATAGATGCCTATGTGATTGGAGAAACAGTAACCCCTACCTTTGAAAAAGATGACATCTTAATCATTGGATCAGGTTCAGGAGAAACGAAAGGTTTAGTTTCCATGGCTGAGAAGGCAAAAAGCATCGGTGGGACGATTGCAGCTGTAACCATTTTCCCTGAGTCCGCTATTGGACAATTAGCGGATATCACAATTAAGTTGCCTGGCTCACCTAAAGATCAGTCGGAGAGTGATTTTAAGACGATTCAACCAATGGGCTCATTATTTGAGCAAACACTTTTATTATTTTACGACGCTGTGATTCTTCGGTTCATGGAGAAAAAAGGCTTGGATACCAATAAAATGTACGGTAAACACGCCAACTTAGAATAAATATATGATTCCTCGAGTTCTAAATAGAAAAGACCGCAAGCTGTTTCCATGGAAAGTTGCGGTCTTTCTGTTAGAAAGAACTACTTCAATTTGTAATAATTTTAGGAGTGATAAAATGATTTCTTTAAATGGAAAAACTGCAATAGTTACTGGCGCAGGAAGAGGCATTGGACGCGCTACTGCTATCGCCTTAGCAAAAGAAGGCGTTCATTTAGGACTAATTGGCTTAAATATGTCTAATCTTGAAAACGTTGCTTCTGAACTTGCACAATATGATGTAAAGGTTTCTGCTGCAACAGCAGATGTGACCGATCTTGAATCCGTTTCACAGGCTGTTGAACATATCACATCTAACTTGGGTCCAATCGATATCCTAATCAACAATGCAGGTGTTGCAAAATTTGGTGGCTTCCTTGACCTAACACCTGAAGAATGGGAGAAAATCATCCAAGTTAATTTAATGGGCGTGTATAATGTAACAAGAGCAGTGTTACCAGGTATGATTGAGAGAAAATCAGGTGATATTATCAATATATCTTCATCTGCTGGCCAAAAAGGTGCTCCAGTTACAAGTGCTTACAGTGCTTCTAAATTCGCTGTTTTAGGGCTAACAGAATCACTTATGCTAGAAGTAAGAAAACATAATGTCCGTGTTACTGCTTTAACACCAAGTACGGTGGTTACAGATTTAGCCATTGATACAAATCTTGTTAAAGGCAACGAAGAAAACGTGATGCACCCAGAAGACCTTGCAGAATTAGTCGTGGCTAGTTTAAAATTTAATCCAAGAGTATTCGTTAAAACAGCTGGATTATGGTCAACAAATCCTTCATAAAACGAAGCAGATCCAGTGGGGTCTGCTTCTTTAGTTCGTACAAAAAACTCTTATATGTATCAGTGATACAAGGACATTACTTTCTCTAAATTAACCATTAACTGGTTAACTTCATTGAGTGCTAAGCGTATAAGCATTTGATCGTATAAAGTAATAATTTGTCCATCCTCTTCAAGCTGATGTTTTTTTAAATAATGATAAATATTATTTAACTGTCTTCATTAAGGGCTGACTCTGTTTCGAAATTCTTAACTTACTGTAAGGAAAATTCATTGTTAGTCGAATCAAAATCACCTGCGATAATGTTCCCTTTCACGAACATCCTCTCACTCAATTCACCAATCATTGATAACTTCTCGGTCTTACTTAGCACTTCTTCTGTTGATTTCTTTTCAGTCATGTCATACTGCATACTAATTTGTTGATACCGATCTCATTGTCATCAAGACCGCACAAAACAGAATGGCAAGGGTACTTAAAATTGCTGGCTAGATCCCTGAGTTAACGCAGCAATTTTTACGCCATACACATACACCGCTTCTTGCTGTGACGGTAACAAATCATGGATCGGCTCGGGCATACTGATGATCAAATTACGAAAAATGTATATCTCCACGTAACTCAAGAAATGAAAAAAGAAGCTTCCCAAAAGTTCAGCGAACTCATGAGAAGCCTCCGTTAATATCCTCAATGTTAGCAAACCACTCTCACCTTACCGAGTATCTAGATATTACAGAGAAGATTGAAGTAGATGAATTAAAGAAGTTTGCTGAATACACAAAAAGATAAGGAGTCGGCACGTAATAGGCACGACTCCTTATCTTTACTATTTATACGTCCATAAACCCCTGTGTTAAAAAGGTTTGAATTATCCGATTGAACCTTCCATTTCGAACTTGATCAGGCGGTTCATTTCGACTGCGTATTCCATTGGAAGTTCTTTCGTGAATGGCTCGATGAAGCCCATTACGATCATTTCTGTTGCTTCTTCCTCTGAAATTCCACGGCTCATAAGATAGAATAATTGTTCTTCGGATACTTTTGATACCTTCGCTTCGTGTTCTAACGAAATGTTATCGTTAAGAATTTCGTTGTAAGGGATCGTATCGGAAGTTGATTGGTTATCCATGATCAGCGTATCACACTCAATGTTTGAACGTGCGCCTTCCGCTTTGCGGCCAAAGTGTACAATCCCACGATAAGTTACTTTACCACCATGCTTGGAGATGGATTTAGAAACGATCGTAGAAGATGTGTTTGGAGCCAGGTGAATCATTTTCGCTCCGGCATCCTGGTGCTGGCCTTTACCTGCGAGTGCAATGGATAGTGTCATACCACGTGCGCCTTCCCCTTTAAGGATGACCGCAGGGTATTTCATCGTTAATTTAGAACCGATGTTTCCATCTACCCATTCCATGGTTGCGTTTGCTTCACATACAGCACGTTTCGTAACGAGGTTGAACACGTTGTTCGCCCAGTTTTGAATCGTCGTATAACGGCAGTACGCATCTTTCTTGATAATGATTTCAACCACTGCAGAGTGAAGTGAATTCGTTGTGTAAACCGGTGCTGTACAACCCTCAACATAGTGAACACTTGCGCCTTCATCCACGATGATCAACGTACGCTCGAATTGACCCATGTTCTCTGAGTTGATACGGAAATATGCTTGAAGTGGTGTATCCACCTTGATTCCTTTAGGAACATAGATGAAAGATCCACCTGACCAAACCGCTGAGTTAAGGGCAGCAAACTTGTTATCCGTCGGAGGAATAACCTTCGCCCAGTGCTCGCGGAAAAGTTCTTCATTTTCTTTTAAAGCAGAATCTGTATCTTTGAATACGATCCCCATATCTTCAAGGTCTGATTGCATGTTGTGGTATACAACTTCTGACTCATATTGAGCAGAAACCCCAGCAAGATACTTTTGCTCTGCTTCCGGAATACCTAATTTATCAAACGTCTGCTTGATTTCTTCAGGTACTTCATCCCAGCTGCGCTCTGACTTTTCAGAAGGCTTCACATAGTAAGTGATCTCATCAAAGTTCAGTTCTTGCATGTCTCCGCCCCATTGAGGCATAGACATATTATAAAAATGCTCCAGTGACTTCAAACGGAAATCAAGCATCCACTTAGGCTCATCTTTCATACGAGAAATTTCTTCAACGATCTCTCGTGTCAAACCACGTTTAGAACGGAAAATCGATACGTCTTTATCACTAAAACCGTATTTATAGTCTCCGATCTCAGGCATCTTCTTTGCCATGTTGATTCCTCCATTCTTAAATAGAGTAGGAGAAGAGCTTATTCCTGCTCTTCTTCTTGGACTCCTTTTTCCATCGCTTTCCAAGCCAGCGTCGCACATTTGATACGGGCCGGGAATTTAGCGACTCCTTGTAATGCTTCTATATCTCCTAAATCCACATCGTCGTCATAGTCATTGCCTTGCATCATATCAGAGAAGATCTTGGAAAGCTTCAATGCTTTCTCAATCTCTTTCCCTTTAACCGCCTGGGTCATCATCGAAGCAGAAGCCATGGAGATGGAACAGCCTTCTCCGTCAAACTTCGCATCCTGAACGATTCCATCTTCCACCTTTAAAGTAAGGTGTATGCGATCTCCACAAGTAGGGTTATTCATATCGATGGTAAAGCTTCCATCCTCTAAAGAACCTTTGTTTCGTGGATTCTTATAATGATCCATGATGACTTGTCGATATAACTGATCTAAATTATTAAAAGACATCGCTGAAAAACTCCTTTGTCTTCAATAGGCCTGCAACAAGTTTATCAATATCTTCTTCCGTATTATAGAGGTAGAAGCTGGCACGTGCTGTTGCGGATACGTTCAACCACTTCATCAGCGGTTGTGCACAGTGATGACCCGCTCGAACGGCAATCCCTTCAGCATCAAGGACGGTTGCCACATCATGCGGATGAACATCATCAATGTTAAACGTAACAAGACCTGCGCGCATTCCGGGATCACTTGGTCCGAAAATTTTCATACCTTCGACTTCATTCATTTTCTCCAATGCATAAGCTGCAAGCTTATGTTCATGTTCTTCAATGTTATGAAGTCCTACTTCTTCAAGGAAATCAATTGCAGCTCCAAGTCCAATGGCACCTGCAATGATAGGTGTACCGCCTTCAAACTTCCACGGTAGCTCTTTCCAAGTGGATTCCTGAAGCCCGACAAAGTCGATCATTTCCCCACCGAATTCTACCGGTTCCATTTTGTTCAGGTGTTTTTTCTTACCGTAAAGTACTCCGATCCCTGTAGGACCTACCATTTTATGACCTGAGAAGGCAAAGAAATCACAGTCAAGATCTTGTACGTCGACTTTCATATGTGGAGCAGCCTGTGCCCCGTCAACGACCATGACTGCCCCATTTTCATGAGCAATCCTGGTGATTTCCTTGATTGGATTCATTGTACCAAGCACGTTTGAGACCATCATGATCGAAACAATTTTCGTTTGTGATGTGACAGTCGCTCGGACATCTTCAATCGAAATCGTTCCATCCTCTTGAAGGGGAACATATTTCAACGCCGCTCCGGTCTCTTTGGCTAACTGTTGCCAAGGTATGATATTACTGTGATGCTCCATGTGAGTGATCACAATTTCGTCACCCTCGGACAGATTGGCACGACCATAGCTTGCTGCAACTGTATTGATTGCTGTTGTCGTTCCACGGGTAAAGATCACTTCTTGAGTAGAGGAAGCGTTAATGAAATTGCGGACCTTTTCACGGGCACCTTCATATCCATCTGTCGCTCTCGTCCCAAGAGTATGCACTCCCCGGTGAACATTTGAGTTATATCCACGATAATAGTCATTCATCGCTTCGATAACGGAAACCGGTTTTTGCGATGTTGCGGCACTGTCAAGATAAACAAGTGGATGGCCATTTACTTCCTGGTTGAGAATCGGAAATTGTTTACGAATCTCTTTTACATCCATTAGTTTACTTTCCTTTCGATGACCTCAACAAGTTGTTTCTTAACTCCTTCAATCGGTAATTGTTTTACCACAGGAGCCAAGAAGCCATGAATAACCAGACGTTCCGCTTCATGCTGTGGGATTCCACGACTCATTAGGTAATAAAGTTGCAGCGGATCCACTCGACCTACAGAAGCAGCATGTCCTGCCGTTACGTCATCTTCATCGATAAGAAGGATAGGATTCGCATCTCCACGTGCTTTTTCACTAAGCATCAATACGCGAGATTCCTGCTCTGCATTCGACTTAGACGCACCGTGTTCAATCTTACCGATACCATTGAAGATGGAAGATGCTTCATCTTTCATCACTCCATGCTTAAGGATGTATCCTTCAGAGTTTTTACCAAAGTGAACAACCTTCGTCGTGAAGTTTTGTTTCTGTTTTCCGCGCCCAACGACAACGGTTTTTGTGTCACCATATGAGCCATCACCCATAAGATTTGTCACGTTTTCTGAAACGGTGTCTCCATCGTTCATTAATCCAAGAGCCCACTCGATTCGAGCATCTCTTTGGGCAATTCCACGGCGGTTGACATACGTTGTTAATCCGCTTGTTAAATTATCCACAGCACCGTATTCCACTTTAGCATTATTGTTTGCCAAAACTTCCGTAACGATGTTGTATACGCCGTTTTCCACATTTGTTGTAGAAATGTAGTTTTCAACATACGTTACAGAGCTGTTGTCTTCAGCCACTACTAATACGTGGTTGAACATCGCTACTTCACTATTGTCATGAAGGTATACCGCTTGAATCGGTTGAGTCAATTCCACATTTTTTGGAATGTAAAGGAAAACTCCTCCATTCATCAACGCGGCATGAAGGGCTGTAAGCTTATGCTCATCCGTTTTCACACCTTCAGTCATGAAGTACTTCTGTACAAGTTCACTGTGATCTTTTACAGCTGTGAAAATATCCGTAAAAATAACACCATTGTCTTTTAATTCGTTTGAAAGAGAAAGAAAAGCAGGTGTGTTATTTCGTTGAATATAAAGACTTTGGTCACTGCTTTCTAAATCAACTAATTCTTTTGCTTCATCCGGCAACTCACTCAATGATGAGAACGTATCACTTTCCACTGTATGCTTCTGGAATTGAGTAAAATTCCAATTCGTGATTTTCGTTTTATCAGCAACTGGAAGGCTTAGATCCTTTACTTTATCAAAGGCATCTGTACGAAGGGTTGTTAACCATTCCGGCTCTCCAAGTTGTTTTGAGTAGGAGCTGACATAGTCCTGATCTACTGGTAGTTTCGTTTCTACAGTCATTTTCATCCCCCTAACACTTACGCTTCTTGGCCAACAGTTTCGTCTTTGATTCCTAACTCTTCTTTAATCCAGTCATATCCTTCTGCTTCAAGGCGTTGTGCCAATTCTTTCCCGCCTGATTTCACAATGCGTCCTTGCATCATAACGTGAACATGATCAGGAGTGATGTAGTTAAGAAGACGCTGATAGTGAGTGATGATCAAGCAACCGAAATCCTCACCGCGCATTTTATTGATTCCTTTTGATACAACCTTAAGGGCATCGATATCAAGACCAGAGTCAATCTCGTCAAGGATGGCAATCTTAGGTTGTAACATCATTAATTGAAGGATTTCATTACGTTTCTTCTCTCCACCGGAGAATCCTTCGTTTAAGTAACGCTGTGCCATATCCGGATCCATTTCAAGGTATTCCATTTCAGAATCCATTTTGCGGATGAATTTCATAAGAGAAATTTCTTCGCCTTCTTCGCGACGGCTATTGATTGCTGAACGTAAGAAGTCTGCATTCGTTACACCATTGATTTCACTTGGATACTGCATTGCAAGGAATAGACCTACGCGAGCGCGCTCATCCACTTCCATTTCAAGCACATCTTCACCGTCGAAGTGAATGCTTCCCTTTGTCACTTCATACTTTGGATGACCCATAATAGCAGAAGATAAAGTAGATTTACCTGTACCATTCGGTCCCATTACTGCGTGGATTTCTCCACCTTTAATTTCAAGGTTAACCCCTTTCAGGATTTCCTTCCCTTCAATCTCAACATGAAGATCTTTAATTGTTAAAGTAGAACCTGCCATGTATATTTACCTCCGTGACTTTATAATGAATTTAAGAATTAAATTCTTTAATCATTCTCAATTTATTCTCATTACAATCTTATAACAAATAAAAGCTATTATCAACTTTTTCAACTATACCGATAGTGTAAACTTGACTAGATAACCCTTTTCTATTGTTGACCTAAAATAAAGGAAAAATGTAGGGATACAATCTCCAGTCACCGTCATGAAGAACATAACGACACTGATGGAAATTGAAATCAATCCGATCGTCCGCTTTTTCCTTTGGTTATTAACGCATAAAAAAACCAGTGCAACGTCTACACTGGTTTTCTTTTTTCTTCCTTATTATATATTAGCGTGCACCTTACGATCAAATGCCGCAATCATTCGTCTGCTTTCCTTATAGTCCTGCTCTCTTCTTTTCTCTACTTGCATTCTGACTTCATGCTTTCGTTTGTACACCTCATAACCAATCCCATGGGCTCCATGCATTGCCTTTTCCATTTCACTTGTGTACGAGATACTCTCAAGAGAGTCGATAACGAATCATTCCTTTCAGGTTTTTAATTACTTTACAACTATACTACCCCCTCGTTCACAAGACAAAACCAGTATAGGGTCATTTTTTCTTAAATTCATCCTTTTCACCCTAACCTCAAGGGGTTACCTTTAAGTTTTCACAAAATTCCGCCATTATACTGCCAATTAATAGCGTACCTGTGGAAAATTATAAGTTCGAGTGAATATTTATTAGATTATTTCCATGGGTGTGTTTATTATCCATGATACTCAGCTAGTAGTGGTTGATTTCCGCTACAGGTGCTCGCTTTCCGCGGGGCGTGAGTTGAGCACCTTCCACTCCAATCAACTTAGTAATACGTTTTTAATCCACTATTCATTTTTCTAGAATAAAAATAGCCACTATAAAACAATCGACCATCTTTCTCTTCCACAAAAAAACGGGAAGTGTATTACCTCCCGTTAGTCGTTATTGCTTCAATTGATTCAAATCCTGAATGGATTGCTGTACTAATGTCACAGCCTGACTCATGACCGCTCCGCCTCCGAATGCAGCGGTTACTCCGATTGCTTCAAGGATTTCTTCTTCTGAACATCCTTGATCCAGGCATCCTTTTGTGTGGTAGATTATGCAATATTCATCCTGGGAATATAGGCTGATTCCTAACGCGATCAACTGCTTTTCTTTTTTAGTAAGAACTCCTTCTCGAAAGCAGTGCTCAGTGAACGCATTGTACTGCTCGGCCAGCTCAGGCATTTTTTCAGTGAAGATCCCAAGTCCCATTTTATAATCATGAAGGGCAGCTTCTGTTGTATTTCTTGGTTCCATCTGCATTTCATTCAGCTCCATTTCTGAAATAGATTCATCGGAAATAGTATGAACCAATAAGGAAATGATTATGTTAAAAAGTTTGGAAGACCTTACAATGAAAAAACCCGATTCTGATCAATATCAGTATCGGGTTTCGATATTATTCACTTACCGGAACGACGGCTCCATCCCATTCTTCATTGATGAAGTCCTGGATTTCTTTCGAACGCAGTGCTTCCACTAGTGCTTTTACTTCCTCTTTGTTTTCATCACCTTTGTTCACTGCAATCACATTCACATAAGGAGAGTTACTATCTTCAATGGCAATTGAATCTTCAAGGGGTTTCAACCCTGCATCAATGGCATAGTTAGAGTTGATGACAACCGCGTCTCCTTCTTCGTTTTCATACATTTGTGGGAGAAGAGCTGCTTCGTACTCATAATCAAATTGAAGGTTTCTAGGGTTTTCTTTGATGTCTTCAAGTTGGGCTTGCGTATTTTCCACCCCATCCTTTAAGGTGATGAGTCCTTTTTTCTCTAATAATGTAAGGATACGTCCATGATCCGATACAGAGTTACTCATTAAGATCGTAGCGCCTTCAGGGAGCTCCTCGAGAGATTTGTGTTTTTTCGAATAAACACCGATCGGCTCAATATGAATTCCGCCTGCATTGACAAAATCATATTCATTTTCCTTCATTTGCAAGTCCATATAAGGAATGGTTTGGAAATAGTTTGCGTCAATATCCCCATTGTCCAAATCTTTATTAGGGAGGATATAGTCTTGATACGTCTCAATTTGCAAGTCGATCCCTTTTTCTTCTAAGACAGGCTTCACTTGTTCAAGGATTTCAGCGTGTGGAATATTAGAAGCTCCTACTACCAATTCCTTTTCGTCATTTCCGGAACCCGAATCACTCCCACATGCTGCCAAGCCAAATATACTAGTTGCTGCTATAACTCCTGCTACCCATTTTTTCATTTCATTTCTCTCCTTTTATCTTTTATCTAATTTATTTGTAAAGAAATCACCCAGTATCTGAATTGCAAACACAATGAGTAAAATCATAATGGTTGCGGCAATCGTCACGTCTTCCCTGCTTCGTTGGAAGCCATCCAAATAAGCTAAGTTACCAAGTCCACCTGCTCCGATGACCCCGGCCATTGCCGTGTATCCAACAAGGGCGATGGCTGTCACCGTAATTCCTGAAATCAAAGCCGGCATGGATTCTGGTATCAGTACTTTCCATATAATTGTGCTGGTCTTTGCCCCCATCGCTTTCGCGGCTTCGATGACGCCTTTGTTCACTTCTCTTAAAGCAATTTCTACCATGCGGGCGTAAAACGGAGCAGCCCCGATGATCAGTGCCGGCAGAGCTGCATTCGCTCCACGGATTGTGTCCAATAAAAACTTGGTGAACGGAATTAACAACACGATCAAAATAATGAATGGAATTGATCTGAACACATTTACAACTGCACTTGTAATCGTATATGTCAGTTTGTTATCCCATAGATTTTCCTTAGAAGTAAGGAAGAGCAAAATCCCAAGGATCATTCCAAGTACAAAGGTAATCAATACAGACATCCCGGTCATATACAGGGTTTCGAGGGTTGCTTCCCACATCTTCTCCCAATCTACATTTGGAAATAAGTTTTCAATCATCCTCTCAACACCTCCACTTGAACCAGTTGCATTTGAGCAAACGCCAATGCATCATTAATGGTTTGTTCCTCCCCGTCAAGGTGAACAAATAACGTTCCATAGGCACCTTTTTGGGTTTGGGAGATTTGACCTTGCAGGATGTTTACGTCTAAGTCAAACTTTCTTATCAGCGCGGTGATGAGCGGCTGCTCAGTTGATTCACCTACAAAAGTGAATTTCAGCACTTTTCCATTAGGATATTGCGTCAATAGGTGGTCAATGGTTGGATCCGTTTCCTTTACTTGCGAGACTTCTCTTACAAAACGCTTTGTCACTTGCTCTTGTGGATTTCTGAACACTTCCAATACATCCCCGAGTTCCACGACTTTTCCCTGTTCCATGACTGCGACACGATGACAGATCTTTTGAATCACGTGCATTTCGTGAGTGATCAAGACTATCGTCAGCCCTAAGCGTTTATTAATATCCACCAATAGATCAAGGATGGAATCGGTTGTTTGTGGATCTAGAGCGGAAGTAGCTTCATCACATAGAAGGACATCGGGATTGTTCGCAAGCGATCTGGCAATCCCCACCCGTTGTTTCTGTCCGCCGCTCAGTTGAGACGGATAGGCATCTCCTCTGCCTTCCAATCCAACAAGCTTCAGTAATTCATTGGCTCTTTGTACTCTCTCTTTCTTTGATACTCCAGCAATTTCTAACGGGAACTGGATATTTTCCAACACAGTACGAGACCAGAGGAGATTAAAGTGTTGAAATATCATCCCTATTGACTGTCTTGCTTCCCGAAGCTTTTTACCCTTTACTTGGGAAACGATTTGTCCGTTCACGTCCACTATTCCATCTGTAGGAACTTCAAGACCATTAAGCATGCGGATCAGCGTACTCTTACCTGCCCCACTATAGCCAATCACTCCAAAAATTTCTCCTTGGGCAATCTCGATATTGACGCCATCAACGGCTGAGATCGGACCGGATTTGGATTGATAGATTTTCTTCACATCTGAAATGGTAATCATGTTGTATTCCACCTTCTTTCGGAGTAAAACGACCCGTTTAATCAGAATTATAGTTGTACTTATCTGATGTTTCCTGCTCCTTTTCTGAAGCAATAAAAAATGCCTTCCTGCGATAAGCAGAAAGGCATAATCATATAGGACTATCCTTTCTCTCATCTTTCAAAGCAAATGCTTTGAGTGAATTGGCACCATTTCAATTTTCATTGACGGTTGCCGGGCTTCATAGGGCACGTCCCTCCACCTCTCTTAATAAGAGTTAAGTATATTATTTAATTATTTGGAATAGTTAAAGACTCTGAAAATTTGCTACAAGAGAGATTCTATCACCGGATATAGTGTGTGTCAATTATTTTTTCTCTTCGATGTTTAAACTTCAATCGGCTCTTTTTCTCTGGATCTCGTTAGCCAAAGGACCGACTCCACAAATAAGAGTGGACGATACCCTCCCCTTATAGCCAGGGATCCGTCCTCAATCAGTTGAGACAACCGTTCTTCCCCCGAAAGTAGAGAAATCAGTGTTTCCTCAACCCCTTCAATGACGAAATGAGCGTCACCACTTAAATCGTCTAATAATGCGCACCTCTTACTCGAAATAATAATGCCGTATATGTCACTTCCACAATCAAAATGAAGAATAAATGGGTTGTCTGGAAATAAGAGTCGTAAGTGATATCTTGAATGACACTGATCTACTAATCCCTCTAAATATATTCGCATGATTACCCTCCCAGTGAAACTTCTATATAATAACAATTCCACTTTTAGGTATTTTACCCTTCAATACTTTCTCGACATGTTTTGAACCGGTCCATCTTATTTGTCGAACAGTAAGAATTTGGATGATGTCTAGTCAAAATATGATGCCATTCGTAACATTTCCCGAGAAATATGTCTTCGTTTGTAGAAAGAAAATGGTTCTATAATTGTATTTCATGAGGAAATAGGTGAAATCAGACAAATAAAAAAGACCTTCTCCTTAAAGGTCTCTTATCCCTCTAACTATCCGCGGTCTTGTTTAGGGTTTCATATAAAAATGGCACGGATTGAAAGGCATAAATCCTTTCCTGTTCGACACCATCCTTAAATAAAAGCAGGCAGGGTACACTTTCGATGGATTGCTCTTCTGCAAATTGGGGCAAGTAATTCAAGTTGGACTTCGTAAAATGAAAGGATTGTGGAAGCTTCTCCACTACGTCAATCATCTTGCTTGCAACCTGACAGGTACCACACATCGGTGTATAAAGATAAACAGCTTCGAACGCATGTTTTTCAATCAATTCTTTTAAAGTTTCGGTACTACTTACCTCAATCAAAACTAGATCATCCTTTTTCCTAGAAATTCTTTATGAACGTCTATATTGGCTCCTATAAGCACTGACGCCAGGTGATACTCCGGTGCTGCGGCCACTTCCTTGTACATACGATCAATATACAAATGTTCAGCTTCTGGAAACTCACGTTTAAATTGCTTGCGTAGTTTTTCACCTGCATCATCAGCATCTACTAATATATAGACATCCCTTTCCAATAGAGCATCAATGAGTTCGTCCATTTTTGTAATGCTAATGGTCCCGTTTGTACAAATAATTTCAATCGGTTCTTTGATGATACCCCTTACTTTACGTTTGTCCGTTGTTCCTTCGACAATGATTACTTTTTCGTCAAGTTCCATCATGATCATCACCTTATCTTTCATAAATAAGATTACGATAGTATATTCAAATAACAAGAGATGATGTCCACTTTCTACTTATATTTTCTCATGTTTATAAAAAAAAGTGCAAGTGGTTTGCCTAAATCATCTATTTATACAAATGGTGCCAGATCCATAAATGAATCTGGCACCATGAGCCTCTCTAACACCAGCCACCCTCATCACAATCGGTGTATCTTGCTTGATCGCCTTCTGTGGAAGTGTAGCTTTGATAAATTTTATTTTCTTTTGCTTCAAAGTTCGGCTCCATGGTTATTCCGTCAAGAGGCAGAGCCATTCTGCCGATCGGCTGATTATCCAAATATAGTTCTACTTCACCATCTTTAAGTTTTCCTGTCACTCTATTGGTTACATCTAATTTCTTAGGCTCTAGTACCATTTGTGTTCATCCTTTCTTTTGGAAAAAACGTCTACTCATATGGTACCCAAAATTAAAAACAAAACACCTTGAGAAATTCTCAAGGTGCTTCTGAAGATATTATCCTGCATTAATCATTTCGTCATACTGTTCAGCTGTCATAAGCTTGTCTACTTCTCCAGCTTCTGTTGGCTCAACTACGATCATCCATGCTTTTTCATAAGGTGATTCGTTCACGAATTCAGGGCTATCAGATAGCTCTTCATTCACTTCTACCACCTTACCCGATACAGGTGCATATAGCTCAGAAACGGTTTTAACCGATTCAACGCTACCGAATGGCTCGTCCGCTTTGATTTCATCTCCAACCTCTGGTAACTCAACGAAAACGATATCGCCCAGTTCAGATTGCGCAAATGATGTGATTCCAACGCGTAGATTTTCCCCTTCAACTTTGACCCACTCATGTTCTTCTGAATAACGAAGTTCTTTCGGTGTACTCATTCTCTATCCCTCCAAATGCTAGTTATACAACCTAATATTGACACACTTTTCATTGAAAAAGCAAGAAAACTAAGTGTGAATAATGAAACTTTTTCATCGTCCATGAACTGGTAATCACAGACCTCTTTTTACTTCCAGGTTTCTTCAAAGGTTTCTTCCTTGAAACCTACTGTCACCTTGTTCCCATCCGTTGTGATTGGACGCTTGATCAGCATCCCGTCTGTGGAAAGGATTTCTAATAATTCCTCATCTGAAGCTGAGTTCACTTTATCTTTCAAGCCTAGTTCACGATACTTTTTACCACTTGTATTGAAGAACTTTTTAAGAGGTAAACCGCTCTTTTCATATAGGCTTTTGAGCTCGTCTTTTGACGGTGGGTTTTCGGCAATATGTATTTCATTCAATGCTATATCTTGATCTTCAAGCCACTTTTTTGCTTTCCGGCACGTACCACACGTTGGATAAGAATAAAAAGTCAACAACATCATTCCACCACCTTTCATTATGATCTGGATGAAGCATGGCTCCATCCAGTATTCTGTATTGCACGAATCTATCTCTACATTCGACAATATTCATTATTATCCTTCTTTTGTGAAACATTACTCACATTGTTTTTCAACCGTCTCAACCAGTTCCTTCAGAAGGACGGTCGCATTACCCAATTCAAGAGAATAGAAGCGTTGCGTCCCCTTTTGCTCTAATGACACTAATTGCTGATCTCTCAGGATCTTTAAATGGTGGGAAACAGCAGGGCGTGATAATGTTAGGTTTTCAGTAATTTGATTGACCGTAAGAGGTTCTTGTTCGGCAAGAAGTAATATTATGTCCTGACGATAAGGATCACTCAGTGCTTGAAATAATGGAATGCAAGCACGAAATGTATCGATTGCTTTTTGACCCATAGTCTTCTCCCTTCAAACTCATTCACATTCAATTATACCCGTTCTTGTACTTTACGAACAATATTTGTGACCATTTTCCTCGGCATAAAACGGATGGATTGAGTCAGCATTCTGTTTTTAAGACCTGGGATGATAACGGTTTTGTTCTTCGTCATCATTTGGTTATACCCCTCTTCTACCACTTCTTCCACGCTCATCACACCAGACTGAAATAGTTTTGAAGACTGCAGGTCCGCTGCATCGCTGAATCCCGTTTTGGTAGCTCCGGGGCACAAAGCGGTCACGTTCACTCCGTGTGGTCCCCATTCATTTGCCAGAGCTTCTGAGAATGAAAGGACATACGCTTTTGTCGCATAGTAAACGGCCATTAATGGACCCGGTTGGAATGCGGCTGTTGATGCTACATTCAGGATTTGTCCACGTTTCTGGTTCACCATTTCTTTTCCAAAATACTTGCTTAGCTCGGTAAGGGCTGTGATATTCACTTGAATCATATCCAGCTCTTTTGAGAGCACTGTTTGTTCGAATTCACCAAATAAACCAAAGCCTGCATTATTGATAAGGATATCAACCTGAATCCCTTTTGCTTTCACTTCCTCATATAACGTTTTAGATGCTCCTGGTTTGGAAAGGTCTGATGGTATGACATATGAGTTTACTCCGTACTTACTCTCTATTTCATTTGATAGAGTACGAAGCTTCTCTTCACTTCTTGCCACGAGAATCACATCATGGCCGGAACCTGCAAATTTATGACTAAAGTGCAAACCGATACCACTTGAAGCCCCTGTAATTAGAACCGTTTTATTCATCTATAGTAACCACCTTATCTTTAATGTTTAAACACTTAAACGTTTAAGTGTTTAAACATATAATAATTAAGAATGAAGTGGATGTCAAGTCGAAACATAATAAAGGGACGGACCTCTGAATCAGAGGTCCGTCCCTTAAACTTTTCAATTAAACTGTATATTTTTCTGCGTCGATCAGCTTTTCTGATGCAACACGTTTGACTGCGATCACGTTGATCGGCGTGTGGCGGGTGAATTTACGAAGTGCGGACAGCATCATACGCAGTGTGTCACCCGTTTCAGTTGCTACTAGTGTTTCTTTCGCATGCTGTTCGATTTCGTTGAATGCTTCTTGACAGAAGATTTGTGTGTAAAGAAGTTTTTGCTGAGCTTTCTCTACTCCACCTTTTTGGATCGCTTTTTCTGTTCTAAGAACAACGGACTCCATCGCGTATGCGTTTGACACAATATCGGCAATGTTCACAAGGATTTCCTGCTCTTTTTCAAGAGCTTTACCGAATTTTTGAGCCGCTAAACCAGATAGCATCAAGCCGATTTTCTTCGCGTTTTTCACAAGGTATTTTTCCTGAGCAAGTGGCTCATCTCCAACTTCTTCAGGCATAAGCATCATTAATTCCTCTTGAAGGGCCTGTGCTTTTTGAAGTAATGGAAGTTCACCTTTCATTGCTTTACGCAGGTACGTGCCTGGAACCAGAAGGCGGTTGATTTCATTCGTTCCTTCGAAAATACGATTGATACGAGAGTCACGGTACATTCTTTCAATTTCGTATTCCTGCATGAAACCGTATCCTCCGTGAAGTTGAACACCTTCATCGACTACATAATCCAGTACTTCTGTTGCAAAAAATTTATTCAGTGAACACTCAATCGCGTATTCTGCAATCGACTTTGCCACTTCCGTTCCGTTCTTCACTTCTTCATCTGTAAGCTTGCTCATACGATCCTCGAACAATCCTACTGTACGGTAAACGGAGCTTTCTGCTGCGTATAATTTAGAAGCCATTGTGGCCAGTTTTTCTTTAGTCAGGTTGAAAGCAGAAATTGGTGTTTTGAATTGCTGACGTTGATTCGTGTATTGTACTGTTACCTCTAATGCACGTTTACTCGCTCCGACAGCACCTACCCCTAATTTGTAACGGCCGATGTTTAAAATGTTGAAGGCAATGATATGACCTTTCCCGCTATCTCCAAGAAGGTTTTCAACTGGAATTTCAGCATCCTCCAAGATCAATGTACGGGTGGATGAGCTTTTGATACCCATTTTCTTTTCTTCCGGACCAGTTGAAACACCAGGGAATTCTTTTTCTACGATGAATGCCGAGAAATGCTCCCCATCGATTTTTGCATACACAACGAATACATCAGCAAATGCAGAGTTCGTGATCCACTGCTTCTCACCATTTAAAATGTAGTGAGTACCTTCTGCATTCAATTTAGCTGTCGTTTTAGCTCCCAGGGCATCTGAACCTGAACCCGGCTCTGTTAATGCGTAGGCTGCCAGTTTCTCACCGGTCGCCAGTGGAGGAAGGTATTTTTGCTTTTGTTCTTCGTTACCGAACAGAACGATTGGCAGTGAACCGATTCCAACGTGTGCCCCGTGAGAAATGGAGAATCCACCTGCCCGGGACATTTTTTCAGCAATCAGTGCCGAACTTACTTTATCCAATCCCAGCCCGCCGTACTCTTCAGGAACATCTGCGCCCAGAAGTCCAAGATCCCCCGCTTCTTTTAACAGGCGAACAGAGTGGTCAAATTCATGGTTCTCCAGATTATCGATGACAGGTACCACTTCATTTAATACGTAATCCTCGGTTGTTTTGGCAATCATTTTTTGTTCATCAGAGTATTCCTCCGGTGTGAAAACTTGCTCACAGCTTACATCTTCAATTAAAAAACTTCCACCCTTGATCAGCTTTTCTGTTTGATTCGCCATTTCGAATCCCCCTAAAAATTATTATTTTGAAGGAGTAGGGGGCCTCGACATTCGAGGTCCGTCCCTCCTATTAACCTATTAATTCAAAGACGCCGGCTGCGCCCATTCCGCCGCCGATACACATGGTGACGATACCGAATTGCTGGTTTCTGCGTTTCATTTCGTGTACGAGGGAAAGGGTCAGCTTCGCACCTGTACAGCCCAGCGGATGACCAAGAGCGATGGCTCCACCGTTTACGTTCACTTTTTCTTCATCTATTCCCAGCTGACGAATGACTTGGATGGATTGAGAAGCGAATGCTTCGTTCAGTTCAAAAAGTCCGATATCCGAAAGCTCCAACCCTGCCATTTTCAAGGCCCGAGGAATCGCTTCGACTGGACCGATTCCCATGATTTCCGGTGGCACTCCTGCTACGGCAAAACTTCTGAATTTCGCCATAGGCTGAAGACCAAGGTTTCCGGCTTTTTCACGATCCATTACCATGACCGCCGCCGCCCCGTCACTTGTTTGCGAAGAGTTCCCTGCTGTTACGGACCCCTTTACATTGAAGGCCGGGCGTAACTTAGCCAGAACTTCAGAGCTTGTTTCAGCACGTACACCTTCGTCTTTTGAAAATTGGAATGATTTCTCGACCAGTTTATTTTCATTACTTACTGAACGATGAAGCACATCAACCGGTACGATTTCATCGTCGAATTTCCCTTCAGCGATCGCTTTTGCCGCTTTTTGGTGACTTCTTACTGCAAATGCATCCTGATCTTCACGGGATACGCCGAACTTTCTTGCCACCTGCTCAGCTGTGTGCCCCATACTCATGTAGTATTGAGGCGCATTTTCTGCGAGCTTGGCATTTGGACGGACTACGTGACCCATCATGGGAACAAGGCTCATGGATTCTGCCCCACCTGCAATTGCCGTATCAGAGTGACCAAGCATGATTTTTTCTGCAGCATAAGCAATGGATTGCAATCCCGATGAACAATAACGGTTAATTGTGATGGCCGGTACTGAATCAGGCAGTCCCGCAAGACCACCGATATTTCTTGCCATGTTTAACCCTTGTTCTGCTTCAGGCATCGCGCATCCGATGATCAAATCATCGATATTGCCTTCATAGTTTCCTGCACGTTTGAGGGTTTCTTTAACTACAAGTGCCCCAAGATCATCTGGTCGAACCTGTGCTAATGATCCTTTTCTTGATTTCCCGACTGGTGTTCTTGCACCAGCAACAATGACTGCTTCGCGCATGAAATTCCCCCGCTTTCTAATATGATATAAACGCTGATTAATTGCGTAGTGGTTTTCCTTTAACAAGCATGTGCTGCATTCTTTGTTGTGATTTCGGCTGAGCAACAAGACTCAGGAATGCTTCTCTTTCAAGATCCAATAGGTATTGTTCGTCTACTTCTGTGCCGTATGGAACTTTTCCGCCTGCGAGCACATAAGCAAGCTTCTTCGCGATCATCAGATCATGTTCTGAAATAAAGCCTGATTGAAGCATGGATTGAGCTCCAAGAAGAAGGGTTGCATATCCCGGTTCACCCACAACAGGTACTTTCTTGCGGATCGGAGCTGAGTATCCACCTTCGTACAGTCTTAGTGCAGCCTGCTTTGCATCGTATAACAGATGATCATTGTTGACACTTACTCCATCTGCTTTATTTAAGAAGTTGTTGTCTCTTGCTTCGTCACCAGAAGTCGAAACCTTCGCCATAGCAATCGTTTCGAATACTTTATTGGCTACTTTTTGAAGATCGAATTCCACTCCATTTGGTAGGTTCGCTAAGTGCTTCATATAAAGCTCTTTGTTTCCGCCGCCTCCAGGGATCAATCCAACACCGACTTCCACTAAGCCCATGTACGTTTCCATCGAAGCCTGGATGTGTGCAGCCGGTAAGCAAACTTCACTCCCTCCGCCTAATGTCATGCCGAATGGTGCGGCTACAACAGGTTTCGTTGAATATTTGATCTTCATCATCGCCTGCTGGAAGTGCCTTACGACCATATCGATTTCAAAGACGTTGTCATCCTGAGCTTCCATGAGAATCATGGCAAGGTTCGCTCCAACACAGAAGTTCTTGCCCTGGTTTCCGATGACGAGACCTTTGTAATTCTTCTCCACTTCATCCACTGCAAAATTAATCATTTGCGTAATATCCATTCCAATGGCGTTATTTGGGGAATGGAATTCAAGAAGCGCGATTCCGTCACCGATATCAATTAAGCTTGCTCCGGAATTCTTTTTGATCAGCTTCCCTTGTTTCTTAAGCGCCTTTAAGTCGAGTGCCTTCGGGTTTCGCTCTACAAGTTGGTAGTCTCCATTGTGATAGAAGTAACGCTCTCCATCTTCATCTTTATAGAAAGTCGAATGACCTTCCGCAAGCATGGTTTCCACCCACTCAGGTACTTTGAAGCCTTCTTCCTTCATACGGGTTACAGACTTTTCAACTCCGATTGCATCCCATGTTTCAAATGGACCCATTTCCCATCCGAAGCCCCACTTCATGGCCTGGTCGATGCCTACGATATCATCAGCGATTTCACCGTGCAGCTGGGCTGAATAGTTTAAGACCGGGGACATGATATTCCATAGGAGCGTGCCTGCTTGATCTTTCGCATATACAAGTGATTTTATTTTATTTCTTAAGCCTTTTTCATTTTTCGCCATTTCAAGAGAAGCGGTTTTCAGCTTTTGACGTGGCTGATAATCCATTGTTTCAGGATTAAGCTCCAGGATCTCTTTTCCTTGTTTCAGGAAGAAGCCCTGTCCGCTCTTGCTTCCGAGCCAGCCATTTTCAAGCATCTTCTGCATGAAGGCCGGTACTTCAAACACCTTTTGCTCTTCACCTTCCACTTGATCGTATACATTCTTCGCTACATGTGCGAAAGTATCAAGTCCGACCACATCAAGTGTACGGAAAGTGGCACTTTTCGGTCTTCCGATCGTTGGTCCTGTGATGGAATCAACTTCTCCTACAGAGTAGCCGCCTTTCAGCATTTCTTGAACAGTGATGAGTAATCCATACGTTCCGATGCGGTTTGCAATGAAGTTCGGCGTATCCTTCGCCATCACGACACCCTTACCAAGCATGTCTTCACCAAATGTCTTCATGAAACTGACTACTTCCGGATCCGTCTTCTTCGTTGGAATCACTTCAAGAAGCTTTAAGTAACGAGGCGGATTGAAGAAATGCGTGCCTAAGAAATTCTCTTGGAAATCTTCGCTTCGTCCTTCTGACATGGCCTCGATTGAAATCCCGGACGTATTTGAACTGATGATGCTACCCGGTTTACGATAGCGTTCCACTTGCTCGAACACTTTCTTCTTGATATCTAAATTCTCGACGACCACTTCAATCACCCAGTCACAATCTCCGATATTCTGAAGGTCATCCTCGAAGTTACCTGCTGTAATAAGTGAAGCGTTTTGCTTTGATGTCAATGGTGCCGGTTTTTGTTTGAAGAGCTTTTTTAAAGCGTTTTCACTAAATTGATTACGAAACTCCTTGCTCTCTTCTGTCAGTCCCTTTGCTTTATGTTCGTCGGTCAATTCTCTTGGTACGATATCTAATAACATTGTCGGGATGCCGATATTTGCAAGATGAGCGGCAATTCCTGAACCCATGACTCCTGATCCTAACACTGCGGCTTTCTGAATTCTACGAACCAATGGTATTTCCCCCTTTTACACACTTTGAATGAATACTCATTCATTTTTTACTCAAAAAAAAGACTCGAATGAGTTCCTGTTACATCTAATATATCTGATTTTCTAAAATATCGCAATATTTAAACGGTTAAAAAATCATAAATTTACAAAAAATTCTCTTTTGTTTCTGAGTAAGTATATAGGCGTTCGTCCTGATTAACATATTCAAATACACCTGCATTCGTTATAAAAGGTTTTGGAAGAAATTCTTCTCTACTACTATATATGAAACAAGCCGTTCATTTGCCATCACTTTTTTTGAGGGACGGACCTTCTTTTTCATAATTCTATATGGATAAGGGAATCTTAGTAATGGAGGTGTTCGATATGGCAAAGCATAAGAAAAATCCTTCAAAGGCTGGAGTAAGTGCGGCAAGTGTGAAGGGTGACGCTGGTCCTACCGTTGATATGGATGGTGGAGGGAAAAGAAACAGTCAAAACAACCAATTTAAGAAGCAACCATAGTACGTTAGGAAGAATAGTACCTGATTTTTTGATCAGGTGCTTTTTTTCATGGAGTTGATGTAGTTTGGGGGTGGGTGGATTAACGTTTCAAAGGTTTTCATAGGACTTTGGGAAATTTATCAACCGTTATTTGGTTTTATCAACCGTTATCTGGATTTATCGACCGTTCGAAAAATTTCGCCCTACACACACTCTCTAATCCCCTTAACCACTCTCCCCCAATCTTTTCCCCACCCATACAAAAATTAACTTTGCCTTGTCCCCACTTTTACAGTAAACTAAGAATATAAATTTGAAGTTGTCAGACCTCCTACTTTATCAACATCACCTAAGGTAGCTCGTCTGTTTTTTAAAGTACTGTAATGAGAACGTTTACAGAGAAGGAGAATATATAATGAAGCGCAGACTTATGTTTTTTACAATTGGACTTTTTATTTTGACGATGGGGGTTGCCTTGATTATCAAATCCGGTTTGGGTGCCTCTGCCTGGGATGCCCTGGCCGTTGGGGAATCGAATATGTTTGGGATTACGGTTGGAACCGCTGTTTTCATAAATGGGATTGTACTGATCGGACTTAATGCTCTTATTATGAAGAAGAAGCCAGATGTACTGGCTGCGGGAAGTATTCTTGTGATTGGTCTTTTGATTGATTTTTGGTTACTAGTTGTCTTTACTAATTATGCCCCTGAGATGCTGATGAATCAGGTGTTTACCCTTGCTTCAGGGATTTTGACAATGGGAATCGGGATTGCGATTTACTTACAGGCTAAATTCCCGGCAAGCCCGATGGATACACTTATGGTGGCCATCCATACGCGTTTCGGATTAAATCTTCGTAATTCCCGTATCATCAGTGAAGGATTTGCTCTGTCACTGGCATTCCTGTTTAAGGGTGATATTGGAATCGGCACAATCATTGTTACGCTCCTATTAGGATTCGTGGTTCAATATAGCTTCCCGATCTTCGAACAGCTCTTTGAAAGAAAATCAATGGGTAAAGCAGCCGTTTCTGCTGATTAATCAATAATAAAAAGCAATCTTCCAAGTGGGAGATTGCTTTTTATTTTGTGTCATCTGAATGAGGGGCTCGTGCCAGGCTCCCATTGTTCTGTTTACGTGGAACTTAATCCCCCCTTAGAATTCAAGAGCTCATTGATACGCTTTCTCTGACTCTTATTTGCAAGCACATAAAGTGTATCACCCGCATTGATGACGGTGTCTCCCATTGGAGTGATGAGTTCATTGTTTCGGATAACGGCAGAAATCAATGTTTTCTCGGGGAGATTGATGTCCTTGATCGCCTTGTTTGTAATATAGGCGTCGTCGTTAATGAGGATTTCGAGCATTTCATTGTTTGTTTTACCAATGGAAACGAGTTCTATGCTGTGAGCGATAGGAGGTCTTTCTTCTCCGGCAAGCTTAAGGTAGTTGGCTAAAGGTGATATCGTCGTTCCTTGGATCAGGGCGGATAGAAGAACAACGAAAAACACGACGTTAAAGATGACTTCATTGTTTTCGATATTGGCTACCATTGGATACGTTGCCAATACGATGGGTACCGCGCCTTTCAAACCAGCCCAGGAGATGAAGAACTTTTCTTTAACTGTAAAATTCTTTGCCAGGGCAAGGCTTAAATAAACTCCCAGTGGTCGCGCCACTACAATCAATAGAATCGAGAGAACTATACCTTGCCACGCAATGCTTGGCAAATGCTGAGGAAATACCAACAAGCCCAGGAGGATAAACATGACGATTTGCATCATCCAGGCAAATCCTTCATTAAAGCGGACAATCGAATGACGATAGGTCAATTCCTGATTACCGACTACGATCGCCATGATATAGACAGCTAATAGGCCGCTCGCATCCAGTATGCTCGTAAAGGCGTATGTAAAGATAGCCAGTGAAATGGACAGAACCGGGTATAATCCGGATGAATCAAGATTGATCCGATTGATGATCCATACAGATGCCCATCCCAGCGCCAGTCCAAGTACCAGCCCCATACCCATTTGCCAAAAAAAGCTTAAAATCAAGGTAGCAGGATTTAATCCGGGAAATTGGATCAATTGCAAAAAAGCTACCGTCAAAAAAATTGCCATCGGGTCGTTACTGCCTGATTCTGCTTCCAGTGTAGAAGAAATTTTCGGTTTGATGTTTTTGTTCCCTAAAACGGAGAAAACCGCTGCAGCGTCCGTTGAACCAACGATAGCCCCAAATAACATCCCTTCCAGCCAGCTTACATCGAGGATGAACTTTGCTGCTACCCCAATCGACAGAGTGGTCACAATGACTCCAATGGTTGCCAGTGATAATGAAGGTTTATAGACACTTTTCACATTACTCCATTTCGTCTGAAGTCCACCTTCAAACAGGATGATGATCAAAGCAAGCGTTCCGATGAATTGTGTCATTGGAGCATTATCGAAGAAGAAATATGTATTTAATACCATTCCTACGATGATAAATAAAATAAGTGAGGGGACGCCTAATCGTGTGGAGAACTTAGCGGTTACAACACCGACTAAAAGCAAGAGGCCAAGCAGTAAAGTCAAGTTATCAATGGTGATTTCCATTTTATCGCCTCTTATTTCATGAAGATTATTCTCTTTTATTATATAATATTGTGAATAACGTAACAATTAAAAAGCCTTGCTGCGCCTATATCTGAAAGTATAAACGGATGAACTCCCTTTCCCTCAACTTCTGTTGGGAAAGGGAGCGAGAATCAACCATTCCTCTTTTTCCTGCTTAAGGATTTACCCATGATGATATATTCATGGGGGACATTTGGAAAGAATCCATCACGAAGGGTTTTCCAGTCTTGAGAATGATAAAACTCAATGGCTGACTGATTATCCTTGCGGGTCGTAAGAAGTGCTCTTTCCTCTCTTCTATTCTGCAATAATATTCCCATCAGTCGTTTAGCCATACCTTTTCCTCTGTAATCGGGATGAACGCCAAGTTCGACCAGCTCCATGCAATTCTCCATCCATTCACGATCCCGCTGTAAATGACGGGACAAGAGCTCGTGGTAATATTGCCCTTTTTCAGAGGAATATCCATATACATACCCAACGACTTCCTCACCCACAATAGCGAGGTATCCTTCAAAATGCGGGTACGTAGAATGACGTTTAAACTGTTGTTCCATGCCGGCAGGATCCACCGCAAAGAGCTGGGAATAAAGTTTGATCATTTTCTTGAAATACTTTCCTTCCACGCAGAACGGGACAATTTTCATTGTTCCCTAACCTCCTTCCCATGATTACGAATATACAAATAAGACTCCATGAACATACATAGAGTCTTAATACTATCTATTATCATTATTTCTTCATGACACCTTTTAGAACAAAGGCGACATTGGCCGGTCTTTCAGCCAGTCTTCTCATGAAGTAACCGTACCAGTCCGTACCGTATGGGACGTAAACGCGCATTTTGTAGCCTTCTTTTACCAGCTCATGCTGGCGTTCCACACGGATACCGAAAAGCATTTGAAACTCGAATTGATCACGCGGGATCTTATATTCTTCCACGAGCCTCTTCGTATATTCGATCATCTCATCATCATGGGTGGCGATAGCCGTATAATTCCCATTTAACAGATGAGTTTTAATAATTTTTTTGAAATTATCGTCAACATCCTTCTTATCGGGAAACGCAACTTCAGGTGACTCTTTGTAAGCCCCTTTCACAAGACGCAGATTAGGGGAATACGCATTCAAATCATCGATATCCTTTTCTGTTCTATATAAATAGGCTTGAATGACCGTGCCGATATTATCATATTCGGACTTCAGCCGCGTAAAGATATCAATCGTCTTTCCACAACGGGAGTAGTCTTCCATATCAATGGTCACAAATACGTTCTGTTTAGTTGCTTCATCAAGAATCAATCTCATATTCTTTATGACAACCTCTTCAGAAATATCCAGTCCCATTGAAGTCATTTTAAGGGATAGTTGAGATTTAAGGTTCTCTCTCCCGATGGCACGAATAGCCTCTACGCATTCAAGGGCCATTTCGTTTGCTTCACGCTCATTGTCCACAAACTCACCCAAATAGTCGATCGTTACAACAAGATTCTGACTATTCAGCTCGCGAATAACCTCAACTGCCTGCAGGATGGAAGACCCTGCAACGAATCGACCGGCTCCAAAGCGCAGGCCATATTTCTTAGCAAGTTTTGTCATCGGCTTATTTTTTGAAAGGAATAAAAAGAAATTACGCATTGCTTGCTCCATGTTGCTTACCCCCTGAAAAAACATATATACCATACTATGAAACCGTTTTCTTTATTGCTAAAAAAGAGAAGATTCATACGTAGTATATCTACCAATATTTTATCACCTTTTAAACGTTTTGAATATACTTTCAATACTTTCTTAGTAGAATATTATCGGAATTTGTAAATACGTGAATAAGACTGTTGAATAGTAGGAAAAATAACCTTTGCCCTATGATGATAAAACTTTCTTAACGGGTCGTATACAGGGTAGAATTACCTATCGATCATACAAAGAAAGGGTATTCAAAGATTGAAAAGGAGGAAAAGAAAATGCAACAACAACCTCAACAAGGAAGCCAGCCCCAAGCCTATACGGAACCACCGCAGATGCTTACAACAAAGGATTCTTTATATTTAAATGACATGCTTGCTTGGAACCTTAATGCCATGAAGAAGTGCCATTTTGCAGCAGCTCACTGTCAGGATACCGAGATTAAAGCTGAGTTGGATAAATGCGGACAGATGCACCAACGTCACTACCAACAACTTTTAGCACATTTGAATACGACTAACCAAAACCAAAACATGATGTAGAAAGGAGTCATCTTACATGAATCATCAGAATCAGCAAAAAATCCAGAACCCTCAATCACAAGTACCCGAAACACCACAGATGAATGATCGAGACTTTATCACGGATGTGCTGTCTCACGAGAAATACATGACTGCTTCTTACTGTACAGCTCTGAACGAAGCGAGCCATCAAGCGCTATACCAGGATCTACTCACGATTTTTAATGAAACACAAAATGCTCAACGCGAGCTATACAATGAAATGTTCCGCAAAGGCTGGTATAAGCTTGAGGCTGCCGACAGTCAAAAGATTCAACAATCCTATCAGCAGCACCAGCAGTATTCTTCCCAATTTCCTTATGGATATGGCGGTCAGGTTCAATAATGTCAGAAGGCAGACGCTGGTCTGCCTTTTTTTGTTTTGTGATGCGTCCTCTGAATCCCGACTTCAGACAAAATCCAATAAAAAAAGCACCCTCTCTAAAAGGGCACTTTACTCATAAAAACCTCTTATTCTTCCTTCTTTTTCTCATTCATTTCTGCGCGATGAGCTTCATTCATTTCTTTGATCTCGCCAACGATCCGTTTCATCTCATCCTTGCCTTCAGGATATAACGAATTCCAATGCTTCACGAGTGCAGGCATATTTTTCGCAATGAATGAGTAAAGAGCGTATCGGGTGACCATTTCTTTCTTGTCCGAATCGGTCTCACCTACTAATAGTTCAGTGTACTTTTCGATCAATGCATCAAATTGTTCGGGAAATTCTTTCATTATCTTAAACCTCCTTGTGAATATTGAACTATGTCCTTTTCACTCGACAGGTTTGCGGACACGTTTTACAACGATACTGCTCCCCATTTTCCAGTCTATAGGAGAAGCAGCACGTTTTGCGAACACGAACGGTTTCCGTTACACCTTCTACATTTACTTTTCCACTATAGTAACGAGCCAATGGATTATTGTGATACCGTCCGAACCATTGGCTGTTTTCATCGGAAAGCAGCTGGCGGAATTGTTCGTCACGCTGCTTTCTCATTCCTTCGGTCAAAAGAAAATCATCATTCTCGAAAATCCAGAAAACATATACGGCGATATTTTCCCACAGTATAAGATTAGATAACTTTGTCGCTTTCTTTAACGACTGAATCACTCCATCAAGATGATCCCGAAAGATCGTCTGAATAAATTCCTCTTTTTCCCAGTCGGAAGTAAATTCAGTAACGGATGCATCTTTCACATAAAACTGAGGCATCCATAATCCATTCTTTTCCCCATCCACCAGGATAAGGTTTTCAGGATTGAGGTTTAATTTCTTATTCCAATACGTCATCGCCATTAAACCCATTGCTGCTATGAAAGCATAGCGTTTCATTAATAAGGAAGCTGCTACCTTAAGATCATCCGTTCCGATTGACGAAAGCCTGCCGGATAGATAATCTTTCATATCATTCTCCCTTAAGAAAGAACTTGCTTCTTCCCCTTTAAAAGCAGGATCCCACTCTCTATGAAAACGATATTTCTTAAGAGTGTCCCACTGTTCCTGGGTGAGGGCATTCATCCCGTCTCACCCACAGCATTCAGAATGCAACGGCCTTTACCAAACGGGATACAAAGCGGAGTGCCGAACAATGGATCTCGGGACACCTGACAATCCATATCAAATACATTCTTCACGAGTTCACAGCTAATTACATCTTCAGGCTTCCCTTGGGCATAAATTTGCTTATCACGGATGGCGACAATATTATGAGCATAGCGACAGGCTAAATTCAGATCGTGAAGGACCATGACGATGGTTCGCTGTTCTTTCTCGTTGAGTTCGAATAATAAATCAAGAATCTCAATTTGATGGGTCATATCAAGATAGGTAGTCGGTTCATCCAACAGAATGATGTCTGTGTCTTGCGCTAATGTCAACGCAATCCAGGCACGCTGTCTCTGCCCCCCGGAGAGTTCATCCACTTTCCGGTGCTGCAGTTCCTCCATCTTCGTTGCCTTCAGTGCGTCCTGGACAATTTCTTCATCCTTATGGGACCACTGCTTGAGCCAGGTTTGGTGAGGATACCGACCTTGCTTTACCAGCTGCAGGACGGTCAATCCCTCAGGAGCCGTTGGCGATTGAGGAAGAATGGCCATTTTACGAGCGACTTCTTTCGTTGATAAACGAGAGATTGCTTCCCCATCCAACAGAACCGAACCTTGTTTCGGCTTAAGTAATCTGGCAATGGAACGAAGAAGAGTGGATTTACCGCAGCCATTTCCGCCGATGAAGACAGAAATCTCCCCTTTTGGAATGTCAATATTCAGTTCATCAATAATCGTTCGTTCCCCGTAAGATAGAGTTAAATCCTTCGTTTGTAAAATGTCACTCATTAGTGGCCAACTCCTTTAAGAATTTCTTGTTTTAAATAATAGATAGATAAAATAAGGTGCTCCGATCGCTGCAGTAAATACACCAGCCGGGACTTCCAGAGGCAAGAATAATGTTCGGCCGATCAGATCTGCCACCATCACCAGAATTCCACCTATAAAAGCGGCAGTCGGAAGTAATGCTCCAAAAGATGATCCTACCATACGTCTTGCCATATGAGGGGCCATCAAACCTACAAAGCCGATCCCCCCTGCAAAGGCAACCGCTCCACCCACTAGAGCCGTTGACATTAGGAGAAGTAAAAAGCGTTGTCTCTGAACGTTCCCTCCAACACTTGTCGCGATTTCTTCCCCAAGTTCCTGAATATTTAATTGTCGGGTTATAAAGAAGCTTAACAGGATAAAGACCAAGCTCCACGGAAGCAGGATCCATACGTCCTGCCAATCCGATCCGTTCACGGTACCCGTTATCCAAATGTTGGCCTGACTTGCTCTATAAATAGGGCCGAGTATCATAAGAAGTGTTGTCAAAGCTTGTGTCAGAGCTGAAATTCCGATTCCAATCAAGACAAGCCTAACAGGAGATACCCCTTTGCGCCATGCTAAGAAATAAACTAAAAAGGCAATGACTGCTGCCCCTGTAAATGCAGCAACAGGAAGCCATTTAATGCTGACCATCAAGGTATTATCATCGTTGCTGAAAACGGTCAGAAAAGCGACCACAGCTGCTCCTGCACCCCCAGTAATCCCGATGATGTCGGGAGAAGCCAAAGGATTTCGAATCATTCCCTGTAAAATTCCCCCCGCAACGGCCAATGCCATCCCGGCTAATAAGGCAATGATGATCCGCGGAAGTCGAAAAGACGTAACAACAAGCTGCTCTAAGCTTGTTCCGCCTCCAAAGAAGACGCTTACGACCTTCCATGGTGCTATTTTCAAGTCACCTATTCCCGTACTCATAATAAGGACGAGGACAGTGATGACGCCTAATATCATGATTTTCTTCATTGCTGATACATCAACAAGCATAGAAACCCGGTCCTGAAGCCAGCGTTTCCCCATAAATCTATTCATCGGTTAAAACCCCTTCCTTGCAACGTACACGAAGAATGGTGCACCAATAATGGCTGTCATAACACCAACCGGCACCTCCTGGGGCATGATGATGTAGCGGGCTCCAATGTCAGCGGCCAATAATAAAATCGCTCCGAGCAATCCTGAGTAAGGGATCAACCAGCGATGATCCACCCCGATGATTTTTCTCGCAAGATGGGGGATGACAATCCCGATAAAGCCTATTGGTCCTGCAATGGCTACGGAACCTCCAGCCAGCAGCACAACCACAAGTAAGGCGATAAATTTAATCAGAGCTGTTTTGAGTCCCAACCCTTTGGCAACATCTTCTCCCATGGCAAGTATATTCATTTTTCCTGCTAACATGAGCGCAAGGATCCAGCCTGCCACAATATAAGGAAAGACCCCGGTTAAAATGTCCAGGCTTCTTCCTTGAACAGATCCTGCAAGCCAGAACAATACCTGCTCTAACGCCGCTTCATTCAGTACAAGCAATCCCTGTGTGAATGAGGAGAACATCGCCGTGATGGCAGCCCCTGCCAAAGTCAGTTTCATGGGAGTCAACCCGTTATTCCCGACGGAACTGATGACATACACTCCGACGGCAGCAAGGCCCGCTCCCAGAAATGCCAGCCACGTAAAAGATTGAAGATTGGTTACACCAAATAACGTAACCGCCACTACCACCATAAAAGCACCACCGGCATTGATCCCGAAAATACCGGGAGATGCTAACGGGTTCTTGGTCAAGGTTTGCATCAGGACACCTGAAATGGCGAGGGATGCCCCTACGGTCGCAGCAATAAGCGCCCGTGGTAACCGGATCGTCTGAAGTACAATATGTTCAGTAGAACCATCGGGATTGGTGAACGCTTCAATCGCTACCCTCCACGACGTATCGGTATACCCGTATACAATGCTGATTCCTATACACAATAGGAGAAAGAAAATGGTTCCTATATACAGAATAAGTTGTTTTTGAATTTTCATTATGTGTTAACCTTTCTAATCCTTATGAACATTCCATAAGGAAAGGAAAATCAATTGTCATTTCACGTTCAGTCCTTCTCCTACTATTTTAAAGAAGAATGAAACAACCGTCAATGACTTTGAAAATCATTATCATTTAGGTATTGACAATGAAAGCCTTCTCACCTATTATGAAAAGTGTAATTGATAATCATTATCACCCATAAACTATTTTTCAGGAGGATTTATACATATGAAATTAAGAAATTTACTATCTTTATTACTCATCGCTTCTCTTCTATTTTTAGCTGCATGCGGTAATAAAGAAGAAGAAAAAGAGGGTTCTGGAAGTAGCGATAAGAAAGAAGAAACCTATACAGTGGAACACGCAATGGGTACGACTGAAATCGAAGGAACTCCTAAGAAGGTTGTCATCCTTACAAATGAAGGAACAGAGGCTCTTCTCTCTATGGGTGTGACCCCTGTTGGTGCTGTACAATCCTGGACAGGCGATCCATGGTACGATCATATTGCCGACGATATGAAAGGTGTTGAAGTAGTCGGAACTGAAAGCGAATTAAACATGGAAGCCATTGCTAAACTTCAACCGGACCTTATTATCGGGAACAAAATGCGTCAAGAAGAACAATACAATCAGCTGAAAGACATCGCTCCAACGGTGATGGCAGAAACGTTACGAGGTAACTGGAAAGAGAACTTTGAATTATACGCTAAAGCGGTAAACAAAGAAGAAAAAGGTCAGGAAGTATTAGCCCAGTATGACCAGCGAATTGAAGATCTTAAAGGGAAACTTGGAGACAAACTCAACCAGGAAGTTTCTATGGTCCGCTTTTTAGCAGGTGACGTACGCATCTACCATAAAGATTCATTCTCAGGCGTGATCCTGGATCAATTAGGATTTGCCCGTCCTGAAGGTCAGGATGTTGACGACTTTGCTGAAAAAGGTGTGACGAAAGAGCGAATCCCTGCGATGGATGGAGATGTGTTATTCTACTTCACATATGAAACGGGCGATGGAGAAGCGAACAAGCTTGCTGAAGAGTGGCTGAACGATCCTCTATTCCAAAACCTTGAAGTAGCAAAACAAGATCAAGTGTATGAAGTAAGCGATGCTATTTGGAACACTGCTGGTGGCGTCATGGCAGCAAATGCGATGCTTGATGATATCGAAAAGTTTTTCCTGGAGCAGGAATAACGACATGAGACTGGAAAAGGGACATTCCTTTTCCAGTCTTTTTATTTTTAGCCTTCTATCAATCCAGCAGACCTTTACGTTTTTTCCCACTTCCCCCATAACTTTTCATAATTCTCCTAATTTCGGAAACACTACAGGATAGACCATACATCGAACATGAGGGATTAGTATGTTTCCATTCTTTAGAAATAAGAAAAACACCGATAACACGAAGAAAAAACAGACCTACGAAAACTTTAAGCAGGAAGCTGAGAAATCAGCCGACTATAAACAAGCCTTTTATCAGAACCCTCATACAGGGGCAAAATTCAGTCTGCATTTCATTACCACCCTGATTGATGGGAAAATCCTGCAGGAGGATGTTCTTCCCTCCTTACTTTCAAAAGACTTTCATTCATTTGATGATTTAAAGACGTTGGTTCCTGTCCTGGATATAGAAGTATCCAACGATGAAGCACAAATTGAACAAAAGCTTTTTAACGGATATACCTTGTTAACGATTGATGCCTCAAACCGGAAATTTGCCTTCATCGCTACGAAAAATGAAATGGGAAGAAAGGTTTCCCAACCGGAAGTGGAGTTCAGTGTGGTTGGTCCTAAAGAGGCCTTTGTGGAATCACTCAGTGACAACCTGAACCTTCTCCGTAAACGTCTTCCCATTAAAGAACTGCTGGTGGAAGAATTTAATATGGGAAAACTGACTCACACGAGGGTCGCCCTGGTTTATCTTGATGGATTGGTGGATGAAGCCAATGTGAATACGATGCGGCAACGTTTACGAGCCGTGGATTTTGATCAAATCATGGATAGTTCATTTATTGAACAGCTCATTGCCGATAATAGTAATTCCCCTTTCCCCCAACTTTTGGATTCAGAACGGCCGGATCGAGTCGCTTCTGTACTGGTAGAAGGGAAGGTGGCCGTGATGGTGGATGGATCGCCTCACGCATTGATTGGACCCACGACTCTCGTTGAGTTCTTTAATGCCTATGAGGATTATTTCTTGAATTTCTCGATCGCCTCATTCCTCCGTCTAGTACGTGTTTTTGCAGTAGCATTCTCGATATTGATTACACCCGTATATGTTGCTGCGTTGACGTATCATTATGAACTCATACCAAAGGATCTTATGGCCACTCTTGTAACATCCAGACAAGAAATCCCTTTGCCTCCTATATTAGAGGCGTTATTTCTCGAATTAACGATTGAATTATTGCGTGAGGCAGGAGCCCGCCTCCCAACCAAAGTTGGCCAAACCATCGGTATCGTTGGAGGGATCGTCATCGGGACCGCATCCGTTGAAGCAGGGATTACTAGTAACGTACTGCTCATTTTAGTTGCCCTTGCTGCGCTTGCTTCCTTTACGACTCCCGTATACCGCATGGGTAATACGATCCGCTTGCTCCGATTCCCCTTCTTGTTGTTCGCACAACTATGGGGATTATTAGGCATTGTTTTCTGTTTCTGTTTACTTATGGGACATTTATTACAATTAACTTCCTTGGGAAGACCGTTTCTGGAGCCACTCTATCCACCGAGAATGAAGGACCTGAAAGACGCTCTAATCAGGTTCCCTTTCAGTAAACAAGCAGGGCGACCAGAATATTTAAGAACGAAGAAACCATACAGATTCCGTCCATCTGAAGGAAAGAAAAAGCTGGATATAGACGAATAAAGGTCGGAGGTGATCAAATGCAAACCATTCCAGATAGAAGAAAAATATCCCCTTTCCTTGTTTTCTTTCTCATACATTCAATACAAGTCGGGGCAGGTGTTCTGGGGTTCCAACGAATCATTTCGATGAATGCGGGGTATGATGGTTGGATTTCTGTCATCCTCGCAGGTATCCTTACTCATGTTCTCATGTTCCTTATGTACCTTATTTTAGAAAAATCTGGAGGGGACCTTGTATCTGCTCATACTTTGGCTTTCGGGAAGTGGATTGGAAATATATTCAACTTATTATTTGCCCTCTACTTCAGTTTACTGGTGATAACGATTATGAGGACGTATATCGAGGTATTGCAAGTTTGGATGTATCCGCGATTAAGTACGTTTATGTTTGCATTTTTCTTCTTGATCCTTGTCTATTATATTGTGAATGGAGGAGTCCGTACCATTGCAGGTACCGCATTTTTTGGAACTGTACTACCCAGTTATCTGATCTTAACCTTTGCATTTACATTTAAATACGCAGATTTCCGAAACATTTTACCGGTATTTGATCACACCATCAAAGATATTTTAATTTCCACAAAAAATATGTCACTTACTTATCTCGGATACGAAGCCATACTGATGCTTTATCCTTATATTAAAGATGCTAAAAAATCTCAGAAATATGCTCATTGGGGGCTATTTACAACCACAACCATATACACCTTAATCGCCATCATTTCTTTTGCTTTTTTCAGTCAAAAGCAATTAGAAAAGACCGTTTGGGCCACCCTTTCCATGTGGAAAATCGTTGAAATGCCCTTTGTTGAACGTTTTGAATATATTGGAATCGCCAATTGGTGCTTAGTGATTCTGCCCAACGTGTGCATATCTCTCTGGTGTGCCAGCAGGACCATTAAGCGTATGACTCCTTTACGACATCGTCATGCCTTGATCATCATTTGTATTCTCTGTTTATGCACCTTAACTTTTATCACTGACCGAAAACAGGTTAATTTCTTGAATACAGTTTCAGGACAAATCGGTTTCTATTTCAACTTTTTTTACATACCTGCTCTTTTAGTACTGGTGACTATCATGAAGAAGGTGAGACAAAAACGATGAAACAACTTTCCTTGATCATTTTACTCATTTGTTCTCTTTTCCTATCAGGATGCGTAGAAAAGGAGATTCTCGACGATTTATATGTTGAAACCGGAAAAGCTTATGATTATGTAGGAGAGAATAAAATGAGAGGAACAGCTCTGTTCCCCATTTATTTATCCGATAAATCCATCCAAAACGGAACGCTGTCTGCAGAAGCATCATCCACGCGGGAAGTGCTGGAGAAATTAGAAAGAAGAGCCCAACAGCCTCTTGTAAGAGGAAGCTTGGATGTCGTATTGATAGGAGAAGAACTGGCTGAAAAAGGAATCATCGATGTTGGAGACTCCCTGCAAAGAGACGCCAGTGTTGGGGCAAGGGTATATATAACGGTCGTAGAAGGCGAAGCAGGCGAACTCATCAAAGGGAACTATGGCTTAAGAGGAAATGGAACGTATATTTCCAACTTAATCACTCACAACATCACCCGAAGAGAATTGCCAGAAACAAACCTGCATTTGTTTCTATTCGATTATTTTCAAGACGGAAAAACACCCTATCTCCCAATACTAAAGCAACTCTCTAATGACAGTGTAGCCATTACAGGTATTGCCCTTTTCGATAAAGACAAAATGGTCAAAAAGATTTCTGCTATGGATATGTTTTTCTTTAAATTATTAGTGGATAAATTTGCTGAAGGAAGCCATGTCATCAAAATGGGGAAAAAGCCTGGTACTGCCGAAAAAACCGTTGAGGCTTCAGTAACAAGCCTGATTTCAAAGCACAAGATTATCATCAAACATAAAGCTGATCCTGTTGAAGTGACAATGAGAATCAAGGTTAGGGGAATTGTCAGAGAGTATACAGGAAAAAAATTGACACCTGATAAAGTGGGAGATGTTGAGAAAAAAATGGAAAAGGATATCGAGGGAAAATGCTTAGCCATGCTGAAGGATTTTCAGGAATTAGGCATCGACCCTGTGGGTATCGGTCAAAATCAAAAGCACGGGGTACGTGGATTTGATCTTAAAGAATGGAAAGAAAGCATTTATCCCCGGGTAAGATTCAATGTCGACGCAAATGTTCAGATCTTGGAAGCTGGTACAGTAGAATAGCATCTATAAAGAAGGCTCCCTATTGTGGGGAGCCCTTCTACTCTATTTCAGTTTAATAACACATTTGCTCTCTGCACTTTCTTTACATGCTTCGATGATTTTTATCACGTGTAAAGCATCCTCTGGTTTTACAGGTAGAGGTTTATCCCCCTTTAAGGTTCCATATATCCCCAGATAGAACTGAGTATAATCGCCCTTTTCAGAAGGAATGACTTCTGAAGTCACTTCATCCCCGGATAGGGTTGTCAGTGTACCCCAGTACTCTTCATCTTCCAATCCCCACTCTTCATCAAGAGGGTTTTTCCCTGCTTTTAGATCATCCTCCTGACGATCCATTCCGTGCTTCATATAGCTTCCTTTTATTCCATGTACCTGATAGCGAGGTCCTGGGTCAAGGACTATAGAACGGGAGTACAATTGCACTCTCAATACGTCATACCCGAGTGTAATGTGGAAATAGTCTTCCGCTTTTTCCGGATCCCTTTGCGGGAACACATCTGCCTGAACCCATTGTGGTGTACCAAACAGGGTGAGTACTTGATCTAGGAGGTGAGAGCCCAAATCATATAACACCCCGGCTCCCTCGATTTTATTTTCTTTCCAACGATCTTTAATAGCCGGGCGGAAACGGTCGAAGTGAGCTTCATATGTATAGATTTGTCCTAAAGCTTCTTCTTTAAGTAATTTTTGGATGGTTAAAAAATCGGCATCCCATCGTCGGTTATGGAATACGGAAAGATGCAAGCCTCTCTCTTTCGCTAAAGCCAGCAGCTCTTCCCCTTCCACACTATTCGTCACAAACGGCTTTTCTACCACTACATGTTTATCAGCTAATAATGACTGCTTAATCATCCGGTAATGAAGATGGTTTGGTGTTGTGATCACAACTAATTCAATGTCTTGTTGAAGTAAATCGTCAAGGGACGAAACCACTGTTGCACCCTCAATGTCTTTCAATACTTTCTCCTCATCAGATGAAAGCACCGCTTCGATATGAAATTCCTCCAAATGAGAAAGTAACGGTCGATGAAAGCTTTGTCCTGAAAAACCGTATCCTACTAATCCAACTTTAATCGGTTGCATAATGTCACCTTTTTCTTTCAAAATGTATTCCCATATTATCATGTACAAGTTCAGACGAAAAATGATTCGTTTTACAAATGATCGTTTGTTTGTATAAAATAATGTAAAAAGGGAGGTTAACAACATGCAAGCAATCAAAAACAAAGAAACCTTTGAAGACCTAATCACTTCAGCAGAGCCGGTGATCGTGAAATTCCACGCAGACTGGTGTCCCGACTGCCGTCGTATGGATATGTTCATTGATGAGATCATGGAAAAGTTCGGTCAATATAAATGGTACGACATCAATAAAGACGAATTTCCTGAAATCGCCGAAAAATATGACGTCATGGGCATCCCAAGCCTGCTTGTCTACAAAAACGGCGAAAAAATCGCGCACCTGCACAGCGCCAACGCCAAAACACCAGAACAAGTAACAGAATTCCTAAGCGCACTATAACCCAAAGGTCCGTCCCTTTTTATACAGAGGGACGGACCTTGCTTTTCATATCCCTCTTGGTGAATGTCACCTCTATCAATTAATAGACATTCCCCTTTCCATCCACATAAACCGTTTGAATAATCGTTCTCTGAAATTCGTTCCCTTCCTGGGTTTCCCCTTCTATATCGATGGTAATGTTATGGACTCCTTCTTCAAATTCAGCAAGTGGCAGTGAAGATAGATTTTCAGTTGTAATGAGGGTGGTTTGGTTTTTGTTTCCGCTCTTCGTTGGGATATGGTAAATGGTATATGTTTTCTTCACAGGTTTGTCGTGTACATTCCATGAACCCATTAAAGATTCTCCATCCTCCGCCAACTGATTCCACTCCTTACTAACCCCTTTCTGAAACAGAATGGTCAGCATATATTTTTCACTTTGACTATTATGCGCCCTCATTTCCCACTGTCCCAGAAGGGGCTTGGAAATGATCATGGAATGATGATAAGCGCCAGGGAAAAAGCCCGTCGCATCTTCCGTCATCATGAACTGTTTATACACTTGTCCATCCGGACTAGTGAGCTCATAGATCGTACCCTGTTGATCACTGATCCAGTCCACCGAGATTTTCTCTACCTCTTCCTCGACAGAAAACTTCTCCACTCCAACGCCCATAAATGCCCCCCCTCTGTGGAGGACCGATGTTTCTCCCTCTTTTGCAAGCTCGCTCACGGCAGCATAGGAAACCTCTTGCACCTCTTCCGTTAAGAGATCCTTCAAATAAGGGAAAATCTCCCCGCCTTCTTTTATCGTCGTATGAGACCAGTCTTGGACCCGCACCTCTTTCCCATAAGGAAGGCGTGAACTTGTTACCAGAACTGCTCCATCACTTTGTCCGAATCGGCTTAAGTATAACCCGCCCCAAAACAGTTCAGAATTCACCCCTCCCCATCCTGTACCACCGAATGTATAGATTGGGGTGGCTTTGGCAAGTTCAAGTTCATCCGTCTCGGAACGGAAAGATTTCATATATCCCGTTTGCAGGGAAAACACGGCATTATTTTTACTTTTTAAAGCATTGGTTAACCAGCCGGCCCATTTACTATAGGCAAGGTCTGCAAGCTCTGATCCATGATGAGGGGACGAAAGAGTGATGACCCTCTCTACATAGGGTCCGGCACCATAATGAACCAATGCTGTTTGAATATCGATTCCTCCTTTACTATGTCCCACAACCACTACTTTCCTCTTAAAATGGTCGTAAATCTCATGAAGATTCCCTTCTAAGAGCTGCCCATTTTTCCACATATCTTCGTCTGGGTGCAAATCGATAAAAACTGCTTGATGCCCATATTTCCGCGTGAATTCCTGCAGATCGTTTTCTCGTATCCACGTGTCCGACGAGGCATGAATCCCATGAATGAATAAAACCGGATAGCCCTCCGACCCGTCTGCCATTTCATCTACAAACCACCTGCCCGGTATTCCTGACGAACTCTGTATCCCATCCATTTTCTCATGCAATTTCTTTACCTCCCTTTAGATATCCTCTCTTCATTATCGTTTAGAAAAATCAAAATATCAGCAGTAATGTTAAATATAGGAATAAAGTTACAAATTCTATGTTCGTATCTATTCAGAAGTCCAGTTTCATAATTCGTCATCAATACGATGAGACAAAAAGAAGACGAATGAAAAAAGCCAGGCACGTTCAAGCGCCTGGCTTTTTTCGTCTATCAATCCTCCACCGTAAAAGCAGGGATCGGGTCTTTAAATTCCGTCCAATCCTCTGTCATTTCTTTTTCTGTTAATAAACAGCTATCTAATGACTGCTCTATTTCTTCCCTGTTCATTTCAAGACCGATAAATACGATTTCGTTCATCCGATCCCCATGAACAGGGTCCCATTTCTCTGCTAATTCCACTTCTTCAGCAAGGATTTCCTTTCTCTCATTTTCAGGATAAGCAGCTACCCATTCCCCTGCACCCTGAATGATAATCGATGGACCTGCCTGGGATAATAAGCCCGTCATGTCGTTACGGGTCGGCAGCCAAAAGAAGCCCTTTGCCCTAACGATATCAACCGGCCACTCCTCCATCCAAGTCATGAAACGTTCCGGGTGAAATGGCTTGTTACGCCGATAGACAAAAGAAGAAATTCCATATTCTTCAGTCTCGGGTGTGTGTTCTTCTTGTAATTCTTTTATCCACCCCGCTGCCTGGCTGGCTTTCTCAAAATCGAATAGTCGGGTGTTCAATACTTGATCTAAAGGAATGTTTGAATGTGAAGCTTCAATGATTCTCGCTTCCGGGTTCAACTTATGTAGAACAGCTTTTAATTCTATTACATCCACTTCTTCCACTAAGTCTATTTTATTTAACACAATCACATTCGCAAACTCTATTTGATCAATCAGCAAATCCACTACTTCCCTTGTATCCCCTTCGTCTGTTGCCTCAGAGCGGTCCAGCAGCGTTTCACCACTTGCAAAATCGTGCCAGAATCGGTTGGCGTCCACAACCGTCACCATTGTATCCAGCCTTGTTTTACTCGTAAGATCTATATCCATCTCTTCATCAAGATAAGTGAATGTTTGAGCTACAGGGATTGGTTCGGAAATCCCGGTAGATTCAATCACAATATAATCAATATTTCCCTGATCGACCAATCGCTGGACTTCTATCATTAAATCTTCCCTTAAGGTGCAGCAAATACAACCATTTTGAAGCTCTACTAGTTTTTCTTCTGTTCTAGTGAATCCGCCACTCTTAACGAGGGACGCATCGATATTCACTTCACTCATATCATTCACAATAACCGCTATTCGCTTATCTTCACGATTATGTAATATATGATTTAATAATGTCGTCTTGCCTGATCCTAAATAACCGCTTAATACTGTTACTGGTACTTTCATGATGCACATTCATCTCCTTTTAAATTCGAAATCATTACGATTTAAACTGTATGGTTCACTATTCTTTCTGCTGCTTTCCTTGCACCTGAAATATTACGCGAGGGCGGCCCGATTTCTAACTCAGCCAGTGGTCCTGTAACAAATAAATGATTACACCATGACAAGTCCTCTTTCACTACCGGGAAACCACATTTCGCACACGCTAACTTTTCTTTTTGAATAAGTTTTTGCAGCCAGTCCACTTTCATGACCTCTTTTGAAAATCCGGTGGCAAATAGTATCGTCTTTGCTTTTACATTCGACTTTGCCTTCGTTAAATGTAGTATAATCTCATCATCTAATACATCCCATGATTGGATTTCATCTTGGATAAAGGTGAACGTGTTGCTTCGTTTCAAATTTCTCAACTTATTAGCTAATTCACTTGGCATAGACCCTTTATGACGGGCATGATCAATGACCTCTCTTCTGTGTTCGTACCTGTGAATATTTTCAAATCCATTCATGTATTTAGGTCCAAGCCAGCCTGGATCACTATCAAAATCGTATACTCTATAAGGGTGCCGGGCTATTTGATATACCTGTCCGGGGAATTGTTTGCTTAGCTTAACCACCATGTGGGCAGCGGAGATCCCTCCACCGATCACGACGATTGGCAGTTCTATTCTCGGAAAGGACTCAGCAAATAAATGTCCAACTTGTTTTGGGCGTGCCGCAACAAGATCACTTCCCCAAGAGGGATAAGCCAATTTATTATTCATTCCCGTTGCAATCACAATGTTATTCCCATGAAAATGGTCCAAATTACTGGTTCTCACTATCCAACCGTTATCTCCTTTCTCAACGTGTTCCACTTTTCCCTGAAACCAGGCTTTAGAGATTTTTATTCCTTCCAAGACAGCGTTACTATGTTGATTGAATAGAGGAAGAGCCGGCCGCTTATATGGTCCGTAGAAATTCTCTCCTCCACCCTTCTTAAAGGATTTCAGACTAAATGGATGTGTATCCAAATGGTGGACAAAAGGTGAACGCAAATACGGCATATCAATTAAACCAGTCAGCCTTTTCCATTTAAATAATGGCTCTGGGTAAGGATCAATTACACATATCTTATGAATTGGCACCTTTTTCTTTTTCACAAGATACGTAGCCACGGTGCATCCATGGATACCTCCACCGATTATGATCCATTCATACATATTCTCACCACCCGATTATGTCTATTAAAACGAAATAATTACGATTTATTCGTTATGAAAGAATCCTTACTTACATAAAAGTAAGGATTCTTTAGTTTATTCAATTTTTATAAAAAATTCTTCTACATAAGGATTAGCAGGCGGGTCGATTACTTCAAACACCGGATTCTTTATTACAGGCATTTCCTGACCATTAAAATCTACCTTATCAATCACGCCACTCACGTTAATCCATGTATCTGGTTCCAGTTTACTCAGTTCTGAATCACGTGCCAATAAACCATAAACAGAGGCATCGGCTACGCAGCATGTAACGGTGAAACGGGAAATGACCAATTCTTCCTCTGCAAATCCTTCATCTTTATAAACAAAACCTGTAAGCTGAATTTCTTTACCGACGAAGTTGTCAAGATTTTCATCCACAATACTTAATGTTTGAATATATTGTTCATCTCTTACGAATATTTTTTCTTTTTTATTTACTATCTCTTTCAACTTGTCGAAATCTTTTTCCACAGGAAATTCGTCATACGGGTCGAGGGTGGGATCGGTTGCAGTCAAACTTCTTTCTGCACTCTCATCTTGATTTACTCCGTTTTGTTCACTGGATGGCGGTGTTGAGAATAGACTATTCCCCACCTTCACCCCTCTCTTAGCCGCAACGGAACTATCTAATAAGTTATCCGGCAGCAGGAACCCCACCACAATAGGAAAAATAAATAGAGCATATACCATGCTGGACCTGATGAATCCTTTTGGCAGTTCATGACCTTCGCAATCACAATGGTGTTCTTTTGCAGAAGCTGAAGATGTCCCCCGGATGATCTGAATCGCCCCCAGGAGAATGAAAACCCCCAGAGCAAAATACATATAACCATGCATTTTGGGTGCGACAAAGTTTTGCAAGTTAAACGTTAAAAATAGTTTCAATACCAAGAGTGCATAACCAATTAAGATGATCCCTCTGATAAATGTATGAAATTGAATGGATTGCTTCACTCCTCTTGCCTCCTTTACACAAATACTTGGAATACCAGCGTGCAAATATATACTACGATTGTCACGATTCCAATAAAGATCAACACGAATTTTTTATTAAAGTAAGCAAGCATCAATAATGTATTCTTGAAATCAATCATCGGTCCATACACTAAAAATGCCAAAAGGGACGAAGCAGAGAAGATACTGCCGAAAGACGAAGCCACGAATGCATCTGCCTCTGAACATAGAGAAATAATATACGCAAACCCCATCATAACCGCCGGTGCCAGAACCTCATTCGACCCAATCCCCACTAACAGTTCTCTATCAAGATAGGTCTGAAATCCTGCTGCAACAAATGCTCCGATGATAAGAAATTTACCCATGTCAAAAAATTCATCACTGGCATGTACAATCGTCTGCATGAGTTTATTGGAAGAGTGATCGTGATGATGCTCGTGATCATGCTCTTTCTGTATTAGCGGGTTTCTCTTTCCATAAAACCTGTACAATAGTGCCCCAATGATTAAGGCAGCTATTAGAGCAATACCCATCCTGCCCCAGACAACCGTCATATTATTCTGGAACGCATAATAAGTAGATGCGAAGACTATCGGGTTTAATATAGGCGCCGTTACCATTACGACAATCGCAAGATGAGCAGGCATCCCTTTTTTAATCAGCCTCCTGGCCACCGGTACAATGGCACATTCACATACCGGAAGCAATGCCCCTACTACAGCTGCAGGAAACAAAGCCAGGTAAGGGAATCTCTTGGGAATGATCTTTTGTAATAACCTCTCAGACACAAATACTTGAATAAGTGCTGATGCGAAGACACCGATTAAGATAAAAGGAATCGCTTCTAATAGGATACTTAAAAATATGGTAATGACATTCGCCATCGAAGAAGTAAGAAACTCGTCCGGGACATACCCTTTCACCCAATCTCCCGCTAAAAATAGAACAATGAATAACAAAAATAATAGTATCCCTGTCATCTCTTGACTAAAGCTCCTCAAAGAATTCATTCGTTTACGTTTCCTTTCTTAAGACTGCATTTACTAATCGTAATCATTTCGCTTTACATTATACCTTATTCTTGTCCCAAAAAACTATGCTAAATTATTTTTTAATCATTCTTTAACATTTCTATTTGTGCATAACCTTTTGTTAATCTTCAAAAACTACTTATGAATAGAGTAGAATGGAGGAAATGATATGACAAAGAAAAACAACAAAGGCAGCGAAAATCAAAATTCACCTAAGCGTGGAACGACGGAGTTTGCTAAAGAAATTACGAGTGGAGACAATAGTAAGGGGAATAAGCACAATAAAGATCAGCGCAACAAAACGAAATAAAGAAAACCGCCCGATGGAAGATCGGGCGGGTTTTCTTTATTAGGAAAGGATTCAGCTGCTACACTTACTCGTCATCACCAGTAATCTTCACCGCGGCTGTATTATTTTGAATATAAGTGGGCGGTGCCGGATCAACTTCTTTTTCATTACTTCCATAAAATCTTTCATTCAATTCCATGTTTGCTTCGGTAGTGGACGTTTTCTCATCCTGCTTCTTCATGCCATCACCCTTTCGCTATTAGCGTATGGGAATTCAAAATGAAATATACACTCATCTTTAACTAAAAAAAGGGCACACTAACCAATGGAAATAGACTATAAGGAGGAAATGAGTAATGGATTATAATCGTGTAAAACAGATATTATCTTCTTCAGCTGACATTGAAGTGAAATATAAAGAGGCTTCGGTTTGGATTGACTCTGTTAATGAAGATGGTAAAACCGCTGTTGTTCATCTTCGCGGACCATTGGAAGAACGTTCTGAAGTCAGTGTTTCAGATTTAGAAGAAGCGTAAACGAAGAAAAGACCATGCGGTCCGCCTCAGGAAAGAGGGGCATGCATGGTCTCATCTATAGTTAGCTTATTTTTCGTCTTTGATCTTCCCTTTATTCTTCAATAATTCAAAGATCATTTTCGCTTGATCTGTGTTATCGATCATGCCGGAGAATTTCTCTTTTTGTGGACCAAATGCATACACAGGAACGTCATCTCCTGTATGTCCATCAGTTGTCCAGCCAGTGCCTGAACGTTTGTCGAAGATTCTCTCGATGGCATTATCGATTTCGGTTTGATCGCCTTTTTCTGCTGCTTTTTTCACAGAAGCGATTTCCTCTTCCGTCAGCTCAAGGTCGATATTTTCAGCTAATGTTTCTTCCACTGATGCACCATTTACGATTTGTTCTGCCATAAAGTCAGGAGTGCGTTTTGCAGCTTGAATCGGTGCCGGATCCCAATTGTATTCACCGTCTGCACCAATCGAGATTCCCCCTGTTGAATGGTCTGCTGTCACAACTACCAATGTTTCACCATTTTCTTTCGCGAAATCTCTTACTTCTTCAAGTGCCATCTCAAAATCTCTCATTTCACTCATCGCCCCGACAACATCATTGTCGTGACCAGCCCAGTCGATTTGACTTCCTTCCACCATCAGGAAGAATCCGTCCTTGTCACCTTTTAAACGGTCGAGTGCAGATGTCGTCATATCCGCTAAGCTTGGCTGTTCTTCATCGCGGTCGATCATTTTGTCCATTCCGACTTCAGAGAAAAGACCAAGAACTTGTTTGTTGTCGTCATTTTTAAGTTCTTCAGCGGATTTCACATAGCTGTATCCATCCTCTTGGAACTGCTTGGCAAGATTTCGGTCATCACGTTCGAAGAAGTCCGTCCCTCCGCCGAGCATGACGTCAATCTTATGTTCACCGTTAATCATTTCATCAAAATAGTCATCCGCGATCGCATTTTCGCTTTTACGCTGCTCTTCATGGGCTCCATAAGATGCTGGAGTCGCATGGGTGATTTCAGATGTAGCTACGATTCCTGTAGACATACCGTTTTCTTTCGCCTGTTCTAATACAGTTTTTACATCGGTTTTATCATTATCGACTGCTATTGCATTGTTATATGTTTTGACTCCACCACTCATCGCTGTCGCAGCAGCTGCTGAGTCTGTTACGTTTTCTTTCTCATCCTCTGGATAAGTGGATTGTAATCCGACAAGGTAAGGATCGAATGCCGTTTTTTCCATTTCGACTGTTTCTGGATTGTCATTCATGTAGCGAAGAGCCGTTGTATAAGGAACGCCCATTCCATCACCGATCATAAAGATGACGTTCTTGGCTTTACCGTTCTTGGAATCCTTCGCTTGTGCTTCTGTATTGTCCTGATTCATTCCTATTACACTTCCAAGAGCTAGTGTTGATACAACCGCTAACGGAAGAATCTTCTTCATTGACTTCTTCATTTACCCTACCTCCTATAATTTCGAATACATATGTAGAATAAAGGGGAAATATGAAGAACCATTTTCAAAAGGACTACAGGAGTGTAAAGGTTCTGTAAATGAAGAAAAACAGGTATAAAGTCACCTGTTTTTCATTAATGAAACTATCCAGTTCTTAGTCAATACGACCTGATCTATTCTCTAATCAGAGGAAGCGTACAGCAACGGAATGAGCCGCCTGACTTGATGATTTCGGATAAATCCAGTTCAACCACGTCAAAACCTTTCGATCTGATTCGTTCATTCAAATCTTGATTTTGAGTGAGACTGATGATTTTCCCATCACCGATTGCTAATACATTAGGGCCCATCTGAAATTGCTCATCGTCCGACACGGTAATGATATTATAATGCTTTTTGATTATCTCAAGATCCTCTTTAGAAAAGGCCGGTGGGTACACAAGGGCCCATTCCTTTGAGATGATCGTAAATACACAATCTAAATGAAGGATCTCTTCTTTTAAAGGCAATTCATGAACGGTAAATTGGGGGAGCTGATTTCGTAACGATTGGATGGCCAATTGGTTCGTCCGTCCACTCACTCCGATCCAAATATTCTGCTCATCAACGAGCACATCCCCTCCTTCAATGGAATGGAGAAGTTCATGATAAGGCACTTCATTCGTTTGAAGCCATTTCTTCAGCGTTTTCACTTCGCTCCGCCTGACATCGGTATTCATCGATGCAACGAAGAATTGATCATGAATCGTGAACCCGATATCCCTCGTAAAGACTTGTTCATTAAGCTCTGGTGAAGGTTGCAGGTGGATGACCTCTGCACCATTTTTCTCTAATGCATCAACAAAGTTTTTATGCTGCAGAACCGCTTTATCTATATTGATATTTTCCTTTAGGAAATGCTTTTGTGTTTCATTTATGATTTCATTTATTTGCATATTTTCAGGTGAAACAACGACCACTTTCTTTAACTTTCCATACTCATTTGAGCAATGGATTTTTTGGTTTGGAACCAACGGGGAATTCAAACTCATTCTTTACGCCCTCCATTTGTCTACTCTTAAAAACTGCTTTTCCCTGTTATTATGCTGATAAAACTTCCTTTTTATAATTTATGCGGAAGAATCCTAAACAGGGACGACGGGCATCCTGGATTTAAGAAATAGGGGCTTTTTTTCCGCAGAAAAAGGCATGCATCTGCACGCCTCCTTCCATTAATGAACCATTCGATCATGATCTTTCCAGAATTCTTTTCGGATCACAACCTTTTGGATTTTTCCTGAAGCGGTCTTGGGTAATTCTTTTGCAAAGGTAATACTCTTCGGTGCTTTGAAGTGGGCAAGCTTTTCTCTGCTAAATGTGATAAGCTCCTTTTCCGTTAAGCTGTGCCCCTCCCTGATCACAACCACTGCATGGGGCACTTCTCCCCAACGTTCATGGGGGATGGCAACGACGGCTGCCTCCAAGACACTATCATGTTCATAAAGAGCCCCCTCCACTTCAATAGAAGAGATGTTTTCTCCACCGCTGATGATGACGTCTTTCATCCGGTCAACAATTTCTATGAAGCCATCCTGGTCAACCGTCGCCATGTCCCCTGTATGAAGCCATCCATCTCGAATCGCTTGATTTGTGGCTTCAGGGTTTTTATAATATCCTTCCATCACTGTATTCGTTCTGGTCACAATTTCTCCAATTGCTTTCCCGTTATGGGACACTTCATTTCCGAACTCATCAACTACTTTTACCTTGCTGCCAATCATACTGTAGCCGGCCTTCGCCTTTAACCGGTATTTTTCTTCCTTCGTTCTGTCCTGTTCTGAAGATCTCAGGATGGATGTAGTGATAAGTGGTGAGATTTCAGTCATTCCGTACACCTGGATAAACTCCCACTTCAGATCCTCTTCCACCTTTCGAACAAATGCCGGCGGAGGGGCAGAACCCGCAATGACAACCCTTACATTTTGCCCGATGGTCCGCTTTCTGTCCGGATAATTCTCCAGAAGCATATTCAGAACAGTCGGCGCCATATGCATAACCGATACGCCATGCTTCTCGACTTTATCTAAAATCATCTCAGGGTCTACTTTTCTGAGCATCACCTGGGTCGCACCGTTGGCCGTATAGTAAAAAGGAGATCCCCATCCATTCACATGGAACATAGGCAGCACGTGAAGCAAGGTGTCCTGATCGGAGACCCTTAAATGATGCATGGAAGATAGAGCATGCAGATAGTTTGATCGGTGAGTGAGGAGCACTCCCTTCGGATCCCCTGTCGTTCCACTTGTGTATAGTAATGAAGCAATATCGCTTTCTTCCAGTTCTACACGATCGAAGGCTTCGTCGCTGAATGAGCCGCGCCACCCGTCATAGCCAGGATGTCCATCTGTAGACTTACCATGAATCACAATATGCTTTAAATTCGGCACATTAGACACGATCGGCTGCACCAGCGGATAAAGTTCCTCATCCACAAATAATACTTTGCTCTCGCTATGAGTCAGGATAAATTGATAATCTGATGGTTTTAAACGAGTATTCAGAGGGGTCATAATTCCTCCGACTCCATATACACCATAAAATCCTTCCAGCATCTCCGTCGTGTTAGGAGCCAGATAAGCGACCTTGTCCCCTTTCTCAATCCCGAATTCCTTAAGGCCCCTGGACAGTTGATTCACACGTGCATTCAGCTGCTTATACGTCAAACGTTTTACATCATCAATAATCGCAACCTTTTCTCCATATTGCTCGACTGCACGATCCAGAAAATCCGTTAACACTAAAGGTACATGCATATGTACAACCCACCCCTTCTGTTATTAATGACTATTATATTCATTATTTTAGCAGATTCAGTATATAGATTGGGAATATTCTGAAATATTATAGTGGTATCCTGATTTATAAAGTTTTGAAGGATCGTTCACCATTCTTTTCTATAAAAAAACATGATGACACATTGGTCACCATGCTTTTTTGGTTAGCGGCCTCTTCTATTTGAAGAGGATTTCCCTTGGCTGTTTCTTTTAATGCTGGAGTCGTTTCTTCTTGGTTTGCCAGAATCACTTGTTCTGGATGGTCTGCCTCTTGAGGGACCGGCTGAGTCTCCGCCACGCCGGGATGATGATTCTTCCCTTCTGGAACGATGGCTGCGTGATGAGTCACCACCATCACTATTACGAGACCGGCCTCCACGTGGAGATCTTGCTTTTCGCTCTTTGTTGGTTTGGATATTCTTTTCCCGTCTATCCTTCGCACTTTCACTCGTTCCCTTATGAACATGTGAGGTTTCCTTAGAAGGAGCCACCTCCACGACACGACGAGGCAATGAACGGCCAACACCTTTTTCAATCATTTCCAGGTCCTGCTTATCCTTTAATGCCACAAAGGTGATCGCAAGCCCGTCTTTACCGGCACGGCCCGTTCTTCCGATTCTGTGAATGTAGCTTTCGACATCTTGAGGGATATCATAGTTAAAAACATGAGTGACACCTTCCACGTCAAGTCCACGCGCTGCTACATCTGTTGCGATAAGAAGCTGAAGTTTCGCGTCCCTGAACTTCTTCATCACTCCTTCTCGTTTCGCTTGAGATAAGTCACCGTGCAGTTCATCCACCAGGAATCCTCTCGCTTTCAGATCTCCCAGCAGCTTGCTGACCCTTCTTTTCGTTCGGCAGAAAATGATGCCTAAAAACGGCTGGACATCATGAATTGTTTGACTAAGGGCCTCTAATTTCTGGCGATCCGTCGTTTCCACGATTTCCTGCTGAATTTCCTGTACTATTTTTTCTTTCTCCCTAATCTGTACATTATGTGGGTTGTTCATATAGCGCTTTCCGATCTTTCGGATATCCTTGGACATCGTCGCAGAAAACAGGGCAGTTTGACGGGTGAACGGCGTCTCGCGAATAATCGACTCGACTTCATCAAAAAATCCGATATGGAGCATTTGATCTGCTTCATCCAGCACCAGGAACGATACATTTGAAAAGTCCACGGTCTCCCTACGAACGTGATCAAGTAAACGACCAGGTGTTCCAATCACGATATGAATCGCTTTATTCTTCAGTCTCTTGATCTGCTTCTCAACATCCTGGCCGCCGTACACAGCTAACACATTTATGTCATCTTCCGTAGAAGAAAGAATCTGATTTAATTCAGCCGTTACCTGAATCGCGAGCTCCCTCGTCGGAGTCACAATAAGAGATTGGATCTCATCTCTCGCTGGATCTATTTTGGCAAGCATAGGCAGGAGAAAAGCCATCGTTTTTCCCGTTCCTGTCTGTGCCTGTCCGATCACGTCTTCACCATTTAATAACACAGGGATGGTTTCGATCTGGATCGGTGTTGGTTCTGTAATCGATTGTTCTTTTAACGCATTGACGTACTTAGGTTGGATTCCTAAGGAAGTAAAATCATTCATTGGGGTCACCTCTTTGTACCCCATTATACCTTTAACTTCTCTTAGAAAATAGGGCACTATGTTATAATGGGAAAATCGCAAAATGAAATGAGGAATTTGATGTTACCATTTGAAGATAAATTAACCATAATTGAAGAGTTTCCTGAACTTTCACGGAAGGACGTTTCACTGAATCGGGTGAATTTCCACTTTGAAGAAAGTGTCTATGAAAAGACGACTGTGGTGTACCACCTCCATCCGAACGGAAACGGTTTTGTTTATACGGGCAGTCTCCCCGATTATGAAGCCAATAAAAAAGGACTCGTGAATATCCGTGATTTTTCAGGTGATGAACTGCGTGCCATCATTCGGGCATCCATTGATCATCTCGCTACGGAAGAAGAAATCGTGCCGCCCGTCGAACAGATGTGGAAAGATGCTGAAGGGCATTCCCTCATGCTGATCGAAGAAGATGACCGCTGGAATATTTATGCCGGCGATAACCTGGAAGACAGCTTTGGCGGGTACGATGAAGCAACGTTGTATTTGCGTGAGGAAGGGTTTCGGAGACGGTGATAAGAGGTAGCAGCATGCTTTTCCTGAAGGACGAATCCTTTATCGATTCGTCCTTTTTTGATGGATTTTGGCGCTGTATCTGTCATAGGGTTGCGTCCCCTTGTAAGAATCTAGGTGAAATGGTGACGAATCCGGCCGCTTTTTGCGATAATCCAGCCGAAAGGGTGATAAATCCAGCCGTTTTCTCTCATAATCCAGCCAGTTTTGCGAATAATCCGGCCGATTCCGGGAATAATCCGGCCGTTTTACTGATATTTCAAAATACAACTCTAACTCTTATCCCCACCCACTGTCGATCATCGTTTGGGCATATCCTCTGTTGCTCGAATAGGGTATATACGTGTATACCTAACCAAGAATCGCATGTACCCACTCTTAACAAAAGGTGGCGTCCTAACAGTTTAATGCTGTAAACTCTAGCTATAAGTGACTATTGGAGAACATTATCTTAAGAAGGACCCCTGTCACCGTCATGTGGAATACTAGGTAAAAACTACTCAAACAGTAATTTATAAAGGAGTGTTGACAAATGAAAGTATTAGCCATTTTAGGGAGCACACGAAAAAACGGCAACTCAGAATACCTTGCAAAAAAAATCGTAGATGGAACGGAGCACACTGTGGTATCTCTTGCCGACCTGCATATTGAAGCGATCGAAGACCTAAGACATTCAGAAGGCGGATTTTCTCTTGTGGATGATGATTACGAACAGCTCGTCCAATTGATGGAAGAGCATGACGTACTACTATTTGCTACACCCCTATATTGGTATGGAATGAGTGGTCCTATGAAAAATTTCTTTGACCGCTGGAGTCAGTACTTGCGTGATGAGCGCTTTAACTTAAAAGAAGAGCTTACGAAGAAAAAAGCATATGTAGTGATTACCGGTGGAAGCTCAGCAAAGATTAAAGGTTTGCCCCTGGTACAGCAGTTCAATTACATTTTTGAATTCGTCAATATGGAATTTGCGGACTATATGATTGGTGCCGGGGTGAAGCCTGGTGAAATCGCAAATGACATAGCAGCACTTGAAAAAGCTGAGCGTTGGAATGCGTTGTTTAAATGAGATGATCCCTTTTAAGGGGTCATTTTTTCTTGTTAATGAGAACTAAATTAGGAAACATTATAATAAAATGCTTGATTAGAGGAGCTGTATGGATTTCCCAACGATTCACACAAATTTCTGGGATGCGGTCATCGCGATACCCGTCCTGATCATCCTGACCCAACTCATTAAAATTTTCTTAAATCCCCCTGCCTTTTTAGTCCCAAACATTGCCGTTATTCTAGGCTTGATAATATCCATTTTCATCAGTCACAGAGGGCATCTGGCAACGGGAATCTTCATGGGGTTCTTTTATGGATACGCTGCGATTGGGAATTATGCTTCTTTGAAGACTTCGGTGTTGGCTTTTCGGGGGGAGAAGGAGGATGCTCCATGAGAGGTGTTAAGTCTTATCTTTTGTTCCTTGTCGACCCTGTGGTTGGAAGGTTCATTCTCTTTAACATTTTACGCGTCGCTGACTCAGACTCCAACATTAAGAACTCCCTAGCTTCCCTGTTTGTAATAGTAGAACCCATAAGGTAAGCATAATCTCGTAACGAAGACATATGAGCATCCTTTTGTATTGTTCTACAGCTTCTGCACCTCCAAGTACCACCAATTCTCTCCATCGTTGCAGCTTTACACTCAACACAATAGACACCACATATAATATCTGAATGCGCAACGTTAAATTGTTGAAGAACATCATACGTTTGAGGTGTATGGTGCTTAAGAAGAAGCTTTGTAATCTTGGATAATTCTTTAGGAGTTAAAGAAGGGATTGGATAAAAATGTGTATAGCTTTCAATTTGGAAGGGGAGCTTCGCACTTCTTACTAGTCTTTGAAACACATGCTGATCTTCCGGAGAATTTTTAATATGAGTGTGAGGGTTCGACAGGACTACAAGGTGCTCGATCGGTATTGTAGGACATTTATTTTCAACTAACCATCTCTCAAGCTCCACCTTCTGCCTGTAAGCTTGCAAGATTGGATCTGGAAAGACTTCCGTTTTACCGTTCAAAGTTCGAATCATTTGATTGAAGTTTGTATCGATATAAATATCTCCAGCAATGTTTTTCACTTCTAAAATAAGAATAAAATGTCTGTGCAGGCTTAACGTATCAATTTGAAAAATGGATGACTTGTTTTGTAGGCGAAGATCGTGAAGGATAACATACTCTTTATCAGGAAGATTGTTTAAATAATAGTCTAATGATAACTCACCACTATAGCCAGCTTTGAATTTACCTAGTTGAGACTCTATTTCAAGTCTTCTCACAAAGTATTTTGACAATCTCCTTAAAAGGGCTTCAAGCTTTGAGATAATAACAGGGGGTTGATGTTCTTTTCCGATCAAAAGATCACTCCTTTAGGTGAATTGGAAGAGTTTCAGTGGGTGAATGAGGTGCTGTTGAAAAAGATTCAGCAGTTTTAAATGAACGGCGCCGTTTTTGAAGGAATTTCAGCAGTTTATGAGGTGGGCCAAGTCCTTCAGGAGATTAATCCAGCCGTTTTTGAAGAAAATCCGGCCGAAACGTGGATTAATCCAGCCGTTTTTAAAAGTAATCCGGCCGAAATCACGAAAAATCCAGCCACTTACCAAATTATAACAAATTCACAACCATGATTCTACAATTTTCTCAAAAAAAAAAGATGACCAAAGTCATCCCTACTCACTTCTCTTCCCGTGAAGTCTTCCCAGTATCGTCGTCAATGTCTGATCCAACCTCTCCAACTCTTCTCCATCCATCTCTAATTGCTCGAGCAACCGAGTCGGAACACAAGCAGCTTTTTCTTTCATCGCTTCTCCTTTGTTTGTAAGGGAAATCACGACGCTTCGTTCATCTTCAACCGATCGGTGACGCTCGACAAATCCGTTCGATTCCATTCTTTTCAGCATCGGAGTTAACGTTCCCGAGTCCAAGAACAATTTCCGACCCAATTCTTTTACAGATACCGTTCCATCTTCCCAAAGCACTAACAATGTAAGGTATTGTGGATAAGTCACCCCGATTTCTTCAAGCAGTCCCCGATATAATTTGGTAATCTCCCGCTCTGCTGTATAGATCTTAAAACATATTTGATTTTCTAATAATAATAATGGATCTTTCATACATGCGAATTCCTTTCTTGTACAAACTAACCTGAGATTATCATACAAAAAATGATATCAATTATCAAATTTAATTGCTAACAACTTAATTGTTGACAATTAAAATCAAAGCCTTTATTATTAGTTTTGTAATATTTAATCGTGCACAATCAAATACAAATAAGGAGTGAAAGAAATGGAAGCATTATACACAGCAAAAGCAACAGCAACAGGTGGACGCGCCGGAAAAGTAACAAGCAGTGACGGAGTATTGGATGTCGCATTAGCCATGCCTAAATCACTTGGGGGTTCCGGGGCAGAAGGAGCAACGAATCCCGAACAATTATTCGCAGCTGGTTATGCAGCTTGTTTCGATAGCGCTCTTAACTTAGTGGCCCGTCAAGAAAAGAAAAAGATTGAATCGAAAGTAGCAGCTGAAGTTTCCATTGGAAAAGATACAGATGGTGGATTCAAACTTGGCGTTGTGTTATCAGTAGCAGTAAGTGGTGTTGAATTAAATGAAGCGAAGCAATTGGTCGAAAAGGCACATGGAGTTTGCCCGTATTCAAAAGCAACGAGTGGCAATATCGATGTTGAATTAAATACTGAATTATTTTAAATAATCGTGGATAGGCAGTTAACTGCCTATCCCATTTTTTTCTATAAAAACGAACATTTGTTCTTGTTTCGTTCCAACTGTTTGGACTATAATAAAGATGTATTAAAATTCTAGCGAACCGGGGAGTGGAAATGATGAAACATCAGGCTGCACCTTATTTTAGTTTTAGTGGCGAAGCGAAAGAAGCATTAGACTATTACAAAGAAGTATTTGAAGGAGAAGTATTGGCCGTTCAGACTTTTGGTGAGGCCGATTACCCAAGTCCACCGGAAATCGCTGATCAAATCATGCATGCTCACTTTAAAAAAGGAGAGCTTTCCTTTATGATGTCAGATAGCTTTCCCGGTCATCAGCCAATGGTAGGAAACAATATATCCCTTGTCCTTGAGCTGGAAAGTGAAGAGGAAATCGACACTTATTACCGTCGGTTAACTAAAAAAGGAACCGTAGTAATGGAACTTCAAGACACGTTCTGGGGCGCTAAATATGGAAAAGTAAAAGATCCTTATGGCATCTGTTGGGACTTGAATTACACGAAAAAATAAACCAGTGGCTACTGCATCTTCACCCTGCATATGCAGTAGCCGTTTTTCCTGATACATTTCGATTGAATTACTCTGACTGAAACAACGTCACATCTCAATTTCCTTCATTTAAATAACTCCGCTTAACTTAATTACTTTACCTTAATAATGATGATGGTACCCACTAAGACACTTCGTTACAAAACAGTAACGATTAAATATATGTTTTATCCAAGACTGTTTAAGGGAATGGAATATGAACATAATTTAAATATCAATACTTATTGGGGGAACCACAATGGATTTGCATAATGGCCGTTTATATTGGCCAACTACATTAAAAGATAAAAAGAGAAACTTTGATAAACATTATGATGTAGCCATTATCGGGGGAGGAATGTCCGGGGCATTATGTGCCTATTCACTTACCGAAGCTGGTTTGAACGTTGCAATCATTGAAAAACGAAGTATAGCTTCAGGGAGTTCAGCTGCCAATACTGGTTTACTTCAATTTTCCAACGATATCATGCTCCATGATCTGATTGATCAAATTGGAGAAGATAAAGCTGTCCGTTTTTATAAGCTCTGTCTTGAAGCGATCGAAAGCCTTGAAAAAGTTGCTATGAATTTACCAGTGTCTCCCGAATTCATCCGGAGGAAGAGCATATACTATGCCAGTACTACTCGGCATGTATCAAAGCTGAAAAAAGAATACAAAGTATTGAAGGAACATGGCTTTCCAGTTGAATATTGGTCCAAGAAAGAAATCAAAGAGCGATTGCCTTTTTCGAAACCGGGAGCTTTAATCACCAATGGAGATGCCGAAGTAAATCCATACCGATTTGTGAACGGTATCATTGACTATTTAAAGGAAGGTCAAAAGACAACCATATTTGAAAATCTTGAAGCCGGGCGGGTAGAAGAGGATGCTGCCGGTGTCAACATTCATACTTCTGAAGGAATTATTCAAGCATCACACCTGGTTCATGCAACCGGATATGAAACTCCTCCTATCGATAAGAAAATTGGCACTGATATCAATCGATCTTATGCCATTGCCACTGAGCCCATTGAAGATTTATCCCAATGGCATGAACGTGCTCTCATCTGGGAAACGAAACGCCCCTACTTATATTTGCGCACTACAGTGGATAATCGAATCATTGCAGGGGGCTTGGATGAGGATCCCCCCGAGGCACCTCAGAATGAGAAAAAAATTGAAAAAAGGGGAAAGCAAATTGAGAAAGAGGTTCAAAAACTTTTTCCCGACCTGGACATCAAAATGGACTATGCATGGGGAGCAAGCTTTGGAGAATCATTGGACAACCTCCCTTATATCGGAAAGCACCCTGAAAAAGAACGTACCTATTACTTATTAGGCTACGGTGGAAACGGCACGGTATACAGCATGCTCGGATCTAACATCCTCCGTGACCTCATCTTAAACCGTCCAAACAAAGACGCAGACATCGTTAAATTAGACAGGTGATAATGAGGAACGGACCTTTAAAGGTCCGTTCCTCCCATCATAAGATAGTGCTTATCTTTTTTTTGGATGTGTCCTTCTGTGATCAGTTCTTTTGTGAGGCTGGTCACCGTTTCTCTTGTAGAGCCAATGAAGCTTGCGATGTCCTGGTGAGTAAGGGGGACCGTTAATTTCATGAATCTCCCTTGTTTTTCTCCAAAGTTCTTCATAAGGAATGACATGAGATAAAGGATTCGTTCTTTAACCGATGCGTACATGATGCGTTCGAGGAACATATTTCGTTGTTTCATATGTTGATTGAAGGTGTAGAAGAGCTCTGAAAGAAAAGCAGGTTGCGATACACTTAGGCTATCCAGTTGTTTAAGTGAGATGATCCTTAAGATCGTTTCATCAATGGCTTCTGCATAAACTCCCTCGTCATCTAAGCTGAAACGTGCTATGTTACTGAAGAAATCTCCCTCACCCAGCATGGTGAGGATGGTTTTGCGTCCATCCTCACTATTCTTATATAGCTTTATTTTCCCGGATTGAATCCTGTACAGATTTTGACTAAGTGAAAAAGGTTGAAAGATTACTTCTTTTTTTGAGTAATTTCCGAACCTTCCTGGAAGATCACTGATGGCTGAAGCCGATTGTAATGAGGTTGCGCCATTCATGACGACTCCCCCTCCACTTTTCCAAAATGAGAAACAAATTCTTCGTAGCCTTGATCTTCTAACTTATCTTTCGGGACAAATCGAAGGGCCGCTGAATTCATGCAATATCTTAAACCTGTTGGCTCAGGACCATCATCGAACACATGTCCCAGGTGGGAGTCTGCGTGTTTACTCCTTATCTCGGTTCGCACCATAAATAGTGTCCGATCTTCCACTTCCACAATGTTTTCTTCTACTAAGGGTTTCGTGAAACTGGGCCATCCGGTTCCGCTTTTATATTTATCTTTAGAACTGAAGAGAGGCTCTCCTGAAACCACATCTACATAAATACCTTCATCTTTGTTATCCCAATACTCATTGTCGAATGCTTTCTCTGTCGCATCCTCTTGAGTTACTTTGTATTGGATATCCGTAAGTTTTCCCCTTAATTCTTCATCTGTGTAAGAAGGATATAGAGGGTTTGTGTCCAGCTTGATGTTTCGGTCGTCTCCCCAAGCTTCATCAAGGAATTCGTCTCTTCCCGAGTTGTTTCGATAAAACTTATAACTCAATTCATTTTTCTTATAATAATCCTGGTGGTACTCTTCTGCTTTGTAAAAGGTTTTAGCAGGCTGGATTTCTGTGACGATGTCTTCATCAAAACGTCCTGAGTCTGCTAATTCCTGCTTTGATTGTTGAGCTACTTTCTCCTGTTCATCATTATGAAAGAAGATACCACTCACGTATTGAGGACCACGGTCGACAAATTGACCACCATTATCAGTAGGATCGATTTGTCTCCAGAAAATCTTTAATAGTTGCCCATACGTGATCACCTTAGGATTATATTCAACTTGAACGGCTTCTACATGACCCGTCTGTTTTGTGGAAACCTCATCATAAGTTGGATTCTTTTCCTCACCCCCTGTGTATCCGGAAATGACGGAATACACACCATCCAATTTTTCAAAAGGAGGTTCCATGCACCAGAAGCATCCTCCTGCAAAAGTCGCAACCGCATGTTCTTCATCCACCATATCTGTCTTTACTGGCTCACTTCCCAAAGACTTTTGGGTCATGCTTGCATACAGTTTAGGTCCGAAATAAGCCGCCAGACTCAATAGGAGTATCAATCCAATTCCAGTCATCACTTTTTTCATTATCTCTCCTCCTTTCTCTTCTCCAAAGGTAATCGGAACCAAAAGGTGCTGCCCGACTCACCATCACTTTCGACTCCGATCTCCCCACCATGAAGTTCAACTATTTCTTTACTGATGGAAAGCCCTAAGCCAGACCCTCCACCTGCTTTATTACGGGACTTCTCTACCCGATAAAAACGTTGAAAGATTGATGCCTGTTCTTCAAGGGGAATCCCCTTTCCTTCGTCTGTGACCGAAAAGCTCATCATCTCCCCATCCTTCGCTGCTTTTATTTGCAATGACGTATGATCTGGGGAAAAGGATAGAGCATTTTGTATAAAGTTCGTCATCACTCTTTTGAGTTGAACGGGCATTAAAGGAACGAGAGGCAAATCTTCATCGTACTGTACTATCAGTTCAACATGTTTTTCTTGCAAAATCCTTTCGAATTGCTGAATGGTTTCAATCAGGAGTTTATCGATTGGTGTCGGATGTGGATTCCATGGCAGCTTCCTGTTTTCCAACTGTGAAAACTCCAATACTTCTTCAATTAATAGACCCAGTTTTTCAGTTTCTGACAAAATAGTCTCGTAATACCTCTTCCGTGCTTCAGGATCTTCAATAATGTCATCGTTCAAAGCGGCAACGAAAGAATGGATCGATGATAAAGGTGTTCTGAGATCATGAGAAACATTGGCGATCAGTTCACTCTTGAACTTCTCCGATTCCCTTAATTCGTCGAACATCGCTTCGATTTTAGTGGACATATGATTAAAGTTAGCAGCGAGCTCTCTAATTTCCAGAGGTCCTGCCTCTGTCACCTTCACATCAAAGTCACCCTTAGCCATCCTCTCTGCTTCATTGCTCATCTGCTTCACAGACTTCAATAAAGGGGATGTGATCATCAAATTCACGGCAAAGGATAGGATCCCCGCTCCAAGCGTAATAAGGGAAAGCAGAATGATGATATTGGTTGAGATAAACATCTGAACATACGAGATTGTGAGAAATACCAGGATTATGGAGAGCGAAATTGTGTTGGCTAAAATGAGGAGGGTCCTAATTTTCATAAGGCTGCTGCCCCTCAAACTTATAACCTATTCCCCACACGGTTTTTATCCATTGAGGCTCAGAAGGATTGGTTTCTATTTTTTCTCTTAACCTTCGAATATGAACATTGATCGTGTTGGCATCACCTAAATATTCATATCCCCACAATGTTTCGAGCAGCTGTGATTTGGAGAACACCTGTGAAGGGTGTTCTGCCAACAGGGATAATAAATCGAATTCTTTTACGGTCATCTCGATTTCCTTCCCTGACACGACTACTTTTCGCTTATCCCTATCAATGAGCAAGCCTTCCCACTCAAGAACCTCCCTTTGTTCATCCCGTTTTGGAGGAGAGCAGGTCCTCCTTAACACATTTTTAACCCGTAGCAACAGTTCACGGGGGCTGAATGGTTTTGTCACATAGTCATCCGCACCGATCGTCAGCCCATAAATCCGATCCTTCTCCTGCCCCAGTGCTGTCAGCATGATGATGGGTGTGTCACTGTCTTCCCTTATCTTTTCAGCTGCCTGCCACCCATCCATTTGAGGCATCATAATATCCAGGATCACGATGTCCGGTTGGAACGTATGGTATCGTTGGATTGCCTCATATCCGTTTGAGGCAGTACTCACTTCATACCCCTCCCTCATGAGATACCGTGAGCATACATCCACAATATTTTCTTCATCATCTACTAACAGCACTTTGTTTGCCATGGTTTACTCTCCTTTACAATGCCTTACCTAATTCAGCACGACCGAAATCCACATTAAATTGTTTACACCAAATCACAATTTGCATTCCTGATGATGCAGTTCGGCCTCTTGGAATCTCATAATTTTGATTGCCTTTGTTTCCCTTTAATTCACCCAGTGAAATCCCTTCTTTTGTATCCTGACCTTCTTCTACTAAGTAAACGTAAAGATCAGGCCCATTGGTCACTTCAAAATTTTCCAATCGAATATTTTTTCCTGATATACTCACTTTTCCTTTTGCATCGTGATTTTCATCTGCGCCTTGAAAAATCCCGACTAATTCATTTACTTTCATTGTATCGTTTGTCATTTCGTCTGGCGAAGATGAATCGGTTTCTTTCATAGTATTCTCTTCTTGTTCTTTCATATTTGAGCCAGAAGACGATGAAACAGGCGCTTCGTTCACCACCTTATCTAAAAATAACGGAGAAACCAGCCACCATCCCACTCCTAATACTCCTACTACAGCTATTCCAATCAACCATTTTTTCATTTGCTCATCCCCTCGTTATGATTAACGATAGTATAATAAACAAACCTTATGCATTCTTAACGAAAATCTTAAATAATTCTTAAATGTGTTACTCCTTTCATTTTGGACAGTCGCAAGCTTATCTGAGATAGTAATAGATATCTAATGAAAAGGAGCAGAATCCATGCTTATATCTATATTTTCACTTACCGCTTTAATCGTGATCGCCTTCCTGGTTGTCCGGTTTTATCCTGCATTTGGTGAGAAGCCTTCCCTTGAACGCGTTCAGTCCTCTCCGCAGCATTCAAAAGGCTCTTTTAAAAATCCCATCCCAACTTCCATGGATACCAACTTTTCCACCTCTCTTACGATGATACGAGATCTGGTGAAAAGAAACGCCAACCGGAAGCCTAAGTACGATATTCCGATAGTCACCTATCCATCCCTTGACCATCCTCATCCCCTTACAAATGTAACCTGGTTCGGGCACTCAGCTTCCATGGTTGAGATTGATGGAAAAAGGCTATTGCTTGATCCTATGTTTGGTCGTGCTCCATCCCCGTTTCCTTGGATGGGCGGGAAACGGTTTAGCAAAGACCTTCCGTTTCAATTAGAACAACTCCCTTCTATTGATGCTGTCATTTTTTCACACGATCATTACGATCACCTCGATTATGGCACCATTCGAAAGCTTCGAGGCAAAGTGAAGCAGTTTTTTGTTCCCATTGGAGTAGGGAGTCACCTTGAGAGATGGGGAATCCATTCTGATTACATTGTAGAGCTTGATTGGTGGGACGAGATTGAGTGGAGTGGGCTTACTCTGGCTTGTACCCCGGCTCGACATTTTTCCGGCAGAAGCTTACATGATCGGAATGCTACCTTATGGTGTTCATGGTGTATCATCGGGAACTCTTCCAGACTCTTCTTTAGCGGTGATAGTGGATACGGCCCTCATTTTAAAGAGATTGGCAGTGTTTATGGACCATTCGATTTGTCCCTGATGGAATGTGGTCAATATGATACCAGATGGGCACCGATTCATATGCTTCCAGAAGAAACTGTACAAGCGCATATTGATGTGAAAGGGAAGCAGCTTTTGCCCATACATTGGGGTGCTTTTACGTTATCCTTTCATGAATGGACCGACCCCATCAAACGTGTGACAAAAGGTGGCGCAGAACAAGGGGTTCCTGTTGTTACTCCAAGGATTGGGGAAACCTTTCCCGTCGGAAGTGATTCTTACCATTCAATCAAATGGTGGGAAACACCTTAAATGCATGATGAACATACGATTGCCTAGTTGTATACAATATCTAAGAACATTAAAGTAGGCGATTATACTATGAGCAATGAACAAAAAGCCACATTGGGAGCATGGATCGCGGCAATCGGAACGGTCATTGCCGCTATTGGCAGTACCCCAATTAAGAGCATTCCAGAAGATACTTTAAACTCGTTCAATCTCGTAGGAAATGAACTTCAAGCAACAGGAAATGCGTTAGAAGCAGATGCAATAGATGATTTCACCCTGACGAAAGCAGGAAATGAAATTCAAGCGATCGGAAACGTAACCGTTATAGCTGGCATACTCATTAAGTTTAATGACATTACGAAGCAAGAGTTGAATATTAAAGGAAATCTCCTTCAAGCACTGGGTGGAGGGGCTGCCCTTGCTGATTCATTTGATGAAGAACATACGTTAGAAGAGCTATATTCCATATACGGAAATCTCCTTCAGGTTATTGGTAACTCACTACAGGCCATCGCTGGAATCCTCGAATTGAATGAAAGAGACAGCGGGAATATCAATGTGACGGGAAGCTGGATCCAGGCAATCGGGGCCGTCATATCTGCATTGGTGCAAACGAAGGAATCTTCCTCCTGAAGTTGTTTTACATACTCAATTATGAGAATGTAAAGCAACCAGGTTAGCAGCTGCTTTACATTCATAGGTCTATTTTCACAAACTCTCTCTAGATGGGTGAATGCCCAGTCCATTACGTATCGGGGCGAATATTCATAACCTAGATAGAGAGGAGGTTTATGCTATGAATGATTTTCACACTGTAAGTAATAAAACATTTATCAATTATCATGATGTACGTCGCCCGATCGGACGTGTGGGGTTTGGCAGGCCTGGATTTGGCTTTGGTGGATTTGGAAGACGACCGTTTGGGTTTGGATTCAACCCGTTTTTAGGAGGGCTTGCCGGTGGGCTGCTTGGAGCTGCATTATTGAGTCCTTACGCTTATGGATATGGATACGGATATCCTCCACCTTATTATGGTTATCCTCCTTACCCTTATTATTATTAATAAAATCATACAAAAAAGGAGCCAGGCACCGCATTCAATGCTTGTAGGCGCCTTTTTAATGTTCCCTTAGATTCACCCATCGATTTATAGCCCAGCAAGAGGGACGGACCTCAAAGTGAGGTCCGTCCCTCTTCTCTTACAGGCTTAAATAGATCCGGTTGCCTGATGGGTCTTCGGTCAAAGCTTTTCCGTTTTGTTCCTGGATGGGTGCTCTAATGGATTCAAGCTTTCGGATGATGATGGTGCGTTTTTCTTCGGTTGGGAAGTGTAGGGTGAACCAGTTTAAGCCCACACTGTTTTCAGCTGGTCTCGGCGCTCCTACACCGTTCCAGGTGTTCAGTCCAATATGATGATGATATCCACCTGTTGAAATGAAAAGTGCCTGACTTCCGAATCGACTGACTACATCGAAGCCAAGTCCCTCCCTGTAGAATTCCTCTGTTGATTTCAAATCAGAAACATGCAGATGGATGTGTCCCATGACCGTACCGGCAGGCAGTCCTTCCCACGGTTGTCCCATTGCCTCAGCCAATACCCCCCTTGCATCGATGGGATCAACGGCCATCTTTACCTGATTGCCACTCCACGTCCACTCGGATGAAGGACGGTCCCTGTAAATCTCGATTCCATTACCATCCGGATCTGATAAATACAGTGCTTCACTGACCAGGTGATCAGAAGAGCCCAGTTGAATATTCAGCTTTATAAAATGTTCTAATATTTCCCCAAGATTTGCTCTATTCGGTAACAACAAGGCAAAATGGTACAATCCTGTCGTTCCAGGCTGCTTCGGTAAAACATTTTCAGGCTGTTCCAGAGATAATAATGGGTGGATCCCATCTGCGGTCAAAGTCGCTCTTTTCTCAGTCTGTTCCAGTACCTTAAATCCGATTACCTCTTGGTAAAAGGAAAGTGATCGTTCTAAGTTTTCAACTTTTATATTTACTTCCCCAACGAATGTATGTGGTTCTTTATGAAAATTCATCTTAATTCCTCCAATTCATTCTGACTGTGAAAACTTCTGATCTATTGAGAACAATGATTCCTTAGCCAAGACAAAATATAATGAAATCGCAAGCAGTGCTAAATCAAATTCATATCCCGCCATCTGCCCATTCCCTAAGAAACCGGCAGCTAATTTTACTTTTACGATTGCTCCCAACATGATTAACGCAAATAATCCAGCCACGACACGAGTCCCGATCCCCAGAATCATTGCCAATCCACCGACCAGTTCAATGATGGCGACTACATAAGCCGCAAACCCCGGCAGTCCTAAACTTTGAAAGAAACCGACCGTATTTTCAATCCCTCCCTGAAACTTAGTCAAACCGTGAATGAAAAAGGTGATTCCTAGAAATATTCTTAAAATAAATGCCCCTAATAAGTGGTTCTGTAGCATTGTATATTCTTCCTTCCTTTTTGTTATTTTATTAAAGTTAGTTACTTTATGTAACCTATATTATTTTAATAACTATGTTCTGTCAAGTAATTAAATTACTAAAAAGGTGAATTTGTGGTATACTAGTTACTAAGAAGGAGGCGCCTGACAAAATGAATCAATCAGAAATTTGTCCAAGGTTTGAGAAGGCAATCGGCATCTTAAGTCAAAGATGGACAGCACTCATCATTTATCAATTGCTTACCGGTCCACAACGAAACTGCACCATCAAAGACGCAATCGGCATCAGCGGCAGACTTCTATCAGAGCGTTTAAAGGATCTTGAAGAAGAAGGAATCGTCCAGAGAGACGTCTACCCAGAAACACCCGTGCGTATTGAATATTCACTAACTAAAAAAGGGTATTCTTTAGAACCTTTAATGAAAGATATAGAAAAGTGGTCCCAGGAGTGGATTGAGAAGGAATGAAAGCCCGTCAGATTGTTGGCGGGTGTTTTTGTTTCTGTTTCGGGGTTGATTTTCAATGAATATTAGGATGTATTGTGTGCCTTTTTCGGTGCTTGCTGTGGGGAGGTTTAGGGATTGGAGGAGTCTTTTTGCAACATAGGGTGAGTCTACTACTAAATACTTTCTTAGTTCTGTATTATTTATTTTTGAACCGATTAACAGCTCGTAATCTTTAAGGCGAAATTTTCATTATAACGGCGAACTGCCTTTTCCAGGCTCTCTCACAAGATAACTACATCATCCCCACCCAAAAAAATCATTCCCATTCCCCTCCCACCATAGTATATTTAGAGAAGCGAAATAAATCGACTGCGAGGGACGGACCTATATGTGGAAAAATAAAAATGTATGGATATTATTGATAGGTGAATTTATAGCCGGACTCGGATTGTGGTTGGGAATTATCGGTAATCTGGAGTTTATGCAGGAAAAGGTGCCTTCCGACTTTCTGAAATCGGTGATTCTCGCTTCAGGGCTGCTCGCCGGTCTTGCTGTTGGACCTTTAGCCGGCAGAATAACGGATCAGGTAAATAAAAAGTCGGTGATGCTCATCTCAGGCTTCACCAGGGCATTAAGTGTTATTTTCATGTTGATTGCGATTGATACAGGCTCGGTGCTATGGATGGTCGTCTTCTTAGTGAGCATCCAAATATCTGCCGCCTTCTATTTCCCAGCTCTGCAAGCTGCCATTCCGATGGTGGTGAAAGAGAAGGATTTACTGCAAATGAATGGGGTTCATATGAATGTTGCCACACTCTCAAGGATCCTCGGAACTGCGTTAGCAGGTATCCTATTGGTGGTCATATCCTTAACGATGGTATACGTTCTCTCATTAGCGGCGTATCTGGCACTATTTGTGATGACCTGGTTCTTATCAATTGAAGAAACGTCGACCACCACTCAACTAGGTGAAAAACCAAAAGGGGCAAGCTTCAAAGAAGTATTTCCCGTCATTAAGGGGCTTCCGATTGTATTTATGACCCTTGTGATGACGTTAATCCCTCTCCTGTTTATTGGCGGTTTCAACTTAATGGTCATCAACATTAGTGAGCTTCAGGATAGTTCAGCAATTAAAGGTTGGATCTATACCGCCGAAGGAATTGCCTTTATGACAGGTGCTTTTGCCGTCAAGAAAATGGGTGATATAATGTCACCCTATAAAATATTATTCTTTTTTAGCTTCATCATTGGGATTGCGCAAATGATTCTTTATTTTGCAACCAGTCCGTTCTTGTCCGTGCTTGCATTTACAGTGTTTGGATTTGCCGTGGGATGCTTCTTCCCGACTGCTGCCACGATTTTTCAAACACGAATACCGAAAGAATTTCACGGCCGTTTCTTCTCGTTCCGAAATATGCTCGACCGGCTGATTTTCCAGGTTGTGCTCCTTCTCACAGGATTGCTGCTCGATCTCGTTGGACTTCAAATCATGACGGTTTTATTCGGATTCCTCTCCCTTATGATGACCGGACTGTTCTACACAAGATACCGGCAACTCAAAACGACCACATTTTCGGAACAAGCAAGTTGATCAGCTCACTTTTGTGAGCTTTTTTTGTATAAGAATGAGAATTATTATCAATACTAATAAAAAGAAGACAACCACGCCTATGGTTGCCTTCTATCCATTACATACCCGGATCGAATGTTTTACAATCTGTTTCTTCACTGTTGTGGGCTTTGTTTCCTTTATGACTGACAACGAAAATCTGGTCTGCAGAGCACTTCTTACCTTCACGGTTATATTTGCAGTTGCTTACTTCACATAATACGTCTTGTGCCATCTTCAAACACCTCCCTTATTATCTTTAGAGTGTACTTTTCCACCCTGTTTCATACCTGGCTTATGGAGATGAATCATCATATATCTGGAGCTTTCACCATATAATCAAAGAGATATGTTTGATGAAGGGAGAATCTTCAGTATGGAGCAAAGACGTCTGTATCATGTTCAAAATCTTGCATTTGAAATCATGGATCAAATGAATACGGATAACAAATTGAAGAGGACAGATCATTTAAAGCATGTGATCGATCATCTATCCCGTGCAATTGGAAGTCTTACAGATCCATCAGGGACCTTCTCCATTGATTATGTTGAAGAAAAAATTGCAACCGCCCATTATATATTGTTTAAAAACGAGAAGAAAGTTGCCCGTATAAATTTTGATAAACAATCAGCATCCGCTTTAATTAAATGAAGAAGAGGACTTACCGAATTATGGTAAGTCCTCTTCTTCTGTTACAGTTACAATTCCAATACGCTAACGTTCTGATTTTCACCATGATTTCCACGTTTGGTCACTACATGATAAACCGCGATCGTTACAAATATCACTCCACTGCAAATGAGATACAAAGCCGAAAATCCAAACTGGGATGAAACGACTCCCAAAACAAATGATCCAACGGCAATGCCAAGGTCATAAAAAATAAAGAATGTAGCGGTCGCATGCCCTGTTCTCCTCTTAGGGGCAGCTTGAATGGACATGGTTTGAAAACTCGGAAGCAAAGCACCGTAACCAAGCCCGATAAGCGTTCCTGCAACCAATAATAAAAGGACTGAATGAGTGACACTCAAAAAAATCAAACCGATGGAAAAAATAATAAGGGACGGGTAGATGACCGCGTTTGGTCCTGACCTGTCATATAAACGACCTGTATATGGTCGCGATAACAGCATAGCAGCTGCAAAGACGACAAAGAATAAGCTGACGGATTCGAATAGACCGACCGACTTCGCATAGACGGATATAAACGACATGATCCCGGAGTAAGCAAATGATGTTAAGAATCCTACCAGGGAAATCGGAATCGCTTTAATTTCTATCAAGTCCTTAAAAGTTAATCGGCCAGACACTTCCTTCCTGTCCTCTTCCGAAACTTGAATGCCAAATGAACAAAGGAATCCGATGACAATTACGAAGGCAAGACCCATAAACAATGCTGAATAAGGGATCCATTGAATAAGTGCTAGCGAAATAAACGGTCCTACTACCACGGCTAAGTTCATTGACATGGCAAAATAACCAAGACCTTCCCCTTTCCGGTGGGGAGGGATCATGTCTGCAGCAATCGCAACTAAAACCGTTGTGGCAATACTAAACCATATGCCTTGAAAAAAGCGAAGGCCCATTAAAAGATAAAAATCATTCACCCAGCAGTAAATGAATGAGGAAATCCCGAAAAACATGACACTTATGATCAGCGTCTTTTTCTTCCCCAATAGCTCAATGATTTTTCCCGAGAAGGGCCGAACAATGATGGCCGAAAGTAAAAAAATCGTTGTAGCGAGACCTGCCTCCCCTTCCGTTCCGTGAAGTTCATCGATCACATAAAGTGGCAGGACGGTTAACAACGAATAGAAAACTATGAAGATAAAAAAATTATTCACTAATGCCATGAAAAATGGTCGTGTCCATATAGTTGTTTGATTGGAATGACTCATAAAATTCTCCTTCATTCAATTAGTTGCTATACTAATTATATCTACAACATGTATATTTGTAAATATAGTTGTTGTAACAACTATTATGAATTACTTTTATCGAACCTCTCAAATCATCCTGAATTTCATGTATGATAAAGAAAAGAAAAAGAATGTAGTAGGTGAAAAATAATGACGATGTCCCGTGATGAATCCATTGGTTTGTATACGAGCCATACTGTGAAGAATATTATTCGATTCCTTACACTTCATCTGAAGGAATTTGATGTGACACCCGAGCAGTGGACGGTGTTGAAGCGATTAGCTGAACAGGATGGAATCAGTCAAAAACAACTGGCCTTGAAATCAGAAAAGGATCAGCCGACCCTGACCAGGATATTAGACATATTGGAACGGAAAGAACTGATCTACAAACAGAAAAACACAGAGGACAGAAGATCTTTCCTAATTTTCATCACTGAGAAAGGCATGACTGCCAAGGATGAGCTGTCCCCTTTTATAGAGGGCCTATATGAAGAAACGATTCTTAAAGGTATTTCGGAGGAGAACTTAGAAGTATATAAGAGCGTGCTCTCTCAAATGAATGAGAACATTTCAAGAAAATAACAACCAACACATAATAGGAGTGTAACCATGAAAAAAATACCGATAGCCCTGCAAATGTATACTTTACGAGACGAGACGGAAAAGGATTTCACAGGGACACTTCAACAAGTCGCCGGGTTGGGATATGAGGGGGTCGAGCTTGCCGGGTACGGAGGGTTATCCCCGAAAGACCTTAAAGGTACACTCGATAACCTGGGGCTTCAGGCCGTTTCAAGTCATATTCCTTTAGCTGAACTGAGAAGCAATGCAAGCAGAGTGATACAGGATCAGCTCGAGCTTGGCAGCAGCTATATCGTTTGTCCGTATCTTTTTCCTGAAGAGCGAACGGAAGGACATTATGTTCAACTGATCGATGATTTAAATACAATCGGGGAGAAATGCTTCAACGAAGGAATCACCCTTTGCTATCACCATCACGATTTCGAATTAACCACCCTTTCCAATGGAAAATCGGCACTCGAAACGATTCTTTCCGAAACGAACCCTCATTGGGTAAAGGCAGAGTTTGATATATACTGGCTCACCTTTGCAGGGGAAAAGCCGGTTGAATGGCTGAAACGATATCAGGGACGGACCCCCCTGGTACATTTGAAAGATATGACGATGGATGGGGAACGATTTTTTGCTGAACTGGGGACTGGTGGTGTGGATCTCGCGTCTGTGCTCGACTATGGTATACATAGTGATGTGGACTGGTGGATCGTCGAACAGGATGAATCCAGGAACTCCCCTATTGAAAGCATTCGGATGAGTTTGGACTACTTACTGCAGGAGGACAAACGATAATGTAAAAGGAGTGCCAGAAACAACCGGCACTCCTTTTTTCATCATCATTTTACTTTGGCTACGATTTTCCCCTTCACATGACGTTCTGATAAACGGCTCAGTGCTTCAGGAACTTCTTCCAACTTCACCACTTCTTTTAACATCGCGTCTATTTTCCTTTGCTCCAACAAGGAAAGCATCTGGTCACCCATTGCGGCAAAGTCCTTTTGAGCATACACGTCATTGGATTGATGGGCCGCTGCCAAGGCAATCTCATGATAGGATACCACTTTTGTAAAAGGTTTTACTTTCGTGAAATCCGGAGCCCCTGCAATGTAAACCATGTGGCCCATATACGCAAGTGCGTCTAAAGAGTCTGTAGAACTTTCTCTGCTGACCGCATCAACAACAGCGTCCACTCCCCGTCCATTTGTTATTTCCATCACTCTAGCATTTACATCTTCTTCACAATAGTCGATGACATGATCCGCCCCAAGTGATTTTACATATTCATGATTGTGCACGGAAGCGGTGGATATGACTGTTTTACCCGCAAGCTTCGCCAGCTGGACACCAAATCCGCCTACTCCGCCTGCTCCACCATGAATCAGAATCGTATTGATTTGTTCGAGGGGAAGCTTGCGGTGAATTGCCTGATAAGCTGTGTAGCCTGCTGTCGGCAGAGCTGCTGCATCTTCAAAGGACACACCTTCAGGAATACGTGAAACGGTATGCGCATTGATGATCGCAAATTCAGCATATCCGCCTTTTTTGGTGAAGTCACCATGGTAAACGACACGATCTCCTGTTTTCCACCCGGTCACTCCCTCACCTTTCTCCACTATGACTCCTGCCACATCAAGTCCCAGGATATGCGGGTAGGACCAGACCGCCATTCCGTTGGTGGCTGTTTTATAATCAACCGGGTTCAGCCCGACTGCATGGACCTCTACAAGAAGCTCCCCTTTTTGTGGTGATGGTGTTTCTATTTCCTCGACCTTCATGTCTTTCCATAATCCTTTATCTTTTAAAAGCAGTGCTTTCATATACATTCATCTCCTTAATTATTTCCTTCTAATGGTATATAATATATACTGTAATGAACATTGGCAAGTAGGCACCATTTAGTATCCTAGTTTCTGTTTGGAAACCTAAGGTGATACTGGGAGCCCGGTTCAGCTGCTGATTTCAGGCTGTTTTTCAGCAGCTGAATATAATGTTGATTTTAACAGCTGAACTTCTTTGGCTATTTGACTGCTGAATTTCACAAAAAATTTAACAGGTAAATTACGGAGGATTTTCAGCTGTCAAAACCAACACATTTAATCCAAGGAGGTACTCATATGAAACAACTAAACCCTGAATATCAATGCTCCATCGATCTGGTCATCGACGTCATCGGAGGAAAGTGGAAGGTTTTAATACTATGGAATTTGAACGAAGGTGTAAAAAGATTTAACGAACTGAAGCGATCCCTCCCAGACATCACTCAAAAAATGCTCACTCAGCAGCTTCGGGAGCTGGAGGAACATGGATTAGTCTCCCGCAGGGTTTACCAAGAGGTTCCACCACGGGTTGAATACTCCACGACAGATATGGGAAAAAAACTGCAGACCACTCTTTTTGAAATGTGTAAATGGGGCGATGAGTATGCAGAGCAAAAAGGCATTGCGATGAATCGGTGCTGGACTTCATATAATTTCATGGAAAGCTGACGAAAAGGACTTGCCAATTTGGCTAAGTCCTTTTTTGTGACTAATGGGAAAGTATATGCCGAAGGGCTTTTTCCACCGTTTCATATTTAAACCGGTACCCCTCTTCTTCCAATCTTTCAGGAATAACCCACCTGCTTTTCAGTACCAATTCGGGTTCTGTTTTCATAAAGAAAGCACCGATTTCTAGCATCCACTTTGAGGTCGACAAGCCTGCTTTCTTATTCATGACGATACGCAAGTGTTCCATAAACTCACGATTGGTGACAGGATCTGGAGAAGAGCAATTGAATACACCACTTAACCCTTTCTTTTCTTTGAGAAATAAAATGATCCTGAACAGGTCTTCTATATGAATCCAACTAAACATCTGATTCCCCGGCCCCTGAACTCCTCCAAGCCCAAACTTTACCAGATTTTTGTAGGGGTTCATCACTCCTCCATCCGGACCTAATACGATGGCAATACGTAATGCCGCTTGCCGGGTATGGGGTAAATCGAATGAAAAGAAAGCCTTCTCCCATTCCTTCGCCACTTCTACAGAAAAGCCTGCACCTATTTCCCCTGTTCCCTCCGTCATCGGCCTGTCTTCTGCATGGCGATAGATCGTTGCAGTACTGGAATTTATCCACAGGGAAGGAGGATTTTCACACTTTAACAGGGCATCCCCGAGTATCCTGGTTGTCCCTGTTCTGGATTGAAAGATTTCTGTTTTATTTTTCTTATTGTAACGGCAGTCTACAGATTTCCCTGCAAGATTAATGAGGAGGTCGGCACCTTCCAATGCCTCGACAATCTCTTCTTTATGATCCCACGATACGTAAGGGGCATGTCTAGAAATAATGGTCACCTTATAATCTGACTCTTGAAATTTCGTTTGAAGATACTGACCAATAAAACCAGTTCCACCAGCTATAACGATTTTCTTTTCCATATTAGCAGCCCACTCCCAAGTTTTTATTGTGCCGTGATTATGTGAATTTTTTCACATAAATTATACCGAATTATTCCATTCACATAAACTAAAACTCTAAATTAATCATCTATGCACAAAAAATAGTGGAATATTCCCAGAAAAATATTTTCCCTCGAAATGAATAGATAAATGTAGAATCCCCCCGGAAAATCAGAAAATATGACAACTCAAGAATTTTAAATAGTTAAAATATACTGAAGATTACCATTTTTTACATTGCCAACCTTACCATTTTTTACTAGACTACTAATTAGCCGCCGGGGCCAAAAGGAATAGCTATTTCTCAAATCTATGATCAAAAGGGGAAATTGTAATTATGTCGAAAAAGAAACTCGTTAGTTTAGCACTAGGTACTTCTCTTGTATTCAGCGCATCTTTCACTGGTGCCACCACATTTGCTCAGTCTTCAGATTCTATTACTTCAAAAATGGACATTCATCAAAAGGTCATGAACATAGACAAAAAAGGGCCTAGCTTCTTATCTGGTAAACTCTCAAAAGGGATTGTGAAGAACGATAAAGATGTTAAAAAGTTCCTAAAAGACAATAAAGGGCTATTTGCCATCGATCCTCATTCTGAATTGACATTGCTGGAAAAGACGACAGATGAATTGGGAATGTCACACTATAAATTCACTCAATCAGTTGACGGTGTCCCGGTTGATGGTGCAATCTTTATTGTTCATACCAACAAAAAAAATGAAGTGACCGCCACTACTGGTCAACTTTATAAAGAAGCTTCTAATAAAGTGACGAAGACGAAATCAAGTATCAATCAAAAATCAGCGACGGATTTAGCATGGAAACATATTGGTGTATCTGAAAAGGATACAGTTGCTGAATCTCATAGCGATCATGCTCCTGATGCGAAAAAAGACAGTGATGTTGAAAGTACGAATGTGAAAAATGATCTTGTGATCCATGAAAAGGATGGAAAGTTCACTCTTGCTTATAAAGTACAGCTTCAATTCATCGAGCCTTATGGTGCGAACTGGCAGATCTTCGTTGATGCAAAAGACGGGTCTATCGTTGAAGCATTTAATGCTGTAACGGATGCTGCTTCAACAGGTTATGGATACGGGGTCCTTGATGACTATAAATCTCTTAATACTTATTATTCAAACGGCACTTATTACTTATACGATGTGACGAAACCGATGAATGGTGTCATCGAAACGCGCACGGCTCAAAACGGTTCAAGCCTTCCAGGAAGCTATACCGTCGATAGCAATAATGCGTGGACTGCCTACTCCCAAGCGGCTGAAGTGGATGCCCATGCGTATGCTGGACAAGTTTATGACTACTATAAGAATACTCATAATCGTAATAGTTATGATAATAATGGTGCAACCATACGCTCGACTGTTCATTACGGTTCCAATTACAACAATGCGTTCTGGAACGGTTCGCAAATGGTATATGGTGATGGGGACGGCACGACCTTCACTTCCCTTTCAGGTGCATTGGATGTCGTTGCCCATGAGCTGACTCATGCCGTGACCGAACGAACTGCAGGCTTACAGTATCAATATCAATCCGGTGCCCTTAACGAGTCATTCTCTGATGTATTTGGTTATTTCTTAGATCCAGGCGACTACTTAATGGGTGAAGATGTATATACTCCAGGGGTCTCAGGGGATGCTCTACGCAGTCTATCAAACCCTACTAAGTATGGACAACCGGATCATATGAATAACTATGTGAATACTTCTTCCGATAACGGAGGCGTTCATACGAACTCTGGTATCCCTAACAAAGCCGCATACAATACGATTACAAGCATCGGAAAAGCCAAAGCTGAAAAAATTTACTACCGTGCACTTACTGTTTACTTAACACCAACAAGTAATTTCAGTTATGCACGCGCAGCCCTTCTACAGTCAGCTGCAGATCTTTACGGAAATGGTAGCGCTACGTACAATTCCGTTAAAGCAGCTTGGGATGCTGTCGGCGTATATTAATTAAATAAATCATTATGATCCAAAAAGCCGTCCTGATAGGATGGCTTTTTGTTATAAAAACCCTTAAACCTTCACTCTCATTTCAACAAAAATCCACATCTTTTCCCAGGAAATGATGTGGAATCTTGTCTTATTCATGAAAAAAGGAGAAAAGAATCGATTCTTTTCTCCTTTTCTATGTCAGTAAACCTGTGACTATACGGATTGATCTGCAGGTGTCTGTTTTTGACGTTGTTTGTTGATGACACTCATTAATGACCATTTATTACTTCCGGTTATTGCCAACATAACTGATAGTGCCAGTAATGTTAATGGATATTCATATCCTCCGATTAGACCCATTTTGAATTTGACCAATACGATGGCTCCAAACATGGTGATTGCAATTGCAATAGCCGAAGGGATAACATAAAATCCGATTATCAGTGTCAGTCCGGCAACCGCTTCAATAATCGCAGTGGCATAAGCCATTATTGGAGGTAATCCGATTTGATCAAACATTCCGATTGTCTTTTCCATGCCCATGATTTTTTGCATGCCATGTGCCACCATGATGATCCCTAAGATGATTCGGCCAATAAGCAGAGACCACTCCACTCGCTTCTTCATACAATCACTCCTCTTTCCTATGCTAACGCTAAAAAAGGATAAATAGATCACTTTACTTTTTCAGAAACAGATGAAAAATAGAATAAGAGTGCCTCCATTATGGTTCCTATGATCTTGTTCATGACCCTCACTGTTTTACACAGAAGCCTTCATCACGGCTTCATAATCCAATCCAAACCCGGTATGCAAACTTTCTGCCGCCAGCTGGACCTGCCTCTTCTCAACGACTGCTGTAACGCTAATAGCAGATTCACCTACCAGTTTCACTCTCACGGCATTTTCCAATAAAATTTTGCACATATCTATTTTTATGGCCGGCTGTGATTTAATATTTTGCCCGATTACCGACACCTTTGACAGACCTCCTTTTCGTTCAATTCGGGAGTACATCCACTTCTCTTTCTCTTTATCCAGGATCGATAATACCTCTTGAAGGTCTTGTTCCTTGATCAATAAGGATAATGAGTCTCTACAACTTTGTTTATAAACATCAGCCTGAATATGATGTGATGCCAATTCACACATTAATGCTTCTTGGAAACCCTCAATATCATTACAATCAAAGATTTCTAATCTATTGATATCCGCTTCAAATGTGACACCAATCACAGGGGTAGATCCATTCTGGTTTGCCCTCCCATGGATCATGGTCCCCCTGCCCTTTTCAAAGCTGGATTTTATATAGATAGGAATTCCGTGTTTTTTCGCGTGTTTAACCGCTCTTGGGTGCAGGACACCTGCCCCCATGGAGGCTAGATTCTGCATTTCCTCATAGGAAAGGGAAGGGATTTTCGATGCTTTTGGAACAAACCTGGGATCTGAAGTGTATACTCCATCGACATCAGTATAGATGTCACACCGATCTGCCTTTAACGCGGACGCAAGTGCAGCTGCCGTGATATCGGATCCCCCTCTTCCCAAAGTCGAAATATCCCCATCCCCCGTTATTCCTTGGAACCCTGCGACCACCACTACTCTTCCTATATTCAATTCGTTCTTGATACGACCTGTTTCAATAGCTTGAATATGAGCATTCCCAAGGATGGAATCCGTTCGAATTCCGGCCTGCCACCCTGTGAAAGAAATGGCCTCCACCCCATGCTGTTGAAGAGCCATTGTCAGTAGGGAAATCGTCACTTGTTCACCCGTTGACAATAACATATCCATCTCTCTCTTACTTGGTTCACTTGTAATTTCACTAACTAACCTTACAAGTGCATCGGTCGTTTTCCCCATTGCCGAAACCACCACCACAACGTCATGACCTTTGTTCTTCTCCTGCATGACCCTCTCAGCCATTCGTTTTATTCTCTCGGTGGAACCAACAGAGGTCCCGCCGAATTTCTGAACAATTGTACTCAGGAGATGACCCTCCTTTCTATTTTGGAATTAAAGATGATCAGATCGACCCAACAGTCCGGTTTATTTTATATGCAGCCAATGCGTTTGTTACTTTACCGAATTCTGAAGCATGGGGACGGTCATCGTCATCAGAGTATCCGTAGTCCACCATCCGGTTACGGTTCAGGCATAACTTCGTAAGCTCCGGTTTAAAGAAGTCAAACAGCTTGAAACGTTCTTCTAATTGCGGGAATCGATCCTGATAGTTGATTATTGAGTCAGCAAGGAGACCCCAGAATGTTTCTTCTTCCATCATTCCATTGTTTTTCAACAAGTTACTCAAGTATCTCAGGTGACAGATAAAGAGACCCGTGAAGATGAACTGTGTAAGCCCTTCAGGCGGCTCTGTTCGAAGGACCGCTTTAAATTCAGATGACAGCCCTTGCAGCTCAGGGAAATCCTGGTCTGAAATATTGACGTCATCAACGAAGTCTTTAATCGCTAAACGGTGAGGCTTCGCACCCTTCAACACGACAATCGTATTTTGCCCATGAGGAGAGAATACCGTTCCATATTGGTAAAGGTAATGAAGAAGAGGCTCCATTACGACTTTGAAAAATTGCTTCATCCATTCTTCTGGGCTGAGACCTGACTGTTCAATCAAACTCTCAACATACGGTTTATTGTCATGATCTTCATACAATAAGGCAGCCAGCGTAATCGCTTGTTCCCCGTCTTCTAAATACGTATAGATGCTTTCTCTCCATATAGTTCCAAGCATCTCCAAGTATTGATAAGGTGCCTGCTTTAATTGTGTATAGTAATAATGGTTCACATTCATACTGGCATTTTCCCCTGGGAGGATGACCCGACATTCATCTTTTAAGAATGGATCCTTTTCAGCCATTCCTTTAATGAACTCTGTCACCTTAGGAGCAATCACGGTTCGTTCAGATGGCAGTCCCCGATAAACCAGCGTGTTCAAAATGCTCATCGGAAGCTTCACATGATGCTTATCCTTGTTCGTTGTATTCACAAATGTGCGGATCGACTGCTGAGGAAGGTAACGGTCTTCTCCCTCTCCTAACGGAATGATACGACCCAGGGCCAGTTCCTCTGGGAAATTCTGAATCAGTGTGTTTTTCCATTGCCACTCGTGTACCGGCAAGTAATAGTAATCAGATGGTTCGCTTCCATTTTGTTTGACGATCTCATCAAAATGGATTCTATCTTCCTCACTTAGTTCGCCCGCTATCAACGTTTCATAATCCAATCCTTCCACAGATTGGAACGATGCCAGGTCTTTATGAACGGCTATCCAGGAAAGCTTGACCTCTTTCTGTTGTTCAGGAGCAAAGGCAAGGTAATCATCATATCCGAACCCGATTCTACCTTTGTTATATGTAATCCATGGGTGGCCTGTCATATAGCCTTCGAGGTTAGCGTAGTCTTCATGAATCAGTTCGTCCGATGTTTTCGTTTCTTTTTCAAGAAGATGGGCATCTGCTATTAATGTACTGTTCATTTCCTTGATTAAATGGCCCGCCGTCTCAGATGACATTCCGATGACTTCCTGGAGATCGACCAATAACTCTATTGCACTTTCAGCTTCCTTCCGGCCTCCATTTTCAACGATATATACCGTCGTCCATTTCACATCGAAACTATCAAACAATCGTTTTTGTGCGATGTATTGATAGTGCTTGGAACCAGAGACCTGAAGGGAATATTCGATATCCTCCCCTTTTTCCGAGAGGATTTCAGGTCGGATCATCTCTTCATACATATACTCAGACAGCATTTTGCCTATCAATCTCTTGTTTACTTTCGTCCAGCTATCACTCTTAAAAACACGTTGAATTTCTTCATTGAATAACATATTACCCCTACTTTCACTTAGTCTATGTTTTCTTTGCATCAGAGAGGAACCGGAATGGATGCCGCTTTCGTCCCAAAGGTTTGAAACACATTTTTGTTCTGAACCGGAAATACTTCTCTCCCTGTTATGGTATTGATGATGATCGCATTACGGTGGGCACCTAGTCCAAGATCAGGTGCGCCGACCCCGTGAGTATGCATTTCACCATTTTGCACAAAGATTTCACCCGGACCTTCTACATAGGTTTCTAATCGATAATCTTCCTTGACCTTGTATCTATCACACTCATCCCAGGCAATCCATTCTTTCATTTTCGAAAGGAATCCCGGGAATGCGGGCTTGTAGCCCGTGCCAAGAATGATGATATCTGCCTTATCAACGAAATGTTCATCCTTGATCCGATGATAGCCAAGCAACTCAAAGGACGTTTCAGCCTTTTCGATGCCGACGATCTCTGTCATGGCCTGCAAGGAGATGTCCGGCTCCTCGCTTCCTACGGATCTTTCATATAAATAATCATATATATCGGCGATCGTCTCTGAACTGATGCCTTTATAAAGAAGATCCTGATCCTTTAGTAGCTGATCCTTCTTTTCCTGTGGAAGCTGATAAAAGAACCGGGTATAATCGGGTGAAAAATACTCAAGGCCCAGTTTTGAATATTCCATCGGGAAGAATCCCTTTGAACGTGTATACCATTGCAGTGAAAACCCTTGACTCTCCTGCTCTTTGGCTACATCGAGGAACACTTCGGCTGCACTTTGGCCGGATCCGATCACAGCAACCGTTTCAGCTTGTGCACATATCTCTTTATTGGATAAATAATCGGCACTGTGAAAGACGGTTTTGCCCAGCATTCCCTGAAAGGCTTCAGGTACAGAAGGAACAGAACCAATTCCGAGTACGAGATGTTTCGTGAACATCGTTTCCGTTTGTTGAAGGGAATTATTCCATACGGTGACTTCATATACACTTTCCCCACCCCCCAATTGGACCGGGATGACACTTTGGACATCCATCCCGAATCGGCACGTATCCAACTGCTCACTCACCCATTGGCAATAATGGTTATATTCTTTGCGTGGGATATGAAATTTTTCCAGAAAGTAAAAGTGATATAAGCGGTTATGAGCCTCCAAGTATCGGAGAAAACTGTAATCACTTCGTACATCTGCCATACTGACTAAATCCGCAAAGAACGGCACTTGTAAGGTCGTTCCGTCAATCAGCATGCCCGGATGCCAATTGAAGCTTTTCTTCTTTTCCAAAAATACGCTTTTCACTTCGGGTACCGAATCCAGTAAGGCAGCTAACCCCAGATTAAACGGACCCAATCCGATCCCGATGACGTCGTATAATTCATTTGATCTGTTCGTGAAGTCCATCATTCAGCCACCTCTTTTCAAATTCGCTTCTCTCACAAAACATGAGAAGTCCGGTTTTGTCGGGAAGAGTAATTGGTTTAACCGGTTTAAAACCGCATTTCTTAAAAACATGAATCATTTTTTCATTTCGAATATCCGGCTCCGCTATGACTTTATTAGTCTTCTTTTCTTGGAACTGATACGAAACCATGGCTCGTAATAATGGCAGTGAAAGTCCTTTACCAAGATACTCTCTCTCACCGATTAACAGATGCACACCTTGATCGAAAGGAGCAGTAGGATACGTTTTCTCCACCACGTCGCCTTTTACCCGATAGGCCTCCCAGTAACTCATCGCCACACCGTCAAGATAACCTGCGTAAAGGGTTTGATGTGAATCGGACAAAGCTTTTTTCAAATGTTCTTGAAACTGTCTAAATGGAATATTTAAATTCCAGAATGGATGGACATGTTCCTCCATCATCCATTTATGGATAAGCTCCGCGTCCCGGTCAAATTCGATTCTCTTAAATTGAACCTTCTTTTGAATTGCTTGATCATACACCTCGTAGTCATAGGACATGATGGATTTCCACCTCTTTGGCAAGGGGGTTTTTCACCATCGTGTAGACCGATTGAGCTTCCATTGGTCCGACCAGTTCATCCATGTCATAGAACCGGGTCAATAGATTCGCTTTACACGGAAGGACCGGTTGATATAATAAACTGCTCAGGAGATTGGAATCTTCCCCCCACTGCTGTTCATGGAACTCCAGACGTTCCTTTACAAGATTCACAAGTCTTTCTTCATCGATAAGACCACTTGCCCCGAAACCATTGATCAACCCGAATATATGGTTAAAGAAGAAGTAATAGCGCAAACGCTCCTCTGCCACTTCATCGGCACAAATCGTGTCGCTTTCTTGATTTAAGTCAGGAAGCAGCTCTTTGAGTTTTCCAACTTTCGATTCGCTATAGTAGTATCCCTGATTATCTCTGTAATAGAAGGTTTCAGGATAACCTTTACTAAGTTGGATCACTGAGTTCTGCTGATGAGCCTCCAGGGCAATCCCGTACGTGTGGAACAGCCAGATCATCGGATCCAGCGTCAGGGATAAGTATCGGTCGAACCAATCCAGGCTCACTTCTTCCAGACTTCGATTCTCCCTTTCGGATATTCCTCTAACGATGGAATGAATTCTGTTTCTTCCTCCATACGCATGATCCTGGCATAAAGCTGCAATCAAGCTGGTCCCGCGACTGCTTTCATAGAAAGGATTTTCCCTGATGACCAGCTCAAACCCGGACACTTCCTCTTTCAGGTCCAAGTTTACATAAGCAGGATCCTGGATGATCTTAAATTGTGGGAACTCTCTGTTAAGGCTTTTTCCCACTTCCGTTTCTAGTAATCTCGAAACCTCTACTCCCCTTGCCAGCTCCTTCTTTTGGTTGATGCGAAGAGAGTTTGTGATTTTGACAGGGACGGAGAATTTATACATGTACCGGGATTCTTTGTTATAGACCGTTCTAAACGATGACGTAGCCGTGAAGCGCTTCCCTATCGGACCGATATATTCCAGTCTTCCTTCTGCCATCAGGTGTTGTACGTTCTCTTTTTCCAATAATGTCTTTACTTGAAGAGGGTGAACAGGAACTAAAATACGATCTTCCTCTTTCAGCAGCTTCTGTAACCATTTCTGATCTACGTCAGAATCATCCTGTACCCCTTCATAAATGATGGAAGCTGCAGATTTTTCGGCACTTGAATCCTGTTCTACCAATGATTTTTCCGCAGTAAAGTAATGAAGCTGAAATTCCCCTTTATATTCAGGAGAATACAGATGGTCTTCTTGTTCCGTCAGGCCCTGTTTGCTTTTCGGGGTTGGATGAAGCATATGCCCGAATAGGAGGGACTGCTCAGCATCGATATAGTCAAATTCTTCATCCGAGAGCGCCTCATTGTCGTTCACCCGACTTTCAACATAGCTTTTTATACTCCTACAGCTTAATATCACTCTTAATAGAAGTTCATCTTCTGACCCGTGGTGACGCTTATCCAGTAGAAACTCTTTCACCACTAGCGTTGTAAGGGTAACGTAGTCGAGTGGTTTCATTTCGCTTTCTCCTACTCGGTAATAGAGGGGAAAGCCGAATAGATGACGATCCGTAAGAGACCAATATTTTACTGGAATGATCAATTCAATCTGCTGCAGTACCAAATGAGAGACGATGACTTTCTCAAACTGTCCAAGTGACGGATCATTGTCGTAGGGGCTCTCTTCAGAGTAGTTCCCTGTTTCCCTTAAATAGCAATTTAGAAAGCTTTGCATCGTGGCATGTTCAGCCATTTCCTTAGAGTTTCTCAATGTGTAACCCCTCCATTTACTAATTCAGTGCCGATTTCTTCAATCTCGTGTAGAAGAGAATGAATATCCTCCTGCTTTGTTCTTGGATTTAATAACGTCAATTTCAAGAAGGTATGACCCTTGATCACTGTTTTCGCGATAACCCCTTTCCCCTTATAAAGCAGGGTTTGTTGTATCGTTCGGTTCAAATGATCGAGATCCAGGTCCTTTCCCTCCATCCTTTTTGGCTGATAGCGAAAGATGATTGTGTTGATTTCCGGCTCAGGATTTTGAATCTCAATGTCCTGGAATCCTTTCATATAAGAAGCTGTGTATCTGGCGAGCTTTACCGTTTCATCAATCATGCCCCCAAAAAGGTCGGTCCCCACTGTCTTTAGTGACAGATACAGTTTTAACGCATCGAACCTTCTCGTCGTTTGAACCGACTTATTCACCAGGTTCAAGATGCCCTCTTCATCGTCTTTGACGGGATTCAAGTAATCAGCATGATAAGATAAATAACGGAAATTCACCTCATCCTTAACGAGGAACGCTCCGCAGCTGATCGGCTGGTAAAATAATTTGTGAAAATCCACCGTAATGGAGTCGGCGTCCTCCAACCCTTTCAGTTTGTCCGCATGAGAATGACTCAGCATCAGCCCACCACCGTATGCGGCATCGATATGGAACCATAATCCCTGCCCACGGGCGATTTCTGCCAATTCCCCCATTGGGTCGATGCTTCCAAAATCGGTGGTTCCGCACGTAGCAACGATGGCAAAGGGCAATAAGTTCTCCTGATCAAGCATATGCAGTGTTTCATTCACTTCCCCGACGCTCATCCGATGATTTTCATCGGTATTAACCGTCACAACCGCTTTTTCTCCCAACCCCAGTTGGGAAGCCGCTTTCTTCACAGTGAAATGGGCCTCTTCTGAACAAAGAATCCTTAATCGGTTAAATCCTTCGGGTAACCCATCCCGTTGTACGTTATGGTTCCATTTCGAATGACAGAATGCATCACGTGCTAACAGGAGTCCCATATAATTGGATTGTGTTCCACCACTTGTAAAGACTCCGCCGGATGTTTCTGGAAGATTTATTTTTTCTGTCAACCACTTTACCATTTCCGCTTCCACATAGGTGGCAGCCGTACTCTGATCCCAGGAGTCCATAGATTGATTGAGCGTTCCGATGATCAATTCCGCCGCCACTCCAGGAAGAAGGGGAGGGCAATGTAAATGGGCCATACTCTTTTGATGGGAAATATGAAGACTGTTTTTTAAAATCGGTCCATCGATTTCATCAAGGACATCTTCAAAGGATTTCCCTTCAGGAGTAAGCGTCATGATCGGTTTGATTTCTTCTTTTATTGCACCGGGCATTTTCCCGATAAAAGGTTTCCCATTACCTTCATATAGTTGTTGCAGTTTCCTGCTAACTCCCTCTATCAATTCATTAAATGCACGGAGTCCTTCTTCCCCCTGGTGTAGAAAGAAGGAGTCCATTTTCTGGCTGGTTTGTCTTTCCGTTGTTTTCATTTTCATGATTTCACTCCGCAAGAGAAGCGATTAAAGCTTCTCTGAATATCGATACCACTTCATCGACTTGCTCTCTTGTGATGATCAATGGTGGAAGGAAACGGACAACCGCCCCATGTCTTCCCCCTACCTCTAGAATTAATCCCCTATTGAAGCATTCACGCTGAATTCCGCTTGCGACGTCAGGATTAGCCGGTTGACTTCCGCCTGCTGAATGGGGTTTAGTGGAATCAATGATCTCCACTCCTACCATCAGTCCTCTGCCTCTTACATCACCTATCTCAGGAAATTCTTGTTGAAGCTCTCTCAAGGATGAAAGAAGTCTCTCTCCCATTTCCCCGGCATGGGCAACCAAACGATTTTCCTTAATGAACTTTAATGTTGCAGTCCCTGCTGCCATGGCCATTTGATTTCCTCTGAATGTGCCGATATGTGCCCCCGGTTCCCAGGCATCCAAGTCACGATCATATATCACGACGGATAGGGGAAGACTTCCTCCAATAGCTTTTGAAAGAACAAACACATCCGGTACGATTCCTGCATGTTCAAAAGAGAACAGTTCCCCGGTACGTCCGATTCCCGTTTGTACTTCGTCAATGATGAGTGGAATTCCCCGTTCTTCAGTAATTCTTCTCATTTCCCGGATCCACTCGATCGGTGCCGGTATCGAACCACCTTCACCTTGGACCGTTTCAAAAATCATGGCAGCCGGAGGTAAAATTCCGCTCTCGGGATCATCAAGGAGATTCTCGATGTATTGACTGCTGATGCGATGACTCTCTTCTCCTCCTATTCCAAATGGACAGCGGTATGTATAGGGATAAGGTAAGAAGTGAGTATCAGGCATCAGCCCTTGCACGTTCTTTTTTGGACCCAGGTTTCCGCTGATCGCCATAGTCCCGTGAGTAGCACCGTGATATCCACCTTGAAACGTGAGGATGCTTTGTCTACCGGTTGCCGTCTTCACTAATTTCAACGCAGCCTCAATCGCATCGCCGCCTGTCGGCCCACAGAATTGGATCTTCGCCCGATCACGAAACCCTTCCGGCAAAGAAGAGAATAATTCATTCACAAACTCCTCTTTCACAGGCGTCGTAATATCTAGCGTATGTAATGGTCGTTTATCACGGATCACTTGCTCCATGGCATCAATGACCGCCGGGTGATTGTGTCCCAGCGCTAATGTTCCCGCTCCCGCTAAGCAATCCAAGTATTTATTCCCTTCCATGTCCGTCACATAGATTCCCTCTGCTTCACTGATGGCCAGTGGAATTCTTCTCGGATAGGATCTCGCATTCGACTCGCGTCTCTCTTGTTGGTCCAGTAATTCTCTATTTGAAATGGCATTTTGTATACTCATCATCAAATCTTCCTTTCGTGATTGATTGGCTTTTGCTTCCAACGTCATCTTAATTGATAATGATTATCAATGTCAATGGTAGTTGATAACTATTCTCAATTAATTTTATCTTCATCTAGTCATTTCGTATGAGAAAGGTACTTTTCTATCAATGGTCATCGAATTCGTGTTATACCTAGGCTTTAAGTGATAGAATTAACAGATTAATATAATTACAATTTTACGTAAAGTAATATTTAAGTCTATTGACCCGGTCTCAAAACCGGTATAATAGTAGTGTTAATTTTATTTAATTGAGAACGTTTTTCATCTAATACGGTTAATTGAGAATGCTTGATTGTTGTTTTTTTACAGAAAAAGTAGAAGTTGATTTCCGCTACAGGACGCTCGCTTTCCGCGGGGCGGGCGGTGAGCACCTTCCGCTCCAATCAACTTTCTAAGAATGGTTTTTTTATTTTGAAAAACACCTCTTTAGAAGAAATCAGCAGATCTTTTGTTATAAAACAACAAACTTTACAAAAAGAAAAAACCGGAGAAAAAATCTCCTGTCTACTTGTTCTGATCCGCTCTTAATGATTCAGTTTCTTTCTAAAGGCAGCGTCATACACCTTATCCCGCCGCCACCTTTTTCAAGTTCATTTACATCGACTTCTATCAATTTCTTTCCTTGTAATTTAGGATGACCTTTAAATATCTTCTTATTGGCCTTGGTGCTGACTAACAGGGTTTCCGGATCCAAGTTCAGAAAATTGATATCCGCGACGGTATGTTTTATATCATCGGTCCATAGAACGTTGAAGCCCTGACGTCGGAGGAATTCCTCCATCATCACGTAGCGGGCACCCTTTTCTGTGATGATTTGTACTGGAAATAGCCTCATATAGCTTTTGGCTATAAGAAGGTCGGATCCGGCTACATTGCAGTTCATATCCAAATGCATGGTTTCCCCGGTTCGCGGCAAGTCGATAATCCCGATCTCCGAGAATCCGGCCCGAAAGATCTCCTGTTGGACCTCTTCAATACTTTCAATACTTGTCCGCATTCCTGTATTAATAAAGACAGCCTCTTTATTCAGAACGAATACATCCCCATTTTCCAATGCCTTCAATTGGTTATTATCCTTAATCGAAAACGTCTTTTCGTCAAACCATGTTTGAAAAAGCTCATGACTATGTATGTATTCAGGTGCCCTCATTGTAATCCCTGCATCACCCGGGATGACAGTATTTCCATACACACATGCCAGATCCCTTACAAATACCCTATTGATGAGCTGATGATTAAGTTCAGCCTTGTCTTCCTTTAAGTACAGGGAATAATCAATAACTGTTATCCCTGCGTCTTCCATTGCCTTTATCATACCTTCATGGTTTTCTTTCGCTGTTTCCTGGTTGACAGGTTTTTCCCAACCAACGTAATCCGCCGTTCTTTGATCAGGTATATCCAATGAAGAAGGCGAGCACACCATCACCGTTTTTAATTCTCCATGTTCACTCCAGCAATTAGGATGAATCTTTACCATGAGCAAGCCTCCTTAGTATCAGTCTCCCTTATTTTTCTCCTTTCTCCGAAAAATCATTCTGCCTTCACATAATTCATGAATCTCTACGTCAAACTATGAAGGGGAAAGGTCAGGTGAAAAACAGATGAGTAAATGTACAAATCAATCAAATCTTACATGGTGGCAGCTGTCTTTTATCGGGGTGGGCTGTATCATTGGAACCGGTTACTTTCTGGGTTCAGCCATCCCTATTCAAAAGGCGGGTTCCTCAGTTTTGATTGCTTATTTAGTGGCCGGAATTGGAACATGGATGGTGTTTCAAGCCCTCGCAAAATTAACGGCCCATCATCCTGAAAAGGGGTCCTTCCGAACTTATGCAAAGCAGGCTTACGGATCATGGGCAGGCTTCAGTAACGGATGGGTCTATTGGTCGGCAGAAATGCTCATTATGGGGAGTCAACTAACCGCTCTTGCCCTCTTTGCTCAATTCTGGCTTCCTGCCATTCCTCTGTGGATGTTCACTGCCGGATTTGCCGGTGTTGGATTACTTGTCATTTTGATGGGTGTGCAGAAAGTGGAACAGATGGAGAATCTGTTTGGCATCATGAAAGTAGCAGCCATCGTAATGTTTGTCATCATCGCTACTGCCGCCATGTTCGGGTGGTTGGGAACGGGAGCTGTTGCCCATCCGCCTCCATCTCCATTAACAGAGATACTCCCACACGATGGAAAGGGTTTATGGCTCGCCCTTCTTTTTGCCTTTTATGGATTCGGGGGAATTGAAGTGATGGGGTTGATGGCTCAGGAGCTGAAAGACCCGAAGGATGCACCAAAGTCAGGGAATATCATGCTTCTTATCTTGACCATCCTTTACCTTTTATCCTTTTATCTCGTATTAAAGCTCGTACCGGCAGGCAGGATCAATGCGAATGAAAGTCCATTTCTAACGGCTCTTAAACAATATGATCTACCCTGGGTCCCCCATGTATTCAACGCCATTCTGGTTATTGCCGGGTTCTCCACCATGGTTGCTTCCTTATATGCAGTTACGACGATGCTGGTGGCATTGGCAGAAGAAGGGGATGCTCCCAAATTTTTTGCCAAGAAGGGAAAATGGAAGGTGCCCCTCCCCGCATTCGGTCTGACCACCCTTGTTGTTGCGGCTTCGATTGCGGTCGCCATGCTCCTGCCGGACAAACTGTTCGAGTATATCACTACAGCAGCGGGACTCATGCTTCTTTATACATGGATCTTTATCCTTGCCTCCTTTTACAAGCTGATGAGCAAAAGTTGGTGGGACCGTATCCAATCAATCTTTGCACTCATCCTCATATTATTGGCGATCAGCGGCACGTTTCTTGATCATGTAAGCCGCATTGGATTTTTTGTAAGCATCGCCTTTATTGTGCTGATTGCGATTGCGACCATTGTAAAGGAAAAAAGAGCTAAAGCCTGAACGCTTTAACTCTTGATTTTCTTTTGCATATTTAGAAACGGACATTGGGATAGAGTCGAATCATCATCACTAAGAAAATACTGCTTCCACTCATAGTTGTCTTCCTGACCATACCATTTAAGGCTGGGATGGGGTTCTGCCTCATCATATTCAATGAGCCGCTTCCGTATCACTTTCTTTAATTTCTGGCCGAATGAAGTGGAAGAGTTGATTTCATCGAACACCCACCGGGGCTGGAAGGCTACAAGAAAATAAGGAAAATGACGGCTTTTCCGCATCGTATGGGCAGGTGTTGCACAGAAGGCAAAGTAAGGCTCCCCGTCAAAACAAAATTCCCAGGTATGATGATGGGGATCCTTCGCAATATCTTCCGGCCATGGTGATTCATCCAATTCATGAACCCGATTCAATAAATTCCAGAAAATATCCTGATAACTATCAATCGATTGGTTATCAGCCACTATCTCCTCTGAATTAAAAAAGACTACAAGTGATGCATACTTCCCTGTATCCCTTGATATTTCACCATATTGTTTGAGTAAGCAGGTCAGTTTTTCAGAAGCTGCTTGATTTCTTGGATCACCTGCAAATCCAAAGCGTAAGGTATCTGTCTGAAAGCCCTGTTTTCCAGGTACACACGGGTAAGGATGTTCTTCGTCGCACATGACAGCCGAGAAATGCCCGTAGGCTGCTTTTTGCCATGGGGTAAGTTTCTCCCCTTGCTGATCGATCAAACTTTTAGACCATAACATATAGCCGATCCCTCCTAAATAGTACACATTCATCCTATTAGGAGAGAACTTATTGGGTGTCTGTCTAGCCGAATAATAAACGGCAGGCCTGGACACCGAAGTAGATACCAAAGCCCATCAGAATGAGACCGGACATAATGGATATGGCCCGCAAAATCCCAGGACTGACCAGTTTCCTTGCCCCTGTCGCCACACCGGCCATTGTTAGATCCCAAAGGGTGATTCCAAGAAAGATCCCCATGCTGTACAGGAAGAGCTGTCCTGCTTCATAGGAACCGGAAGTCTGAGCCAATATAGAACCATAGATACCTAGCCAAAATAGAATGCTTAATGGATTGGAAATGGCCATAAAAAATCCTGTGCGAAAAGCCTTTCCTTTTGTTTCATGGGGATTTTGATGAGAGGGCTTTGTAATGGATTCCGACTTCTGGATGCTTTCAATCCCTGTATACGTCAATACAAAGAACCCAAATACCCACAGGAACAATTTAATGACCGGGGTATCAATATATTGAGAGACTCCGAAATATATGAGAAGCATAAAGATCCCGTCCGCTACCATTCCCCCTACCCCCACAAGCCAGGCATGAAAAAAGCCGAATCGGATCCCCTTGTCCAATTGAGCGGCATTAATCGGTCCCATAGGGGCAGAAAGCGATAATCCCAAAATGATATAGCTTATGAATATACTCATCTTCGACCACCCTCAAATTGACTTCTTCCTATTGTATTCGGACAGGCTGCCAAGTATTAAACCGAAATACATAATTGTGCTTTTTAAGGATATTCTAATCATCGATGCTATTTTCAAGGAGGGAAAAAAGATGCAAAACCAAGGACAACCATCGAATATGACACCACCAGGAACTCAGATGCCGCCGAATATGATGAACTCTGAAAGTAAAAACCACGGGGGCCATGAGCTCTTTGATGCCCATGAGATCATAGCCGGGATCATCAGCATGCTCGATCAGTATCAAATGTATGATCAGCACATTCAGGATCCTGAACTTAAAGGTATACTTAAGCGCCAGTCAACTTTCGTCACGACTATGTATAATACGATTGTCGGCAGCTTTTCGACAGGGCATGACCCAACTGTGCCAACCCAGCAATACAAAATGACTCAAACCAATACGACCACATACGGCATCAAGCCCGGAGCACCTAAGAAGCCGAATCAATCGGTCAACGACCTTTCCGATAAAGGCTTGTCTGCTTATATGCTGGGGCAAACCAAGTCATTGGCCATGCTTCTTGCCATGACGGCCCTTGAGATGACCAACCCTGTATTACGACGTGTCGTAGCTGACAGCGTCCCGAATTTCATTGAAATGAGCTATGAGATTTTCCTCTATCAAAATAAGCATGGCTATTATCAGGTTCCTCAATTAAACGAACAGGATATGACCCTTATGCTCCAAAGCTATACAACCGTTCCACAACCAAACATGCCGCAATAGCGCCTGTCTCCTCTTTCCATTTAAGAGGAGCAGGCTTTTTCACTTGCTCATCTTCTTGAACGACTTTCTCTCACGCACATAGGATAGAGGGAGAGTGAAATGGGGAGGTGTTTGAGCTGATTCACACAGTCAAGGTGGGAGAAACACTGAGTCAAATTTCAAGAGATTACAGGACTCCGTTCCCCTCCATACTTAATGCCAATCCCGGTATTGATCCGGATGTGATCTATCCGGGTCAAACGATTACGATACCAGGGATTCCGGATACAACTAATAACCCTTACCGCATTCAGGTCTCTGTTAACAACCGGTGGCTGCGTTTGTTCAAGGATGGGGTTCAAATCAAGCAGTATTCGATTGCAGTGGGGAGAGTACTTTTTGAAACTCCCATTGGGGAGTTTATCATCATTAACAAAGCACCAAATCCCGGCGGACCTTTTGGAACGATGTGGATGAGTTTATCGAAAGAAAGCTACGGGATTCATGGAACCAATGACCCAAGCTCGATTGGAAATGCCGTGTCCAAGGGATGTATACGAATGAATAACAAAGACGTAGAGGAGTTAGCGGGAATCGTTCCAATCGGTACGCCTGTTTTGATCAGTCCATAAATGAAAAAGTGTATAGGAGTGCCTATACACTTATTTCATGTGGTGAAAGACAGAATGTTCCACCTTCCGATCCTTTCACAAAACAGCTCTCCTTGATTCCACGTAATCCAAACCAAAGTGCATATGAAGGACCCTGGCTGCTTTTTCTACATCATTTCTATCAACCAGTGCACTTAATCCTACGGGGGATTCCCAAAGGGACGCCTTTGCAATATGGTAGTCATGAAAAACGTTGGTAACCTTCTCTTTTACCTCATGTGTGGATTTGATCTGACCGATCACGGATACCTTAGATAGATCCTCTCTTTCTTCTGTATGAGAGTAAGCTTGGTCATACTGTCCAACGATTCTTTTCAACTCATGAAAATCCTGATCTTTAACGATGAGAACAAGATTTTCCTGGTATTTAATGATTTCTGTTTCAATATGATGGGAATCGAGATCATACAGAATCAGTGACTCTCCACCCTGACAGTCAAACATTGTCAGAACAGAAATGTCTTTCTGATAGGCTACCCCGACAATAGGGGCATTTCTCTGTGTTCTTCCGCTAATGACGGTCCCCCTTCCTTCATTCAAACTGGAACAAACCACAAGCGGCACATGATGTTCCTTCGCATGTTTAATTGCTCTTGGATGCAGGACACCAGCCCCCATGGTGGCTAAACGCAGCATCTCATCATAGGAGAGGGTGTCAATTTTTGCAGCCCGGGGAACGATACGCGGATCCGACGTATACACTCCATCTACATCCGTATAAATATCACACCTATCCGCCTTTAAAGCGGCCGCAAGAGCAGCTGCGGTCGTATCCGAACCACCCCTGCCTAATGTGGTCACCTCTCCTTTATCCGTGATCCCTTGAAAACCGGCTACCACGACGATTCGTCCTTTTGATAACTCCGATTTTATCCGATCAGTATCGATCGAGTTAATCTTGGCATTCCCAAATACTCCATCGGTTTGGATTCCCGCCTGTCTGCCTGTCAGGGATACGGCTTCCAGTCCCTTATGGTGCAGGGCCATTGTCAAAAGGGAGATTGCCACCTGCTCCCCGGTACTTAAGAGCATATCCATTTCTCTCTTACTGGGATCTGAAGAAAGTTCCCCTGCCAATCGTACAAGTGTATCAGTCGTTTTATTCATTGCTGATACCACAACGACGACATCATGACCTTTTTCTCTTTCTTTCATGACATGAAAGACCATGCGTTTGATTCGATCTGTAGAACCAACAGAGGTTCCACCAAACTTTTGAACGATCATACTCAATGATACCCCTACTTTCCATCAGACCAAATTTTTAAAGATTTCTTTTAAGAAACAACAGCTCCAGTCTTCACTTCATTTTCCAACGGTATTTCTTTTAAAATAGGGACGGCTTGAATATGGTCATGCGTCCGAAGAAGCGATTCCAATGTCTCTTTCCTGCCTTCAACAAATACGTACAAGTAATCGTCCAGCTGAATACGATCCTTTAAAATGAACGATGGAAGCCAGTTTTGATATTCATCCGTTTCACGGATTCTTAAGACCCATTGGTGGCTGCTCTCTTCAACAACCTCTTCCGTATTCACGGTACTTACGGCAGAGTCTGTATACTTCCTCTCTATCAACGACAGGAAATCCTCTACCATGGCGCTGCCTGTAGGCAATTTTCCAGCTCCCGGACCAAGCAGGGTAATCCTCCCTACAAGACTGCCCTTAAGAGATATGGCATTTTCCACATCCTCCACACCGTAAAAAGGGTGGGTGTCATGGACAAGGATGGGCTCTACTGCACCTTGGATATGGTCGACTGAATCCCGACGGAGAGAACCTACGTGCTTAAACCGTAATCGAAAGGATTCCGCTGCCTGGAGCCACTCTGCAGTCAGGTGGGATATCCCCTTACGTCGGATATTCTTCCAATCGGGCTGTCTGCCAAAAGCTGTTTGACTTAAAATAAGCAACTTATAGAACGCATCATGGCCTTCGATGTCATTTGTCGGATCGGCTTCAGCGTATCCTTTCTCCTGAGAAATCTTTAAGGCTGTATCAAAGGCAAGACCTCTTTTTCTCATTTGAGATAAGATGAAGTTGGACGTACCATTCAGGATCCCTTGAATTTGTCTGATCTCATTCACCTTCAGAAGCTGCCTGATACTGCCGATCACCGGGATTCCCCCGGCTGTCGTCGCTTCAAATCCGACCGATATCCCCTTCCTTTTCGCCTTCTCCAATAGCTCAGGACCATATTTGGCAAACATCGCTTTATTGGCCGTGACGATATGAACCCCCTTCTCAATGGCTTCGGTTAAATACGTATAGCTCGGCTCTTCCCCTACGATCGCTTCAAAGATCACGTCGAGGTCCGGGATATCCAGGATGTCTTGGAAATCCGTTGTGACGTTGATGGATGGTTCAATGCTCCGCTCTTTTGTGGGATCTTTAATCAGGATCGCCCTAACCTTCACCTCTTTACCCAGGACTTCCTTCAATCTGTCCTGATGAGTATCGATTGCTTCACAGACCCCTTGCCCTACTGTGCCGAACCCTAGAAGTGCCACATTAATCGTTGACATCATTCAGCCTCCTTTTATCGACTTTTCACTTTATACGTAAGAATGATTCATTCCAGTTGAAGACCCACTCGAGGGATATGAGCGGAAAAGAAAAAGGTATACAGAAAAGCCCTCTTCTTTTAAGAAGAGGGCTAAATGATCATGCTCCTCCCCTTATCTTCCAGATCCACATGGAATCTGTAGGAATTGGCACCTTTACAGTCTGATCCTGCAGGTTGCCGGGCTTCATCGGGCCTATCCCTCCGCCGCTCTTGATAAGAGATATAATGTTTCGTTTTGGTATTACTTTCTATTTGAGTATGAATTGGATTATAAAGGGGATTCATTCCTTCGTCAATACTATTTTTAGTATTTTTAAAAAATTCTTTCTAATATTACAGACCTCTTCATTCCCTATCGGTTTACTTAAATTTGCTCCCTGTCTGGGAGTTTATCAATCTAATTTGCAAAGAGACGTTTTAACCTGTTCTGCCAGGGAAAACTATTCCATATCCCTTTATTTGAAAGGAACCGGATCAATAATGCTGAAAAAAATGCTCCCCTTATCCATCAAAAAATATATGCTTATGTCCAAACGGCAGAGAATGCGTGAGATTCGGCTGACCATATGGTATATGCCGTTCTTTTATATTTGTTTTTCCATACTGCTTGTAGCACTCACACTCTATTTAGATCTGTATGCTGACATCTCTCAATATACCTTTAACTTCTTAAGTATGGATGCATCTGTTACACGCATGCTTGTCAGTACACTCATCGGGGCCATCCTGACGCTCAGTGCTTTCACCTTGAATTCACTGCTTGTTGTGCTCACGATGTTCAGTGGTCAATTTTCACCCAGGATGCTCCTGGATTTCATTTCGGACAAACAAACACAGCACGCCCTCGGGATTTTCAATGGCAGCTTTGTATATGTATTGCTCCTCTTTCTTTTTATCGGAAATTCAAAGGAAGAACTGTTTGTGGCTGCCCCGATCATGACGATCGGACTCGCTTTTCTTACTTCTGTCACCTTTATCTTCTTCATTAACCATGCGTCTACTTGGATGCAGGTACACAATATTACGTACAATATGAAGCAGGTTTCTGAAGTGATGATCCACCAGACGTTAAAAAATGATTTAGAAACCCATCGAACAACAGATAATGGCGACCTTATGGAACATGAGAAGGAGAACATCATTCACATACAGGCAAGGGAATCGGGATATATTCAGTTAATCGATTTCCATGGAATGATCGAACGGGCTATGCAGGATAACATCATCATTCAACTTCATTACAAAGTCGGAGATTATATATTGGCCGGCAATGAAATCATGAGTATTTGGGGACCTGAGACCAACGATATTTCGGATGGTTTTTATCTCACTTTCATTGAAATGGGGCATAAAGAGACCGAAATCCAGGACCTCCAAATGGGGATTCATAAGCTGGCTGAAGTTGCGATCAAAGCACTCGGAAATGATGATCCAAAAACGGCTTCTAATACGATTGACCAAATGGCTGACCTTATGCTGACGGTGGAGGATCACTTATCCTTCACTCCTCATTTGATCGACCGGGAAAGAAGAGTGCGGGTCATTCTCCAGTCCGAAGCATTTGATTATTACCTGTATCGCGGGTTTGGCTATATCCGGCATTATGCTAAAGACAATCATTTAATTATTACTGACATTGTGCGGGCACTGGCGCTCATTGCAGAATCCATCCAGCCATCCAAACACAAGGACATTTGGGAATTTGCCTGTAATACCATTGATCATATTGAAAGAGAGGTCATTTATGAATTAGATAAAACCTTTCTTCTTCAAGAAGTTCATAAGCTGGCACGCCTAACTGAAAACCTTAGGGAATATAAGAGAATCGAAAGTAAATTCTACCCTTATGCCAACGAAAACACGTAAAAAGCTTCATCTCTATTAATGAGATGAAGCTTTTTTACCAGGAATTAAATCCATGTTTCGACGATACTGGAATCTTCTCCTTGTGCTTTCGGTATAAGCGAGAAGCGTTCGGGAATTTCACTTCTGATTGCTTCTAATGTAGGTCTCATCAAAATATAATGAGTCGGTTGATTGACATCGAATATCCTTGCTACAAACATGCCTTGATAATCTTGCGGGCTGGAATATATACAGATGATGGGCATCTTATAATCACTTAATGTCACCTCATCAAATGATGATATTAAACGATCCGGGTTTTCCATCAAACCACTCCTTTACTGTAATTTCTGTTCATATAACCATCAGCTTAAAACGCATTCCTTTCCTTTTGACTCTCTCCCATCCATTCGATAATGAATGGAGAGTTTTTGAATGTAATAGTTGCACTGAGCGTATTGCCCTTCTTCCTTCAATAGGGGGATGATGACATTCTCTACATATTGATAGTATGCTTGCTCTCCCTCATGAACCCTGACCTCAAGCATCGTAAAGAATGTTTCCATGCAGGGGTTTTTTATATCTCTCGCAGATGCCTGTCCCTCTCCTATTAAACTTGCATATTTTTCATTATTTGCGGAACCGTCTACATCCATGGAACTATCAATATAACCCAAAAGGCTTTTTGCATACATTTCTTTATCGGACTCATGCTTCAATAATCCATATGCCATTTGAAATGCATCTCTTGCCTTTTTATCATCAAAGACATCTCGATAAAGATTCCCTAAATTCAGGTGAAGAACGGCTTTTCTCCTATGATCATGCAGATTATCACAATGTTGGATCAACTCATCATATTTCTCTTCCAACGAGGCCAGACTCGATTCTTCGCTTTTGCCCTCCGCTACCAACTGAATCGTAGCAGCGTCTATACATCTTGTAAAATTAAACGTTTCCTTGAAATAGTTCAGAGCCAGCTCACTATATTGCAGGGAATTGTCATGCTGCCCAAGATCATGGTAGCCAACTGACATATAATAGTAGGCTTCAGGGTTTGCATAAATATCTCGATCTATTCTCTCCAAATACTTCAGGGCTGTTTGTGGATTTCCTTTTGCAAGCTCATACATGCCTTTTATATGATAATATAACTGAAAATCGTAATCGAACATATGGAAGGACAGACGCTTATTAGAAAACTGACTTAAATAGAAAGCAGCTTCTTTTACCTCTCCTTTCATGATAAAGTACCTTGCTTTCAGTAGCTTAAAGGTGCCATTCAGGGTTTCAATTTTGGTTAAGGGATTTTGTTCGATCGTCTCCTTCAATAATTCAATCTTTCCGTTTACCTGCTTGATCATGACATCATGCCACAGTTCCAAATCTAATTGTAATTTTTTATACGCCTTTAACTCTTTCTCAACGTTAATATTGAACCTTTGATTGAACAAGTTAATTTTATCTTCCGTAATCTGTAAGTGCCCGCTTTCAATCTTACTGATATGTCCAGGTGTACAGATCCCATCTCCCACCTGCTTTTGGGTCATCCCCTTAAAGATCCTATAATACTTAATAAATGTCCCAATATGCATGATTTAACCTCCAGGGTGATGTAGTATACGATAAATCATTTCATTCAAATTCTTTATTTTAATATAAGTGATACTCCTATTATACTAATAAGTGATCATGAAAAAATTGGGGTTTTCAGCAGGGTTCTCAACACTCGAAACAATGCTTTTCACCCGGTTCTTTTTTCACTATTTACTGTTCAGTTGACTGTTTTTAGTGCTTCCCAATGATATACCGGCACTGAATCTTATAAATTTTTATAGTTTTTCAATTATATGGCTTTTTCAACAATAAGAGAGTGGTTCTTTGGACCTGATCTATTTTCCCGATTTCTCTCACTTTTTTATACTATTTTTCGAAAATGATTGTGATCTTTATGATTAGATAAAAAGATAACCCTCACACCTTACTGATTCAAGGTGTGAGGGTTATCTTTATTTACATTTGATCTGAAGGTTGGATAGGAGGATCCAATTGGATTTCCTGGTTTGGATAAATCTTTGAAATAACAGAAGAGCCCATTAATCTCTTAATTTCATTGGCCGGTAATTCCATTGACACTCCATTAAAGGTTGTTTTATATCGATGCTTGATGAGATATTTAACATCATTATCATCCAAAAAGTCTTTAAGTTCTTTCTCAAAAGCCTGATGACTTTGTTCAACGTGTTCTTTAGCTGCTTCCAATGTCATCTCCGCTCCAAGAGCTTCTGCTTCTAAAACGGCTATTTTTGCAGGTTTGACCTTAAATTCAATGATGATTGAAATAACCTCTCCATTTGATAAGTCAATCGCCGGATCTACTTTTATAGGCAAATTCATTGTTTCTTCCACCCCATTTTGGTCCATTTGATAGGCATTCTCTCCGTTGTCAGCTTGGCACCCAACAAGATATAGAAGTGAAAACACCATAATTAGTCTCTTGTAGCACTTCTCCATAACATTTATATCTCCTTTTTTTCGGAATGAAAAAGACAATCTATCAGGATTGTCTCCTATAGATTGTCTTTTCAAACATCATTGGGGGGATATACTACTTATTGCAGATCATCTTTTTATTACCCATTATTAGTTTGCTACTGATGTTCATAATGCTATTTTTAGTCAAACCGTATCCAGGGTGGACCTCCATTCCCCTAAGTATATCAATCAATTTTGAATCAATCTGTTCGCATAATATAAGGCTTTTCTCGAATTTTCCTGACTTAAATAATGCTGATACATTGTTTTTACATATGTATGTAATTGTTGGTTTTTCCCGTTTTCCTCCAACATGGGAATGATTTTTTCTTCAATAAATTTGTAATACAACTCTTTTTTATCGTCATGTAATAAATGAAGCATCTTGAAGAAAAGGAAACTGCTCTGATCTTGGATCTCCCTTGCGATTTGACTTCCTGCTTCTATCAGTTGTTTGAGGTTTCGTTCTCCTTGAACTCCTTCGATATGAAGGCAACTATAAACGTACCCAATCAAATTATTGAGATAGACAGGCGACTTTTTATTCGTTTCCAATAATGCCAATGTCTTCTTATAATACATTTTCGCCCTTTCATTATCTCCTGCAAACGAATGTTCATATGCTAAGTTGCTTAATAATACCGCCTTTTTAGATGATTCATTTAAAACAGCACATTGTGCAATTAAGCGATTATACCGCTCTACCAGTTCCTCAAAATCCCACAGTTCGTTTCTTCCTTCATTGATTAACTTGATGGTTTCAGCATCTATGACCTTTTTAAAATTATTCGTTTTCCTGAAATAATCAAGTGCCACTTCGCTATAGTGGTAGGCCTTTACTTTAAATTGAAGGTTATGATAGGCTATTGCGATTTGATAGAAGAACTCATGATTTAAATATTCTTTTTCATTAATTTTAAGAAGATACTCCAGGGCATTCTTGAAGTCCCCTTTTAACATTTCTGAGATACCTAGAAGATGATGAAGCAGGTGATGTTCATAGGAGTTTAATTCTTTACGGTGTTTTTTCATTTTATCCAGCAAGTTTTCCGCCTGGGCTATGTTCCCTTGCAGAAGATAATATCTTGTTTGTAATAAAAAATATTTATTCTTAACGGATTGGATGAGAAATAATGAATTCTTTTCTACCTCGCTCTTCAAGCGTTCTACTTCATTTTCCTGCTGTAAAACCATGCTTTCATGCCATTGATCAAGCAAACGCTCATATTTCTGAAGAGACTGCAATTCCTTTTCAAGATCTATACCCAGTTTATTGATTAGCAATTGTGTGATTTCAGAGGAATATTGGGTGTTTCCACGCTCAATTTTACTTATATGTGTAACGGAACAAATCCCTTTTCCAAGTTCTTCTTGTGTTAGTTCTTTTTTCTCTCTGTAAAATTTTATAAGTAGTCCTAAACTCATCATGATCACTCCCGAAAAATTTCTTCTCATTACCTCTTTTTATTATCATACCTTTTCATTCTTTAATGAAATAGTGTTATTTTTTGTCTATTCGGACTTTTCCAAAGTAGGAGTAAAGTGTAATCTCGATGAATTTTCATTCACGAAAAAAGAGCAGCCCTTAACGGACTACCCTTTCTTCTGGTTGATTACGTTCATCAAAATGTTTCGAAATGAAACCGTTAAGGATTAATTCCCAGTTCCTCTTTAATCGTGTCAATCGTATTACCATCTACTTCAGATTGAGGATCTGGAGTATCTAATACAAAATCATTTTCAGACAAGTAATACTTCTCAAGGAGTGTAAAGTCTTTTTCATCTGTCGTACCATCGAAGTTGATATCCGTATTTCGATAGTCCGTTCCCCAATGATCTTGAAGCAGTAGTGCATCGTGAATATCGATGGCATTGTCTTTATTGATATCTCCAGGCTTGGAAACGGCCATATAATAAGTGATGTATTCACCAATATCTACACCATTTTCTGTACGTCCCGCTTCAAGTGGTGTATATGTTGTGTAGTGTCCTGGTACATCCGTAACGACGGTATACTTCTGTACAGATGATGGTAGTTGTTCGATAGAAATAACACCGTTTTTCGGTATGGTGACAGGATAAGTATTTCCATTTGTATCCTCTAAGTGTATAGTGGCACCTATTTGTGTGTAATCCCGGCTATAATCAAACCGACCTGCATCTGTCAGGAGTCCTTCTGCGCCTATAAATCCTGCATTAACCTTTGATACTTTCGGATAGACTGGGTGAGCTCCCATTTTCGTCGGGATCCGTGGTCCGTTATTAATCTTCATCGTACTTACACTACTGAACAATGGAGAATACGTATTGAAAAACTCCTGCTCATTCGTATCAGCTACAATCTTGAATAATGCAACGTCTCCTGATACGCCTTCATCTGGAATTTTTATCTCAATATCATTTCTGACACTTGTTGTACCGGTTTTTGTCACATTCAATTCTGATCCCTCTGGTAACCCATCCGCTAATTGGAATTCAACAGAATCCAAAAGCTTACTTGAGTTATAGGTATACATTGAAAAGTCATGGGCTTCTTCCAAATTGTTAGCGTAGAATGTATAAGTGATCTTGTCACCCATTTGGTAAGACTCTTTATCCGGTTTCGCGAAAACATATTGAAGTCCTTTAGGTGCATAGTAGACCACTTTAGGAATAGCTGTATTTCCAGCATAATCAGCTCCTAAATATTGCATTTCTCTGATGGATGACGTTTTTACATTGATTTCCTTTGAAAACTGTCCATTTTCATCCACTTGTAGTCGATAGCTTGGACCATTCGTCCCATACCATATATTATTACTTGCTTGAGTGAGCGGGATATCGGTCTTTGCCGTTTCCTCTATTTCTGAATCCAATAAAGTTCCTGATAAAGTGACTGTTTCTTGGCCCTCTTCCAGCTCTACAATCGGAAAGTCACCGGTTGGCAATGAATTCGTCTGATCATAAACGACTGTCGGTGCCCCGTTATCTAAGCTAATGGTGGATGTTTTGGCAAACTGCTTTCCATCTTTCGTCGTTCCGATCATCTTCACATCATAAATGCCATCTTCCACTCTCACTTTTGTATAGCTGATCGGCTTTTTATCATGTCCTGTTAATGGATAATAATATCCATAGAACCCCTCTTCAATATAATAATCGACATCGATTGCAGCTCCTGTTGCATTCACACCTGTAATCCATCCCAGGTCTTCTTTCGTATCTGGATCAACCAGTACCCAATCCAATCTTTCCATCGGGGAATTCAATCTGAAATCAAGATCGGTTTCTTTTCTGCTATAAGGATTGTTCACGCGATTAGTCGAAATACTTTTCGTATAAACATCAAAGTAGCCGATTCCTTCCTCCACGACTTTCGCTCCGAATGGGATACGATAGCTGTTCTCTGGATCCTTTTGATTTTGAATCACGATGTATCCTTCATATGTTCCTTTTTGAGCCGTTTTCGGGATGGTGATTACTGCGTTGAATTGTTCCACATTCCCTTTCTTGACTTTCATGGAGGTTGGCACATCGAGCTTCACACCGTTTTTCTCTGCATCCAGGGAATCAGAAGCTTTTGCGCCCACATTAAATTCTACTGAAATATCATATTTGTTATTTTTATCACTATTATTTGTAATCGATAGATTCGTCGTTTTTGTAATATGTTCATCCCCCATTGGGATAAAACCGTAGCTTAGACCACCGGTTTGTTCCGGAATGATGATTTCTTCCTGGTTTTCAATAAATGGTGTTTCATCCAGAACGGAAATCATCGTGTCCGAATGGATGGCTTGCATTGGATCGACTCTTCCCGCTCCAACTTCAAATACGCTATATTGATTCTTCAATGGATTTGCCGTATTCATTAACACAGATTTAATTTCGCTTGGCGTATAATCAGGATGTGCTTGAAGTAATAATGCTGCAATCCCCGCTACTTGAGGTGACGCCATTGATGTGCCTGATAACCGTTGATAGGCATGTGAATAATCCGATGAATCTTCTTTATTCTGCATATAGGATGGAACGGTTGAGAGAATATTGACCCCAGGTGCCGTTACCTCTGGCTTGATATCATACAATGTTCCTGAAGGACCTTTTGAACTGAAGGATGCAAGCTCATCACCGCTGATTTCCGCTTCCCCCATTTCTCCCAAAGTGATGGTTGGTGTTCCATCTTTGAATAGTTCTTTCACTGCTAAACCATCTTGATTCGTTAATGAAAAAGTAGGGATATTGTCATTGCTTTCGCCTAAATAATGAGGGATATGCCCTTCATCTGGATTCATATTATAAATGATGACGGCTTTTGCACCATTTTGTTTCGCGTATTCCATTTTTTCGATGAGTGCATAGGAGCCGCGAGCCACGAAGGCTACTTTTCCAGAGACATCTTTCCCGTTGTAATCAGCAGGTCCACCTTCTCCTACTTCAACCATTTCAAAGCTTTGGCCTTGGAGCTTACTAAACTCATCCGTCCATTTGTTCGTCATTAACTGTAGAACTCCATCCAGATCCTTACTTTCCACAGAGAACACGCCATCATACGTCGTGACAAAAGATGGTGCAGAACTTGCTCCTACCGTCAAAGCAAGGGCAGCGGCACCTGGAGATCCCAACGTATAATTCCCTTGATCCCCAGAGTTCCCCGCGGCAACAACTGCTGTAACACCACTTAATACGGCATGATCAACGGCTATGCTCGTTGCATATAAAGGGTTATTCGTTGCTGCTCCAAGGGAGAGGTTGATGACATCCATTCCATCTGCCACGGCACGGTCGATTCCTGCAAGAATGTTACTCGTTGATCCAGATCCGTATGGTCCTAATACCCGGTATACATTCAATTCCGCATCTGGAGCGACACCAATCACTTTGTAATCTGAATCATTTACAGCTTGACCCACAATCGTTCCTGAAACATGTGTACCATGATCCGTGTAGTAACTGTTCCCTTGATTGTTCTCAGGATATCCAGAAGCTTTCCAGTCATCATACGTCGATTCCATCGGATCATCATCTTTATCTACAAAATCGTATCCGCCTTTATAGGCATCTTTTAAATCAGGGTGGTTATAATCGATTCCTGTATCAATAACACCAACCTTAACTCCTTTGCCAGTGAACCCTTCTTTATGTAGCTGGTCAATATTCATGAAAGGAATACTGTCCACTTTTGTGGTTGATCCTTCTTCTTCATCCGTTTTCGGTGGTGGAGAAAGCTGGACTTCCTCTTCACTGTATACAGCCTTAACGATTTCTGATTCTAATAGGTTTTCAACTTCATTGGCTGGTAGAGTCATCGCTACACCATTAAACGCATCTTTATACGTGTGCTTAATTTCGTAGTTGTCTTTCCCCGATTTCGTCTTTTTCACTAATTTTTCATTTAAGTCTTTATTAAATTTTGCGTGTGACTCTTCTACCTGTTTCTTTGCCTTCTCAAAAGAAACTTCTTTCCCCTTTAAAGATTGTTGAATTTGTTCTGTCTTTGCAGGAAGTTGTTCAAATTCGACAATGACGGTCACTTCTTCTTCACTTTTCAAATCAATGTCTCTTGATAATTGCAAACCCCTCATTGATCGATTGGCTTCTAATTTGTCCAAGGCCTCACGTTGTTCTGTTGACAAACCCGCCAAGATTTTCATCGCATCAGACTGTGTTTCTGCATGTACCGCTGGCCCATGACTTAAAGGTGCAACTCCACCCATAAGAAGCCCCGCACTTAATACAATTTTTGAATATTTGCTAGCTTTCATGACTTCAACCCCTTTTTCTTTCTAATTCAATTATAAGGTCGAAAGATAAATCAGTCATTGGGGGGAATTTTGTCAAATTAGGGAGACCGGATATGATGGTTTTTGTGTATACCTAACGAAGAAAATCAGAAAAATCAACTATTTCCGAAAGATAGCTAAGGGCTCCTCACACAAAATAGTACATAAGGACCATATCTTTTGTTCTACTAAACTTGGGGGATACTTGGTTACAATGTCGTATTTATTGAAAGCCGATACCATCAACACCAAAATATAACAGTGATTTCTGAAACTAATAAAAAATGATAATCGTATCTTCGTGTGAAGTATTTTCACAGGATAAGAGGCAGACAGATTTATTCTAAATAGAGAATGCCAAGAAAATCCCATTCTACAGGATCTTCTTGGCTTGTCATTTAATGTTTCACAGTAATTTTCTTCTTCTCAGACGTCAAGGATAATCCTGTCTCATCCGTTCCTGTTACAGTCACATAATAGTCACCGTCTGGATACTCTGTCCCAGCATACCATTTCAAACCATAAATAGAGTGTTCATTTTCAATATCGGCATACTCGATCATATCGCCTTCTGCATTTGAAATCTCAATATGCCAATCCATTCGTTTATATCCAAAGATTAAGATGGAAGCAGGTTTTGTTTCATTTACATTGGTTCCAGAAATGTTCAAATAATTGATAAAAGGACCTGCATGTAGCAATTCTTCATTTCCGGTATACCCGACGCCAACATTCCGAAGACCATCTATTGCTGAAATCATGACAATCTCAGGTTTCTCTTCGGTAATATACTCATTTGAATCCGCGCTTACTGACTTCTGATAGCCATCATTGACCCAGATGAAATTCCCGATATGTTTCGTTCCTTCTTCTTGTACATCCCACGTGACCTTATACTTCCCATCTGCAAGTTCTGCAATGTTGATATTTTTAACAACGGGAGCACCAGAATCAAGTTTAATCGGAATCTTCGTTTGTTGAGGATCAGCCCCCTCATAATTCAAGGTACTTTCGTATACATACGTATAGTTACCGTCAGGAAGTTGGTTTCCTTCGTCATCTTTACCACTCCAGTACATCCCATCGAACTTATAGGAATAATCTCCATAGCTCATGATATTCTTTCTGAAAGGATAAGGACTGCCGTCTTCCGTGAACTCACCAAAATTCGTGATATGGGCAACCGTTTTTCCATTTTCATCTTCCACCTTTAGAGACATTTCTTTCAAATTTCGAAACGCTGTGAAGGATGGGTACATACCTGTAGGGACTGCATTCTTGGAATAACCGATCTCATCCGGATCAAATGTTCCAGTAGAAGTGTTATATCCCATAGGCAAGTTCAGCATGTCATTCCAAAGAACAGTGTATCCTAAGAAAGGATCTCCATTAACCGGGCTCTCATCAATATTATCAATGGCACCCCAATCACCGTAGTATCCCATGAACGGCATCGTTAAAGTCGCTAAATCTTTTACAGAGCTTCCCTTAGGAACAAAGCGAACAAACCCTTCAACAAAACGTCCTTCACTTAGCTCTTCCGGCAATGTGACAGAGATCTTTACTTCGCCATCACGACGTGGTTTGTATTGAAATTTCTGGTCACCCAGCTGTTTTCCGTTGATTTTTACAACTGCCCCATCGATAGGAACCGAGTGTAAGGTTAGATAGTCTCTTTCCACTCCGTTATATGTCTTCTTCTCTGTTTCATCCATTAGCACATCTACGACGATTTCATACTGGTCATTGGCTTTTTCAAGCTTCCTCGAGAGCGGCTCGACATCCAATGTGAAATCGAATGTTCTGCCTACTTCTTTTAATGCAACAGATGCTGCCTTTTCTAAAGGAGCCCCTACATGTTCTACAAGATAAGGAGATTTAATCGCCTGCTCAATCTTCATCAAGCCTGACCCTTGGCGTCTTGGTGAGTATAAGGAGTTCTCATCATCTGGATTCGTTAACACCTCAGACGTGTTCATTAAAGCATTCTTCGCTTTTAAGACCGTATCTTCATTTTTTGGTAAACCTAACTCCTCGTAATACTTTTCAAGGAGTAAAGCCGCTCCAGCTGCTACATGTGGAGTGGCCATGGACGTTCCACTCATGACTTCATATTCGTTGTTGAGTACTGTTGAGCTGATCTTTCCGCCAGGTGCTGTGATTTCAGGTTTAAAGCTAAGATCTGTTGGTGAACCATAAGAAGAGAAATAAGACATCGGTTCAGTTGTCGGATTTTGCACCCAAACACCTTCCTCTGATAATTCTACTGAGATTTTCTCTCCGCCTTGTAATCGTTCTACCAGTTTATCTCCCTCTGTATGTCCAGTCGTAACAGCTGGAATAGTGTATCTTGAGAAATTTAAACTTGCATAAGATGGGTACTTATCCGGTGGAATGACAATGATGCCGACTGCCCCTTTTCTTGCAGAGTCATATTGAAGGGTCGAATAAACAGAATACGATTTTGGCTTTGCAACTACAATCTTCCCTTCTAAATCCAAGCCATCCAGATGACTGCCAAAACCTTCACCTGCGAAAATCAATTCGTATTCTTTATCGGCTTCGAGTTCATCACTGAACTTTTTAGAACTGTACTGCGTTTGGTACCCAAGCTTACTTCCATCATTCAAACTAAAAGCATTGACATTCATCTGATCATTTTCAGATGAAGCAACCTGCAGTGCGGAGGGCGTGACACCTGGGTCACCTACTAGACCGATATCCGGATTTTTAGCCAGAGGTAATTGAGATCTTTCCAGCAAGTTTTGTTTTGTACTATAAGATGCATTCCCTGCCGCAGCTACGACCAACACACCATGCTCTGTTGCATATTGAATGGCACGTTGTACCGGATCATTCGCATCTACGCTTCCTGCATCAGATCCGAGGCTTAAATTGATGACATCCGCACCGAACTCCACGGCATGATAGATTCCCGCTGTAATATCATCGTCATAGGCACCGCTTCTTTTATCAGAGAATACCTTTTCAGCTAATAGCTGTACATCCGGTGCGACCCCCATCGCCTTTTTCTGGGATTCTTCGTATGCCCCGACAATGCCGGCTACGTGGGTTCCATGGGAATTACTTGCCGGGATGACATTTGTATCATGGTCCGCCCAGTCATAGCCTGTCGGTACTTTGTCTGTATACCAAACATCATTTACTTCCGACTCATCAAGCTTCTCTTGGACGTTGGTTTCATTATACTTCGCTTTTTTCTTTCCTTTATCCGAAAGCGTCATGGCTTCATGTCGATAATCGATTCCCGAATCCACGATCGCTACGACCATCCCGTCACCGCTGTAATTATATTTCGTCCATACATTCATCGCTTCGACTAGTTCGTTGCTCTTTACGTCCATATGTTCGTACGTTTTCGCAACGCGAATATCCTTAACGCCTTCCATTTCTTTAATCTTTTCAGCGTCTTTCATCGTCGTTTCCATACTGAATCCATAGAATCCTGTTGAATACGTATGTATGACTTTAGAAGAAGCATCCCTCTTTTTCATAAACGTATTTTGAATCTTCTCAACCTGCTTTTCAGGTGACGTTTTCAGTTTCTTATTGACGTCCACTTCAACGATTAGGCGAATATTCTCATTAGGGTTGAATGCTTTTAGATCCTGTCCATATAATGGATCATCGGTCGCCTTTTTTTCCATATCCATCAATGGAAGCTGTGCCTTTTGGATTTGTGCAGGTGCCTTTTCTTCCTTCGACTGATAGAATTCAGCACTTGCTGGCGAAACCATACTGCTGCTTAGGAGTACGGACATCAATCCAATAGATAACGTATTTTTCTTAGAAACCACTTTATTTCCCCCTTTTATTAAAATTAGTATTTTCCTTTTTTCATAGCTTGATAGAAGCTTACAATGATCAAAGCTCTATCTAGTACTCTCGCTTCCTCCTTTGTAGATATCCTAATGACAGTGCCTGCCATGGATACTCCCCCCCTAAACGTTCCCCTCCTTTATTTTTCGTATTTGGAGTACCACGTAACCATTTCTATTAAATGATCATGTATCCTGTTGGGGGAGTCCCAGTCTATTGAGAGGCGAATAATGGGTCGTTTCACCCTTAAATAGTCAAGATTGATTTACATTTCCTTTTTACAGCATCAAATAGTAGGAGAATAGAAGGAATATTCAATTAATTTATTGGGGTAATTTTCTACATTTGGAGGAAAAACCTGTAGGAACACTTTAAAAGAATTTGTTTTATGAAAATAGGCTCAATCTACTGATAGCATTTACTTTTAAACGAGAGTAATGGGTCATCTCCTCAAATGATAGATAGCAGAAAAGGGGGGGAGAACGCTGTCCATGGACAGCGTTCTCCCCCCCTTTTGATTTAGTTTCTCATGAGAAGCTTTTATTCAGTTAGCTCTAATCCAATCATATTCAAATAATAGGCCAGATCTTTTTTCCCGTTTGTTTCCTTAGGTGATTTCCCTTTAGGAGCATCCGGTCCCTTCGTCAGGAAGTTCTTCTCAATGAAACGTACGTCCGTCTCGTTCACGATACCGTCCTGATTTACATCGAATGTTTGGACTTCTGGGTTCTCTTGACCGTAATACTCAACGATGTCACTGATATCTTTGATGTCGATCAAGCTATCGTTGTTCACATCTCCAGCAAGACTGATCTTAGTTCCTGCTGAAACGAACCTTCCATAGTCTTCACCTTTCAATTCAAATCCACTTATGAATGGCGTGTAGGTCTTTAAATGTCCTGGAATTTCCACTACGACATTGTATGTCTCACGTGTAGCCGGGACACCATAGATCGTGTATTTCCCATTTGAAGCGATGCTGCCCTCATATTTCTCACCATCCGTTGACAAGGCATATACCTTCGCTCCGATAGTTTGAGCTACACCATTTGGTAAAAAAAGATTGCCACTGCCACTTTTCTTCAAAAATGCTTCTGGTTTGATATTCCCTTCAACCCTTGAATGTTTGGACACGAAATCATATGATGAAGTGCTGTAATATGGAAGAGTTACGGCATCATCCTCACCTGCTTTTGTGTAAGTTGACTTTGTTACATCAAGTTTGTCAGATCCATAAAACCAGTCATCTTGATTCACCTTGAACGTCACGTCCACAACAGGCATGTCACCATTCAAACCTGAGTACCCTTCTCCGCTCAGTGTAGCCCCTACCGTGACGTTAGCGTAATATCCAGAATCGCTCTCAACAGGATCAAGAATTGATGCCTGAAGTCCGTTTTCTTCTGCATAGGCTTTAAATTGCTCATTTAGCTTTGCAGATTCGAATGAATACATTTCCCCTTTATACTGAATCGTGTACTCTCCGGAAATAAGATCTTTCACGTTATTCAAGCTCAGCGTCATAGTCACAGTATCGTTTAACCCGACTTCTTCCTTGTTGTACTTAGAAGTCAGGTACTCAGTGCCTTCTTGGAGGAAGATATATCTTTGGTAATTAACGTTTGCTGCAATATCAGTAGCTGCCAAACTTAATCTTAATGGCTCGTCTGCAATATCAGAAGGCTCTATACCAAACTCTGTGTCTCCTTCTGAATCCGCTGGAGGGAAACAACAATTAAAATACTCACGGAAGCCGGTTGCTATTAAGAATTTGTTCGAAGATTGATCATATTCCATTCCTTTTGATCGTAATACACCCACTGTTTCATCCTGCACATTCCCGTGGATCCAGAATGCTTTCTTTCCAAACTCTTCTGTGTACATATCTTCACTGATTTCATACACACCAGGAGCTTTATCAAATTTCACTTTAGGTTTTGAATTGTCTACAATGACAGGTGTGTCGATATTATACGTTTTTCCTTCTTCATCGTACCCTATGAACTCCATATCATAGTCCCCTTCAGGCAGATCAACGTATTGCTCGGAAATCGGATTTTCTTCATCATTTGTAAATGGATACACGACTCCAGCAAAAACACCACGAATGTAATATCTGAAGTCAGGCTTTGCATCCGCTTGTTGGAGGGAAGCAATGAATCCAATTGCATCACCTGATTTTCCATCTTTCAACACAATGTCTATCCTCGTCAACGGGTTTTTCATTTGAAATGCTGCTGAGATGAATGGATTGTAGTACTGCCACTTCGGTGTATTATTTGCTAGTGCTGGTCTATCTGTTTCAAGATAGTCGAAACCTTTTCCAGTTACTCGAATAGCAAACGGAACCTGGTACGTTTCACTCGCATCACTTGCATTCGTAAGGTGAATATACCCTTCATATCGACCTTCTTCTGCATCTTCCGGAATCGTGATCGCTGGTGAAATTTCTTTCGAACCCTTAGCGGAGACGGCTACACTGGTTGGAACGTCTAACACAATGCCGTTTTCGACTGAATCCTTGATGCCTGTACGTTCTCCATGGTATTCCACTTCTACCTCGAATGACTTTTCTTCTCCACCGTTGTTCTCAATGATCATGTTGCTTTCTGCTTTAATTCCTTTGTCATCTTTGTAGTGACTTCCGAAAGAGATGGAAGCCGTTTCTTCATTAATCTCTACCTCTTCACCATTTTCATTTAGATTTTTTGTTGTATCCATCACTTTGATGGATACATCGGCATGTACCGCATCATAGGCATCAACACGTCCAGCCCCTTGTTCGAATACGGATACGTCACCATTCAAGTCTTCTGCCGTGTTCATTAGTGCTGCTTTTACATCAAATGGAGAATACTCAGGGTGTTCTTGAAGCATCAGGGCTGCTACACCTGCTACATGAGGCGTTGCCATGGATGTCCCCTGAAGGCGGGCATATGCTGCAGAATAGTCTTCCCCTTCTTCCGGACTATTGATATATTCAGGAATGGTTGAGAAGATCGCTACCCCAGGTGCTACAACATCCGGTTTAATATCATAGCTTCCAGCAACAGGTCCTCTTGAGCTGAAGCTAGCCAGGTTATCCCCCTCTGTTTGAACAGTCGCTAATTCCCCAAACGCAATGGACGCGTTATCACCTAACCCTTTCAAACGCTCACCATCCGCTTTTGTCATACGGAAGGTCGGGATGTATTCTGATCCTTCTCCCAGATAAGCCTGAATCTCTCCGTCTAGATTATTGTAGATGATGACAGCTTCTGCCCCTGCTTCTTTCGCATGTTTCATTTTCTCGACAAAGGCAATTTCCCCTCGTTGAATCAAGGCGATTTTACCCGTTACATCTTTCCCTTCGAAATCAGCTTCATAACCAAGTCCGGCAAAAACCACTTGTTTGGACTGGTTTTGAAGAGATGTCAAATCATCTGAAAAATTCTTCCCTAGTAATAAAACGTTCTCAAATGTTTCACCATTTACACTCATGGATTGGAAGGTGGGGATATCCATGTCAAAATCACTTGCCCCAACCGTAATGCCGAGGGCTGCTGCACCTGGAGCCCCAAGTGTTCCTTCTTCCGGTCCACTGTTACCTGCAGCGACTACTGCTACCACACCAGAGAGCATAGCATTGTTAACTGCAACGGAAGTCGGATATAGCGGATCATTCGTAGAAGCACCCAAAGATAGGTTCATGACGTCCATCTCATCAGTTACGGCTTGTTCAATCCCTGAAAGTACACTTGTGGATGTTCCAGAACCGTAAGGACCAAGAACTCGATATCCATATAAATCTACATTAGGGGCTACTCCTTTCACCGCATAGTCGACTGTATTTTTCTGTTCGCCACCAATCGTTCCTGAGACATGTGTACCATGTTCAGTATAGTAGACTGTTCCAGAAGCAGGATTGACCTCAGGTTTACCTGAATTCTGCCAATCTTCATAGGTGGTTTCCATAGGGTCATTATCGTTATCAATGAAATCATATCCACCTTTATAGGCACCCTGCAAATCAGGGTGATGATAATCAATTCCTGTATCGAGGACTCCAACCTTAATTCCCTCACCCGTTATATTTTCAGTATGAAGCTTGTCCACATTAATTTGCGGAATACTGTCCATCATTTTGGATTCGGAAGCTTCCCCTTTCATTTCCGGAAGATCAAGCTGAACGACTTCATCTTTCCATACCCGTTTCACTACCCCGGAATCCAGTAAACTCTTAATCTCATTCCCCGGGATGGACATCGCTACACCATTGATGGCAGAACGATATTCTTTCGTGATTTTTGCCTCTTGTAACCCGGGGCTTGCACTCTTTTTATTTTTCATAGACTGGAAGTTTTGTTTAAATTCACTGTGAGATTTCTCTACCTTTTCAGCCGCTGCTTTCGTAGTCGTACGAACCCCTTTAGCCGCCTGTTTCATCACTTCAACTTTCGCAGGTGCCTGTTTAAATTCAACGATTACATCAACAAGCCCTTCGCTTTCCGTATTGATATTCGGAGCGACTTCAAAATCCGGTTTTGCTTCGATTTGTTTCAAAGCCTTTCTTTGCTCATCCGATAGATTCATCAACGTCTCTTCTACATCTTTTACCTGTGTGAACTTAGATGTATTAGGCGCACTTTCTGCCATAACGTTAAATGGAATTCCTGATGTTCCTAATAGACTTGCAGTCAGTGCAACCGTCAAGATCTTAGCTGAACGTTTCTTATTCATACTCTTCCCCCTCTAATATTCATCCGTGACGCAGATTTGTTTACAACCTAAATAGTAATCATTTTCGAGGAGTCTGTTAATTGGGAAAATTCTTAATATATTTCGACACTTCTTACAAGTTCCTGTTCATTTCATGAAGTCATTAATGTAACTTAAGAGGTCAGGGGTGGGGCAAAGTTGGGAAAGTTTCTGATTAAGAAGTAATTATACCTATATAGTCATATTCCCAGCTCACGAAACAGGTACATTCTACTATTCAAAAAGAATATTTAACACCTATTAAAGTTCAAAAAAATCAAAAGCAAGCAACCTTTAACAGTTGCTTGCTTAAACGTTTCATTTAGATTGGTTCATTATGGTTAAAAATCAATTTTTTTAATAGTTCATTGGATAAATGAAGATATTGATTGGAAGAAATCAGGTCTCCCTTTTCTTTAAAATATACCGCTAATCGCTCTGAAAATGCTGCAGCCTTATAAAGATCATATTGTTTCATCATAGGCAGACCACGATCGATTAAGAAATCACTAAGCCGTTTGTCATCCTTTATCGCATCTAAATAGAGCACCATCAATTCTACATATTTACTGGACTGCTGATCTTTAAAGTCTCTTAGATTCTCCTGCAAAAGATTAATCGCCAGCTCACTCTCTTTCAAGTCCAGCAATACTTGTACCATTTCCACCAATGTGCCATAATAACTGATTGTTTGCTTCTTTTTCAATGTGAGCGACTGGGAGAAATACTCTAACGACTCTTGTAGCCTTCCTTTTTTTCTGTTTAACAAGCCAAAATTATGAAGAGCTGTAATCTTCGTTTCGTTATCTTTTAACATCTCCGCATCGTTTAAGGCCGTATTCAGCATCACTTCTGCACGTTCAAGATCGTTAATATAGATTAAGTTAGCTGAAAGTCCTATTTTCACATGAAGGATCCGTAAGATATTCCCTGTGTTCTGAAAAATCCGCAAAGCCTTATAGGAGTAGTGAAGAGACAGGGTAAAATGCTTCAATAATCCATGATTGGCCGCTTTATAGTAATAGTAATCCGTAACTTTTTCACTATACAGATCGGCTTTATCCTCTATTTTATCAAAAATGGAAATCGCCGTGGAATATTGCTGTTTCTGTCCATAATAGATCCCCTGAAAGAACTCCCACAGGTACTTTTCAAACGAAGAAAATTTGCTCATATTCTTTTTTAGTCCTAGAGAAGCTTGTTGATACTCGGTCGGGTTATTCGTGAATAATAGATATCGAAGCATGTAAAGTTCATATAAGTAAACCATTTCCGTACATTGAATATAATCTCTATGCTTTTCTAACTCCTGATACAGTCTTTCGGCATGATCTCGATGAAGTCTTTCGATCGCTTCATAGAATTGTGCCAGCTGCCGTTTTAAATATAGCGTTTTGGCCGTTTCCTCTTCAATCGATACACCGAGTCGTTTACAAAGCAATTCTAATGTTTCCAGGTTCCCCTCTTTAGAACTATTCTCAATCTTACTTAAATGAGTGGTTGAACATATCCCTTTGCAAAGTTGCTCTTGTGTTTTATTTTGTTTTTTTCGATGATAGTAAATAATTCTGCCGATAGACATCGTTTCACTTCCCCCTTGTATATATCTTTCATTATACATAGGATAATAGTTTCTTATAAGCTATTAATGGTAAGTAATTATTCTCATCCATGTGGATAATATATATAAATTATAAATAAATATACATTTTTACCTTTTATAGGTAAATGCTAAAAAACTGGCTCTTATTCCGTTCTAAGAGAGCCAGCTTTTTATCTTTAATTATTCAATTCCCAATTCAGCTTTTATGTCATTTAATGTTTGACCTTTATATTTATCCATCGGCTTTGGAGCATCTTTCACCCCTGGATCTGTTTCCAGGAAGTTAAACTCTACTAATTCAAAGTCCTTTTCATCTACATTTCCGTCAAAGTTTAGATCCGCTTCTTGTTTATCCGATCCCCAGTGTTCTTTTAATGCAAGGGCGTCTAAGATATCAATTACGCTATCTTGAGTAATATCTCCAGCATCTTGCGTTCTGAGGGCAAGGTTACTCCAAGTTGCGACAATTTTGTCTTCACGTTGTTCATACACATGAAATGTCGTGTTAACCGGGAAGTGACCGGGAACCTTTACCGCCATGTTAAATGGCTTATCCGTTACAGGAAGCTCCACTCTGAATCTATTATCATTTTTAATTTCACCAGCAAACACGTTCCCTTCAAAATCTGTTACGTCAATGGTGATTGGAGCATTTGAGAAATCCATATCATAGTCAAATTTACCATCCGTACCATAGAATCCTTGTGGCACGATGCTTCCTCTTACCTCTGAATGGCTTCGTAATAGTTCCGTATACTCCCCTTCATAGTAACCTCGCAGGTTTGTATCTGTACCCGTTACATTTGTATACGTTCCTGAAATGGTTGGACCTGTAATAAAACTTGTTTTGTTATAATCAGCATCTTGGGCTTCAAGAGTGATTTCTACAACCGGAATATCTCCCGTTGCCTCCACTTCGGAATTCTCGTCAATGGATACGTCAATGTCTATTTGATCTGTCGATGCATTTTTCTTCTTTACTACCTTTTCTAAACTGGAATGACCATACTTTTCAAAATCCGGATGAATCTTTACATCGACCAATTTCAGCTGGTTCGTATCATACGTTGTAGAGAAATGGATATCGCTTAATTTCTCCACATTCTTTGCTGATAAAGTATACTTTACCAGGTCACCAGCTTTTGCTTCATCCTGATTCATCGATGCCGTTACGTAAGGAGTACCTTTTGGAACAAAAAAGTTTATAACCGGCTTACTAAAGTTGCCCACTGAGTCATATCCAAAGAATCCTAATGGATATGCACCCAAACGACTATTCATTTGAATTTCATCTGAAAGATTTCCATTTGCGTCAGGATATAACATACCCGTTGGAAAAGGAGATCCGTAGTAATATTCAATCCCGTTTCTGGATTGATCGATTTGTAATCCCGCTGCTTTCATATCCTCAATGGTTTTATCATAAAGTTTCATAGAAAATGCCATCGTGTCTTCTACATTCTCATATTCATAGACACCTGTCGGTAAGGAGCTCGAGAATTCAGGAGCGGTATTATCGATATACGTATCGGCTTCAGAAGTAAAGGTCTCACCTTCACTGTTTACCCCCACCAACTTAAGTTTGTAATGACCCTCAGGTGCCATCGTTGGATTAATGGAGATGGAATGATCCTCGTATGGATAATAGTTTCCTGAAAACGCATCATTCAAAATAATCCTCTGTCCTTCTGGAATACCTTTAGAATTGATGACTCCCACTAACCCTAAATCTTCATTCGTTTTTCCATCGACCAGGACAACACTGAGTTGATCCATTGGTGATTTAAGGACGAAATCCATTGGAGTGAATTGGATTACCGGCCTGAATTGATTATTATCTTTTGTAGAAAAATTTAATGCATTGACGTATTCGATGCCTTTTTCAGAAACACGTATGCCGAATGGAATTTGATAGTTCTCTGACTCATCCGCTTCGTTTACGTAATGGATATACCCTTCATAGTACCCCTTTTCAGCTGATTTAGGGACATTTAAGAATACATTCGTTTTCTTTTTCTTTCCAGCTTTCACTGTGAGTTTGTCATCGAATGATACTTGTACACCATTTTCATCGGCATTGAGAGACTGATTAGTAAATTCTACTTTTCCGATAAATGTTTTGTTTTCTTCACCGTTATTTTCTACTGAAATCGTACGCTGGTTTCGGAGTGATTTTTCACCCACGTATTGTAACCCGAAACTCATACCGCCTGTTACCTCATCGATGGTCATACGTTCCCCGTTCTGAAGATTGGTCGTCTCATCTATGACCTGGAAGTTCATATCCGAATGAATCGCTTCATATGGGTTTACTCTACCGGCACCCACTTCATACACACTGTAATCACCGTTCAGGGGATCTGAAGTGTTCATCAGGATAGACTTGATATCTTCCGGCTTGTACTCCATGTTCGATTGTAAGAGGAGCGCTGAGATTCCTGCAACATGTGGTGATGCCATGGATGTCCCGGAAAGTCTGGCGTAAGCATAATCATAGCTACCGTTTTCTTTATCATTTATATATGAAGGAACTGTTGAGAGAACACCCACTCCTGGCGCCGTGATTTCAGGCTTAATATCATAGTTAGATCTAGACGGCCCCCTTGAACTGAAATCTGCCAATCGGTCACCCTCCGTCGTGATGGCTCCCAAATCGCTAAACGTGAAATCCTTATCTGATTCCAGGCTATTTTTCAGTGTTTCTCCTTGTTCTTTCGTCAATGTGAACGTCGGTATGAAGTCGACTCCCTCTCCCAGGTAATGAGGGATTTGCCCTTCTTCCGCATTGTTGTTATAAAGTAGGATTGCTTTGGCTCCTTTCTCTTTAGCCACTTTGATCTTGTCAACAAAAGCAATTTCACCACGGCTGATCAAAACGACCTTTCCAGCTACACTTGGTTTCCCATAGTAATCTGTGTTTTTCCCAAGACCTACATCAACCACAGTTGAACTCAGACCTTCAAATTCCTCTAATTTATCACTATAGTTTCTAGCCATCAACTGAAGATTGACTTTCTCAGAACCATATTGTCCATTAAACGTCGGAATATCTACGGGGACATCACTTGCTCCGACGGTCAGAGCCAGTGCGGCTGTTCCGGGAGAACCTAAAGTGAACCTACCACTACCGGAATTCCCTGCTGAGACTACAGCAGTGACACCGCTTAGGACCGCATTGTTAACCGCTATACTAGTCGGATAAAGCGGATCATTGATCATGGCTCCAAGAGACAAATTGATGACATCCATACCATCTTCAATGGCTCGGTCGATTCCCGCAATGACCCCCTCACTTGATCCACTTCCATAAGGTCCAAGAACACGATAAGCGTATAAATCAGCTTCTGGAGCAACACCCTTTATTTGATATTCACTCTCATTATCGCCTTCACCGGCAATGGTTCCGGCGACATGGGTTCCGTGTTCAGTATAATAACTATTGCTACCTGCAAATTCTGGATTCCCCGACTTTTTCCAATCCTCATATGTGGCTTCCATTGGATCATCATCATCGTCTACGAAGTCATATCCACCTTTATATACTCCATCAAGATCGGGGTGATTGTAATCAACCCCAGTATCGAGCACCCCAACCTTGATGCCTTTACCCGTAAACCCTTCATTATGTAATTTATCAATTCCTAAATAAGGAATGCTTTCCAACATATAAGGTTTCACTTGTTTATTCTCTTGATTTTCATCTTCAACAGGAGGCTCTACTTGTACTTCGACATCGCTCCAAACGGACCTTACTACGTCTAAACTCAACAATTCTTTTACTTTGTTGGCAGGCAGCTCCATGGAAACACCATTCATGGCATTTTTGTATGTTTTTCCAAGCTTGTAGCCTTTAGCATTCTTTCCTTTAAACATGTCAGCTACATTGTTTTTAAATGTTTTTTGATCCAGCTCTATATTTGCTTTCGCTTCAGTTGAAGAAAGGCTTTCCCCTTCTAGCTCTGCTTTTAATTGTGCTATTTTCTCTGGGTGGTGGTCCAATTGTACAATGACTTTGATAGGCTCCTCACTTTCCAGATCTACGGTTTGTGATAAGTACAATCCTTCTCTTTCAACCGACTGCAGCTGTTTATAGTTTTCCAATTGTTGAGGAGTCATGCTGGATAATACTGATTCAATTGTGTCCGTCTTTTCGGCTAATACATTGATACCTGGTATATTGGCTGAGCTTATAATCATTCCGGCTCCCAATGCACAAACAAGAATTTTCTTTTTTGGACTCATAAATGATGGCATCCCCTTTTATCTAAATTTTCTAACATTTAGAATATAGCATAGGGCCAAGGGGTGGTGTATGGGGGGAATAAGGCAGGAGTATAGTCCCTTCTGATATAGGGACACCTTTAGAAATAATATCTGTTAAATCATTTTGATACAGGATTTTATGAGTTTATGGGGAGTAATGTATAAACCAATTAAACCCTACGAAAGTCTTATGGTTATAGTATAAGGAGAATCAGAACGCTATTAAACTTTCCCAAGTGTGATTTCTATAAATAAGAAAAGAGAAGAGAAACCTTCCCTATTTGTAGAGGAAAACTTCTCTTCATTCGTAATACTGGTTAAAACCTAATCCCGATCAAATAACACTCGTCCCGCAATCCCTGGATTCGTCATTTCATAAGGATTCAGAATTAAATCAAGCTCTTCTTCTGTCAGAACATCATATTCCAAGCATAGCTCTCTCACTGATTTTCCTTTTAGGATAGCTTCCCTGGCAATACGTGACACAACTTCATAACCTAAGTGCGGATTCACCGCTGTGATGATCCCCACACTATTTTCTACATATTCCTTCATACGTGTTTCGTTCGCTTCGATCCCGACAAGACAATTGTCCGTAAAGCTTCTGAACGCATTGTTCATGATACTGATGGATTGAAGGAGGTTGAATACCAGTACAGGTTCCATCACGTTCAGTTCAAGCTGACCAGCTTCTGATGCCAAGGAGATGGTCTGATCATTTCCCATGACCTGAAAGGCTACTTGATTGATTAGTTCAGGCATGACCGGATTGACTTTACCGGGCATGATAGAAGAACCGGGCTGTCTGGATGGCAGTGATATTTCACCAAGTCCGGCGCGCGGGCCCGAAGCCATCATACGCAGGTCATTGGCAATCTTGGACATATTGACCATACATACCTTCAGTGCAGCCGAAACTTCTGTGTATGCGTCGGTATTTTGCGTAGCATCGACAAGGTGCTCAGCCCCCGTTAATGGCAAACCACTGATATCAGCCAGATGTTTGACGACGCTCTTGATATAAACAGGATCCGCGTTTAATCCAGTTCCTACTGCAGTCGCCCCCATATTTACTTCATAGAGGTGATCCCGTGTTCGTCCGATACGTTTAATATCACGCTCCACCACCCTGCTATACGCTTCAAACTCCTGGCCAAGGCGAATCGGAACAGCATCTTGAAGATGGGTACGCCCCATCTTAATGACGTGATCGAACCCCTGTGCTTTCTTTTTAAAGGCGTTCAGCATATGTTCCATCGTGACAAGTAGTTTCTCTAATAACTTCAGTGTGGAAATATGGATGACTGTCGGGAATACGTCATTCGTTGACTGTGACATATTCACATGACTGTTCGGGCTTACCTTTCCATATTCACCTTTTCGATGGGACATGAGCTCCAGGGCACGATTGGCAATGACTTCATTGGCGTTCATATTGATGGAAGTCCCTGCCCCTCCCTGAATGGGATCGACGATGAAGAATTCATGAAGCTTTCCTTCCAATATTTCATCAGAAGCTTGCACGATGGCTTGACCGATCCCATCATAAAGACGTGTGGTTTCCATGTTTGCCAGTGCTGCCGCTTTCTTCACGACTGCTAAGGCATCAATCATCTCTTTATGAATTTTATAGCCGGTAACCGGAAAGTTTTCTACTGCCCGTAACGTTTGTATTCCATAGTACACATCTTCAGGTACTTCTTTTTCTCCAAGAAAATCTTTTTCGATTCTAAATCCACTGGTGACATTTATCATTTTTTTCTCCTCATTTTCGAATTACAGTTACTCTAATTGATGATTCTATCAATTCCTGACACAGTAGGCAACGATTTATGCCAAAACCCCAAATAATTTCATTACTCTCCATTTAAAAACGGTTCTAAAAAGGTGAAATTCTCAGAAAAAAAACGTCTCGCGTCGATTCACGAAACGTATAACACGTCATTTAATCAAATTGCACTCGAAAACGACACCCTTTGCAGGTATATCCCGCTTTTTCCATCCTTTAACTTTATGAGAGGCTTCAAAAATTCTGTAAAGACAGATGAATAACCATTTCTTTCTTCAGTATAACACCTATTCAACACAAGCTGCCTTTCTATTGAGATTTAATTAGATATATGGAGGGAAAATCCGAGTTCTACATAGGTCTATTTTCTCATATATTACCAAAGAAAAGGAGGGATTATTAGATGGGCATTAAACTGATCAGGATTTCTGTCGTCTACTTCATGATTGGTGTATGTATCGGGCTATATATGTCAATGGTCCATGACTACAGTTTGACTCCGGTCCATGTTCACATTAACTTATTAGGCTGGACTGCCCTAACGTTAGCAGGTCTTATTTATCACTTATTCCCGGCAGTATCTTCTACTAAACTGGCTAAAGCTCATTTCTGGCTTCATAATGTCGGCTTGCCCCTTATGATGATTGGATTGTTTTTCTTAGTGCTTGGAAATGAAGGTGTCGTCCCGGTTATTGCTGCCGGTGGTGTAGTGACTACGGTCGGTGTCCTTTTGTTTGGAATCAATGTCTTGAAGGAATTAAAAGCAGACTGAAGGTAGTGAGCGCCACCTCCGACGTTGAGGTTGACGCTCTTTTATTTGGATAAATTTTTTGATTATTCATATTTTTTGACCGATAAGAACAAGATGATACTACAATAAAAAATGTAGTCATTATAATCAATAGGAGTGATAGACATGTCAGTCAATGTTTACCTTAATTTTAATGGGAATTGTCGAGAAGCTGTTGAGTATTATGCAGAAGTATTCGGTACAGAGCCACCACAGATCATGACATTTGCAGAAGCACCTCCCCACCCCGATTATCCCCTTCCTGAAGAAGCCAAGAACCTGGTATTACATACAAGACTGACAATCGATGGCAGCAACGTCATGTTTTCTGACGTGTTTCCTGATATGCCCTTTGTACAAGGAAACAATATCACCCTGGCCCTGGTAAGCAAGGATACTGAAGAGTTGACGACCCGTTTCCACAAACTGAAAGAAGGCGGTAAGGTGGACATGGAGCTTCAGGAGACCTTCTGGAGTAAGCTTTATGGTCAGGTGACCGATAAGTTCGGTATTCAGTGGCAGTTTAACTATGAGGATGAAAAAGCCTATTAGAAAAAAACGTTAAAAAGAGGTCGTTGAATGCGTTCAACGACCTCTTTATATATATCAAGTTGAATTCTATCCATTAATGCATATTGCTCAATACCCAAATCGATCCAAGTACTATTACAAGGGCGATGAAAGCAGCTGACATCATTTTTCCTACCTGCCATCTGCCTTCTCCTTCTGTTACGTGCATGAACATAAACAGCTGGATTGCTGCCTGGATAAAGGCAAGAACAAATACAAGAGCCACCATCACATTGTACGCGAGTCCTGCGTAAAGTCCGAACCAAACGGCCAAAAATGTCAATGCAATGGATAAGACAAAACCAATGATCTGTGTCCAGGGAATACGACTATGATTCGCTGTATTGTGTTCCATTATCCCACCATCCCTAGTAAGTAAACGCTTGTAAACACGAAGATCCATACAAAGTCCAAGAAGTGCCAATACAAGCTGGATACAAATAGTTTTTTAGCGGTATCAGGATTTAATCCTTGTCTTTTCACCTGGAACATCACAAGCATTATCCATAAAATACCTATTGTTACGTGGAGACCATGCGTCCCGGTCAATAGATAGAAAGAAGACCAGTATGCATTGGTTCCCATGGCGGCTCCCTCATGAATCAGGTGAAGGAATTCCGTGATTTCCATGTAAAGGAATCCTGCGCCAAAGAGCAGGGTGATGATCAACCAGACCATCATCCCCTTGACATTTCTCCTTCTTAATTCATTTATTGATAAACCTGACGTGAAACTACTGATCAATAATAGTAGCGTCATGATGATTGTATTCTTCAGATCAAACACTTCAGATGGAAGCGGACCTCCAACCGTGCCGCTTTCAAGGGCAAAGAATGTCGCGAAAATAGTGGCAAATAGAGCTACTTCCGCCCCCAGGAAAACCCAGAATCCGAATATATTCAATTTGCCGATCTCCGATTGATATTCAAGTGGCGTATTTGGATCTACATTCGTACTATGTGCCATATTCACGCCTCCCTCTTATACGGATTTTCAGTTTTTTCTATTTCTTCCACACTTACATAGTAACCTTCATCCTGTTTGTGTGAAAATAACGAGCGGTATGCCATGCATCCGCAGATACCAATAAGGGCAAGAATCGCCATCCACCACAGTTCAAACACCAATCCGAATCCTCCAACGAAGAATAACCCGGACATGATGAATGGTGTCCCTGCATTGCTCGGCATATGAATCGGTTTATACTCCACCTTTTCAGGCTTACCGGATTCTTTTCTTTCTTGTTTCATATAGTAGAATGCATCCGCACTCTTCACTTCAGGAACATGAGCGAAGTTATAATGAGGTGGAATGGCAGAGCTGGTCGCCCATTCAAGCGTACGTCCATCCCAAGCATCCCCGGATAATTCCCGTTTCGCAAAGCGGTAGCTATAGTAAACGTTATAGACGATGATCATGAATCCTACTCCCATTCCGAATGCCCCGACAGAAGAGATGACGTTCAATGCCATCCAGCCATCTTCCGGTCCATACGTGTACACACGTCTTGGCATACCGGAAAAACCTAAGACGAATTGGGGTAAGAAACATACATTGAAACCGATAGAGAAGAACCAGAAAGCCCATTTCCCTATGCGTTCATTCATCTTATGTCCAAACATTTTTGGATACCAGTACACGAGTCCTGCGAAGCAGGCAAATACTACACCGGCAATCAGCGTGTAGTGGAAGTGAGCAACCAGGAAGTAGTTATTGTGATACTGGAAGTCTGCTGCAGCCATACCGAGCATGACCCCTGTCACTCCACCGATCAGGAATGTCGGAATGAAGGCGACCGACCACATCATGGCGACGGTAAATTCAATCCGTCCCTTATAAAGGGTACCCAACCAGTTAAATATCTTGATCCCGGTCGGTATGGCAATCGCCATCGTCGAAATCGAGAATACACTGTTAACCGCAGCGCTTCCGCCCATTGTGAAGAAATGGTGAACCCACACAACGAAGCTTAACCCTGAGATGGCAACAAGTGAAATGATCATCGATTTATAACCAAATAATGTTTTTCTTGCAAATGTAGCAATAATTTCTGAGAAAATACCGAAAGCAGGTAAAATAACGATATATACTTCCGGATGTCCCCATAGCCAGAATAAATTCGACCAAAGCATCGGATTCCCGCCGTCTGTCAGCGTGAAGAAATGCGAACCGAATAATCGGTCAAACGTCATCAGCGCCAATGTCACCGTTAAGATCGGGAAAGCAAATACGATGATGAATGCTGTGATCAATGTCGTCCACGTGAACATCGGCATACGTAGAAGCGTCATGCCTGGTGCACGCATCTTAATAATCGTGACAACAAAGTTGATTCCCGTTAATAACGTACCAATTCCGGAAATCTGCAGGCCAAGGAGGTAATAGTTAATTCCCGGTCCCGGACTTCCTTCAATCGCCAGTGGTGCGTAGTTCGTCCAACCTGCATCCGGTGATCCACCGAATACGAAAGACATATTGAAAAGGATCGCCCCAAACATGAATGACCAAAAACTTAAGTTATTCAGGAAAGGGAATGCGACGTCCCTTGCACCGATTTGGAGAGGGACTACGACGTTCATCAGTCCAAGTAAGAATGGCATCGCCATGAATAAAATCATGATCGTACCATGAGTCGTAAAGATTTCATTGTAGTGCTGTGATGATAAAAATTCATTATTTGGAACCGTTAATTGCGCCCTCATTAAAAGGGCATCGACTCCTCCGCGAAAGAGCATGATCAATGCAGCAATGATATACATGATCCCGATTTTTTTATGATCAACACTCGTGATCCAGTCATTCCACAGCCATTTCCATTTTTTAAAGTACGTAAGGGTCGCGACGATCCCAATTACGGTGAAAACGATGGAAATGTTGGCTCCAAGAATCAACGGATCATTGAGGATTAAATTATCTTTAATAAAATCAAACATCTAGAGTCCTCCTTTCTTAGTGCTCGTGTCCTTCGTTATTTTCTTTGTCTTTCTGTTCGTCATTTTCATGGCCATCATGATCTTTCATGCCTCCATGATTATCATGATCCTCCATGTCTCCGTGATTTTCATGACTTGACTCAGCATCTTTATCCGCACCATGTGAAGATGCCTCCACACCATATTTCTCACGGATTGCCATGGCATATTCAGAATTCTTCCCATGGTCGACAAAGGCTAAATGAGTGGATGAAAAGGTCATTTTATCAACCGTATCAGGCAGCATGAGTTTTTCATATGTCTCTTCGGTTAATTTCGGCTCATTTTCCTGAGAATCTTTTACCCACTTTTCATACTTCTCTTCTTCTAACGCAACAAAATCAAACTTTTGGTGTGTCATTCCTTCACCAGTGAAGTTTGAGTTTCTTCCATCATAAGTACCCGGCTCATCAGCCTGTAAATATAAATCATTCACCATTCCCGGCATCCCATAAATCTGTCCGCCAAGTTGCGGCACCCAGAAAGAAGCCATGGAATCGGCAGCCGTCACTTTGAATAAAATCGGATGATCCTCGGGAACGTTGATATAATTAACGGTCTCAATACCTTCCTCCGGATAACTGAAGATCCACTTCCAGTCAGCAGCAGTGGCATGGATCACAATCGGATCTTTATGAGCCGTTGCTTTTGGAGCTTCCCTTAATTCATATAATGCCTTTGTATTTGGGATAGACAAGGCAATTACAATCAATACAGGAATAAGCGTCCATATAATTTCTAATTTCGTACTCCCGTGCATTTCGGGCTTGTAATCACTATCCTTTTTACTGCTACGATATTTTAGGAGAATAACAGTAAAGAAGGAAAGAACGACAACCATAATGCCAAGCATGTAGTAGATTGACAGCATGATCAGATCTTTCTGCAGGGCCCCAACAGGTCCTTTAGGATCGAGAATGATCATTTCACTTCCCGAACTGAATATAATGATGAAAAATAATGAAACCAGACTGATCAACACAATCAAGTATGGCTTGAATTTATTAAACATAGGGAATTCACCTTCCTTTATGTCGGATTTATCACTGTAGACCTATACTATCAAATTCTATTAAAAGGTACCCTTGTTTCACTAAACTTTAAACAGATTTTCGAAATTCTGTCGAAGTTTATTCACAGAACGGTAACAATGTTGGAAAGAATTGCTCACAACTCAAAAAAATAACTCTCAAAATTATTCGAGAATAATTTTGAGAGCGGTTTATAGGTTGATTATTGTGAAAGTTTAAGGGGTGTTTATTCTCAAATACTTTTACAGTTATTCTCAAAATCGCTTTGAAAAAACTAAATTTCAATTAGATAAACCTAATAATTATTAAAAAAATTTTATCTAATGTATTTAATACAACCACTGTATGGGTAATGAAACTAAAGGAAAGAGTTAGATTTAATGAAAGGAGTTGGAAGGTTTGAAAGAATGGGAAGCAGCCTATCTTGCTGGGATTATCGACGGGGAAGGTTCTATAACATTAACACGTATGCATGATAAGGAACATAGGAGACCTTGTATTACTGTTGCCTCGACAGACCTAGAACTTCTAGAATACCTCAAAAACCTAACAAACGGTCACATTACTAAAAAGAAAAACTACCATCCCGATCGTCATCTGAATTCCTTTACACTAACCATTAAGACCAAAAATCAAGTTCTATCCTTATTTAAATTCGTTCTACCTTTTCTTAGAGTGGAAAAAAAGAAAAAACGTGCGGAGTGGATCCTTACACATTATGATAGAGTAACAATTAGAAATGGAAAATACAATCCAGAATGTCTAAAGCAAAAATTAACATTTGAAGAAGAGTTTTTCAAATTATAAAAAATAAAAAACCACCAAATATGTATTTGGTGGAGACGGTGGGACGTGCACTTCCATGCTTTCGACATGGCACTGACTATATCTTGAACCTTGTAGTAGAGGTCCTTTGGCGTCTTATGCGAAATATAGATTTATCTGTTGTCAGATAGAATCCCGCATCCTAGTACTACCAAGATTGGCAGCCTATAAGTCGATACACGGCTGTTGGATTGCTCCACATACCGCTCGGCATTGCCTTATCACACAGTGTGTGACTTAGGTTTCACCGATAAAGCCAAATTTTCACTTATGTGTTACCACATAAGGCGACTAATAACTAATCGAACCCACGTCCAGAAACATCGCCACTTAAGCGTCTACGAGCGTAGTCGATATATTCGCAAGTTCACTGCAGCTTCTGCCTATCAACGGGCGTCCGTGCAGCTAGTCTGATTGGTCTCTTCCTTTGTCCTCAGACGGTGGACTCCGGCGTAGCCTACTAAGAGTGAGTCCCTTACCCTACCACATAGGCGATGGAGGGAGGAACAGCTAAAGCGCTATTATGCAGCTAAAGCTAGGTTATTGTTAGTTTTGCCAGTTATTATTGGCTTTGACGTTTTATCGTGGACGATCCCCACGGCTCGCAACCTAAGCTCGAACTATCCCTGTCGAATCCGTAACGTCCCCATGATAGAAAGGGAAGAACGGGAAAGAATAAGTTCAGCGTGTAAGTCACTTATTCAATTGTTCTTACAGCCACAAGATTACCTCGCGACATCTATTAGTATAACAAATCCTGAGATAATTGCAAATGCCAGATTCCGGAAATCTGTACAATTACATACCTTTTTGACGCTGTGCCAGTTCTCTCTGGATCGAACGATTCGCTTCTTTTCGTTTTAGATCTTCCCGTTTATCAAACTTTTTCTTACCACGGGCTAGACCGATCAGAAGTTTAGCCACACCATTTTTGATGTATAACTTTAATGGAACGATACTGTATCCTGCTTCCTTCGAATCACCGATCAATTTATTGATTTGTTTTTTGTGAAGCAGCAGCTTACGTGTTCTGAGAGGTTCGTGATTAAATCGATTTCCCTGCTCATATGGACTGATGTGCATATTATGAACGAAAATTTCCCCATTTTGAACACGGGCAAAAGAATCCTTCAAGTTCACGCGACCGCCCCGGATCGCTTTGATCTCGGTTCCTTGCAGCACAAGACCGGCCTCATATGTTTCTTCTACGGCATAGTCATGACGCGCTTTTTTATTTTGGGCAATAAGCTTGCCTTCTCCCTTTGGCATTGGAATCCCCCTAGTCATTTCCTTTGGTTTACTCATTATTATCTCATATTCTTTAGAAAAATTGTAATGTTACACTTGGAAAAGAAAAGGAGCAAAGGATGTCCCATTGCTCCTGTCCTCTTATTTCTTCTTTTTACGTTTGCTTCGGGGCGCATTTTCAAAGTGTTTCTTATTCGACTTTTTCTTCTTGTTGTTTTTCGGTGGACGCGTTGACCATTCTCCGTCCTTTTTCCGGTCTGAAGATCGATTCGATTTTCCACGGTCCGATTTACCTTTATCAGAGCGGATCGAGCGCACACGGTCTTCACGTTCCTTGCGATTATTCTTCATTCCTACGATTTCAAAGTCGATGGCACGCTCATCTTTATTGACACTCACGACACGAACGGTGATCTCGTCTCCGATTCGGAATACGTTTGCCGTTCTTTCACCAATCATGGCAAGATGACGTTCATCAAATCGGTAGTAGTCGTCCGTCATATAGCTCACATGGACAAGACCTTCAATGGTGTTAGGCAGTTCGACAAACATTCCGAAGTTCGTAACGGAACTGATGATACCGTCGTACTCTTCTCCCACTTTGTCTTCCATATACTCTGCTTTTTTCAGTTCATCGGTCTCACGTTCTGCATCAACAGCACGGCGTTCGCGGCTTGACGTGTGCTCAGCGATATGGCCCATTTGGGCACCCCATTTTTCCCGTGTTGCTTGATCAACCTTGCCTTCAATCAGGTAAGTCCTGATTAAGCGATGAACAATCAAATCAGGGTAACGACGGATCGGTGAGGTGAAATGAGTATAAAACTCTGTCGCGAGTCCAAAGTGACCTAAGCTTTCAGGATCGTATTTCGCTTGCTGCATGGAACGCAGCATCATTGTTGATACGACCATTTCTTCCGGCTCTCCCTGAACGTCTTCGACAATTTCCTGAAGAGCCCGTGGATGAATCGAATTGGCTGTTCCTTTTACAATCAAGCCGAAATTCGTTATAAATTCGAAGAAGCGCTGAAGCTTATCTTCTTTCGGATCTTCATGGATACGATAGATGAACGGCACTTCCATCCAGTGGAAATGCTCAGCAACCGTCTCATTTGCCACTAACATGAATTCTTCGATAAGCTTTTCGGCGACCGAACGTTCACGAAGCACCACATCCGTCGGTTCTCCTTCTTCATTGACAAGCACTTTCGCTTCTTTGAAATCGAAGTCGATGGCTCCACGCTTCATGCGTTTCGTACGAAGAACCTGTGCCAGGTCTTCCATTTCCTCGAACATCGGCACCAAAGGCTCGTATTTTTTACGAAGTTCTTCATCTTTATCCACAAGAATCTTATTCACATCTGAATATGTCATTCGTTCCGTTGTCTTAATGACGCTTTGGAAGATTTCGTGTTTCACGACATCGCCATCAGGTGAAATTTCCATATCACAGGATAGAGTCAAACGATCGACCTGAGGATTAAGAGAACAAATACCATTCGATAATCGGTGCGGTATCATGGGGATGACCCGGTCTACCAAGTATACGGATGTCCCTCTATCAAACGCTTCCTGGTCAATCGGAGAGCTTTCTTTCACATAGTACGTTACGTCTGCAATATGTACCCCAAGTTTGTAGTTTCCATTGTCCAGCTTCGTTACGGTGACAGCATCGTCCAAATCCTTTGCGTCAGCACCATCAATCGTGACGATTGTCTGGTCGCGCAGGTCTTTTCGGTTTGGAATTTCCGATTCGTCAATTTCACTTGGCACATTATTTGCCTGTTCCATGACCTCTTCAGGAAATTCAACGTCAATCCCGTGTTTATGGATGATGGAAAGGATATCGACTCCTGGATCATTTTTATGACCAAGGATTTCAATGACCTCACCCTCTGCACTCTTGCGGCCTTCAGGATAGGAAGTTAATTTCACAACGACCTTATGTCCTTCCGTTGCACCCATTTGTGCAGATTTCGGAATAAAGATGTCACTCGCAAACTTCTTATCATCCGGAATGACGAATCCAAAATGTTTACTTTCCGTGAACGTCCCAACCATTTGGTCGACACCGCGCTCTACGATTCTCACAACGGTCCCTTCTCTTCTGGAACCCGAAGAAGAAGTAGAAACTCTTACTAATACTATATCGCCGTGCATGGCGTTATTCGTTTCATTAGGAGGGATGAAGATATCGTCCATTCCTGATTCTTCCGGTATCACAAACGCAAAACCTTTTGCATGAGCGGATACTTTCCCTCTTACCAGATTCATTTTTTCAGGTAAGCCGTAGCGATTGCTCCTTGTGCGTACGACCAGCCCTTTCTCTTCCATTACGACAAGAGCCTTTACGAATTCCTTGAAGTTCGTAGACCCTTCAATTCCGAATGCTTCTTCAAGCTCCTGTACCGTCAATGGCTTGTATGCTTCTTCCTTCATATAAGAAAGGAGCCTATCCACATGCTCTTTAATATTTTCGTCCATGACAATCCCTCCTGATCATCGAATTCATCAAACCGTCCAGTCTAATTTCTCTAAGAAATCGTAGACGTCTTCATGAAGCTGTTCTTTTTCTTTATCTAATGTAATCACATGACCGGACTCTTCATACCACTTCATGTCTTTCTCATCGGATTCAACGTTATCATAGATGATATTCGCAGAATCCGTATTGATCATATGGTCATGCCTTGCCTGTACCACGAACGTCGGTGAATAGATCATATCCACATTTCCACGCACGTCTGCAATCAATTCCTGCAGGGCCTTCAAAGTATTCATCGGCGTTTTCTTAAACTCTTCTATTTCTTTTTCAATTTGTTCTTCTTGTTTTCCTTCAAATTTCTTAAATTCACGGGCGTAATCCACGACCCCTTTATACATGACTTCTTCACTTTTTATATACATCGGTGCACACATAGGGACAATACCCTTTACAGGTACAGTGTAACCTAATTTAAGAGAAAATACCCCTCCAAGAGAAAGGCCGGCAACCGCAATCTCTTCATATCCCTTACTCTTTAAAAGCTCGTATCCGTCCATGACATCCTGCCACCAATCTTCAGGTCCTGTATGAACCAACTCTTCCGGCGGTACACCGTGTCCTTTATAGTGAGGGGCATGGGATGAATAGCCTTTCTTTTCTAAGAAACGGCCAAGCATCCGGACATCGGCTGAGTTTCCTGTGAATCCGTGAAGCAATAAGACGGCACGGGGACCTGCTTCAAATGTGAATGGTTTTGGTAATACGGTTTTCATAGCTAGTGACTCCTTATCTCATTTTAAACAAACGTTTGATTAGCTGGGAGAAACCTTGATTTTAAAGGCTCCATACTGTTAAACAGTTGTTTAAATGATTTTGTTATGTAATCAGATTTTAGTGGGTTTTTTATTAAACAAACGTTTGATTAGTAATGATGGAAGCTTGATATTACAGGCCTCGTACAGTTAAACGATCGTTTAACCCACTCTTCTTCTCTATTTTTAGCAAACATTGGTCAGACAATCCAATATTTCGCTTGAAAAGTAAGTTTCTTTTCATGCATATGAGGCATCCCTCAGCTACACCACTTGCATGATAAATAAAAAAACCTGACCTTAATGATCAGGTTTTTGTACGTATTAGATAGCTACGATGGCAATGGTTAGTACGAAGAATAGTACCGATAATACGATTGTAATTCTGTGCAGTACTAAGTCAATACCACGAGCTTTTTGTTTTCCGAAAAGTTGTTCTGCACCACCAGAGATGGCCCCTGAAAGTCCAGCACTTTTACCTGACTGTAGTAATACAATGGCGATAAGTGCGATTGATACAATAATAAGTAAAGTGACTAATAAAGTGTGCATGAGTCCCACCTCCTGATACGAACATAACATTACTACTAGTTTACCATAGGGATTATGTAGTGGACAAGGTAATATTGTTTGAATTGTGGAAAGAGTTGGTTAGGAATTAGAGTGTGCGTCGGTGTGGATTAGGATTAGATGTGCATTTCGTTTTTGGGATTATATGTTAATCGGCCGGATTTTGGGTAACTTCGGCCGGATTTTCACCTAGAACGGCTGGATTCTTCTCGAAAACGGCCGGATTTTGACCAAAACCGGCTGGATCTCCATCGATTCACCACCTCAAAAAGACACCTGGGCCAGTCTTATCCATATAGAATCAAATAAAATGGGGTACATCACCATTGAAACGTTCTTCATTAGCTTGTCAAACGCCTATTTCAGCTAAAAACCCCTTAATTGTAAGGTGTCTTGGCAAACTTGGCATTGATTTTAGAAACAGCAATGCCATTCAAACTAAAAAGCAGCCCCATCCAAAGACGGAGCTGCTTTTCAAATTGCTTGTATTAGCGATTTACGTTATAGAATGTTTTCGCTCCAAGATATTGAGCTGTGTGAGCCAATTGATCTTCGATACGAAGAAGTTGGTTGTATTTCGCTACGCGGTCTGTACGTGATGGTGCACCTGTTTTGATTTGACCAGCGTTTGTTGCTACTGCAATGTCAGCGATTGTGCTGTCTTCTGTTTCACCAGAACGGTGAGAGATGACTGCTGTGTAACCAGCGCGCTTCGCCATTTCGATTGCATCGAAGGTTTCAGTCAGTGTACCGATTTGGTTCACTTTGATTAGGATTGAGTTACCGATACCTTGCTCGATACCTTGAGAAAGCTTAGTGGTGTTTGTAACGAATAAGTCATCTCCTACTAATTGAACCTTTTTACCGATACGGTCAGTCAGTAGTTTGAAACCATCCCAGTCGTTTTCGTCAAGACCGTCTTCGATGGAGATGATTGGGTATTTGTTGCACATTTCTTCGTACCAATCAACCATTTCTGCTGAAGTACGAACAACGCCTTCTCCAGAAAGATGATATTTACCGTCTTCTTTGTTGTAGATTTCAGAAGCTGCTACGTCCATTGCAAGAAGAACTTCTTCTCCTGGCTTGTATCCAGCTTTTTCGATTGCTTCGATGATGGTTGAAAGTGCTTCTTCATTGGACTTAAGGTTTGGAGCGAATCCACCTTCGTCACCAACTGCAGTGTTGTAGCCTTTAGATTTAAGAACTGACTTCAGGCTGTGGAAGATTTCTGTTCCCATGCGAAGACCTTCTTTGAATGTAGAAGCTCCTACAGGCATTACCATGAATTCCTGGATGTCTACGTTGTTGTCAGCGTGCTCTCCACCGTTAACGATGTTCATCATCGGTACTGGAAGCTGCTTCGAGTTGAATCCACCAAGGTATTGGTATAATTCCACTCCGAAGAAGTCAGCAGCTGCACGAGCAACAGCCATGGATACACCAAGGATGGCGTTGGCACCTAGTTTACCTTTGTTTTCTGTACCGTCAAGAGCGATCATCGCTTGGTCGATTGCTACTTGTTCAGTGATGTCATAGCCGATCAGTTCTTCAGCGATTTCGTTGTTTACGTTATCGACTGCTTTTTGTACCCCTTTACCAAGGTAGCGGTCTTTTTCTCCGTCACGAAGTTCAACGGCTTCGTATTCACCAGTTGAAGCTCCAGATGGAACTAGTGCGCGTCCAAAAGCACCTGATTGTGTGTAAACTTCTACTTCGATTGTTGGGTTACCGCGTGAATCCAATACTTCACGTGCATAAACGTCTGTAATAAATGGCATGTAAAATCTCTCCTTATTTTTTAATTAGTGTTTTTCCAGTCATTTCATCTGGTTGATTAACATTTAATAAATCTAGCATAGTTGGAGCAAGATCTCCTAGCTTTCCACCTTCACGAAGCTCGATTCCTTCTTTCGTTACGATGACAGGAACCGGGTTCGTTGTGTGGGCCGTCATAGGCTTGCCTTCTTCGGTCAAAACTTCATCTGCATTTCCGTGGTCTGCTGTGATGATGGCTGTTCCGCCTTTTTCAGTGATAAGGTCAATGATTTTCCCTAGACACTCATCCACTGTTTCCACTGCTTTGATAGTAGGCTCAAGCATTCCTGAGTGTCCGACCATATCCGGATTTGCGAAGTTCAGGATAATCGCATCCTGACGGTCTTCACGAATTTCTTCCAGCAGGGCATCCGTTACTTCATAAGCACTCATTTCAGGCTTCAGGTCATACGTTGCCACTTTAGGAGAATCGATCAGAATCCGTTTTTCCCCAGGGAATTCATCTTCACGACCACCGCTCATAAAGAACGTGACATGAGGATATTTCTCCGTCTCGGCGATACGCAATTGTTTCAGTCCGTTTTGGGAAAGGACTTCACCAAGTGTATTATCAAGATTTGTCGGTTTGAATGCAACAAATCCATCAACTGTTTCACTGAATCGTGTTAAGCAGACAAAGTGAAGGTTCTTCGGATGCTTCTCTCCACGCTCAAATGAACGGAAGTCTGCATTCGCAAATGTATTCGAAATCTGGATCGCCCGGTCAGGACGGAAGTTGTAAAAGATGACAGCATCGTCATCTTTGATCGTTGCAACCGGCTCCCCGTTTTCTTTTGTCATGACGGATGGAATGACGAATTCATCGTAGATCCCATTTTCGTATGAATCGTTCACAAGTTCCATCGGATCATGGTAGCTTGGGCCTTCACCATAAACCATGGCACGGTAAGATTTCTCCACACGTTCCCAGCGCTTGTCGCGGTCCATGGAATAGTAACGACCAGAAATTGTTGCAAATTGGCCAACGCCGATTTCTTTCATTTTAGCTTCAGCATCTTCAATATATTTCTTTGCCGTTTGAGGGCCGACGTCTCGACCGTCAAGGAAGGCATGGACATAGACATCTTTCATTCCTTCTTTGGCCGCTAAACCTAAGAGGGCATAAAGATGTTCGATATGGCTGTGCACTCCGCCATCCGAAAGTAATCCAAAGATATGAAGATTCGTGCCTTTTTCCTTCGCGTGATTGATCGCATCGAGGAAAGTGGCGTTCGTTTCGAATTCCCCTTCACGAATCGCTAAATTCACGCGGGTTAAGCTTTGGTACACGATACGTCCGGCACCAATATTCAAGTGACCGACTTCGGAATTCCCCATTTGCCCTTCAGGAAGTCCTACTGCTTCTCCACTTGCAATTAATTGATTGTGAGGGTACTGATTCCACAAACGATCAAAGTTTGGCTTGTTCGCTTGGGCTACAGCGTTTCCTTCTTTTGTGTTACGGCAAGCAAAACCATCTAAGATGATTAACGCTACTGGTGACTTACTCATGTGTGCTTGCCCCTTCTAAAAGCTGCAAGAAGCTTTGTGGTTCAAGGCTTGCTCCACCTACAAGGGCACCATCGATATCCGATTGAGCCATGTATTCTTTAATGTTATTAGGTTTTACACTACCGCCGTACTGAATTCTCACTGCGTCTGCCGCTTCTTGAGAAAATTCTCCTGCAACCACTTGACGGATATGAGCACATACTTCGTTAGCATCTTCAGCTGTAGACGATTTACCTGTTCCGATTGCCCAGATTGGCTCATAAGCAATGACAGTGTGTTTCACTTGATCTGCTGATAGACCGGCAAGTGCTTTTTTCACTTGGTTACCAACAAGTTCTTTTGTTTCATTGTTTTCGCGTTGATCGAGCGTCTCCCCTACACAAACGATTGGAGTTAAGCCGTGTTTGAAAGCAGCCAGAGTCTTTTTGTTCACTGACTCATCTGTTTCATTGAACATTTCACGACGCTCTGAGTGTCCAAGGATGACATACTTTACGCCTAAATCAGAAAGCGCTACAGGACTGACTTCCCCTGTAAATGCTCCGTTTTCTTCATAGTGCATATTTTGAGCACCAATTTCTACCTTGTATTCTTTCGAAATGTTCACTAAGCTTTCTAAATATAGGGCTGGAGAACAAATGACAGAATCGACAACCTCTTGATCAGGAACTAATCCTTGTACTTCTTCAGTAAAAGATTTTGCTTCTGATAACGTCTTGTTCATTTTCCAGTTACCTGCAATGATCGGTTTACGCATTGTACTCATCCTTTCTGTTTTATAATCGGTTCACAAAATTGTTGGTCTTTGAAAAGCGATTATTTATCGTTAAGAGCCACTACTCCAGGAAGTTCTTTTCCTTCCATGAACTCTAGTGAAGCTCCACCACCTGTAGAAATATGACTCATCTTGTCAGCAAATCCGAATTTCTCAACGGCTGCTGCAGAGTCACCGCCACCGATAACAGAATATGTATCTGTTGCATCGGCTAACGCCTCAGCCACGGCTTTCGTTCCATTTGCAAATGTTTCTAATTCGAATACACCCATCGGTCCGTTCCAGATGACAAGCTTAGAGCTTTTGATTGTGTCCTGGAATAACGCTCTTGTTTTAGGCCCGATATCAAGTGCTTCCCAATCAGAAGGAATCGAATCGATATCCACTTCCTCCGTATTTGCATCATTTGAGAAGTCATCAGCAACGACTACATCGACAGGCATAAGGAATTTAACACCTTTGTCTTCTGCTTTTTTCATGAATTGCTTGGCTAAATCAATCTTGTCTTCTTCTAGAAGGGATTTTCCTACCTCATGGCCTTGGGCTTTCACGAATGTGTAAGCAAGTCCTCCGCCAATGATCAGGTTGTCCACTTTATCTAATAGGTTGTCAATGACACCGATTTTATCTTTTACTTTTGCTCCACCAACGATCGCTGTAAATGGTCGTTCAGGGTTGGACAGGGCTTTCCCTAATACGTCCAGCTCTTTCTCCATCAGGAGGCCCGCTACAGCTGGAAGATGCTTCGCAATTCCTTCAGTAGAAGCATGAGCACGGTGAGCAGCACCGAATGCATCGTTTACATAAAGATCAGCAAGAGCTGCAAATTCTTTTGCAAGTTCAGGGTCGTTTTTCGTTTCTCCCGGGTAGAAGCGGACGTTTTCCAGTACCAGAACGTCGCCTTCAGCCATGTCGCTGATCTTGGATTGAACAGCTTCTCCATACGCTTCATCCGCTTTTGCTACCTTTTTCCCAAGAAGTTCGGAAAGTCTTTCGGCTACCGGGGTTAAGCGCAGCCCTTCCACGACTTCACCTTTAGGACGACCTAAGTGACTAGCCAGAATGACTTTAGCTCCGCCATCCACTAAGTACTTAATAGTTGGAAGTGCAGCTTGAATACGAGTTTCATCTGTAATCTTGCCCTCAGACATCGGTACGTTGAAGTCTACACGGCAAAATACGCGTTTTCCTCTTACATCGACATCTTTAATCGACTTTTTGTTCATCGTAAAAGGCCTCCTTTAGTTTTCAATTTCTACATCTTTTTCAAAAAAATAGAAATAGCAATAAGAAAAGGGAGAGGGGAATCTTCCCCGCTCCCCTTCATCACATCTTCATTATAGATGGTGGGACAAAATTTATCCATCAATCACCATACTAATGATGTCAATTTACAAAATTTTATCGATTAAAGTCCTTTAGAAGCGATAAACCCTGCAAGGTCAACTACACGGTTAGAGTATCCGCTCTCGTTATCATACCAAGAGATTACTTTTACCATGTTGTCTTCTAGAACCATTGTAGATAATGCATCGATTGTAGAAGAAGCCGGGCTACCGTTGTAATCAGTAGATACTAAAGGCTCTTCGCTGTAAGCAAGGATTCCTTTAAGATCGCCTTCAGCCGCTTCTTTAAGCGCAGCATTCACATCTTCAGCTGTTACGTTCTTATCAAGTTCAGCAACTAAGTCTACTAGAGAAACGTTTGGAGTTGGAACACGAACCGCTCCACCATTCAGTTTCCCTTTAAGCTCAGGAAGAACAAGAGATACAGCTTTCGCAGCACCTGTAGTTGTTGGAATCATGTTCTCAGCAGCTGCACGTGCACGACGGTAATCTTTATGTGGTAAGTCTAAGATTTGTTGGTCGTTTGTGTAAGAGTGGATCGTTGTCATCATTCCACGCTTGATTCCGAATTTATCGTTAAGAACTTTAGCGAATGGCGCTAAGCAGTTTGTTGTACATGAAGCGTTAGAGATAACATCGTGGCTAGCCGCGTCATACTTGTCTTCGTTAACACCCATAACCACTGTGATGTCTTCATCAGATGCAGGAGCAGAAATGATGACTTTCTTCGCACCAGCTTCGATATGTTTCGCTGCGTCAGCACGCTTTGTGAAACGTCCAGTAGATTCAACAACGATATCTACACCAAGATCTCCCCAACCAAGTTGAGCAGGATCGCGCTCAGCTAATACTTTTACTTTTTTACCGCCAACTACAAGGTAGTCGCCGTCAACAGTTACTTTCTCTTGAAGAGTTCCGTGAACTGTATCATATTGTAAAAGGTGAGCAAGCATGTTTGCATCAGTTAAGTCATTAACCGCTACTACCTCTACGTCGTTATTTTTAAGTGCTGCACGGAATACATTACGTCCGATACGTCCAAATCCGTTAATACCAATTTTTGTTGCCATGAATAATTTCCTCCTTTAGATAGTTAAGGATGATTTTTTTTATATTTCAAAAGGGCTTACCCTTTTAAAAGCTCTCTTGCGGCTCCCTCATCCGTGATAAGCACGGTTCCCGTAGGAGCACTCTTCATATACGCCCGAATCGCTTTCGCCTTCGAGCTGCCGCCTGCGACGCTAATGACGTTTTCGATGTGACTTAAATCTTCTAATTGCAGGCCGATCGTTGGCACCTTATGTACCACTTCACCCGCTTCGTTAAAATAATAACCAAATGCCTCCCCGACAGCATGACCATCCGTGATTTTCTCAAAGTCCTCATCAGTGGTCTTTCGTCTTTCAGCCATTGTGATAGCATCCCCAATCCCATGGAGAACCATGTTAGCCGATTTGATCAAATTTAAAACTTCTTTGATCATCGGTTCCTTCAAGAAGGACTTGTATACTTCTTTACTAACCTGATCCGGCACATATAAAACACGATGTCGCGTTCTCGTATGCTCAGCCATCTTGGCACATATGGTGTTAGCCTGGTTTTTAACGTCTTCTCCAATTCCACCCCGAGCAGGAACAAACAAGGTTTCGTCAGAGAAATCCGGTGTAAGCATCTCTGCTACAGCGGCCATCGTCGAACCTCCAGTCACAGCGATGATAGTATTTCCTTTTAGGCGACGTTTCATACTAGAAGCTGATGCACGCCCTAATTCTTCTTTTACCCAAGGAGACTCATCACTATTCCCAGGAACGATTACAATTTCATGAAGATTAAGTAAAGATTTTAATTCCCGCTCCATTACGTTGATTCCCGAAACTTCTCTCATCATGGTTTCAAGGCTTTCTAAAAGCTGAATACCATCCTCCGTCATAATCATTCCAGAGGTTTTGATATCAATGAGATCTTGATTGTTCAGGAATTCCACTTCGCTTCTCAGTACGCGTTCGGTCAGGCCCATGTTCTGAGCAAGACTTCTGCGCCCGACAGGCTGCATGAACCGGATGGAACGAAGAATCTGATGCCTTTTTTGCATAACTTCAAGCAGGTCAGGTAATAATCGCTTTTGTATGTCAATTAAAGATTCCATATAGAAAAGCTCCTTCAAATGAAGTGCGTGGATATGATGGACTTATAAAGTCCCACATAGACATATTATGTCCCACTACCTCCAAAAAAAATTCATCCCTGCTTTCAAAATTCATTTTATCAGGGTATGAATCGGAATTCAACTAGAAACTATCGGGTTTTTTCATGTAAACGCTTGCTGAGCGTAAAATAATCAATTTGCCCATATTGTAGGATTTCCCCGTCCAGTTCCACGACAGGGATCATGAGTCCGAAACGTTCGGTCAGTTCATCAGTTTCCTCGATATCGATTTCGATTGTCTCGAATCCCAGTTCATCCTGGAGGAGCTTTAATGTGATTTTTGCGTCTTCGCATAGTCCGCATTGGTTTCGCGTGTAGAATAGGACTTGTTTCATCTTGGTTCCTCACTTTGTGCTAGGTTGTGGTGATCGGGAATGGATATGTGCGGTCTGTGATTTGGGCTTGTGCCTGGCACCGACCCAAACCGATCTATTCATATCTCTTCCTCATCGTGGAAGAAGCAATCCCTAATTGATCGCGGTATTTAGCGATCGTCCTTCTTGATACATCATAGCCTTTATCCAATAAAAGGTTGACCATTTTCTGGTCTGATAGTGGTTTCTTCTTGTCTTCTTCATCAATCAGCTTTTGCAGCTCATTTTTCACGCTCGTCGCGGATACCGTTTCGGAATCCTCAAGCTTGACCGATTTGATGGCTGAGGTGAAGAAATACTTCAATTCATAAATTCCATATGGTGTTTGCATATACTTTCCTTTTACAGCCCGGCTTATAGTGGATTCATGAACATCGATTTCATCAGCCACCTGCTTCAAGGTCAAAGGCTGGACGGCTGATGGTCCTTTAAGAAAGAAGGCTTTTTGCTTTTCAGCAAGCATCTTCCCTACTTTCAGGATTGTCTGCTTTCGCTGCCTTAAACTTTGCAGCAGCCACTGGAAGTCCTGCTCCTTTTCCTGAAGATAGGACTGAACTTCCTTATCAGGGTGACGCTCAAGGAAATCTGTGTACTCTTCATTATATGTGACGTTAACGGTTGTGCCATCATACAACGATACGGCCACGGTATGACCATCGATCACCTTCACGACCAGCTCAGGAATAATGAATTCAGCGATATGCTGAGAATATTTTGAGCCGGGTCTCGGATTGCAATGTTGAATGAAGTCAGCCGCCTTTTGGATGTCTTTAAGCTCTACCGAAAGATCCTTGGCGATGACTTTCCACTTCTTTTCGGCAAAGTTTTGAAAATGATTCTCTACAATCCTTGTAACCAGAGGAGGAACATCGGCTTTCCTCTGCAACTGAAGGGATATGCACTCCTGCAGGGATCTCGCTCCTATACCGGCTGGTTCTAATTCCTGCAGCCTATTAATATAGTTATCTAGTTGAATCACTTCCAAACCATGTTTATGAATGAAGGATTCTTCGTCTACTCTTAAATATCCATTGTCATCCAAGCTGTATATTAATTCTTCCATTATCTTTCTTCCTGAAGAAGTAAGCGATTTCAAATTTAATTGAACAGATAGTGCATCCGCAAGGGACTTCTTTGGTACGGATACATATTCATACCAATCCACCGTGTTTTCGTGATTTCCGGCATTTCGTTTAAACGTATGAGGCTCTCGTTGATGAAGGGGATCTTGCTTTGGCGGTTCTAATTGTATAAGGGGATTCTCTAATTGCTTAGCTTCTATATAAGCATTCAGTTCCATCGTTGAATATTGGAGGATGGTGATGGCTTGAGAAAGCTGCTGTGTCATTTGAAGTTTTAATTGTTGATTTTGAAAAAGTCCTGCTTTCAAATTCATGATTCGTAACCTCCCATTCATTTATTCTACAATAAAATTGGTGGTTCGTTAATGGGAATTCGTTGGTAGTTGGTGGGTTTGTACTATATATATGTCTTTTCTCTCAAAAACTTTCACGAGGATAGCAGTAGTTGATTTCCGCTGCAGGTGCTCGCTTTCCGCGGGGCGTGAGTTGAGCACCTGCAGCGGAAATCAACTGTCAGAGTGTGGGTGTTCTCCATCCATCTCAACACCAATCTCTTAATATATTCAATAGAAACTGATAACAAAAAGCCCCCTGGAGGATGCCACAATTGAATATCATTATAAGATAAAGATTCTCGGAAAGTTGAGTTATTTAGCAGATTTACTTACTAGTGAAGAGCGATAGATGCCTTCGGATATTTCTCCCGGTTTAATTCGAGTCTTATTGTAGAGAGAATCAAAGTCCGTAATCTTGTACTCTTCTCCTAGCTTTAGCATTAATTGAGCGCATGCTTTAGCATCATCTGCAGCATGATGGTGATTATCTAATTCGATTCCAAAATAAGTACAAATAGATGATAGCTGATAGGCAGGAAGACCCTTCACCATTTTTCTGGACATTTGATATGTGCAGAGAAATTGGTTGTATACGGGCTTCATTTCATAACGAGCTAAATTATCCCTCAAAGCGTATCCATCGAAGGAAAGATTATGAGCAATCATCAACTTATTCTCTATTTTGTCCTTGATAGAATGATAGAAAGCATCGAACGTCATCGCGCCTGCAACATCTTGTGGTTTAATTCCATGTATTCTGATATTAAACCTATCAAATCCTTCTTCCGGATCGATTAATTGGTAAATGGACTCAACAATTTCACCATTTTCTACAAACACCATTCCGACTGAGCATATACTGTGTCTTGCACGATTAGCCGTTTCAAAGTCAAAAGCTACAAAATCTTTCACACGAATCCACCATCCCGGTTTTAGATTATTCTTCTTTGCAATATCAACGAGTTTCCTCTTCTTTTCCTCACCTCTAAATATTCTGGTGCAGGGCGAAACACCTTCTTGCAAAACCAATAAATCTCAACAAATAAATCTTTATTACCTTTTTGTAACCTATGTATAAAACACAAAACTGATCCGGCACTTCCTCAAAATAGGTATATTATATAATTATACAATATATAGAATTAAAACACCCTTAATCTCAGAAACGAAAAAAGATGCCTCCACAAATTAATAACTTGTAGAAACACCTTCATATCAGTATTACTGGTACGCCCTCGGAGGGAATCGAACCCCCATCTCAAGAACCGGAATCTTACGTGCTATCCGTTGCACCACGAGGGCATGAAATGAATAACCGTCACGAATACATATTATAAGCCAGAAAATGCTTGTTTGCAATAGATATTCTCGTTTATGTCTTTTTTAGATTATCCATTAATATCTTTTAAAAAATGCAGTGGGAAGTTCTTTGTAATTAGTTAACTCTTCAAGATCTCCTGTACTCTTTATCAATCCTATTAAAGAACCACAGAGTGTATTGAAGCGGAAGGCACTTGACTCCTGCGGGAATAGCGGGAAAGTACGAAAAGCGTAGGCGGCTCGCACAGCCCCGACAAGCATAAGATGAATGGGCCTAGAAGGCGTTCTTTGCCTTCTTGGCCCATTTAGCTTATGACCTCGAGGGGCTAGCCGCCGGAGCTGGAAAGTTGAGACCCCACAGGGCAAAGCCCGAGGAGGCTCAACTCACGCCCCGGGGAATCTTGTGCCTGTAGCGGAAAGGAACGGTCTATGATTCACTCTATACTGTTTTAGAAGGTAGATACATAATTCACTGAAATTGATCTTCTACTAACTTAAATAACAACAAACTTACCACATTACCCCCGTTTAAAAAAGGAATGAATGGGTATCATGTAGAAAGGATTTATATACAGGGTATTAAAGGAAGCGTTTAGTTTGACCTTTATTGACCATGGGTGTATGATAACAGTACAAAGTGAATAAGTAATTCAGAAAAATAAAAAGGATTTCTAAGGAGGAACGAGGATGAATTTAATTCCTACAGTAATTGAACAAACAAACCGCGGTGAACGTGCGTATGACATTTATTCACGTTTATTGAAAGACCGTGTAATCATGCTTGGAAGCGGAATTGATGACAATGTGGCAAACTCCATTGTAGCACAACTTCTTTTCCTTGAATCTGAAAACCCGGAGAAGGATATTTCGATTTACATAAACTCTCCTGGCGGAAGCATCACGGCAGGTATGGCTATCTACGATACAATCCAATACATCAAGCCTGATGTACAAACGATCTGTATCGGTATGGCTGCTTCAATGGGTGCGTTCCTTCTTGCAGCAGGTGCAAAAGGTAAGCGATTAGCCCTTCCAAACGCTGAAGTGATGATACACCAACCACTTGGTGGAGCTCAAGGTCAAGCTACGGAAATCGAAATCGCAGCGAAGCGAATTTTATTCCTTCGTGAAAAACTGAATCAGATCCTGGCTGATCGCACAGGTCAACCACTTGATGTGATTTCAAAAGATACAGATCGCGATAACTTTATGACAGCTGAAAGAGCGCTTGAATATGGATTGATCGATCGCATCATCACTCGTAATGATATGAATAATAAGTAAGAATACTGAACCCCCTCATGGATTCGACCATGAGGGGGTTTTTATTTTACTCTATTTCGATCGTATTTCCTCAACCGGTACTAAAATCTCACCGTTCATCCCTTTTTTCAACATCTGATGTAAAATCGTTTTAGATAACTTACTAGGGTGATATGGTTTGACTAAATAATCATTGGCTCCCAGCGTAAGTCCTTTTTCTTTTTCATCTAACGCCGAAGAAATGATAATCGGTACTTGGGCAAGATGTTGGTCCGATTTCATTTTTTCAAGTACATCCCATCCCGACATGCTGCCCTCGAGCATAATATCGAGGACAACGGCATCAGGCTTCGATTCCTGCATTTCCATCAAGGCCTCATTTCCTGACGGGGTGTGCTGCACCTTGAAACCACTATCCGACAGCTCTGCTTTCAGTAAGGATGCAAGATTGATATCGTCTTCAATGACGATGATATTCATCCCATTCCCGCAGTGTTCATCCTCTTTAAAGGTTTGGATGGTCACGAGAGGTAAGCGGATGGTAAACACGCTTCCTTTCCCCTCCTCTGATGAGACAGTGATTTCCCCATCATGGGTCTCGATGATTTCTTTCACAATGGTAAGACCTAAGCCCGTGCCTCCAATTCTTCTGCGGTCGGAGTTGTCCACACGATAAAATTTGGTGAATAAGTTTGGAATCGCATCATTTGGTATGCCTAGCCCTTCATCTCTTATATCTATGAGAATACTATCTTCTTCTTCCCGTAAATAAATCGTAATGGTACCCCCATCCGGAGAATATTTGATGGCATTGCTGATCAGATTGGTGAATGCCTGAGACAATTTATCCCGATCTCCAAGGACGATCGTACAATCCGTCTCCCTTGCAATATTAAAAGAGTGATGGGGTGCATTGACCTTTTGGGTATCGATCACTTGCTGCATGATCGGGACGACATCCTCAAATCTCCTCTCGAAGGTTTGGCGTCCCGACTCCATGCGCTGGACATCAAGGAAATCGTTGATGAGGGACGTCAGCCGCTTTGCTTCTTGATAAATCGTCGTTAAATATTTCTTTGTTCTTTCCGGTTTTAAGTCCTTCGTCAGCATCAGTTCCGTAAAGCCAAGCACGCTCGACAGCGGGGTGCGAAGCTCATGACTGACCGTACTGACGAATTCTGATTTCATTTGATCGACTTCGAATTCTTTCGTGATATTCCGGTGGACGAATATGGTGCCGATCTGCTCCTGCCCACGATAAAGAGATTCGGAGTATACCTGGAAGACTTCTTTACTGTCCACCAGATGATAGGTAAGAAGATGTTTACCTGTCTTCCCTTCTTTCACGATGGCCTCATAATATTCATCCAGTTTTTCTTTGTTTTCGACCCGATCGATCAGTGCCTGCTTCCATGTTTGATAGCATGCCTGTTGAAGTTCATCGATCTCCCCTTCTATCAAGGCCGTTAATTTCGTATTCATTAATAAGCTGTTGCCGTCTTTATCGATGAGTTGTATTCCTTCTTGAATATTATTCAGGATACCCTGCGTTAATTGACGGTTGGCCTCTGTTTCTTCAAACAGGCTGATCTTTTGCAGGGAAATGGAAATTTGCTTTGCCAGGCTCGTGTACTCAGCCAACTCCTGCTTATTGAAATCATTTCCGAAACGGCTGAACACCATGATGGCTTCCACTTGTTGATCTGCGGAAAGGACTGGTAAAAATAAGTCATACGAGTAAAGGGTTTCTTCATGATACCCCTTCTCAGGAGGCAGCATTTCCCGCTTGAGGGAGAAAGGTTCTCTCGAATCGAATAATCGTTGATGAATCCCGTTATAAATGTACGTCAAGAACTGTGCAGCACCATTTTGAGAGATCCCAAATGACGCATTGGACTTTTGCTCATCCATGAGAACAATCATGCCCCGTGAAGCCCCCATCACCTGACTCATACTCTTCACAATGCTTTCCAGTACCTCTTGTTTGTTCAGGGAACTCGAAATTCCATGAATGAATTCGTTCCGGCGTTCGAGCTGCGACTCCCTGTTCTTCGTCATATTCAGCAGATGCTCAAGTTCGGACTGCTGGGATTCCAGCTCATCCTGCTGGGCCTGCAGTTCTTCATTTTGGGCCAGGAGATGCTCTTCCTTCTCCTGGATTTTATAAATCATCTTTTCGAATGCCCTGGACATCTTACCGATTTCATCTTTCCGTTTATTCTCAAACGTCCACTTTTGGTATGAATCGTTTTCTGCAATTTGTTCAGCGGCAGAGGCCACCTGGTTGAGAGGATGACCGATTTGTTTTGCAATCATTCTCATCAATCTCATCAGAACCAGCAGCATTAGAAAAATGAAGATCACAAAAGCCGTTTGACTTAATGACTCTTTCCGTTTCAACTCATCATACGCACTTCGCTTGCTTTGTTCAATGGAGTCCGCATACCCATTGAGCTGGGTTTGGAACGTTTCGATTGTAGCAGTGGCTCCGGCTGCCGAAGCCTCTTTCACAGCCTCTATATCCCCCTCTTCATAATCACTGATGATCCGCGGCGCCAAATCCTTGAAATAAAGATTGGAAAATTCCTCTACATCTTTAAAAAAGAGTAGATCTTCCTGTTCTGTTTCTAATCCTTTTAATTTCTTTAACGTGTCATCCACTTTTTTCTCTTGATTAAAGATACTTTTTTTGAACTCCTGCCTTCCAAATGCAAGATATCCCCTCGCATCAAAGAAGGCCTTTTGAAAATCTCTGTCCAATTGTTCAGCCAGGTCTTCTTTTTGATTCAACAGATTCCTCTGAACCTCGTACTCGTTCGTAATGAATTGATCATACAAAGACAAGAAGGCTGCCCCGATGAAGAAAATGACGATGAAGCCGCTCATCATTCCGATGAATTGATTGCGTAAGCTTGTTTGAAATAATTCTTTAATTTTCTTCATTCAATATGTCCTCGATCCTCTGAACGAGTTCTGCCGGACTGTACGGCTTGGCGATGAAATAATCGGCTCCCAATTTCAACACGAGGTCCTTGTCCGATTGCTGGCTCTTGGCAGAAACCATCATGATTTTCACCGTACTTTTTTCAGGTGAATTCCTCACCCTTTCAATCACTTCCAGACCAGTCAAAAGAGGCATCATATAATCGAGGAGAATGAGATCATAGTCATTCTCCATGATGTGATCGACCGCTTCCCGGCCATCGGCTGCTTCATCGAGCTCATGTCCCTCGTCTTCGAGTGTATCCACCATCAACATCCGGAGGACTTCTTCATCTTCTGCAATCAGAATTCTCGCCATTTTTATTCCCCTTCTTTCTCAAATGCTTTTTTCATTTCATAGTAGGATTGCTTCAATCTCTCATGGGAGGTCGGCTGGTCCCATGTATCCCAGGAGTACGGATGAAATTTTGCGGGGTTGATGAATCCATCCCCGGTACGGGCAGGATATGAGAAGACCTTGCCTCCATCCCTTTCGTATAAACCGACCCTGATGGACTCCAGGGTCGTTGAGCTTTGCAATCCTTTACCTGACCATATATCCCCCATCGCTTCTTTAAGGCTTGGGTCCTTCACATTCAGTAGCTGCCAAGGAATACGGATTTCATATCGCCCTTGAGAGGAGTCAACGCTGATATCCGTCAAAGAATCATACGCTCTATCCCGAGGATTCGAGGTCCCGAACTGGAGGACACCTGTTTCATAGGACTGAAACGGGATGTTCTCCCCTCCTACATCCAATGATTTGTTCAACGTCAACCGGATCGGATGATACTCCCCGTTGTTTTTCACTTTCGCATATTTCTCTTCTTCAATCATATGAAGGACATGCCCATACTGATAGTGATGGGTGTCATAATAGCTGTCGACCCACAAACGTGCCTCCTTCTCTCCCTTTATGTGAAGGGCAAAGTCCACTCCTTTTGTGGATACATCCTTCACATTCGGAATCGTGGATTGACCCTGATCTTGAATCGTGTCAAAGAGTAGATAGGTATCTTTCTCTTCAGAAATCTGTTCTGAATCGACCCGTATATAGACAAAGCGTTCATCACTCGTCACATAGAGGCTGTGTCCATCTTTGTCAAAAGCAGGTTTGATCCCATTAAAGGTCCAATCGTCGGTCCTTCCGTCCACGTGGATCATGCTGGTTTTACTCGAGCCCGGATCAAAGCTCAACATTCCGAACTGCTGCTCATTGGTTTGGGCATTTTGCCAGAACGGACGTCTGTCGGGGTTGTCATAGTCCATCGTATTCCACGTCCGTTTGAACCACTCATCCTGCCAGGCGAACACCATTCCACCGGCCATTTTTTCTTCCACGATATCCTCGAATAATCGCCGGTCGATTTCACCTTGTTCTCTTTCCGAATGATGACCCTGATCCATGCCGTAGACGTTTTCATGTGTCAGTCCCCGTGATCCCGGGACACCGAACTCCGCTACGACTAACGGCATGGAGTGTGCTTTCTTCATATCATTCAAATAGCCTGCATAGTTGTTCTTTTCTCCCCGTTGGTCGATATAATCGACATACTCCGGCTCGTAATTCAGAAAATCGGGATAATACGGATAAATATGATAGGAAGCAAATAAACCCGTTTTCAATTTGTCGGTGCCCTTCATGACGTTCGGATTCACAGACACCATGTCTTCTTTCTCCAGGGGTTCACTTGGATGATCCAACAGATCGGTCGTGACCCAGTTCGTGAAGCTCACAGGCCTTTGCCATTGATACGTATCCGTTTCATATGCGATTCCTTCATTCATTCTTTCAGTGAGCCAGATTTCAAAAGGCTGTGCCTTTTCCGTCTCAATGTATTCTCCCTTGAAATCCTGAAGTCCTTTATGCTTTTCATTTGTCGCAAGGACCACTTCGGGATCCCACTCCACCCCGAAAATCCAGCCAAGGACGTAAGGGGATATGTCATAGGTGTAAGATCCGGACGCATGACCTTTTCGTTCCGGTATTTCAGCATTCCCATGCACGAGATCAATGGTCTTCTTGATTTCTGACGAAAGTTCGTCGGTGTTTTCCTTTGCAAAGGCATCCTCGGACCTTAAGAAGATCTCTTCATTGACCCACACGCCGTGGAATAAATACAGCGGTTTTTCTGCCATTTGATTGTACTCGTAAAAAGCTTCATAAAATTCGGGAGGATGGATGGTGTAAATCCGGAGGGAGTTCGCATTCATCGCTCCGATCTGCTTGAACCACCTCAGATATTCCTCTTTGGAAATGGCGGTTTCGCCGGGAAAAGAACCCGGCCTTGCAATCCCCATATTCACCCCTTTTATGAGGAGGTCCTCCCATTTCCCGTCCTTCTTCACCTGAATGTAGTCTGTGCCGGTTTTCCCAGCGAGCTTCAGATCATTTTCTTTGGTGACTTCAACGGTTTGGGTCTCCTTAAGGTCACCACCCTTTTGAATATCCTTAAGGATCGCCGTCATTAGAGGAGTATACGCCTTCCAGTAAAATTGTGACGTGTCATCCGGGCTGGATGAACCCGTCCATTTTCTCCAGGAAGTAAATCCCACGGTCTGGTACAGATCGGGCACATCCGCCTGATCCGCATAATCACCGCTGAAATAGTAAGTATTGTATTGACGGTTCTCGCCGTGAACAACAGCTGGGAATGTAACCGGCAGATTCAAGGCTTTCATGGTGTCCTTCCCGCTCTCTGACAGTGACAGCGTATAGTTGGCCATGACCTCATCAGGGTTGATCGCTTCTACGATATCAAACCAGTATGAATAAGGCGTGCTGATTTCTTCGCCGATTAACTCTTCGCCCTCAGGAGTGGTGGAAAAAACGACACCTTTCTTCCCGATGTCATCCTTATCCAACACCACCAACCGGTCACTTTCGTCCACGAGCACATAACCCGGTCCCGTGAACTGATACGAGTCACCATATTGCTTCTCGTAGTTATCCCTCACCCATTGAGGCACTTCGCTATTCGTCAGTTCAGGGAAATACCTTCCGATCCACCCCGACCACTCCAGATTGAACAGGGAATAGAATTTCTTCCTTGTTGCTTCTTCCGTAGGCTGGGCCATGGAATTGAACTCGGCGATCAATGTCTTCCCATCGTTCACCGCCATGTCTTTCAATGCGTCCATATCCTGGTCGGTCAAGCCTCCGTAAAGCTTGGAGGACCGCTTGCCAGAGACATTTTTATTATGGAACTCCTCTTCATACACACCATATGTATCGGCTAGGTAGACCGCATCATACCGGTCGGTGGATGAAGGGATATTCTTAATATCATAGGTTTGATCCTTTTTCGGAACAAATCCAATATAATCTTTCTTTAAATCGTAATGCTGCCCATTCGTTTGCACATATTTCTGCTGATTCAGAAACCACATCAGCCCTTTATGCTCACGGTACGTCGTATCAGGGACCGTTTTATCAATGATCAGAAGGTCCAGTTCCTTCTCATTCTTAACCTGCCAGAGCCAAAAAGGGGCAGACACCAGCAGGACGATGCCTGCGATGAACAAGACAAATGAATAAGATTTCAGCTTTGTCATTTCGAAACTCCTTTTCTCGCCATTTCTCCCCAGCCCCTTTTTTTGCGGATCACGTCAAGTATTCCTTCACAACGCCATAAAACGGTCAGCGGACGGTACCATAATGTCTCGGTTAACGAATAGACGAAAAGCCTTCCGATATCGGATGCTTTCGGATACTTTCGGACGGACCATTCTTCCAGGAGCACGGCGGCCATGGACAGGATCGATCCATACAGAATTGAGAGGAAGAATAATAGAATCGCAAATTCCAGATAAACTCCGCCGAGAAATAGAGATAGAATCATAATTATATATCCCATCAATTCTACAACCGGGCCAAAAAATTCTATGATCAAAAAATACGGCATGGAAACCATCCCGATCGAACCGTACTTGGGGTTGAACAGAAGGCGGCGATGAATCCAAAGGCTTTCAAACAAGCCTCGATGCCACCTGCTTCGCTGACGGCGCAAGTATTTCAGAGATTCCGGTGCTTCCGTCCAGCTCACAGGATCCGGTACATACACGATTTTTTTATCTGCTTTCTGTTCCTTCACATACCGGTGGAGCCTGACGACGAGCTCCATATCTTCCCCCACTGTGTGGGAGTATCCTCCCGCGTCCACGACCCAACGTTTCGAGAATACCCCGAACGCACCTGATACAATCAGAAGAAGATTGTGCCGGCTCAAGCCGATTCTTCCCATAAGAAATGCCCTTAAGTACTCGATTACCTGCATCACAACAAGAGGGGATCTGGACAGACCCACCTTCACAATTTCCCCGCTTTCGATTTCGCATCCGTTGGCGATTCGAATACTTCCCCCGGATGCAATGACCTCACCGTCGGACTCGATGATCGGTTTCATCACTTTCAGGAAGGCCGTCCGCTCCAGAACCGAGTCTCCATCTATGGAACAGAAATAAGGATAATTTGATACATTGATTCCGGCATTCAAAGCATCCGCCTTGCCTCCGTTCTCCTTATCGATCACCAGTAAATTATTGTACAGCCTGGATTGGTACACAGCCTTAACCGGCTGTGTATCCAGCTGCTCTCGAATCACCCACTTAATCTTCACCAATTGAAAGGATTCCACGAGTTTTTCCATGGAATCATCGGTTGAACCATCGTTTATGATAATGATTTCGTATTCAGGGTATTCAATACTGAGCAATGACCTTACCGTGGCCATAATGCCGACTGATTCATTGTAAGCAGGGACCAGGATGGAAACCGGCTTCGTTTGATGGAGATGTAAGAGCTCTTCGTAAGGCTCCCAATCATCCAGTCCATAGGTTTTCCTTAATTGAAAAAGGGATATCACGAGGAGAATCGTATAAAAAGAGATGACAAGAATCATATAAATGAGGACAAACCCTCCAACCGACATCAGGGTACTTCCCCACTCTGCTGTTACCTTCATGAAACCGCTCCCCTTTCCAACCACTGCTCTGCCATATCCCTGGCATATTCATCTTCTGCATGATCAGCAATTTCCCTTAACACTTCTTTTCCGTTTTCCAGGCGCAAAAGGGATTGAGCCGCTTGAGAACGAACGTAAAAGGACGGGTCACTCATAAGCTCCGTTAAGTAAGGAGTCAATTGCTGTGAACGGATGTACTCACACGCCTTAATGGCCATCAGCCTTTCCTGCCATGAATCTGCACGCAGGTGAACTGAAAGTCGCTCAACATCAAGGTAATATTCCATGCCTACCACTGCCTTCAAAGCCCGGATCTTTAGTTCCGCGGAGCCGTCTTCCAATAGTCTTTGAAGGAAAGGTACATGCTCCATTCTGTTCCTTGTCCCGATTGAATCGATAAGGGCAAACCTCATCACCTCAGGCAGTTCTTCAAAAACATGTACCAATGGCCCGAACTGTTCTTTCCTTAACTGGTGAAGCAGGAGACTGTATTCAAACTCCGTCAGCTCATGCTTCGGCTCTATTAATCGTGCGAGCAGATCTTCCTCCTCAAACATCACAGCTAGCTTTAATAGTTGGATCTCTTCCGCCTTACTTACACTTTTTGAAGCATGAAGCTCACTAAGCGGTTCTACCATACTCTTCATCTTAAAGTCCTGGATCCAATAGAGGGCATTCATCCTGATACTCCATCTCCTGTGTCTAAGCTGAGAAAGGATAAACGATTGAAAGTGCTCTTCTGCAAATCCTTGTAATCGTTCTTGAATGTCATCAGAGGCAAACATTTTTGAAAAACCGGCCAGTAATTCCACTAATGCCCTGATCTGTAAGGGGGAACGATCTTTCAAACTTTCACTCTTGACCCCTTCGTGCAGAAATTGAAAGAGTGCTAACTGATATTCTTCTTTATACTGCTCGATATGTGCCCGATTCTTATTATCTATTGTCTTCTTTATCAACAAGTACAGGCACAAACCCGTTAACAGCACCAGTAAACCGACTAACACAATAAAAAAATAAAAAAGCTCCTGCGAGAACACTGATCTATCTCATCCTTTTCAGCATTTGTCCTAAACGTGCCTCAAGCTCTAGTAGTTTAAAAGGTTTCGTCATATAATCATCCGCACCAAGCTGGAGTGATCTCGAGATGTCCCTTTCACTCTTCCTTGAAGTAAGCATCAACACTTTGTAACGATCTGAATCACTCTTCTTACGGAGCTGCTCCAGTACTTCCAGGCCATCCATCTTCGGCATGACCCCGTCCAAAATCACAAGACAAGGATCTTCCCTATGCCAGTCCGACCCGATAAACGCTGCTCCATCTTTAAATGTCTGGATATCGTACTGAATATGCTGTTCAGAAGGCAGCTTCGACACAATATCCTTCATCACCGTCCGGATGATGGGATCATCATCTACGATGGCGATTTTCATACGTTTATGGGGAGTATGCTCACTTGCTTTATTGTCAATCTTCACCAAGTTCCTGCCACTGCTTTTCGCTTCATAAAGTGCATTGTCTGCAAGCTTCAGCCAAGTATCAAACGGTTTCATCGGATCTGAAATTTCTGCCACCCCCGCCGAGAATGTGCAGGAAAAGGACGGATCTGCCTGAAACACATATTGGCTGAACCCTTCTCGTATTTCATCTACAAACGAGCAGGCTTCTTTAAGGGATGTATTAGGGAATAAAATGACAAATTCTTCCCCTCCAAAGCGAAAAACGATGTCCTGAATTCTGGTTTTGGACTTTAATTGTGAAGCGAACTCCTTCAGCACCCCATCCCCTACAAGATGTCCGTACCGGTCGTTCACACCTTTGAAATAATCAATATCGAGAACGGCCACACTGTACGGATCCCCAGTACGAGACCAGTCACCCTGAACCTGGGCATACGCCTGACTCAAGTATTTACGATTATAAACAAGGGTCAATTCATCGATCAATACGAGCTCTTCCATTTGCTTCTTTCTCTCCATCTGTCTTTCCACACGCACAATAAACTCATCCAGATCGAAAGGCTTATGGATAAAATCATCTGCTCCCATCCGATAGCTTTTCATCCGGACTTCCTTGCTATTGTCCACACTCACCATGACCGTCGGAATAAACTGCTGCTTTAACTTCTTCTTGAAGAAATCCAGCACCTCGAATCCATTCGTCCCGTTCATATAAATATCGATAATGGCACAGTCCGGCCTTACATCGTAATAAGACATGATGGCCTTTTCCGGGTTGGCAATCGGGACCACATACCATCCGATTTTCTCCAGCTCTTCTTTCATATACATAAGGAAAGATGTATCATCATCGATTATAAGTACGACAGGCTCTTCCCCTGTTCGACTTTGTTTGCCGGGGAATACCTCAGCCGATTCCTCCTCATAGTGATAACAGAATTGGATAATGTCGAAGAGCTCTTCCTTCACTTCTGCGATTGTCCACGTCCGCTCTTCTTTTTCATTGTACTGACCCATCAATTCCCGGGCATGATCCCCCATTTTATGTAAGCCAAGAATCGAAGCCGAGCCCGCCATGGAATGGATGAACCGGTAAACATCCTCATGGGCCATGACTTTGGCAGACTCCCATTCTTCTAACTTTTTTCGAATATTATTAAAGAAATGCTTTGTGTATTTTTCCATTCGGCATCGTCTTCCTTTATCGTAAACTTCTTTATTAAAAGCTCTTTTCGCAGAGATTGTTGTTTTCTAACATATAATCTGCCAGGGCTCTGTCAACCAGTTTGTGCTGGATGGTGAGGGGAACTGCTCTCTTTACAAGAGGTTATTTACCAAGGTAGCGTCTTTTAATTTATTTAAAAGATAGTTCAATGACGATCTATCAGTAACATTAAATTTTCTTTTACTCCTTTGTAGATAGTTTGTTTTGGGAACAAACGCTCTACATACCTACAATAGGAGCATTTTTTCTTTTTTGTATCTATACTTATATCAGTCAGAATGTAGTAGCACATAGTGGATTGTAGCGGAAGGCACTTTACTCCTGCGGGAAATAGAGGAAAGGTTGAGACCCCACAGGGCAAAGCCCGAGGAGGCTCGACTTCCTCCCCGGGGAATATTGTGCCTGGAGCGGAAAAGAACGGTCTATGTTTTCACGCTACCACTCATCTAAAACAGAAATTCACTTTTGGTAGTGATTTATTCCAAACTCATTTTATTATACTCCCGCACTCTCTAGTTTAATAGGTGGAGATTGGAAATATTATATGTCTTTTTTGCTATTTCACTTTACAGTATCCTGAAAAGTAAATGTAACAAAAAAGCAGGGATACATCCATCCTCAATGTGAAATATATGGAAAAGGGTCCTAAAGAAGTAGCTGATCCATTCTTGAAAAAAAAAAGAACCAAAAAAAGCTGATAACCACTCCCTGGTCATCAGCTTTTCATCTGTATGAAGTTGATCTTATGCTTCTTTTTGAACGAATCCTTCAAGGGCAACGAGTGCTTCTACTTCGTCGCTTCCGTCCGCTACCAGCGTAATGGAAGTACCCGTGGAAATAGCTAAACTCATTAAGCCCATGATGCTTTTCGCATTGACCTTCTTCCCATCCTTTTCCAAGAAGATTTCAGATGAGAAGCGGTTTGCCTCCTGTACGAATAATGCAGCCGGTCGTGCTTGAAGACCTGTCTTCAATTTCACTTCTACTTGTTTTTCCACCATAATCATTTCTCTCCCCTTTGTCCTTATTTATTGCATCTTTTCTCCCGCTCTGAGTTTCTCAGCAAGCTGATCAATTTTACGTAAGCGGTGATTAATCCCTGATTTACTGATGGTGCCGCCTGACACCATTTCCCCTAGTTCTTTCAACGTGACATCTTGATAATTCACCCGTAATTCTGCTATCTCCCTTAATTTATCGGGTAATATCTGTAAGCCTACATGCCTTTCAATGAACTTAATGTTTTCGACCTGTCTTAAGGCCGCACCTATGGTTTTATTCAGGTTGGCCGTCTCACAGTTCACAAGGCGGTTTACGGAATTTCTCATATCCCTGACAATCCGTACATCCTCAAATCGCAGGAGGGCATTGTGAGCCCCGATGATATTCAAGAACTCCGTGATTTTCTCTGCTTCCTTCAAATACGTAATGAAGCCTTTTTTCCGTTCAAGGGTTTTACTATTCAACCCGAAGGTATTCATCAGTTCGGACAACGCATCGTTGTGTTCAGAATAAAGAGAAAAAACTTCTAAATGATATGATGAGGTTTCCGGATTGTTAACCGAACCACCTGCAAGGAACGCTCCCCTCAAATAGGAACGTCTGCAGCATTTCTTTTTGATCAAGTCTTCCGATATATTATGGATAATAGTGAAATTTTCACCCAGGATTTTCAGTTCCTCAAGAATCTTCTTCGTATCTTCTTTGATTCGTACAATGTAGACATTGTTTTTCTTCAGCCGCATCTTTTTTCGTACCAGAAGCTCTACAGGGGTGTCGTACCCCTTTTTGATCAAGGTATAGATTCTTCTGGCAATGGCGGCGTTTTCGGTTTGAATATTGACGACGAGCATTTGATTTGAGAATGACAACGAGCCATTCATTCGGATCAATGCGGATAATTCTGCATTCGCGCAGCAATCTTTCACTTCAATATTGGTCAGTTCTTTTTTTGTTTCGGACGCAAACGACATCCCCATCACCTCCTAGCAAACGCTTGCACAACCTTATACAAAAGAAATTTTTGTATTTTAACTGGTTGATTTTTTAAGATAAGAATATATGATATCAGCGACCTTCTCCGTGTTATGACGAACAAGATGGTTGTCATAGGAGAGGATCTCTTCTGCAATCACTTCCAAGCCCATGGACTTTAATTTTTCTAGATCAAAGTGAACGGGCCTCGCTTGTTCTTCCTTATAACGGGCCTGCACCTCTTTCGGTACCTGCTTTTTGTTGACCAGGATATAATCAATGCTTGGTGTTTCCAGGTGATCGTATAAAGCCTTCACATGGTCACTTGCTGAATAGTCCAGTGTTTCCCCTGCCTGGGTCATGATGTTGCAGATATACATTTTCTTCGCTTTCGCCTCGCATACCGCATCACCAATCCCCGGAACAAGGAGATTGGGTAAAATACTAGTATATAGGCTTCCCGGTCCCATCACAATTAAATCGGCTTCCTTGATGGCACGCAAGGTTTCACCCAATGGCTTGATGCTATCCGGCTTTAAGAAGACCCGTTTGATCTTCTTCCCGGCTTTCGGAATGGCCGATTCACCAGTGACAATCGTCCCATCCTCCATCTCCGCCTTTAAGATGACACTTTGATTCGCCGAAGGCAAGACCTTCCCCTTCACATTCAATACTCTGCTCATTTCCTGTATCGCATGAACAAAATCACCTGTAATGGAAGCGAGGGCAGCAATAATCAGGTTTCCTAACGCGTGACCGGAAAGTTCATTCGTTGTTTCAAAACGATGCTGAAACATTTGTTCCACCAGTGGCTCCACTTCTGAAAGGGCAGCCAGGACATTCCGTATATCTCCCGGAGGAGGAATATCCAAGCTGTCCCGCAAACGACCTGAGCTGCCACCGTCATCAGCGACAGTGACAATGGCCGATATATCGATAGGGTGTCGTTTTAATCCACGAAGAAGGACGGGCAAGCCCGTTCCTCCTCCGATCACGACGACCTTGGGTGTATGTGTCATGTTGTTAGACCCTTTCTCTTCTGAATATCCCGATGAGAAATTTTCGTTTGATAGTCTTTTTCAAAATGATGGCCAAGATATTCTGCTAATGCAACCGATCGATGCTGCCCGCCTGTGCATCCTATCGCGATCACAAGCTGGCTCTTTCCTTCCCGCTTGTACTGAGGAAGCATGAACGACAGTAAATCGGTTACTTTCTCGATGAATTTATTCGTTTCATTCCATTTCAATACGTAGGTGGACACTTCTTCATCCAATCCCGTTTTCGGTCTCATATGATCGATATAGTGAGGATTTGGCAGGAAGCGTACATCAAACACCAAATCGGCATCGATCGGGATCCCGTGCTTGAAACCGAAAGACACGACATTCACCGTGAAAATCGTCTTCTTGTTCACCGAGAATTCCGTTAGAATCTTTTCCCGAAGCTCTCTTGGCTTCATGGTTGAAGTTGTATATATTAACTGCGCACGTCCTTTTAGTTCTTCAAGGAGCTCTCTTTCCTGACGAATCCCTTCAAGTGGCAGACCTGAAGGAGCGAGCGGATGAGAACGGCGCGTTTCCTTGTATCGTCTGACAAGAGAAGAATCATCTGCATCAAGATATAAAACCTGCGGTGTCACCCAGGAGGTTTCCGCTAATTCATCCAATGCTTTAAATAGATGATCAAAGAATTCCCTTCCCCTAAGGTCCATCACAAGGGCGACCTTATTCATTTTATTACCGGACTCTTTCATCAGTTCCAAAAATTTTGGCAGAAGAGTCGGCGGCAGATTGTCCACACAGAAGAATCCCAAATCCTCGAAGCTCTGAATGGCAACCGTCTTACCAGCTCCGGACATCCCTGTTATGATTACTAATTGAACATCGTTTGTAGAACCTGTACTCATACTCTTCCCCCGCTTTTATCGTAATGTTGTATAAATAAGTTCGTTGATCAACTTGGATCTAATCGATAAGACAATAACTTAAAATCAGGAGTATAGGTAAACGTTCCATAAATCGTATTCTTTCCGTGTAAGAGGTAGTCCAGAATATGATAATCCCCTTCAGCCATCGGAAGGTCCTTAATATCCTCAATTGGATGCCATTTAATCTTACCCTCTTCCGATTCCTGAAGGTTGACCCCATCCGCTTCGGTTGCAAAGAAAGAAAACATCATCCACTCTGATTTAATCTGATCGCCTTCTTTAATAATGAACGTAAAGACACCTTTCAAATCAGGACTCTTCAAATAGATGCCCGTTTCCTCACGATACTCACGAATGACAGCATCCCGGATTGATTCGCCGGACTCCATTTTCCCACCTGGAGCGACCCACCAATTCCTTCTTGGCTTTTGGAGAAGGAGTACCTTGTCTCCATCCAGATATAAACAATTTGTGACACGTTGCACTACCTTCACCTCAATCTTGATGATTAGGGAGCCAATGTATACATTAGTCCCACTTTCAGTCATTCTCATTCCTTATATTATACTATGATTGTAGACAAGCTACAATGTCTTGGCTTGTTGTTTGAAGGCTGTCGATTTAAATCGAAAGATATTGGGACATATTTCTACAAGAAGAGGATAGGTACAGATATACATGAGTCACTATAACAGGGAAAAAAAGCAAAAAAAATAGACACAGGCGAGTCCTGTGTCGTCTACGGGATTTATTACTTAAAAGGGGGTCAATTTCTTATTATCTATATTACCCGAAAATTGTTTCACTAGTGTTACAACAGATTTAAAACGGTATTACGGAATTGTTAATGTATCGTTGCGGCATTTGCGAATTACGACGAACTCTGTAAGAACCTGTCATTTTTGGGTTAAAAGTCATAATTCTTCATGATTTGATCCGCGATTAATTCGTACCCCTTACCATTAGGATGAAGGGAATCATGGAAATAGTTTTCCTTGGATTTCCCTTTAAACAAAGGATTGGTTGAAACGTACTTTACATTCTCATGTTTTTCGGCTTCTTTCATCATGGATTTATTCCAATCGTCCACGTACGCTTCGATTTTATCGCTATTTTTATCCGGATAAGGATTGTATAAACCTAACACGATGATATCCGCTTCTTTACTCGCTGTTCCAACAATATTCAAGATCTTATCCAGGTTGTCGAGATAGTCTTTTTTCGCTTCCACGATCTCTTCATGATGCAAAGGGAACAGGTCTCCACCATTGTTCTTTATTAAATCATTGGTTCCAATGTTGATGATATATACGTCTGCTTCACTTAAATCCTCCGCTACCTCCGGCTTGACGATCTGCCCAAGCAGCTGATCCGATTGCTGCCCCGGTACTCCAAGATTTTGAAAGTTATATGACATCTTTGAGTGTTTTTTATTTACTTTCTCTTCTAAACGCCCGATATATCCTGCTTCTTTTTTATCCCCATACCCATAGGTGAGGGAATCTCCCAATGCGATCACCCGCTTCTTAGATGATGACTTGGTCTCATCGGCAAAAAAACTAAAATATAAAACGGGGATAAGAGCAAGCAGTGCGACTAAAGAAACGATTTTCCATATTTTCATTCATGATCCGACCTTCCGAAATAAACTAAGATGACTTTCATAATATTGGTTATTCCCTTTTGGGAGGGTTGTAATCCTGTTTATTTATGGAAGTTATCGGACAATCAAATCGTTCTTCATTTCCTTTCATATTAGCATTGAGGGGAGTAAACTTTTTTTGGATAGGAGAGATTGTCTTATAGATTGCTTTTGTATGAATCAGATTCCACTTAACATGGAATGTGTTGTTTGTTGGCATGGTTCTCACGGAATGTCCCTTGATTGGCAGCAGTCCCGCATGCGGCACAGGGTATTGATAGAGGTTTAGTTGAAAAAATCCGGCCGTTTTTGATGATAATAGAGCCGAAATCGACAATAATCCGTCCGTTTTTGGGATTAACCCGGCCGAAATCAGGAATAATCCAGCCGTTTTACTTTTTTTACCACAAAAAAGCATTAAATACCCTAATTACACACTTTAAAAAATTCACAAACCCCCGTCAAAAACGAGCGATATCCAATCCAGAGGTCCGTCCCCCTTACTTCTTCTGAATCCCGAACCGCGCGTTGAGCTGACCCCGTATCATTTTTTGCTTCGCTTCTTTTCTCTCTTTTCTGGATAGTTCATGTTTGATTTCTTTCGTGGTGACGCCATCTTCGCGCTGGTCGGCGATATCCATTAGTCGTTCTACGTCGGAAAAGGAGTACTTGCGATAGCCCCGATTGGAACGCTGTGGAAAGATCAGATTCTTCTCTTCGTAATAACGGATCTTCCTCTCGGTCAATCCGGTCAATTCACTGACGACACCGATTGATATCACTTTTTTATCCTTATAAGAAGGTTCATTCTCCACGTTCTCCTCATCCTCCTGAGCAGGGAATACCTTGATTATACATGTCTCCCTGACGGATTTGGACTATTATGTTAGAAAACCTCACAAAGAATTCTAAATTGGAAGAAAACTTCACAAAGTAGCAGATTTATATTCAAAATCCCCCTACACTTATGGGTAACAATCTAAAAGGAGTGAACACGCATGCCATTTTTACGAGAAGCCGTTGAAAGAGAAAGACAGCAATTTATTCGTCGGTTAGTAGAAGCTGGTGTTTACAAGCCATGTGATGAAGGATTGAAGAAGTTGACCCTGTCGGAGTTGGTGTATGTGTTTAATAAACATAAGAAGAATTGACTCATACAAAAAAAGCCTTACGTAAGGGTTACCCTTGCGCAAGGCTTTCTTGATTAACCGTTTTTAACTTTTTCTTTCAGCTCTTCGATATAATGCTGAGCCGTTTGAGCGGCGATGCTTCCGTCACCTGTTGCTGTAACGATTTGGCGAAGTTGTTTTTCGCGGACATCTCCGGCTGCAAAGATTCCAGGAACCTTTGTTTCCATTTGTTCGTTTGTTTCAATATAACCTTCAGAGTTAATGATCCCAAGGTTAGCAAATGGTTTCGTCAGTGGAAGCATTCCGATGTAGATGAAGATACCATCCGCTTGGAAATCCGTTTCTTTTCCATTTTCTGTAGAAACAAGGGTCACACTTCCCACTTTGCCCTCTTTGTCGTTGATTTCCTTCACCGTGTGGTTCCAGATGAAATCCACTTTTTCATTATCAAAGGCACGCTGTTGCAGGATCTTTTGAGCTCGAAGCTCATCACGACGGTGAACGATTGTTACTTTGTTAGCAAATCTTGTCAGGTAAACCCCTTCTTCTACAGCGGAGTCTCCCCCACCTACAACAACAAGGTCTTTTCCTTTAAAGAATGCTCCGTCACATACGGCACAATAAGATACTCCGCGTCCGCCAAGCTCTTTTTCACCAGGTACACCGATCTTTTTGTACTCTGCACCAGTCGTGATGATCACGGCACGGGCTTTAAATTCTTTCGAACCGGTTTTGACCGTTTTAAACTCTTCTCCGTCAACGATCTCTTTAATGTCTCCGTATGCGTATTCCGCACCGAATTTCTTCGCATGGTCAAACATTTTATTAGAAAGATCAGGTCCCAGAATATGGTCGAAGCCTGGGTAGTTCTCCACTTCTTCCGTATTTGCCATTTGTCCGCCCGGCACTCCTCTTTCAAGCATAAGCGTTGAAAGACTTGCACGTGACGTATAAACAGCTGCAGTCATTCCTGCAGGGCCTGCACCTACAATGATTACATCATAAATTTTTTCTTCAGACATAATGACACTCTCCTTCCTAAACAGTCGTAAGCATATTCTTTATTTAAATACTATGGTTAGAGGTAGTAATGGTGCTTGAGCCTTCCACACATAGTATTTACTTCCTACACCTATCCTATAAAAAATAGGATTGCATCGTCCAAAAATATGCTCACGGAAGGTAACTTTCAACGACTGAGATGTATTTTGACAAGGTACTCGCAGATAAATTGAATCGATCACATAGCTGCTTCTTCGTGACCTTTTCATTTCGCAGTCGGTTCCAAACGAATTCGGTCGCCGCTGCAAAAGCTTTGGCATTCTTGAAGGTTTCCCGTTCCTTTATACCTCTGTAGGCGATCGTAAACCAAGTAAGGAATAATCCCGACTTCACGCTCGTGATCGGCTGATGATCCCCATATAGGTGGAGAGCCACTTGATGCATATTCTGTATCTCCTGGTTCACTTTAATCGAGCTGTTTCCGTTGCTGTTCAACACTTGTGCCAAATACACCTTTTCGACAATTGACAGGTCTTCCACATCACAAAAGTCAGCGTGAGTGAGGATGGCTCTCTGATTATCCGAAATAGATGTAAGAAACAGGCCGAATAATTTCTCTTCCGTATATTCACTTTGCAGCTTCTTCAAAATCGATGTGACGTGATTTTCGAAGCCCTCTTCCTGCTTTTTATCGTTCCAAGGCTCGAGTCCTTCTTTTTCAGGGTTGATTTCCAATACCCTTTTCCACGCATTACGGGCTGTATCCTCATGTCCCGTTTCATAAGCAGAACAAGACAACCAATAATAGAAGCTCCCATCACCCTCGTAGCCAATCTTTTGAAGGGACTTCAACCAATCATACCCCCGCTTCGAATGACCCACAAGCGCAAACGTAGCCCCCAGCTTGTAACGATGCTCATGAAGTAAGGGACGGACCTTCTCAAGACCCTGAATCAATTCATCCAGCTCATCATGACGCTTTTGATAGAAATAAAAAACAGCCGTATTGCACAGGGCATGAAGATTTCCAGGATTCTTCTCCAGCACCTCTTCCAACGTAGCAGCTGCTTGATCGACTTCTCCTAAATAGAAGTAGGCCAGTGCCAAATTATTATAAGCTGACCAGAATTCAGGATAATCCTCAATGACCTTCTGTAAGGTATCCACGGCTTTTTGAAAATGTCCTGATTCAAGAAGATCTCTTGCTTTCTCCTGTTGGACGATAAGCTCATCATGCTCGTATAAATCGTCCACAATCAGATCGGAATCGAGCTCCAAAAGCTCTAATAAGTCTTCAGCATCCTCAACAAATTCACCATATTCTTCTTTGTCAAGATAAGCTGAAACCTGTTCATACGCCTCTTTAAACAAGCCTAAATGGGCATAATTATTGGCTAGAAAATAATGACACTCAGTCATGCGGGGATCCAGCTCATCCAGAATTTGATGCAATAAGTCATTGGAACGCTTGTATTCACCAAGCTCTGTATACACAATCGATAATTGACAGGCAATCATCGGTTCTACTGGTTCTAATTGAAATGCTCTATTTAAATATTTTAACGATCTCTTAAGCTCTCGACGTTGATAAGCCTTCATCCCTTTGTTGTAGTAATACTCGCCAGTCGGGACAAAAGACAACACTTTCGCTTGCTCACTACCTAATTTTGACCCTTTTCTCATCAAAGTCCTCCGAAACGTTCATAGTATAACTACAGTAGTATATCATACAATACCCCTGTACTAAACTACCATATTTTGAGGGACGGACCTTTGCGCGTGCGCGAAGGTCCGTCCCTCAGGGAGTTATTTATTATGACGTTCCACAAGGACTTCCAGCACATCTTGGAGTGGAAGTTTTTGTTCCCTTAAAAGGACGAGTACGTGGTAGAACAGGTCCGCGACTTCCCATTTCAATTCTTCACTATCCCTGTTTTTCGCCGCAATGATCACTTCTGACGCTTCTTCTCCTACTTTTTTAAGGATTTTATCTACACCTTCTTCAAAAAGGTAGGTCGTGTACGCCCCTTCCGGCCGCTCGATTTCTCGATTTTCAATCAGTTTCTCCAGAGTGAGGAGGATATTTTCTGTTGATGATTTCTCCTCACCATACACTCCTTCATGGAAGCAGCTTTCTTCCCCTTTATGACACGCAGGTCCTTCCTTATCGACAAGGACAAGGATGGCATCTTTATCGCAATCCCACGTGATGTTCTTGACTGTTTGGGTGTTCCCGCTCGTTTCTCCTTTATGCCACAACTCCTGACGTGAACGGGAGTAAAACCACGTTTCTCCCGTCTCAACTGTTTTCTTGAGAGACGTTTCATTCATATACGCCAGTGTCAAAACCTCTTTTGTCGTAGCATCCTGGATAATGGCAGGTACCAATCCTTTATCATCATACTTCACGGATGCGATCCAATCGTCATTTGTCATCGTACGTGCACCTCCTGCTCTCTTAAGTAACTCTTTACTTCTTCAACGCTCGTTTCTTTATAGTGAAAGATGGAGGCAGCAAGGGCCGCATCGGCTTTGCCTTCTGTGAATACTTCTTTGAAGTGCCCGGCATTTCCTGCACCGCCTGAAGCAATCACCGGAATCGAAACCGCTTCGCTGACCGCCTTCGTCAGTGCCAGGTTGAATCCCTGCTTCTCTCCATCGCTATCCATGCTCGTTAACAAGATTTCTCCCGCACCGAGGGACTCTACTTCCTTCGCCCATTCAACGGCATCCAGGTCTTTCAGCTTTCTGCCTCCATGGGTATAAACTTTCCAACCTTTGCTCTCTTCATCGTATTTGGCATCGATGGCGACGACAATACATTGAGATCCGAAGTAATCCGCTCCTTCACGGACAAGCTCAGGACGCAGGACGGCTGCCGTGTTAAGAGAAACTTTGTCTGCCCCTGCGCGAAGGATGGCTTTCATATCTTCTACTGAGTTAATCCCTCCTCCTACTGTAAAAGGGATCGCCAATTCCGCCGCTACATGCTGAACGACTTCCACCATCGTTTTCCGTCCTTCATGTGAGGCTGAAATATCCAGGAAGACGAGTTCATCGGCACCTTGTGCGTCGTACACTTTAGCAAGTTCAACGGGATCTCCCGCATCTCTCAGCTCCACAAATTGAATGCCTTTTACCACCCGGCCATCCTTCACGTCCAGACAAGGAACAATCCGTTTCGTTAACATGTTTTCACCTCGTTTATTGCCTCGCTCACCGTGAACTTTCCTGTATAAAGTGATTTTCCGCAAATCGCCCCGGAGACGCCTTGATTTTCGTATTGCTTTAAAGTCTTCAGATCTTCAAGTGAGCTAATGCCTCCAGACGCAATCACTGATTTCCCTGTTTGTTCGGCAAGTTCTACAACTGCTTCAACATTAGGACCAGATAGCATTCCGTCTGTGGCAATATCGGTGAAGATGAATGTTTCTGCGCCGGCTTCAGCCAGTTCTTTGCCTAGATCGACGGCTTTGAGACCTGACGTTTCCAACCATCCGTGGGTTGCCACATAGCCATCCTTTGCATCCAGCCCGATGGCAATCTTATCACCATATTCCGCCAGCCATTCCTTCACTAATTCCGTGTTGGAAACTGCGATACTGCCGATGATCACACGATCGACGCCCCGGCTTAAATAGTGCTCGATATCCTCTTTGGAGCGGATGCCTCCCCCGATCTGCACCTTGGCTTCAAGCTTCTCTGCAACACTGATCACGAATTCATCATTGATCCGGGAGCCTTCCTTTGCCCCATCGAGATCTACCATGTGAATCCACTCCGCCCCTTCATCTGCGAATTTCTTCGCCATATCAAACGGAGAGTCTCCATAAACCGTTTCCTGATTATAGTCACCTTGAATGAGACGAACGCACTTCCCGCCCCGCATATCGATGGCTGGATAAATCGTAAAGCTCATGAGACCCTCTCCTTCACTCGTTTTGTAAAGTTTTCTAACAGCTTCATTCCAAGCTCCCCGCTTTTTTCAGGATGAAACTGCATTCCGTATATATTTTTCCGGCTCACGACTGCCGGGATTTCGACTCCCGCATAATCAGCACTTGCCGCTATCACTTCTTTGGATCCTTCGTGCACATAATAGGAGTGAACGAAGTACACATAGCCTTCTGATAACCCTTCTAAAAGGGGGGATTTTTTTTGGTAACGCAGAAGATTCCATCCCATGTGAGGGACTTTGAACGAGTTTCCCTGACTGTCCTCTTTTGGGATGTGAAGCACTTCACCTGGTAGAAGAGCCAATCCTTTTGTTGATCCATTCTCCTTACTTTTTTCAAAAAGGAGCTGCATGCCCAAACAAATGCCTAAGAGCGGCTTCCCGCTTTGGGCAAAAGTAAGGATGGTTTCTTTTAAATGGGTGGTTTCAAGAAGACTCATGGCATCTTTAAATGCTCCCACCCCAGGTAAAATCAACCCATCTGCGTTCAGTAATTCCTCTTGTTGATCACTGATAAAATAAGGAACGTTCAGCCGTTCAAGTGCTTTACTGACGCTGAACAGATTCCCCATCCCATAATCTACAATGCCGATCATGAATTATAACATTCCCTTCGTTGACGGAACCCCTTTTACCCGGGGATCGATCGTGGTTGCTTCATCCAAGGCACGTCCCAGTGCTTTAAAGATCGCTTCGATGATATGGTGTGTATTGTGACCATAATGAACGATGACATGCAGATTCATTCGCGCTTCAAGGGCAAGCTTCCAAAGGAATTCATGAACAAGCTCCGTATCGAAGGTCCCGACTTTCTGACTTGGAAGTTCTGCACGGAACTCGAGGTGCGGACGATTACTCAGGTCCACGACGACTTGGGCAAGGGCTTCATCCATCGGAACCATGGCTGAGCCGTAACGCTTAATCCCTTTTTTGTCTCCCAGTGACTCGAGTAATGCTTGTCCCAAGCAGATACCGATATCTTCAGTGGTGTGATGATCATCGACTTCAATATCGCCATTTGCCTCGATCGTACAATCAAATTGTCCATGTTTTGTGAACAAATCCAGCATATGACTCATGAACGGGACTCCGGTCTCTACTTTTGAGTTCCCCTCTCCATCGATTCCAAAATTCAAACGAATATCCGTCTCATTCGTCTTTCGCACAATCTCTGCACTTCTCACCATGATGTCCTCCTTTTTGGAGGGACGGACCTCTGCAGAGGTCCGTCCCTCTTCCCTATTTCTTTTTATCGAATCGAATCTCCACTGCCCTTGCATGGGCTTCAAGACCCTCTAAGCGGGCAAGCTTTGCGATTTTTTGATAATTTTGCTGCAGTGCTGTTTCACTGTAGGAAATCACACTTGTCTTTTTCATGAATTCATCTACATTTAATGGACTTGAAAAACGTGCCGTCCCGTTAGTCGGGAGTACGTGATTCGGTCCTGCAAAGTAATCCCCGACAGGCTCCGAGCTGTATCGGCCAAGGAAGATGGCTCCGGCATGACGGATTTTCGCCATCGTTTCAAACGGCTTCTCTGTTAAAATTTCCAAATGCTCCGCTGCGAGTTGATTCACAACATCGATTCCTTCTTCAATATCTCTCGTCACGTAGATGGCTCCGAAATCATTGATGGACTGACGGGCAATGTCTTCTCTCGGAAGGGAAGACAGCTGTCGTTCCACCTGTGATGATACCGATTCTGCCAATGCAGGCGAATTCGTCACGAGTACGGCAGATGCAAACACATCATGCTCTGCCTGTGAAAGAAGGTCAGCGGCAATTTCATCTGCACGCTGATGCTCATCGGCCAAGATCACGATTTCACTCGGACCGGCGATCATATCAATATCCACATCGCCGAATACTTCGCGTTTTGCCAAGGCGACATAAATGTTACCTGGTCCAGTTATTTTATCCACGGGAGTGATGGATTCTGTTCCATACGCCAGTGCCGCTACGGCTTGAGCACCGCCCACTTTAAAGATGTCTTCCACTCCGGCCATTTTTGCTGCTACCAACACACCTGGAGACAGCTTTCCGTCCTTTCCAGGCGGAGAAACCATCGTGATTCGTTTGACTCCCGCTACTTTAGCAGGCAGTACATTCATTAATACCGAGGAAGGATACGCAGCCGTCCCACCCGGCACGTACACGCCGACTGAATCAAGGGGGGTCAGCTTTTGACCGAGCATCGTTCCATCCTCATTGGTTGTAAACCATGAAGATCTCTTTTGCTTAGAGTGAAAGTCACGGATATTATCCGCAGCTTCTTCAATGATCGAGATCATTTCGGGATCAAGAGTTGTGAAGGCTTCCTCGATTTCACTCTGCGAAACCCTGTAGTTCTCTAATTGAACCCCATCAAATTTCTCGGTATACTCACGGACTGCCTGATCTCCATTCTCCTGCACAGAAGCAATAATCCCCTGAACCGCTCTTCGCTGATTCTCCGTACCACTGTCGACCGAGCGCTTAATCGACGCCCCGCTCATATCCTTAATAATCTTCATACAATTCACCCGCCTTTTGAGGGGGACGGACCTGCTTACGACAGCAGATGCCGTATTCCCTATGTAGTCTATATTTAGAGGGACGGACCTTGCCTGAATAAACAAGTATCCGAACCTCAGAGTCTCATTATAAGTGTTGATATCCCTGTATTTGACCGGCTCCAGGCAAGGTCCGTCCCTCTTACCCGATGATGCGTGTCAGCCGGGTGACGAGGTCTTGGATTTTTTCGTCTTTCATTCGGTAGCTGACGGGATTGACGATGAGACGTGAGGTGATGTCGACGATGGTTTCGTATTCCACCAGCCCATTTTCCTTCAGGGTTCTTCCCGTTGAAACGATATCGACGATGCGATCAGCGAGTCCGATTAAAGGAGCGAGCTCAATGGATCCGTTTAGTTTAATGATTTCCACTTGCTCACCCTGCTCCCGGAAATAGGATGACGCAACATTCGGATATTTTGTGGCAATTTTCGGTGCCACGTCACTCATTTTTGTATTCGGCAGTCCTGCGACAGCCAAGTAACAACCACTGATCCGTAAATCAAGCAGCTCATATACGTCTCGCTCCTCTTCCAGCATAACGTCCTTCCCGGCAATCCCTAAATCAGCGACTCCATGCTCCACATACGTCGGAACATCCATCGGCTTTGCCAGGATGAATCGTAAATCTTCCTGAGGAACCTCAATGATCAGTTTCCTAGAATCATCGAATTCAGGTGGCAGATTATAATCCGCTTTTCTTAATAGTTCCACGGCTTCTTCAAATATCCTGCCTTTAGGCATGGCAATGGTTAATGAACTCATGATGTTTCACCGCCTTTCGGGTCCTGTCCCACAACGAAGTGCACATGGCCGAAGCCCTTCGTAAACTCGTCCACATCTCCTACGCCCTTCCAGTTCTGCAGTACCACATTGACTCCTTCACTTCGCAGCTCATTAGCCAAACGAATCGCCTCTTTCCTGCGCTCATCACTGAACAGCACGCACTGCTGAAGAGTGGAAGTTAACTCAACCTGCATCGCTTCAAGCACATAATCGAGACGTAACCCGAAGCCTGTCGCACCGGAGTTCTTACCGAATTTTTCAAGGAGCTTATCGTAGCGGCCGCCATTTCCGATGGCAAACCCGACATTTTCGCCGTACACTTCAAATAAAATACCGGAATAGTAACTCATGTGGCTCACCAGACTCAAGTCGAACTTCACATATTGCTCCACTTCATAATCTTTTAAAATACTCCACAGATCTTTCAGCTGTTCTAATGCGTGCAGCCCTTTTTCCCCTTCTAATAGAGAATGAGCTTCACCCAGCACATTTTCTGATCCCCTTAATTCCAGGAAACGGAACAATCTCTGCTTATCAATGGATGAAAGAGCCAGCTCATTGACATGCCGACGATATCCAACATAATTCTTCTCATATAAATATCTTCTTAACGTATCCGCCCGTTCTTCAGTCCCGACGATTTGAGTGAACAGCTCCTGCACAAAACCGATGTGGCCGATGGAAATTTTGAAGTTCTCCAATCCTGCTTCTTTTAAAACCGATACCATTAACGCAATTACTTCAGCGTCGGCGCTGACTGAGTCGTCACCGATGCATTCGATTCCGACCTGCTCAAATTCTGCCGGACGTCCGCCTTCCCGTTGCTGAGCTCTAAATACTGAATTGGAGTAGGCCAGTCTCAGCGGTGCTTCATCCTTTAATAATTTTGACGCGGCAATCCGGGCGATCGGCGCGGTCATATCCGGTCTTAACACAAGAGTGTGACCCTGTTGATCCAGAAGTTTGAATAGCTGCTGATCTAATATCGCCGATGCTTCACCAACGGTTTCATAATATTCAAGGCTGGGGGTTTCAATAAATTTGTAACCCCACAGCTTCATCGCCTGTTCCATTTTCTTTTTCGTCTGATCTTTGATTTCGTATAAATCAGGAAATGTATCTCTCATTCCCAATGGCTTCTCGAACATGAATAACTTAGTCATAAGAACCACCTTTGGCGTATTAATTCATCTATTTTTCCCCGATTAGGGGATTGCTACTAATTCTCGATTACTCAGAAATCCTTTAGTTCGCTAATGTGCTAATAAAATAAAGTTATTTGTAGTGTAGCGTTTCTTTTTTTATTCGTCAACCGTTTGATTTGTGGATTTTTTTGAAAAACAAAAAAGGCAAAAATAGAACTCAATCTATCTTTGCCTTTTCCCTTATTCTTCTCTTTTCAATCCGTAGATTGCATCTTCTCGCCAGCGTTCGGTCAGTTCGTCTTTGGTGTAGATGATCCTCATGGGATTCCCACCAACGAACGCTCCTGCCGGGACGTCTTTGTGTACGAGGGTTCCTGCCGATACGATGGCCCCGTCGCCAATCTGAATACCCGGTAATATCGTGGTGTTGGCCCCGATCATCACTTCCGATCCGATTTCCACCTCACCTAATCGGTATTCCTTGATCAGGTATTCATGGGCGAGGATCGTCGTATTGTACCCGATGACTGTATTACGCCCAACTGATATTTTCTCAGGGAACATCACATCAAGCATCACCATCAGGGCAAATGACGTGTGTTCACCGATCTTCATCTTCAAAAACGTTTTGTACAGCCAATTTTTCATTCCCAGAAATGGTGTGTACCTTGCCAGTTGAATCACGATGAAATTTTTGACGACCTTCCCGAAAGGAACGGTTTTGTAAACATGCCAGAGAGAATTTGCTCCTTCTACAGGGTAGCGGGTCGTTCGCCTCATGTAGTAGGAACTCCAACAATCTTTAATAAGTCTTTCATATTATCCAGCATGAAGTCCGGTTCGTAGTGAGCCAGATGCTCTCTTCCCTTCGCACTCCACGCGACACCTGCCGATAGCACTCCTGCATTTTTCCCCGCTAAAATGTCGTGGTGATTGTCCCCGATCATGATTGCTTCACCAGGGGAGGATCCCAATGCCACGAGAGCTTTCTCAATCGGTTCAGGATGCGGCTTCGCGTTGTCCACTTCGTCCAGGGTGATGATGACTTCAAAAAACGGACGAAGATTCATCAGGTCCAATCCCTTTATCACAACATCACGGACTTTCGTTGAGACAATCGCTAATTTATATCCATTTTCGTATAGGGCTTGAACGGTTTCATACACCCCTTCAAACTCAGTGACAAGTGTGTCATGATGCTCATGATTATAAGCGCGGTAGTGGGTACACATTTCTTCCATTCGGTCGGGGTCCAATCCTCCAAATGACTCTTCTAATGGTGGTCCCATAAAAGGATGAACGTCCTTTTCCTCGTACTGACCTGGATAATAATGATTCAATGTATGCAAAAAGGATGAAATGATTAAATCATTGGTGTTGATCAATGTTCCGTCTAAGTCAAATAATATTGTTGTAATCCTGCTCATATTGTCTCTCCTTTTCTTTCTTCGAATCGACCCTGTTCCAAATGTAGGAAACCGCCATCGTTAACAAAATAGCCGTGACCAGCCTGATGATCAGGAGGGGCAGGACTGGGATGCCGAGTGGGATGAAGATTAACGTATCCTCCACCACGGCGTGACATGCGACTAAAAAGATGAAGGCAATCGTGACATCTTTCTTACTCACTCCATCTTCTTTTACCGCCTGAATCATGACGCCTGCTCCGTATGCCAGACCGATGACGAGCCCCGCTACCATCGTGGATGATGTATTTGCATTCATGCCAAGCGCCCGCGTGGCAGGCGACATCCAGCGTGAAAAAACATCCATCCATTTCAGATCTTTCATCACTTGAATAATCATCATAAGAGGAATGACGATAAGAGCTAACTGCAGGACACCAAATCCTGCTTTTTCGAGTCCCAGGAGAATGATTTCCCCCCACCCGTCCGGCTCGGCTTGTTGTGGAGGCATCATACCGTACTTGGCGATTTGAGATCCACCGTTCCAAACGAGATTAATGACAACCGCCGAAACCAGGGCCAACCCGACCCTTACAGCGACAATCAGCCAAATCTTCACGCCCACCTTTGCGGCTACCGTTGATTCAATAAATAAATTATGAGAGAAGGAGAGCATCACGGCAATGATGAATACTTCTTTCACCGTTAAATCAAGGGATAGGATTCCACCTATTCCTGCGTACAAGTTAAGAAAATTCCCTAACACAAGAGGAATGGCCGCATCACCTGAAAGGCCGATAAGCTTCATAAACGGAGAAATCTTCTCCATGACCCAAGGAAGGACAGGTGTATATTGAAGCAAAAACACGATCAGCGTGATTGGAAAGATGACCTTCCCCAGTGACCACGTTGTTTTCAAACCTGTGAGGCCGCCATTTTTCAAAGATGACATCCACATACTCCCTACTCTCCTTTTGTTAAGCGTTTACGCTATCCGTCTTTTCATCGTATGCCTTCTTCGCAAGGCCGGCTTTTCTTCTGTAAAAGAATACACCGATCGCACCAATGATAAGAACAATGGAAATGACTTGAGCGAATCGTAAAGACCCCAGCATCAGACTGTCTGTTCTCAATCCTTCGACAAAGAATCGACCGATGGAATACCAAATTACATATGTTAAGAACAGTTCTCCACGACGAAGACTGCTTGCTTTTCTTCTCAAGACAAGAAGAAGAATCAATCCGGCAAAACTCCAAAAAGATTCGTATAGGAATGTAGGGTGATAGTACGCTCCATTAATATACATTTGATTAATAATGAAATCCGGAAGCATCAGGCTTTCAAGAAATGCACGGGACACTTCTCCCCCATGGGCCTCCTGGTTTACAAAGTTACCCCAGCGACCGATTGCCTGACCTAAAATAATGCTCGGTGCCGCAATATCAACGAGCTTCCAGAAAGACAGCCCTTTTATTTTGGCAAACACAATCGTAGTAAGGACAGAACCGATCAATGCACCATGGATGGCGATTCCACCATTCCATACTTTAATGATATCCCCGGGGTGATCGGCATAATAATTGTCCCATTCAAAAATGACATAATAAGCGCGGGCACAAATGATCGCGATGGGAATCGCCCAAACGAGCAAATCGATGAATGTATCGGGATGAAGACCCAATCTTTTGCTCTCACGAATGACTAAATACAGACCTAATGCGATCCCAAGTCCGATGATGACACCGTACCAATGTACTTGGATCGGACCGAGTGAAATGGCAATGGGATCGATTGGCGTAATGTTCTCGTTCATTTTGACTCTCCTTTTTTTCCATTAAGATGGTATGTGATCGTTATCGGATTAGATATCTTCATTCTCTCCATCTTCAATCACATCAGACAATCGGTTTGTAAATTGCTCTGCTGCATTTACGCCCATACGTTTCAGACGGAAGTTCATGGCAGCCACCTCAATGATAACCGCGAGATTTCGTCCAGGACGAACAGGCACGGTGTATTTTGTAATATCCGTATCGATAATTTTCATCGTCTCTTCTTCCAGTCCAAGACGGTCGTACTGTTTCGTTTTATCCCATAGCTCGAGATTGATGCAAAGGGTAATACGCTTATAGCTGCGGACCGCTCCTGCACCAAATAACGTCATGACATTGATGATACCCAAACCGCGGATTTCCAACAGATGTTCAATCAATTCAGGAGAACTGCCGATGAGCGTATCCATGTCTTCCTGGCGAATCTCGACACAATCATCTGCTACAAGGCGATGACCTCTTTTCACTAGTTCAAGAGCGGTTTCACTTTTACCAACACCGCTTTTCCCAGTGATCAACACTCCGACTCCATAAATATCCACCAGCACACCATGGATCGCCGTTGTCGGGGCAAGCTTACTTTCCAGATAGTTTGTCAGCCTCGAAGAGAATCGTGTTGTTTTCATCGAAGAACGCATGACAGGAACATCATACCGGTTCGCTGATTCCACTAACTCAGGCGGAATCTCCAGGTCTCTGGAAATGATGATACCAGGCGTGATATCTGTACATAGCGCTTCCATTCTGCGCTTACGTTCTGCTTCATCCAATAGCTCCAGAAAAGACAACTCGGTTTTCCCTAATAATTGTATCCGCTCTGCAGGATAGTAGTTGAAATAACCGGCCATCTCCAAGCCTGGACGGGAAATGTCACTCGTTGTGATTGGTCTATGTAAACCTTCTTCTCCACCGACAAGCTCTAATTTAAACTTCTCGACAATATCTTTTGTGCGGACCTTTGCCACATGCAGCTCCTCCTTCACATTACACTCGCTTCATATTTATAAACGATTCTTACTCTAACCTATTTTAGCAATTATAGAGAAAAGCGCAAGGCAGCTTACTTGGTGATGAAGCCGTGAAACAAATGAATAAAAACGCAGCCTTGGCTACGCTTCAATAAATGCTTTGATAATCGACATGATCTCTTTATGAGTAGATATGGAATCGAGGACTTGAAAATCATGTTCAAGGCTGTGGTTGGCCCCTTTGATTAGATGCATGTGCAGGCGGTGATTCGACCTTAATTCATTGAACCGATCTTCTTCATAGTGACGGTCCGCATCTCCTATAATACAGATTCCCTCCTGCTCACTATCCAACATCGCTTGAAATACCTCGTCCTCTTTTAGTAACGGGGTTAACCAGATGAGCTTTGCATCCTGAAAAGACTCTCTTGTGAATTCATTACATAATGCGATGGTACCAAATGACTTAGCCACCAAGTGAATACGTGAATAGTTTTTTTCCTGTAAAACCTGATCGATGACTTCCTTCACATCATGCTTTAAAGCATCATCTACTTCTTCCATTGAAAATCCTTCATAGTCGGCCGAATTATATTGATAGTTAATATGGAGCACATCATAACCTTCATTTAAGTAGATTCCCGTTGAATAGTGAAGCAATGGTGCCTGTACGGTATATCCCAATCCTGGCAGGAGGATGGCGATTCCTTCCGCCTCTTCTCCTTGGGATATTAGTGTATACGGTACATCGATATCCCCATAGCCCTTAATAGCATCCGATGTAAATTTCATGGGTCACCCTCCTCTTTCCAAGTATTTCTATATTCATATAGAAATCCCCTTTTTAGCCCACAAAAAAACTCCGGCTCAATAACCAAGCCGGAGTCTTTTCTTATTTACTTCTCCTTCATCGGATCCATCACGGTTTTTTGAATCACCAGATTGGCAAGGGACAAAATGATCGATGCCAGAAAAGCCATACCAAAACCGGATAACTCAAAGCTGCTTCCCATCAGACCATCCGTCAGCAGTAGCGTAATGGCATTAATGACGAAGAGAAACAGCCCCAGTGATAAAATCGTCACCGGCAGGGTCAGGATAATCAAAATCGGTTTGACCAGAACATTCAGTATCGAAAGAATAAAGCTGGCTCCGATTGCCGCCCCGAACCCGGATACTTCAAATCCTTCAAAAAACCCTGCCAATGCAATAAAAATTACTGCATTGATTAAAATCCCAATCATCCATCTCATTATTTGATGGCTTCCTCCTCATTTGGCAGCACGAAGCCCAATAAACCGTATACGATGGCCAGAGGAAAGAATCCCGTCGGAATGAGCAGGATGATGAATATCACCCTAAGAATCGTTGCATCGATTCCCACATAACGGGACAAACCTCCAAGCACCCCGGCGAGCTTTCTGTCAGACCTTGATCGTGCTAATTGTTTTCTCATCGTTATTCCTTCTTTCTCATCTTATGCGTTGTCCTTATTAACATTCTTCTCTTCATACTTTTTTATGAGGACAGATCCCGCTTTTGTTTCCGCAAAAAGATGAAGCTTATCGTCTGAAACGGTTTTACGACTGAAGCGAATCGACTTTTGGACCACTTCATTTTTTTCTTCTAGTACATCAATACCCTGCAACTCCAATTTAAAACTACCGAAGTTTGATTTAGCCTCTCCGGAAATGTTAATGTTTTCTGGAACGAATAAATCGATGTTGCCCGTTACGGTCTTTGCGTGAAGCGTGTCGGCTTTCTCCCCCGTCAAGGCACATACGACGTTTCCGTTCAGGGATTGCATATCTGAGATCGAGATATCCCCTTCTACATGGACCTTGCCGTTAATGGATTCAGCTTCAACACGTTCTGCTTTCGCGTTCAAAATGGAAATCGCACCATTGGATGTTTCCACTTCGGCTTTCTTGGCTACCAGATGATCAATATGAATCTTTCCATTAGCAGCCTTGGCACGAAGGTCCTGGACATCTAAATGCTCTGCCTTTAATCCTCCATTAAATAAACGGACGGAAATCCTTTTATATTGATGCTTCGGAATGTAGAGTTTAGAGTCCACTTTCATCCACTTTAATTGCGTAGAGTAATACAGTGTATCCTCGTCTACAGCAAAGGACGTATTCTCCATGAACTGCTTTCGTGCTTCCTCATGATCTTCCGTACGATAAACCTTGGCCTCACATTCCACCCGGACTTCTTCACCATCCCAAGGGATCAGCTCTACCTTTCCATTGGCCACATCTATATCAATTTTCTCAAAATCCGTATTGGGCTGTTGATACACATGAGACAGTTCCACCGATTGATTCCACTGAAAGTCAAAGTCAAAATTCTTAATCTTGTTCAACGCAGTATTCATGAAATCAAGAAGCTTATCTTTCGGGTTGCCCGAATGAGTAGAGTGTTCTTGCTCACCCTTTTTACCTTCTTGAAAGATGGACACAAATTCATCAAGGAAGTCCTTTTCTTTTACCTTTGATGTATTTGGCTTTTGATCGAGTGCTTCCAATAATGCCACTGCTTCCTGTGCCGAAATCGTCCCATTTTCCAACATATCCAAAATGCGTTTGCGTTCTTCATTCATACTCTTTCATCCCCTTTATTGATTATAAAAGTACTTTAATGCCTTTATACACATTCCAAATGACAACGACAACACTAAGTAATATGGCTAAACCGATCATGATGACGGTGAATATTGGCAATCCCGCACCACTCGCGAAAACCCCCATATCCAAAAACACGCCTGCAATCACAAGGGGAACCGCAACGACCGGTAATAAGTGAGATAAAAAGGCTGCTTTTGCGTCCTTTTTCACATAAGGATTATCTGATACAAAATAAACGATCAGCGGAAAAAGGAAGCCTGCAAAAAATATACTGAAATAGCATAGGGCTGATAGTACCTTATTGGTCTCCATCTTCATCATCTCCTCTACTATTATTTACGATACGTGAAGCAAAAGGTTTCAATGCATTTGTTTATAATCTTATTTTCACATAGTGGTGTTTTTCTTCACTCCATCTAGAGGCTGAATTTAGGTAGGTATGGAGTTGTGGTTTTGGTTGCAGAAGCTTGCCCGTAAGCTAAAATTGTTTGTTATAATCATAAACTTTGTGCTTTTGAAAAAGTGATTAGTGGTTGATTTCCGCTCCAGATGCTCGCTTTCCGCGGGGCGTGAGTTGAGCCTCCTCGGGCTTTGCCCTGCGGGGTCTCAACTTTCTAGCTCCGGCGGCTAGCCCCTCGAGGTCATAAGCTAAATGGTCCAAGAAGGCAAAGAACGGCCTTCTTGGATCATTCATCTTATGCTTGTCGGGGCTGTGCGAGCCGCCTACGCTTTTCGTACTTTCCCGCTATTCCCGCAGGAGTCGAGCACCTTCCGCTACAATCAACTTTCTAAGCATCGGCTACTTCATAAATTTAAAATCATCCTATAATAACCTTGCCTGCATTTCACTCCAAACCAAAAAGAGAGATACATAAAGCATCTCCCTTTTTAATTAATTGGTCACTTCTTCTTTTTCCCTAATCTTCTTATTCATTCGTTCACGGTCGCGCTCAAGCACAGGTTTCAGGTATTTACCTGTGTAGGAACCCTTTGCTTCAGCCACTTTTTCAGGGGTTCCGCTTGCAACGATCGAACCACCTTTGTCTCCACCTTCAGGACCAAGGTCTACAAGGTAATCGGCTGCTTTAATGACATCGAGATTGTGTTCGATGACGAGAACCGTATCTCCATTTTCAACAAGTCGTTGAAGAACAACTAAGAGTCTTGCTATGTCATCCACATGAAGTCCAGTTGTCGGCTCATCTAAAATGTAGAGAGAGCGGCCCGTAGAACGACGATGCAATTCTGAAGCAAGCTTCACACGCTGGGCTTCTCCCCCTGATAACGTAGTGGCCGGCTGACCTAAAGTGATGTAGCCAAGTCCAACATCAAAGATGGTTTGCAGCTTACGTTTGATCTTCGGAATGTTTTCGAAGAATTTCACTGCGTCTTCGACTGTCATCTCAAGTACATCGGATATATTTTTATCTTTGTATTTCACTTCAAGTGTTTCCCGGTTGTATCGTTTCCCGTGACAAACTTCACATGGAACGTACACATCGGGGAGGAAGTGCATTTCGATTTTGATGATCCCGTCTCCGCGACATGCTTCACAACGTCCGCCTTTTACATTAAAGCTGAAACGGCCTTTTTTATAGCCTCGAACTTTTGCTTCATTGGTTGTGGCAAATACATCCCGGATATCATCGAATACCCCGGTATAAGTAGCCGGGTTGGATCTTGGGGTACGCCCGATTGGTGATTGATCGATATCAATGACCTTATCAAGGTTTTCAATGCCCTTCACTTCTTTATGCTCACCAGGTTTTGATTTTGCATTATGAAGCTTTTGAGCCAGTGACTTATGCAGGATTTCATTGATCAACGTACTTTTACCGGATCCCGATACTCCAGTCACTGCTGTAAAGATTCCTAATGGCAGCTTCACTTTGACATTGTTCAGGTTATTTTCTTTCGCTCCCACAATCTCTAAGTACCGTCCATCAGGTTTACGTCTTTCCTGTGGAAGAGGGATGAACTTCTTCCCTGAAAGGTACTGACCGGTTAATGAGTTCGAGTCATCCATCACTTCCTGCGGTGTTCCCGCAGAAACCACTTCTCCCCCATGAACACCCGCTCCAGGTCCGATATCGATGAGATAGTCAGCTGCCATCATCGTATCTTCATCATGCTCGACTACGATCAAGGTGTTTCCTATTTCCCTCATGTTCTTTAAGGTGTCGATCAGTCGGTCATTGTCCCGCTGATGCAATCCGATGGACGGCTCATCAAGAATGTAGAGAACCCCCGTCAGACGGGAACCGATTTGAGTCGCTAATCGAATGCGTTGAGCTTCTCCCCCCGACAACGTACCTGCTGCCCGGCTTAATGTGAGGTATTCAAGTCCAACGTTGACCAGGAATCCAAGTCGTTCACGAATCTCCCTCAAAATAAGATTGGCAATCTTCATATCTTTTTCCGATAGCTCGAGCTTATGGAAAAACTGCTCTGCTTCTTCAATCGAAAAGGCCGTTACTTCCCCTATATGAAGAGAGTCTACTTTTACTGCCAGGCTCTCTTCTTTCAAACGGTGACCATTACAGGTCGGACAAGCCTGCTGCGCCATGTATTTCTCCATCTGTTCACGGATATAATCAGAGCTTGTCTCACGGTATCGTCGCTCGACATTCGGGATGACCCCTTCGAAACGAAGATAGTTTTCACGAACTTGCCCAAAATCGTTCTCGTAACGGAAGTAAATCTCATCCTTGCCTGATCCATATAGGACCTTATCCATTTGATGTTTCGGGATATCCTTTACAGGCATATCCATCGGAATCTCATAATGATTACATACTGCCTTAAGAAGAGACGGATAGTATTGGGAGCTTGTCGGTTCCCACGGAGCAATCGCATGTTCGTCGAGAGTGCGATCCCAGTTGGGAATCACCAGCTCCTTATCGACCTCAAGCTTTGTTCCCAATCCGTCACAGCTTGTGCAGGCACCGTACGGACTATTGAAGGAAAACATTCTTGGCTCCAATTCCGTTATGGAAAATCCACAGTACGGACATGCGTGATGCTCACTGAATAGAAGTTCTTCTTCCCCGATTACATCAATGATCACCTGACCGTCTGCCAATCTTAGTGCCGTTTCAAGTGAGTCGGACAGACGTGCTGCGACACCCTCTTTCACGACGATTCGGTCAATGATCACTTCAATGGAGTGCTTTTTATTTTTTTCCAGGGAGATTTCTTCTCCAAGATCCTGGACTTCACCGTTGATACGTACTCGGACAAACCCTTGTTTCTTGATTTCTTCAAGGGTCTTCACGTGAGTTCCTTTACGGCCTGATACAACTGGTGCCAGTACTTGAAGCTTAGTTCTTTCCGGGTACTCAAGAATACGGTCGACCATTTGTTCAATCGTTTGGGAGGAGATTTCGATCCCGTGATTTGGACAAATCGGTTTCCCTACTCTTGCAAACAACAGTCTTAGATAGTCGTAAATTTCGGTGACCGTCCCTACAGTCGAACGTGGATTACGGCTCGTTGTTTTTTGATCGATGGAAATCGCAGGGGACAATCCCTCGATTGCATCGACATCGGGCTTATCCATTTGACCTAAGAATTGACGGGCATAAGCAGAAAGGGACTCGACATAACGTCTTTGTCCTTCTGCATAAATGGTATCAAAGGCAAGGGATGACTTACCTGAACCCGAAAGCCCCGTTAAAACGACCAGTTTATCCCGTGGAATTTTTATATCTATATTTTTTAAATTATGAGCTCTAGCTCCTTGTACGATTATTTGATCTCGCGCCATATTTCGTTCATCCTTCCGCCTTAAGCTCAAGAATGGTATCACGAAGCTGTGCAGCGCGCTCAAAGTCCAATGCCTTGGCTGCTTCCTTCATTTCCACTTCTAAGCTAGCAATAAGTTTTTGTCGCTCCGGTTTAGACATATTCGAAACTTTTGTCTGTTCTCCTTCATAAACCCCTGCTTCTTCTGCGGCATGGGTTGCCCTGATGACATCCCGGATTTCTTTTTGTATGGTCGTCGGGGTAACTCCGTGTTTTTCATTGTATTCTTCCTGTATCGTCCGACGACGTTCTGTTTCGTCAAGTGCTTTTTGCATAGAGTCGGTAATTCTGTCCGCGTACATAATGACTTTACCGCTGCTATTACGCGCTGCACGGCCTATCGTTTGAATGAGGGAACGTTCAGAACGCAAGAAGCCTTCTTTGTCAGCATCCAATATGGTGACAAGTGATACTTCGGGGATGTCCAACCCTTCACGGAGTAAATTGATTCCCACTAATACATCATATTTACCTAAACGGAGGTCGCGGATGATTTCAATCCGTTCCAACGTTTTGATTTCTGAATGCAAATATTGAACTTTGATACCCATTTCCTTCAAGTACGCCGAGAGATCCTCAGACATTTTCTTCGTAAGGGTAGTCACAAGGACACGTTCATTTTTCTCGATACGTTCGTTGATTTCACCAAGAAGGTCATCGATCTGTCCTTCGATGGGTCGTACCTCGATGACCGGATCCAGAAGTCCTGTTGGACGGATGATCTGCTCGACCATCTCAGGACAATGCTCCAATTCGTATGGACCTGGCGTGGCTGAGACATAGAGGAGCTGCTGTGTTTTCTTCTCAAACTCTTCAAAACGCAAGGGACGATTGTCCATGGCGGAAGGCAGACGGAAGCCGTGATCCACAAGCACTTTTTTACGGGCCTGGTCCCCGTTGAACATTCCCCGGATTTGAGGTAGCGTCACATGGGACTCGTCGACCACAATTAAGAAATCGTCTGGAAAATAGTCCATAAGAGTATACGGAGTCGATCCTGACGGCCTTAATGTCAGGTGACGGGAGTAGTTTTCAATCCCCGAGCAAAAGCCCATCTCCCTCATCATTTCGAGATCATAACGGGTCCGCTGTTCCAGACGTTGGGCCTCCAGCAGTTTATTTTCTTCTTTCATGATAGCTAATTGCTCTTCAAGCTCTTTTTCAATATTTTTGATGGCTACCTGCAATTTTTCTTCACGGGTTACGAAGTGGGAAGCCGGGAAGATTGCGATATGATCCCGATCTCCCATGATTTCACCGGTCAGGGCATCCACTTCACGAATCCTGTCAATTTCATCTCCGAAAAACTCTACACGCATACAGTGTTCATCACGGGAAGCCGGGAAAATTTCCACTACGTCACCTCGAACACGGAAGGTTCCACGCTGAAAGTCGATGTCGTTTCGTTCATACTGGATATCCACAAGCTTACGCAGCAATTGATTTCGTTCGATTTCCATTCCTGTACGCAGGGAAAGAACGAGCTCCCGGTATTCCTCCGGGTTACCTAAACCGTAAATACAGGACACGCTGGCAATGATGATGACATCTTTTCGCTCAAACAAAGAAGATGTAGCAGAGTGCCTGAGTTTATCGATTTCATCATTGATGCTGGCATCCTTTTCAATAAATGTATCCGTTTGAGGAACGTATGCCTCCGGCTGATAATAGTCATAGTAACTGACAAAATATTCAACGGCGTTATCAGGGAAAAACTCTTTAAATTCGCTGTAGAGCTGCCCCGCCAATGTTTTATTATGAGCAATGATGAGGGTAGGCTTCTCAACCTGCTTGATCACATTGGAGACAGTGAATGTCTTTCCTGTCCCTGTAGCCCCAAGTAAGGTTTGATGACGTTTCCCTTCATTTATGCCTTGAACTAATTTTTCAATCGCCAGGGGCTGATCTCCCTCTGGTTTATATTTAGATTTGAGCTCGAATTGATCTTTCACCGTGAAACCTCCTATAGTAAAGGACTGCTACCTTGTATTTACCTACTTATACCCATCTTAAACACTGTCCATTCTTCTATACACATTCTACCACATTTCCTACAGTATTAACCAATAATAAGCGAACAAAAGTTCGTTTTTTTATTATTATAGAGATCACATTATCCGGGTTGTGGATAACTTTTGATGAAGAAACAGTTTCGAGGCTAGGATCGTGATTTCGACATTTTACGGGAGCTAGCAAGGAGCTTATTAGAGATTTTCGACATAATACGAGCATTTCTATACACAACCTGTGCACAACTATGTGTATAAGTCGATATTCATTGTGGAAAATCCTTAAACTTATTCACAATTCGTCAAATTTCTTGTGCACAATGTTGATGAATGCGGATTCAAACTGTGAATAACATGTCCTCAACCTCACTTATTCACACTATTCTTCATTTATCCACAATTAAGAAATCTGTTTACACGGGAATCCCCTCCCGACCTTTTCAAAGGAATAGGCAAGCGCTATGGCATAAGAAAAACAGGCTCTATCTTCTTAAAAGATAGAGCCTGTTTTCAAACTTCTATTCACCTGTCACCAAAATCATGCACTTCTCTTCGCTCTTTTCATCATCCGGTCGCTATACCAGAATCCAACGGTTAATGAAGCCGCGTCTACGACAATCAGTAACCAAGAGTCCGTATAGCCCTTGGAAACCGAAGCTGCAATGAGGGCAACGGTCAAGATCAATCCCACATAATGGTTATACGTCACCCGTGTGAACAGAACGACAAGCAATCCTGGTAAAAATAAACCTAAAATGATTTTAGACACGTTCAACTCTCCTTAAAGATAAGGGAATAACACATATTCTACCGAAGTTTCCCCTATCTGGAAAGGGTTTTCCTACTCTTCACCCTGCTGAATTAATTTCTGGGTCCGTTCCTTCAACTCACTGTGAGGGATGAATTTTTCCGAAAGCATATCAGGCAGAATGTATTCCAAGAAGTATTGTACACACTCCAGGTCCTTGTATTTCACAATCGTCGATAGGGCTTCCTGATAAATTTCAATAAATAGAGGCTCCGGATTCCCTTTTTGAATTTCTCCAAAGGATTCATACAGAAGATCGATTTTGTCTGCGACAGAAAGGATTCTTCCTTCAAGGCTATCGTCCTTCCCCTCTTTAAACCGTTCTCTGTACACTTCTTGAAATTGCGGGGGGAATTCTGTAGTGATGAATTTATTGACCATCTGATCTTCTACCTGGCTGAAGAGCTCACGCAGCTCTCCCGATGCATATTTTACAGGGGTCTTGATATCCCCTGTGAAAAGTTCCGCGTAGTCATGATTCAAGGCTTTTTCATACAGTGCTTTCCAATCAATTTTTTTCCCGCTCTGTTCTTCCGCCGTTCCTAAAAACTGAGCAATTTTGGTCACCTTAAACGAATGGCTGGCTACGTTATGCTCATGATACTTAAATCGGCCCGGACAGCGAATGAGGGTTTCAAGGTCGGATAAGCTTTTAAAATAGTGATGAATTCCCATCGTATTCTCCTCTCATTGATCGACTTTACTTTATTAAGATAGTATCAAGTAGAAGGAGTAAGAGCAAAGATAATCACCCTTCTATTTCACCTAAAAGTATATTATTTAGAGCACTGTGATAACGTGTGGGAATTTGATGAGAGGCTCCAGGAATCACATATATTTTCTTAGAATAACAATCGTTATACAGTTTGAGATGAGAATTGATCCAATCCGACCTTTCCCCGTAAATTAAGAGAAGCGGGATTGGAAGCTTCTTGACCTGCTCTATCCCATCGTAGTGAAGGGATTGCTCGTAGAACTGATACCAAATGTGGTGGTTCGCCTTATCAATATGACCCCTCAGCTTCTCCCGCTCAAGCTTATCCTTGAAATGCGCTCTGGAAATAATCTCCGATAGGCGAGCCGGATGTTCACTAACCATTTCCATGCCCATATGGTGCATCCATTTCAGCTTGGGATTCGTGACTTTCGGATATCCCCCTACCAAAATGAGAGTGGAGACCCGGTCTTCATAGGTACACGCAAATGTTTGTCCCACCACTCCCCCTGCAGAATATCCGAGCATCACACATGCAGCAATGTTCAGGTGGTCGAGAATCGCCTTTATGTCCTCTACAAACTGAGAGATACTAATATTCTGTTCCATTGTAAAGGAGTCACCATGGCCTGTTAAGTCCGGAATGATGAGGCGAAAGTGTCTGGAAAGAACATGCTGCTTTATGAAGGTCATCCTCCCCATACCCGGGGGATGGATCAAGACAACGGGATTCCCTTTTCCTAAATCGTCAAAATAAAGATCTCTATTGTTAAAATGGATGATCGCCATAAAAATAAATCCTCCCTCAACCGCTTTATTACACATTGTTCTCGGGTTAAGGGAGTTCTAGTCACTTTATTTAAATGAGGCGGACGGAAACCACACCGTGTATTTCTTTCATCCTGCTTTTCACTTGATGTTGTTCTTCTTCGAGGAGTTTCTGATCCAAATCAATCATGGTATAGGCCCACGTATGTTTACTGCGGTTGATCATATCTGCAATGTTGACTGCGTAGCCTGAGAGAACATTGGCGATTTGACTGACCATATTCGGGATGTTTTGGTGCATGACCGTCACTCGCATTTTTCCGCTATAAGGCAGTTCCACATCGGGCAGGTTCACAGCATGCTTAATATTACCCGTTTCAAGATATGTTTTCAGCTGCTTTGTCGCCATGATGGCACAGTTTTCTTCAGATTCAACGGTAGATGCGCCCAAATGAGGAACAGGGACGACGTTTTTCATGTTCAATACCTTTTTATTAGGGAAATCCGTCACATATTTACGGACAATTCCTGCTTCAAGGGCCTTTTCGAGAGCCCCTTCTTCTACCAGCTCACCTCTTGAAAAGTTTAAGATCGTCATACCCTTTTTCATCTTCGTGAAGCCTTCTTCACTCACAAAGCTGGACGTTTTGTCTGTTAATGGAATGTGTAACGTCACAAAATCACACTCTGCCCATACTTCTTCAATATGATGAGCGCGCTTCACATCCTGGGATAAACGCCACGCTGCGTCCACGGATATAAATGGATCATAGGCGACCACATCCATCCCAAGGGCCAGGGCATCATTTGCGACAAGGACGCCAATCGCTCCCAAGCCTACAACACCAAGCTTCTTCCCTTTAATCTCACTGCCTACAAATTCTTTTTTCTTTGCTTCAACGACACTCGGTACGTCTTCTTCCGTTCCTTTTAGCGTGTTCGTCCAGCCGACTGCAGAATACAGGTTACGTGAAGAAGCGATCAAATTAGCCAGAACGAGCTCTTTCACGGCGTTTGCATTGGCACCGGGAGTATTGAAGACAACAATCCCTTTTTCCGTACATTGATCAATCGGGATATTATTGACTCCTGCCCCTGCACGGGCAATGGCTTTGACTGAAGCCGGAAAAGAGTAATCATGCAAGTTCTTTGATCTGACCAGGATTCCATCGGGATCCCCATTCCCATTCAGATGGTAGTTCAGATCATCCTCTATAAGAGATAATCCGCTTTGACTAATGGCATTGTACGTATTGATTGAAATCATTTTCATACTCCTCCTTGCTCAGACTCAAATTTTTTCATGAAACCGATCAATGCTTCCACACCTTCAAGCGGCATGGCATTATATAAACTCGCTCGCATTCCGCCCACGGAACGATGTCCTTTTAAAAATTCAAACCCGCGAGCCTTCGCTTCTTTTAGAAATCGGGCGTCCAGCTCCTCATCACGTGTTGAAAAAGGAATGTTCATTAAGGATCGATTTTTTTCCGGGACAGGGTTATGGAATAAAGAAGATTCATCTATACAGTTGTATAAGAGACCGGCCTTCCTCTCATTTTGAGCTTGCATCCCTTCCACTCCACCATTCTCCTTCACCCACTCCAGTACAAGCTTTAATACGTATATAGAAAAGGTCGGTGGCGTGTTAAAGAGGGAATCATGCTTTACGTACGTTTCGTAATTCAGCATCGTAGGACACGTATTCGATGCTCGACCGACCAGGCTGTCATGAATGATCGCCACCGTTACACCCGAAGGACCCAGATTCTTTTGAGCACCCGCATAGATCAGTCCAAAAGAGGAAACGTCGATTTTCTCAGAAAGGATATGGGAGGACATATCGGCTATAAGGGGAATGCCTCCGGTCTCAGGCCACTCATGGTAACGCGTTCCTTCAATGGTATTGTTGGATGTAATATGTACGTAGCTTGCCTGTCGTGAAAAATCTTCTGGTGTATATGCAGGAATTTCAAACTTCTCTTGAGGTGATAAAGTTCGGACATTCCCAACCTTTTCTGCCTCTTTGACAGCTTTTTTTGACCAGCTGCCTGTCAGGATATAGTCGGCTTCTTGATGTGAATCGAGCAGGTTAAGAGGAATCATGGAAAATTGCAGGGAAGCCCCGCCTTGCATAAATATCACGTGATAGTCATCAGGGATCGAGAGAAGTTCACGTAATAATTTCCGCGCTTCTTCTATTATATTTTGGAAAGGGGCAGATCGATGACTCAATTCCATTACAGACATGCCCGTTTCCTGATAGTTCAATAATTCGCCCTGAACCTTTTTCAGAACAGGCTCAGGTAACACCGCAGGACCAGCAGAAAAATTATACACACGCTTCAACAACAGCACCGCCTAAAGTTCAGAATTTTTCAACAGTATAATCGCGCCCAGTGGTTTAGTCAATATCAAAAACCTATGATGAAAACGCTTAACACAACCGTTTTTAGGCTCATGCGTGGTTATGGATTGATTCTTTGTCGTTTTTGAAAACGGATCTTTTCGTAAACTTGTTGCCTTTGGAACAGAGAGTAGTGGTTGATTTCCGCTCCAATCACCTTTAAGCATGACTTGCTTAAATATTGACTAAATAAATGCCTGGCACGTTTTAGAAAGCAGTATTTTTCAAGTTTCTTTCTTTTGTTTTTTTCTATATTAAGCTCTGTCACCAAAAATCTCTTAAAGATGGTGAGGGGAACTGCGTAGACTCCTGCGGAGGTACGGGCGTGCCGAGACCCCGTTCGGCTAAGCTGAGGAGGCTCGGCGGAACGCTATCTGCAAGCTGAGCGGTTCCCCTCACCATCCAGCACACATTCATTGACAGAGCCCTGGCAGATTCAACTTTATTCAACAAACTTTACAAAAAGAGCCTTTTAAAAAATAATAGACCGGCTCCCCCACTTACCCGCGATGGGCAAAATGAAGAGAGCCGGTTGGTTGCGTATTAACCTGTTAAAATATCTTCTTTTGGATAGCGGATCTTTTCTTTGTCCGGTCTTGATAGGGAGAAGGCCAGTGTGAGAGGGCCAAGTTTCCCGACAAACATCACGATGATAATGATCCATTTACCTATGGCTGTCAGGGAGCCGGTAATCCCCATGGACAATCCCACCGTTCCAAAGGCTGATACCACTTCAAAGAGAATAGCTAGGAAAGAAGCATTCCTTTCCGTCATATCTAGAAAAAATAGAGCCGTAAAAACAAGGAGCACACTGATCATCGACACGGCCAAGGCCTTGAAAATATAGTTTTGATCAATCGTACGACGGAAAATCCTTATCTCTCTTTTCTCCTTCAAGAAAGCAAACACACTCAATGAAATCACAACGAAGGTGGTCAGCTTGATTCCTCCACCCGTGGAAGCACTCCCCGCCCCGATGAACATCAAAAGAATCGTGAGAAGCAAAGTGGAGCGTTCCATGCTGCCATAATCGATCGAGTTAAAACCGGCTGTGCGGGGTGTGACCGCTTGAAAATAAGAAGCGAATAGTTTATCCAGTAGTGGTAACTGAGCCAGTGTATTTGGGTTATTATACTCCAGGATGAAAATCATCATAAAAGCGAATACATTGATGACAAATGTCCCAACTATCATGATTTTCGTATGGAGGGACAGTCGTCGAATCGTTTTCGATTTCCATAGGTCCACTAACACGGTGAATCCGATCCCTCCTACAATAAATAGAAACGAAATCGTGATATTGACGATGGGACTTCCCACGTAACCCATTAAACTATCGGACCATAAAGAGAATCCTGCATTATTAAACGCGGAAATAGAATGAAATATACTGACGTACAGCCCTCTTCTCCAACCGAATTCAGGAACCCACTCAGACGCCAGTAACAGAACGGCAAATCCTTCAACAAGGAAGGAAAAGATAAATAAATATTTTACAAGCTTGATGACTCCTCCTACAGACGTCTGATTTAATGCCTGTTGAAGAAGAAGTCGTTCTTTAAATCCAATTTTCTTTCCAAGCATCATAAAGATCAAGACGGCAAAGGACATGATACCCAGTCCCCCGATTTGGATCAGACTCATAATGATCACTTCCCCGAAAAGGGTGAAGGCATCTCCTGTATCAACGACCGCAAGTCCTGTAACCGTCATGGCGGATGTCGTCGTGAACAAGGCATCCAGCCATGTAATCGATTCTGTGGTGGCAAACGGCAGCTTAAGCAAACCCATTCCTACGATGATAAAAAATAGAAACGTCACAACGAGAAGTTGAGGAGGGCTTAACCGGATCACCTTATGCTTCATAGGTTATACACCTTCTTTTTCAAATCGGTTGATATCCCTGTTATGTCCAATCACGATCAGTAGATCTTCCATTTTTATGACTTCATCGGCAGAAGGGGATACAATGACTTCCTCCCCGCGGTGAATAGCAATGATATTACAGCCAAATTTTGCCCGGACGTCCAGGTCATTTAAGGTTTTGCCCGCGACCTTTTTAGATGCATACACTTCTACAATACTGTGCTCTTTAGATAGTTCGATATAATCAATGATCTTTTCTGACGTGATATGATGGGCAATTCTTCGCGCCATGTCACGTTCAGGGTGAATGACTTTATCGGCACCGATCCGGTCCAACACCTTCTGATGATAGGCGTTTGAGGCTTTCACCCATACTTCTTTAACCCCTAATTCTTTTAAAAGTAAGGTGGTAAGAATACTTGCTTCTATATTATCTCCAAAGGACACGATCACGTGATCAAAGTTTCTGAGTCCAAGGGATTTCAAAACAGATTCATCCATGGCATTCGCCTGCACGGCATGCGTGGCAATGTCTATATATCGTTGGACAACATCGTGATGAATATCGATTGCCAACACTTCAACATCCAGTTCAGCCAATTCCTGAACCAGATTTCCTCCAAATCTCCCTAATCCAATAACAGCAAACTGCTTTTTCATGATGAAATCCTCCAAAACCTTTTTAATAGCTTAACCATATAGTACTTCTTCATTACAACAATGCGGCTCGAACAGAGGCGACAAGCATAAGACGAACCTGGCAGAAGGCTTCCTTTGCCCTTATGGCCGGTTTGACTCATCACCTCTGGCCTCCGGATCCAGAATTCTAAACAACACAAAAAGACCAGCAGGAACTAAGCCTGTGGTCATCCATAATCGATCACAAGTATCATCCTCTCCCATTACGCTTACGAGGTTAGCTGACGGATTCGGGTCATGGAAGTAGCCCTACCTTTCCAAGAAAGGATTCACCCCTTTTAATACTCGGGTCCCCCGCTTCAAAAATGAATTAAGCGATAAAGAATATTCATTTGATGATAGATATATTACTCCTCTCCTAATTCGTTGTAAATAGGTTTTATGTAAAATTTTTTAGTCTCTTTTCGTAAAGTTTTTTGCTATTGAAAAAGCGAGTAGTGGTTGATTTCCGCTACAGGTGCTCGCTTTCCGCGGGGCGTGAGTTGAGCCTCCTCAGGCTTTGCCCAGCGGGGTCTCAACTTTCCCGCTATTCCCGCAGGAGTCGAGCACCTTCCGCTCCAATCAATTTTCTGAGCATATATCCTTAAAAGAAATGAATAAAAAATAGAATTTTAGCAAACAACCTCATTAAAGCTGAGGAGAGATTATTTTCTTTTTAAGAAAGACCAATTTTGTTTTCTATCTAGATTTTCTTTTAACACCTTTTAGCTCTGTCAAGAAAATCCCTTAAAGATGGTGAGGGGAACTGCGTAGACTCCTGCGGAAGTACGGCGTGCCGAGACCCCGGAAGCGAAGCTGAGGAGGCTCGGCCGAACGTCCGCGGAAAGCGAAGCAGTTCCCCTCACCATCCAGCACATTCTGATTGACAGAGCCAAAGCAGACCTTTTGTTAAAAAACAACAATCTTTGAGTAAAGAGCAATTTTTCAAAAGAAAAAAAGGCAAATTTAGTTCAATCCATCCAGCATTTACTGTTCGTTAAAAAGGTTTCTCTTTTCAGTATACGGGGAATAGCATACATAAGTATGACGAAAATAGAACCAGAAGGGAAGACTTGTATATGGCAGGAGTTTCATCCATTACATCATCAAGCACAAGTTCATCTGTTTCATCTAATGATATAAAACCTTGGATTAAAGGGTTTGCACGAATTGGATATATTTCAAGAGGAATTGTTTATATGCTGATTGGTGCATTAGCCGTGATGGCCGCACTCGGAATAGGAGGAAGCACTTCGGACTCGAGTGGTGCCTTTTCAGCAGTGGCGAGCAAACCCTTTGGGGAAGTCCTTCTTTGGATATTGGGTATTGGCCTGATCGGCATCGTTCTTTGGCGCCTCATTCAAGTGGTAAAGGATCCGGAACATGTGAAAAACGATGGGAAATCCATGTTTAGAAGACTGGCTAATCTGATCAGCGGGATTGCCTACGGTTCTTTGACTTATAATGCTTTCGCCATTGCCATGCATGCCAAAAGCTCCGGTTCGGGGTCGGGATCAAAACAAACCTTATCTGCTAAGTTATTGTCCCAGCCCTTTGGTCAATGGATTGTCGGGATTGTCGGACTTATCATTATTGGATATGCACTCTATGAAATTCATAAAGCTTATACTGAAAAATACACGAACAAATTTAAACGACATGAAATGAGTGAAAAAGAATGGGAACTGGGAAGAAAGACAGGAAAGCTCGGACTATATTCCCGGGGAACCGTCTTTTTACTGATTGGCTATTTCTTTATACAAACCGCAATCACAGCAGATCCAGATAAAACACAAGGGTTGGATGGAGCTCTTTCCAAGATAGCTCAACAACCTTATGGACAATGGCTGCTGGGAATTGTAGCCGTCGGGTTATTTCTATATGGCGTCTTTCAAATTTTAAAAGGTAAAAACCGTCATTTGAGCATCTATTAAGAATGAAAAGGAGCAGCCAGCAGGCAGCTCCTTTTTTTCATCATGAAGAAAGCTAATCAAGTTCCTCATGTTTCTCCCCTTATTAACCTTCACTCCGCCATGCGGTAAGCGAGCATCCTGAAGCTATACTCCACTCCCACTTTTTCTTATAAAACACCAACTAAGCTAACGAAAACAGCCTTTAGGCATGGATTTTGACACTATCAGTATTCTGTTGTATCTTATGACCATAAAAACTTACTAAACCCATCAGAATTATATAAATGTTATGTTTGTAATCGTTAGGGAAATCTACTACTAAACTAAAGGAGGCGTAAAAATGAATTCTCTTTGGAGAGGCTATCTCAATACATCGCTCATTGTGAAAATAACTGTCGCCCTTCTCTTAGGAATTGCCGCAGGGCTTTTATTTGGAAAGGATGCAGCGATTCTTTCACCATTGGGTGACATCCTGATCCGCTTGCTCAAATTCCTTATCATCCCCCTTATTCTATTTACATTGATAGTCGGGGTGAATCAGACAAATGTAAACAAACTGGGGCGAATGGGTGGAAAAACGTTCTTATACTATTTATTCTCATCTGCTTTAGCGATTATCGTCGGGATTGCCGTTGCAAGTATCTTTAATCCGGGAACAGGAATGAATCTGGATACATCGGAGAAGTTTGAAGTACCGGAAAATCCGGGGGTGACCAGTGTTCTATTGAATATTATCCCGGACAATATCGTCACAGCGTTCACGGAAATGAATCTATTGGGAATCATCTTTACCGCCATCGTGTTCGGCATTGCCATCTCTTATTTAAGATCAGCAACTGAACATCATGAACTCGGCGAACATGTGTATAAGTTCGTAAACGGTTTGAACGAAGCCACGCTGGCCGTAATGAAAGTGATCCTTCAATATGTTCCGATCGGTATCTTCGCCATCATGGCGGAAACGGTCGGGAAACAAGGATTGGATACACTATTGTCTCTAGGAAACATGATTCTTGTCCTTTACATTGCTTTATTTGTTCAAATTTCCATTTATATTATGGCCTTACTTTTGTTTAAAATCAGCCCAGGCAGGTTCTTTGCTCAAGCAAGAGCACCGATGATTACAGCATTTGTGACTCAAAGCAGTTCTGGTACCCTGCCTCTTACTTTAAACGCAGCAAAAAACCTTGGTCTGCCGAAGAGCTTATATGGGTTCAGCTTACCCCTCGGGGCCACGATTAATATGGATGGTGCTGCGATTCGAATCGCAGTGTCCGCTGTTTTCGCGGCTAACGTAGTCGGCAATCCATTAAGTTTGACTGACATGCTGGTCGTCGTCCTCGTCGGAACACTAGCATCGATTGGAACTGCCGGCGTTCCGGGAGCAGGCATCATCATGATTGCCACTGTATTCGCACAGCTGGGGTTACCGATGGAGACCGTTGCCCTGCTGACGGCGATCGATGCCCTTGTTGGAATGGGTTGTACGGCTCTTAATGTGACGGGAGATTTGGTCGGTACGTCAATTATTGATAAGACGGAGAAGCGAGCAGAAGAGGCTTCATCCCATTCATAAATCTATTTAAAAAAGGATAGCCGCGGCTATCCTTTTTCATTACGAAACCTGATGATGCTCCCATCCTGAAGATTCATCGGCAAAAAGGATTCCCAGCTCGTGATGATCACCTTCATAGAGGGCTCCTTGCGTAAAACGGTTTTCCCCGTTTGTTCCAAGTACCTCAAGCTTACAGTACGCCCCGTTTTTTTGAAGGGCTTCATAAAACGCTCTTTCTGTATTTACTTCGACTCCATTCACTTTCAGTACGATTTCCCCTACTTGAAGCGTCAGTTTCTTTGCAGGAGAACCAGGTAGAATTCCAAGAATCATGACTCCCTTAGACTGTCTTTTAAAGAAGTATGGCTTAGAATCCTCAGCACTTCGGTAGCGATAGGCAATCCATGCCCGTCCTCCCATTGCCACAACAGCTGCTCCAATTGAAAATAGGGGAGCCCAGAATCCCGTTACAGCAAGCGTCAATACGAAAGCACCAAGCCAGAAAACCCTGTAACCTGTATGCTTGATCGCAACCTCAGGCAAGGTACTTTTCACAAGCTGCTGAAAACCAAGGAGAAACGGCACACAAAGGAGAGAATACGTTTCCGTCCCCATTGTAAATACCGGCCACCATTCAAACGGAAGGGTCAATGTCCCGGTAGGAACCGGCACAAACATTGGCACAAGCCACAGCTTCTTCCCTTGATGGGCACCTACTTTCAGTCCACGGGCACTTTTAAGTAGACGGGGTGAGGTATGCTTCCACCCGTTCAATCGAATCAGGCTTCCTTCAATCATCGTCAACACACCAAGAAGCACGACAATGGAGCTCAGCAGCCCTAAATTCAAGTTATCTACATATGTATTCACATAAGGGATTTCCCACTGAAAATAATCCACCGCCACCAGGATGAAATACGAAAACCCTACCGTCATGGCTGCAGACATGAGGTGAAAACGACTCGTTAATGCAAACAGGGTGGACACCAACCCTATTAACATGATTCCGACGAAAGGAATCACAACCCCTGCTCCAACTGTTACGACAGAAAACAGCAATCCAACCACAATTCCATATGAAAATAGAACCCGCGTATCATGATAACCGTCCAGCAATCTCGTATTAAAGTCCCTCCGTTCTCTTTTGACACGATAATAGCCCGTCATGATAGCGAAAAACACAGACAAATATAATACAGGATGAAGAAATAACTTTCCAAATCCCTTCACAACCTCAAGCAACCAAAGCTCAACCAATGAACTGTCACCACCTTTTTTAAGAAAATTTGCATTATCTACTATTTTATCAAAAGACTCCCCTAAAACCTATTGCAATTTTATTTGATCGTTTTACGATTCGATTTCAATTCCGACAGTATTCTGCATATTTTCCCGGGAAATGATGTCGGATAAACAGGAAATACAAGTGATTATGTATAATTTCCCAAATGAAAATAGAGCCGACCATCATGATGGCCGGCTCCCCATTTATTAACGCTGTGCTGTTCTTTCAATATACTCTAAAGCCGCCTGCAGCTGCAGGTCATTCTTCTCATTCTTTACCGCTTCAAAGATTTCTTCCTGTAATCTTTCCCCCGTTACAGAATCAATGATCCCTGTAACATCGATACTCTCCTGACTTTGGAAATCCTTTACTGCCTTTTCCGTTTTCTTACTGAAGTATCCATCCACGCGGTCAATGGAGAATCCAAGTCCTTGAAGCATTTCCTGGGCGTTTTGAATCTGTTCATTGTTCATCCCTTCTTGAAGGGGCTTTTCAATTTGAAGCGGGTGGGCGTAGAAATAGGATGGCTGTCTGACAGGGATATCCGGTTTGATCCCCTTTTTATGAATCCAGTTTCCATTTGGCGTCAGCCACTTGAACATGGTCAACTTGATATTGCTGCCATCTCCCATTGGAACGGCTTGTTGTACCGTGCCTTTCCCAAAGCTCTTCGTTCCGATGAGTGGATATCCTTCAGCCTCTTTTAGTGCACCAGCGAGAATTTCAGAGGCCGAGGCACTTCCTTCATCTATCAACACTACAACAGGGTAAACCTTTCTTGCTTTACTGTTTGAGAAAGATTTCATCACTTCCCCACTTCGCTCTTGAATTTGAACATACGGCTTTTTCTCCGTTACAAATTCTTTAAGAATTTCTTCTACACTCGAAAGGAGACCTCCTGGGTTCCCTCTCACATCAAGGACCAATCCTTCTACCTTTTTCTTCTCAAGTTCCTCTAATTGCTTTTTAAAATCAACGGCGGTATTTTCTGAGAAAGTAGTAATCTGGATGTATCCCGTTTTCTTTCCATTTACTTCCTTCGCATCAGAGAGGACCGTCTCGACAGGTATTTTATCACGTTTCACAGATACTTTGATGGGTTCCGTCAGTCCTTCCCGCGTAATTTCCAATTGAACCTCAGTACCCTTTTTCCCTCTGATTTTCAAAGTAGCTTCGTATAGGTCAAGTCCTTCGATACTATTTCCGTCTACTTTAATAATCCGGTCATTCGGTTTCAGTCCCGCTTCTTCCGCAGGAGAATTTTTAAAAGGTGCAACAATGATCAGCTTTCCGTCCATGATTGTGACTTCTGCTCCAATTCCTTCAAAAGAAGAATCCAAAGCGTCATTAAACTGCGATGCCGTTTCGGCATTCATGTAAACGGAGTAAGGGTCATCCAGTGTCTTCAGCATTCCCTGAATCGCACCTTCCACGAGCTGCCCTTTATCCACATCCTGAAAGAACTTGTCACTAATCAAGTCATATGCTACTTCTACTTTGTGCAGCTTGTCATTGAGCTCGCCTTTTCCGTCAAACTGAGCAAGCTCGTCCCCACCCTTGCCCGTCCATTCCAAGCCGCCATACATTCCTCCAGCACCGATCAGCATGCTAATGATGATTGTGATGATGAGCTTTCTGCCCGTCCACTCCATATATTCCCCTCCAGCTTGTTGTTGGTCTTGTATAGATAAGAGTGGCGCGACTAAGGACGCCAGCCTTTCTTATCCAACGAAAAAGACACCACACAAAAACGCGCTAAGGCGGTGCGATGTCTTTGCTTATCTAACTATATGCCGGAGGGGGACGAGTTATGATAAGGGAGCTCTTATTTTGCACCTGTAAAAACTCTTTGAACGTGATAGTTATTGAGATGAGAAGCAATGATTCCTCCCCACTTTTCAAATTCCACCAGGAATCCGTCATGACCAAAGGAAGTGGAGATAAAGTAATGTTCACTCCTTGGTACAAGATGTGTAAATTCCTTTAGGTAGTGAGGTGAGTAAATTAAATCTCCTTCATAACTTATTGAAATCAGTTCACACTGATAATTCTTCGCTACCTCTTCTATTCCTCCTCTTCCCCTTCCGATATCATGTGAATTCATCGCTTTCAGCAGGGTAAGATAGCTGTTTGGATCAAACCGCTTTCCTAATTTCTTTCCTTGGTAATCGAGATAGCTTTCGACATTGAACCGTTCGTTTTGCTTTTCACGTTGGAAACGCTGATCGAACAGCTCCTGAGTCCGGTACGTGACCATACCGACCATTCTGGCAATCTCTAACCCTTTTAAAATAGCGCCTGGTGGATAATGCCCCTTTTGAAACCCGGGATCCTCTTCAATCGCGGTGATTCCGATGTGATTATAAGCGAGACCATAATCATTTAAGGCAGGAGTGACGGCAAGGGCGAATACTTTATTGATATAGGCAGGATACAGGGCTCCCCATTCCAAGGCCTGCATCCCTCCCAGGGAGCCTCCAATTACTGCTTCGATTTGGTCGATTGAAAGTTGTTGAAGTGCTTTATATTGGGCATGGACCATGTCCCTTATCGTAATACCCGGGAAGTCCGGACCGTATCGTTCTCCCGTATGTTGATTGGTGGACGCCGGTCCCGTACTTCCTTCACATCCTCCTAATACATTAAAGGCAATCACATTAAAATATTCAGTATCAATATACGACCCGGGACCAATCAGTCCGTCCCACCAGCCACGGTCTTCACTCGTCCCTTTCACGATATGGGTCCCGGTGAGGGCATGGCAAACCAGGATGGTCGGTCCGTCTTTGTTTCCTGTTCGTTCATACGTAAGATCTACATTTTTCAACGTGGTGCCTGACTCTAATGTTAGGGATGGGATGGTAATGGAGCTAACTTCATAGGTGTATGGCCTCTCCATTCCTCCACCTCCTTTTTTGGTGTTATGGTTGGGGTGATCAGGATTTCACCCGGTATACCCCCGCTGGTTCAAAATATCTCCCATTATACCCGTGATGTTTCTAACGCCACTTCAATGGCATGATCCAAGTCCTCGATCAGGTCCTTCACAGACTCTAATCCAACAGAAAGTCTCACCAGATCCTCGGTCACACCTGTCGCACGGATTTCCTGGTCGTTTAATTGCTGATGGGTCGTGGATGCCGGATGGATAATCAGTGATTTCGCATCTCCTACGTTGGCAACATGAGACCAAAGGGAGATATTATCGACTACTTTCCGTCCTGAATCCCTACCACCTTTAATACCAAAGACGACGATGGATCCCGCTCCGTTTTTCAAATATTTTTGAGCAAGTTTATGAGACGGATGCTGCGGCAACCCAGGATAGGATACCCAAGCGACACCATTATGCTGATCTAAATGCTCCGCAATCTTCAAGGCATTCTCTGTGTGACGTTCGATGCGAAGATGCAGCGTTTCTAATCCCTGTAGCAATAGGAATGCGTTTTGAGGACTTAAGCACGCTCCCAAATCACGAAGCAGCTGCACTCTTAATTTTGTAATAAAGGCTGCAGGGCCCACATCCTGTGCGTAGCGAAGTCCATTATAGCTCCGGTCCTCTTCCGTGAAGCCCGGGAACTTATCATGATTCCAATCGAACTTCCCACCGTCTATCACCACTCCCCCGATTGCTGTACCGTGACCGCCGATCCATTTTGTTGCAGAGTGGATGACGATATCCGCTCCCCACTCGATCGGCTTACATACATATGGAGTGGCAAATGTGTTATCGATGATCAGCGGGATATGATTTTCATGAGCCACCTTTGCCACCGCTTCAATATCGAGGACGTGAAGACTCGGATTTCCGATTGTCTCTGCGAATACAGCTTTCGTTTTAGTAGTGATCGCTTTGCGGAAATTTTCCGGGTCAGTCGGATCTACAAAATGGACCTTGATCCCGTATTTCGGAAGAGTGGTCGAGAATAAATTATAGGTTCCACCGTAAAGATTGGTAGCTGCTACAATTTCATCACCTGCTCCTGCGATATTCAAGATTGATAGAGAGATAGCAGCCATTCCGGATGAAACACCGAGTGCTCCAATTCCCCCTTCTAAAAGAGCAAGGCGCTTTTCCAACACGTCTACTGTCGGGTTCATGATACGGGTATAAATGTTTCCCGGTTCTTCAAGGGCAAATAATTTTGCAGCATGATCACTGTTATCGAAAACATAGGATGTCGTTTGATAAATCGGCACTGCTCTTGACCCTGTTGATGGATCCGGCTCCTGGCCACCGTGAAGAAGTAGTGTGTCGAAATCGAATGATTTTGTCATAGAGAATTCCTCCTAAAATGGTTTTTGGGGATTGGGTTTGTTTAAATGCTACGGTTGACATATTCAGCTGTTAAAAAAGATGTTTTTTTCAGCTGCTGAAATTTTTCAAAAAATCAGCAGCTGAATATCTCCAAACATTCTTGCAGAACACCCTAATGTCTGAAATGTGTTTTACTAAGAAGATAGAAGAGGAAAAAACAAAAAACCCTCTTCCTAAGAAGAGGGTCTAATTTAATAGGGTCCTCCTCTTATCTTTCAGGCAAATCGCCTGCAGGAATTAGCACCTTTTCATGCGACGCATTACTGCGCACATGAAGGTTGCCGGGTTTCATCGGGCCTAGTCCCTCCACCTCTCTGGATAAGAGCATGTAGTTGTCAATGTGAAAATTCTTGCGTTGAGATGAATTATAAGGGGTAAACGACCTCAACGTCAAGTGTATTTTTAGAATTTTTCCATTATTTAATTTTTAACAGAAGCTGCAATCGCTTCGTTCAATTGAGCGACAATGTCTTCCCCGTCTTCAATACCTAACGATATGCGTACGACATGTGTGTTTATGCCCAGTTTTTCCTGCGCATCTTTCGGTAGAGCGCGGTGGGAGGTTCCTAAGGGATAAGAAACCGTTGTTTCCACTCCGGCTAAGGACGGGATGATTTTAATCCAGGCAAGTGATTTGAAAAATGTGCTGATATCACATGTGTTGGATAGCTCGATCGTTACGATGGCTCCATTTCCTTTATCGGATAAATCCGTTGGGTAATAGACTTCCTTCACATATTCATTTGTTCGAAGGTCCGACGCCAGGACTTCGGCATTTCTTGCTTGGGTTCCCATTCTAAGAGCCAATGTTTTTGCTCCGCGGCATGTCAGCCACGCTTCAAATGGACTCAGGTTCGATCCGATGTTGACGACTTTTTCTCTCGCTTTTTGGACAAGCTCTTCTTTTCCCACGACGACTCCTGCTGTGATATCACTGTGTCCTCCGATATACTTCGTGGCACTGTGAGCGACCAGGTCCACTCCTTCTAAGAAAGGCTGGCGCAGAAACGGTGTGGCAAATGTGTTGTCGATCATAGTTTTCAGGTTGTGTTTTTCCGCGAATTCGACCATTTTCGGGATATCTTCCACTCGCATAAACGGGTTTGTAACGGTCTCACTGTAGAGGAGTTTGGTTTGTGGAGTAATGGCCTCCTCTAATTCTTCCACACTTGTAAAATCAACGAATGAAGTAGAAATACCGAATGATTTCAGCTCTTCTTTTAACATATGGAACGTACCGCCGTATAAATCCTCAGCGGCAATGATATGATCGCCTGATTGCACAATAGCAAGGATTCCAACAAGGATGGCCGATAATCCAGAAGAGGTTGCGACACCTGCCTTGGCTCCTTCCAAGTCAGCTACCATCTTACCAAGCTCGTCTGTATTTGGATTTCCCGTTCTTGTATAGAGATAAGGGGATTTCCCCTCATAGAAACCCTCCAACTCTTCTAAAGAGGTAAAAGAAAATGCAGATGTTTGATAAATCGGAGTCGTCTTACTGCGGATTTCCTCAGTCCCTTTTAACTGACTATGTACGACCTTCGTTGTGAACTTCATCTCTCTGTCATCCTTCCTGAATCTATGTATTTTTAAAAGTGTATCATATTCAGAAGATTGTGAGGAGTATGAGGTACCGAAGGCATAAAAAAAACACCTGTCCACTTGCAACAGGTGCTGGTCGTTTATTGAACGTTATCTAAACATCCGATCAAGCGATTTTCAATATCCAATGCCAGGCTTTTCAGTTCATCGTTATCCACCATTTCGATCAGCTTGCTTGGTTTTGCCATACCGATCTTGGTTGTACCGCCTTCTGTGTATACCGTGACTTTACATGGGAGGAAGTAGCTTACGAGCATGCTTTCTTCCAGTACTTTTTTGGCTTCATGAGGATTACATACCTCTAATACGACTACTTCTTCATTGAAATCAAGGCCCTTATCCTGAAGCTTCTGAGCAAGATCGAGATTCCATAGTACACCGAAGCTTTCATCTTTAAGGTTGGATTCTACCGCTTCCACAGCTTCTTTCACATTCATCGAGACTTCTTTAGTGTAATGAAACATGTTCACATCTCCTCCTTTTTTGATCACATTCATTTAATACCTCATAGCGTATAAGGTCAAACATCGATATTCAGAGGTCCGTCCCTCTCCATTATTCCATTCCTTCGACCATTTTACCCATCATTTCTTCGTTCATGGGACCGACGATTTTGTGTTGGATGATGCCTTTGGTGTCGATCATGTAGGTGGTCGGGATGGTGAACGCCCGGTATTCGTCTCCGATTTCACCCTTTTTATCCATTGGGATGGGAAAGGTGAGTTCGTAGCCGTCGATGAATTCCTGGACAGCCTTTTCCCCATCGTCCATGGACGTCAGGTTGACGGCAAGGATTTCAACGTTTTCTTTCTCTGCATTCTCTTCGTAGTAGCTCTGCATATGAGGCATTTCGGCTTTACACGGAGGACACCAGGTAGCCCAGAAGTTCAGGATCACTTTCTTACCTCGATAATCTGAAAGCTTTACGTCTTCACCAGCTAAGGTGGTTAATTCAAAATCCGGAGCGCGGTCCCCTTTTGCTAGCCCCTGCGCTGCATTAGACAGATCCATGGATTCATTGGCTAATTGAGCGGCCTCTTCTCTTGCCTTCTTTTCCTGCTGATCCTGAAAAAAGTTCGCTAAGAAAATGCCGATCAGAAGCGCAACGATGGCCAACGCAAAATTTCGTTTATTCATTGTGTTTCCTCCTTACGTTTAAAAGAAAGATGAGATAAGTCATCATGATCAGATACGTCCAGGCGGTGACGGTAAATTCAAATCCGCCAATGAAGGCACTTAGAAATAGCTGGACTAACGTAAACATAACCAATAACTGTCCTGCCCAAATATCGCCGCCGGGATCACTGTTTTTTTTAATAAAAAAGACAAGGATCAATAGATTGATTAGCACTTGTATACCAGCTAGAAGATAGTGGTGATGAAGCATATGAAGCACAGCTTCAAAGACAAGAACCGTGACCATCCATGAAATGATTATAGTAAACGGATGATCTACTTTTTTAACAAATATGTAAGTTAGAGCCGCTATCAGTCCTAACCAGTACCCAATGGTTCCTCCGTGAAAATAGAGGATCGTAATGGGATGCTCCATAACCGTTTGAAAGTCAACCACAATCACACTCAGCTTCCAGACGAGTAAAAAGGTAAATATACTATTGGAATACCAATCGCTCGCTTTTCTTTTCCAGAAGAAGAGGAACAAGAATGTGAGTATGAACGATGCTATAATGGATCCCCATGAAGCAGGGAATGTGAAGGAGCCTATAGTGTACCATTGTTGTGTCATGATATTCTCCTTAAATCATTCTTTATTTAGGAATGGGAAGTCGAATTTCAAAGGTATGGGAAGAGCTATCAGTAACGAGGGAAAGGTCTCCTCAATGAGCTTGCACAATTTCTTTGGCAATTGCGAGTCCCAGTCCGGTTCCACCTGTCACTAGGGAACGTGAAGCATCCACTCGATAAAAACGTTCGAAAATAAGCTCGCTTTCTTCGATGGGAATCCTTCTTCCTTTATGTGAAAAACGGATAAGATAATGTTCCTTCTCTATACAGCCTTCTATCCTTACCTTCTTCCCATTGTCATAATCCACAATATTTTGAAGGATATTGCTAAGGACTTGATTGAGTCCATCTGTACTCCCTTCCAGATTGAAAGGCTTTATATTGTAGTCCAATTCTATACCTTTCTCAAGAAATTTGACGTGAAAGATGGTGATCCGTCTCTTTATGAGTTCGTGGATGAGAATTTCTTCATGGTTGAAGTTCTTCATTTCTCCATCCGGGGTCCATTTATTGATCCGGACGAGTTGTTCCAGCAATCGTTCGATTCGTGCCGTTTCTTCTTGAAGTGAGCGATACATCTCTTGGTCACCTTCAATAACCCCTTTTTCAAGTCCTTCGAGATAGCCTGATAAATTCGTCAGGGGGGTTCTTAATTCATGAGACAGATCTCTCAGCAAACGATTTTGCTTTGCTTTTACGGTAGCCGTTCTTTCTGATAGTTCATTGAAGGCATCATTCAGCTCTTTCACCTCATAAATCAGAGGATTCTTTAGCTTTGTCGGGTGCTTCCCTTTTTGCAGCTCTTGAGTTGCTGCGGTTAATTTTTTTAGAGGATGAATCAACCATTTTAATAAAATAAAATGAAATCCGCCTGCAAGGATGAATGCCAAAATACTTACTTTTACTAAGTACTGATTTAGGAGGGTTTCTAAGTTAGTTCCTGTAATCTCTTGCTGATTTACGAGTGTACAAGCATAGTTTTTCACAGTAAATCCTGCAATGACAATGACTATGGCAATGATAATGGTGTTAAGGAAAGTCAACTGGGTGAAGATTCCCCACACTTTTTTCCTTTTAAGCATCAAACTTATACCCCATCCCTCTAACGGTTTGGATAAATGGTTGACGCGTCAATTCTTGAAGTTTTTGACGAAGGTGGCGGATATGGACATCAATCGTTCGTTCCGAAACCACTTTTTGATTCATGTCATACAGGGAGTCAAGAATCTGTTGTCTTGAAATCACTTGACCAGCATGCGTCATTAAAAAGTGAAGGATCCTGAATTCGAAAGTCGTTAATTCCAGGACTTCTCCTTTATAGGTGACCTCACCCTTCAAAGGCTTCAACGTCAACCCTTTCCTACTGAGCTTCTGGCAGCGTGTCCCTGTTCTGCGCAGCACAGTGTCCACGCGGGTAACGAGCTCGGATGGACTAAATGGCTTTGTGACATAATCATCCGCTCCAGCTTTCAACCCATGGATCCGCTCTTCTTCACTCGTTTTTGCCGTAACGAAAATAATGCCGATATCACTTTTCTCTTCTTCCCGTATCCACCGGCAAAGCTCTTCCCCTTGAGTTTTCGGAAGCATCAAGTCCAGTATCGCAAAGCATGGGTCATGTTCTTTGAACAGTTGTTTCCCTTCTTCACCATCACTTGCTTCAAATACCTCGTATCCTTCTTTTTCGAGGAAGAGCTTGATCAGTTTACGGATTTTCATATCGTCTTCAACAATCATAATCGTCTTATTTTGAACCTTCATACTTTCCCCCTATGTTGAGAAGAGACTAAATACGGATAAGTACGAGCTGATTTGCTGCATCTTTCCGCTGAACACAAGAAATCCCAATGCAATCATCAATGCTCCATTGATTTTAGAAACCTTTGGCAAGATTTTATTGACCACTTTCATTACGGTAAATGTCTTCGTGATCATCAGTGAGATCAGCAGGAATGGTACCGCCAAACCAAGCGAATACACAATCAGCAGCACGACTCCTTGAGTCAATGTACTGCTGGCACTTGCTAATAAAAGAATGGAAGAAAGGGTTAATCCAACACATGGTGACCATCCGCTGGCAAAGGCCATGCCCAGCAGGATAGAACCCACAGCTGTCCCTTTTTTCCTTGTTTCAAACTTTCTCGTATCTTTCATTAAGAAAGAAAAGCTAAGCCAGCCCATCATCTGTAAACCAAATACAATAATCAAAATCCCTGCAATCTGTTCAATGTAAATCCGATATTCTGAGAAAACCTCTCCAAGAAAGCTGGCAGAGGCCCCCATTAGAGTGAAGATGAGGGAAAATCCTGCAATAAAACCAAATGACCTAAGTAAGACCACCGATCTTTCCACCTGCATTTGTCCTTCTCTTGCCTGTCCACCTGTTAAATGACTTACGTAAGCCGGGAGAAGCGGAAACACACAAGGTGAAAAAAAGGATAGTGCCCCGGCGGCTAATGCAAACCAAATCGATACTTCCGTCATACTGTTCACTCCTTTACATGAACAGTATGAACAGGAAATGTTAATGTTTGATTAAGATAGCTATCTTTATTTCCTATATATCGATGTTCCCTACCCTTTTTTCACGACAATATAATAAACCGATGGATGCAAGTGACCTACTGTTGTGTGGAACCCGGATGATTTGAGCTGTCGATCGAGTTCCCCGGAAGAAATCCGATGATCTATTGGTGGTCCCATTTCTGATTCTACCTTTTCCCAATCCAGGATCAGCCAAATTCCATCTTTCTTCAGCATATCGTGTAGATCCTGAAATACTTTGATCAGATCTGGAACTTCGTGCAAGACAAAGGCGGATACGATTTTATCCAAGGTACCTTTGTTGAAGCTGAGGTATTCCAGGGATGATTTCACATACACGATATTGGCTACATTTTCTTCGTTTGCTCGATGTTTCAGGTATTCCAGCATTTCCTGCTGCAGATCTACTGCCTGGACCTTTGTTTCAACCGTTTTGGCAATGGGAAGAGTCAGATAGCCATTTCCACACCCTAAGTCGGCAACGATATCGTCTTTATCAAGGTTGAGAAGTTCGAGTACTTTGACCACTGGTACGAGCTCCTGACGTTTTGGATCGAGGAGCTTTGACGCTTTATGATGTTCGAATAAATCTCCTGTCATTTGGTTTCCTCCGTTCGGCAAATATACCCCGTTATGTATTAGTATCTTAAATTCTACATATACAAGCAAGTTATTTACTCATAGTGTATCCTATATGAGAATTATTACAGATTTACGGAAAGAGTGTGTGTCTAATCATTGAAATATGCACGAACTACTTCCATATGAGATGACGGTATATTAGAAACAAGGGCTTGAAGAGCAATTACTGCCTGTTACATAAATAAAACCGAATGCCGGATTGGATCCGCATTCGGTTTTTATGCTGCTTTTAATCCTTCTAAAATAAGCATAAAGTATGTAACTGTATTTCCACCACGGCGATGGATGATTTCAATGTCGTTTAGTATCCTCTTAACCTCTTCTGCGCCGAGATTTTCAATAATCATCTCGGTGATTTCTTCTGCTGAATATTCACCAACATAGGTATACTTTAATGCAGTACGATTCCTTCTACAAAAACTTCTTAATTGCCTTTTTAATTCAGTCGATTCCAACATCATCATCCTTACTACAGATTCAAATCCTACTATACTGGACATATAGATAAAAAAATCCCACCAAAAAGGCAGGCAAAATGATACTAATAAAACGTCCTAATTAGTATTCATTGTAATCCATTGTTTTCGGTAACCCGGCGATCATTATTTTAAAATAAAAATGGAAGACCCGTGGTTTTGCGTCCTAATCTTTCAATTAGTTTGCCTTTTCGAAGGACTATACAAATCATTAGTTATAATATTTAGGTAATATAGTTGTCATTATACTAGAAGAAAAAGGATATGAAAACAGTCATGAGAATAATATTCCATTCCATTTCCTTACATCTTTATGTAATACAAACCAAATGAAGTATATCTATAAAAGAAACCCCGCCATGAGCGGGGTTTTCTAATTAAAAGTTAATATATTGACGTGGGTTTACAGCATTGGATTTCGATGCATTCCAAGAACCTGCGTGAAGCTCAAAGTGTAAATGCTGACCGAAAGAGTATCCTGTGTTACCCATGTAACCGATTCTGTCACCTTTGTTCACTGCTTGTCCAGAGCTAACTGATGAAGAAGCCATGTGGGCATAAACCGTCGTGAACGTTTGACCATTAATTGAGTGAGTGATGTATACTACGTTACCATAGCTTGAGCTGTACTGACTCTTGATGACATATCCATCAGCTGCTGCTGAGATCGGAACACTTCCTCTTGCCGCGATATCTGTACCATAATGGTAACGTTGTTTACCGTTCAATGTGTCCCAGCCAAAATTAGTTGTAATCGTTCCATAAGCTGGAGCTGTCCAGGCACCGGCACTTACTGGTGCACTTGGAGCTGATGGAGCAGGTGCTGCAGAAGAAGAACCACCACCGCTATTGCTGCTCGCAGTTGCTTGTTGTTGTTCTGCTGCACGTTTTGCCGCTTCAGCTTCCGCTTGACGCTTGCGTTCGATTTCACGCTGGCGTGCAAGTTCTGCTAGACGTGCTTGTTCAGCCTGGATTTCACCTTCAAGCTGGTGTTCCATTTTAGAAAGCTCATCCGATTCTTTTTGAAGATCTTTCTTTTCCACTTCCAAAGAAGCCTGCTGCGCTTCTAGCTGCTTGAATAAATCCGCTTTTTTAGCTTTTTGACTATCAAGATCTTTTTTCAAAGACTCCAGACTTGCTTTAGTAGATTCTAATTCTGCAAGCTTGCCTTCTACTTCTTCTTGTTTCTTTTCTAATTCAGCCTGATCACGTTTTTGTTCGTCCATGATCTTCTTATCTGCACTTACAATTGTATTAACTGCTGTTACACGGTTGATGAAGTCACCGAAGCTGTCCGCACCAAGTAGTACATCAAGATAATTTGCAGAGCCGCCTTTTTCCTGGATGGCGCGGGCACGTTCTTTTAATAGTTCGTTACGTTCTTCTATCTTTTGCTTTAGAACTTCAATTTCTTCTTTAAGTTTATTGATTTCTGCTGTTGTTTCGTCAATCTCTTTTGTTTTCTCAGTAATCTTTGTTTCAGTATCTTTTAATTTTGTACTAATTTCTGCAATTTGTGATTGGATTTCTTGTTGTTTATTGATGTTTTGGTTAATCTCTGATTTTTTCTCATCGATCTTTCCATTGATTTCCTCTTTTTTAGAAGAAATGTCTTCTTGTTGCTTTTGTAATTCCTCCACAGAATGGGAATGAGCGTTAGCTGTTGTCCCTAACGTTGGTAGACTCCCGATTGTTAATGCTGCTGCAATTGATAATGATATGAAATACTTCTTGTTCAAGCGGCATGCTCCTTTCAGCTTCTATCAACCTATCAAATTTTACACTTTTAAGAATTTACGTACAGACATAAAGCTTCCCCAAGCGCCAATCAGGCAACCCATTAATAGAATCAATCCGTTTACTTGATAGATAAAGGGGGTAAAATCTAATATCTGAATAAAATGGTTTTGTAGTTTTGGTTTAATAAATTCATAAGCATAGTAGTAACCTGTTGTGACAAGAGCGATCGGGATAATAGAACCTAAAATTCCAAGCCATAACCCTTCTAGAATGAATGGCCAGCGTACAAACCAGTTGGTTGCACCCACGAGTTTCATTATCTCGATTTCCCTTCTTCTGGCGACAATGGTGATTTTAATTGTATTTGAGATGAGGAACATGGCGGTAAACAATAGACCGATGATTAACACTAATCCAACGTTTCGACTCATTTCCAATACATTAAACAATCTTTCAATCTTCGCTTCACCATAAAGTGCTTCGTTCACACCTTCATACTTGCTGACTTCAGCAGCGATTTTCCCAGTTTCACGGGGATTTTCCGCTTTTACGATAAATACATCGTATAATGGATTATCCTGTTCGAATAATCGGAAATCGTCTCCTAAATCCTTTACAAGATTTTGAAGTTCTTCTTCCTTAGAAGAATACTCTACGGATTCCACTCCACTTATTTGGTTAATCTTCTTATCTATTTTTTCTACTTGAGCTTTTTCAGTACCGATCTCAAGTAGTACGCGTACTTCAACGTCTTTCTCAATATCGGTTGCAACCTTGTTCATGTTTAGCATAAGTACCATAAATACACCAACAAGTAGCAGGGTTACAGTAACGGCACTCACGGATGCGAATGTCATCCAGCCATTACGTCCGATGCTTTTGAAGCTTTCTCTTAGATGTCGACCATACGTCCTAGCTTTCATAACCGTAATCACCTCGCTGTTCGTCACGAACAATTCGGCCATTTTCGATGGCAATTACCCGATGCTTGATGGTATTTACGATTTCCCGATTATGAGTAGCCATGATCACCGTTGTTCCACGATTACTGATATCTTCTAAGATGTTCATGATATCCCAAGATGTTTCCGGATCCAGGTTACCCGTAGGCTCGTCGGCAATCACAAGTTTCGGCGTATTCACAATGGATCGTGCAATCGATACACGTTGCTGCTCCCCGCCTGACAATTCATTCGGAAGCATTCTTGCTTTGTGCTTTAGCCCTACCAGCTCCAGCACGTCCATGACTCTCTTCTTTATCTGCTTTGGATGTTCTTCTATTACTTCTAGTGCGAAGGCAATGTTTTCATAGATTGTAAGAGATGGTAACAACTTAAAATCCTGAAACACGACTCCAACATTTCTTCTTAAGTATGGAACTCTACTAGTTTTTAATTTTGCCAGATTGATACCGTTTACGATGATATCGCCCTTAGTAGGCCTCTCTTCGCGGTACATCATCTTGATGAATGTAGACTTCCCGGCGCCACTTGGACCCACAACATACACAAACTCGCCTTGCTTAATGTGGACGTTAAAGCCATTGGCAGCCATCACACCGTTGCTGTATTGCTTATACACGTCTTTCATTTCTATCATTTTAAAATCACCTAATTTGTATTATGTAGTTACCCTCTTGGCTGTTATCGACATATGTACGGTGTTTGAACACAACGACGTCTTTACCATAATTAGACATGAAATGGCGAAAAACCTCGAATTGCTCTCCCGAAAATTATTATAACATCACTTTGTCCGTTGTTAAGGAAAAAAATTATTACATTTACGTTTCAAAGGTTGAAATAATGTGTATATTTTACCTTTTTTATTGTCGATTATACCTATTTACCGTTATAAATATAGGTATTTTTATCTATAACCTGGTACTATAACCAAGTAAAAAAGTTTGATAATGAGGAGATGCTAAACCTTTAGGTGATGCTAATCTCAGTAAGTTACTAGGTTATAACTTTTTGCTGTTCAATTGCTAATTTCCTTAGAAAATCTATTAGATGAGCTTTTGTAACATATATTTAAAGAAGGGAAAGGAGAAAGTATGTGGATAAATCAAAAAAGAAGAATCCTCAGTCCAGGACTCTTCCTCTCTTCACTTACTTCTTATTCGCCAACCATTCTGCCACTGCTTCTGCTTCTTCACCTTCGATGAGTCCGGCAGGCATTTGACCTTTACCATTTTGAATGACTTCCAGGATTTGATCTTTGTTTAATTCAGCACCGATTTTATTAAGGGCTGGCCCCATACCGCCTTCAAGGTTTCCACCATGACAGCTGGTGCATTTATTGTTTACGATTTTCTCAGGGTCTACTCCGCCAGAGCTTGTTTCTGTACTTTCTTCGCCGCCACCGCAAGCTGCAAGTACCAATGAAGCGCCAAAAACAATACCAAGTAGCTTTTTCTTCATTTTTTCTCCCCCTATGAACACATTTTAAGAGTAACGGGAAGTATTGAGGTCCGTCCCTCTATTACATAATTATACCAAGGTTAAACCCGTTTGAAACCTTCACCTAACACCTCTGAAGCGTCCATGGTGACGACGAAAGCAGATGGGTCAATGGTTTTGACCAGTTGTTTCAGTTTTGTGAATTCTGTTTGATCGACCACACACATCAGGATCGGGCGCTCATCGTCCGTATAACCACCGTATGCAGATAGTTTTGTCACACCACGATCAATTTTATTCAGGATTCCTTCACGAACTTCTTCCTGTCTGTTTGTAATGATAAGTGCCATTTTTGAACGGCTGATGCCTACTTGTACTAAATCAATCGTTTTACTTGTCACATAGAGTCCGATTAGAGCATATAAACCACGTTCGATGTCAAACACAATCGCAGCAGAAAGAACAATCATCCCATCGATCAGCGCGACACATGTGCCCAAGGACAACCCGGTGAATTTGTTTACAATCTGTGCTGCCAGGTCTGTCCCTCCTGTAGACGCTTTACCTCGAAAGACGATTCCCAACCCCAGTCCTACACCAATTCCGCCGAATAAAGCGCCCAGCAGGGGATCTTCCGTCCACGGCTTCCAGTCTTCTGTTAAAAATACGACCAGCGGTAGGAAAACCGTACCGATGGCTGTTTTCACGCCGAATTGAAGGCCCAGGAAGATTAACCCTGCAATGAATAACGGAATATTAAATGCCCACTGAACAAAGGCAGGTTTCCAATCAAACACACCTTTCAGGATGGTCGATATTCCACTCACCCCTCCTGAAGCCACCTCATTCGGCAACAAGAACACATTAAACGCAAGGGCCACAATCGTTGACCCAACCACAACAAACAAATACTCTAACAACTTCTCTTTCCGCGGATTAAATGCCTGCCCACGACGCCTCTCTTTCAAACCCATCCAGTACGACTCCTTTAACCTATGTATTTATAGTATGAGTACAACCTCTTCCTTTATGCAGAGTATGCAGAGGGACGGACCTCTAATTGGTCATGCCGTGAACCTCTGCGGACGAAGATTACTCATAAATTTCGCTTGATATAGTTGAAATGCCTATGTATGAACCAGGTGAAAATTCACTTCTCCACCCTTCAAACACGCTCTGTATCAACCTTTGAGAGTATAGCATGGGTACTTGGAGGTGTAAATAACACTTCAATAACGTGGTAAAGCATTAATAAGTTGGGGCGTTATGGTGGTGAGGGTGGTGAGGGACGGACCTTGAATAGTGAGTTGCTTTACAACAGAATTTCGGATTTCTGCAACAGTGAATTGGATTCCGCTTTCTGCAATAAGTGATAATACCGGTAGTCTGCGTGTGCTTATTCGTGTATGTAAACGATATTCCCTGCATATTTTTATACATATAATGGAAATAACAGATCGCTTTTTGAGGTCCGTCCCTCAAAAAAAAGCTGAACCCTCCAATTGGGTGGAGGATCCAGCTTGGGTATGATTATTGAATTTTGGAACGAAGGTAAGCGTTGATGAATGGGTCGATGTCTCCGTCCATGACGCCTTGTACGTTTCCTGATTCTGTGTTGGTTCTGTGGTCTTTGACCATGGAGTATGGATGGAATACGTAGGAACGGATCTGGCTCCCCCATCCGATCTCCTTTTGTTCTCCACGAATTTCGGCAAGCTCCTGTTCCTGCTCTTCGATTCGTTTTTGGTAGAGCTTCGCTTTCAGCATTTTCATGGCTGACTCACGGTTCTTGATCTGAGAACGTTCAGATTGGCAGGTTACCACGACATTCGTCGGTAAGTGAGTGATACGGACAGCCGAATCCGTCGTATTGATGTGCTGTCCACCGGCGCCACTTGCACGGTACGTATCGATTTTAAGGTCTTCCGTACGGATTTCGATTTCGATTTCTTCATTAAACTCAGGCATGACTTCACATGAAACGAAGGAAGTGTGACGACGTCCTGAAGAATCGAATGGTGAAATACGAACAAGACGGTGTACGCCTTTTTCAGCCTTTAAGTAACCGTACGCATTGTGACCTTTTATGGCAAGGGTCACACTCTTGATGCCTGCTTCATCTCCAGGAAGATAATCAAGGGTTTCTACTTTGAAACCTCGTTTTTCTCCCCAGCGGGTGTACATACGTAGAAGCATGGAGCCCCAGTCCTGAGACTCTGTTCCACCTGCCCCGGGATGCAGTTCAAGAATCGCGTTATTCTTATCATGTTCTTCGCTTAGAAGAAGCTGAAGTTCGTAGTCATTTAATCGTTTGACCAAATCACCCAGCTCTTCTTCAAGATCTTTTTGAAGTTCTTCGTCGGGTTCTTCTTTGATCAGTTCAAGGGTAAGTTCAAGGTTTTCATGAGATTCAAGCAATGATTTGTACTCATTAACAAGATCCTTCAAACCGTTTCCTTCATTGATCAACCCTTGAGCTTTTTGCTGGTCATCCCAGAAATCGGGTTGAACCATAATTTCGTCAAGCTCTTGAATTCTCGCCTCTTTGTTTTCTAAGTCAAAGAGACCCCCTGAAGTCCGCTAATGTTTTAGCTGATTTTTCTAACTCTGCTCTGATTTCTGATAGTTCCATGTGTGGTCACCTCTATAGTTATTTGGGTTGTGCATTTATTTTTTCAAAATAATCGATTGCTCTGTTCAATTAGCATGGGTGTTGATTGTAAGGGGATTCGCTCCCTTTCCGCGGACGAACCGGCAAGCCTCCTCGCTTCGCTGCGGGGTCTTGCCCAGCTCGTTTTTCCGCAGGAGTCTCGCAAATACCCTTACAATCATATAAAGAAACAATGAACAGAGCGACGAGAAAATTAAATTATTTTCAACAATTGTTCTTGAAAGCCATTGGCCCTTATAAAAAACATTGGACGAGAACCATAAAAAACGGAAAAGTACCTGGGACTTATTTTAGCAAAATAAGTCCCAGGTATCATCTCATTTCTTTTATTTATCCAGTTATGCCGTGGCAGTGTTTATACTTTTTGCCGCTTCCGCAAGGGCATGGTTCGTTGCGCCCTACGTCTTCTTGCTTGCGGACTGGTTGTTTCTTAGCCTTACCGCCTTCTTCTTTCGGGTTCACCGCTTGACCTTTGGCTACTTCCTGACGTTCAAGATTGTTGCGGATTTCAGCTTTCATGACGTATTTTGCCACGTCTTCTTCGATTGCGAGTACCATGCTTTCGAACATGGCAAACCCTTCATGCTGGTATTCACGCAGTGGGTCGGTTTGACCGTAGGCACGAAGGTGGATACCTTGACGCAATTGATCCATCGCATCGATATGGTCGATCCATTTCGTATCAACAGCGCGAAGCAGGATGACTTTTTCAAACTCGCGCATTTGCTCAGGCGTAAGTTCTTCTTCTTTTTCACTGTAACGGTGTTTCACATCTTCATAGATCAGATCCATCATTTCTTCAGGCTCTTTACCGCGAAGATCATCAACTGTCACGTCGTTTTCAGGAAGAAGATTCGCGTTCACATAATCAACGATGCCCTGAAGGTTCCAGTTTTCCATGTCTTCTTCTGCTGTATGGGCTGCTACCTGACGTTCGATGGCTGATTTGATCATTCCTTCAACGATTTCACGAAGGTTTTCTGAGTCGATTACTTCATAACGCTGGTTATAGATGATTTCACGTTGTTGACGTAAAACATCATCGTATTGCAGAAGCTGCTTACGAGCGTCGAAGTTGTTTCCTTCCACTCGTTTCTGAGCCGATTCTACAGCACGGCTGACCATTTTACTTTGGATTGGCTGAGTATCATCCATTCCAAGGCGTTCCATCATGCTCTTCATATTGTCAGAGCCGAATCGGCGCATCAATTCATCTTCCATGGAAAGGTAGAACTGAGTCACACCAGGATCTCCCTGACGTCCGGAACGTCCACGAAGCTGATTATCGATACGGCGTGATTCATGACGCTCGGTACCAATAACGGCAAGACCGCCACGTTCGATGACGCCTTCTCCAAGCTTGATATCCGTACCACGGCCGGCCATGTTTGTCGCGATGGTTACGGCACCAGGCTGTCCGGCTTCCAAAATGATTTCCGCTTCACGGCCATGATTTTTCGCATTTAACACATTATGGCGTACGCCTTTTTTCGTCAAAAGTTTAGAGATGAGCTCTGACGTTTCAACGGCAACGGTACCAACCAGTACAGGCTGTCCTTTTTCGTTACGTTCTTTGATATCCTCGACTACAGCAAGGAACTTCCCTTCTATAGAAGCGTAAATCAAATCGGCACGGTCATCACGAACAATTGGCTTGTTGGTCGGGATCACGATGACGCTCATATTGTAGATATTACGGAACTCTTCTTCTTCCGTTTTCGCCGTACCGGTCATACCGGAAAGCTTTTCGTACATACGGAAGTAGTTCTGGAACGTAATCGTCGCCATCGTCATGCTTTCGTTCTGGATTTCAAGACCTTCTTTTGCCTCGATTGATTGGTGAAGTCCGTCACTGTAACGACGGCCTTTCATCAGACGACCTGTGAACGAGTCAACGATGACGATTTCGCCTTCCTGAACCACATAATCCACATCACGGTGCATGCTGACGTGAGCTTTTAATGCTTGATTGATATGGTGGTTAAGGGTTACATGTGAAATATCAAACAGGTTATCAATGTGGAAAGCTCTTTCCACTTTGCTGATCCCGTCTTCCGTTAATAGAACACCTTTTGTTTTTTCATCGTATGTGTAATCTTCATCTTTTTTCAGCGTACGTACGACGGCATTGGCCTGAATATAAAGCTGAGGCGTACGTTGTGCGTTACCGGAAATGATCAGAGGTGTACGTGCTTCATCGATTAAGATCGAGTCAACCTCATCAATTACGGCAAAATGAAGAGGGCGCTGCACCATTTGATCTTTGTATAGGACCATATTGTCACGAAGGTAGTCGAATCCGAATTCGTTATTCGTACCATACGTGATATCCGCTTTGTATGCTTCACGTTTTTCGTCTTTGGACATCGAGTTTAAGTTCAGACCTACAGAGAGCCCCAAGAAATTGTATAGCTTGCCCATTTCCTCAGCATCACGGCTGGCCAGGTATTCGTTGACTGTGATAACGTGAACGCCTTTTCCTGTGATCGCATTCAAGTAAACAGGCATAGTCGCTGTCAGCGTTTTACCTTCACCGGTTTTCATCTCGGAGATATTACCGCCATGCAAGGAGGCACCACCCATAAGCTGAACGCGGTAAGGGTATAAATCAAGTACGCGGCGAGCCGCTTCCCGTACGACAGCAAAAGCCTCAATCATCATATCTTCCAGGTCTTCACCCTTTTGATAGCGTTCCTTGAATCGTTCTGTTCTTTCACGGATTTCATCATCCGTCAATCGCTCCATATCGGGGCCTAATTCTTCTATTTGATCAGCCAGTTTTTCAAGCCTCTTTAATTCTCTTTTATTCGCATCGAACACTTTGTTTAATAGACCAAGCATGTATAAACGCTCCTTTATCTGTGTTTAAATGAGAGCCGAACGTCACCAGTATAACGAAAGAAAATGAAATTCAGATGAGAGTCATGAAAAATCCATGTAAAAAGTCGCCTTCACCCGCTTCCAATCACTCTAAATAAAATTCGCTACAAAATCCAAATATCCTCCCACAAAAACACGATATATTCCCTACCAATCTTACCACTATCCTATATGGGTTACAACTCAGGGAGGGACGGACCTCTCGATCACAGATTTTCAAAGGGTGGATGCTACACTATCACACCGTATTCCTGGTTTGCTCATGAAATGCGGGGTCCGTTCCTTTAGAAATGGCGTCGATTCAGGTACGAGGGACGGACCTCACCTACTATATAAATCCGGCTAGAGTTGGCGACTTTATCGCAATTCCACATATAACTAGTTAAAATGGAGGTCCGTCCCTCAAAACAAAAAAGCCGCCTTTGCAGACGACTTTTAGGTGTTGTGTATTGGTCAGGCTTTTGTTGCTTTCAGCAGTTCGTAGACGGTGTCCTGGTAGCTTTCCCAGATTTGTTTGCTTCGTCTGGAGATGCTGTTGGCAGAGACATCGAAGTATTCTGCCAGTTCTTTTTGAACGTGGCGGATACTGATTTCGTCGATGTTTTTCGCCATGTCCACCAGTGCTCCCGAGTAGATTTTCGGATTGCGGATCGTTGGACGCTCTGTGTAGAAGTATTTTTCCAACACGGCTACCAGCAGTTCACTTTCTTTTTTGTCTTCCCCTTTTTCAGTCAGGAAGCTTTGAAGGGATGTGATCGCTTCAACGTATTCCGGTGTTTTCCAGATTTCTACTCCTTCGATCGCATCTTCGGATTTTTCATCCGAATCCTTGGAAATATCTGTTTCATCCGTGACTTTAGTAGATGCTGCTGCTTTTCCTGCCTTTTTCTTTTCAGCACTATAAAGGACGAATCCGACATCTGCTATTTCCAAGTACTGCCCTGATAAGTAATCATGCAGACTTTCAAAATCACCTTGTTCAAATCGGATTTTCACCAGTTCCATCGCTGCTTTCTCAATCGCAGGATAAATGAAGTACTGAGCGAACGGAAGATACTTCTCCCCATTCGGCAATAGTAATCCCAAGAAGAAACTATTCTCCTCTAACTTACCGAACTTTTCCGTTACAATCAGCACATCACCGGTGATGGCTTCTTCCACTCGCAGCGTATGGTCATCCAGCTTCTCTACGGTACCTGCCGTCACACGCACGTTTTTCCAAGACTCCAGTACTTCAGCTGTCTGAGGACGAGTCACCGTGCTCAACTGCTTATCAACAAAGCGTTCGATCAAACGAACACCGTCAGCATCCTTTTGAGTCGCTCCGTACCAGCTGACAAATGCCATTTCATAAATATCCGGATCCGCTTGCATCAAATCCATTTTCGCTAAGTAGTGATGATAGGATTCTTCCATCTCTGTTGATTGTGCCGTAGCGATATAATCATAGAGTTGCGCCTGAAGCACATCAAGCTCCTGAGTCACCAGCGTATCTATATTCACAATATTTTCTTTTTCACAGCATTTCTTATATTTTTTTCCACTGCCGCATGGGCATGGTTCGTTTCTTCCGACTGTACTCATGTTTGTATTTACCTCCAACTTCTTGAGTCCCGTACACAAATGTTCATTATATAACATTTAGAGCGTCCGTTAAACTGTTTTAGAACAAGAAAAAAGAACCAATCGCTTTTGGACTGGTTCTTTTATTATCTATCGTCCCTGTTTTTTCATATAGTCCAACACGTCAAGATCAATATAATTATCATCCTGCTCACGCATTTCAAAGTTTTCGGTATGAAGATAGTCTTTCAAGCTCTGATGAAGAGACTGTCTTTCTTTTGCATAGCCAAGACGGGTAAGTTCCCTCTCCACTTCATCTTGAATTTCACCTTCCAGCAATACGACTCTACCAGGCTCTGATTCTTTGAAATAGAGTTGATGCATCAAGTAGATTCGTTTCAATTCCTTAATGGGAGACGGGTGATCATCCACCCTGAGATCGATATACCGATCATTGAAGCCGCCATATCCACCGTTTTCCTTCACTACTAGAAGTGCAGCAGACTGCATGCCCCGGGAATCACCACCAGCGTCCTGACCGGCATCGAGTGCATGGAGTAATCGTTCAGCAAGAGATCCGGTCGTCGATTCAAATGTCTCTGCCATCGCCTTTACAGTATCCCCATCTACTAAAATATTTCCTTGAGCAGCAAAGTGTTTACCAGTTTGTCCACCAGCCCAGTCATAGCATCCTTCCCCTGTAAAAGTGGCAGCATTTCCACCTGCATCAATCAATCCCACCTGTCGTAATGGACGCTCGGGATCATCCTTTGTGATGATATCCAGCGCTTCCTCTGCCGTCTTTCCTTCTTCCATTAATTGAAGTGCATGAGGCCCGTACGAAGTATTCGCGTAAGACTGTGTCGCCACGGCTCCCACACCCGCTTTCGCAAAAGGCACGACAGAACCAACACCGAGGAATTTGGATTGTACCGCAATCCCCCACTCTTTCTCTTCCGGGTCATAACCTACTATGGAATACGTCATGGTGAAGCCCTCCTTTAGATTAAAACGTCAGGATTCAATCCTTTTAGCTCTTCTACTACAAATAACCCATCTTTCCGAATTAAAACATCATCAAAGTAAATTTCCCCGCCGCCATATTCCGGACGCTGGATACAGACCATATCCCAATGAACATTCGAACGGTTTCCGTTATCCGCCCCTTCATAGGCCTGTCCTGGTGTAAAATGGAAGCTTCCGTTTATTTTTTCATCAAATAAAATATCCAGCATCGGCTCATTGATCTTCGGATTCACACCAAGGGCGAACTCCCCAATGAAACGGGCACCTTCATCTGTATCCAGAATATCGTTCAGTTCCTTCGTTTTATCTGCCGTTGCGTTTACGATCTTCCCGTTTTCAAACGTCAAAGAAACATTGTCAAAAGAAAATCCGCGATACAGTGTCGGCGTATTGTATGTAATCGTCCCATTTACACTATCCTTAACCGGAGCTGTATACACTTCCCCATCCGGAATATTCCGTTCTCCAAAGCACATGACAGACGGAATATCCTTGATGGAAAACGTAAGGTCCGTCCCTTCGCCGGTAATCCGTACTTTATCGGTTTGATCCATCAGCTCTTTAAGAGGCTTCTGGGCTTCTTCCATCTGCTTGTAATCCACAGTACAGACTTCCAGAAGATAATCAAAGAACGTGTCATAGCTCATCTTCGCTTTTTGGGCGAGTGACGGGTTTGGATAGTTTAATAGAGCCCATTTCTTATTTTGAATGAGATAGTCATTGGATTCTTTCATATGAGGCATGAGGAGCTGCCACTGTTCGGCCGGCACTTCACTCATCTCTGCATCATTTTCTTCGCTTGAAATATTGAGAAACGCGTCGATATCCTGATATTTTTCCATATTCCATTTATTTTGCAGAATAATCTGTTCCGGTTTCGCATGAGTGGCCATGATACGCAGTAACTCCTGATCGCCGAGCTCATAGTATGGAATCACCCCCATCTCATAAGCTTTCTGGAGAACCTCCTTTACAAGCGGTTTTGTCGAATGCTCTCCCATTATATAGAGCTTCTCCCCTTCTACTAATTTCAAAGAATGGGTCAGCAGTACCTCTGCCAACTTCTCTAGTCTTGGATCTCTCACTTGGTATCCCCCTAAATTTTGTCTACCTTCAAACTTCGACAAAAAATGGAAAAAAACCTCCTTGAAAATTTAAAAATCCTGCGGTCGCAGTGACCGCAGGATTTAAGGTTATCAGTTTGTTTCGATCAAGCCATACTTCCCGTCACGACGCTTGTACACAATATTCGTTGCGTTAGTCTCTGCGTCCGTGAAGATGAAGAATGTGTGACCCAGCATGTTCATTTGAAGGATCGCTTCTTCGCTGTCCATCGGTTTAAGATTGAACTGCTTCGTTCTTACTACTTCCGTATCGTCCTCTTCCTCCAGTTCAACCGCAGCTGCACCATTTGGAGAAACGTGATTCAGATCTTCCTGAGCCGCGAAAAACTCCTTCGGGCTGCCCTTCTCACGCATTTTACGGTTCACTCTTGTTTTATGTTTGCGAATTTGACGCTCCAATTTATCTACAATCAGATCAATGGCCGCATACATATCCGTGTTGCGTTCCTCTGCACGTAACACTAATTGCGGCATTGGAATAGTCACTTCAGTTTTCGTATTTTTATCAGGATACACTTTTAAATTAACATGTACATTTGCATCAGGAGTTTCATTAAAGTAACGGTCTAACTTGCCAATCTTCTTCTCCACGTGTTCGCGAATCGCTGGAGTTACCTCAATGTTCTCGCCTCGAATGTTGTAGTTCAACATGTAAACTCCTCCTTTTAAAAATAAAGCTATGTTTATATATTCTCCATTCCCTTAATTAATCCTTCTTAAACTTTCTAAATTTTTTGTCAATTTTTCGTAAAGTTTGTAATATGGTGTCGAGAGTGTTGATGGATCTGGGATTGGAGAATGAAAGAGTGAGGTGAAAGTTGCGAGTATGTAGTGCTCACCTTTCACTCTTTATATTATTATTTTCTCATTTTTTGAGGAGATTAAACGGTGTGAATTTGGAAGAATTGTGAATGGTTTGGGGCGGATTTGTGAAGGTTTGAGTTGACGCTTTGATGTGTAAGATTTTTTGTACCTGGTACAATCAAGGTTCGTTGTACCAGGTACATTTACTTCCTAATGTACCTGGTACAAAATGAAATCAACCGTTATATCCGCTGGTTCCAATCCTTAATATTAAATTTTGTTTCAACATAAAATTTATATTTCTCATATGGATGATCACCAAGATTTGAAAGAATCTTTTGAGTATCAACAATTGATTTATAACCTGCAGTAATAAAACTCTTATAGCTGCTCCAATGATAGTCTTCAGGTTGTTTAGAGTACTTGGATTTCACCGGGTTCAAATGAATGTAACTACTTGTATCAATTAGCTGCTTAGAGTTATTAATTAACTTGGCATAATACCGGTCCTGAAACACATGACCAACATAATTGTATTTCCGGTTAAAATACCTTGCATAGATAGAATGGATGTAATGGATAATGTCGGAAGGAGAGTTATCGAGTGTCCCAATAATAAGATGAACATGATTGGGCATGAGGCAATAGGAGTGGAGAGTGAATGGGGTTTTTTCTTTTGCTCTTTGCACTAATCCTAAGTAATGAATAAAATCTTTTCTATCTCGAAAAAGATTATTCTTTCTGTTACCGCGTGCAGTTATGTGATAAATAGCTCCAGGATACCAAACTCTATGGTTTCTTGTCATAGACTCTTCCTTTCTCTAATAAAGTTACAACTATTCCTATTCGACATAATTCGAAATTCCCCTGCCTAAAAGGGTGTGTTTGGAAGGAGAAGTTTATTTTGTACCAGGTCCACTAAACATCCACATCCCTCCGCCCAAAAAACCACCCAGCCAAACCACCAAACCCAATCAAATAAACCACGATCACCCCAACCGAAAACAAAAACGTCATCCCCTCAAAAGGCGGGGTTCCGAAGTAATACTGCTGCAAATCGGTGTTGGCAAACAATAAATACCTCCCCCATTCCATTCCCCGCTCATTCATGACAATCAAGAACGTTCCTGCAGAAAACGTCAGAAAGAGAGTCGTTCCGATGGCAAAGGAGCTGCTTCTCGTCAGTACAGACAAGGTGAAAGCCATGGAACAGATGACGATCAGTTCAAGAAATCTCAGGACATAAGCTCCTGCCACCAGGAAAAAGTTTACGTTGAATTCAAAGAAGCTGTCGTAGAACCACAAAATGCCCAGTACGGCGGAAAATAAGAAATGGGCAGACGTAAGAATGGTTGCTATGACGACAACGGCTAAGTATTTGGAGAGCAGTATTTTCACACGGTTGACGGGACGAATGAGCAATAGCTTGATGGTACCTGACGAAAACTCATTAGATACAATGTCACCTGCTATGATGAGACAGAAGACTTGAAGGACGACGATAAGGTTTGAGCTGATTCGCATATACTCCCAGAAGGAAAATTGGATTCCTTCGAACAGCATGTAGACCAATAGGGATGCGATGGAGTTGATGAATACAATGACCCCGAGGGAAATCCACATGCGGGGACGGGATAGTTGTTTTAAGAGTTCATTGGTGACTAGGTTGATCATGCGTCTTCATCCGTTTCGTACTTACTTGATTTTGCCAGTTTCTTGGGAGCCACTCTCAAATAGCCTTCGTGAATCAAAGTTGCAATTGCTTGCCACCCTACTTCCTCTGTGTCTACTAAAACCCAGCCATGCCTTCCGATATATGGGGCTTTAGTATAGCCTTGCTGCTCTAGTAAGATTTCTTGCGTGGATGGGAGGGTTTTAATAGATAAGGAGAGATTGTTCTCCTCGCCAATGATCACAAATGGCTTGTCCTTCACCCGGAAGGAAGTGTGTCCAAAGCCGTCTATATGTTCATGAACTTCAGGATAGGTTGCGCAAAGACTTCTGATTTTATCTACCAGACTATTTTTCATCAAGTCTTCCTCCAGCATTTTTCTATTATTATAGCATGAGATTATTTGGAAAAAGAAAAAAGCCCCGAAGATACGAGACTTAGTGTGTTAAATACGGCTTAAGTTCGTTTTCAATCGATGCTTTCCATGTAGAAAAGGCTGGTGACAGTTTTTCCTGCACGATACTTTGTTTGACTGTGTTGTTGTCTAACTGTCCGTCCAGTTTCCATGCCTGATCCGTCACCGTATCAAATCCGGTTAGAGCTTTCTGAATGCCTTCCCGCCCATCAAACATTTCTTTGAACAAGCGATTGCTTTCTGAAATCTGACCAATGGCCATGAGGACATCTGAAAGAACCCTGTCCCCTTCTGTTTTGCTTAAATTTGTGAAGCTTGCTTCCACATAGTTCAGTGCTTCTTCGATTGTGTCGAGCATTCCGACGTATTGGCTGACCAATTCGTACGGTTTTTCGTCTAGTTTCGTTGTCAAAGAATCACCTATTTCTTTTTATCGTAGAACATTCCATCGTATTGTAAGGATTCGTATGGATTTGAATACTTTTGAACTGAAGTTTTTTTCTTCGTCAACCCATTCATGTCTCGTTTGATTTCCAAACGCAGTTGAGCCAACTGCCGATCAATCTGCTGGTTCCAGGCAATCATCTGCTTGCCGAGCTCCTGCTCATCCTGGGTATAAGGCGGCTTGATTGTCCCAAGTACACTCTGTCTTTTTTCTAAAAGAGATTCCACTTCCTCAATCGTAGCTTCTCTGTTTTCATCATTCACCTCTTCCAATGCTTCTTTCAATTGCTTTGTGATCGTATAGCAAAGAAGGACCGAGCTCATTATGCCTGTCCACCTTGTCCGGTATGCTGCTTCTGACGGTTCAGTTGAATGACTTGTTTCCATGTGTCACGGAAGTCAGTGATGAGACCCTCTACTTCTTCTAAAATCGCCACATCATTCTTGATATTTGCTTCTGTTAAGCGACGGTTGATGTAGTCGTAAAGGGACATGAGGTTCTGTGAGACTTGAAGATCTGTTTTTAATGTAACCATCAGTTCATTCACGATAGCTTGGGTCTTTTGGATATTGGTATTTTTCAGTTCAATATTTTTTTCTTCAATCGCTTTTTTCGCGATATGAATAAATTTCAGGCTTCCGTTATAAAGCATAAGGGTGAGTTCACCTGGTGATGCGGTGTTGACCGAGTTGTTCTGGTATGTTGCATACGGGTTGTTGATGGCCATAGTGACACTCCTTTATTTATGATTAGCCGCCGAATTGGTTCATGAGGAACATGGATTGTTGGTTGGAGCGCTGGATGGCTTTTTCCATGGCGGTGAATTGGCGCCAGTAGCGGTCTTCGACTTGGATCAACCGATCCTCGAATCGGTCCATTTGGCTGTCCATATTATTTAGTAAACGGCCAAGGGTAAATGTATTATTGGTGCTCGAAGCTTTCCCTGCTTTTTGCTCAATGCTGTCCATTGTATTTTTCAACGTATCGCGTAATCGACGAGCTATACCTTGTTCATTTGACGTCGCACCATCTTTAGCAAAAATCTCATAGACCGCATTCGGGTCTTTGGAGATTGCTTCTTTCAGCTTACTTTCATCAATAATCAGCTTCCCACGATCAAGGTAGTTACTTGATGTTTTGATTCCGATCTGGGCTAATTGGTCAACACCTGATGTTCCACCAGAGATTGGTGTGTACATGTCCGTTCTCATTTTGTTGAGCCCAGACGTTAGAACGGAATCGTTTCTCAGAGTACCGCCGCGTGACTTTTCTTCCCATAATTCGATTTCTTTTTCTTCCATTGACTCTTTTTGTTCAGCCGTAAGTGGTTGGAAATCACGGTATTTCTTTTCGTTCACTTCTCCGTTAACTTTTTCGATGAGTTTGTTGTATTCATCGACGAATTTGACGATTTTTTCTAGGATTTTGTCGGTGTCGGGTTGTGAAGCGAAAGTTACATTTGTATTGGATGCGTTCTTAAGTGTCAGTTCAAAACCATTGATGGTAAACGTGTTTGACGACCGTTCAGTTGCCATTCCGTTGTATGTAAATTTGGCATTTTCACCAATAGAACCCCGATTATTAGCCAGGGCAACATCATTATCCGCATCCAATTTCAGATGTGTGGTAAATAGACCACCCTGCAACTCAATCTCAGCCCCACTGGCATTACTTCCTGTATTTTTACTCATCACTGACATTTGCTTTGTATACTGGTCATAAAACATCGTCACACCTGTTTGCGCATTGATTTTGGATATTAAACTGTCCAATGTTTCATCTTCGGCATTAAATTTAATTTCAGTAAAATCAGCCGCCATCGTTCCGTCTGATTTGATTGCCTTTACTTTAATACTTTGCTCACCAGTCATACCGAAAGATTCACTCAATTTTTTCTTAGGGTCAAATGCCCCACCGTCAGACTGAGTAATGCCTGAACTGTACATAGTAGCAGCAGTAGCCAGCTTCTCAACTTTTAATGTTCCGGTGAAATCGGTAGTCGAGTTGATGTTTTTAACCGAAACTTCATTAGGATTTGAAACCGAAACTGTCTTCTGCGTATACGTCCCCTGCTTCATCACCCCGTCAAAAATAAGATTACTAAAATCAAACATCATCTTATTCATATCCCGGTAATCATCACGCTGCCATTCAAGGTATTGTTTTTTTTGTTCTAATTTATCTAAAGGAATTCTTTCCGCCTTCATTAAATCCTTTATAATTTGATCTGTGTCCATACCACTAGCAAGTCCACCAATTCGCATATCAGCCATATGTATCTCCTTCCATTAAACCTTCTTATCGACCAATAACCCAACAAATTCCGTCATTGCGGCATGCATATCAAGCATTTTTTTTGCTGGTATTTCTTTCACTATTTCCTGTGTGCGATCATCAACAATCGTCACATAGTATTCTTTTAATTTATCATGAAATTCAAATTTGAGGTGTGTATTCGAAGTGGACATAAACTCATTCATCCCATGAACGATATCTTCCATTTTTTCTTTGGTGACAGGTTCTCTGGTTGTGGTTTCTTCATGGTGTCGTTCCTGCGCTTGAATTTGTTTCACTTCTTCACTTGTTGGGTTCTCTAATCTAGTAAATGATTGTATTCCTGATAGTCCGCCTGTCACTTTATCAATCATCATTTGATCCTCCTGAGGGTTATATGGGTTATATCGGAAAGACAACGGGGAAAGTTTAGTTTCTTCTAAAAGAATGAGTAGGTGAACGTTTCCAAAATCAAAAAGCTAGACAATAATAAAATTAAGAACGTACATTCCTTTTGAGGGGGTCGGGAATTTGAATAACGAATATTTGGATATGATGAACGGGAAGCTTTTAGGTGATGGCTGTATCACAAAATAGAAGGAAGAAGTCCTCACATCCATTCCAAGAAGTACAAGGAAGCTATTTAGAACTAAAGGAGTTTCTACCTTTAAATGTTCCCAAATATAAAAAGGGAATAGATCATTAAATCAGAGTATATAGAAACGAGAATATCACTTTGTTATGTATCTTTTGGTGAAAAAAACGAATAAAAAAAAAGGTCCGTCCCCAAACTTCCCGACAACGTACTATATAGTAAAACATTTGCATCCACTCCCATTTGTAACTACGTGGGGCTTAAAAGCTAATAATTTTTGAGATATATTAATATTCTCAGGTGAAGGATGTCCATAACTATTATCCTGGTGATAGGATATGATAATATTTTCGAGCGACACCGTACTCCATGAGCTTAATTTAAATTTCCCAGCCGCCCCACCATGATGAGGTAAAATTAGATTCAGAGGTCTATTGGGGAAAGAATTAGTTACCACATAGTTGAATAATTTTTCATAATTATTATCTCCAGTAAAAAGAACACTACTGTTATTTCCTTCTAGTAACAACACTACACTATCTAAATTTCTCGACTTTGTTTTTGAAGATCTATAAATTTTCATTTTTGTACCATAAAATAATAGGTTTAATTCTATTTGTTTATTTAGGTAACGCTTTTTTGTTGAAGGTATTCCATGATATATAATTCCTGCGTCGCTAATTAAGTTCATCACTCTAAATGCTGTATTGGTTCTTGGTACGTTAAGCGGTCCAAATACTGCTTTGATAAGTTGTAATTCTTTTTTTGATAATTTTAAAATAGCATGATAATGATCTACGTCCCAGTGACTTATAAAAATGTAAATCTCTTCTTCATTTTTAAACTTTGCCCTTCTTATTATTTTCAATAAATCGTCTTCGCCATAATTTTTCTGAGCTCCAATATCGAATAGGATTCGTTTATTTTCATATTTAATTTCATTCCAATTTCCATGACCAACATCTCTAACAGTTAGTGTTATCTCACCGGAATGATTATCTAAATCGTTTACTATCTTTTGAATTAAAAGTTTCATTTATCAAAGTCTCCTCATCCACTCTAAACTGTGCAAAATCTAAATCTTCAGTTCCTTTATATATGATTAACAGCCGAAAAATCATTGAAGGATTCTTCTTTTCATACGAAAATTCCTCTGGATAAAAGGAAAAGCTTTCCCAAAGATTATCAGGCAAATCATACCACTTGCCTGCACGGAAGCCACGATATTTAATTGTCTTTAACCCTTTAACTAATATCATGCTTCTTTTGTCACTTGTATTCCAAAAACCCACCTTATTTCTCTCCCACAAGTTCTCTAAATTTATAAGTTTATTCACATCTAATACTGCATAATCACTATCATTTTTTGATTCACAATAAAAATACATTTTTCACACCGCCTATAGCTTAAACTAAATTCAAAAAAGGAATCCCATAAATAGGATTCCTTTAAATTTTATTAACGAAGTAATTGTAATACTCCCTGTGGCTGCTGGTTGGCTTGCGCTAGCATAGCTTGAGCTGCTTGAGATAGAATAGAATTCTTCGTTTGGTTCATCATTTCTTTCGCCATCGTGCGAACATTTACTTTCATAAATGACCAGACTATATCTTCACCCTCTATAAATAGTAGGGGTTGGGCACTTCGGATCCACAATGCTGATGACCATTGTTTCACCTACGGATTTCATCATCATAGCTTGAGCCTTAGATGGTCTATCCTAGTCGTTGAACCTTCTCCACTCTTTCAAGACAGGAGCTTGGCTGCTGATTGCCCAATCTCTTCTTTTGTTAAAGCCATCACGCTTGTCGTTTCCAACTACGTTGTGGCAAGAAAAGCTCTAAGGGGTTTCCAGCAATTCACCCAATAATGATCTCTAGCCGTTACCAGCCAGGACGACTGTGCTTGTGGCTGCCTAGGCAGCTAAAGCATAATCTACGTCACGGATACGTGATTCTGCAGCAGTAAGGTTTTCAGAAGAGGTTCCTAGATTATTGATTGTATGCTCCAGACGATTTTGATAAGCACCTAATTTAGAACGCTCACCAGAAACAGTCTCAATAGCAGTATTAATGACATCGATAGCAGAGTTAGCTGCAGTTTGAGTAGAGATATCTATTCCCCCAGTTGTTGCTGCATCTCCACCAGCTGCTGTAGCTGCAGTTCCCGTTCCATTTGAAACCAATAAAGTTTCTGCATCCATTGCTGTAATATCTAAAGTTACGTTTTGTCCAGTATTTGCTCCGATATGGAAAGTTAACGATGCACCAACACCACCAGAATCCCGTGTACCATCGATTAATTTCTTTGTATTAAACTCAGTATTATTAGAAACTCGAGTAATCTCTTTAGCTAATTCATCAACTTCTTTTTGAAGTTCTCCACGGTCAGTGTCAGTATTCGTATCATTTGAAGACTGCACAGCAAGTTCACGCATACGTTGAAGAATTGAATGAGTTTCGTTTAAAGCACCTTCTGCAGTTTGGATTAAAGAGATACCATCTTGAGCATTACGTGATGCTTGTTCTAATCCACGCACTTGCCCACGCATCTTCTCAGAAATAGCAAGACCAGCAGCGTCATCACCAGCACGGTTGATTCGAAGACCAGAAGACAACTTTTCCATAGACTTAGATTGTGCACCAGTAGCACTATTCAACTGACGATAAGTATTCAATGCCGCAATATTATGATTAATTCTCATAACAATAATTTCCTCCTTGAAATTAAGCCCACATCCATGTGAACTATCTAATTTTTAGTTTGCAACAAGTCAAAAAGGTCGGCCGCCCTTCTCCTCATTGCTTACAATACTAATATCGGACGTTTCAACTAGTGTTTAATAGTTTGAGAAAAATAATTAATCATTTTTTGGCAAAAGGTTAAACAGATTGTCGATTCCCTTCGAAGCTTCAGTGTTTTCTTCTTGGATAGACAGATAGACTTCTTTCCGATGGATATCTACGTTCTTAGGGGCATTGATCCCGAGTTTCACTTGATCACCTTTTACAGAAATGACCATTAGCTCAATGTCATCCCCAATCTGAATGCTTTCTCCCGTCTTCCTTGTCAGTACTAACATCCCCTCACCCCTTCTTTCCTGCAGGCTGAGCAAAGATCAGGTGCTTAGTTTGATAGTCTGAGTTTGTTAAGATGACTTGTTTTCCTTTGCGATTTGCCAGGTTAAGAATGATAGGGGCCTGTAAATTAGCTGTAGATTCATTAAGCGTTTCTCGTACAGTAAGAATAGAAAGCACCTGCACATCTTTTTCAGAAGGTTTCCCTAGAGACTCCACACTAGCCTCATCTAACTCAAAATCATAATCTTTATAAAATACAAACGGATCTGTCACTACAAACCCGAGCTGAGATGTTACCACTGATTGCAATATATGAAACCACTCGTTTTCCGGAAGTGGCAACAGTACAAACCGTTTCTCTTCTCCAAATCCTGGAATTCCGTATTCAAATGTCAAAATGTCTTCTGACTTCACTTCAATTTCCCCATGATATTTCGTATCAATTTTCATTCGCTTCATTCCTTCATCCTATATTTCTTGTTCATAGTTAATCCCGACGTGCTTCAAATTTGCAAAATCAATTTGCAAGTCTGCGTATCGTTTCAAACTGACATCCACTTGGGCAGGTGTATACAGTATATTGGGCTTTTGAGGACGAGAGTGATTCACCACTTTTTGAGGTTCAATGTTCACCTTCACACTTCCAGGGTCATAGCTGATTTTGACACTCCCAGCAGATGGAATCCATCCGATATTGAACTCATACATCGGATCCTCACTGTTCCGCTTAGCCTGGGCTGCAATCGCACCTCCCCCATTCTCGATCATCATCAGTTCATCCCCGTCCTGGGCGACACGGGCAAGTCCCGCCAGCCAGTCTTCATATCCTTGTTGAGAATATTCTTCTATTCTGAGGCGCACCGATTTCAAGTCCATATCAGCTCGTGCCTCGGTTTGGTCGATAGTCAGTTTGGAAGGCTTACGTTCAATTTCCATCTTCGCCTGGGGCTGCTGGATATCCAATTCTGCCGGTGGCTGCTCAATGTCCATACGGCCTGGAGTCGTCCGGATGCTCAGGGCTGCTGACGTGGACTGCAATCTTATTTGTGGAACGTTCACACATACTCACCTCCAAATAAAAAGGAACTGACTCTAAGGTGACAAAACACCTTAAAGGGTCAGTCCCCTTGCTTTTATCGTAGAAAATCCATTAATGTCGGCTGAATGATTCTGGCTCCAACGCTGAGTGCCGCTCGGTGGACACTTTCCTGGGTTTTCAAATCCGTGATGACACGTTCAATGTCAGCGTCTTCGTTATCAGAAAGAATCCGGTTTGCTGTCACTTCCTGTTGACCCAGTCGGTCGTCTACCATTTCAAGACGATTGTATCTGGCACCTAGTTCAGACCGTTCCGCTGATAAATTGTTCATGACGCTATCTAAATCCTCAAGCTGGCCATCAAGAGCTGAAACATCTCCAGATTCCAAGGCTTTTTGAATGTTGTGCACTGTGTCGAACAGTTTCTGATTAAACACCTTATTAGGATTAACATTGGCTTTTAAAGAAACACCTTGTGAAACCTCTACAGGATAAGCATCGATAGCACTGCTGCCTAAATTGTCAGCGACCTGTGGAGCACTTCCATCTGCAGGATTTCCATCCTTAATCGGAGAATTCCCAACATCCGTTCCATGAAAAATATATCTTCCCGCTACTTTCGTTTCAGCAACACTGACAAGGTCGTTTTTAATCTGTTCAATTTCAACAGCTACCGCTTTTCGGTCTTCCGGGCTTAACGTTCCATTTTTCCCCTGAAGAGTCAATTCCCGAACACGCTGCAAACCTTGATTCGCCTGTTCGATTCCCGTCTCAGAGTTCTCCATCCACAAATAAAGCTCAGATAGATTCCGCTTGTACTGCTCAATCCCAGTCAGATTCGAACGATAAAACATCCCTTTCATCGCAACCACAGGATCATCCGATGGCTTTGTAATCTTCTTCCCTGTCGCCAATTGATCCTGTAACTGACCCATTCGTCCATAAGAAGAACTTAAATTTCTCATCGAATTTGCCGTCAACATACTTTGAGTAACACGCATTTCATTTCACCTACCTATCTTCCAACGGTACCCATGCCGTTGATAATTTTATCGAGCATTTCGTCCTGTAGTGTAATCATTCTCGCAGAGGCGTTGTAGGCATGCTGGAATTTGATCATGTCGGTCATTTCTTCGTCAAGGGACACACCACTGACGGACATTCGGCGTTCGTCCACTGCTCCCCTTAATACGCCTGAGTTGCTTGCGAGTCGGACGGATTCTTGAGATTCTACGGCCATTTTCCCGATCACGGATTCAAAGTGACCCTGGAATGAGGCTTCTTTTTCACCATAAGGCAGTTTAGTCGTAGTGATGATGTCGGCAAGCGCCAGAACATTGGATGCGTCACCAAGTGTGGGATTATCTGCACCCGCTGTCGCGATGTTATCGAGGTTTTTCATTTCACCTGACACCTGCATTCTTTGAGCGAAGCCTGCTTTAGGCACACCGTCCAAATCTACTGCGGCATTCTTTGCATCCTGGAAGAACTTCGGTGTATCGGGAGTATCGTTGTCAGGATTAAAGTTTGGATCGTTCATTTGTTCAGGTGTGAAACCTTTTTGATGCTGTTCATTGAATGCTTTGGCGAATTCATACGCCATGCTGTCAAGTTCATCGAGCATGCTGATGTAGGAGCCTTCTGCTTCACCGTCTTTATTTTTGAAGCCGTATGTATCGACAAGGGCTCTCAGTTTTCCTTCGCCTTGTGATAGGAAGCCTTTAATGTCGAGCGTCTGGTTACCAATCGTTACGGAATCCACTGTATTTTGAGGACCATCATAGGTAAGCTTTAGTTCATTGACTCCACCTTGTCCTACGAGGTTGACGGCCAGGTTTCCGTCTTTTCCGACCAATGTGACCGTGACCGCACCTTCTGCGATTGGTGATGACGCTCCTCCATTGGACTGGTAGCTCGTTTGGATGGAAACATGCTGTGAAAGTTCATCGATCAATCGGTCACGTTCATCGTATAGATCATTCGGGAGGTAGCCATGTGGTTCGACATCAGCTATTTGTTTATTGATGTTATCGATTTGTCTCGACAGGGAATTGATTTGCTTTTCACTCACAGACAGCTCATTTTTCAGGTCGCCCCGGACACTTGTTAAGGATGACGATAAGTAGTTGAATGTTTCAGCAACGGCCTTTCCTCTTTCGACAACGACTGACCGTGCACCTGAGTTGGACGGGTTAACGGCTAGATCCTGAAGGGACTGCCAGAACATATCCATCGTTTTAGATAAGCCTGAATCCGATGGTTCGTTCATGACCTCTTCCATCTTCTTCATAGCTTCCATTTTTGTTTCCCAGTAGCCAAGCTTTTGGTTTTCACTTCTAAACTGCATGTCCAGGAATGAATCACGCACGCGTTGAATCGAACCGGTGTCGACTCCGGTTCCGATTTGACCTGGGATTTGTGGACGGTTCATAGAGGGGGCAGGATAAGGTGTCGTTTGTTCAAAATTGACTCGTTGACGGGTATATCCAGGGGTATTTGCGTTGGAGATATTGTGACCGGTTGTATAAAGGGCGCCCTGCTGGGTGTACATGCCTCGTTTTGCCGTTTCCAGGCCCATAAAAGTGGATCGCATGGTGTTGCCTCCGTTTCAATTAGTGAGTGCTATGCTTTCGAATCGAACATTGATCTTCCAGTTGGTGATTTCTTCTCACCGTTAGGACGTGAATAGGTTGATTGATCCGGCTGCGGTTGCGTCATGGATAGATTCATATTCACGAATTGAAGAGATTGATAGACAAGCTTTTGATTCAGCTCATTTCGAACTTTCAACTCTCCTATTATACCGACCAGTTTTTGTTGCCAATAGGCTAGCGTTTCTTGTTCTTGGGGTGAACTGTGCTCGATACACAGAGATATTGTTGGCGCCTCGTTGAAAGGCACTCCCCGGGATTGAAGATAGCGACTGGATTCCCGTTGCCGCTCAGCCTCCACCGTATTGATGGCAGCCAAGTGCTTTTGTTCATCCTTCAAGACACGATCGAGTTCACTCATATCACCTTTTTTGATGACGTCCGTTTTATCCATTGAAAGATCGAACAAACTTTTATGCAGCTTATATAGTTTTTCAAGAGTTGTCGTTAGATTGGTTGCTGACATGTTTGTTCGCTCCCTTTTTATTGTCCGTTATAGAAATTCTTCAATCCTATAGCAATGGCTTTCGGGTCAATGGTGTAGTTCCCGCTCTGAACCTGATCTTTTAAAGCTTCCACTCTGGCTTGACGCTCTTTGCCGAGTTTTGAAACTTCCTGCATCTCTTTTGCAGCAGGAGAAATTTCGATTTTGTCGGATGTCGTTTTCTCTGATTTGCCGACCTGGTCCATCTTGCTAAGATTGCGTTTATAAGGATTGATGTTCTGATTTCCGATATTGTTAATCTTCATCATTTTCTCCTCGCTTTCATCACGTCCATTGTTTCTACCTAGTATATCGGATAAAAACGCGGTTTGTTTAGTTTCAGATTCTGGTTAGTTTTTCCTGATTTATGTGCTGGCCTTCTAGTTCTTATCTCTCATAGTGTAATACGTTCTCTGACCAGATTCCTTTGATTTATTCTTCCATTCCTGCTCCGATTCGAACTTTTTCAGATCACTGGAAAGTTCAGAGGAACAATCACTGCAAATTCTACCCGTCCCTATAATCTTCCCGCATTTATCACAAGGATAACCCATATTCGGAAATTGTCGCGTCTGGATACGGCCTTTTTTCACCCATTTATATAGAAGTTCCTCATCTACACCCGTCACTTCAATGACTCGCTCCATTGTCGCAGCTCGGTTATCCCGCTTTTTTAAAAATTGATAGACAGTCTCGTACATCGTTTCTTCTTCTTTAAAGCATTTATCGCACACATCACGGAATTTATTTTTCATAAAAATAGAGTTACAGCGTGGACAGTTGATGATTTCTGACATAATTGGTTCCTCCCGATAAAGCTTTTCTTATTCGTTATATCGGCAGAAATAGAGATTGCTTTAACCCCTGGCAAGAGTTAAGGAAGATACCTCTTCAGCCCCCGCTTCCTTCAAGAGCTTTGCCACCTGCCTTAAGGTCGTTCCCGTCGTATAAATATCGTCAAATAACAGAATGGTTTTACCGCTCAGATCAGATTCCACTAACTGAAAAACCTGTTCCTGCCGAAGACGCTCACTACGGGTTTTCTTAGACTGTTTTTCAGAATGGGAACGGGTGAGGATATTGGAGGGACGGACCTCTGCTTCTTCCAGTAGAGCGGTAGATTGGTTGAATCCTCTCTCATAGAGGCGTTCATTACTTAATGGGATGGGAATGATGAGGTCATATTCCACTTTAGTGAGATAGGTTTTAATAGGATGAGAGAACACTTTTGCCAACACGTAGTCCCCGCGATACTTATACTTTGCCAGATACTCTTTAAGAGAATCATTATAATGATATAATGAGAAATTCTGATGTAGAATCCCTTTCCACTCAGGATCCACATCCCATCGATGACAGTCCAGGCACACGTCGTCCTTAATTAATCGCGTAGCCAGATCATCTAATGACCGGGAGCAGCCCAAACAACGCTTCCCTTCGATTTTCTCCAGCTGTTGATTGCACTCATCACACAGAAATTGCGGTTCCCTGTAAAAGAACTCTCTCCAGGACATAACCTCAACCAATTCACTTTCACAATTTAAACAATTATTTTTCATCTATCAAACCTCTTTTTCTGGCTTCCTTATTCATGTGATCGATATGTACAAGAGCCTTGATCATTTCACCCGTGCGGCCGTAATGAAAATAGATAATGTCTCCTTTTGGATAGTCTGCACTCCGTCCTACCCTCCCTGCAATTTGCACGAGGGCGCTTTCCGTGAAAATCTTTTCTTCTGCTCCCAGGACGGCAACATCGATGTTCGGAATCGTTACCCCCCGTTCTAAAATGGTGGTGGTTAATAGAATGGGAATCTCATTATTTCGCATTTTCATTACCTTCTCTTTTCGGTTTGGATCTTCGGCATGGACGGATTCAATGAGAGGATTCATTTCTTGAAATAACGGCAGGGCTTTTTCCATAAGTTCGACGGTCGGGAAGAATAGGAGGGCTTGTTTGGAGTTCCGGAGTTTTGATATGGTCCATTTTTTCAAAGGATGAGGGATTCGGTTTTTCTTCAAGGTTCTTTTCCATAGACCACACCACACAAACTTTGGTAGTGGTATGGAATGACGGTGGAAACGGGCCGGGATCTGAATAAAGCTTCTATTTCCCTTGGCACACTGCTTCTGTGTTTTTTTATCCGGGGTAGCTGTAAGGTAGATCATCGAGGACTGGGGTTTACGAGCTTTTTCCACTGCCCATTGCAGGGAAGAATCGTAGGAATATGGAAAGGCATCGACTTCATCAATGATCATGACATCAAAGGCTTCTTGGAATCGGTACAGCTGGTGTGTAGTGGACAGAACAAGTTGTCCATAGGTGTTCCGTTCTTCTGAGCCCCCATAAAGAGTGGTCACCGATGTGTCAGGGAATACCTTTTTAATACGTGGAGATAGTTCCAGGATTACATCCGTTCGAGGTGCGGCAATGCAAACCCGTTTATTCTCCCTAAGAGCTTCATGGATTCCTTCAAAGAGAACCTCGGTCTTTCCAGCGCCGCATACCGCCCAAACGAGCAGGTCATTCCTCTCTTTAACGGCCATAACCATCTGCTCTGAAGCTGTCTTTTGCGCTTCTGATAAAGTGCCCGACCATTTGAAAGTGGACGTCGTTTCTAATGGTGGCGCAGGTCCTTTCCAGATTATGAGCGGTGTGCACTCCGATACCCTGCCCATCATGATGCAGTTACGGCAGTAGGTGCAAGTTGAGTGGCATCTGGCGCAGGAAAATGAAGCGAATAAATGAGGTCTGTTGTTTCCGCAACGATGGCAACAGCATTTTTCCACACCTTTTTGGTAAGAAACATAGCCATTCAAATAGTGCTCTTGAAGGGTGTCGATAGAAAATGGGATCTCGTCCAGTAGCAACGAACGTCCGCTAAAAAAGGATTGAAGCTCTGGAGAAAAACGAAATGACGGGTTGAGAGGTTGAGGTGAAAGGAAAGGGAAGTCTGAGATTCTTTGCAGAACGGCGGTTCCCTGTTCTATAAGGGGTTCTGGTATTAATTCATTATTTGCAAAAGCAAAACGCAAAAACATCACTCCTAGTTTGGGATAGTGATGTATTCTACACAAATATGTGAAAATCCTGCCTAATAAAAAGGTGCCAGGCACCAAAACGTTGTTTTGTGCCTGGCACCGGGGAGTTCGGGATTATACCTGGTACGTGATGACCAAATTGTACCTGGTACAACTAAAACTATCGACTCATCTTCCGAGCCCACCCCATCCCCATCGATCCCTCACCTAAATGAGTACCGATCACAGGACCGAAAATACTAACATTGAATTCAACGTTCGGGTATTTAGCCTGAAGCTCATTCTTCCACTCAATCGCATCTTCCTCGCGATTCGCATGGATAATCGAAGCTTGAAACTCTTCTCCGGAAGCCACAGCTTCTTCAAGCAAAGATTCCACCCGCTTCAACGCTTTCTTCTTCGTACGGATTTTTTCAAACGGAACAATCACTTTATCAACAAAATGAAGTAATGGTTTCACCTGCAAAAGGCTCCCGATGATCGCCTGAGCTTGTGATAGCCTGCCTCCGCGCTGCAAGTGAGCCAAATCATCTACCATGAAGTATGCCTGTACCGACTGTTTCATTTCATCTAATAACGCAACGATTTCTTCAGCCGTTTTCCCTTCACGGCCAAGCTTGGCCCCTTCGATGGCATAGAAGCCCTGGATCATGCAGCTGATTTCCGAATCATAGGGATATACATTAATTCCCTCGACCATTTCCCCCGCTTGAACGGCGCCTTGATACGTTCCGCTGATTCCACTGGATAAATGGATGGAAATGACGGCATCGTAGTCCTGCGAAAGCTTTTCGAATACCTCAACGAACTTCCCGACTGGAGGCTGTGAAGTCGTTGGAAGCTTTTCCTGGGTGCTGACCTCTTCATAAAATTCACTTGCCGTAATATCAACTTCTTCTTGATAGGTTTCTCCTCCGAAAATGACGCTGAGAGGGATCATATGTATGTTCAGTTGATCACGCAATTCTTTCGGGATGTAGGCGGTACTATCCGTTACAATTGCCGTTTTCATAGAATTACCATCCTTATTGTTTATTTTTATAGCCCGTCTTGGAGCTTGTCTAGTCTACCTTATCTATCCTTTTCATTTTATATGAAAACAAGTTGGTTTGCATTAATTTCTCGGGAGTTTCGGTTCCACAAAACTAAACAAACGTTTGTTTAAGACCGTGAGCCCATATGGTACAAGGGATTCCATGTCCTAATCAAACGTTTGTTTAAAGGTCTTACCTCGTGCCAACAGGCAGCGAGGTGATCAGTTTTTTCGATTTTCTTGATGAAAGGAATACTCCTGCAAAAATAATGAGTAATCCTAATATCAGATTATGCGTGACAGGTTCCCTCAGAAGAACGAATCCCCAAATCATCGCTGTACCCGGAATCAAGTACGTCACAGTCGAAGCGAATTCCGGACTTCCATTGGTCATGATATAGAAATAAAGAAGGGTTGCTACTCCTGATCCTAAACAGCCTAGCCCTACTATCCCCAGGATCACCTCTGCTGAAAACAAATCTCCAATTGAGATCGGATTCGTCAACATCATACCCACAAAGCCTACAGCTGCCCCAATCAATAATTGAAATGTAGAAATGACAACCACACTCGTTCCGGCCAGATACTTTTTGGTGAACTGAGAAGCAAACGCGTAGCTCATTGTCGCAAGCACCATCGTCCCGACCCCTACAAAATCAGAAGTGAAGATCCCACTCACCTCAAAATTCATCAGGACGAGAATCCCTATAAACCCAACGACAATTCCAATCCATTGAAACCCGGTCAGTATGACAGAGAAAAACAAAAATCCTGCCAGGCCCGTCCAAATCGGTGTGGTCGCGTTCAAAATGGAGGCTGTATTACTATTAATCTGTGTTTCACTTAACGCGATCAGGGTCCAGGGCAACGCGGCATTTCCAATCCCGACAACAAAAAGCTTCCACATAGGGAGCGATTTCCTCTCCCCTTTTCTCTTCTGTATGAAAAAGATCGGAAGAAGCACTAGCGCCCCGGCTAAACAGCGTAAGAAAACCGTTCCCCACACACCGACAGGATCTACCAGCCACTTAATAAAAACGAACGACATCCCCCAAATGAGACTTAAACCAATTAAGGCTACATATAATCTGGCCAATTGGCTTCCTCCTCCCTAGATTGTATAATTTAATAGTTAAATAGACGTTATAACATATTTTGTTAGTTCTATCCTATCTTACTTTGCTGGCGATGGGAACATTCTTTTTTCATATTTTCGACCTATTATAAAGCATTCTTTTCCAATTAATAAGGTTCATTCGATGGGGATTCACTTCTGCCAACTGAAACCATTTAACTTTCATGGGTTTTCGTCATATAATGGTGGAGTAGGATTTAACTTAGAGAAGACGAAAATTACTTTATAGGACTGATATAGAATGTACAATAAGGAAAAAGTGTTTGAAGAATTATCAAAGGTGATGCACTCTGACAATATCAAACGTGATGAATTGTTACGAGAGCATCTGTATACAAAGTTAGGCGGAAGAGCAGATTTCTTCTTGACGCCAACCACGTATGAGGAAGTTCAGAACATCGTGAAGCTGTCAAACGAAGTGGATGTTCCTTTCACATTATTAGGAAACGGTTCGAATTTGATTGTAAAAGATGGAGGAATACGTGGAATCGTTCTTCACCTGAAAAACTTTAAAGACATAAAAACGACGGATCAACTGATTGTCGCTCAAAGTGGGGCAGCGATCATCGATGTATCGAGACGGGCGTTAGCTGAAAAGTTATCAGGACTCGAATTCGCCTGTGGGATTCCAGGTACCGTTGGTGGTGCTCTATTCATGAATGCCGGGGCTTACGGCGGAGAAGTTAAAGATGTGCTTGATTATTGCCATGTCGTCGACCGGGAAGGAAACCTGGTAAAACGTACAGCCGCTGAATTAGAGCTTGATTACCGTCACAGCAATATTTCTGAAAAAGGCGATATTGTATTGGAAGCAACGTTCAGTTTAAAACCTGGCGACTACGAAGAGATCAAGGCGGTTATGGATGATCTGACAGATAAACGGGAATCGAAGCAGCCACTAGAATACCCATCTTGCGGAAGTGTCTTCAAACGACCGCCTGGATATTTCGCAGGTAAACTTATTCAGGACAGTGAGCTTCAGGGGACGAACTTTGGTGGTGCTGAAGTCTCCACCAAGCACGCCGGTTTCATCGTGAATAAAGACAATGCGACAGCCACGGATTATATTTCACTCATTGAACACGTTCAAAAAACAGTGAAAGAAAAATTTGATGTGGAGCTTGAACGGGAAGTTCGCATCATCGGAGAAGATTTGGAATAAAAAGTCAGGGATCATTTGATTCCTGACTTTTTTATGCGTTAATTTAAAATAAAAAAAACAGTCTAAATAAATTTAGACTGAGCAGGGGCATAATTTCCATTTTCAAGGAACCATTAGCTATCTCTTTTTGGCAACAGGGGCGGGCTTGGTTCTGCGAAACTCTCTCAATCTTGTGATTTGGGATTGAGATACCTTCGCATCCAGTTCATAGGCTTCACGAGCCTTAAAATAGAGTAGCGACACAGCTAATGCCCTCCTTTGTAAAAATATTAGTTTCTTTTTACCCGAAAAATTCTAGATAAAACCAAATTCAGTGAAAAATTTCTTTTTAATCATCACTTTAGAAGTTATAGTTCCATAGTATCCTCCATTCTCCTTCTTCAATGGCTACAAAACAGGTTTGGGTGATCATTAATTCACCAAACTGACTATCAAAATACAAGTTCACTTCCGCTTTTCGGACATTTTTAAATTGAAGCCCTTCTTCGTTAAACGTAAACTCATTCTCCTTTTCAATATTGCCGACCTCCACCTCAAATTCATCTACCCCCATATGTCCCATGAATACATGGTTTTTCGTTTGGATATATGAGGATTTGGGGAACTTATTTTGCATTTCTGAATGGAACAGCTCCCAAGCGTTACCGAAATCACCGTCTTTTTCAAAGTTATAAAAATCCTCGATCACTTCTTCGGGTGTATCAGGTTCCTGGGTATTCCCGATTAACAGAAACAGAGCCACAATAAGCAGAATGGCAACAACCGCTCCGATAAATAGAGGAACCGGGCTTTTCCTTCTCATACATCCAACACTCCTCATCTATAATCATTCTTATGAAGGACATGTTGAATGTATGAAACAGAAAATATTATGACAGCAACTTGAGGGATAATTGCTCTTTCTTATTAGTTAGAAAGGTCTTATGCTCATCATTTCCGAGCATCTCAAACATCAATATGGATTTTTCTATATACGATAATGCTTGTTCGTAGTTCTCTTTCAGCTCGAAATTATAGCTTATATGATAATGTAGTTGTGCTAAACCATATAAGTGTTCCTCTTCGATGCACCACCTTATTGCTTCCATACAATGATCAATCGACTCTCTGTATTTTCCTAATCTTGTTAACGCCCTTGCTTTATTATAAAGCAATCGGGTTTTAATTGATTTATCGCTTAGTTGTCCAGTAGTATGGATAGCCTCCCTAACTTGATCATAATATTGAAGAGCTTTGACATAATCTTCTGTCCCTACATAAAAACCTCCGATGGTTAGGAGAATCTCCATTTCCCTTTCCGAAAGCGCTTTTTTACTGTCTCCCGTAAGAGAAAAGGCTTCATTTAACAGCTGAAAGGCTTCATCCTGATTATTTTCAATCTCAAATATATAGATTCCCTTGTGCCAATAAAGGAGTTGGAGGTTTTCCCTTTCCTTAAAAAGTGGATTGCTTTCTTCTGCTCTCACCATTTCTATCATTTCTTTATATCTATGTTTTTTTCTTAAGTGACGTAATTGGCGCTCAACTTCCTTTATGTAGTCCAGCCGGGGGGTTGTTCCGATCTCAAAGAAATAATTCACATCCACTCCAAGCTTTTTCGAGATTTGATAAAGTGATGTGGCATTGGGATAGATGTCTCCCTTTTCAATTCGACTGATAAGTGCCTGTGTGCATATCCCTTCTCCTAATTCTCCTTGAGTTATACCAACAATCTGACGTAGCTCCTTTATCTTTTTACCAATGATGGAGTAATCCACGATTTTGCCTCCCTAGAGGTTTATAGTTAGTAAGAAAATTACTAAGTTTGAAAGCCACTTTCATCTATAATTTTTTTGAGTTTTTCTATGTTCCCTTTAATAAAATCGGATAATTTCGGGTTGTGTTGTATATCAAAAAGCATCGCTGCTTTCTCCAGATAAGGCAGTGCTTCCTGATATCTCTCTTGCAACTCCAGGTTATACCCAATATGATAATTTAATTGAGCGAATCCATATAAAGTTTCTTCTTGAATAATCCATCGAATACCTTCTTCGCAATACTCGATAGACTCATGATAGTTTCCAAGCCTAGTCAATACCCTGGCGATATTATATAAGAGCCTGGTTTTAATGGACTTGTCGTGAATTTGGTCGTTATATGTTAAAGCATCATTCACACCTTGATAAATTTCCATTGCCCGATCATAGTTATGACGACTGAATTCCAGTATCCCCATACTGATGAAAATATTCATTTCACGTTCAGACATGGCCTTTTTCTGATTATGGGTCAGGGAGAGTGCCTTCTCTAAAATGATCAATGCTTCCTCTTTGTTTTGCTCGACCTCATTCACATATATTCCCTTATGCCAGTATAGAAGCTGAAGATTTGTTTCATCTTTTAGAAATAAAGGATTCTTCTCTTCTGTCCGAACAATCTCGATGATTTCATCATATTTTAATTTCACTCTTAACTTCTTTAGTTGACGTTCAACTTCTTTTACATAATCCAGGCGGGGAGTCGTACCAATCTCAAAAAAGTAGTTCACATCAACCCCAAGCTTCTTGGAAATTTGATAAAGAGACGTAGCACTCGGGTAAATATCCCCTTTTTCTATTCGACTGATCAGGGCTTGAGTACAAATTCCTTCTGCCAGTTCACCCTGAGTCAAACCCACGACCTTTCTCAACTCTTTGATCTTTTTACCTATGACAGAATAGTCCAAAAACCCACCTCCCAAAATATTAATATTTTTATATTTTAACAGGAAACATGCAAAATTTTTAGGGAAATCCTCATATATCCTCTCTGAAGGTGCCAAACCGCCAATACATCCATTTAAAATATATGTTTTAATAAAATTAACGACAAATTACAATACCTTTTGATAGCACTTCTCCTTGTGGGAAGTGCTCTTTTTTTTGAGGGACGGACCTCGACTATACACAAATGGTGCCAGGCACAAAAAAGAGGTTCTGTGCCTGGCACCTCATTTAACAATATTAATATTTTAATAAATAATAAGATAACAGAGATATTCACAAGAAATGCCTATATATATCAACCAAAATCGTGCCACACTAACAATACATGAGCTCACAATCTATGGTTTAATATACCTAACGACAAATTACAATACCTTTTGACGGCACTTTCCTTAATGGAAAGTGCTCTTTTTTTAGGGACGGACCTCTACTCGCTTTCATATATTTCTAAAGGAAGTCCATCTGGATCCTCAAAGAAAGTGAAACGCTTATGAGTATATGGGTCTATTCTTATTTCTTCCGCTTCAATGCCTTTTTCATTTAGAAGTCTTACACTCTCCTCAATGTCCTCTACAACAAAAGCTAAATGGCGTAACCCTTGTGCCTCAGGATAGCTGGAACGGACTGGTGCGTCTGGGAATGAAAATAATTCGATGACGTATTCGCCATTTAACGCTAAATCCAGTTTGTATGAATCTCTTTCTTCCCTGTAAATTTCCTGTTTCACTTCAAAACCCAGTTTGTTAACGTAAAAGTCTTTTGATTTATCATAATCTGAGCAGATGATTGCGATGTGGTGGATTTTTTTAAAGTTCAAAGACATGGGCCACTGGCACCTCCCGTAATTAATCGAAAAAAAGAAGCAGCCCCCAAAACTGCTCCTCCCAAGCCTTTATTATTTCATCGCATCCGTCAACACAGGTACGATCTGTTTCTTACGTGATACAACACCTTTTAATAGCGCTGTATTGTTTTGAAGAGTTACATTGAATGCTTTTTCCACTTCCGCAGCTTTGCTTCCAAGTGCCAGCGCAGTTGAGTCGTTTTCCAGGATGTCTGTAACAACTAATAGGAAAAGATCCAGTCCTTTTTCTTTGATCAGCGTTTCCATAGCGGCTTCAACTTCCGCTTGACGTCCGAATACGTCATTCACATCGACAACGTTGATTTGAGCCACTTCTACCTTCGCGTTACCCATAGAGAATTCTTTCGCATCAAGGGTTACAAGCTCCGCCACTGATTTCGTGCTCATGTTCGCACCGGCTTTTAACATTTCCAATCCGTAAACTTCTGCGTCAACACCAGCGATTTCAGCCAGTTCGTTCGCTGCTGCTACGTCTTCGTCCGTGCAAGTTGGGGATTTAAATAATAGAGAGTCTGAGATGATCGCTGAAAGCATTAATCCAGCCATTTCCTTCGTTACCTCTACTCCTTTTTCCTTGTAGATCTTGTTTAAGATCGTTGCCGTACAACCAACCGGCTCTGCACGGTAGTATAAAGGATCTGCCGTTTCAAAGTTCGCGATACGGTGGTGGTCGATGACTTCAAGAACGCGTACTTCTTCGATGTCTTCCGCACTTTGCTGGCGCTCGTTATGGTCCACAAGGATAACCGTGTCGGTTTCACCGGCAACCTTCTCAACCAATCGTGGTGCGTCAACGTTAAAGTAATCAAGGGCATATTGTGTTTCACCGTTCACGTCACCTAAACGTACAGGCTCGACGTCCATCCCGATCTTTGTCTTCAAATCAGCGTATACAAGTGCAGACGTGATCGTATCTGTATCTGGATTTTTGTGTCCGAAAATAAGTGTTTTACTCATATTCATTCTCCTAACTCTATGTAATGGGGTTCGTTGATATCTCTCTTTACATTTTCTTATATTACCATATTTAAAAGCAAAACCGTATCCGTTGGGAAAGATTTTTTCCAGTGATTATGCAGGCAACATTCCCAAATTCTGTGTTAAACTATGGGGACAAGGAGGTGACAAATAACATGAATCAGATTTTACAAGCCATTTATCATTATCCGCCAAATATAAAAATAAACAAAGGTTTCCAAATACCTGCCAACTTTCATTCAATCTCCCTCATTAATTCCTTCCCAATTTCATCTTCATATTCTTCATACAAAGGATCCAGCTTTTTCATCCATTCTTCTTTTTCTGAATTCAACAGAATGTGAATATCCAAATCAGTATTTCTCTTTAATTCGCGCATATGGTCATCATTGATTTCAATTGAATGCCTGCGAATCCACTCAGTCGTTTGCTTCATCGCTTCTTCAATCTTTACCCGGTACTCTTCAGGCAAGTCACCCCAAAAATCTTCATTCATTAAAACTACATAACCTAAATAAGAATGATTGCTGACTGTAAGATAAGACTGATAGTCATAAAGCTTCTTAGAGTAAATATTCGAGATGGTATTTTCCTGTCCATCTATAAATCCTACTTCTAAGTTCTCGTAGGTTTTATTAAAAGGCAGGTCACTTACGGCAGCCCCCATCCGTTGATATTGATCTTTTATCACTTCACCCGGCATTGTACGGAAGTGGAGCCGATTGAAATCACCCGGCCTGATCAAGGGTCGCTGACTATTGGTGATTTGTTTAAATCCGTTGTACCAAAAGGTAAGACCTTTCACGTTTTCTTGTTTTTCTACCTTTTTAAGTAATATATCTCCTATGTTCCCCTCAAATGCCCGTTGAACATCTTCATAGCTATCAAACGCAAAAGGTAAATCGAACACACTATACACTGGAACATAAGCAGAGACTTTAGACGTGGCGGGGATAATCATTTGAACATTATTATTTTTAAGAGCATCCCATTCACTGATATCCGAATAGAGCGAGCCGTTCGGGTAGATCTCAACCTTCACTTTTCCCTTCGTATTCTTTTCTACCAGTGCTTTAAAACGCCTGATTGCTTTTCCTTTCGGTGTGTTTTCGGAAACAACATGACTGACTTTAATGACAATAGCATCTTTCAGCTTTTCTTGATCGTCATCATATTCCGAGGTAAAGCCGGCCTGAGAATGAAATCCAACAAAATAGGCTGTAGCAATTCCTGTTAAAATGAACAACCCTATAAAGAAAAATGTTCTCAATAATTGGACCTCCCCTCTCTCCGTTCTACTAAAAATGGTACAATAACTTTGAATGAAGAGGAAGGAATATTCAGAATGAATCGAAAACAAATGCCCATTCGTTGGAAAATGACGATATTATCCTTTGGTGTAGTCCTGTTTGCGCTCATCATTGGATTTATTATATTTGTAGGAAAAGCGATTGAAATGAAGAAAGAAGAGTTGGGAAACCAGGCACTTATAACAGCCAGGACGGTAGCTAATCTTCCAACCGTGCAAAGCCATCTCGAGGATTCCGGAGGATGGGGTGAAATCCAGCCCATTGTAGAAAATATCAGGACGGTAAATGGCTCTGACTATATCGTCGTCCTCAATATGAACCGGATCCGTTACTCACACCCGTCCGATGAGCAGCTTGGAACCATCTCTGCAGGAAAGGATGAAGGCCCTGCTTTTGCCGAGCATAGTTATGTGACGACTGCTAAGGGTGAAATCGGTACGGCGGTCAGGGGGTTTGTTCCTATCATGAACGAACAGCACCAACAAATCGGTGTGGTCATTGTAGGTATCCTGCTCCCCTCTACACTCGATATAGTAAGGAATCTTCAAAATGAACTTATCATTATAGGTGCTATCACTCTCCTGTTCGGCATCATGGGTTCATGGTTATTAGCAAGACAAATAAAGAAAGATACCTTTCAGCTGGAACCACACCAAATTGGAAAACTCCTGGTGGAAAGGACCGCTACTTTTCAAGCCATGAATGAAGGCATCATTGCCATAGATAATCAAAATAGGATCACCGTCTTTAATGAGAAAGCCAAAGACATATTGGTGTTAAATGGAGATCCAACCGGAAAATCCATTCAAGAGGTACTTCCTTCTTCAAAATTACCGGACGTGTTACACAAGAAGGAACCGATTTATCATGAAGAAATGAGATTAGAGAACAAAATTGTACTAAGCTCCAGGGTCCCCATCTTGGTAAACGGAAGCATTGTCGGGGCCGTCGCCGTGTTTCAGGATCGAACGGAGATGACTCAACTGGCAGAAGAGCTGACTGGAGTGAAAGAATTCGTTGAGGCATTGAGGGTCCAAAACCACGAACACCAGAATAAATTACATACCGTTGCCGGTCTGATTCAATTAGAAGAAGGAGAGAAAGCTCTCGATTATATCTTTCAATCCTCTCAAGAAGAGGAACATCTTACCGCCTCCCTGACGAGGCAAATCAAGCTTGATAGTTTGACAGGATTACTATTGGGCAAGATCAGGAGAGGAAATGAAATGGGGATAGAAGTAAAGATCGATCCCGATAGCTACCTATCAACCCTTCCCCCGCTTCTGGATGAACATGATTTTGTCATTATCTTAGGTAACCTTATTGAAAATAGCTTTTATGCCTTAAAAGTTTCTGGAGAAGATTCCAAAGTCATTACTGTCTATTTAAAAGAAGACCCTGACACTTTTTACATTGAAATAGAAGATAATGGAACAGGCATGACAGACGAACAGCTTCCCCACTTATTTCAAAAAGGATACACCACCAAAGGGAACGATGGGTCAGGGATCGGTCTCTACTTGATTCATAGCATTATAGAGAAAGCAGACGGTCATATTAAAGTGGAGTCAACCCCGGGTGAAGGGACGTTATTCCAACTCACTTTTCCAATGAATGGAGGGAACGATTATGAAGGAAACGATTAACGTATTACTTATTGAAGACGATCCCATGGTTCAGGAAGTCAATCGAATGTTCATAGAACGTGTACCCGGCTTTAAAGTGTGTGCCATTGCCGGAAATGGACAGGAAGGAGCTGAAAAGGTTGCTTCCTATCAACCCGACCTTGTCCTTCTGGATAACTTTATGCCTAAACAAAATGGTCTTGAAACCTTACAAGCCTTTCGGAAGCAGGATACAGACGTGGACGTGATTGTCATATCTGCTGCACAAGATAAAGAAACCATCAAGACGATGATGAGACTAGGGGTATTCGATTACATCATTAAGCCTTTCAAGTTTGATCGATTGAAACAAGCTCTTGAGAAATACCGACTGTTTAAACATCAAATGACTGGAGAGGGATCGGTGGGACAGCAGGATTTAGATCAGCTTCAGGGTGTTCCCTCTACCATTAAATCCCCCTCGGTGAAGGAAGAATTACCAAAGGGGTTGAACCAGCAAACGTTACAGCAGATCATACAATTTATAAAAGACCAGAAAAGCCCCTTATCAGCAGAAGAAACTGCTGAAGGAATCGGTATTGCCCGTGTAACAGCCCGAAGATATTTAGACTACTTACAGAAATCAGGACAGGTTCAAATCATGATCGAGTATGGCAGTATTGGACGCCCGATCAATCGATATCAATGGCAGTAAGAATGAATGAGGATACGCCTCATTCTTTTTTTATTCTCCTCAACCGCACTCCCGGACCAAAAAGACCAAAACGTCCTTTAAGTTCTAAATATTCTCATTTTAATATGTAAGCGTTACCATATTTAATAGGTAACTTAAAGGAGGACGAAAAGATGAAAAAATTAAAATGGATTTCAATGGTGGCCATCATTTCATTACTACTAGCGGCATGTGGCAGTGATGGCGCAAGCAGCGGCGATTCAAGCAGTGGCGATGATTCTTCCAGCCAATCAATCGTATTTGGGACAGGTGGAACGTCCGGTGCTTATTATGCGATTGGCGGATCATTAAAACCAATTTTCGAGGAAAGTGATTCAATCGGGAATGTAACAGTAGAATCGACAGGAGCTTCTGTTGCCAATATACAGAACATTACGGACGGATTAAATCAAATGGCGATCGTCATGAGCGATGTTGCTTATGATGCAGCTGAAGGAAAAGGGCAGTTCGAAGGGAATAAAGTAGAAGTTCAAGCTCTTGCAGGCATGTACCAAAACGTTGTACAGGTAGTCGCTATGTCTGATAGCGGAATTAAGAGTATTGAAGATTTAAAGGGTAAGAAAGTAGGAGTCGGTCAGGTTGGTTCCGGCGTCGAACAAAGCGCGAAGAAAGTATTGGAAGCGGCCGGTTTAACGTATGATGACCTTGAAAAAGTCACTCACACAGGGTACGCGGATTCAGTTCAGGAAATGAAAAATGGCACACTTGATGCTGCATTCTTCACTTCAGGTGTCCCGAACAGTAATATTACTGACCTTATGCAGCAAAATGATGTATCGTTTGTTGAAATCAAAGGAGATCTTGCTGATAAGCTAATGGAGAAATACCCATTCTATAAAACATTTACGATTGAGTCAGGAGACGAAGCAAAATATAACCTGGATTCAAAAGTTGAAACCGTCGGGATCCAGAATATGCTGATTGTGTCGAAGGACGTAAGTGAAGACACAGTGTACGACTTAACAAAACGTTATTACGACTACTTAGGAACAGACGCAGTTGCAGTTGCACCGCTTAAAGAAGTCAACCGGGACGAAATGGCGAAGGGCCTCATCGCTCCCCTGCACCCGGGAGCGAAGAAGTTTTATGAAGAAAAAGGATTACTGGAATAATAGAGAAAGGGCATCAATCCTGGTGCCCTTTTCATTCTATCTATGAGAAAAAGAATCCTGGGTTCCTCTGCCCTGCTCCTTCTTACCCTTCTCGCCATTGTCCCGATGAACACGATCGTCTTATCCTATGAGAATAAAAATATAGTAGTGCAGCCTGTTTTCAACCAAATGGAATTTTCCATTCGCTGGACACATTCTGTTGAAAAAGAAGATTGGGAAGAATTTTTCCACATAAAAGATAACACCATCAACTTGACCTCCACCCGTTTTAAAACATTTGGTGCCGGTGTTCCGGATAACGCAGGCGAGGACACCTATATTAAAGATGGCTGGGTGTATATGACGAATATCCATCAACCGATTGGAGACACATTGCGCTTCCAGACAGGTAAGAATACGAATCATCGTATTTCATTAAACGAACGAACTCTAGTACTCGATTCTCAGCGGTCCTACCAATTATCCGTCAGGTCGGTCCCTATGTATGAACTGATTTATATGATTGTAAATGATTAAGCGAGGTGACTCATGATGAAAAAACAAAAGAACACATTTGTGGAAGAGTTGGATCGGGAGGGAAATACGAGAAGCGGGTTTCCCAAAGTGATTGGTCTATTTATTTTAGTATTGGCAGCCGGGATTGCTCTCTTCCATTTATACACGTCTTATGCAGGGGCGTTAGTCGATGTAAAGCAGCGAAGCATCCATTTATATGGATTGATGGCCATCGGATTTATCCTTTACCCTTTTATCAGTAAAAAGAAAGGCCTGCCTGTTCCATTTTATGACTATATCTTAAGCGGCTTGTCCTTATTCGTTGGCATTTATATGTTATTCAGTGCGGAGCGCATCATTAAAATGGGGGGACAAATCAACGATACCGATTTCATCGTCGGAATACTCGTCATTGTCCTTCTTCTCGAACTGACAAGGCGTGTGACCGGCTGGGGCCTGACCCTTCTTGCCGTTGGATTTTTAATCTACGGTCTCTATGTAAAGCTGGCCATCTATCCGGAATTGAATTCTCAAATCACATTGACTGTGACAAAGAAAATGATTTCCCAGCTTGTATATATTACGGAGGGGATTCTTGGTACAGCGATCGGCGTGTCAGCAAGCTACATCATTCTCTTTATCTTATTTGGAGCATTCCTTAGCCGCTCTGGCATGGGGAAATTATTTAATGACCTGGCCCTGGCAGTTGCAGGACACACAAAAGGCGGTCCTGCTAAAGTTGCCGTGATTGCCAGTGGATTTCTTGGTTCCATCAATGGTTCGGCTGTTGCCAATGTCGTGACAACCGGGGCTTTTACCATTCCATTGATGAAAAAGATCGGCTATAAAAAAGAATTTGCAGGGGCGGTCGAATCAGCGGCAAGTGTCGGCGGGCAGATCCTTCCTCCCATCATGGGGGCAGCCGCCTTCATTATGGCAGAGAATCTAAATATTCCTTATACCAAAGTGATTATGGCAGGCATCATCCCTGCCCTGCTATTCTACATCGGTATCCTGCTTCAGGTGCACTTTAGAGCTTCCAAGCGCGGATTGCACGGAGTACCGAAGTCAGAATTGCCATCCGTGAAAGCGGTACTGGCCGAAAGAGGGCATTTAATCATCCCGATGGTGATTCTCCTGTACCTATTATTCTCAGGAAAAACACCTTTCTACGCTGCGTTCTGGTCGATTTTAGCAACGATTATCATTTCCGGTTCAAAGCAGGTACTAACGCTATTTACCCTACTCGGAGTATTTTTCATTTTCCAACCACAGGTGAATGGCCTCCTTTCCGGAGAAGGCATCCCTCCCCTCAAAAGCGGATGGTGGGAACTCCTGTTGATTGTGGTATTTCCATTAATGGTTAATCTCGTTAGAAAAACAAAAAATCTGGAAGCAGAAGAAATTGGCTTAAAGGATTGCGTACAAGCATTGGAAGAAGGAGCGAAAACGACGATTCCGGTTGCAGTTGCCTGTGGTGCTGTTGGAATTGTCGTAGGAGTTGCCTCACTGACTGGAGTTGCACTTGAGCTCGCAAACAGTATTGTCGGTATTGGTGAAATGATCGACAGCCCGCTCCTTCAGCTCGTTATTACTTTACTGCTGACCATGATCACTTCCATCGTGCTGGGCATGGGCTTACCAAGTATCCCAACCTATATCATTACGAGTACCATGGCAGCACCGATTCTTTTACAGCTGCCACTGTTCCGTGAACTGGCCGGGTCGACGGAAACGGCCGTGTTTGTTGCTCACATGTTTGTGTTCTACTTTGGAATCTTTGCAAATATCACACCGCCTGTCGCCCTGGCAGCCTTTGCCGGAGCAGGCATCAGTGGCGGTGATCCGACTAAGACCGGATTCCAGGCGATGAGACTTGCGATTGCAGGGTTTATCGTGCCGTTTATGTTTGTGTTTTCCCATGAAATGCTGATGGTTGATGCATCTGTTACGAGTATTCTTGTCCTGACCGTTACATCTGTTATCGGAGTGTTTCTGTTGTCGGTTTCCATCGAGGGTTTTTTCAAGAAGAAAATCCCTGTCAGTATGCGCTTGATAAGTGCAGTAGCCGCTTTTCTCCTGATCTATCCTGGCTGGATGACGGATATCATTGGCTTCACCGTCTTCGTCTTTGTTCTGTTTTGGAATTACCAAGGAAAGGGTAAACCGATGAATAAGGAGATCAATATTACCAATTAAACGAGGTGGATTTTAATGGATTTTGGTTTAAAAAATAAAGCAGTGATTGTCACTGCTTCCAGTAAAGGATTAGGAAAAGCAACGGCACTCGAGCTTGCAAAAGAAGGAGCTCACGTGCTTATTTCCAGCCGAAATGAAGAAGAGCTTCAATCTACTGCAAAAGAAATCATTGAACTGTCCGGGAATCACCAAGTCTATTTTGCAACATGTGACATGACGAAACCAGAAGACATTCAAGCACTCGTTGAAACAGCGGTAAATAAACTTGGAGGAGTCGACATTCTCGTCAACAACACAGGAGGTCCACCTGCAGGGGGCTTCCAGCAATTCGATGATGAAGACTGGCAATATGCCTTTGAGCTTAACCTGCTCAGCTATATCCGTACCATCAGAGAGGTTATTCCCCATATGAAAAAGAATAAGGGCGGACGGATCGTCAATATCGCTTCTTCCTCCACGAAGCAGGCAATTGATGGTCTGATTCTATCCAACACCTTCAGAACGGGAATTGTCGGCTTATCGAAGAGCTTATCAAGGGAACTGGCCCAGGATCATATTCTCATCAACACGGTAGGTCCTGGTAGGATCGCAACAGAACGAGTGGCTCAGTTGGATCAATTAAACGCAGATAAACAAAATGTTCCCCTTGAGGAATTTAAGAAGCAAAGTGAAAAAGCGATTCCTATGGGAAGGTACGGCGAGCCTGAAGAATTTGCCCGGGCCATTACCTTCTTAGTTTCAGACGCCAACACTTATTTAACCGGTCAATCCCTCGTCGTTGATGGCGGATTGGTTACCGCACTATAAAAAAAGCAAAGCCCCAATGGCTATTACCATTGGGGCTTTGCTTATTCTGTTTATACCGTAACTTTCCCACCGTTAGGCTCGCAACCCGTCCGTATGATCATCTCAATCGTCTCATTCGACATATCCAAATGGGACACCCCGGTACCTTCCATCAGGTCTTGAGTATTGCGATCATCAAACGTCAACGCCCCTGCCAGATACACCTTGAACACATCAATCAAGGTATTAAGCTTTACTTCCTCTTCATCTAACTCGTACTCACCCGTGTTTTCAACGACCGATAAGTTCTCAAATTGAAGAGCTTCTTTTAACATCTTCAAAAGCTCGATGTTCTCAGGAGGATTCGGATTCGTAATATGATAGATTTTGTTCGCTTGGGCTTTTTCTGGAGCCAGGCTTAGAATGTCCGCCACATAATCCACGGGAACAAGATTGGAAGTACCGTTCTTCGCTGCAACCAGTCTGTAGGTCCGCTCTTCTCCCTTGCGCCTTGCAGTCTTACGCTTAAACACCCCGAGAGCACGCATAAACCCATACAGTGTGAATTGGGAGTCCGCTTCCCCCGTTTTAGAATCTCCTACAATAATAGCCGGGCGGAAAATGGACACATCCATCTTGTTTCTATATGAATAAACAAGGTGTTCTGATTTCACTTTACTTTCTTCATAAGGATTATGGAACTCTCCATCTGTTGGATAGAGCTCCTCCACCCCTTTGTTAAGCTTCCCGACTGTGTAAGCCGTACTCACATAATAAAATTTCTTCACTTGCAGGAGTGAAGCTAATTCAAGGATATGCTTGGTACCATCGTAATTAGCAGCAAACAACTCATCACGCAATTCCAAATCAAACTTAACAAGAGCAGCGAGGTGATAAACCGCATCAATCTTCCCTGTTAACCATTCAAGATCATCCTTACTCAAGCCGGCATTTGGAATGGTAATATCCCCTTGAAAAATATGAAGCCTCTTTTGCTCATCCCCTTGAAAGGAATCTCTTAATCTTTCAGCCTTCTCTACATTTCTCACTAAAATATAGACTTCGTTCTCTTTATGTTGTAAAAGATTCTTGATGAGCCTCCCACCAAGAAAACCTGTTGATCCCGTTAAAAACAAATTCAAATTGATCACTCCTGTTGACTTTCAACCTCTAGGGCTATTTTGTCTATCATAGCACATATTGAAAGCGGAATCGTCGTTAATGAGAGAGTTGGAACATGATGTCAAAATGAAGCAGAGGGACGGACCTCCTATTCGTAATCTGGAGGTCCGTCCCTCTCTTATTTCGGACCTTATAAAAAAACGGTGAGCATATGCCTGCTCACCGTTTTTGGATTACCAGCTATCATAAAATCTCTTTGTCACTTCTACCGTATGCGTACTGCCTCCCGCTTCTTCTACGTCTTCAAGAAGCACGGCAAGTACCATCGTCGGGTCATTCTGATCATAGGACACAAATAATCCATTTTCCGTCCCGGTTGTTCCCTGTTCTGCTTTGATTTCTGCCGTACCTGTTTTACCGGCAATGGCTTTTCCTTTAACATTGGCTTTCGTTGCAATTCCTTCTGTGACTACTTTTCGCAGATCGGTTTTCAGCATATCTGCTTGCTCTTTCGTCAGTAACTTTTCTTTCCACACTTCATGTTCTTCGTCCACTAAGAGTCTTGGCTTCATCATGGTCCCATCGTTGATGATTCCGCCATAGGCGCTGGCCAGGTGAATGATGCCCATGAGAACTTCCCCTTGACCAAAGGCTGAATCAGCCAGTTGGACTTCTTTGGAGATGGTTCCGTCGTTGGAAATTTGTGATTTATAAATTGGATAGGAAGATGGAATTTCCTCTCCAAATCCAAAGTCCTTCAAACCGGCAATAAAGGTATCTGCCCCCATCTCTAATCCCACTCGGGCAAAATAGATGTTATCCGAGAATTTCAACGCACTTTCCAAGTCCACCTTACTCTCATTATCAAAGACACGGACGACCTTGTAATTCCCCCACGAATCATCCTTTTGCCACTTCTTCCCCGTAATATCATAGACCTTATTTGGATCCAGCTTTCCAGATTTTAATCCAACGGAAGCAGTGATGCCCTTCATGGTTGATCCAGGTGAATACGCAATGGGAAAACGATTACGTAATGGCTTTTTCGGATCGTCCGCCAACTTTTTGTATTTTTCAGAGGACATGCCTAATACAAAATCATTCGGATCATAGGCTGGTGTACTGACCAGTGCCAATGCTTCACCGGTTTGAGGATTGAGGGCAGCCGCTGTCCCTGCTTCACTCTTCATTTGTTCATAAAGCTTCTTTTGCATTTCGGCGTCGATGGTCAAGGTGATGTTTTTGCCATCTTCCACTTGTTGTTCTGCAACGGTCACTACTTCTTCTGAGTCTTCTTTTTTCAAATAAATCCGCTGACCATCTTTTCCTCTTAATTGGTCTTCATATACTTCTTCAGCACCACTAAGCCCCATCAATGATTGAGCTGTATAGCCTTCACCTTTTAGTTTCTCCAGCTTTTCTGCAGTAAGCTTTCCTATATATCCGGTCAGGTGGGCGGCAGCTTCCCCATATGGGTATTCTCTTGCAGGCACTCGTTTAGAGTACAGACCTCCTAATTCAATAACTTCCAGAGCTAAAGGTCGTGCGCTGAGGGCAATCTTTTTAATCGGCACAAAAAACTCCGGTTTCACCCAGCTCTGATCAAGCTTGCCCTGAATCGATTCCGCTGACATATCAAGCAGCGATGAAAGCTTCTTTAGGTCACTCTCGTTAAACTCTTTCGGTACGATTCCCAGCTCAAATGCTTCTCCATTCATCGCAAGGGGTTGTTGATTCCGGTCAAGTATGTCGCCACGTTTAGCAGATATACTTTCCACACCTACTTTATCTCCCTTTTCCATTTCCGGCAGGATGAAAGAAGGCTCCCAATCTACAAACCAATTTTCATCTTCACCTTGTTTTTCTTTCGTTAAAGTGATTTCTTTTTCGTACGAAACCTCACCAGCCAAAGTATTGAATGAAACAGTCAATGGAAATACCGCTTTTGTTTCCTTGTCCCAGTCCACTTCTTTTTCCGGCTTTTTAAAAGTTACCTTAACATCCTTCACTTCTAAATCTTCATAGATGTCCTTGTATCTCGTGACGAAATCTTCTTTCTTGAACGACTCTTTAGTTGACGAGTTTAGATACTCGTTGAACATGCTTTCAAATTTTTCTTTATTCCAAAGATCGACGTATTCCTGCAAGCGATCATCAGGCTTTGGCTTCTCTTGACATCCGGCAACCAACAGACTGAAAGTGACAAAGAGACAAACCAACATGACTTTTCTAAACATATGTACCGACAACCCCTAAATTAGACTTTTTATCTCACTTCTAATTCTTTCAAAAATAACAAATATTTTCAAATTTAATGTATCTATATGCTTTTACCTCTCGGTTATGATGATATCCTAGAAGAGCAGCGAAATTTGTCGTATTTTGAATAGTGGCAGATAAACTCATAAATGGCACCCAAATCCGAAACACTGCAGATAAATCTCAAATACGGCACATCCCACCGCCAAAAGCCCGGAATGTCAACCACTCCCCCACCCAAACCCAATTTCCACCATCTTTTCCTCACAATCCCCATCTTTTCTCCACCATACATAATGCATTTCTTTAAAAATTTGTTATAATAGTACATCGTAAGAGTAATAAGGAACAGAATCCTAAGATTATATCTTGCAAATATAAATCGATAGGTGGAAATAAACATGAAAAATTATCGAGTACTACTGTATTACAACTATGTAGCTATTGAGAATCCTGAGGAGGTTACTGCCCAGCATAAGGAATTGTGCAAGGAGCTAGGCCTAATGGGACGTATTCTGATTTCTTCTGAAGGAATCAACGGAACATGTTCCGGTACGATCGAACAGACAGATGCTTATATGGAAGCGATGAGACAGGACTCTCACTTCTCGGACACTGTGTTCAAAATTGACGAAGCTGATGGTCATGCCTTCAAGAAATTGAAAGTGAAGCACCGTCCAGAGTTAGTGACACTTCGTCTGGAAGATGATGTGAATCCGAATGAACTCACTGGTAAATACCTTGAGCCAAAGGATTTCTTTGAACAAATTCAGCAGGAGGATACGATCCTTCTTGATGCACGTAACGACTATGAATATGAACTGGGACACTTCAGAGGAGCCGTGAAGCCCGATATCGAAAACTTCCGTGATCTTCCGAACTGGGTCCGCGATAATAAAGATAAGCTGGAAGGCAAGAAAATCATTACGTATTGTACAGGTGGTATCCGTTGTGAAAAATTCTCAGGCTGGTTAGTGAAAGAAGGCTTTGAGGATGTAGCGCAATTGCACGGTGGAATCGTCACCTATGGCCAGGACCCGGAAGTGAAAGGTCAGCTATGGGACGGTCAGCTTTATGTATTCGATGAGCGTATCGGTGTTCCTGTCAATCAGACAGAGCATGTCATTGTCGGGAAAGACTACTACACAGGTGAACCTTGTGAGCGCTACGTAAACTGTGCGCACCCGCCTTGTAACAAAAAAATCCTTTGCTCGGAAGAAAATGAGCATAAATATATGAGAAGCTGCTCGGATGAATGCCGTAAGAGCCCTGAAAACCGCTACATTGAAGAGCATGGTTTGACGGAGGAAGAAGTGGCAGAGCGTTTGGCAGTGATTGAAAGTGAGAAAGAGACGGCAACAACCTAATAGATTTAAAAGAGAACTGGATTTTAATTCCAGTTCTCTTTTTGGTTTTACCGTCTCTCTCTCTTCTGACTCTTCATATACTTCTTCTCTTCCTTGGTCGACAACAATCCTGTTGCTCTTCCGATATTCCCGTTTCTCATTTTCCAAACAGCATTATGATCGCTGACTGCATTTGAGAAGTCTCCTTCTTTCCAGCTCACTAAGATTTCGTTGTAGGTATGTTCATGCTTATATTTGTTAATCTCTAATTGTGAAAGCAAGTAATCGATTCGCTCATCGGTGATTTCAAAGTACGACCATTTTTCATCTGCCTCAACCTTCTGATGACTCATAGCGTGTATGTATTGCTGGATCAGATCTTCGCTTAACTGCGTTTTTACTTTTTCTCCGAATGGGTTTTCTTTGCCTGTTTTGGTTTGCGGTGCAGTGGTTTCTACACCCGCAGTCGATACAACGTCAGTCTGGGTTGTACCTTCAGTTGTGCTGGTATTGTTTAAACTGCCTACAGCGATATACACTCCGATGGCCGTTAAGAGCAGGACGCTCGCCACTATGACGACAAATGATTTTTTTTGTAGCATGATGATACTCCCCCTGTATGCTATGGAATCTGTGTTTTTTCTGTAGTACTTCCTTCTATATTTTAGGCTAAATGTCCTGCAAGTTTTTGTAAACGAATTGTAATGCTACCATATTTTTCATTGATACAAAAGAGATAGTCACTAAGTTGGTTGTATTTCCCATCTAACTGCTATATCATGACTCAATATTTGTGAATTGATTTCCACAATACATAAAGGGAGCTTTGATAGATTTGAAGAATCAGACGTGGTTGTCCGTTTAGTTCTTTGCGATTTTTTTCACTTGGGGAATTTTCATACCTTATTGGACAGCGTGACTGGTGGAAAGTAAGGACTTTTCCATTTCGGCTGCAAGTGCGGTGATTGCGGTTGGGGTGATTGCGCGGTCGTTTTCGAGCTTTTTCTTATTTCCGAAGTTGAGTCAGACGGTTTCGTTGGGGAGACTTTCTCGTTGGCTAGTGTTGATATCCGGAGCTTCATTTTTGCTGTTCCTGCCTATGATTCTTTCGGGATGATTTTGGTGTATATGGTGTAATTCAGCCTTGTGTATCCGACGGTAGAGAGCATGGCGGCTGTCATGATGAAGGAAAATGGAATTGATTATGGCCGGAGCCGTTCGTAGGGATCGATTGGATATACGGTTGCACTGCTTTTGGTTAGATTTCTGACGTCTCTATTTACCGAGGGTGCAGTGATTTATCTGTTATTCGGTGGAATTGTTGTGATATTGCTGTCTTCGTTGGCAAAGTTACCTCAGTCCATGAGTGATACCCGTGTTCAGGAGAAGCTTTCATGCCGGGGACTGCTGAAATCCCGTAAGTTTGTCTGGACGATGGTTGTGCTGATTCAGGGAGCTCATGCTTCTTACTATAATTATGGTGTCCTTTATTTGAAGGTTTATATCGGTGTGATTTAAAATATTGACGTGCTATCTGAAATCCTGTTCTTTGCGTTTTCAGATCGACTGTTAAAGGGGAAAAGCACTTCCGTCCTGTTTATGATAGTAGCAGGGGCTGCTGTGACGCGTTGGACATTGTTGTTCCTATTCCCCAGCACCCCTGTGTTCATCTTTACCCAAATCTTTCACTCTCTAACCTTCGGATTGACACATTATGCTTTTATGCGGTTGATTTATGAAGAATTGGAGAACAAAGACATCCGTGCTACCCAGGGAGTGTATACTTCGTTGGGTATGGGATTAAGTACGGCGATCCTGACGTATATCGGTGGATTCTTGTATGATATATCTCCAGGTTCTGTGTTTCTAGGGATGGTTGTTGTGGCTCCTTGTGTGGTGCTTGGTGAATGGATGTATTGGAAGTATGACCGTGTACTGGGTGGTGTGTTCTCTTATTAATAGAAATGTTTGGGAGGTCGTTCAGGGTGTAGATCCTTGGCGGTTTTTTTATGTGAACGGTTAATTAAACATCCGTGTCGAGTTTTTCTTTATGCGCATGGCAATATGACCAATCAAAAACGCCCCACCCATACCAGGCAGGACGCTCCATAGAATTAGTTAAATCTCTTATATCCGACAAACTTAGGATTCCAATACGTATTACTTAACTTCGATATCGTTACCCCGTTGTCTGAAGCGTGGACGAATTCGCCGTTTCCAACATAGATCCCCATATGGCTGATGCCGGCTTTGTACGTATTCTCGAAGAATACCAGGTCGCCTGCTTTCGGGCTCGAAACGAAGGATGATTTGCTATAGTAACCTTCTGTGTTCGTACGTGCAATCGATTGTCCTGCTTGATTGAATACATAGTAGATGAATCCGCTGCAGTCGAAGCCTGATGGTGATGTTCCTCCCCATGCGTATGGAGTTCCTACATACTTCTTCGCGATATCGACTACGTTGGAAGATGGTGTTTGAGTTCCGCCATCAGACGTTCCTTTAACAGAAAGCTTCTGACCGACATAAATGTTATCGGAGGTTAATCCGTTCCATGACTTGATGGATGAAACACTCACATCATAGCGAATCGCGATGTGGGATAAGGTGTCTCCCGATTGGACGGTATAGGTACTAGAGTCTGATGGTGGCGGCGTGCTTGTTCCTCCTGAAGAAACGATCAGCGTTTGGCCAGGATAAATGACATCACTCTTTAGATTGTTCCATGCTCTAAGTTCAGCCAGATACACATCGAATTTCACACCGATTTTTGACAGGTAATCCCCTGATTGTACGGTATATGTTTTAGCAGAAGCGCTTGGTGCTGATACTTCAAGGACTTGGTTTACATAAATCATGTCGGAGCTCAGGTTATTCCAGCTCTTCAGGTTTGAAACAGATGTATCATATTTATACGCAATCACCGAAAGGGAATCCCCTGATTGTACGCGGTAAGAAGCCGCTTCCGATGAATTGACAGCAACTGACGAAAGTAATGCAGCAGTAGTAAAGGCAATAATGGTTTTCTTCAAAAAAATGTCTCCTTTATCGATAATGTCGAATTTTGTTGCTTGTCCATTATGGAGGAAGAAGACTGATATTTTAATAGGCTAAAATTCTTATATGAAGAAAAATAAGGAAGAAACCCCAGTATAATAAGGTTTAGTAATTTATGGTTAAATTGCCATAATCGGTAACTCTGTTAAAAAGGTTGTGCCTGCCCGTTACTATTGCATATCGTTTTAATAGACGAATGTTTTTATAGGTGAATGTCCTTATTTCCCCCAAAACCCAGGTCATCCCCTGCCTCACGCACTTTAGAAATTTATGGTTGCGCTCCCATTGCTGTAATCACCACTTTATAGGTCTTTACTCTCTATTATTCCCAATATTATTCACCCTCTCTCCTTTCCTATGGACCAGCCGATCCCAGGCGCCCCCTCCCTAATACCCAATACTGAATTCCATCAAGAAAATTCTGAATGACAAGACGATTTTTATAGATTAAAATTAATAGAATTTATATTTATGTAAACAAGGGGCGGGTTGGATTGGCGGGAAAAATTAGGCTGTCAAACTTTGAATCTCTCAGGGTACTTTCGATGGTCATGATCGTCTTGTTGCATTTCGGTACCTATGGATTTTCAAAATATATTGCGATATCAGAATTAAGCACAGTGAATCAATTTCTTTTCCATTTCATAAAGGTGCTTTGTATCGTCGGGGTCAATGTGTATGTGCTAATAAGCGGGTATTTTATATGTAAGTCACAATTTAAGATGAGCAAAGCGTTCAGGGTCGTGCGGGAAACATTCATTTTCTCGGTTCTTATTTTTGCCGGATTGACCGTTTTACAATTAACGGATGGATCCTATACGAGCTTCATCAGATCGGTATTCCCGGTGTATCTGTCCACCTACTGGTTCATCACCGTGTACATCGTATTGTTTATGCTTTCACCTTATTTAAATATCTTGATTAATCAGCTATCAAAGAAAGATTACGGGAAATTTCTCTTCCTATTATTTATGATCAATTGTGTATGGCAGTTCTTCCATCCGTTGGGGAGCTTCGGGGTGAACGGTGGCTATAGCATCGTGCATTTCATCTTTCTTTATTTTGTGGCGGGCTATTTAAGACACCATGGACAGTTCCTGTCTTCCTTAAGCAAGCACTTTTATTTAAGCGTTTACATATTACTGGGAGCCGTTACGGCCTTGGTCATACTGCAATCGTGGGAATTACCATTTAAGCTGTTATCATATAACTCCCCTGTCATTGTGGTGATGTCACTTGCTCTGTTCCTCTTCTTCTCGAAGCTTACGTTTGTATCAAGGCCCATTAACTTCATATCCGGATATGTATTAGGGGTTTATTTGATCCATGAGCATCCGTTGATCAGGCAGCGGTTGTGGAATAATGTGATGGAATGGATGAGCACGGGGAATGAATCTTTATTGATTGTTCAATATCTGCTATATGCGGTTCTGATATTCGGGATTTGCTTGGGGATTTCTTATGTGGTTTATTCGATGATCAATTATAAGACACTATTGAAGAAAAAGGATACAGTTAAAAAGGTGAAGATGGCCGGTTGATGGCATCTTGGAATGAAAGAAATCACGCCAGCTGACGATCAGCTGGCTTTTTTTCATTGGAATTACTGAGGAATTATCCGAAAATGGTTTACATTTAGTAAAAACAGGTAAATTTACATATAAGTGTAAAATATTTAGGAGGGATACTTTGGAAGCTTTGATTTATTTGTTCAATATTATTATTGCTGTCTACTTATTTATGGATGCCAAAAAACATGACAAAAATCCATGGTTGTGGGGGATTCTAGGACTGCTGTTCAGTTTCATCACATTAGGGATCTACTGGATCATAACGGGCAAGAAACTTTTGGGATGGTTGATTCTCATCGCCTATATCGTTTGGATCATATTAGGGTTTATTGGTGTAGTTGCAGTTGGTATGTTTGATGCCCTTAATTAAATGATGGAAAGAAGATGTCTGCTTTGTTTGGCAGATGTCTTTTTTATCACTCGAAAGGAGGTTCCATATGTGGGAGGGATATACCAAGAAGGTCGACAAAGGCTTCGAACTGGATTATTTCAGGCTCAGTTATAGAAGGAAAATGATTCGAACTCTTTGGATGACCCTGCTTCTCCCTGTTTTATATTTTTTATTAAGATATATGGGCTTGGACCTTTTCTATACTTGGATCTTTCTGGCGGTCTTCTTGCTTGGTCATCTGGCACAACTTTATTATACCTATTATATGTGGAACAAATATGAGAGAGATCGCGTAAAGGGTAGATTGTAATTGAAGACACTTTCCCGGGTGGCAGGGGGTGTCTTCTTGTTTGTTTAGATGCAAATTAAAAAGTCACTCAACCATTCGCATAGGTGTTGTTTTTCTACATAGGTTCTGTTAAAGCACTGTCAATTTAAAAGGAATCATTCTCAAAAAGTTGATTGGAGCGGAAATCAACTTGCACTCTCCACTTACAGATTTTTGTTTTGACTACATCCAAATGAAACCGCTACACTTTTCCATTGACAACCTGTATATACATGAATACAATAAGAGTATATCTTGTATATACAACTAGCCCCCTACTAAATGAAAGCGTTTCGTTTTATCGGATGTTTTTTACGAAAGCATACACAGAAGCGTTTTCCACATACTATTTAGGGGAATTCCATTAATAGAAATGAAAGCGGGTTCAAGACAACTTTCGACATTTTTCCGGGAGTTGCCATGCACCATACCTAAAGGAGGGAATTTCATGAGCGTGAAACGTGAAGACGTTCTGGAAATTATTGAAGCGATTGGCGGCAAGGATAATATCCGCACGGCCACTCATTGTGTGACTCGTCTTCGGTTGGTACTGAATGATGAGAAAAAAGTGGATAAGGAAAGATTAGAAGCGATTGATCTGGTGAAGGGTTCATTCTCTTCCAATGGTCAGTTTCAAGTTGTCATCGGACAAGGTCTTGTAAATAAAGCGTATCAAATTTTAGCAGAGGAAACAGGGATTGAGCAGGCATCGAAACAGGATGTGAAGGATGCCGCTACTCAAAACCTGAATCCATTGCAGCGTGCGATCAAAGTATTGGCGGATATTTTCATTCCGATTCTGCCTGCGATCGTTACAGCCGGTTTGTTGATGGGTCTGAATAATATTTTGACCGGGCCGGGGATTTTCTATGATGAGAAATCGGTCATTGATGTTCATAAGCAATGGGCAGATATTGCTTCGATTATTAACTTGATTGCCAACACGGCCTTTGTGTTCCTGCCCGGGTTGATTGGTTGGTCAGCGGTCAAGCGTTTTGGTGGAAGTCCATTACTCGGTATCGTATTAGGTCTTATGCTGGTTCATCCGGACTTACTTAACGCCTGGTCTTATGCAAGTGCAGAAAAGATTCCTACGTGGAACTTATTCGGATTAGAAGTCGACAAAATTGGGTATCAAGGACAAGTTCTACCGATTCTATTTGCTTCCTATCTATTAGCGAAAATTGAAATGTTCTTGGATAAGAGAGTTCACGATTCCATCAAGCTCTTAGTAGTGGCACCAGTTGCACTCTTAATTACTGGATTTGCTTCATTTATCTTGATTGGACCGGTTACGTTCTTTATCGGTAACCTATTAACTGACGGTGTCGTTTGGGTATTCGACTCTGCTTCTTGGTTAGGTGGATTGCTGTATGGTGGATTGTATGCGGTGATGGTTATCACAGGTATGCACCATACCTTCCTTGCAGTAGACTTACAGCTAGTCGGAAGCCAAGGTGGAACATTCCTATGGCCAATCCTGGCACTATCGAATATCGCACAAGGCTCAGCAGCGCTTGCCATGATGTTTGTAGCGAAGAAAGAAAACGAAAAGCTTCGTGGCCTGGCAGGTACGTCAGCCATCTCTGCTTATTTAGGAATTACGGAACCGGCAATGTTCGGGGTTAACCTGCGCTACCGCTATCCATTCATCAGTGCCTTGATCGGGTCTGCCATCGGTGGTGTACTGTTAGCGATGACAGGAACAAAAGCATTCTCCATCGGTGTAGGCGGATTACCTGGATTCCTATCGATCATTCCTGAATACTGGCTATCATTCTTTATCGGAATGGCCATCTGTATCGTCGTACCATTCGTCCTGACAATGGTATGGTCAAAATTCAGCAAAAACGAAGCAGTCTAATAAATATAGAGAGAAAATAGTTGTAACAACTTGTATATACAAGTTAAACTAAGGGGGACAAATCAATTCAAGCCACTCGCCTGCGTTTCAGGTTAAGTGTGATGGATGGTTGTCTCCCTTTTGTTTAGGGACGGACCTTCATAAAGCTTGAAGTGGTGCGGAATGTCCGGTCTCATGGGTAGAAAATTAGAGAAATATGTGTTGGAGGTCCGTCCCTCTTTCGTAATGCAGGGACGGACCTTATGATAGCAAGATCACAGAAGAGTCATGTTTGACGGCCATGATGGTGCATAAGTGAAATGGATTGAGGTCCGTCCCTCAAAATTTAATGTAGGATGGTGTTTTAGATATGAAGCAGCCTTGGTGGAAGAAGTCGGTTGTTTATCAGATTTATCCGAAGAGTTTTTATGATACGTCGGGGAATGGCGTTGGGGATATTAGGGGGATTACGGCGAAGTTGGATTATTTGAAGGAGCTTGGGATTGATGTGGTGTGGCTGACGCCGATTTACAAGAGTCCTCAGCGCGACAATGGTTACGACATTAGCGATTACTTCAATATTCATGATGAGTATGGGACGATGGAAGATTTCGATGAGCTATTAGAACAGGCTCACCAGCGTGGGATTAAGATCATTATGGATATCGTGATCAACCATACTTCCACGGAGAATCAGTGGTTCATTGAGTCCCGTAAATCGAAGGATAACGAGTACCGTGATTTCTATATTTGGAAGGACGGCAAGCCTGATGGTTCCGAGCCGACAAACTGGCAGTCCAAGTTCGGCGGCAACGCTTGGCAGTATGATGAAGAAACAGGTCAGTACTATCTTCACCTCTTTGACGTGACGCAAGCTGACCTAAACTGGGAGAGCGATGAAGTCCGCAAGAAGCTATATGACATGATGCACTTCTGGCTGAAAAAAGGCGTCGACGGCTTCCGCTTGGACGTAATCAACCTAATCTCCAAGGATCAGGACTTCCCTGACGATGACGGTTCGGTCGCACCTGGAGACGGACGAAAGTTTTACACAGACGGTCCCAAGGTCCACGAGTATATGCAGGAAATGAACAAGGAAGTCTTCTCTCAATATGACATCATGACGGTTGGAGAAATGTCTTCTACAACGATCGATCACTGTATCAAATATTCGAAACCTGACCGCAACGAACTCAGCATGACGTTTAATTTCCACCATCTGAAAGTAGATTACCCTAACGGTGAGAAATGGTCTGTTGCTGACTTTGACTTTCTTAAGCTGAAGGACATCCTTTCTACCTGGCAGCGTGAAATGTACAAAGGCGGAGGCTGGAATGCCCTATTCTGGTGTAACCATGACCAGCCTCGCATCGTCTCCCGCTACGGAAATGACGGGGAGTACCATAACGAATCAGCGAAAATGCTCGCGACGACGATTCATATGATGCAGGGCACTCCTTATATTTATCAGGGTGAAGAGTTCGGGATGACCAATCCTAAGTTCACCAACATTGATGAGTATCGTGATGTTGAGTCCATCAATATCTTCAATATTTTAAAAGAACAAGGTAAGTCTGAAGAAGAGATTTTAGAAATTCTGCGTCACAAGTCCCGTGACAACTCAAGAACGCCGGTGCAGTGGAATGGGGAAGAAAATGCCGGATTCACGAGCGGCACTCCTTGGATTCCGGTGGCGAAGAACTATAAGGAAATCAATGCTGAACAAGCGCTGAAAGACGAAAACTCTGTCTTCTATCACTACCAGCAGCTGAACCGTCTTCGCAAGGAATATGACATCATTGTGGATGGCGACTATCAGCTGATTCTGGAAGATCACCGTGACATTTTTGCTTATGTCCGCAACGGTGAAGGTGAAAAACTACTTGTGGTGAACAACTTCTATAGTCATGAAGCAGAGTTCTCTCTTCCTGATGAGGTCGATGTTGAAGGCTGGTCGAGCGAGGTATTGTTGTCTAACTACGAAGATACGGCGAATGAGCATAAGAACATAACGTTACGTCCTTATGAGTCTGTTGTGTTTCATTTTACAAAATAAGTATTAATAAATTTAAGAACGTTTAGAGGTGGATGATTCTCTGAACGTTCTTTCTTTGATATAACATGAATAATGGTTTAAATAGGAAAATAGTGGGTATTGTAAATCATGACAAAGAACCATTTCAATATTGGAGAAGGAAATATATGAATAAACTGAAAGTCAAACAATCTGTAAGAACTGCACTTTTATTGTATAGCATCATCATGGGTATAAGCGGGATCATAATGTTCTCTGTATTACTTCTCTGGGTGATTCCCAAAGACCAGATTCCAATTGTAGTAGTCCCCTTATCCGCAATGGCTTTATTTCTATTCGGGTCTTGCGCCATTGCACTCATTCTTCGTATGAAATTCTTCAGAAAAGACACAAATGGAGGCAACACCAATGATTTCTGATAAAACTATGATTAGAAAATATTCCCGGATCGGATTACTATTTTTCGCCATCATGGCATTTATCGGTGGTACTGTACCCATCGCCATGATTAGTCCCGATGTCTTCTCCAATGAATCGTTACCGGAGCAACTTCCGGCATTCATAATCATCGCTGTGGTAAACTATAGCTTTGCGTTTCTTCTACTTTTTATTCGTTGGAAGTTGATTAAAAAGAAGAACTTCGATAATACCAACCACTTTGTTAACCTATATGTAAATTAGGTTAATATTAATAATTAATTATGGCATAATAAATTAAAAAGGAGTTTTTCACCATGAACACTTCTATTAGAGTCATAGATACCCTTCAAGAGATGGAACAGAAAAGGCTGGAGCTCCAAGAGTTTGCACTCGCGCACGGTTTCCTGCACCCAACGACCCTCCGGCTAAGCCGGGAGCTTGATGAAATATTTAATCATTACTCTTCCTTGCATTGAATGCATTCAAAAACAGACTGAGGCGGATACAATCCGCCTCAGTCTGCACTATTGCTATTCAGTAGCTCCCTCTTCCCCTTCACTAGCTAAAAAGAAAATCGCCGCAACCTTCCATCCATCTTCTTTCTTATGGAAGACGGTTACTTGCTTACCGGAACGGGTCACTTCTTTATCACTGTTCGGGTCCTTCGTCGTCGCTTCAATATCAGCATAAACATCTGCTTTTTTACCGGCAGCGTAATTAATAATCTTCACGTTTTCAACCGTACGCTTTGAATCGACGGAGTCAAATATCTGTTTCACATAGCGCTCTTCGTCCGCGTATTCGAAATTCACCGGGGTCTTCGAGATGACACTCATGTATGATTCAAAGTCTTCTTCGTTAAATGCATTGATATATTGATCAAAGGCTGCGTTGATCGCCGTTTTCTCTTCTTCCGGGATACCCTCTGCTTCTTTCAGCTCGCTCGCATCCTCAACGATTTGTGTCATCTGATTCAGAGATGCCGCTTCATCTGTTGCCGGGTCTTCACTTGGCTTTACCTCTTCCGTACTGTTTGTGTTCTCTTCCTTCTTCTCTTCGTCTGCACCACAAGCACCCAATAGTAATGTACTCATGCCAATTCCCAACATGATTTTCTTCCAATGCTGTTTCGACAATGCTCTTCACCCTTTTCTAAAATTTGCGCTATCTCCATTCTATTGAAAATATTCACAACACTCAAGTTCAATCTCATTTCTTCCTATTAATTATGGTAAAATAATAGCAGGTGATATTATGACGAAAAGCAATAAATACAAACAAATCTTCGAGGATCTCTCTGAAAAAATACAAAATGGTACCTATACAGCGGGTTCGATCCTGCCTTCGGAAAACGAGCTCTCGGTGATGTATTCCACTTCACGTGAGACCATTCGTAAAGCGCTTACATTATTGGCTCAAAAAGGGTTCATTCAGAAGCTGCGTGGAAAAGGGTCCCTCGTACTCGATGTGTCGCGGATGAGCTTTCCGATTTCAGGGCTTGTGAGCTTTAAAGAGCTGCAGACTTCTATGGGTCGGGATCAGATTGAGACATTCGTTCATGACTTTGGATTAATGCATGCGGATGATCAGGTAGCTTCACAGCTCGAGACTCCTGCAAACGCTGAAGTCTGGAAAGTCGTCCGCTCCCGTCAAATCAGCGGGGAAAAAATTATATTGGATAAATCCTATTTTCTGAAAGAACAAGTCCCTTTGTTGACGAAAGAAATATGCGAGAACTCCATTTATGAATATCTGGAGAGCGAGCTGGAGCTTCCGATCGATTTTGCCAAAAAAGAGATTGTTGTGGAAAAGTGTACCGATGAGGACCGGGAATATCTTGATTTAGATAGATATGATCATGTGGTGGTCGTGAAGAATTATGTGCACTTGAAGGATGCGACGCTATTTGAATATACCGAATCGAGACATCGGTTGGATATGTTCCGGTTTGTTGATTTTGCGCGGAGAAAGCATTAGGGTGAGTCCACTTCCTAGTTGGGGAGTGGATTTTTTAGTGATACGCTGTTTTGACAGTCAAGTAACAGCCTGCTGTCGGAGAGTGGAGCTTGGTACTGGATGAGCCTAACGCAAACATACATCAAGAAAATTCGACATGCAGGATCAATTATTTAAAAAGAGGATTAATTAATCAAAATAAGGATCAATAAATTCCAAACAGGATTAATTATTCGAAATCGGGATTGAAAACAGACCAAATGGGATTAATTCCTCCGCGAAGGTATCCCCGATTAGGAATTTCACCCCCATATCGGGGATTCATCCTCTTCTAAACCTCATTCCCAGCTAAAACAGACAATCCAAAGCCTGAAACCCATCCAAAACTCCAACAAAAAAACCAAAAAACGGCCCTTCTCAAAGAAGGGCCGCTCTCTCAACCACAAATGAACAATACTCATGTCTCTCTAAACGTTATCGTACTTCCACCCAACCGTTCTTAATCGCAGTCACAACTGCCTGAGTACGGTCATTCACATTCATCTTTTGTAATATATTACTTACATGATTTTTGACAGTTTTCTCACTGATATACAGTCCTTCACCAATACCTCGGTTACTCTTACCATCAGCAAGCATTTGCAGTACTTCACACTCGCGGCGCGTTAATAGGTGAAGCGGGCGGCGAACTTCGGATTGTTGGAATCCACCTGAGTTTTGGGCATTTGCCAGGCGCTTGTATTCTGCTACCAGGTTATGTGTTACCTTCGGATGAACGTAGGAACCGCCATCTGCGACGATTTTCACTGCATCAACCAGTGCCTCTGAGTCCATCTCTTTTAATAAATAACCCAGTGCTCCTGTTTTCAGAGCATGGTTAACATAGTTTTCGTCATCGTGGATGGATAGGATGATGACCTTTGTATCCGGGTATCTGTCCATCAGTTCACGTGTTGCTTCTACGCCGTTTGTTTCAGGCATATTGATATCCATCAGGACAACATCTGGTTCGTGTGTTTCAACTAGGTTCATGGCTTCTGAACCGTCATCGCCTTCTGCTACTACGTTGAAAGAAGGTTCGAATTCAAGGATTCGTTTTACTCCCTCTCTGAAAAGCTGATGATCATCAATGATAACAATATTTGTTGCCATGTCTTTCGCCTCCCTAAACCTTGGAAAAATTTACTTATTAAGTGGAACCTGGATCAGTATGACCGTTCCTGTTCCTACTTTTGAGTCAATCGTGATGTCTCCTTCAAGAAGGTCGACACGTTCTTTCATCCCCATGATGCCAAAGGATCCTGTTTTTTGTTTGTCTTTGTCGAATCCTTTGCCGTTGTCTTTGACAACAACTGTTATTTGGTCTTTCTTTACTTCTACTTTAACTTGGATATGTGACGCTTCAGCGTGCTTAAGTGCGTTCTGGACACTTTCTTGTACTAATCGGAATAGAGCGACTTCGAATTTTGAAGGAAGTCTGATATCGAGCCCCATATTCACAAACTGAATGGAGGTCTCCTGGTTATACTCTTCGATTGTACTCAAGTATTTTTTGAGGGTCGGTATTAACCCCAGGTCATCAAGCGCCATTGGTCTGAGGTCGTAAATGATGCGCCTGACCTCGTATAGGGCTGAGCGGACCATCCGTTTGAGGTCGCGGATTTCCTTGATGGCATCGTCTGCGCTTTTTTCACGAAAAACCCGCTCGATCAGATCGGAACGAATTAAGACGTTGGCCATCATTTGCGCAGGACCATCATGAATCTCCCGGGATAAGCGTTTCCGCTCGTCCTCTTGCGCCTCAATGATTTGCAGGCCGAAATCCTGACGCTGCTTCGCATCCTCCAGTGCCTCATTCACTTGCCTTAAGTCACTATTTAAATAATTGAGAACGACGGATATTTGTGAGCAAAGATTTTCTGCCCGTTCAATCGTGTCCCCTAGTGCATTTAACCGTCTTTCCAGTTCATCCCGACGGTCCCTCAATTGCTTTTCTTGCTGTCTATTCATGGATAGCTTCATTTGCAGGTCATGAGCCTTTTCATACGCTTCTCTTACCTGATCTTCTGAATAGGTTTGAAAATGCTTGCTTACTTCAGAAAGTCTGAGTCGGGCAAACTTCGATTTCTGTTGGAGGTGATCTCCTTCATCAATCACTTTCAAGACCATTTCTTTCACTTCCAGCAGTTCTTTCATCAAATCTTCATAATCAGTTCGACATTGCTCGCCAATCTGGAAGATTTCATCCTTACTTTCGTCAACCGTATCGACCATCTTTTTCAGGATGCTATCTAACATCTTGGTGTCTATTTTTTTAAGTGACACGGTACACCCCTCTTTTGTTCCACTATAGTAGTCAACCCAGAATAAAGCTTCATGTAAAACTATACTTACATAGTAATAATCGGTTATTTCAGCTTGAGTTTCATCCATTTCGTTATGTCCATGGACCTACCACTCATCTACCTATTATCAATTCCATGTAAAATCATAAAACTCCTTTATTCATCTAGGCATATTCCTATGTAATACCTCTACCAAGGGATCATTCGCTCCGGGAACATAAGAGAATGAATGGGAATTATCTAGACCATTCGACTTCCCTTTCAGAGCTTTGGAACAACTGAAGTATTACTATCAGCGTCCATTATACCATGTCACATATTGTCGGAGATTAAAGTTTGATTACATTGTATTACCATTATTTCATGTAGAACCAGTTATTTCCGTATGTAATTGGAATATAGATATATATTTATGTGCAATCCGTTCTACTTTTATATATAGTAGATATAGGATACAAACAGAGATTAAACGCGTATTTCGCCATTATTCATACATAAGGAAACAGAAAGGAGAAAGCGTATTGCTACATCACTATAGTACCGTCAAGGGTTACGGGGAACATGAAATCAATATAGAACGATCCAGGTTCATCACTTATGTAAATCGTGTGGAATCAGAAGAAGAAGCACAGGAGTTTATCGCTTCCATTAAGAAAAAGCACTCGGGTGCTAATCATAACTGTTCTGCCTATATGATCGGTGAAAATAATCTGATCCAAAAAGCGAATGATGATGGTGAACCTAGCGGGACCGCAGGAGTGCCTATGCTGGAGGTGTTAAAGAAAAGGAATCTTAAAGACACCGTTGTCGTGGTCACCCGTTATTTCGGTGGAATCAAGCTTGGCGCCGGAGGACTTATCCGTGCGTATGGACGTGCGACTTCCGAGGGATTGAATGCTGCCGGTATTGTGGAAAGAAGCCTGATGCGAATCATGAGATCTACGATTGATTATACGTGGTTAGGAAAAGTGGAAAACGAAGTGAGATCTTCCGATTATCAACTGAAAGACATTCATTACCTGGAAGCCGTCGAGGTCGAGGTGTATGTAGAGGAAGCGAATAAATCTGCGTTCATCGAGTGGATGACAGAGCTTACAAATGGACAGGCTGACATTATGGAAGGCGATGTGGAATACCTTGAAACGCCTGTTGAAACCAACACGTAAAAAAATTTACATTGGAAAAATCTTTATTCTTACAAAGCCTTCATCAAACTCATACTAATTGTATAGAAGTAACACGGAAAAATGACTCTTTAGACGGATAGAGAAATAACCTTTTTTCGCCTACAATGGTGAAATTAATTGGACATCCTAACGTTTAGATCCATCTGGTTAATGGGTAGTAGTAAATTAACTTGTTACTTTTTGAAACTTTTCACTAAAATTCGACGTCTAATGAAGAAAGCCTCTGCTTTTTTTGACATAATATCCACTACGCATTTTAGTAATTGTTCCCTTAAAAAAACTGTTGCACATCATTAAATATGTGGTATTCTTACAATTGGAGTGCCCATAGAAGAAAAAGAGGTGAACGAATGTACTCTCTAATTGATTTTGTAATTGCTTTTGCTATTTCTTTAGTTGTTTCTGTAGCAGTGACTCCATTCGTAATCAAATTCGCCAAGCGATTTGGCTTTGTCGATAAACCAGACCATCGAAAGGTTCACAAAGGACTCATGCCTCGTGTGGGCGGCTTATCGATCGTCATCGGTGCATCAGCTGGCTTGTTGTACTTGAACGACCTTATTGTTCCACTTTGGCCGGTCATTCTTGGCGGAGGAATCATCCTGATCGTAGGGATCCTAGATGATCGCTTTACCTTGTCACCAAAAGCTAAACTTGTTGGACAAATCCTGGCAGCTTGTATCGTCGTGTTTGCCGACTTTAAAATTGACTTCATTACTTTGCCGTTCGTGGCAGAGCGTATATATTTAGGGAATTTCAGTTATGTGTTCGGTATCCTGTGGATCGTCGGAATCACCAATGCCATTAACCTGATCGACGGATTGGATGGACTGGCAGGGGGAGTATCCGTTATCGCCATGACGTCCATTATGGCTCTTGCAGCCATGAACGGTCAGTACATGGTCGTTGCCCTTACCGTTATCTTAATCGGTGGCACCATCGGATTTCTATTCTTTAACTTCAATCCTGCGAAGATCTTCATGGGTGATACAGGAGCATTATTCCTTGGCTATTGTATTTCCATCATCTCGCTCCTTGGATTGTTCAAGAGTGTGACGATTTTCAGTTTAGTTGTTCCAATTATCATCCTGGCTATACCGATTTTCGATACGTTCTTTGCGATTATCAGACGTATCCTGAATAAGCAAAAGATTTCAGCACCTGATAAATCTCATTTACACCATCGCTTACTGGCAATGGGCTTCTCTCATAAAGAGACGGTCTTGATCATTTATGCGATCGGAGCATTTTTCGGACTATGCGCGATTCTTTTCACTCGATCAACGCTTTGGGGAGCTATTTTATTCTCCGCTGTTCTGGTGATTATCATTCAGTTAACGGCAGAAGTGGTTGGATTGATCGGTCAGCATAAGCCTTTGATCAATACGATGAAGAAACTACGTGAAAGATAAGCACACGCTTTCGTTTATGCGTGGAAAATACTAGATTAGTAGAAAACCTTGGATGATTATCCAAGGTTTTCTTTATTGATTATCCTTTTTTACCTGATCGGACAAAAATAACCTGTTTTGACTTCAAATGGGCTGATAATAAGGAGATTTTCTTTAGATTGTCCTTTTTTCAGCTGGGAATGTCGTCTAGGACTAGTCTGAAGGCCGATTCTGGTGGAGAATCTGTGAGTTGAATGGGTCTTCGCTGGATAATCGATCCGGTTTGGGATATAATTGATCCGGATTTACGATAATTAATCCTGATTCAGTTTTTTTAATCCTAAATCTGATTAGTTGATCCTCATTTCAATTACTTGATCCTCCGTGTCGAATTTTCTTGATATAAGCGTTCGATACATCCAGGTCCGTCCTCCATTTCAAACAACCGATCGTCCGAAAATTACGTTTAAGAAAAGGAGTTGACTCTATTTTGCCCACGATTCGCCATATAACGCACATAAATGCTCCTGTTTCCCTTTGTTTTGATTTAGCCCGCAATGTGGATATTCATACTCAAACTACCTCTAAAACGAAAGAGAGGGCTATAGGAGGCGTCACAAGCGGATTATTAGAGATTGGAGATACCGTCACTTGGGAAGCCGTTCATTTTGGCGTTAAACAGCGACTGACGGCTCAAATTGTCGAAATGGATGCTCCCCATTCGTTCACAGACGTGATGGTGAAGGGTGCTTTTAAATCCTTTACTCATATCCATGAATTTCGTGAACAGGAAAATGGCGCACTAATGAAGGATACTTTCTCTTATAGAGCTCCTTTGGGCTTAGTAGGGGCGGTTGCAGACATCATCTTTTTAAAAAAGTACATGCACACATTCATCGAAATGAGAGCAAACCAATTGAAGAATATCGCAGAGCAGAAAAACACTCCTATCACATAGACAGGAGTGTTCAAGTGGTTATTCTTTTTCTTCGAAATAATTACTTCTGATAATAAGATCCGATACTTGCTGAGCTCTCAATTCGTATTTCTTCTGATCCTCTGTCAGTTCACGATCTGAACGAATGATATTCTCCAGTGGAATGACGGCAAAACTGTCATCAGATGTCAGCATATTTCTACCCATTATCACATCTTCATACTTCTTTTCTTCAATGCCCATTACATAGGCCAGCGTAGGATAGATATCTACTTGACCGTATGCCTTGTCTAATTCCATCGGTTCCATGCCTGGATTGTAGAGGATGAATGGCACTCTGCCTTCTTCATCAATCCCCTCAACCTTTGGATTTTCTTTCATCATTTGATCCTTGTAGCTGCTTTCGAAGGCCGCGTGATCACCGAAGATCGCAATCATGGTGTTATCAAGCATATTATTCGCTTCAAGATCCTCCAGTAACTTGCCAACTGCCATATCCGTGTAATGAATGGACTGAAGATAGTGAGCAGCTGACGTGTCACTGTATTGAGCTTCAAATTCCAGGCCTCTGAATTGTTCAGGGATCACGAACGGTGTATGACTTGTTAACGTGATCAGATAGCCATAATAAGGCTGCTCCTTCTTGCTCAGGAATTCAACCGATTGATGGAAAAACTCTTCATCACTTAAGCCCATCCCTATTTCTTCCCCTTCATGGAATTCCTCAATGGCATGGTATTCATCAATTCCGATATGAGGGTAAGCTTCTCTTCTATTCCAATACGTACCCTCGTCCCCATGAAATGCATAGGTGGAATATCCCTTTTCCTTCAATAGACTGGGTAGCGTTGTGTAATCATTCGTCGGATATCGGAAGAATGTACTCCCCTCCATTACCGGCAACAGGGACGTATTCACGACAAACTCTGCATCAGAGCTTCGGCCGCCTTTCGTTTGCGGATAGAAATTGGAGGCATAGATACTGTTCTTCAACAGTTTGTTCAGGTTGGGTGTGACCTCTTTCCCATTCACCTTTTTATTCAGCACCCAGTTTTCCAGGGATTCGAATTGCAGAATGATGAGGTTTTTCCCTTCACCGACTCCATCGTACTTATTATTTAAGTACAGTCTCTTTTCTCTATATTCCTCTTTATTGTCAAACCAATCTTTCACGAGAGCTTCTTCTTCCTCGTTCAAGTCAATGTAACGATTGTTTTGATAAAACAGGTACATATCCAGCACACTGTATTGAAGGGGATTGAACTTCAATATGTAATCATAGCGATCGTAAATCTTAAAGATTTGAGCATATGGAGTGCCGTCGACATAATGATTCTTCAATGGTTTCACGGCAAGGATGCTGAAACCTGCAAGGAAGAGTATGATAAAGGTTTTCCATTGCACCTTAGGAATCGAAAATGATTTCTTTTTAGTCAGAATGAGCATTAGGACGATATCTACTACTAACAGGACATCCAGCCCGTTGATCAGTTCCATGATGCTCGGTCCTAATCCTGAAAGATTAGAAGTCTGCAGCAAGGCAAAGAACGATAAAGGTGTACCAAAGTAGCGGATATACCATAACTGGGACAGCAACAGGAAGGTCGCTACAATATTAAGACCGATGATGGCCGTCTTCCTCGACCACGTCTTAAATAAAAACACAAAAGAAAATAACATCAAAATACTGCCCGGAAGTGTCACAAATAAGCTTTTCACTTCAAACAGGCCTTTTCCTAAAAATAAATAAAATAGGACGACTTTAATGGAAAGACCAATGGCAGAGATGAGTAGCAGTTTGTCTTGCCATATGGATAGCAACGCCTGTTTTAGCTTGTTTACTAGATTCATAATCTTAATACCTCATTTACATAATTGTAATAAAATTTTAACACTTTTCCTTTTACTTATAAAGTCAGGGTTTGACATTTTATTGTAGAAATCGACTTTATTAGTGATGGACACGATAAATGAACTCGCGAAAAAACCCGGTTTGAGGTAGCTCAAACCGGGTTTTATTTCCATTATCTACTAGTTGGTGTCCAAGTTGCCTGTCTCTTACCTGAGATCGCTCTCATTGTACCGAGGAAGGCTGCATAGTTTACCAAGCAGAAGTAGTATGGGATATACGTTATTTTGTTGCTCGTCACCTTGCCTAATAGTGCGAGGATGTAGAATGCCAATTGTAAGCCGAACATGACTTGATAGACTGGCTGATCCAGTAAGAAAAGATTAATGATAAATATGGCAATCATATAGTAAGGAACGAGCCATCTTAAGAATTTATGAGACATGTATTTATAGAAGAAATCGAAATTCCTGAACGGATTCAACACATGCTTGTAGCTCATGATTCCAGTGAAGCTTCGTGTTACGATACGAACTTTCCGGCCAAATTCTTCTGATGATTTTGGTGACGTCTCTTCCATCGTAATCGCATTCGGCTCGTAGACGAATCTCTTTTGCTGGTTGATGATGATCAGCGGGTTCTGCATATCATCCCCAACGTTTGGATTCATTTCTTTGAATAATTCCTTACGAAGGGCATAGATCGAACCATTTGCTACGATTGTCGTACCTGTTGCCGTCTCGAGCATTTTCAAGAGCTTCTCATACTTCCAGTAAGCACCCTCTGATTCTCCGATTGATGAGTTGGTTGGATTCGTCAATCTTAGCTCACCACAAACTCCACCGATTTCTTCATCTTTAAAGTGCTTCACTAAATGATGAACGGCATCTTTATTGTAGAGAGAGTTTGCATCAGAGAATACAAGAACTTCACCAGTTGCCAGAGGGACGGACTTGTTCAGTGCCGCGGTCTTTCCTTTTCTCCCTTTCACGACATTCAACTTTACGTTCGGATATTTTGCCACGAACTCATTGACGATGTCGTTCGTTCTGTCGGATGAATCATCTGACACAACGATGATTTCAAACTTGTCTTGTGGATAATCAAGATCCACAGAGTTTTGTACTTTTTCAGCGATGACTTTCTCTTCGTTGTACGCTGCGATAAAGAGCGTTACCTTTGGTTCATAGCCTGTATCCGTGATTTGACCCTTTTTGACAACTCCAGTTAGGAGTTTCAGCAGAATCGGATATCCGGCATAGATATAAACCGAAAGAAGAATCAGCAGCCAAAAGATTATTTCTAGTATCATATCATGACTTCCTCTCGTCTATCCTTATATACCAATTGAAGGTGGACCCTGATGAAGGATCCACCTATCATATTATGCTTTAATCGTTTTTCTTCCGATTGATGCGTAGTAGAATCCGTTCTCTTCCATGTTAGCAGGATCAAAGATATTACGTCCATCAACGATTACTTTGCTGTTAACCAATGCAGATACTTTCTCTAAATCAAGCTCTCTCACTTCATCCCACTCCGTTAAAATGAGGATGGCATCAGAGTTTTGAATGACTTCATATAGATCTTGACCAGTACGCAGATTCGGAATAAGCGCCTTCGCATTTTTCTCGGCAATCCGATCATAAGCGATGATGTCAGCTCCAAGCTCCTGCAGCTTCGGAATCACATCAACAGAAGGTGCGTCCCTCATGTCATCTGTATTCGGTTTAAATGCAAGACCGAGAACGGCAATCTTCTTGTTCGTCAGGTCCCCATTAAAAGCTTCTACCAGCTTATCTACAACTTTAAAGCGCTGAAGACCATTCACCTCTTCAACGTCTTTGACAATCTTGAAATCGTAGCCTACTTGATCGGCAATCTTTACAAGGGCACTTGTATCTTTAGGGAAACATGAACCACCGTAGCCGATTCCTGCGTTCAGGAACTGAGGGCCGATACGAGGGTCATAGCCCATTCCTTCTGCCACCTTCGTCACGTCTGCTCCAACAAGTTCACACACGTTTGCCACTTCATTGATGAAGCTGATTTTCGTTGCAAGGAACGCATTGGACGCATATTTGATCATTTCAGATGTTTCGATATTTGTTACGACGACATTTTTGGTGAACGGAGCATGTAATTCCTTAAGGATCGCTTCCGCTTTCTCTGATTCCACACCAATGACCGCTCTTTCCATATTCACTGTATCGTGAATGGCCGATCCTTCACGAAGGAATTCAGGGTTTGATGCGACATCGAATTCTTCGTGGCCGACAACATCTTTGATGACACTTTTGATCATGGCACCTGTTCCCACTGGAACCGTACTCTTCGTCACAATCACTTTATAGTCATGCAGGTGTTCCGCAATCGAGCGGGCAGCCGCTTCGATGTATTGCAGGTTCGCTTCACCATTCTCTTTTGGAGGAGTTCCGACCGCAATGATGACAAGGTCTGCATTCTTCATCCCTTGAGCATAATCCGTTGTGAAAGATAAACGGCCTTCGCTGATGTTCTTTTCTACTAATTCGGTTAAGCCCGGCTCGTATATAGGGATGATCCCATTTTTCAGGTTCTCTACTTTTTGAGCATCTATATCCAGGCATGTCACTTTGTTTCCGGCGTCACTGAAGCACACGCCTGAAACAAGTCCTACATAACCCGTACCAATTACACAAATATTCATCTTAATTTCTCCTTGTTCATTCTGAAATGATGTCTTTTAACCAAGCTTTTAATGGACCTTTAAGGTCATCTCTCATTAAAGCAAATTCTACCGTTGCTTGAACAAAGCCATATTTGTTTCCAATATCATATCTTTTACCATCAAAAGAATATCCGTAAACATTTTGCTTAGTATTTAATTCTTGAAGAGCATCTGTCAATTGAATTTCATTTCCTTGACCAGGCTCCAGGTTGCCTAAGATATCAAGAACATCCGGTGTTAGAACATATCTCCCCATGATGGCCATGTTAGAGGGAGCATCTTCTAGTTTCGGCTTTTCTACGAGTCCTTTGACTTTGAAAAGTGGACCATCGTTCGTAGGGTCTTCTACGTCGATGACACCATATTTGGATACGTCCTCGTCAGGAACTTCCTGTACGCCGATGATGCTCGATTCTTTTTCTTCGAATTCATCGATCAGTTGTTTAAGACAAGGTTTCTCAGAGACCACGATGTCGTCTCCAAGCAGGACTGCGAAAGGATCGTTCCCGATGAATTTTCTGGCACACCAGATGGCATGTCCGAGTCCTTTTGGCTCTTTTTGACGAATGTAGTGAATGTCCGCCAGGTGAGAGATTTGTTTGATTTGCTCGAGTTCATCGTATTTTTCTTTCATCGCAAGCATCTCTTCAAGCTCTAAAGACTTGTCAAAATGATCTTCGATGGCACGTTTTCCACGTCCTGTTACGATCAGGATATCCTCTATCCCGGAATTAACGGCTTCTTCGATAATATATTGGATTGTAGGTTTATCTACAATTGGTAACATTTCTTTCGGCTGTGCCTTTGTTGCTGGTAAGAATCTAGTACCTAAACCCGCAGCCGGGATAATCGCTTTTTTTACTCTCAAAGAACTCACCTCTTAGTTTTGTGTAAATCATTTGTTCTTATTCTGGTTCGAAGTCTTTTTAAATAGTTTCTGCAGATTTTGGCTCATTTACGCCCTGTGGAGAGAAAACGCCCGAGCAAATTTTTTTGCTCTTTCGTTTTCTCTCCACAGGGCGTACTTTCAGCTTTGCTGAAAGCGATTGAAACGTTCGTTCCAATCGATGAGCCAAAATCATTAAATTTCACGAGTATTATACCATATGTTGTTGATTTCTTAATCTCACAGGTTTAATGTGCTATAATATAGCGAGTAATTTCAGATGTGAGGATGAAGAAAATGATTAGTGTAATCGTACCAACTCTTGGAACGAAGCCAGAGGAACTGAAACGATTGTTTGAAAGTCTTAATAATCAAGCATATAAAGACTTCGAAGTCATTATTGTATCACAAGACAATCACAATTATATTACATCCGTTTTAAAAGATGTTAACTTTAAATACAATCATATTGAAATTGATCGCAAAGGGTTGTCACTTGCCCGAAACGTTGGTATTGAGCATGCCAATGGGAGCATTCTGACGTTTTCGGATGATGACTGCTGGTATAATGACGACTCGTTCCAGATTGTTGTTGATTACTTCAACGAGAATCTCGAGACCGATGTCGCTTGCTTCCAAATCTATGATCCGATCCAAGGCGTTTACTATAAAGAATATGACGAAGAAGAGCAGAAACAGGTTACAACCGGTAAGCTGTTGAAGAAGTCTTCTATCGAGATCTTTATCCAAACGGCGAATATCGAGCGTTCTCTGATTCAATTTGACGAGAAATTCGGATTAGGTGCAATCTATCCTTCCGGAGAAGAAAATGTCTTCCTATTTGATTTAGCCAGAAATAATAAGTCCATCAGCTATTATCCGAAGGTGGTCGTCAATCACGAGAAGCCTGAGATGCAAACCCGCTTGTATGAAAAGTCATTTATCGGAAAAGGTCCGTTGTTTAAGAGAATGTACAATACCCCTACTGCAGTTGTTCTATTGACTCTCTTCTTTTTAAAGAAGTACCGTCATTTAGATGAGCCATTTGGGTATTATGGTAAGGCGTTTAGAGAGATTTTCCGGTATGAGAAGAAATAGTGTTTGATTGATTTGATTTGATTTGCGGCGAGTGCCAGGTTGTTGGCGCCTGCCGTTTTTTAGTTTGTGGTAGATCGATTTTCGTTCATTCTGGAAGGGTTTTTCTTTTAGATTGTCCTTTTTGGGGCTGGGATGTGCTGTTTGGGGAAGTTGCAGGCCGATTTGAGGGTGAAATTTGTGGGTTGGAATGACCTTCGCGGGAAAACTGATCCTGTTTTGGAGGTAATTGATCCTGATTTCTAATAATTGATCTTCGTGTCGAATTCCCTTTATGCCTTTCCACTACGGGATTGAATCCCATCTTCATCATAGGTCAGGGTGACGGACAAAGAAATAAAAAGATGCACCCGACTCCACCGGGTGCATCTCAAGAAATCACTTCTCTTTTAAAATGACTTCCGTAATCATGTCATTTTCTTTCGTTAACTCCAGCTCGTTTTGTTCGAGGTCGAGCTCATTTTCAAGATCACCATGGATCTTTTCGAACTCAGCTGCCGGAATGTTTACCGGGAACTTAATTTCCACGAGTCGCTTCTCTTCGTTCAATCCAACAAAGGAGTTGAACTCTTTGTAGTAGTAGAAGAATTCAATCTCGCCTTTTCCTTCAAAGATGTAAACAGGATCACCATATTTACGGAACAGGTTCTTTTCTGAATACCCGATTGGTAATGGCGTTTCTGGTAAGAGACCTGCGTCAACGTATTGCAGGAATTCATCGGATAGTACTTTTCTGTTGTTCTTCTCGTAATCGATTCGGAAGCTCAGCATGCCGGACTTCTTGAGAAGCTCTTCGTCTGTTAACTCGAGAAACTCTTCCGTTGCAAGCTCTTCATTCAAAGCACTGATTAACTCGACAATAGGAATTTCTTCTTGAGCCAATAGTATTTTGGTAATCTTCCCCTCTTCTACTTCGAATACAACGCTTTGTTTTTTAATAATCATATACACGTACGATTGTGCAGCATTTTCATCTGCTTTATATTCAAACATGTCCAGCTCTAAGTTGTTGTCAATGACCTTTTGGAGGTCATCTCCTGCGTTAATCGTGCCGGAAATCTTGAACTTTTTATTGGATGTGATCAGGTAGTCTGCTTCTCCTCCAGTGAAGTGGACGCGAAGTTTCTGTTCTGAATCATCCAGTACTTCATCCTTGGATTCAGGATCTTCAAGAACCTTGAATACTTCTTGATACCTTTCCCCTAAGCCAAAATTCAGGAGTGAATATTCGTTTCCGACCGATTTATATTCACTTTTTTGCACCTCTTTTGTTTTCACGCCAACAATGATGCCGAACAAAAGAACCACAAAGATCAGATATGAAAGAAAGATTTTGTATGAACTCAACTGTATCACTCCGTTACATTTTGCTTAACTTTGTGTTTCATTTCACCGATTTTCACTAGCACGGCGATAACTAATAGAACTGCCCAGAATCGTGGTGTGACATAATCCGCTCTGTATAAGGATGTGACCATCAGGTGAAAGTACTCTACTAATGCAATGAAGTAGTACATGTTCTTCATGCCGTTCTTCAATAGGAATACGGCGATGGAAATTAAACCTGTTAATAAAAGTAGGAGTCCGATGACACCTTGCTCGAATAGGACATCAATAAACATATTGTTTGCCGAGATGGCCAGGCTCATCTGGGTATGGGGCACAATTTTGGTCCCCGCCAGGAACTCATAAGCTCCCGGTCCGTATCCAAATAGTCCCGATACGATGGAATGATCGAACAGCCACTGGAATGGCATGACGTACATATAAATCCGGCTTGATTGAGTCGGATCAAAAAGATTATCTCTTCTTCCCCAAATCGGAGAGAAAAATTTAGCCAGTAGATCCGGGTTTACCAGATAAAGACCTGCAATCCCGATGATACCCACCAACGGAATCATCCATAGGATTTTCTTTGGAAATTTAGGGTGGAACATTAAATAAACCATTAAGAAGCCTATCACCAGTACAAGATTGAAATAGGCGCTCACGGAAAACGTAAAGGCCAGTATGAATAAAGTGGGAATAAGTACGACGACTGCATACACCCATTTACGTTTCACAAAAAGAAATGCCAATATAATCAGGTCGATTAAGAACGGCCCCATGTAGCTTGGTTCATTTGTGAATGAGGTGATTCGGAAGTCGAACAGGGTCACTCCTTCCACACTATGAACAAAGGAACGTGTATCTAAGTTAAGAAATGGGATGTTGAACACGAAATAGGCAAGCTGCCAAAAGGCTACAGCCACTAATAACGATATCGACAACGGGTAAACTTTGATGATACTTTCATTATCCTTTGGTTCATTCGCAAGCAAACGATAGCCGAAATACACAAACATGAAAAAGCTGAGATAATAGGCGACCCGCGTAATCATCGAGCTTTTCAAGTAGTTCATATACTCTACACTATTCAAGACTGTAGCAGTATAAAAGGCAGAAAGAATAGCCAGTGCCAATGAGATAAGAAAGAGAATCAGGAAGCGTTTTAAGTATTTATCAAACTCTGAGGTTTGGGTCAAACGTTTTCGATTGAGTAAGTAATACAGAAATAATAACGAGCCAACCCCCAGTGTCAACACCGCAGGAACGGGTACGGGGAGAAGCTTGATGTATTTAGCTTGAGTAGAGAACTGGGCGAAGAACAAATATCCGGCCACTAATATCAAGATGATCTGTTTCATCCTTGGCTCATACTTGTTCATGAGTGTGGAAAAATTCATACTAAACTCCTCATTGTCTTTTTAGTTTATTGAAGGCCTGTATTCGCACTAGCGAGAAAAGCCTTATTGAATATAGTCTATATCTTTCAGTAAAAGAATTCCGTCCTTCTTTTCCCACTCCGTCATATAAACCAATTCATTTTCTTTGTTAAAACGATAGAACTTATTGACCGCTTCGGTATGAAAGTAACTTTTACGTTGAGAAGTGAGTTTCTCTTTAAGATACTTGAAGTCCGTTTCTGTCACCGTGTTATCAGGACTCAGCATATATTTAAAGGTATCCCAATCCGTATCTTCAATATTATTGCGAATGTATTGATCAGCTTCCAGAAGGTTTCTGAACTTCAATGGCTGATCACCGCAGCCGCTTAAGAATAAGGTAATTAAAATTAGTAGCACGGCAAACTGTCTTTTCATTACAAACTCCTTTCCTATGAGGACCATCGTCTCTTTCGAATTCGTGTTTCCTATGTAAAAAGGGACGCACCCTGTTAAGTCTTGATAATCAAACAACAATAAAAAATTATACATGAAAAACCATCATTTGAAAATGCTTTGTTCCCTACCCCCATACGCTTTGATACCCTTGTCAATACTGAAAATGACGCAGATTCTCTATGATTCCGTTATGTTAAATATGTGTTACAAACTTGAATTATAGTCATACTTTTGGAAGATTGATCTACATAAGGGGAAGTTACGCATTTTCTGCTACTGGTATTTGTCTGTTGGCGGAGACGAGAGTTTGAGGAAGATGGGCATATTGTGGGAATAATTAAAGAAAATTCGACACCGAGGATCAATTTTTTGAAATCAGGATCAATTAATCAGATTCAGGATTAAAAAAGCCAAAACAGGATTAATTATCGTAAATCCGGATTAATTACATCCAAAACCGGTTCAATTATCGCGCGAAGACCATTTCAAGTCATAGATTCATCACTCCAATCGGCCTTCAGGTTAGTAAAAACCACATTCCCAGCTGAAAAAGGACAATCTAAAGCCAAAACCCTTCCAAAAGTGAAAAAAACCTCATCATTACTCATATCCCATTAAAAAAGCTGCCATCCCGAAGAATGGCAGCTTCATGATTCGAATTAATTCGCTAATGACTGTTGGATATCTTGACGAACAGATGCTGAAATGGCACCTTTACCGCCTAAGAAGTAGGTATCGGCTAAGACAGTGCGCTCATCCAGCCATGTTTTTACATGATCCGGCAAGGCATCCTTACGCGTTAATAATAATGGTGATTTCATTGCTGCTGCTAATGAAGACGCAGGCAGGGCATCGATGAAGATGTCACCGCGGGCGAAGAATAGTGTCTTTTCTTCAAACTCACTGCTGTATTTCTCTGCAATCGTTAAACTTGTTTGGTAACGGTCATTCCCGTATACCCTTGATACATTTGAAGCAAGGTTTGTTAATTGGCGTTCTACTTCAGTGGAAACGGCAGACTGACCACCAATGATCGTTACCTTATGAATCGTATTTTCTTTCATGTAAGCTTCGACGCTCTCATGAAGAGAATCTTTTGTTGTATAAAGAATTGGGATCTGCATCATGCTGGCATATGAAGCAATCGACAAGGCATCCGGGGATTTCTCGTCTTTTGTCACAACAAAGACTTCATCATTATTGTTAATTTCATCTGCCACTTTCACTGCTGTCTCATAACGCTCTTTCCCACTGATGCGGGTAACATCAGATAAGCCTTGCAACTGATTCTCTACATTGCCGCTGATGGCATTTGTTCCACCCAGTAAGTAGACTTTTTCAGGCTGAAGTCGCTTAATTTCATCAAGGACTGTATCTGGAAGTGATTTAGAAGTTGTTAATAATAACGGTGAATCCAATTTCTTCGCCAGTACACTTCCTGTTAAAGCATCGATCGATAAATCGCCGCGGCCGATGACAACAGCCTTCGATTTATTTTCCCAGCCATACTCCGAGACGCTGACGCTTGTTTCATAGCGATCCATGCCTTCAAGCTCATGAGAATAGTCATTTAAGTCCAGTTCCCTATTCACGCTTGTTGTTGGATAGTAGTAGCCAAGGATCGTTCTGAAGTTGTTCCCTTCTTTCGACATTTGGTAAGCACCGTATTGGCTCATGCCGATTCCGTGCCCGAAACCGCCGCCATTGATGGTGTAAAGCTCATCTGTTTCTTCCAATTCTTTCACATAAGGACTCTTCATGATCGATGTCCCCAGCATAAAACGAATATTATAAGAACGGTCGTTAATCGTTTTGGTTTGCAGTTTGATTGTTTCGTCTTCATTCTTTACAAATCCACTATCTTTTTTCTCAAAATAAGTGAAAGATACTGTTCCTTTTAATACATCTTTAGAAGTAAAAGATGTATCTGGAATATCAAAAGAGACATTCTTAATATCTACTATCTTAATTTCACTCTTATCATCAATATGGTTTTTATTTTTCAGCCATGATTTCATGTTTGAAATGATCGTTTGATCTTCTTCCTTCACGTCTGACCACCAGGCTTGTGGTTTCTTAAGGTCTAATTCGCTATCGTCGAATTGAGATTTAGAAAGAGGGACTGCCCAATCTCCATGTGGTGAAATTTTCGCATCATAGATGTCGGGCTTCGTCTCCAGGTAAGGGACTAAATCTGATCCCCAAACGTTTTGATTCGAGAATACTCTTCCCCCATTAGATGAGGAATAAAAAGCTTCAGCATAGCTGTCGCCTTTTTTCAGAACTTCTCCTTGTGTTTCATTAACTGCTTGCGTCGTATGAGGATTCCAATCATACCCTTTATACACTTGATCACTTTGTCCATCGTAAATCGTCCAGTTTCCCTTTTTCAATACAAAGGTTCTGGCTGCGACAGCTTGAGCCTTCAAGGCATCCAGTCCGCCGTTACCTCCCCAGGAAGCAGGCATTTCAGCAGGGACCACGCCTTTTAAGTAGTCTTCCAGATTGATATTATTCACGGGTCTCACATATTTACTGGATTCAACAGTAAACTCAACTTCTCCTAAGTATTGCTTTTCGTAATTCCCTTTAATCGTCATGGCACGATCCATCGCTTCTGTAATCGTCGGGATGATCGTAACGTTCCCGTCGAACTTTTTCACGAGTGTGGAACCTTTATAAAGAGATAGTTTCCCTGATTCAACCTTCATGGTGTAAGATGCACCAGGCTGGATGAAAATCGATGTTCCCTTTACTTGATAGTCGCCATTTGTAGTAAAAGGAAGTGAGCTCTTACTTCCAATATAATTCTGCAGTTTTACAGAAATGGGCTGGCCTTCTGCCTTTGTATTAAGCGGTGCTGCCATCATTCCCGTAACCATTGTGGAAAGAACCAGCATAGATAGTAACTTCTTCTTCAATGTTTTTCCTCCTTGCGATATGTACTTGAGGAAGGCGTTCCAAAACGGAACACCTTCAGGAATTTATAGTGCTTCTACCTTTTTCAAGACGGATTCAATTTTATATCCGTTGTCTCCGGTTTCTTCATATACTTCTTTGATCATGCCGATCCCTGGAGCATAGTACATCGTATTGATTGTATTCACGTCTCCGTTTTTCACCGTGCTACGAACCGCGACGACATTTTCGTACGTGTCGTAAGGAACTTCGACCGTTTCGTCTTCACTGATGATTTCCCAACGAGTTGTGTCGCCTTTTCCTTTACGCTTGATATCGGCCAGTGGCAGAGATTCTTTTTCCGGAGTAAAGTTGTCCAAAATGCTTTCTTTCACGTTCTTTGGGTTACTTTCTTCATATACGACTTGAATGGCATCCTGATCCCATTTAAGAATTTGAAGAGTGACCATCTCTCCTACTTTGAATACACGCTGAACATGCGTTTCATTGTGATCGACTACTGTCTCAGTCAAGCTGAAATCCTTATTTTCAAAGGTTTTGACCACGTTTTTATCAGGTTTCAGCTGTTGGAGTAACAGATTCACTTCTTCTTTTTCCGCCGTTTCATTGTCTTCTTCAGATGCTACTTCTTCTTCAGAAGAGGAGTCTTCAGAGGACTCTTGAGTTTCCTCTACTTCCACTTCTTCCTGAACAGTAGAGTTATCCGACTCTTCAGTTTGAGAGGTATCTTCCTTGGACGTTTCGCTTTCGACTTTCGTTGTATCAGGTTCTTCCTTCGTTGTTTTCTCACTTGGAGAGGAAGCATTACATGCTGTAAAGACAGTCATAGACAAGATGAGCAGAGAGACCAGAAAGAAATTTTTACGACTGTTTAACACGGGTTGTCCTCCTTAATACAAGACATTTTTCATTTTTTCAATGATGGCGTCATCGACTTTCCCGCCAACTTTGATTACTTCTTTTACACCGGTAGAAGGCTGATACTCAAGGATGAAATCCTCTAAATGACCATCTAATGTGCCGCCTACCAATACGATTGGCGCATTCGTTTTAACAGATAGGGCAGATGCGGTTAAAGCATCGGGGTAATTCGTTCCCGTTGAAACGATGAATTTGTCTGAACCCATCACTGATTTGAATTTCGTCAGCACTTTTGCAAGTGTTTTATAACGGTCTGCACCGGAGAGTCTTTCAACATTGGTTGAATAGCGTTTAATCGATTGTTCAACCGTTGAAGAAATGGCACTTCCCCCACCCAGGACCTTCACTTGCTTTCCTTTTAAATAAGACAGAGCGGTAGAATTGATGCTATCTTTACCAGTTAGCACAATCGCCCATTGATTGGCTGAAGCAATCGGTGCAGCTCCAAGGGCGTCGGCGTAATTCTTGCCTGATGCCACGAATACACCTTTTACATTCGTCAGTTTTTTGTTAATTAGAAGATTCGTCGCATAGCGGTCAGCTCCACCGACTCTTGTAACGGTCAGTCCAAGCTGTGCTAATCGGTTTTGAACCGCATTTGAAACGGCTCCTTTACCACCAATCATGTATACTTCTTTCGCGTTCAATCTTGCAAGCTCTTTTTCTACTTGTAAAGGAAGCTTGTCCTTAGCGGTTAATAGAATAGGAGCGTTATCCAATTGAGCGGCCAGGGGCCCTACTGAAAGTGCGTCTGCGAAGTCATATGCGGTTGCGAGTACAACAGCTTTTTTCGCTTTGGAGCTTGAGAAACCGTTAGGATAAAGGTCTTTGGAAACCTTAATCGCCGTTTCCATTCGATCAAGGCCAATCAGGTTTGTATCATTAATGAAACGATTGATTTTAACCCCATCGATACTCGACCAAATGACTCCTTTAGAATCGATATCCACCACTTTTAATGGAGTTGCCTTCCATTTAGCGTATTCGATTGCACTGTTGACATCGTAATAAGACCATAAACTTTTGCCTGCTTCTGTTTGAACACTGTATTTTTTGGGTAAATAATTAGACCATAGGATCTTTTCAGTGTGTTCATCTACTACTCTAGTATTCGCCAGACTTTCTGCATATTGAATAGCGTCCTCTTTAATCGGGTAGGTATTAAGCTTCTCCTTGCCCTTTTGATAGACACTGTATTCATTCAAATTCTCGTACACTTTTTTCTGCTGATATTTATCCAATACATATGTATTGGATTGAGACTTGGAATATTGAATGGCTTCATCTTTCGTCTCATAGACTTTAAGTCGTTTGTTCGCTGCACTGTATACTTCATACACTTTGAAGTAGGAAACGATGCCATTTTTAATCCCTTCAGCTGCACTATTCTGGAAAGACCATGTCTTAATGAGTGCTTCTTCTTGAGGATTCGACATGTACCCCATTTCCAGTAAAAGCGAAGGCATTTGCGTGTTACGAATCACATAAAAGGCCTGATTATTTCTCATTCCCTTATCATTTATGCCAGTCGAATTCAGGACACTCGGGTGAACCGTTTCTGCTAATCTCTCGGATTCACTGCCGTACGCCACCTGAATCGGATCGGGCGGATATTCCGCTTCCCAGGCATATTTATTATTATAATGATAGGACTCAAAACCACGTACGTACGGGTTTGTTGGTGCCGCGTTATGATGGACAGAAACAAATACCGTTTGATCATTCTTTCCTTTAGCGAATGAATTCGCTATATCCGTACGCTCCTGAAGACTCAAATACGTATCCAGATTATCGTGAGTCATATAAACGTTGAAACCTGCTGCATTCAGCTTATCCCTTACCATTTTAGAGATTGCCAGATTGGCATGCTTTTCATAAAAACCAGTTGAACTCCCAGAAAATCCTGCTGTTCCTGAATCCCAACCTCCGTGACCTGGGTCAATGACTACATTCTTCTCAGCTGATGCCAGAATCGGTATGACAAGAAACATAGTCATTGTAACAACAAGCATCGCAATCTTTTTCTTCATAATTTTTGCATTCTCCTCCATTATATTAAAATTTTCCTTTATTCTACCATTAGTATCGGCAATAGTTGACATACTTTTGACATGTTTTCGTAAACTTTTACATAATTATAAAAAAAGACACTCATTTCTCCATTATTAGGATCTTTGAGTGTCTTTGATATTTATAGGTTTGGAAAAATGTAAATAGAGATGTTTAACTCTCTACTTTTACTATTTCATTATAAAGATCTATCATTCTTTTAGAATTCTCTTCCCAATCGTAATGATTGATGACGTGCTCTCTGCCGTTTTTCCCTAATTTCTCTCGTTCTGAGGAATCCTTATACAGATATAATAGTTTCTCAGCCAAAGCTGCCGGATTCTTAGACGGAATCAGATAGCCTGTTTCCCCGTCCAGCACGACTTCCGGAAGGCCGCCGACATTGGTTGCCACAACCGGTACACCACAAGCCTGGGCCTCTACAGCTGAAACCCCGAAGCTTTCAATCAAGGAAGAAATGACAAATATATGAAGAGACGAGATAAAATCAGGAACATCCTCATGAGCGATTCGTCCTAAAAACTCTACATTCTCAACTATGCCCAGGTCTTCTGTCAGTTTCATATATTTCGCAAGATAAGGTCCGTCCCCTGCCAAATGCAAGCGGACATACTGGCGCTCCGAGCCCAGTGTATTAAGAAAAAGCTTAAAGCCTTTCAGCAGATATTCTATTCCATACTTCGGTTCCATCCCTTTAGCAATTCCGATTCTGAATTGACCTTCTATCTTTTTCGCCGGGTTCGGTTTGAATTGTGTGGTATCCACACCAAATGGGGTGATGGCCAAAGGCTTGTTTGCATCTATATATTTCTTTGTTTCCTGTTCTAACGCAGGGCTGGTTGAACAAATATAGTCCGCTTTTCTCAAGGCATACTGAAGGATGATCCGATTCATCACATTCCGCTTAGGGAAATCATAGATGTCTGATCCCCATACCGATAGAATGTAAGGACTGAATCCTGTTAAAGCCCCTATTAATCCATAGCTCGAAGCATAATGGGAATGGATCAGATCAGGCTTATAGTTTCGAATAATCTTCTTCAGTCTGGAAACCGTAAATAAATAAGAAATCTTGTGATTCAGTTTCAGATTTAAATAAACTCTGCTTACATTCTCCCAAGGGATGTGTTCAGAAGAGTCTTTGTGGTTCTCTAAGCTAATATTTATGACCTCGATACCAATCGAATTATAGTAATCAAGCCATTTCTTCGTATGTACATTATTCGCTGGTGCTAATAATAAAACTTTCATAACTCGGGTACCACACTCTCTTTTTTACTACTGACTTGCTGCATCGATTTAAAAGAAGATGACTTAATCTCTTAATATGCTTGTTAAAACAGCCTGACAAAAGAAATATATTCAACAATATCGATTGTGATATAATATACTAATTGATTTGATACTTCTTATCATAATATAAAAAGCGATTAAATTGAATTTATTTGTAAAAACTATATAAATTTTGTTAATAAAACGGATCAACAGAGAGGTATTTCCATGTTTAAACATACGTTTATCTATTTTCTATCTAAAGGTGTTCCAGGGATCATCAACTTTGTGGCCATCGCCTTGTATACACGCCTACTATCACCAAGTGAGTACGGTGAATACGCACTGGTCATTGCGGCTGTAACATTTGTGAATACAACCCTATTTCACTGGCTTAGATTAGGATTACTCCGCTATAACCCTAAATACGAAGGCAATCAAAAAGCCATGTTCATCAGCTCGATCACAGCTACATTCATTTCCATGACGATCCTGACTGTTTTCCTTGGCACAGGAGCTTTCATTGTCTATACACCTTTTCATTCAATGGCTCTCTTATGGTTCCTGGGGATTGGATTACTCACCATGCAAAGCATGTTCGACTTGTTTACGGAGTATCTGCGTTCAGAGCTTTCGTCCAAACTTTTCGGCGTTGTGACAGCCCTAAAAGTGGTATTATCCCTTATCATCGCTGTCGTTCTGATTAAATTCTTCGGCTTCGGGGCTGAAGGAATTATCCTTGGACTGATTATCGGGATCTTCCTGTCGATTGTCTTCTTTATTCCGAAGTACCTTCACTTAATTGACATTAAGATGATTGACCGGGACATGATCAAAGAAGTCGTGAAGTATTCCATTCCATTTATTGCAGCTCTTTCAATGGAAGCCATCATCCTGAATACAGACCGATACTTGATTGGCTGGTTAATGGACAAGGCATCTGTCGGGATCTATGCGGTTTCATACGATCTGGCCAAACAAATCCTGTTCTTATTGATGATGATCATCAATCTGGCCGCTTATCCACTTGTGGTCAAAGCCCTTGAAACAGGCGGGATCAAAGAATGCCAGAAACAATTGAATGAAAATACGTCCCTGCTATTACTTGTATCGGTTCCGGCGACAACGGGAATGATCCTGTTGAGCGATTCCTTTACCGGGATCTTCCTGGGTGAATCCTATCAAGGGAAAGCAGCGACGATCTTTTCACTGATTGCCTTTGCGATCTTTATCCAAGGCTTTAAAATGTACTATTTCGACCTGGCCTTCCAGCTCGGGAAAAATACGAAGCTTCAGATCTGGCCTGTGTTGGCCGCTGCTGTACTGAATGTAGTCCTGAACTTACTGTTCATACCAGAGTACGGAATATTCGGCTCAGCTTACGCGACCATCATTTCCTACGTAGTATCGGTCCTGTTGAGTGCCTTAATCGGGAAGAAGATTTTCCCTCTCACCTTTCCGTTCAAAGAAGTCGGAAAGATTTTTATCGCGACTGGTGTAATGGCGCTTCTAGTTTGGCCGGCACTTGCCATTGATGGCATCTTCGGATTTATCGTGCAAATTGTAGTTGGTATTGTTGCTTATGGGGCTGTAGTATTGGCTCTGAATATTAATGGAATACGTCAGCTAGTTATGCGACGATTGAAGAAATCTCCCCAGTGATTGGGGAGATTTTTTTGTGTTATGGTATTCGAGGCTGGATTAGTGACCGTTTGCTAGTTTTTCTTCACTTCTGGAGTGGTTTTGGCTTAAGATTGTCTATTTTCAGCTGGGGATGTGCTGTTTAATTGGCTTTTCGGCCGATCCGGGGCTTGAATATGGGAGGGGGAATGATCGTCGCGGGATAAGTGATCCGGATTGGGATGGAATCGATCCCGCATTGGGATAATCGATCCCGTTTTGGCTTTTTTAAACCAAAATATGATTTATTGATCCGAATTTCAATTAATTAATTAATTAATCCTCCATGTCGAATTCTCTTTATACATACCCCCATTACTCTCCTATATATGTTTAATAACATACCTACAAAAAAACCCACGGAGTATCACTACACTCCATGGGTTCAATCTATACTCTTTATTCCTCATAACTGCTTGAATCCTCGATTTCAGTCGATTCCTCATAAACACCAGAATCATCAGTTTCTGTCGATTCCTCATAACTACCGGTATCCTCCACACCAGTCGATTCCTCAACCACGGCATCGTCACTTAACGCTTCTTCCTCGACATACTCTGCATACGACTTTGGTTCTTCACCATTCAGAAAGTCTTTTAGCGCTTCGGTATTCGCCTCAAGGTCTACGTCTAAGACGGCACCGGCACCTTCATATCGAGCATTTTCAAACGAATTGTCGATTGGCAATGTCATGGTGTCGATCTTATCAACCGGATTCAGGACGAATTCTTTTGCAAGACTGATGCGGTCCATCGAGCCGATATTCGTTTCGATATATGGTGAAACGGTACCCATCAGTTTAGGGATTTTGGATACGCCGTTTAAAGACAGCATTTCGTCTTTCAAGGCATTGATGACTTCCTGCTGGCGCTTGACTCGGCCGAAGTCCCCCTCTGCGTCATGGCGGAAACGGGCATAGCCCAGTAGTTCTTTTCCGTTCAATTTTTGCAAGCCAGGCTCAAGTGTCACATTAATGTTTGTGGACATTTCTTTTTCTACATTCATTTCTATTCCATCCGGCGCCAGTGCATCTACAATCTTCTGGAATCCTTTAAAGTCCATTAACGCATAATATTGTACATCTATATCAAAGTTCTCTTTTAACGTTTGACGAAGGAGCTCTGGCCCACCGAGGAAATAGGAAGTATTCAATTTATACTTTCCGTATTCTGGAACATCTACATACATATCTCTCATTAATGAAACCAATCTGGCTTCGCCTTTTTCAGGATCGTATTGGGCAATCATGATCGTATCTGTACGTGATTTTTCTTCGCCCCTTGTATCTGATCCTAGAAGGAGTATATTAACTTTTCCATGCTCATCTTTTTTACCATTAAATTCAGGAATTTCTTCGGATGCCGCCTGTGTCTTCCCGGCATTCATTTTTCCGGTTTGATACTGGTAGAGAAAATACGCTGTACCAATGCTCAGCCCCAAGAAAGAAAGTGCAAGAAATATGCGGAAAAATCTCTTTCTTCTTCTCATCCTCTGTCTATAGTCATTACGAGTCTTCATGTATGTTTTTCACCTTTCAAGTCGAAGATCAATACGAAGAATAATTTTATCATGAAATAGATTAAAAAAATAGAATCTTACATAAATGTAATCTCTGTTTAATAATCCTACCAAAAGAAAGACTCTATCGATGATCGATAGAGTCTTAGATTTCTATATTAATAATACAACTTTTTATAAAGTTCTCCAAGCTCGTCTTCCACATTCATGGCACTTGGTCCTCCTAGGAGGAAGAACTCTTTATATTGTTTAGCTGCCATAAAGTTGTTCACGCTTGTCGGCAGCTGTTCCGGGTTGGATAAAAGAAGTGGTGCCTTTTGCTTTGCTGCGAGTACAGAACCCGATAGCGCATCTGGATAGTTCTTCCCGCTCGCAAGAAGTGCTTTCTCGTCCGGGTTGGCAAGTGACAGCTTCTTCGCAATTTCAAGGGAGGTTTCATAACGATCCACTCCGCTTACTCTCTGTTCGCCTTTCACCTTTTTCATGACAGCATCGCTGATGACTCCTGCTCCACCGACAACGATCGTGCTGTCCACCCTGGTGAGGGCTTCACTGGTATAGGAAGAAACAGCATCCTTCGCTGTTAAAAGGATCGGATATCCTTTTACAGATGCATATGGAGCCACGGAAAGAGCATCGGGAAAGTTCTTTCCTGAAGCGATGATGGCTTTATCAGGATTTGGATTTACTTGCTCTGAAATAAGCTGGGCTGTTTCGTAGCGATCGATTCCACCGATTCGTTTGGCATCCAATCCCATTCCTTCAAGAGCATCCTTAACTCCGTTGCTGACTGCGCCTTCTCCACCTAAGATGATGACCTTGGACGCTTTCAATCGTTTGATTTCAGCTTTCGTCGCTTCAGTCAGTTTGTTTTTTTCCGTTAATAGCAGCGGCGCATCGTTCTTATAAGCAAGGGGGCCACCTGTCAGCGCATCCGGGAAGTTATACCCCTGGGCCAGAACGACTGTATCAGCCTGATTCCACCCCTCCTTGGAAATGTCGACGGCCGTCTTGATCCGATCGGTTCCTGATAGTCGCTCACCGATCTTGTTCAGTTCGCTTGAAGCAACGTATGCCGCTTGTTTATTGTCTTCACGTTCGGCGTTGTACCAGACGAAGTGATTCGGATTCGTGGATTCATCATATTCAAACCCTTTAAGGATCTCAAGGACTTCCGTTTCACCGCTTGGAAGTTTCGCTGACACTTCCTTGGACTCAGAAGTCGGCTGTTCCCTGAAACGTGATCCATCCGCAGAAATCACCAAATCCCCTGGTTGATACGAATGTTTGGTCGTATGGGCAAGACCATCCACCTCATACTGTTTCTTATCGAATAATAAATAATAGTTTGGCTCTCCTGTATAGGTGAAGTCCTCTTTGGCAAAAGAAAATTCGACTCTATCATTCTTGAAGATGCCCGGGTTTCCACTTGAAAGCTCTGCATATACCCGTTCCTGATAACTTCCGAAGTTTCTTTCACCAGTCGCCATCCTGATTGGGCTATTTTCCTGCACCTGTCCATTGTAAGCTAAAAGGGCAAAATACCAGTTCTCGATGATGTCACGCTCATTGTCCCCGACCGTTGGGATGCTGGTAGAACGATCCCAGTTGGATAGACCCTTCTCTCCAAGCTTCCACTTTTCATTCAGGATTTTGATACCTGCTTCAATATTGAAGGCGATGTCACTTTTCAAACGTTCCTCATCATAGCCGGCAGTATCGGTCACCTGCATGATACCGATCCCGCCATCATCCGAAATATTCGGTTCTCCATCTGCCGTGAACTGCTTCCAGCCGCTCTCTTCAGATGCCAATGCCTTCACGATCTCAGCAGGAACATCATACTTCATCGCTGCTTCCGTCAACAGTTTATTGATTTCATATTTAGACGGGTTTTCATACCCCGCTGCCTTCGAAGTGATTGGACTCGCCAGTGTCGCGCTAAGTGCCACCGCAGCTATTCCTGATACAACTTTCTTCATTTTAGAATTCATTGCGTTCCCCTTTTAAATGTTATTTTATTCCATCTTAACATAGTATCTAGTAAACTATAACCCTTTCATTGTTAAAAGATGACTCTTTTCGTTCTTAACTAAGATTGCAGTAGTTGATTTCCGCTGCAGGATGCTCGCTTTCCGTGGGGCGGGCGTTGAGCCTCCTCGGCTTCGCCTGTGGGGTCTCACCTGTCCCGCTATTCCCGCAGGGGTCGAGCACCTTCCGCTCCAATCAACTTTTAAGGTTACAATTGGAAATCGTTAATAGAAACAACCACCTTTCGAAAACAGCCAAAAAAAGATAGAGAGGCAATCTCCCTATCTTACTTTTTCATCACATACTGATCGATTTCCCATGCTTTATCAATGGATAAAGCACCTGGTCCACCCAGAATGTGATAGTTGATGCGATTGGTTATCAAATGGATTGATTTCTTCAGGTTCACGTTATCGTTTCTATCTACGAGAACCACCGGGCTTTCTGTTCTTGCAGCCAGCGGGCTAATGCTAAGGGCATCGGGAAATTTAGCTCCTGTGGCAAAATAAAGGGAATCTGAATCTGCCGAAGCAAATGTCTGATGGACCTTATAATTGGTTTCATAACGATCCAAGCCATATATACGGAAATCCCCAGGCAGACTATCTGCCACTTTATTAGAAAGGATTCCCTGACCACCGATGACATACGTCTTGGAAATTTCATTCTCTTTCATATAGGTACTCACCGACTGTGGAACCTTCTCTTTTTGAACAAAAAGCACAGGATATTGCATGCTGCCACTATAGGAAGCAACCGAGAGAGCATCAGGATAGTTTTGACCTGAGACGACAAAGGCCTTGTTGGTTGTGTAGGGAATCACGCTGTTGATCGCTACGGCCGTTTCATAACGGTCCACGCCAAATAGTCGCTTGGTCTCGATTGATAGATTCTTAATCTCATTTTCTACATCCTGAGAGATGGCATTTCCCCCTCCGATCATCAAAACATGAGAGGGATTCAATCTTTTCAACTCTTCCTTTACGGACTCACTCAATTGATTGTTCTTGACTAATAGAATCGGGCTATCCAAATGAGATGCCAATGGAGAAGCAGCTAAACTATCAGGGAAGGAACCACCGCTTGCTAAAATAACAAACGATCCACTTAATTTGCTGCCACCGATCGTCAACTCTTTCTCCTCCAGCGAGGACCATCCACTTTTAGATATTTCTACAGCTGTTTCCACAGAGTTCCATCCGTAGATACGGTTTTTCATTTTGACATAGTTCAGCGCTTTTTCCGCATTGATCAACCCTGTTCCAAGTCTATCGACTTCTGGTAATGGGGTGGTTGAGTTTTCAAGAACATCCTTCACCTGCATTCCTTTTAGAAAGGGGTACTGCTGTTTGACCATAGAGGAAACCGAGCTTACAATGGCCGTTGACATACTAGTTCCATCCAGTGCTTGATAGCCGTCCATCCATGTGCTGAAAATGTTTGTGCCCGGGGCAGATACATCTACTGTCTCCCCATAATTTGAGAACGTGGATCTTGTCAATGTAGCAGAGTCCACACTGCCTACAGCCAGGACATTGGAGTAGGTTGCGGGGTAAAGGACGGCGTGCTCATCATCGTTACCAGCCGCTCCCACGACCAGGGCGCCTTTGTCCACAGCGTAATCAATGGCATCTTCAAGGGCTTGCATATTGCTGTAGCTGCCCAGACTCAAATTGATGATATCCGCTCCGTTGTCTGCTGCATAACGAATGCCTTGAATAACCGTGGACATGTAAGTGGTCTTACCTTCAAACACCTTGACAGGCATGAGTTTCACCTTTTCAGCAGCAGAAGCAATGCCCATTTTGTTATTGGTCACAGCTCCTACTAGACCCGCTACATGGGTGCCATGTCCCGACCTATCGACTGGCGGCTCTTCTTCATTAATGAAGTTCTTTCCTTCTACTAATCTACTGCGTAGCTCAGGATGCTTCAGATCAACACCTGAATCGACGATCGCCACGGTAACTTCTTCAGTAGGATTGTAGTTTTCCCAGGCTTCCAATACCTTCATTACCTGGAAATCCCGGGATTGATTATGAAAATATGTATCGTTCGGCGCGCCAGCCTGTGTGTAGACAAGCTGATCGACCTCTGCATATTCTATATTTTTATTGTTATTTAATTTGGATAGAGTGCTGGAAACGTCTTGTCGAGGTACCGACAACACTTCAAATTTCCCTTCATTCTCATCTGAAGACTGTGTCGACACTTCGCCTGCTTGATCCTTGTGCACCACTAATAGTTGAACCTTCTTCTCATCATTCGCCTGCACAAGGCCGTTTGGCAGCAGGATACAACTGAATAAAAAAATAGAAGCGATTTTTCTCAATTTCATCATGCCACTCCTCTCTCCGTTGAATGTCATTTACATCATCTGTAAAAAGTATATAAGATGGTGGAATGCCTGTCCATGAATTCAAGAAATTTTCAGAATGATAGGCTCAAAGACCTTGATGTACATCTGTTACCATCTTAAAAAAGAGAGTACTAGTTGATTTCCGCTCCAGGATGCTCGCTTTCCGCGGGGCTGGCGGTGAGCCTCCTCGGCTCCGCCTCCGGGGTCTCACCTGTCCAGCTATTCCCGCAGGAGTCGAGCATCCTTCCGCTCCAATCAACTTTTTAAGCATGACTCTTTTAAAAGATATAAATAAATATAACAATCTTTACCTATAGCTCTTTTTGCAAAGATTGTTGTTTCTTTAATATGACCTGCCTGGGCTCTGTCAATCAAGTGTGTGCTGGTTGGTGAGGGGAATTTAGTAGAGCAAGCTTTCAACTTAACCATCAAAGTAAGGATAACTGTCTGCGAATGCCCTTTGAGTTTAATTGCTACAAACGCTCACCATATATCTACAATATGAGCTTTTTGGTGTTTGTATATCAGTCAATAGGCAGTCAGCACAGAGTGGATTGTAGCGGAAGGCACTTGACTCCTGCGGGAGATAGAGGAAAGGTCGAGACCCCACAGACGGAACGTCGAGGAGGCTCGACTTCCTCCCCGCGGAAAGGAACGGTCCATGTTTTCACATCTAACTAAAACAGACGTGATGGTAAAGCCGCAATGTATATGAAATCCCCCCAAAAAAATAAAAAAGCCACCCGCTATAATTAGCAGGTGACCCTATTAAACTTACACTATTAGTTTGATACTTTTTCTTGAAGGTCTTCTCTTGCGCCTTCACCAACTGCACCTTTACCACCCAGTACAGTAACTGAAGAGATTTTGTTCTGGTACAGATACTTCGTTAAGAACGCATCTACTTCTTTCGGTAATCCATTTGGATCTGTCAGTAATAGTAAGCCTGCGTTATCTGTTACAAGTGGAGCAGCAGATAATGCATCCGGGAAGTTCTTACCGCTTGCAACATATAGCTTATCTGTGCTGTTGGCGAACTCTCCAAGAATTGCTGCAAGTGTACCGTAACGGTTCACACCAGAAAGGACTTTCACATCGACAGCCACTTTCTTGGCTTCAGCTACTACACTCTCAGGAACAGCAGATTTACCACCAAGCACATAGACTTTCTCGTCTTCAAGGATCGCTTTCGCTTCAGCAGACAGACCTTTACCGTCTGTTAAAACGATCGGCATGTCGTTGGCACCGGCAATTGCTGCAGCACTCAGGGCATCTGCAAAGTTCTTACCAGTTGCAACGAATACACCATTTCCTTTGAATCCAAGCTCTTGAAGCTTCGAAACGATGGCAAGGTTTGTACCGTAACGGTTTGGCATTCCATCTGTTTCTAAACGTTCGATATCAGAAGAATCAATCGAGATGCTGTTTAATTGTGTGAATACGTCGGCAGAAACGACACCTTCTCCACCAAGGATGTACACATTTTCAGCACCAAGACGTTCGATTTCAGCAAGGACTTCCTTAGAAAGCTTCCCGTTGCTGCCTACAGGCAGGATTGGAGCATCAATTGCAGATGCTAGTGGACCTGCAGATAATGAATCCGGGAAGTTGTATCCTGTAGAAAGGATTACCGTTTTGTACTTATGGTCATCTGCAAATCCATCTTTATGAAGGTTCTTGGAAACTTCGATTGCAGTGCCTTCACGGTTCAAACCAGATACTTCAGTAATCAAGTCACCATCTACCTTGATTGGAAGCAGTGATAATACTTCATCCGTTTTCGCATCTAGTAAATATACAGCACCGATTGAGCTCATAGACTCGGATGGAGTTGTAATGTTTACATCCGTCGTTAATGATTTTCCTACTTTAAGGGTTTGTGAAGCTTTAACATCCACTTTACCTTTCCCTTTTTCACCAGGAGACAGTACACCGAACTCGTTGATTGAAAGATCAAGAGTCGTCGTTGGATCCATTGTTGCATACCCTTCAATTGCGATTGTGTACGTATCATCAGGTAATGAAGTCAGGGAAACTTTTTCATCAGATGTAGCACCTGCAGAATATGCTACTTCATTTCCTTCAGAATCATAGATATATAAATCTACATCATCAGTAGCATGTGATGGATTTGAAGTTTGAACTTCTAAAGATACATTGTTCTTCACTTCGATTTCTTGATAATAGAATTCATTGTTACCAGGTACTTCTACTTTCTCAGAAGAAAGCTTAGGCGTACTGAACGGTGCACCGACAACCTTCACATCTCTTGCTTCAGATAAGTAGTTTGAGAATGTAACAGATTTAGTCATTTCAGTTTCAGGTGCAACATGACCCAAATCAATTTCACCTGGTTGAGCAACTACATCCTGAACAACAGCCTCTAATTGATATTTATTTACTTCCTTACCTGCTTGTGGTCCGGAAGTTCCATATACATGTACTTCCCATACCCCTGGTTTAGGAGACTTGAAGACATGATCTTCAACGCCTAATCCACCGGAACCGTATCCTGCATATCCTTGGAATTCACTCACTTCAACTCCATCAGGATTGAATACGATCGCGCGTACGCGGCCTTTATAATCATCATTTTCACTGATCGCATTCAGTGAGAAACGGACTTCACTTACGCCAGGTTTTACGTCAAACGTATAACCTTTTGTTTGAGAAGATTGTACTTCACCTTCTTCGCGGAAGCGGAAACGATTTTCCTGGTTAAATTCATGGCCAGTAATGATTGTTTGAGCTGATCTAGCTTCTACATAAGGAGTCGATGCATCATCAAATACTAGAGTCTCAGCATTTACGCCTGTCTCTAATTTCGACTCATCGTACTTCACCGTAATCGTTTTGCTTTCTCCGGCCTTAAGATCTAATTTTGATACAGATGGACTAATCCAATCGCCAGTCGGGGATACATCAAGGCTCTTAGCTTCATCTGTCTTGTTCTCTACTAATACTTCCACTGTTTCAGGAATTTCTTTATTTCTTACATATAGACCCGGACCGCCGGACACTTTTTCTCCATGATAGACCGTTACGTCTACGTCTTTAATGTCTGTGATGAAGTTTTTGCGCAGATACTCATAAGCTGCAGGAACATCGATCAGTCCGCCACCTTCTTGAGCACGGTTATAGCCCTCTAAATGATTGGCCGTTTCAATCAACGCTTCACGGGCGATTTCGTAGTTAAATGGAATACGATCTTTCTCCGCTGCCGATTTAAGTAACGCCACCGCTCCAGCTACGTACGGTGAAGACATACTTGTACCCTGCATGACTACATAAGGTCCGTTTTGTACCGGGTGAGCAGCATAAGCAGATCCAGGTCCGACGATATCAGGCTTTTGATTCCCTACCTCGTTCGGTCCTACAGAAGAGAAGTACCATAATCCTTGTCCTTCTTTAGGAGTGCCGTCTGCGTTTTTACCATATGGATAAGAATTGTATTCTTTTGCCCACATGTCTGCCGTGATATGTGCACCAACAGAAATGATAGGTGCTACGTCACCAGGTGATCCGACTGTGTCTGCACCAGGACCCGAGTTACCGGCAGATGTAACGAATACGATATCTGTATCTTCACTTAAAACCGTCATTAATTCTCCATAGGATCCTAAACCATCATTCAGATCCGGGGAAGAACCTAAGCTCAAGTTTGCAACATCGACACCGAATCCACCTTCGGATTCAGGAAGCGCAGCATCGACCATGGCCTTTTGAATACTGAATGTAGGAGCCCCGCCGGCTGCTTTGAACACACGCATACCAACAAGCTCTGCTCCAGGTGCAACCCCTTCACCTGCAACGGCACCGAATGCATTCGCTTTTGCCGGGCCATTTGCAGCAGAGATACCTGAAACGTGAGAACCGTGTCCGTTGAAATCAGTGAATAAGTTGATCTTCTTCAGACCGGCACCGAACCAGTTCAATTCCATATCATTGACACGGAAGTTCGCTCCAAGCATATCATCTTCCACATTCACATCGAATGTGCCTGTTTCATTGTTTGCATACGCTGTTTCATCAGTAAAGTCATTATCCATATCCGTATCGATATAGACTTTATCCCCCACCAATAGCACAGCAAAATTATCCGAATTACCATTCACTCCATCCGCATTTAAATCCTGGTTCGTCCAGTTAGGATTCGTATCAGGATAAGGATTTGTTTCAAATGCCGTTCTTCCGAAGAATAACTTGTCATCGGTAGCGTCAAGCCCTGCTGTATTATATGTAGTTTCCCCTACAGTAATGGAGTCCCCTTCAGCATGTCCTTTATCGAACAGCACGTCTCCCTCAGAAAGGTAGTTCAATCCGCTGCCTAAGTATTCCTTATAGCGATCTTCAATGCCATACCCAATTTGGCGGTTCGAAATTGTGTAGTCTCTTACTGCAACAATTTTTGAATCCCCGTATTTACGCGTTCCTTCTTCAAGGCCTTCTGTAAAGGATTCATGACCTGGATCGGGACCTGAGTCAATGATTCCGATACGTGTACCAGTACCATCAAACTTATCGTGGAAGTCATCCACTCCAGTTGGAGCATGGGTTTCAGCCTGATTAGGTTTTACGACCGCATCCTCATCCACTTTATTTTGATCCTTCACTTCGAGCTCAGGGTCATTCACTTCCCCTAATTGGATTTCAGCATTCTTCCCTACTGTGCGAACACTCTTAAGGTCAAGAACTTCCATCACTTTGCGTGTCGGTACGTCCGCTAAGTAAACGTAGTTTTTATAATTCTGTTTTACCTTAACGCCAAGCTTCTCTAATTGACCAGTCGCATCTACTTTACCGTTACCTACGATGACAAGCTCTTGAACAGCTTGATCACTCATAGACAATGCCACAACTTCTGAGAAATTCGAAACCTTGAACTTTTTCGTTTCCTGTAAAGCGGCTTCCGCTTTATCAGGATTGAAAGCTGTTACTCCAGCGAACGAGGAAGCTACTAAAGCTGCACTTGCCATGACCGAAAATACCTTTTTCTTAAACGTCAATCCCTTTTCCCCCTTGGTAGATTAATAGTAATGGTCCGAAATACTCCGTATCTTCCAAAAAAATATAATTATGGAAAAATTCGAACTCTATTTTCCATTTTAATCTCAGTTAGTTCTTTAGTCAACAAAAGGAGACATTATTTTCAGAAAAAATAATATATTTTTACTATTGTGTTTTCACCCTCGTTAATTTATTTAGAAATGTTTTCATAAATACTGATGGTAAGCGAGCGTGGTAGACTACCGCACCAATCAACATCATGATCGTCATTCACTTTTACTAGTTAAATTTAACTGTCTATCTTGAAAACAAAACTCTAAATGTTTAAGCACAATTTTATCGGGTAAATAGAAAAAAACTGCTTGCCAAGGGCAAACAGTTTCTCTATCAATCTATTAATTTACAACCTTCACAGCGCCTAAATAACGAGGTTTCCAATATACATTATTCATACTCGTTACCTCTACTCCACGATCACCAGCATGAATGAACTGGTTATTCCCTATATAGATCCCACCATGTGACGGGCCTGGCTTGTACGTTTCAAACATGACAATATCCCCAACTGCCGGAGAGCTTGACCGGCTTCCAAAATTCCAGATGTCTGATGTCGTTCTAGGCAGATCAATATCATATTTATTATAAACATAGTTTAAATAGCCACTGCAATCAAAACCACTTGGAGTCGTTCCACCCCATTTATAAGGTGTTCCAATATACTGTTTCGCCGTCTTGATTAAACCATCTGTATCAAAACCAAAAAGACTTTGGGCTTTCTCAGAAATCACGGACGTTCCACCAATGATTGTAAACTGATTGATGCCTAATTTATCAACTGTCGATTTCACAGAAGATGGGACATTATTTGATTGAATCAACATAACAGGAGAGCCTTTTTTTGCTGCAAGGACAGATCCCGTCAACGCATCTGCATAGCTTTCGCCTGTTGCAATGACTGTACTATTTGAAGCTGAGTAATATTTCTCAGCGACTTTTGTTGCCGTATCATATCGATCTTTCCCGGAAATACGGGTGGCTCTTGGCAATTGATTCTTAACGCCGTCACTTACCACACCTGTACCTCCTACAAGAATAGAAGAACTATATTTGCTTAACGCTTTTTTTGTCTCTTCAGGAACATGGTTCTTTTCTGTTAAAAGGATCGGCATTGATTTACTGGCAGCAACGGGTGCAATGGCAAGACTGTCCGGGAAATCCCTTCCATATGTAACAATCGCTTGTGATCCACCCACTAACGCAGCAATTTTCGCCGCTGTTTCGTATCTGTTTTCCCCAGCCACTCTCGTACTGGTAATACCTAAACTCTTAAGCTGAGTTTCAACCGAGGATGAAATAACGGAACTTCCACCTAATATGTATGCTTTACTTGGCTTTAATCGTTTTAACTCTTGTTTCACACTATAAGGGACACTATCTTTGGTTACCAGTAGGATCGGAGCATTATACTTATCCGCTAACGGTGCACCTGCCAACGCATCGGGAAAGTTATTTCCCACTGCAATGACGACAGTACTGGCACTTGTCCATCCTTCTCTTGAAACTTTCACTGCCGTTTCATAACGGTCGACTCCACTTACTCGATCTATCTGTGTACCTGCAGCTGATGCAGGATTCTGGAAAAATAATAGGAACATGAAGCTTAATACCGTGACGAAAGTAATAGATACAGGTTTACGATAATTTGACATTTCTCAATTCCCCTTCTCTATAAATCTACAAAAACTATCTTATCATTAAAATTTTCAAAATAATTTTACATTTATGTAACAAAATTCGTCATATTTACCCCTTTTATGTAATATTCCCTCCTGCAAACGACACAAAAAATGCCCGTTTCTGTTGTAGAAACGGGCACTTTTCGTTATTCGTTTTCTTTGTTCCAATACTCCAAAAGTCCTTCTCTCATAGAGAACTTTGGATCGAATCCTAAAGATTTAAGCTCAGATATGTCAGAGTAGGATTCTTTAATATCTCCTGACCGTTCTTCCAATTGTTTGATTGGAAGCTTTGTATTCGTAATCTCTTCATACATGCCAATCAATTCGTTTAAGCTTGTCGATTCCCCTGTGCCAACGTTAAATACCTTACCGATTGCCTCTCTTGATTCTGAAACGAGAAGGTTGGCTTGAACAACATCTTTCACATAGATGAAATCTCTTGTCTGTTCTCCATCTCCATAAAGAGTGAAGTTGGTTTCTTCATTGTTTACTAACTGCTTGAATTTATCCGTTAAGATCGATACAACACCGGAGTATGGTGACGATGGATTTTGTCTGTTTCCAAAGACATTGAAAAAGCGAACGGCAGTTGTTGGAATATCATACAACCGGCTGAATGCCAGCACATATTGCTCCGAGGCAAATTTATCGATGGCATATGGCGTCAATGGTCTGATCGTTGATGTTTCTTTCTTAGGGAGCGTCGGCTCATCTCCGTACACCGCTGCAGAAGAAGCAAATACAAACCGCTCCAATCCGCCTTGTTCTCGTGATTCTTCCAATAAGTATAAGGTCGCCTCCAGATTGGTTTGATGCGTATGAAGGGGATCTTCTACTGAAGCCGCTACACTGGCGATCGCACCTAAATGAAAGATTTTTTTGAAACGATGCTGTTGAAATAACTTTTCAATTGTTTCTTTTGAAGAAATATCTCCTTCTACAATTGTTAACTTATCGTCCTTCGGAAGGTTATCCATTGAACCCATTGAGAAATTATCTATCACTACTACTTGTTCGTTATTGTTTAACAATTCTTCTACAATATGAGAACCGATGAATCCGGCCCCGCCTGTGACAAGGATCTTGCTCATTTATGTTGTTCCCCTTTCAGTATGGAGAGTTATACTTTAATTTTTCACTGATGTAAGTATAGCAAAAATCACAATCGGTTTCTATTCGGTCATAGAAATGTAAAACACCCTTAATTTTTATCCTATTCACCCTCTCTAAAACCCCATCCATTCCTGTAAAAAAAAGGCGAAAAATATTTAAATGAAACTATCTATGCAAACGTTTAAAACGCGATTATACTATTCTAGATGTTATGAAAGATTGGTACGGGATTGCCAAAGACATCAGCATAAAAACAAGATTATAACTATCGGGGGAAAGAAAGATGAAAAAGTGGTTCATTGCTTCAGTTGGTTCAGCACTACTTGCATCAAGTGTATTCGGCACATCTGTATTAGCGGAAAGTCCTTCTCAAGAAAAGATGGAGCTTTTAGGCTACGATCGCGAGGGCTTCTTCGTTGAGGAAGAGTCGAATAATACGTTTACCAATTCCAATGAAATTCTTCTTGAGGATGCCGTAAAAGGGACATTCACTTTAGATGATGTGGATATGTATAAGATTCAAGTCGACACTGAAGATCCATTGATTATATACGGGGGATCATGGGATGAAAACCCTGGGATTCTATTAGATATCACTCTATATGATGAGGATAAGAATGTGATTCAACCAAACGAAATGAGCACAGATGTGTTAGATGGATTAATGGCTGATTACACGGTTGCTCCAGGTACTTATTATATGTCTGTGAAGGATAAGAAGAATGCAGCAACTGGGGAAGAATATGTAGTCGTTGCGTCACAATTCTTATTTGAATCTTACGTAGACCGGATATTCGGTAAAGATAGATATGAAACCGCCCTTGAAATTGCTTTACAAGGCTGGGGATTCGGGACAGATGAAATAATCCTGGCTACAGGAAACAACTTCCCTGACGCATTAGCCGGTGCACCGCTTGCGTACCATAAAGATGCCCCTATTCTATTAACTACGAAGGGTTCCCTTCACCCATCCGTGGAGGAAGCCATTTATGAATTGGGAGTAAATAAGGTGACGATCCTTGGAGGGCCAGGTGTCATTTCAGATAATGTAGTGAAGGAATTAAGGGCGCTGGATGTATCTGTTACACGTATCAGCGGCAAGGACCGCTATGAGACGGCAGTGGCCATCTCAAAAAAGCTGCCAAACAATGACGCAGCCGTAGTCGTCAGCGGAAAGAATTACCCAGATGCCCTATCCATTGCGTCCATCGCAGCACAAAACGGATATCCGATTCTTTTATCAGATAAAGAAAGCATCCCTGCTGCAACGCTGACACAGGCAAAAACATACGAGATGAACTATGTCATCGGCGGGACCGGTGTCATCAGTAATACAGTTACAAAGAAGCTAAACGATCCGACCAGGATTGCAGGTGCAAACCGCTATGAAACAAATGCAAATATCATCCGCGAGTTTGATGTTCCAACTAGCTTCGTCTTCATTGCGACTGGCACTCAGTTCGCCGATGCGTTAACAGGATCTGCTCTTGCAGCTAACTGGGGAGAGCCGTTGTTACTTACCACTCCAAATGAATTACATCCTGAAATCAGAGACTTGATGATGGATTATACATTCGGTGTGACGATCCTTGGTGGAGAGAAAGCGATCCAGCCTAAGGTTGAAGACGAAATTTGGTCCATTATCGAAGGAATCGAATAATTTCGAACGCGCTCTTATGGGGAGCGCGTTTTTTTATGTCCTCCTAAAATAGTAAATATTATTGTGATAAGATGGTATTATACAAGGTTTCACAAAAATAGAGAGAATATCAAAATGGGGGAAAAAGATGAAAAAGTGGTTTATTACTTCGGTTGGATCCACCTTGTTGGCATCCATCTTATTTTGTGCGTCTGCATTTGCAGAGAATCCGGCAGCTACACTACAACAAAAAGTGGAGCTTTTAGGTGATGAAGAGGAAGAATTATTATCAGAAGAAGAACCAAATAATACGTTTGACGCAGCAAATGATATTACGGCCGGCGATCTTGTCAATCCCACTTATGTAAAAGGATCCCTTCCTGAAGATGATGTCGATATATATAAAGTAGTGCTGGATAACGAAAATCCATTGTTTTTATACGGTTGGTTTTGGCAGGAAACGGTCAGTATCCCAATGGAAATCACTTTATATGATGAGAACAAAAATGCCGTTGAACCCAACGAATTCTTTGTTAATGAAGAAAATGGATATTCTGCCTTTTACCCATCCACGTCTGGAACTTACTATGTTTCTGTTAAGAATAAAAGTGATTTGGGAGTGGACAAAGAATATGCGTTGATGGTGTCTCAGTTCTATCTCGAGCCTAATGTAGAACGGATCTACGGGGCGGATCGATATGAAACGGCTCTACAAGTTGCTTTAAAGGGGTGGGATTCAGGTAGTGATGAAATGATTTTAGCTACCGGTACCAATTATCCTGATGCCCTGGCCGGAGCACCGCTTGCTTACCATAAGGGTGCTCCCATTCTATTAACCCCCAAGCAAACTCTTCATTCTTCAGCCAAAAAAGGAATTGAAGAATTGGATGTCAAAAAAGTAACCATCCTTGGGGGCGCAGGCGTGATATCTGATAACGTAGTAGAGGAAATTAAAGATTTGGGAGTTTCTGTTACCCGTATCAGCGGAAACAATCGTTATGAGACAGCCGTTGCCATTTCTAAGTCTCTTCCCAATCATGATGCAGTGTTTGTCGTAAGTGGAAAGAACTACCCTGATGCCCTTTCCATCGCTTCCATAGCTGCACAAGAGGGCTATCCGATTCTGTTATCTGAGAAGGACATAATCCCTGCTTCCACCCTTGCTCAAGCGAACACGTATAAGAAAAACTACGTCATTGGGGGAACAGGAGTCATCAGTCACTCCGCCATGACTAAATTAAACCATCCAACAAGAATTTACGGTGTGAACCGGTATGAAACGAACGCCAGCATCATTCAGAATTTCAACGTCCATACTGGTTCTGTGTTCTTTGCAACCGGGACTCAATTTGCTGATGCATTAACAGGTTCCGCCCTTGCAGCACATTTCGGTGAGCCTTTATTATTGACTCCTCCGGACAGATTACATCCAGCCATCAAAGATTTGATGATCGATTACACTTATGATGTTAAGATCCTTGGCGGAATCAAAGCCATTCAACCTAATGTAGAGAAGGACATTTGGGGAGTCCTGGAAGGCAACCAATAAGCTGTACGAAGCGCGTTCTATTTAGAGCGCGTTTTTACCAGAATAATATATAGAATTTTCTGTATTTTAATGGTAAAATAGTATCATATTTCAATCCTTACATAAGAAAGAAGGCACATTACCCATGGAGTCCCTCACACAATCAGTTGCTACCATCTATAAAAAACTAGTCATACACCTTGATAAGGACGAGCTTCGTGAAGAGGTAAATGATCATTTACTCGAAATGATGAAAAGCTCACCAACAGAGGATGAATACACAAAAAATTTGGTGAAGGCCATTGTATTACATGTTGAATCAACCAAAGCTCTTCATGGAATTCTGCAGCCACTTCTGTTAAATGCAAAATACCCTAACCTAGACGGTGCTTCACAGCTTATGAATCGCGCACATGTACGTATTGAAAATGACATGGAGGAACTGATCCCCCTTTATCATGAGCGGATTGAGAGTGAAGAATCCGATAATGATACCGTCACTCAGTTGGAAGTTTACTTTACGACGACCTTCACCGAACTTCGATTAACGTACCGTTTTGTCGACGCATTCGGTACAGAGAGCAATAAAGAGCTGTTCCAACCTTTATTTGATTTTCCGGCTGAAGAGGTTGGAGAAACCATTCTGAAATACACAAGAACCTATGCCAGCCTTATATTTGAAAAGACTTTAAATCAGAAATAGAAGAAGGTCCGTCCCTCAGAGTAAGGGACGGACCTTCTTCTATACTTTCAAATACCACTTCTTCCTATGACAGACGAAGGCAACGACTGTCCAGAAGATCAGGTTCAATAAGCCGTAAGCCAGTTGCGGATGCGGGGCAAACATTGCCACCCATTCATTGATCACTCTGGAGAGCGATTTTTCTATACCGTCATCCGTGACTGAAAGATGGATCAATACGGAACCGAGCATAAATTTACCAAAATAGATCAAGAAGCTATTCCGTCCATACGCTTCCAGAAACCAAACAACCGGCTTCAGCGGCGTCTCTTTGGCGTCCACTTTTCGCTTATCGAATATTAGATATAGAATCGACAGCATACTAGCTGCAAATCCAGCTGCCAATAGAGCAAACGCAGGCGTCCATAGGCGTTTGTTATATGGGAGGAAATGATCCCAAGCGAGAGAAACGGCAATCAATAGAACACCTATCCCTAATAACTCCCGCCATGCCCCCGTCTCTTTACGGGTCAATATTAATCGTCCAAACGCATATCCGAAGAGGACATTCGATAAAGCCGACAAACTGGTGACCAGTCCTTCAGGGTCATACCCCCGCTCGCCATGATGGTATAAATGACTTTCCCCAAACACAGCGCTATCGATCTCGTGTGAAGGATTACATTCTGGCTGAGGCAATCCGCCTTCACAGGATTGACCTGTATAGAGGATGATACCCCCATATACCGATGACACCAACAACGCAATCATCATCAACTTAAAAGGAGATTGTACAAACTTGGTGATCGCCACCGTAACAATCCCCAGAAGGGCAAACATCTGTAATACACCGGTCAGGCGAATAGTCGAAAAATCCAACGTCCATTCCACAATGATCGTAAAAATGATGCCGTACACAATCAAGCGAACGGTCCGCTTTAAAATCTTCTCCCATTTCACCCCGCGCTGATAGGCAATCGCCATACTCACACCAAAAATGGTGATGAACGTTGGTAAAATGATATCAATCAAAGTGACACCATACCATTCCGCATGACGGAAGTAGGGATAGTCCACCTTCCCATAAGGAATCGTACTCAAAAACACGGATAATGCTACAATAATCCCTCTCAGCATATCGAGGGAATAGACTCTTTTTTTCTTTTTCACTTGCATCTGTTTTTCTGTTGGTTGAACTTGTTCCATACTCCGTTCCTTTCACTTCACGTTCTATACTTTCCTACTATGAAAGTATACACCAGCCCCAAAAACTTTGATAGAATCAATTAGTAAAGATTTAACTATTTTTCTCACCTGGAGGTCCACATGCGAGCTATCTATTTAACCTTTATTCTATTATTATCCGTTTTCCTTGGCGGTTGCACTCTTTTTGAAAAAGAACCTGATACCTCTGTTTTTTACGCTCCACATGCAGACGACGAAACTCTAAGTTTAGGGCCTTCTATCCTTCGTCAAATCGACAAGGGAAATGAAATAGCCGTGGTTTTGCTTTCACATGGTGAAGCCAGCCAGTCCATCAAAAAAATCAACGAGAACTTGCGAGAGAAAAATATGCCACCAATTTCTAAAGAAGAGTTCGGTAACTCACGGGTGAAGGAATTTAAGAAATCTGTAGGAGAATTGGGAGTAAAGTCAGAGAATGTTTTCGTACATGACCTTCCCGATGGTGAGATTAATGAAAATGATGTCATGAAGATTATGGAAGAAATGAATGAACGCTTTCCTGAAGCCAGACATCATGCGTTAACCTATAACGATCCCCACAAAGATCATGCCGCTTCGGGATCAGCCTTGAAAAAGCTGGTGGAAGAGGGGATCATTCAATCGGCACTCTATTACCTGCCTGTACAGGAATTCGAAAATCTGGATTTCGACGACACTTATCCTGTTCCGGATGAGCTTACTGAAGAATATCGTAAGAGCTTAGGAGCTTATCGGGTTTGGAAGCCTGATGAGGGGTTTTATCGTATTGGGTATACTTCGGTGGAATCTTATTTTGTGGAGGCTTGGAAGTATAGGGAGAGTCGTTGGCATAGGTAGAAAAAAAGTGCCTTTATTTAAAACTACTGAGCATGATTTCCAAATCAGAAGAATATCCAGTACTATTTTTCATTGCATTTTGACAAAGTAAAAGCCATCGAATAAATCGATGGCTTTTCTCTTGATTTGAAATTATTTCATTAACTTCTCAACTACAGTTTCACTTACAGCATTTTCACCGCCAAGAATATGGAAATCCTTCGCTTTTAATTCATCAATAGCATCAGAAGTAACAGAAGGCAGGTCATTAGGATGTACTAATAACATAGAAGCATTTTCTTTTGCTGCAAGTACAGAACCGGCTAATGCATCTGCGAAATTCTTTCCAGTAGCCACGTATACTTGTGTAGATGGATTAAGGTCTGTTGCGATTTTCGCTGCAGTACCGTAACGGTCTTGACCGAAGTAACGAGTCGCTTCAGGAAGTGATTTCATGACGTCCTTGCTTACTACAGCTTCTCCACCGACTACAATCGTACTGTCGATTCCTTGTAAAGCTTTCTTTGTTTCAGCAGGAAGTTTATCAGAATCAGTCAATAGAATCGGATATCCTTTGCTCGCTGCATAAGAAGCGATGGCAAGAGCGTCAGGGAAGTTCTTACCGTTTGCTACTACTGCTTTCTCCGGGGATCCCCCAAGACTCGCAGCGATGTTCACTGCAGTTTCCCAGCGATCATCTCCGCCGATACGATCAACATCAAGTCCCATTCCTTCAAGCTGATATTTCACATAGTTACTCACAGCACCTTTTCCCCCCAGAATAATGACATTCTTTGCACCAAGACGCTTGATTTCTGCTTTTGCAGCTGCATTTAATGTACCATTTTCAGTTAACAATATCGGCGCACCATGCTTGTATGCAAGAGGTGCTCCTGCAAGTGCGTCAGGGAATGAATCTCCGCGGGCAAGGATAACTGTATCCGAAGTTTCCCAACCTTCTTTCGAAATTTCAACGGCTGTCTCGTAACGAGTATCTCCAGTCAGGCGTGATACTTCCGGTGCTTCTTCTTGAACGATTCGATCTTCAACAGCTGGTGAAATAGGGTTGTTCTTTTCAAGGTAAGATGTGAATACCTCAAAATCGACAACGAATAATTCTGTCAGGCGCCCATCTTCTTTCGCTTCCTTGAACATTGTATAGCCGTCTCCACCATCTGCAGTAAAGGCGTTTGTTGCCACAGAGTACATCATTTCAGGGTCAATCTCTTCAAATCCGTTGTCTGTCTTCACTTCTACGGACCATACTCGCTCCCCGGCAGGTTTGCTAACATCATACTTGAAGTTAATCCCTGAAACTTGAAGGAATTCACCTGGTGCGTCTTCCCCTTCAACTCTTGATACACTGTGCTCAAGGGCATCCATAATTTCTTGTCCCGTTAAATCAAGAGTGACCAAGTTGTTTCCAAATGGCATGGTCGTTAATACTTCCCCTAGTGTGATTTCACCGGCATCGATTGAAGCACGGATCCCTCCACCATTTTGAAGACCGATATGCGTTTCCACAAACTCGTTTGCCTTCGCAACCATTCCGTCAGCAATCAAGTTTCCTAGGTTGGTTTCTTTTCTCCGTACGTCTGCACGTTCCCCGTTCAAAGCCACTTCCGTTTTTCCAACAACTTCAGCTTTCAACTCTTCAAGAGGAGCTTTGAATTCATTTACCTTAGCAAGGGCAACTTCATCAGCAGCATAATCCTTAAGGTTCAGGACTTCACCGTTATGCTCCGTCACTACACCCAGATCGTCGAATGTAACATCTAGTATTCCAAGAAGATTCAAATATTCACCAGCTTGTACGATAACGGTAGGCTCTTCCTTATCAATGACTACAGGGTCTTCAAGAACGGTGTGCGAGTGACCGCCTACGATGATGTCAAGTCCATCCACTTCCTCAGCTAATTCTAAGTCATTTGAATACCCAAGGTGAGAAAGGGCGATGATTTTATTAACTCCTTTATCTTTAAGCATTGCGATTGTAGCCTTTGATTTTTCAACTGCATCTTCAAAGACGACATTTTCACCAGGGTTAGAGATGAATTCTGTATCTGGAGTCGTTAATCCGTAGATTCCGACTTTCTCTCCATCTACTTCTTTGACCATTGCAGGGTAGACGTTACCACCATCGCCGGGCTGACCAATTTCGCCTTTAAAAAGCGGTTCTAAATCCTTGTCACCTGTAACAGTCACATTGGATGAAACCATCGGGAATTCCATATTTTTAATGAAGTCTGCAAGAGTTTTGGAATCTTTATCGAATTCATGATTACCAAGTGTCATTGCATCGTATTTCAGCTCATTCATAAAGTGAAGGTCTGCTTGTCCAAGGTATTGTCGGAAATACAGAGTCCCTGAGAATACATCACCGGCGTCTAAAAGTAAAGAGTTCGCTTTTTCAGTGCGCAGCTCGTTTACTGCTGTTACTAAACGAGGGTATCCTTCAACATGAGCATGCGTATCGTTGGTATGCATGATCGTTAAATCAAACTCTTCCCCTTCTGCTGAAGCTGATGTTGCAGGAGATACTGCAAAAATCGCAGCGGCCAGAGCTGCAGTTGATAACACACCGTATAAAGGTTTTTTAATATTCATTTGGTTAATCCCTTCCCTTTCTTATCTTATGTAGGTTTTTGTCGGAACTTCTTCCACAAAACCCATTATATAGCAATTTTATGACAAATTGTGATATTTTTACTAAATATTAAAACAAATCTGGTTCTTTTTACATATCAGGGCAGGGGAGGTATTCCCCCTGCCTTTTTCTATAATCTATTTCTTTAGTTGCTTTACAACTTCTTCACTAACTGCATTTTCCCCACCAATAACACGAAAGTTTGAAATGTCATCCATATCAATTGCTTCCATAATATCATCTGGTACTTCTTCTTTCTTCACAAGCAGGATTTCAGCACCTTCTTTTGCTGCAAGCACGGAACCTGCCAGAGCATCAGCAAAATTAGTCCCTGTTGCCACAATCGCATTGTTTGTTTGAGGAGTTAAGTGTTTCGAAATTTCGGCTGATGTTTCATAGCGGTCCAGTCCACTATAACGGGTCGCTTCATCAAAACTTTCATAAATTTCAGTGCTGATCGCATTTTCGCCACCAACGACGATTTTTTCATCAATGTCTTTTAATACCTTATTTGATGCTTTTGACAATTTGTCTTGAGCAGATAGTACAATCGGATATCCATTCTGAGCTGCATAAGAAGCAACAGAAAGAGCATCAGCGAATTGGTATGCATTTGCAACAATCGCCTTTTCAGGATCCCCATCCAATTTAGCAGCGATATTTGTCGCTGTTTCAAATCGGTCGTCACCAGAGATACGGTCTGTTTTCAATCCTAATCCTTTAAGCTGATATTGAACATACTGGGATACAGCACCTTCACCACCAAGGATGATCGCTTTTTTCGCACCTAAACGCTTGATTTCATCTTGTACTTCAGCGTTCAAACTTCCCTGCTGTGTCAATAAGATCGGTGCATCATGTTTATATGCAAGTGGAGCTCCTGCAAGGGCATCAGGGAATTTATCGCCTCTGGCAATAACCACTGTGTCTGCGGACTCCCAGCCTTTTTTAGAGATCTCAATGGCCGTTTGGTAACGATCGTCACCAAAAATTCGTTCTACCTTATTTTCAAACTGAATCTTAGCCAGGACAGGATCGTGGTCACTCGCACGTCCATCCTCTTCACTAAAATCAGAGTTGATGTTGATACTATCAATCATCGTTCGTTCTGCTAGATTATTCGTCACTAGAATATGATCAAGCACTTGAGAGTTCCCTTGATAGATATATGTGTAGCGTTCCTCTGCAGGGAGCTTTTCCATCATATTGGTCAAGACGTCCCCTTCGAGAGTATTGATTGGAGCAGAGAATTCGAAGTCGTTCAGGTCACCAAGAACCACAACGTTTGCATCTTCGACCTTTTCGTTCACATCAGTTACAAAATCATTTAGTACCTCAGCTTGTTTCAGTCTTTGTACCTCACTACCAAGCACAACCGGATGATCTGCACCAAATAATGCTCCGTCTCCACCTTTTGAGTTAAAGTGGTTAGCTACAACGATGACTTTTTCACCGTTAAACATGAATTCGGCAGCAAGTGCTTTACGGGAATCGTCAAATGCTTCGTTTGTAGGATCTATGCGTCCCGGGTTATGAGTAAGTCCATTTTCATCAACACCTACGGAAGTCACCGCATCTCCAGCTTCTTTTTCAGTCAATTGGACACGTTCAGGATTGTAGATGAAACCTACACGGATGTTTCCACCAGGCTGCCCACCATCTGTTTTATCAACTGGAGCGATATCGGTGAATTCATAAGTCGGTCCGCCCGCTTCTTCAATGGCCTTGATGATTGTTTCATAGGATGCACTGGCATCTGTCGTACCATCATCGGTTGGTCCATTATTATCCTGAACCTCAACCAGGCCAATGATATCTGGCGTTTTCATATTCGAAACAATTGAGTCAGCAATCTTCTCTACTTTACTTTCTTCAATTCCAGCATAGAAGTTTTCAATATTATAAGAAGCAATCGTTAGGTCTTCTTTCACCGGAGTGATCGACGTCACTTCCTGCGCTGTTTTCCCATCAACAACTGTAGGGAAAGTTCCTGTTGGACGGATCTTAAAGTTGCTATAATCATAGCTTACGTTTCCAGTAACGGAACCATCCAGCATATCACCTGTTTTCACATTTATATTCATGCCGTCCACGTCGATCAGCATGCGCTCAGGGTTATAATCTTCAGGAGAAATCAGTACTCCCCCTGCTCTTGTGCGAAGTTGATCTTCGCTTGTGTTCACTACAACAGGTAGTTCATCATATTTTACCGGACCGGTGATCGTGGCATCCGGGATTTCAATCAGCATCCCTTCAAGACTCTCATAAAAGTCCAGGCCGTCTGATTCGGGATTGAATGAGGTCATTTCATCATCTTCAATGATCTCAGTTGGAGGTACACGGTCTACCCCCATCATGATGGCTGCAGGTACTGTATTATCTGAAGATTCTACAGTAACGGCTGATGCTGTGATTTGAGTTGTAAGAAGATCTTTCGCATCATCGTAGCCATCTTCTCTCCACTCTTTTACCTGTCCAGCCACGTTTACTTTGTCCCCGACTTTTACAGAATTGCCCTTTGCATATACATAGATTCCTTCAGAAGTCGCCAGACTATCGTCCGGTGTCTCTTCCTGCATATAAAATGCATTGGAACCGGCCTTCGCCGTCACAATTCCTTGAACATTGGAGACGTTCATATTTTCGTAAGGAGAAGCATGTGAGTCTCCTTGAATATCATGAATGCTTAAACCATCTGCAGATTTAAGGATTTTGTAAGTGAAGGTGGAAACATCGCTTGTGTCGCCATCTTTTACAACAACTGCTTTAATCGTTACATCCGCAGTAAGTTCGATTGGTGTGGAATATTCTGGACTGGCACCAGTCGGATCCGTTCCATCGATTGTGTAATGAATGGATCCGCCTTCAGTTGCCGTTTGAAGTATAACCTTCGTTCCTTCCACGACAGATCCTGTAGCAGGATCAGCGGTTACAGAGAAGGCTGTCTCAATGACATCTGACGTAATACGCGGGACCAGTTTGTATTCGTCGAAGTTATAATCAACCACGCCCCGAAGGATTTCGTACGTTTTGCCAACTTCAAGCATCGTACTATCATTTGGTTTGATGACGAATTCACCAGAGCTGTCTGTTGCAGTGAAATTACCGTTGCTGTCTTTGGATTCCACTGTCACATCCGTAAATTCAACAAACATCCCTTCGTGATCTTCACCATTTTCAGCTGAGAGGTCTGGAGAGGTTAGAGAGGCTGGTGACGGAACTCCCTTGTCTTCTTCTGTAATTTCAACGTTTGAAGCAGATGCTTCGATTTGCTGCATTCCATAATAATCGCCCAGTTTCCCCTCTGCGATTACTTCGTCACCCGGTTTGGCAGTAAGTCCGCTTGCCCTGATGATGACACCAGCTGTTCCATCCTGGATGAACAGGTTCGTTTGTCCGCCTGCTTCGAAGGATGCTGTTGCGATACCTTGTACTTTTACCACTGTACCTTTAGGAGCTGTGCGTGCTTCAGCGATGGTGGAGAGTTCGACAGGTGTCGGTTCAGGAGCTGGTGCATCAGATAAATGAGTGCCTAGTTGATCAAAAGTGTTAACAGGTAGTGAATTCCACTCTACAGAAGGATCAAATGCATCTGATACATCTGCGTCACCATTCATAACAGTATCTTTACGGACGATCGTTACATCTTTTGCAAAATTGGCAGTTGAATCCGTTTGGCCAATGGAATCAATGATTGTTCCATTCTTTTTTAATGTGATAGGATCATTGCCATTGAAATTGATGACCGTGTTGTCTTGTATGTCAGCTTGTTCAAGGATTGCAGGATCCGCACCCGAATTAGCAAGCACTAAAACCTCTCCCGCATTAAGCACACCTGATAAAGAGAAAGTCTTATCAGCCTCTGCCGCACCATTTGTATGTAATTCCAAGGAGTAATTCGATAAATCAATTGCTTCACCAGTACCGTTATATAGTTCAATGGCTTTATTGTAACTGGATCCTTCGATATATTCAGAAATGATTAAGTCCTGAAATGTCTCGTCTGCAGCAGATACGTGCTGGGTTAAAGGCGGTGCAAACAAGCTTAAAGCCATACTGGAGGCAACTGTTACACTTAACAATTGACGCTTCATTGTTTTCCCGTTCATTTTCTTCCCCCTGTTCGTAGTTTAGTAAAGTGGTAGATTCGCCACCATCTACCAGTATACAACAGGATTTGTCATAATAGTGTAAAAATAGGGTAAATTAACTGAAATTTTGTTAGCGCTTACAATATAATTAAATACATTTGAACTATGAAAATTGACAAAGCCCGGTTCTGGAGCGGATTAACAGCTCTTGAACCGGGCTTATGATTATTTTTTAGTTAAATGGTGATAATTTTACTTTTTACAAATAAACCCCTACCCCAGGACCAAACGGAATACCCAATAAAGCAAACGTCAGAAGTAACACAATCCATACCGATAAGAACGCAATCGTATAAGGAAGCATCAGTGAGATCAAAGTTCCCAGTCCCGCTTTCTTATCGTATTCCCGCATGAATGCGAGTATCACGATGATATACGGGTTCATCGGCGTGATGATGTTCGTTGATGAATCCGCAATACGATAGGCCGCTTGTACAAACGCCGGGTTATATCCAAGTGTCGCAAACATCGGGATGAAGATCGGTGCTTCCAATGCCCATTGAGCGGATCCACTAAAGATTAATAGATTCAATAATGCTGTCAACAGAACAAAACCGATGATGGCGGCGAGTCCCGTCATATTGATCGATTCCAGGAAATTCGCTCCGCTGACGGCTACCCATGTCCCTAGATTCGTCCAATCGAAGTAAGCGATAAACTGTGCGGCTGCAAAGATTAAAACGATATAACCTCCCATGTCTTTCATGGCTTCTGTCATATATTTGGGTACGTCCCTGCTTGATTGAATTTTCTTCACTGTAACGCCGTAAGCAACCCCGATCACAATAAAGAAGAAGAGTGTGATGGGAATGATTCCGGATAAGAAGGTAGAAGGAATGAGTCCCCCATCTTCATTTCGCATAGGAGAGTCCGGCCAGGCAATCGCGACGACTAACAGGACGATGAATGCTAATCCTGCCAGGGTTGCATTTCGAAGTCCTTTTCCTTCTAAAGGACTCTCTTCTTCTAATGTTTTATCTACTTTCCCTTTATACGCTCCTAAACGGGGTTCAACAATTTTTTCTGTGACAAAAGCTCCTACAGCTGTAAGAAGGACAACAGAAGCAATCATGAAGTACCAGTTATCCACCGGTGTGACCGTTACTTCAAATGCTTTGGCAGCTTCTGTAGATATCCCTGCGAGTAACGCATCGGTTCCGGTAATGATGAAGTTTGCCGTAAAACCTGCTCCTACTCCGGAGAAGCCGGCAGCAAGCCCCGCCAGAGGATGTCTTCCCACCGTATAGAAAATCATGGCAGCAAGTGGAGGAATGATAACGAAGGCTGCGTCTGACGCCAAATTCCCCATGATCCCTACCATAATAACAGCGTATGTAATCAATCCTTTTGGAGCGTTTAAAACCGTTTTCTTAATCGCTGTCTCAAGAAGACCTACTTTTTCCGCCAATCCAATCCCCAGCATCATCGCTAGTACGAGGCCGAGTGGAGCGAAGCCGGTAAAGTTATCGAGCATGGAGGTCAGGATGTATTGGAGTCCCTCTCCGGAGACGAGGCTCTTGATCGCTAATTCTTCTCCATTTTTCGGGTGAATAACCGTTACACCCAGACTTGAAATGAACCAGGAAAATAAAACAATAAAGACAGATAAGTATACAAACAACATGAATGGATCAGGGAGCTTATTCCCTACCTTTTCGATTCCACCTAAAAGGCGAAGATATCCCTTCTCCTTTTTAGGTGAATTCGGCTCTAAATTAGGATTTGTCATGAGGTCACTCCTTCATAAAATGTTTTAAGGAATAATTCCTTTTTACTTCCGTTAATAAGTATTTCGATATTGATTGTATAAATCCTTCTTATTTTTTAATATTTATGAGAAAATTTTAAATTTACGGATTACTATCTCAGCGAATATAAAAAACCCCCTACTCATAGATAGAATAAGGGGTTTTAAGATACAGTTATTTAAGTTGGAAACGATATAACTTCCTGGGCCTTCCTCTGCCGCCGCTTTGTTCTTCTCCGCTGATTTTCACAATCCCGATCCGTTCCATTTCAGTAAGGATTCTGCGTCCGTTACGTTCGGTGCTTTTTAACCACCGGGACAGATCCTGGGACGTGATCTCCTCTTTTTCATAGTGACGGGAAAGAGAAAGGATTTTTGAAACGATGGCTGAACTGACCGAGGCCTCTTTAAATACTTCCTTCCATTCATTGCCCAAGTTGTTAAGAGTGTATGTAATGGACTCCGACGATGGAAGAATTTCCGTTACCGTCTTGTCTTCATTGACACTTATGACGATGGAAGATTCGTGCTTTCTAGCATGTTGAAAAGCAAGACGGACATGATGCTCAGCTTCCAACACGGTCACACCAAACCCTAACCCCACAAGGATATCCAGATCTGTATGGGCCTTCACTTCCTTAGTCAAAGTAGTGAAAACCGACTCCTTCTCATGAAGATCGAGTTCCCCCCTTGTTGTATAAACGAAGAACAATCCGTCCCCTAATTGAACCATGGAACCATTGATCTTTTGGGCGATATCAAGGAGATTACGTTTCAGATCCAGCTCTTGATGCTTCATTTTATAAGAAAAATGGGACTCGTCCAAGGTCTGGGTGGAATAGATGACTTCGATTCCAACGATGGCAATTTGGGATTTTTGATATTTCCTCGATTGTGCCCTCTCTAATAAATACTGCAGTATCATCCGGATGGATAAATTCGTCGGTACGACACGGTAACAAGGAATACCTGCTTCAGTGAGGCGTTTTTGAACACTTTGAATACACGTGATCGCCGTTTCAATTTCACCTTTTTCGTAGAGTGAACGGTGATAGTCTACGAGCTCATCCGGACTTCGGTACCCTTCATACGGATAGCTTGAGATTTCAAGTTGATCAAATGAGTGAAATTGAACCGCCGTTTCAATTTCCTCCTTTGAAATCGTATCGATACTGATCTTATTCAATAATGTCCGTTCTTTCATTTGTGCCTCTAATAATGCCCCAAAAAAGCTGGATCCGTGCAGGGGAGGAAAGCTTCCTTCCTTATCCGTGATCCATCCTTTTTCCAGTGCATAGTAAAAAGGGGATTGTCCCGAAAAGAACCATTGATCAACTAAGCCCCGGTTCTTCTCAAGAATCTCTTCTATCTCATTCACCCCGTGATAGGGAAAATTCATTAGTTCTATATTGTCAAAATGAGTGGCCACATGATTGATTCGCTGAATCGAATCATCCGGGCCGATGACACCAATTTTGATCATCAACTGTTATTCACCTGCTTCTTGCCGCAATACTTCAGCTAGAATCTCGACTCCTGCATACAAGTCTTCTAACGAGCTATGTTCCTTTGGATGATGACTGATCCCTTTTTCACAGGGAATGAATACTAAAGCAGAAGGCCATTTCGCTGCCATATTCATGACGTCATGCCCTGCCCCGCTGTCCATTTCGAACGTGTCGTACCCCAGGGATTCCCCTGCTTGTTTGACTCTGGTTGTCAGCTTTTCATCCAATAGAATAGAAGGATTATCTACAAGAGTTTCTACGTTGATTGTAACATTAAATTCACTCTCTAAGCTTCGACACTGTTCAATTATTTTATCGGCCATAGATCTCTTTAGGTCATCGTCGACGGATCGAATATCGATTCCCGCTTCTGCATAACCGGGGATCACATTCATGACGTTCGGTTTTACGTTCATCGTGCTGACGGTTGCTACCAGTGGTTTCTGGGACTGCTTTGATAGCTCTTCCGCCTCTTGGGAAACAAATGTGATAAGGGGAGCAAGAGCAACAAGAGCGTCCGTCCGTTTCCCCATTGGTGTCGTCCCCGTATGACCCGCCATTCCTTCCACCTTTACCTTCAACCGGATCGGACAGGCTACACCCCGGACAATTCCAAATTGAGCACCATGATCTTCGATTTGGGTCCCTTGTTCAATATGAAGTTCGATGAAGGAGAGGATTTCCTCTTGGGAGCGTTCAGCTTTTTCAATGGATGACCAGTCTAGGCCCGTTGATTCCACGGCTTCTTTCATGCTGACTCCGTGGCGGTCCCTTACGTTTTCTACTGATTTATCAAGAATTCCTGCCACGCTCTTACTTCCCAGGGTAGAAACCCCGAAACGTGCTGACTCTTCAGAGGCAAAACAGGCCACTTCAATGGAGTGATGGGGTTTGAAACCACCGTCTTTTAATGCTTTCACGGCTCCCAGTCCACATAGGACACCCGCTGCCCCGTCATATCCTCCTCCATTTTCAACCGTATCAAGATGAGATCCGGTCATGACTACTTGGCCGGTAGTCCCTTCCCACCTGGCAAATAGGTTCCCTGCCCGGTCCCTCTGTACGAATAGCCCCAATGTTTCTGCAACGCTGCGAAACACATTCATGGAAGCAATCTCTTCCTTGGAATATCCTAATCTCGTAAATCCATCGGGCTGTTCCATCGTTTCAACCAGATTTAAAGCTTTTAGAGTTGTACTTAACCATTCTTTCAACTCGCAACCTCCTCTTTTAGGTGGGATAATTTTAGAATTAGGCGTGCGAAGGCATCCACTGCAACGGCTAAAACCCCTTCTTCAAAATCAAATTGATGATGATGATGTCCGTTTTTCAATCCGGTTCCGAATACCATGAAGGTTGCTTTGCCACCCTGATTCTGAACCTCGTTCATCATATAAGTAACATCCTCTGATGCCTTTAAAGGTAAACCATTATGAATTTCGGATAGAAATGGACTTTCCTCGCCAACTTCTTTTAACCATTGAATCCATTCAGGGTTACATGCTGCTTCAACCGTCTCTCCCACTACATCGATTACGGTCTTCACACCATAAAGGTCTCCCGATGCTTGAAGGATACGCAGGGCTTCTTCCACCATGTACTGATTGATGGCAGTCGTTTCCCCTCTCGTTTCCATTTCAAGATGAGCTTCATCGGCAATGATGTTTCTGCCTGCTCCCCCTTGAAGCTTCCCGACATTGATCCTGGTCGCCCCGTCAGAATGGCGCGGGATATTGTAAAGGTGAAGGCTTGCTGCAGCAGCTGCCAATAAAGCATTCTTTCCTTTTTCAGGCTCGAGACCTGCGTGGGCCGCTTTTCCTATATAAGTGACGTTGATTTTGGATGAAGCGAGAAAAGAATGAGTCGTAGCGTACACTCGTCCAAGCTTCGTATTCCGGATTCCGATGTGACCGCTTGCAAAGTAATCGACATTCTCCAGCCAACCTTTTTTCACCATGGCTTTTGCTCCCCGCCCACCTTCTTCAGCTGGCTGGAAGAGAAGAGTGAACCTCCCAGAAAGCTGATCTTTATAAGCTGACAGGAAGCTTGCCACACCCAGGCCGATGGCAGCGTGACCGTCATGACCGCAGGCATGCATGATTCCTTCATTTTGGGAACGAAAGCCTTCTTTCGTTGGAAGGTGGTCATCAGGACCACCAGATTCCTTGATGGGGAGGGCATCGATATCAAAACGGAACGCCATGTGAGGACCAGGCTTTCCTGTATCAATTGTGGCAGCCAATCCTGTATGACCACCTTTCATTTTATCGAGCCAGCTCTTTTCCACGCCTTCTTTTATGGCACGTTCTTCTTGAAGTCCTAAATATTCCTGTGGAGGTACCCCCATTCGTTCCGTGGACTCCAGTGCATCTTTTCCAAGGTGAACTGTGAAGCCGAGGTTGATTAATTCTTTTCCGATCAGGTAGGTGGTGACATATTCAGTGAATCCAAGTTCGGGTTTCTGATGAAAGGTGCGTCTGAAGGCAGTGAGTGACGGTGAGAGTTCATTAATAAGTTGTTCAACTGTTCTCATCTTTCAAGACTCCTTTTTCAAACTTTTTCAAGGTATCCAGTGCAAGCTGGGCCATCACTTCAACCCCTTTAGGCAATGCACTTTCATTTAATTTAAATCTCGGATCATGGAGTGGGTATTGCGGTTCTGAATCCTTCACAGACGTACCCAACCAGTAGAAGGCACCTGGATATTTCTTCAGAAAACGGGAGAAATCTTCTCCTCCAAGAGACGGTGAGACCACTGGTGCAGCTTCTTCCCCAAGTACTTTTTGGGCAGCATTACGCACTTCATCCGCCCATCGGGGTGTGTTGACCGTCGCGGGGTATCCATCTAAATAGTCGATGGTCATGCTGGCCCCGAAACTTTTTCCGACACCCTCAATGATGGAGTGGAAACGACTTTTCACCATTTCTTTCACTTCCGGTTTGAAGGTTCGAATGGTCCCTTCAAGGGTGACTTCATCCGCGATTACGTTGTAGCGGTAGCCTCCTTCAATTTTCCCGATGGTGAGGACGGCTGAATCAATGGGATCCGTATTTCGGCTCACGATCGTTTGAAGCTGTGTGATGAGGTTGTTGGCAATAATGATGGCGTCATTGGACTGATGAGGCATGCTCGCATGTCCACCAGATCCTTTAACGGTAATCTTAAAACGGTCGGAAGCCCCCATGATTTCATGATGGAGAACCCCTATTTCCCCGGCAGGCAGATCCGGCCAAACATGCTGCCCGAAAATGACGTCAGGCGTATATTCGTCGAATACCCCGTCGTCCATCATTTGCTGAGACCCTCCTACAGGGGCATTCTCCTCCGCCGGTTGAAACACAAGTAGAATCGTACCTGCTATTTCCGATTTCAGTTGATTCAATACTTTTCCTGTACCAACGAGCATGGCCGTATGGGCATCGTGACCACAGGCATGCATTTTGTTGTGGATAGTGGATTTGTAGGAAAGATCATTTTCCTCCTGGATTGGCAGAGCGTCGATATCCGCTCTTAATGCGACCGTGCCTCCTGGCTTTTCTCCTTGTATAATGCCGAGGACTCCTGTTTTGGCATAGCCTGTTTTAAAGGGAATTCCTGCTTCTGCTAATTTTTTCTGAATCGTTTTCGATGTCTCGAATTCCTCTCCACTCACCTCAGGATATTGGTGAAGGTGTCTGCGTAATTCAATGACTTCATTCTCTACTGATTGGACAAGCTGCTTTAACTTCATGAAAAATCTCCTTTTTCGGTCGAATGATTATTAAGGAAAAATTCCTTAATAATACCGTTAATAGATATATTCGATATTAACTTGGAAAATCCTATGTGGATGGGGAAGTTTTTCAAAAAGAATAGTAATAGAAGAGGGACGGACCTCTTCTTTTTAGGGAAAGCCTGTCCCTATCGCATTTTTCTGTTCTAGCATTGAGTTGGAGGTCCGTCCCTCTTTCCTTTTCACCTCCCACCATTTACACTAAAAGAAATTATTATGATAAAGGATGGTTGGATGAATCGTTTTGTTGAAAGGGTGGAGCCTTATTTTTTGAGTAAGAATCCATTTGTTCAGAGATATGCGATAGAAATGTTGGAGGATACTTATTTAGTTGATGGGGATACATTTTTGACCGGGTTGAAAGCTTTTGACCGCGGGCCGGTGTCGGAATTCTCCTCCCCGGTTCTTCCTTACTTAATCTACATGCCTTTGAATGAGGATGGGATGATAGAAGTCATCAACCGATTAGACCGTCTGGGCAAAAAGGATAATGATCGGCTGTTCTATACTCAGTTACTGCTAAATGCTGATACCAATTTGTTGATTGCACAGAAGAATGAAGTAAAAAGATTTGTGGATGAAAGCCAATTAAAAGAAATCGTGAAGCTGCCTTCTTTAACGATTGATGAACTTTACATGGAGCTCGCTGGTGTCACAAATTATCTGGATGTTCATGAATATAGCCAAGCCCATTATGACCATGGTAAGAGAATCAACAGGGAGTTAATAAAAAAAGGCGGTATCGAAAGCTGGGAAGTACGGAATGGATTGAAAGAAAATGATGAGGAAAATAAGTTCTATGGTTTTCACGGGATATACATCGTTTATATGGCTGGTGAAATTCGTGAAAAAAGCGTCGTCCCTCGGTTAGTGAATCTCTTTAAAGATGAAGATGAAAGTGATCTATTATTCGAAGAAGTGGCAAATACCCTGGTGAAAATAGGGACGGAACAGGTAGTGCATGAGGTTGAAAAAGTGGCACTTTATGGTAATACTTATTTCTATACACTGGACGTACTCGGAAGAATCAAAACTAAAGAAGCGGAAAATGCGCTCTTGAGATTATTTGATCAAACAGCTGACATTACCGCAAAAACGCTGATCTCAGATTATTTATGCCAGCAGTTATCAACAGACGCGATTCCAAAAATCGAAGTGTTTATCGAAGAGGGCTATGATGCAGGAATGTTATGCCTGGAAGAATCCCTCTATGTCAACTGCATCATGAATGGGATCGATCATCCGAAACTTCCACAGTGGAGAAGTTTCATTGAAGACGTGGAACACCAATCAATGAAAGAGCAACCACTCCTCGTTCCACAACCCGTCCAAAACAGAGACAAAGTCGGACGCAACGACCCTTGCCCATGCGGAAGCGGCAAAAAATATAAGAAGTGCTGCCTATAAAATTAGGGACGGACCTCCGCATTCAGCGGAAGCCCGTCCCTTTCACATTCTTATACTAAATTTCCTGATTAGAGGTCCGTCCCTCTATTCCATAGTCCCTCTACTCCATCCACTCCGGCTTACCGAAGCCTTTAAATTCTTCATCGATGATTTTCTCGAAACCGTCTGCTTCTACTACTGCTTTGATGTCTTTCGCCAGCTGTGAGTTAACGTCCTTCGTATTTACAACCACTCGGTTTCGATACTGGTCAGGCATGTCCTCCAGCTGAAGTGCATCAAGTAAGTCCATGTCAGCAGCTAGTGCGTAGTTCCCTGGAACCGCAGATAGATCAACGCTGTCAACGGCCCTTGGAAGCTGAGCCGCTTCGATTGGTTTGAACTGCAGGTTTTTCACGTTTTCAGCAATGTCTTTTTCTGATACCGTCAATGGATCTGTATCCGCTTTTAACGTGATCAGCTTAGCATCTTCCAGGATCTGAAACGCTCGTGCTGCGTTCGTTGGATCATTCGGAATCGCAATGGCACTGCCTTCTTTGATGTCTTCAATCGAATCGAACTTCTGTGAGTAGATTCCCATAGGAGCCGTTGGTACAACAATCACTTCGGATAAATCCATGTTGTGTTGCTTTGCGAAAGTTTCCATGTAGATTTTATGCTGAAAAAGGTTCGCATCCAGATCTCCCTGAGCCAGTGCGTTATTCGGCTGGATGTAATCACTGAATTCCTTCACTTCCACCTTGTATCCTTTTTCTTCAAGACCGGGCTTGATTGCTTTTGTCACCATATCACTGTATGGTCCGGATGTAGCCCCGATGGTCACTTCTTTTTTACCTTCCGCACTTGAACTTGCTTCGTCCCCTCCGCAAGCTGCAAGAATGCTCATTGTTACCGCTAATGCCACTAATAAAATCCACTTTTTCACTTGTTGTTCCCCCTAAAGTAGTTATCGTTTATCGACTAATCGTGCAAACACATCACCCGTATATTGGATGAGTTGAACCAAACAAATTAAAATGACGACGGTCGTGATCATCACCGTGTTGTCATATCGGTAGTACCCGAAGCGGATCGCCAGGTCACCGACTCCGCCTCCACCGACGATGCCGGCCATGGCTGAATAGGCAACTAAACTGATCGTTGTAATCGTAACAGCTTGAATCACTGCCGGTCGCGCTTCCGGTAACAGCACGTCCTTGATGATCATCCAGGGACTCGCCCCAACGGATACCGATGCTTCGATCACTCCTTTGTCAATCTCCCTGAGCGATGTTTCTACCATTCTCGCAAAAAACGGAATTCCCGCTACAGAAAGTGATACGGATGCTGCCGTCGGTCCGATCGTGGTACCGGTCAATAATTTGGTTAATGGTAAGAGTGCGACTAATAGAATGATGAACGGAACCGAGCGCACCATATTGACGACAAATCCAACCACCTTTTTGATCAAACTATTTTGTAAAAACAAGCCTTTGTCTGTTACGAAAAGAAGAATCCCGAGAGGTAATCCCACCAAAATCGCAACTCCCAGGGAAATCCCCACCATATACACCGTTTCAAAGAAGGCTTTATTCAATTCTGGTAAAATCGCAGTCAATGAATCAGGCAGCATTTTCAAGCACCTCCAAGCTCTGCGTCTTCAACGTGATATATTCAATCGCTGCCTCGATCTCTTCATGGGAGCCGATCAGTTCCATGATAAAAATCCCGAGTGGCACTTCCTGAATATATTCAATCTTGCCGTGAAGAATATTGCCTCGCACTTTGTATTTCTGGAACACTTCTGAAACGACGCTTTCCTCTGCGATCGATCCTTTGAATTGGATTTTGATCAGCTTTCCTTTTCTTGATTCCACAAGGTGTGGCGGTAGTTCAAATTGAAGGATCGTTTCAATGAATTGTTTCGTTAAAGGCTGCTTCGGTTCGGCAAACAGGTCGTAAACCGGACCTTCCTCCACGATTTTCCCATCCTGCATCACGGCCATCCGGTCGCAGATTTCTTTCACCACTTCCATTTCGTGGGTAATGAGGACGATCGTCAAACCCAGTTCTTTGTTGATCTTTTTCAATAGCTTCAAAATCGATTTCGTCGTATTCGGGTCAAGTGCCGATGTCGCTTCGTCGCAAAGTAAAACAGATGGGTTATTCGCCAAAGCTCTCGCAATTCCGACTCTCTGCTTTTGTCCTCCGCTGAGCTGGGCCGGATACGCGTCGGCTTTGTCTGAAAGACCGACCATATCAAGGAGATCGACGACCCTGGGCTTGATCTTCGCTTTCGGTACACTGGCCGCTTTCAAGGCAAAAGCCAGATTGTCAAACACCGTTTTCGATTTAATCAGGTGAAAATGCTGAAAGATCATACTCGTTTTTTGACGGGCGAGTCTTAGTTGTTTGGACGTGAGCTTCGTGAAATCCTGTCCGTCAATGATGATCTCACCCGATGTCGGGGTTTCTAATAGATTCAAGCAGCGAATGAGTGAACTCTTCCCCGCTCCACTGTATCCGACGATTCCAAAGATCTCACCCTTTTCAATCTTTACGGAAACGTTATCGACACCGACCACCGTTTGCTTTTTTGTACTGTACGTTTTCACCAAATTCCGAATCTCGATCAATGTGCACACCCCTTTTTTCATCCAATAAAAAATGCCTCTTTCAACTGAAAGAAGCATCGCCTGTTTATCTCGACTTATCTCTCAGAATGAAATCATTCTGCAGGAATTGGCACCGTTCCAATACTGGAGGTTGCCGGACGTCATAGGGCCTGATCCCTCGGTCACTCTGGATAATTGAAAGTATGTAATTTTCTAAATTCTTATCTTATAGAGGATAATACTGGGTATCGTAGGGGAAGTCAATAGGGGATTTTCCATATTCTTTATGTAAGCGTTATCTTTGTTGATAGAATAGGGTGGAGAATTTTTGTGAACATGAAAAAAGTGTCCCCCAATTAAGGAGAACACTTTCACTCGATTACATCACATCATAATCCGTCACATTACGCTCGACCACTCGAGCTCCTTCCACACTCACAAACATTCCGTTCGAGCTTCCAAACACATTGGTCGCGATCAGGTTATCCATCGCTGCTTTCACCGTCACCGTATCAATCGGCTCGATCGGGTCATTGATGGATAGTTTCCCTGACTTCCCCGTTTCCGTCAGGAATTCCAGTTCTAATACTTTTGCCATACCGTCTCCTCCTTTCTATGAAACTATCGATTGTCCTTACTCGTTAATGTCAAAGGTTTCGACCTTCTCGATGTTGTTTAATCCCTTTGATGAAAGACTTGCCACGGATAAAGCCGCGCTGTTCATCTCATCCGCCGTTGCCAGTGCATTGATGTAGCTATACGATTTGTACACAATCTTAGGATTCCCTTTCTCATCCAGACCATCATTGTAAGCCAATCGTATTCTCGTAGATTTCAAATCCGCTGTTGCCATGTGCCTCACCTCCTTTCACCCTTTATATAGGGGATAAGGAGAGTGATGGACACCCCCTTTGAAAAAAAGAGGGACGGACCTCCACTCCTAGCACCAGCTCCTAGGAATGGAGGTCCGTCCCTCGTTCTTAATAAAGTTTCCCTTGCCTGTATAGAACAGTGGATAGTTTCATGACGGAGTGGATGTAGCAGTTTTGGCGAAGTGGGAATGGGTCGCCGAAGAATAGTGGCAGGACGGTCTCCATGGTTGTTTTCATTTTGTCGTAGAGGAGGTTGAATACTTCTTCCTCTGTGTAGAACTGGGTTTCCCGTCCTTGCAGCCATTCGAAGTAGGAGACGATGACCCCGCCGGCATTTGCCAGGATATCAGGGATGATGATGACACCTTGATCACTTAAATATTTATCCGCTTCTGTTGTAATTGGAGCATTGGCTCCTTCCACGATGATTCTTGCTTTCACCTTTTCTACATTATCCTTGTGCACCTGATCCTCTAACGCCGCTAACATCAGGACGTCCACATCCAGGTACAAAACCTCTTCACGGTCACGTATCTCTGCCTTCACGCCGATTTCCTTCAACTGTTCATCCTTCGTGGGAAGATCTCCCTTATTTTTCATTGTAAACTCAACCAATGCCGGAATATCAAGACCATCCGAGTTGAACAACGTCACATTCCGGTCACTCACCGCCACCACTTTATTCTGTAAATGAGTGGATTGATGGGCTTCAAGTGCCGCAACCGAACCTACATTCCCGAATCCCTGCACTGAAATCGTCAAGGGACGGTCCTCAAAATCGAGAGCTGTTTTCGCAAAGACATTATCCGTCTTCGTTAATAGACTCTTCTGTTCCCTTACAAAATCATGAACGAGATAGCGGAATGTAAAGAATACACCCTTTCCCGTCGCTTCTCTCCGGCCTAACGATCCGCCGTTCACAACGCTTTTTCCCGTAAAGCTCCCTCTATAAGGCATTCCCGGCCGGATGCTCTTGTACTCCGCCATCATCCAGTCCATTTCACGTTCCCCTGATCCCATATCAGGAGCAGGGATATCTTTATCGGGTCCAAGGACATCGCTGAAATATTGGACATACTTCCTCGCAATCAGATGAAGCTCCTTCTCCGTATACTCCCGTGGATTCAGGATGATACCGCCCTTCCCTCCACCGAATGGAACATCATGAAGGGCATTTTTCAACGTCATCAAGGAAGCCAGATTCACGACCTCTTCCTCATTCACCGTCTCGTGAAAACGGATCCCGCCCTTATAAGGTCCCAGGGCATTATTATGCTGAACGCGGAATGCAGGGATCCGGACCACCTTTTCATCCTCCAATGGAATCCTTAAATACGATTTATGTACGTGGTTCGGTGTCGATAGAATGGAAGTCAGCGACGTAAACGCTTTCTTTCTTGTCTCACCTTTCACTTCGGGCAAAAAAGATCCATCCTCTAGTAAAGCATCCAATGACTTCTGAACAATATCTCTCGTTTGGCTGATCAAATCGGGTCCCTCCTATAAATTCAAAGAAAATAATGGTATATACTATAGTGTTACCCTGTCACCCCTGGTTAAAAACGACTATTCTTAAACTCTCATATCGACATCTCCCGCCAAGCAGACAAGACCACACCCTTAAAAAGATGTGGTCTTCAACAGATGCGATTTAATGACTGCTTTTTCTAATGACAAGCTCGGATGAAATAAACACTTTATGTGTCACTTTCTGCTTCTGCTCAAGACGCTTCATCATGAAGTCAACAGCCGTTTCCCCCATGATTTCGGTTTGGACTTTGACAGAACTAAGTGGCGGATACACATACTTCGCGACACTTATATCATTGACACCGATGATATTCACCCGGTCGGGTACACTGATCCCTTCCTCATGAAGAGCGCGCAGGGCACCGATGGCAAGGGAATCATTTCCGCAGAAGAAGGCCGTCGGCAGTTTGTCCCCGTGCTCGGCGATCGCCTTTTTCATTAAGTCAAAGCCATCGTCCACCGTAAAAGCACCGACATACATGGCGGATTCTGACAGCATCCCTTTTTCGCCAAGATAAGTCTTGAAAGTAGCTTCCCTGGAATCAGGAATATACTCTCCGCCATTTTCTTTGTATGTTTCCCGGCCCCCGATATAGCCGATTTCGGTGTGTCCTTTTTCAAAATAATAGTTCAACACTTTTTTCGTAGCGATGGAGAAATCAGTGAGAACAGAATCGAAATCCTCACCCTCTGGACTGAAGTCAACGAATACGATATTCTCTGTTATGCTGTGGAGCTCCTGCACCTGTTTCGGACTGAACTTTCCGATTGCCACCACACCGTCGAATTCTTCTTTCTTCATTTCCTCGAAATCATTTTGAAAGTACTTCACCAGATTGAGCCCGTATTGCTGACAGCGCTGCTCTGCACCAAGGCGGATCGACATATAATACAGATCGTCCAGTTCCTCTTTTTCCGTGTACCAGTTAAAAATCGCGATACTGGATTCCATTGATTTCCGTGGTGCTTTCTTTTTCTTATATTCCAATTCCTCGGCAATTTCAAAGATCTTTTGTTTTGTCTTATCCGGTACAGATAAACTCTTGTCGTAATTCAGTACCCTTGAAACCGTGGAAATCGAGACACCCGCCTTTAACGCAATATCTTTAATCGTTGCCATTTTAAAATCTACCCCTGTTCGTTTAATACATGAAAGCTATACCTAGTCGAAGCTTTATATACTTCCCCTTTTTTGACCATGACCGATGGGAAATGCGGGTGGTTCACGGCATCCGGGTATCCTTGTGCTTCAAGGCAAAGGCCGAGATGTTCGCGTCCTCGGGCACCGCCTGTCAAGAGATCGTCGGTCAGATGATTCCCCGTATATAGAACGACCGCTTCCTGATCCGTTTCCACCGTCATCGCTCTTCCGCTTTCTTCGTGTGAGAGGACGATTCCCTGATTTCCTTTATTTAAAACAAAGGCATGGTCATACCCTTCCCCTTGGCCGGACTGCATTCCTTCATAAATGGTTTGTCCGTCATGAAAATCAAAGGCTGTCCCCTCTGAAGGAATAAACTTTCCGGTCGGCACTTTATCACTGGAAAGCTCAAGGATCCAATCCGCCTTCATTTGCAATCTGTGAGACAGTATATCTTCTTTGTAATTACCGCTCAAGTTGTAGTAGCTGTGGCTCGTCATGTTGATGGGAGTGTCACAATCCGGTTCTGCCCCATACTCAATGAGAAGTTCATTGCTGTTCGTCAGGGAGTAGGTCACATCCACCTTGACGTTCCCAGGATAACCCTCTTCTCCGTCACGACTCAAGTAGGACAGGCAGACACTGACTTTTTCCTTTTCAACGGACGCTTCCTCGACTGCCCATATCACTCTATTAAATCCTATTTTACCACCATGCAAGTGGTTGCCGCTATCATTAGAGGTCAGCTCAACTTTTTTTCCCCGGGAAGGGTAGTTTGCCTTCCCGATTCTGCCGGCAACCCTTCCTATCAGGGCACCATAATAGTGGACGTGCTGAACGTATTGCTCTAACGTATCGAAACCAAGGACGACATTCTCAAGTACCCCGTTCTTGTCCGGGGTGATGATTTTTGTGATGGCCCCTCCATAAGTAATGAACGTCATTTCCATACCGCTATCATTTTTTAACGTGTAGGACTCAACCGCTTTTCCGTCCATTTCGCCAAATGGCTTTTTGATCACATCCATGTTCATTCACAATCCTTTTTCAATTCGCATATCACGCAGTCATAAGGCTGTAACACCACTTCACCAAACGTTTCCTCATACCCATTGTGGTTGATGATCACCTGATACGTTTTAGCTTCGACTGTCCTCGTGACAACCTCTACCCCCGGATTTGTTTCCAACGTTTCAATGTTTGTATCACTTGTGATTTTCCTTGCAAGCACGTCCATGATTTCTTTTTCGATTCCCGCACCGATATAGTACGCTTTCCCCGTGCCGAATTCATTTTCTGTTACACAGGCGTACTCATTGTAAAATGCGTCGTCATAGTGATAAAGGGATTTGGCCGTAATCGGATTCACCAGGTCACGCCAGTATTCAGCTATTGTCGTACGACCTGAATCCGTTGACACGACAGGAACGGCTTGTCCTTCATGAAGCGATTCTGATTCCTCCACTTCAATGCCAAGCAGCGGGGACAGTCCTCCCGGAATCATTTTTCCGAATACCAGATTGTTATCTTTATCCTTCACTCCTGCACGGTACGACACAATGACAGTCCCTCCGTTCTTAGTGAACTCTTCAAGTCTCGCCGTCAATCTGTCATCCATCAGCTGAGGCACTGGTACAAGTACTACCTTGTATTGTGAAAAATCCTGATCGTATTTCAACACATCGATCATCGTGTTTTGTTTATGAAAAGGTTCATACAAACGAAGAACTTCTTCCGTAAAATCAATGCTCGGATTCTGCTGTTGAATTCGCCAGGACCATACATTATCGAAATCGTATAGAAGAGCGACATCCGCTTTTACCGGTGAATCAAAGAGGGTCTGATATTCTTTTACTTCACTGAAAAATTGTTTCACTTCATTGAATTTACGCGTCGTCCGGTTATTGGCATCAAGGATTCCAAGACAATATTGCTCAGCTCCGCGATTCATTCCACGCCAGCGGAAGAAAAGCATATTGGAACAGCCGTGAGCAAAGGCGTGCCATGCCCATGCCTTTGCTTGATTAGGTCTTGGTAAATACCCGATCACATCATGACCTTGAGCTCCCATTAATTCTTCAACGATCCAGAAATTTTGTTTCTTTAATCCCCGTACAAAATCGAGTGTCATCGAAAGGTGGGCCGGGGAAATCGGTTCCTTCAAGCCTCCCCACACGGGATAATTATCGTAGGAAACAAAATCGAGATCTCTCGAAAATTCATTATGATCAAACCATTTTCCAAAGAAACCGCCTGGGAGGTTCGTTGTCACGGTTTGATGAGCGCCTTTCAAACGTCTGGCAAGCTCTACATGTTTAAGGGCAAAGCCGCTCAATGAAGCTGAACGGAAACGGGACCAGTCCAGCATCATGGCCGGGTTATGAACCGTGATCGTTTGTTTGGGTACGGGGATTTCAGAGAACCTGTTATACGTATGTCCCCAGAAAATCGTTCCCCAGCGCTCGTTCAATTCGTCGACCGATTCATATTTCTCCTCGAGGAACGATTGAAAAGCACGCTGGCAGCTGGAGCAGTAACACATATCACTATCTTCGTGACCAAATTCATTGTCGATTTGCCATGACACGATGGCTTCTTCGTCACGATAATGATTGATCAGCTTTTCAGCGATTCGCATGGAGTAGGTTTGGTACGTTTCAGAGTTATAGCAATACTGCCTTCTTCCCCCGAACGACTTTTTCACACCGTTGATATCTTCAATGAAAATATCGGGATGTTTAGCAGCAAGCCACGCAGGAAACGTAGCTGTCGGTGTCCCGAACATCACTTTCATATCGTATGCCTTCACATGCTCGATGACATGATCAAAAAAAGAAAAATCAAAGCTGCCTTCTTCCTTCTCCATCAAGTGCCAGGCGAACTCGCCGATCCTGACCATATTTACACCCATGTCTTTCATCCGTGAAAGGTCTTCGTCAATCAATTCGATATCCCAATGTTCCGGGTAGTAATCTACGCCTAAATACATATTTATCACCTGTTTTAGTTTAGTATAGAGAAGATAAGAAACCTGTTCATCGGTTTCTTATTTCACTTGGAAATTACGTTTCTTATTCTGTGTTGGTTTACTCAATAGCATTTTACACTTTTCGACAAACGGATCATAAAGTAGCAAAATTGGATCATATATTAAAATTTTGGATCAAAAAACGGATTTTTGGAATATAAAGTGCCGAATCCGGATCATAAAATGAAATTCTGGTTCATAATATGTCCGAATCGAATCATAAGTCTTGAAAAAGAACTTCTAAAATGAAAGATTGCATGCTTTTTTATCATTTTGACCTATTAATGACTCTGTTTAGCCCGTTTCACCCAAAAAATCCACCTTATTCTTCTTGAAAAGCAGTCGAATCGGTTCAAAACCTATTGAAACCCATCCACAAACCTCATAAATGCCTTCTGTCCTCTTTCATCCCGCTTGAATACTCCGGCATCTTCAAGGACACGGGAGAATTTCACTCCTAATTCTTCTCTGACGATGCCACCGACATTGTCAATGGTCACTTCGCCTTGGTAACGGTCCTTCAACTGTTCCACCCATGGCTTATGGTAGTCTGCCACCTGATGGGCTTCACCCAGCAGGGACTTTTCAACTTCCAACAATTCATCTTTCAAGCGGGCCGGCAGAACGGCAAGTCCCATCACTTCGATCAAGCCGATGTTTTCTTTCTTGATATGATGGACATCTTCATGAGGATGGAATATGCCCATTGGATGTTCCTCATTCGTCCGGTTGTTCCTTAGGACGAGGTCCATTTCATACTTCCCGTTTCGCATGCGGGCGATGGGTGTAATGGTGTTGTGAGGTGTGTCCCCGGTAAAGGCAAGGACCTCAACTTCATGGTCACTATACCCTCTCCACCCTGATAAAATATCCTCCGCTGCATCTAATAGTGCTTCCATGTTTTCACTGTTCAAGCGGATCACCGACATCGGCCACTTCACAATCGCAGCTTCCACTTCAGGATGATGGCTCATAGAAAAGGGGTATTCTTTTTCCGCCTTCGCCATGGCAAAGTCATAATGTCCACCCTGATAGTGATCGTGGGAAAGGATCGATCCACCGACTATCGGAAGGTCTGCATTCGAACCGGCAAAATAATGAGGGAACTGGTCGACGAAATGAAGCAGTCGCTCGAATCCGGCACGGTTGATTTCCATCGGACGATGGGTTTCCGATAACACAATGCAGTGTTCGTTGTAATAGACATAAGGTGAATACTGCAGCATCCAGCCTTCATCAGCAAGATTCAAGCGAATCATCCGATGATTGACCCTGGCAGGGTGACCTATTCTCCCCTGGTACCCTTCATTTTCAATACATAATAAACACTGTGGATACGTCTGATCCTTTTTCGGCATCGACTTTTCCAGGGCAATTTGCTTTGGATCTTTTTCCGGCTTGGATAGATTGATCGTAATATCAAGTTCCCCGTATTCGGTATCCACCTTGTAGCTGATGTTTTGACTGATCCGCTTCGTCTGGATGTAATTGCTGTCCTGACTTAGCTGGTAAAAGTAATCGGTTGCCTGTTTGGGATCTTGTTTATAATGGGCAGCAAACGTTTGATTGATGACAGATGGACGTGCCACAAAACAGTCCATCACAGTAGCCGTGAACATTTCTTTATGATCAAACAGATCTTCGATGATTCCATTTTCCACTGCATAAACCGTTAATGTTTCAAGCAGGTCGGGAATGGAGAAATCGTCGAATGAATTTGTCTTTTCAGTCTTGTACTCTTCCATTTTTAAAAGGGCAAGGATCCGGTTCCGGGCATAGACTTCATCCTCTTTCCCGATTAGTTCCGCCTCTATCGCCTTTTTGACAATCGCATCAATGGTCAAGAAAATGCTCATCCTCGGTCACTCTCCCTTTCTGTCGTTGTATCCATACGGATGGGTTTCGTGCCACTCCCAGGCATCCCCGATCATTTTGGTTATCGAGGTACGGGATGGGGTCCAGCCCAGCATTTCTTTCGCCTTTTCAGAGGAAGCGATCAATTTGCTCGGGTCACCTGCTCTTCTTTTGCCGATTTTCTCAGGGATAGGATGCCCGGTCACTTCTCTTGCAGCGTGGATCATTTCTTTTACCGAAAACCCTTGGCTGCTTCCCAGGTTGAAAATATTACTTTCGCCTGTTCGCTTCAGGTAATCAAGGGCAAGGATATGGGCTTCAATCAAATCATCCACATGAATATAATCACGGATGCATGTCCCGTCAGGAGTGTCATAGTCATCTCCAAAGATCGTGATATAATCACGTTGTTCTAGTGCCACCTGAAGGATGATCGGAATCAAATGAGTCTCAGGAGTGTGATCCTCACCAATTTCGCAGCGGGCACCAGCCACATTGAAATAGCGGAGAGAAACAAACTTGATCCCATATGCCTCATCACACCATCTCATCATTTTTTCCATGGCAAGCTTCGTTTCCCCGTAGGCGTTGGTCGGTGCGGTCGGCATCTTCTCTGTGATCGGCACCTGCTCCGGCTCTCCGTATGTTGCAGCCGTAGATGAAAAGACGATATGCTTCACACCGAATTCGTTCATCACCTCAAGGGTTATCTGGGTACCATACACATTGTTATCAAAGTACTTGAGTGGATTCTCCATAGATTCGCCGACAAGGGAATTCGCGGCAAAATGGATCACCCCATCAATGTTTTCTTTTTCAAACACAGATCGCAGAAAGTCTTTATCCCGGATATCTCCGTTATAGAAAACCGCGTCCTCGTGAACCGCTCCTCTATGACCAGTTTCCAAATTATCCACAACAATGGTTCTGTATCCCTGCTCTACAAGCTGAAATACCGCATGAGAACCAACATAACCTGCACCGCCGAGCACTAACACGTTCATACGATCACCTCTTTGTCTAATTCTGTTGCACCATTACCGATACTTGCTACATAGAAGGTTGCTTCATACCCTATATAATTCTTGTATTTCTCTCCTACTCCGTTAATGAAATTCTCCACATAATCCTTTTCCACAATGGCAATCGCGCAGCCACCGAAGCCTGCTCCGGTCATCCTCGCTCCCACTACGCCCTGTTGATTCCACGCTGCTTCTACAAGAGCATCCAGCTCTTTTCCCGTCACTTCATAATCGTCACGGAGCGATACATGGGATTCATTCATCAACTTCCCGAACTCATGAAGCTGTCCGTTTTGTAAAAATTTAAGAGCTTTAAGCGTACGGCGATTTTCGTAGACAGCATGCTTGGCCCTTTTCTGTTCGGTTTCGTTTGGGATCGCATGCTTATAAAGCTCGAATCCCTCTTCCGTCAGCTCACCCAACGAACCGATATCCGTCACCGATTGCAGGCTTTCAAGAGCAGATTCGCATTCCGTTCTTCGCTCATTGTATTTTGACCCTGCCAGTTCCCGTCGTTTATTGGAATTCATGATGATGATATTGTGATGCTCAAGATCGATCGGAGCATATTGATAGTGGAGGGTGTTGGTATCCAGTAAAATGCCGGCTCCCTCTTTCCCCATTCCAATCGCAAATTGATCCATGATTCCGCTATTCACGCCGATAAACTCGTTTTCCACCTTTTGACCCGTCTTGACGAGATCGATCCGGTCTATATCCAGTTCGAACAGTCCTTGGAGCATGACACCTGTCGCCAATTCAATTGAAGCCGATGAAGATAAACCTGCTCCGTTCGGAATATTCCCGTAAAAAAGAACGTCCATTCCAGTATTAATGGAATAGTTTGCATCCTTCAAATAACGGATCACTCCTTTCGGGTAATTCGCCCAATCATGATCTTGATCATATTCCAGGCTGTCGAGATCAAATTCTATTACGCCAGTATGGTCAAAGTTCAAAGAATAAAGGCGCACCAGACGGTCTTCCCTAATTCTCGCTGCTGCATAGGTGCCGAACGTAATCGCACATGGAAACACATGCCCTCCGTTATAATCCGTGTGTTCCCCAATTAAGTTGATACGTCCAGGGGCAAAAAAGACACGGTTTGCTTCACTGCCGAAAATCTCTTTAAAGCTCCTCAAAAGTTGCTGAACATCCATTCTGATTCCTCCTACTATTTATACCGATCATTGCGTTATATCGTTCATGTCGCGAGAGTTCTGTATAGAATTTCGCGGATATATTTTGAAATTACAGAAACCGCTTTCAACCCCATGATAAATCAAGGCAGGGAAAAGGTCAATAAAATTTTAGTAAAAGTTTTACTAAGTTTTCTTTGTCTATAGATTAGGTGTAAAAAAACATCAGACCTCAATCAATCACGGCCTGATGTTTTTAAAATGTTTTCAATCCACCTCAGATAGAATATAGATTTCAGAAGTAAAGTCACCCGACTCTTCGATACCGCCAAGTTGGGTGCCGGAATAGCCGCTATCTAGCTGTATCCCTACATGCATGAGTTCATCTCCGAAATAGGTTCCCTTCCTTCCCTTAATGCGATATTCCTTATCCGGATGAAGACCTTTCAGTAAAAGTCTTTCATATCCATGATTCGGTTTAGAAAGCACTTGATAATAACCCGCGATCGCTTCTTTTCGATCAGCGGACACAGTCATCCAGGAAGTCACGTTTCCATCCCCCTCAAACGGACTGATCAGTCGGTGAAAATCCCCGTACTGAAGGGTATTTCGATGCTTTTTATAAAAATCGATCTGGGCTTTCACCTGTTCCTTCTCTTGATCAGTCATTTTCGTCACATCAAGTTCGTACCCGAAAACACCAAAGAAAGCCGTATTTCCTCTTGTTTTCAAGGAAGTAATCCGTCTTACCTGATGATTCGGAACCTCCGATACGTGAGCCCCCATTGAGCTGAGCGGATACACCAGTGATGTCCCAAATTGGATTTTCAGTCGTTCCACTGCATCCGTATCGTCACTGGTCCAAGCTTGAGGAGCATAGTACAGCATACCCGGATCAAACCGCGCCCCGCCGCTTGCACAGGATTCAAATAGGATATGAGGAAAGGCAGAAGTCAGCCTTTCATACAAATCATACACACCGAGGATATATCGGTGGGGGACTTCCCGCTGACGTCCGGACGGGAGTGCCACTGAACCAACCTCAGTCATATAACGGTTCATATCCCATTTCACATACGAAATAGGGGCTTCTTCCAACACATCCGCCATCATGTTATAAATATGGTCCACCACTTCTTTTCTGGAAAAATCGAGTACATATTGATGACGTCCGTGAGAAGGTGATCTGCCAGGGACATGAATGATCCAGTCTGGGTGCTCCTGATAAAGTTCGCTAACCTTCGATACCATTTCAGGCTCGAACCATAAACCGAAATCCATGCCCAACTGCTTGATTTTCTCCGCAAGGGACGGTATGCCTTCGGGAAGCTTGTCCTCATCGACAAACCAGTCCCCCAGTGAGGTTGTATCATCATTCCGCTTCCCGAACCAGCCGTCATCCAGTACAAACAACTCCACTCCCATGTCTTTGGCCGTGCGAGCGATCGTTAAAATTTTCTCTTCATCAAAATCAAAATAGGTGGCTTCCCAGTTGTTGATCAGAACCGGACGTGCTTTGTCACGCCACATGCCGCGAGCAAGCCTGCTTCTGTATAAATCGTGATACTCCCTGCTGAGTCCATTCAATCCGGCATCTGAATAAGCCATGACCACTTCCGGGGTTTGGAAACTTTCGCCACTCTCCAGAAGCCAGCTGAAATCAAAGGGGTTGATTCCCATGGAAACCCGTGTGACATCATACTGATCCACTTCAGCCTGAGCCAGGAAGTTTCCGCTGTACACCAGACTAAACCCAAAGACCTCTCCTTGATGCTCGGTCGTTTCAGGACGCTTGAGAGCGAGGAACGGGTTTTGCTGACTGCTGCTCGTTCCACGCGTACTTGAAATACTTTGGATCCCTGGCTGTAAAGATCTCGTTTTCACATGACGTTCCCTTGACCAGCCACCGGATAACTGAACGAGATCAAAAGTAGAATCAGGCAAATCAACCGAACAGCTTAATGAACGATCCAGTTGAAGTTTTTGATTCCCGTCATTCACGAATTTCGCTGAACGTACGATCGCGTCCCGGTTTTTATAAACGGAATATAAAAGAACGATCCTTGCATCAAGCAGCTTGTCACGCAGTGTAATTTCAAGGGTCTCTGCTTCAGAATCGTTTTCTGTATATGTGGCAGGAAGCCCGTTAAGCAAGGGCTTTCCTGGAATGATCCGATAGCCGTCATAACGAAAATCCGTGATGCGGCTCCCGTTTTCCTGAAGGATCTGAAAGGCTGGCTCACGGTAATCGGTTGTCCCGTAGCCCGGGTATTCCTGACGAAGGAAGTCCAGTGAGAAAGATAAATCCCCTTCGAATACGCACGAAGAAGTCGCTCGATGCTCTTCTTTGTAAAGATGGGAAAAATCGTCACGATGACGAACCTTCTTCCCATAATGAAGATGTCCAAGCTGCCCATTTCTCAGCACATTGAAAATATAACTGATATTTTCCCCTTGCAGGTGAAACTCTTTGTTGGATTCGTTAACGTGAATGCGTGTATTCTTTTTCATTGAGGGACCTCCCATTTATTTGAATATAGAAGAAAAACAGCCAGGCAAACACCTGACTGTTTTGTTGTAAGCCTACGCTCCGATTCCTACAGGAGAGAAGACCATATAAATGATAATCATCGCAATCGTACAAGCAATCCCGATTGGATAGACAATTTTCCATGGTGTCATATCCACCTTATGGGATTCCTGCAGCGTATACTCCGTGTCTCTCGGCTTGAACTTCCCGATAACGAGCATCAGTGCGGAACATAGAACGAAAAGAATCCCTAAAATATGCAGGAAGTGCAGACCTGTATCCCAGAATAACTGTGTAATCGCATACAATGTAATGAACACAAATAGCGAAATTTTCGCTGCAATCGCCGGTACCCGTTTCGTCATGTACCCAATAATGATAATCGTAAAGATCGGCACGTTGTAGAATCCGTTTACAATTTGCAGGTACTGGAAGAATCCTTGCGGCGCCTTTTCAATGAGCGGTGCCAAAATCATGGCGAAAACGGCCAGTAAGACCCCGAAATATTTCCCGTTTTTGACAAGCTGCTTATCAGAAGCACCCGGTTTCACGTACGGCTTATAAATATTTAACGTAAACAGTGTGACAGAAGAGTTAAGCGCTGAATTAAATGACGATAAGATCGCCCCGAACAATACAGCTGCAAAGAACCCTACAAGAGGAGTCGGCAGGATCTCATTCACCAATCGTGGATAAGCATCCGTCGGCTCAAGATTTTCCCCAAACATGTTAAACGCGATGATCCCAGGCAGAATTAAGAAAAATGGTCCGATCAATTTCAATGCTGCTGCAATCAGAACCCCTTTCTGACCTTCCTTCAGATTCTTCGCGGCAAGAGCACGCTGCATAATATGCTGAGCTGTTCCCCAATAGAAAAGATTCACCAAAAGCATTCCCGTGAACATCGTGCTGAACGGAACCGGATCTTCCGGCTTCCCAATCGCATTCAGTTTCTCGGGTGTATTTTCCATGATGGTGCCGAACCCTTTAAAGAGGGAACCATCCCCCAGAACAACCAATCCAATGACCGGAATCATCAATCCACCAATCAAAAGCCCGACTCCGTTGATGGTATCGGAAACAGCAACCGCTTTCAATCCACCGAAAATGGCATACAAGGAACCAATGATCCCAATCGACCAAACCGTGATCCAAAGTGCCGTTGTACGGTCCACTCCCAACATTTCAGGAACATTGAAGATCCCACTCAGTGCCACTGCCCCGGAATAAAGGATTGGAGGCAATAAGTTAAACACATACCCGAACAAGAATAGAATCGTAACAATTTGCTTCGTACCAGAGTCAAATCGCTCTTCAAGAAAATCAGGTATCGTCGTAATTCCCCCTTTTAAATAACGGGGAAGTAAATAAAACGCTACAAGAACAAGAGCAATAGCCGATCCCACTTCCCAGCCCATCACCGACATATTATCGGTGTAACCTTGGGCATTCAGGCCGATCAGCTGCTCCGTCGACAAGTTCGTAAGCATAAGCGATCCCCCGATCACCCATCCAGTCAAGCTGCGCCCTGCAAGAAAATACCCTTCCTGTGTTCCCAGATCCTCGTCCTTTGTTTTCCAATACGAAATCAACGCAACAAGAAGCGTGAAAAACACGAAGGAAACAATTGTGAATACCATAGTTGAAACTCCTCTCTATCAATCTCTCTTTTAGCTACTTTATCAAAGCTGAATGAAGACTTTTCTAAATCTTTAAAAACAGTATAACGTGAAAGCGCTATTATAGTAAACATTTTAGTAAATAAAATAATTTAATTTTACTATTATTTTTTACCAGAGAGAATGAAAGCTTCGATTTGCGGACAAGAAAATTGCTTAAAAGTCCACTGTATCGGAATTTTTTAGAAGAAGGCCGGCTTATGGGACAAATGTTGAGAGGGTGTAAATTTTCATCAAAGTATTGGATTTCAGTCACCAGATAGCTGATTTGTTCATGGAACCCTGTAAAAGGAATTAAAAAAGACACCCTTTATCAGATAAAGGATGTCTCTTCTGGCTTTTCACGCAATCAATCGAGCATATAAATTACTTACATAAATTTCTCTACCATCCATGATAAACCAACATTCCATCTTCCACCAAGAGTAATTCTCCTGAATTTCCTTCCTCCACTTTATACGGCTCACCACTCTGTATAACCTCGGCTACAATGGAGGCGAATTGATCCCTTGTATATTTTTTTGATCGATGTGACATCAAATCGATAAAGAGGTCTTTATATTCCAGGTCAGCTGCAGATACGAGAGAAACGGTCGCTATGATCTTTCTGCCTATAATAACGTGTGTCATATCTGAGTTTGGAGTATAGTAGAAACGCCCTCCGTACCTTCTGGCAATTTCATCATACTCCTTACCGATTTTATATATGTCAAAATCACGACTTAGCTTAAACGTATGTCCGTTAGAATCAGTCATGGTGAATTCCATCGGGTATAGTTCGTCATCAGTACTGCCTTGGTTTATATCTTCATTTTCTTTCTCATCTGTAGAGGCACTTCTTACCTCGCTGCTGCTTACCTTTTTCTTTTCAAGACTCGCTTCTTCTTCAAGCCGCTTTTTGTTTTCCACCTCTTCTTTAACCTTATAGAATCCATCTTTTGCCGACAGTATTTCTTCTTTCAATTCAGCAGTCGTTTGATTATCCGGCAAAAGGTTGACCTGTTTCATCATTCTCTCTGCTTGATGTTCGAAATCCTGTTCGTTTAATGATTGATCTTCTGCAATTGCTATAAGGTTTTGGATTTCTTCTTGTACTTCCTTATATTGATTTAACGTTTGATCAATATGATTCACCTGTGATGAATAATGAGTAGTGAAAAACGCTCTAAGGGATGAGCTTTCAAGTTTGTCGAATGTCTTTAATTTGTCTGTCAGTTCGCTTTTTATTGAAGCTACCTTTTCAGCCATTTTTTCTTCTAAAGGACTTTTCTCCAGGAGACTGCTTACTTCGTTAATATTCTGTTGAAGCTCATTGGCCACTGGAACGGCTTGGTTATAATCCTCTATTTCTTTCATCATCGGGATTAAATGTTGACGCAGTTCCCTTTCCTTTTCTTCTCCACTTTTCAAAATTTCCTTCTCAGCATTTCGGAGTGATACTTGAGCCGACTTTAGTTCTGAAGGTTCAATCGTTTTTAATAATCCGCCCTCTTCCGTTTCTTGCAGGTTCAATTCCATTTCTTCATAAACCGCTTGAATGTTTTCCTCAGCATCAGCGAATAACTGATTTGCTTTATCTTTTTCTGTTTCGGAAATGATATATACCGTCAAGATTGAAAAAACCAGTAACCCTACAGCTGCAGCCGCAATGCTGCCAAGTCTGCCCTCTTTCCATACTTTCTTCCGTGATGGCGGTGAAGGTTCATGATGAAGTATGGATGTATGAATCCGTTCTTTCGCCTCGTCATTTAATTGAAGCGGGGGAAGCTTTTTTCGTAAATTGGCTTCATTGTGATTCTTCATTTGTATATCCTCCTGTTATGGATTGCAGCTTTTTACACGCACGGTGATAGGTGATTCGAACTTTGTTTTCCGTCCACCCAAGAATGATGGCCGTTTCTTTTACGTCAAAGCCATTTATTCCTTTCAAAACCATCACATCCCGATAATTGGATTTAAGCTTCTGAATAGTGGCTAGAAGTTCTCGACTTCCTTCATTCAGAAAATAAAGAGATTCAGGTGTTTCTAATGAAGCGGCTTCATGATTTTTTGGGGAAAAAGAAGTAATGGACCATTTATTCCTCTTCATCTTTCTAAGTTCATCAAGGGCCAGATTCCTGGCGATGGAATATAACCATGTTTTCGGATTTGCTTTTCCCTCAAAAGAGTCCACGGAATTCAGTGCCCGAATGAAAACTTCCTGAACAAGATCTTCCACATCAGCGGAACCCATCCGATATACCAAGAATGTATATATAGGATCACTGTAGAGCCGAAACCAATCTGCGACCAATCTATTGTTGGACATCCCATTCCCCCGCTTTTTTTCTTTTATATATTAGACGATACAGAAGTTGAAATCATTTCACTTTTTAGATTTATTTTCCAATTTAATGAAATTATTTTCAACACGGTGAACATACCTATGCCATACTAATGGTTAAATTCGGTGCCAGGCACCGGTTTATCTAACCCCTCCAAAATAAAGGAAACCTTGACAACCTCCCCCAATATACTATAATTACATTATTTATATTCCGACTAAACTAATATGAATTATAAGATAAGGGTGATAACATGTTTATACAGATCAACCATCTCCATAAGCAATACCTCGATAAGTCAGGAAAACCATCCGATGTTCTTAAAGATATTAACCTTGAGATTGATAAGGGGGAGTTTGTTTCTATCCTGGGACCTTCAGGATGCGGAAAGTCTACGCTCCTCTCCATTGTGGCAGGACTGACCAGCTCGACTTCGGGAGAAATTCTTGTAGATGGAAATCCGATCAAGAAGCCCGGAAAAGACCGGGGGATGGTGTTTCAGCAAGCTGCCCTTTTTCCATGGCTGAATGTCCGTGACAACGTGACGTTCCCTCTCAAAAAAGAGATGTCAAAAAAAGAAGCGAAGCAGCAAGCCGCCAAGTACTTACATATGGTCCAGCTGGGAAACTATCAGGATCATTACCCTCATGAGCTGTCGGGAGGGATGCAGCAGCGGGTGGCGATTGCACGGGCTCTCTCCATGAACCCTGAAATCCTTCTCATGGATGAACCATTCGGTGCACTGGATGAACAAACACGCTCCCGTCTTCACCACCAGCTTGAAACGATTTGGATGGAAACGAAGAAAACCGTCCTGTTCGTCACTCACAGCATCTCTGAATCTATTAAGCTTTCAGACCGGATCATCGTCATGGGTACCCGACCCGGTACGATATTGACAGATATCAAAGTGGATCTTCCCCGTCCCCGGGATGCTCATAAAGAGGAAATGGTAAAGATTGAAGAACATATTATGAGCTATTTAAAGAAAGAAATCGACAAAGTGATAAGTGAGGAATTGGCCTATGAACACAGCTCTTAAACGCATCATCTTTTTTGCCCTCATTATCGGCCTTTGGGAATCGGGATCACGATTCGGACTATGGACAGAAGTGGTCCTCCCCTCTCCCACTTCCGTTTTCCAGGCCCTTTTTACAGGAATAGCAGATCAAACCTTGATCATTGACCTTATCGCGAGCTTCAAACGTTTATTCATCGGGTTAGGGATTTCGTTGCTTATTGGAACCAGCATAGGCGTTCTTCTGGCCAAATCAAAAACGGCTGACGATACACTGGGATCTTTACTGCTGGCTTTCCAAAGTGTACCGAGTATTGTCTGGCTGCCACTGGCTATCATGTGGTTCGGACTCAATGAAAAAGCGGTCATTTTCGTCGTTATCCTCGGCGGTACATTCGTCATGGCACTCAACATTCGAATGGGCATAAAAAACGTCTCTCCCCTCTTTTTAAAAGCAGCACAAACGATGGGGTCGAGAGGTTTGGACTTATTCATTCGAGTCATCTTTCCGGCATCGATTCCTTATGTGGTCACGGGTGCACGCCTTGCATGGGCCTTCGCCTGGAGAGCGCTGATGGCAGGGGAACTATTAAGCACCGGTCCCGGACTCGGTTACACCCTCCGATACGCATCCGATTTTGGTGACATGAGCCTTGTCATTGCCGTGATGATCATCATTGGCGTCATCGGTGCCATCGTGGATCAACTGATTTTCCAGCGTATTGAAAGATCAGTGATTAAGCGTTGGGGATTGGAGTCTTAAGCATAGAAAAATACGGCAGGTGACAATCGCCTGCCTCATTAAAAAAAACAGGAGGTTACAAAATGAAAAAAGCATTTCTACTCATGACGATTTTCTTTACATTCCTAGGTGTTTTAGCAGGCTGCGGTACGGAAAAAAGCTCAGGCGGTGACGTAAGCAAGAAGGTCGTCATCGGTTACTTCCCGAATATTAATCACGTTCCCGCAATGGTTGCAAAGGACAAAGGATTTTACGAAAAACAGCTGGGTGACGGTACAAAGATTGAATACAAAACCTTCCCCGATGGTTCATCGTTTATGACCGCTTTGAAAACAGGCGAAATTGATGCCGGTCTTGTCGGACCTGGTCCAGCTATGAACAACTACATGACCGGGGCTGACGTGAAGATCATCGGTGGGGGATCCACTGGTGGAACCGTGGTTCTTGCAAGTAAGGAAAGCGGCGTAAAGACCGTGGACGACTTTGCAGGTAAATCCTTCATCACCCCTGCCGTCGGTTGTACACATGATGTTCAGGTCGAAACATTCTTGAAAGAACACGGCATTGAATCTCAACGTATCGGTGGGACGATGAAACATGTAACCGGAAACCCGGCACAATATGCCAATATGTTGAAATCAGGGAAAGTCGATATTGCCGTAGCGCCGGAACCTTGGGCAGCCGTGATTCAACAGGAAACAGGTGCCAACATCATCATCGATCATGATGAGATTTCATTCGGTGAAACATTACCAGCATCAGTACTTGTAGCCTCTGGAAAATCCGTAAAAGAAAATCCGGACACCATTCAAAAAATCGTGGACGCACATAAAGAAGCGACTTCTTTCATCGCTGAAAATCCGGAAGAAGCAAAAGAAATCACGATTAAGGACGTGAAAGACGTAACCGGCCAAGAACTAAGCAAGAAAGTCGTCGACCAGGCTTGGGAACGAATCGGCTTCACTTACAAAGTGGACTCCGATGCCGTTCAAGCCTTCGCTGACTCATCCTATGAACTGAAGTTCCTGAAAGAAAAACCAAAATTCACCGATTTAATTGATAAACAGTTTATAGACTAACCTGACAAGGTCCGTCCCTCTTCTGGTGAGAGGGACGGACCTCTATTTCAGAAGGAGAATGTGAAGTGAGAGTAATATCTAATATTGCTACGGTTGCCTTATCTCTTTTCTTGTTGGCAGGCTGCCAGGGTGAAAATGTTGAGGAGTCTTTTCCTATGAAAGTAGAGGTCGGTGATTTGGCTGCGGTGGATCAGGATGGGGAGACTACTTCTTTAGGTGAGCTCAATAAGGGGAAGATTGTGATAGCTGATTTCATCTTTACGAATTGCGATACCGTATGTCTTCCGATGACGGCGAATATGTCGAAGCTTCAAAAGAAGATAGCGGAGGCGGGACTGGATGGGGAAGTTCAGCTGGTTTCGATTAGTGTGGATCCCGAACATGACTCTCCTGAAGTGTTGAAGGAATATAGCGGCCGCTATGAAGTGGATGATAAGAATTGGAGCTTCTTGACGGGATATTCCCGTGACGAGATCGAATCTTTTGCCAATGTTTCTTTTAAAACTCCTGCTGCTCAAGTGGAAGGATCTAATCAATTCGTTCATGGCACTTCTTTTTATTTAGTAAGTGAAAATGGGGTTTTGTTGAAGCAGTATGAAGGGGTGTCGAATCCTCCATATGAGGAGATCCTTGAGGATATTGAGAAGTTGAAGTGACCTTTTCGAGTGGAATCGAGGAGGTTTTTTATATGGATTTATGTCTGAAGTTTATTCTAAACACTTTATAGCTGTTTCTTTATGTTTTTCAGCACTATTTTCGGAGACTATATGAAATAGAAAGATTATTTCACTTATCTTTAATAATTAATCCACTATTACGGTAGATTAATCCTGATTTGGGTTTTTCACAATCTTGATTTCAAATAATTAATCTGGAATTAGGAACAATTGATCCGTTTTTCAAATAATCAAGCATCTTTGTCGATAAATCTTTATTTACGGCAGTACCGGAATAAATCAACCAATAACGCTCTTCAACAGCTTTTTCCACCCGAATAATGAAATCCAAAGCGGGATTACTGAACATCACTCCCCAAAATAAACCTGTGAATAGACTCCCATCTTCCTTTATCATCCTGACTCTCCTGACTATTTCCTATTTACTATTCAGCTTTAACATGGGAAAGAGTGGACATATTTCATTAATATCCCATAAAAAAACCTTCCACAAAAAGTGAAAGGCTTGCATTTACAATCAATAATCGACTTCAGTAGAAATTTCATCCCACATAATGGATAACGTTTGAGAGGAGTCGCTTACGCCACAGTTTTTCACAAATTCAGTGTGATTTACATAGGTTGGCTGTCCAGTTTTGATCTTTCCTTCTACTGACCCTTTCACATATAACTTCCCATCTATATCTAGCTGACCGGCTTCCAGGTTACCAGCTACACACATTTTTGAGTTTGTACCAATGGATAAATGTTTGGAAATAGAAGCGTCCCCCTCAATATAAGTATAGGATTTGTCTTCTATATCCATATGCCCGTCAAGACTCATGCTGCCTCCGACGTATACCTTGGAACTGTCCAATCTTAACTGCCCTCCAATGCTCATCGCACCTTTTACTTCAAGGGTCACGTTTGTAGCATTATTTATATTCTTCCCGAGTGACAAGGAACCGTCTGTATGAATTTTTGTATTGTCCATGTTATTGGCATTACCGTCCAGGATGAGTGCTCCGGTAGTATATATAAGTTTGCCATCTAAGTTATTATGGTTTTGAGGATAAGACCCGGATCCGAGAACTAATATCTCCGCACAACTTTTATATATAATCGGCGGGTTTTTACATTCTGCCTGAACATTTTCCGGCTTCTGTATTTGATTAAAATCTGGTAGTTCTTTCGATGAGGTCGATCCTATTCTCATTGGTATCGTCATGGTCGTATGTAAGGTATTTTCTTTACTTCCCGAACTTCCTATGCTTTTAAAATGGATGAAGAGTTCATTCTTTTGTTCATTAAGGTCACTAAAGTTCGTTAAATCATCATTCTTAGTTATTTGAAAATAAGAACCCAATTCTTCATTTTCTATCTCTACCTTTTCATTCTCCAGGGACCCTTCAACTTTCACTTTTAAATCTTCACTATTTGTTGCCCCGTCTATCTCTGTTTCTTTCAATACATTCCTGATCTTACCTTCAAAATACTCCACGCCCATCTCCGCCAATGCAACCGATTGATAGTCCTTCTCCACTTCCTTATTTTGTTTCACACTACTAAAGGACTGACCCATGAAGGATAATGAGATTACCACAAAAACGACCATCATTAATAGAACGGTTACCAATGCATATCCTTTTTCGTTATTTAGATCATTCATTATGGTTACTTCCCTTCAGTCTATATAAGGTTGTATCTATGACGAACTTATTTTTGGGATGATGCTTATCTGTAATCGTGATGAGTAAAGGATAATCGATCTTGCTTGGTAAGATAGGTTCTTCCGGGGCATTTTCCAGTGAAAAACACAGATCGTTATGATGAAACTCCTCTTCTAGTTCACTGTAGTTCACTTTGATGGTACAATCCGGATTTTCCAATTCATAGGATTCAGAAGACTGATGAATCCTTGTCAACCTCATCGTTATAATATTCGCTTCTTGCTGAATGCTATTTTGCGAAACGGCCTTTTTCGTATAATGGATCCCTTGAAAGAAAACATTCCATACTACTGCACCTATAATGGACAAAATGGTTAAAGTAGCAAGGACTTCCACAAGCGTTAATCCACGTTCGTTATGTAACAATTCAGAAACCCCCTTAGTCATTTACCATCATGTATCCGTAGGTTTCACTTACTATTTTTTGATCTTCCAGCACTTGAATGAGCATTTGATGAGCTTTTGATGGAGATGGAGATAGAGATGGAGATTCTGTTGTATCCAAATCAGATTGTTTATCGATCGTTACATTTACCTTAAATCCATCTATGGTTGAAGTGAAATAATGATAGTTATGGGGGTCTGTTCCTTCATTTAATATGTAATGTGGTGGCGGTGTGTCAAGGCTGTCCCTTTCCTTCCACGTAGCAAGTTCTCCCCTGGCCAAGTTCACAGCCTTCATCTTCTCGCCATTATACGTATTCATCCTGCCCATCTGGGGGAAAAAATTCACAATCGTCAAGAGGACAATTGATAAGATCACCATCGACAAAAGCACTTCCAGTAACGTAATCCCTTTTTCATTTTGCGTCATGATCTTATCCAACCTCCTCTCTAACTGATCATATTTACCTATATCGATTATATCATTTACATTCTACTAATCACTAAATCTAAATAAAAAAATCGATGCCGGGCGTAGCTCGGCACCGATTGGTCTGAAATCTATTAAATAACCATATTAGATTGAACAGGAATACCGATTGTAAACGTCGTCCACTCATCGTTCGATTGACAACGGATTTCCCCATCATGCTTTTCAATCAGCTTTTTACAAATATAAAGACCGATTCCCGTTCCGAGGTCTTTTGTCGTGTAAAAAGGTTCGAAAATGGCTTCGATGGTTTCTTCTTTGATCCGCGGACCGTTGTTGGAGATTTCCAGTTTTGTTTTACCTTCTTCTTCTTCGCATGAAACGGTGATTTGACGTTCTCCTTCTACTTCCTGAAGGGCGTCAATGGAGTTCATGATGAGGTTAAGAAAGACCTGTCTAAGCTCATCCCTGTTTCCCAACACCTTGATGGCAGCATCGCACTGAAAGTCAATGGATACATCACCATCCAGAAGGCTGGGATATAGAAATTCAATGGTATCTTCCAGATGATTTGTAAGAATGATCTCTTCCCTTGTACTCTCTATCAAATCCTTCCTCGACACATGGAGGAATTGAGAGATCCGGTAATTCAGTTGCTCCAATTCATGCTGCATAATATCGAGGTAAGGTAACTCAGGATAACCGTTTTGCAAGAGCTTAGTAAATCCGATGATCGACGTGAGGGGGTTTCTGAATTCATGGACAAAGCTCGAACTCATCTGGCCAAGGATCGTTAGACGTTCTTTATGGGTTTGATCGATGTACAATTCCTTTTCCTGGAGCTGCTGTTCTTTAATTTCCGTGTATTTTCTGACGGCTAAGTAAGAGAAACGGTCGAAAAGGGCGTTGATTTCTTCAATGATGGGCTGCAAATCCCGGAGTTCAATTCCGGAATTACTCACCCACTTGATAATGATACTTTTCCCCACATTCACATTATAGACAAACTCGCTTATATTCACGTTTGCGTTTACCCGTTCCAGGGCTGTCTTATAGGCGAGATAGGTGATTTCCTCTTCACTGAGAGGCGTTTCGATCGCACGCTTTACTAACTGAAACATTTTCACTCCATTATTCAACACTTCTTCTTTATATAAATCATTATCTGAAATGACGATACTCTTTCGCCAATTATGTAAAAATTCGTCTGAATGATTTTCAAGAAATTCTATTAACATGGCAGAAGCCCTAGTCATCAAATGGCAGTCCCTTCATTCCGGTTATTGTCGAAATATTCGTTGATATCATCATAACAGAAAAAGAGGGACAGGATGATAGTCATTTGGTATTTTTACAGTTGAAGATTCCTTAAATGGATAAAAAAGACTAATGGCCACCCTAAGAGTGATCATTAGTCTTTCTGTCATGTTATATAACCTACAAACCACTGAGCTCCTCTACAACTTTTTGAGAAACCGCTCCTTCCCCCCCAAGTACAGTGTAGTACCATGTTCCATTATCTGAGATATACTTTCGTACAGGGTCAGGCACTTTATTTTTTTCTACCAGGAGGATAGGTTCGTAGTATTTAGCGGCAAGTACAGATCCTGTCAGTGCATCGGCAAAATTTTGACCTGTCGCAACCGTGATGATATCTCCCGGCATTTCAAGCTGTGTGGCGATGTTGACCGATGTTTCATAACGGTCTTTACCTGAAATCCGTACAGGATTCGTTTTAGCCAGTTGCTTTTGGACTCCATCGGAAATGGCTGATTTTCCTCCGACAATGATCGTGTCCGTGACAGACTTCAGAGCTTCCTTCGTTTCATTCGCTAATTCATTGGCAGGACTTAACAGAATCGGTATTCCATTGGAGGCAGCATAAGGTGCGATGGATAAGGCATCCGGGAAGTTGCCACCGTATGCAATGATTGCCTGATCATAATACCCTAATTCTTTTGCAAGTTTCGCTGCCGTTTCATAGCGTATTTTTCCCCCGATCCGGCGAACCTCCAATCCGTTATTCTTCAATTCCTTTGCCACTTTAGCCGATATCGCACCCTCTCCTCCTAAAATGACAACCTTCTTCGCCCCTAGTTCTTTTATTCGGTCTTTCACCTTACCATTCAAGCTATCCTTTGGATTCAATAGAATCGGCGCATCTTGTTGGTAAGCGAACGGGGCTCCTGCCAAAGCGTCAGGGAATGTGGTGTCTCTTGCCAATACAACCGTTTCAGCACCGTCAGGCCATCCCACCTTCGAGATTTCAATGGCGGTTTCATGCCGGTCCTTTCCATAAATACGATACACATTATCTACGGTTTCTTCTCCAGTGAATGCGGTCAACCCATACACTCCGTCCCCGCCGAACATATTGAGATCAGTGGCTACAAGATAATAGGAACCTGGAGGAAGAGAATAATAAATCTGGAGATTATCGCTTCCATCTTCCAGCCATTCATCGGGATAGACAGGCTCGCCTTCCGGGGTAAAAAGCAAATACCCCAGACTATTGAGAGTTGTCAATGTCGTTCCGTAAATATACGTATCTTGCGTTTCATCAATATCCAAGCTGTAATAATCCAAGTCTTCAGCCCACCAAAAGGTGCCAAGTACGATGTCATCGAGGCGGATATAGTCAGCCTGGTATGGATAATCATTTGGTTCCTCTTCATACACCTCACCCATCAACCTCATTTCATCGGACTTCTTTAATCCTTTCATCCTTTCTTTCAGTCTTGTGAATGTTGAGTCATCAAGTGTCGTTGAAGATTGTTTCTTTGAGAGAGAGTGAAGTTCTTCCTTAATGGTTGGGTGATCAAACGGACCTGCGGCAACCGACGGTGAAACACTAAAACAGAAGATCAATAGAATGACAAATAAACCGGTACTGATTTTCTTCATGATCCCAGCCCCTTCGAGTTGAAATGATATGTAACGCCCTACAACCTTATATTATTTTGGAAAGGTGAATTCTAGACTTGAAAATTTGGTTCTATCATCTTCTTAAAATGGTTTATGGAGAATGGATTATTCAAAATTTGAGATATGATTTATATTGTGAGGATAGTGTAAGAAAAGCAGTTGGGAATGAAAGGCTGACTGCATAATACGGATGGAAATACGCAAATAGCGGCTAACTGAAAGAGTAACTTACAACACGTTGCTGATGTTCTACTTGAAATATCACTTTATGTTTCTAGAAAATACGCTTTCTAGGTTTCTTGAGAAATTTCATAAATATCCGATTTTCTTCCGTTTTAAAAATTTTTACCCCTACTAATTTTAACGGGGTCCATATTTCTTTCATATAATATCCAGACATCGTCATTCCTCCTAACAAAGTAAATTCGTTTAACAGATATTTCCTGTACCTCTATTATAGAATAAATTTCAGAATAATCTATCTATTAAGAAAGAATACTTATCGACAACTTTTTCAGTTGAGTCTGTATCTATTTCAGGTTTAATAAAACCGTGGGCATTAATTATTTTTTATTGTAGGGAATATCTTCCACACAATTCTAAGTACCCATAAAACTTCTATTTATAACCTATTTATATTTATATAATCTCCCCATTATTCTTTTTCTTTCGACAATAACTAGTTCTTACTCATTACTTCGAATTCCGAAATGAATAACAAAGAGTTATTCATTACTCAAATTTCCCCATAGCATACTTCTACTCCTACCAATAAATACCTATATTTTCAGACTATTAAGATAATGAATCCGAATCATGTAATTATTTTCCTCCCTCTCTATACTTGTACATAAGCTACTAAAGGAGGAAATAACTTGAAGAAAATACTAATCGCACCAATTATTCTTTCTACTACTCTCTTTTCTGCCGGTCTTCCGTCCAATGATGCCCTTGCCGTCCAACCTCATGAACACGCTATAAATGCAGCTTCTAAAGAATGGAATGTGAAGGCCAATGTCCCTCTTTTTGTAAAGGAAAAGCAGGCAGTCAAACGTCTTGCAGTTAATTCTAATGATGCTCTTAACTATTTAGATCAACATAAAAGTAAAATAGGAATGAAGAATCCCAAAGCCGGTTTAAAAGTGAAGGAATCAAAAAAAGATGAGCTGGGGATGACTCACATCCGCTTTCATCAAACAAAGAGTGGACTGCCGGTTGAAGGATCTGAAATCATTGTTCACTATAACCAAAACAATGAAATTACAGCTGTGAATGGTTCTTACAATGAACAAGTGGAAACGAGCGAACTGAATACGTCTACACTAGTTACCAGTAAAAAAGCAGTAGAAGCAGCGAAAGCCTCTGTTCAAGCTCCTGAAAAAACAGAATACACTCCAACTTCGGAACTCGTGATCTACCCGTTTGAAGGGAAAAATCATGTGGCCTATAAAGTGAATGTGAACTTCTTAGGAGAAGAGCCTGGAAACTGGTTTGTGTTCGTGGATGCGAAAAGTGGAAAAGTGGTAGATCAATATAATGGAATTATGCACTCGGAAAAGATTAAAACTCAAACAGGAACAGGGACCGGTGTATTAGGGGAACATCGTCTTTTACATATTTCACAAGTAAAGGAACCGCGTTCAGGTACCGAGTTTCAGATGGCGGATTATAGTCATGAGGATTTGGAGGGGATTTTAACATACGATTATCCTTCAAGAGAGGTTTTCTCCAATAAAGATGCTTCATTTAAATCAGATTACGATCGGCCTGCCGTGGACGCCCATTATAACTCAGAAAAGGTATACGATTATTATCTAAATGAGCATGACCGAAATTCCCTGGATGATGAAGGAATGGCGATTGTTTCTTATGTTCATTTTGGAACAAATTATAACAACGCCTTCTGGAATGGACGCCAAATGACGTATGGGGACGGAGATGGAGAATTCATGGTTCCATTATCTGCCGGGCTTGACGTGGCGGCTCATGAAATGACCCACGGAGTCATTTCCAACTCCGCCAATCTTGTGTACCGCTTTCAACCAGGTGCGCTGAATGAAGCTTTCGCAGACATTTTCGGCGCATTGATCGATGACGAGAACTGGGAGCTCGGTGAAGACATCATGGCACCGGCTGCCAAAGCAGACGGCAGAGAATCTCTTCGCAGCTTAAGTGACCCAAGCAAATACCCGGTAGGAGCAAAATATGTGGAGTACGGAAATGGCGAGGGCAAATACCCTTCGCATATGGATGAATTTTATGATCTTCCCCGTTCCTTGGACAACGGTGGTGTTCATATTAACTCCTCCATCATTAATCATGCTGCCTACCTGACGGCTCAGGATATCGGACGTGAAAAGCTCGGGAAAATTTATTATCGTGCATTGACGGTTTATTTGACGCCTATGTCTGATTTCAGTGATGCCCGTCAAGCGATCATTCAATCTGCTTTCGATTTATATGGAGAAGGCAGTGCAGAGGCAGAAGCAGCGGCTGGCGGCTTTGATTCTGTGGGGATTGTGGAATAAATCTTAGGTTTGTGAAGCATGAAGATCCACTCTTCATGCTTCTTTTATATATTTCCGGCTCCACCCCCGTTGATCACCGTGCAAAATCAAACCTCTCTTCAAAATCAAAAGGTATCTGAAATTGATCACGCACCCCCGTTAAATACGCCACATCAAAATACGTTTTCTGTGGCCGTGGCAGCTTATCCACCCATGGGGAATAGGTCTTAAACGAAATCATCTCATCTTCTTCATCGAATTCTGCAAACCTCATCCAGCCATTGCCCCCGTGATAGCTTGATTGGTAGTCGACAAGTATTTGTAAAACGGGATGACCCGCTGCATTTTGTTTCATTCTGTGAGTGGAGCCATGATGATGGCCATTGACCGTCATAAATACCTGATTAAATGGATAGACCAGTTCATCCCAGGCAAGTGTCCCTCTCTCTGTCTCTATGGGAGTGCCCCCCTCTATGTTGAGGATTTGATGAGAAAGAAGGATGGTCGGTGTTTTGGGATGTGCTTTAAGAACCTTTTTTGCCCAGGGAATGTCCTCTTTCATATGTTCCATGTCGAGGGATAGAAATAAGTAATGATAGCTTCCCGCTTTAATGATGGAATACGAACTATATCCAGTAGGGGAAGAATCTTTATAATACGATCTTTCCGCAAAACGCCCTGATCCATAATATTTAAGATACGGATCTCCTTTACCGTAGTCATGATTCCCGGCAATCGTCACATACTGTGCCTTTCTCTCGTCGAGGATCCCGACGCTTGTAGACGAGTGGACCCATTCCTCCAATGAATCGCTTTGATCGACCATGTCTCCTAAGAAAGCAGTCATAGCGATGTTCAACCTTTCATATCTCTTTGAAATCCATCTCATTTGCTCTTTGAAAATCTCTGGCTTATATCGCACCGTTTTTTGTGGATCCGGTACAAAAAGAAAGGAATAATTTTTCTTTTTCGTTCGTAAGGATTGATATCGATTGGTTCCATTTTTGACGTGGTCACTGGGCTTATGTTGGATAAGCCAGTCTTCTTTTGGAATAGATCGATTGGCGATGCGGATTTCCTGTAAATTCCCTGCAAACAAAGCGTCTGCTTTTTCTGACGCCCCGATATTCCATCCCTTTCCTTTTGCAAAATCAATCCCGATCATTTCAGCAGTGGTGTGCCGGAAGTCGGCCACTCCATTTATATAGATGCTCGTATTCTTCCCGTCATTGACGACCGCTACATGATACCAGTCTTCTTCACTATCAAGGGCAAGGGACCATTCTGTCTCGCTGCGTTGAAGATTTAAGGGATGACTTTCCCACTGGACTTGTTTAAAGTCAGATACTGATAAGGTGGAGCGCTCTCCACCCCTTGACATAATCTCCATTCCACCGTGGTCTTTCGGAGAGAACTGTTTCGGCAGTTTGAATAAAACCTCGATGGTATATCCGTTTTTAAAACGATTATGATTCAAAGGGGCATCCTTGCCCGTTTGAAAGTATTGACCCCCAGCCTCACTTTTTTTGTGAGTAAATTGCAAGGTCTCCACCGCATCCTTTTGTTCGTAATCTTCTTCCGACCAGCGGATGAACGGAAGCTTTTGATTGGAGCCTTCAAGGTTGATTAACCGGAGATGATTGGTGTTGCCACTTACATCTCTCATAACCAGATCCTTTCCGGTGATGGTTCCGGTTTGAATATGATCCTTCGAGAAGATCCAATGGGCGGCGATGGTTGTAGAAGGACCTCTCTCTTCCATGTCCCGTCCGGAAATGACAGGAGGGAACAACACCCAAAGTAGAACCATCAAACCAGCCAGTCCCGTTATGAATAGCATGTGTTTCTTGTCTAATCTCAATGTCGTCCCTCCTTTACAATCGTTTTTTAATTAGTATGGACCGTGTCGAAAAGAAGATGTATTGTATTGAGACAAAAAAATCTTCTAATCAACAAATCATTAGAAGATTTTTAACCATTTACATACTGAGGTCCGTCCCTCCAGCAATCGTAAAAGAAAATGACAAATAGGAGTTGGTATAATCACCCTACTCCTGTTTTTTCATTATTTAATGATTTCGTTTTTGATACTCAGAGGTCCGTCCCTCAAAAATCGATCTGTGAATCATTTGTTATGTCTGTGGAATCAAGCAGACCTGGATGAAATCCTGGAAGATATAGTTCGCTTTCGGTCCTTCTCAAAGCTCTGCGGGATGGGAAACTTGCGAAGTGATTCATGGTGGCAGCCGCCCGTTCACGTTGTTTGGTGATCACTTTTTCAGAACAGTTGACTTCCAACTCTTCGCCATTCGTAAACTGGATGTATGTTTTCCCTTCTGATGTGACAGTAGATTCGATATGCTGGCAGAATAACCAGATACAATCATAGTGTGTTGAAGCCATTGTAGGTATCGCATAGATGAATTCCTGCGGGCAAATCATAAGAGGTGTCTTTCGTAAATACCTGGTAGCATGGCGAACGGCTTTGATCCTGCCGTCATATGTAGACCGGTAAGCCATACAGGATTCGTCTAAAATCTCCATGACTGATTTTTTGCTGAACGTCTTTTTCCCCGAGTAGTCATAAATGATTGACTGATGAATCCCATCATAAGCAGGACAAACCGCCACCGTCCTTCGAGTAACCAGCACTTCTAAACCTTTCAATCAAAACACCTTCCTTTTCCTTTTTAATAAAGCCCCTTTTGTCAGAATCTTCTTATATATGAGACTTTATTACTATTATATACTAATGTTAAATTATTTCCATTTATATTTGTATATTTTTTGAGAAAAATCTCATAATTTGAGGAAATGGATTATTTCCTGGGAGATAGTGTCGAAAAAAGGCCTTAGAAATATATGATTACGTTGGGATGATTCAGATATGATAAGGCATCAAAAAGCCTCCATTCGATACACAAATGCATCGAATGGAGGCTTCCTAATTTTTTATTGTGCCAAAAGTGATTCAACCACTGAATCAGAGATGGCCCCTTCTCCACCAAGAATATAATACATATCTGTAACCGGAGCAAACATAGCAAGGGTATCCATCGTTGTAAACTGTGCCTCTTTCGGATGAGTCAACACCACGGAATTTCCTTCTACAGCTGCCAGTGCAGAACCAGCCAGGGCATCAGGATAGTTCTTACCTGTTGCAATGAATGGTGTGGACATGTTCAATTCACTAGCGAAATAGTTGATGATGCTGCTATTCGTTTCGTAACGATCACTTCCGCTTAATCGCTCATAATTCATGAACTCCTCAGCTACCGTTTCCGGGATAGCTGATTCTCCGCCGATTACATAGAACTGCTCAAACATGCTCTCTTCCATATAGCTGCGAACAGAATCCGGTGTTCCACTTTTCTTTGTTAATAGAATCGGCATTTCAAGGGAAGCAGCTATCGGAGCAATGGAAAGGGCGTCCGCGAAGCTTTGCCCGGTTGCCACGACTGCACGATCCGTGAAGCCTAATTGTTCAGCGATTTTCACTGATGTTTCATAACGATCGGCTCCGCTGATGCGTGAAATCGTCTTGATTCCTAAATCTTTGACTTCTTTCTCGATATTGGCTGTAATAACCGATTTACCTCCAACCAGAATCACCTTCTTTACTTTTAGGCGTTTTAGTTCGTCCTTAACCGCCTTAGGAAGGGTTGTTGTATTGGTTAACAATAATGGTGCGCTGTGGTGATAAGCAAGTGGTGTGGCGCTTAATGCGTCAGGGTAATTACGCCCCGTTGCAATGACCGCTACATCAGATTGTTCCCAGCCTTTGCTTGAAATTTTCACAGCAGTCTCATAACGATCGGTCCCAAAGATTCGTTCCGTGCCAATATTCGCTTGATCGATACCCGTAACCGCACTCACGGCATCCAATCTTCCCCAGCCGGAAACTGTATCGTATCCCGGAAGGACCAACTCCGCTGGGTATGGGTACTCTTCCTCGTAATAGTAGCCGTAACCTGGATTATCTTCTTCATCAAACGTGATATCTAAAGCTGTTCGCGTTAACACTCTTTCCACTTGAGCCGGTGTTAACTCAGCATCATGGGAAAGAAGTAACCCTGCAACCGCCGCTACGTGAGGAGTCGCCATAGACGTCCCACTCATGTATGTCACGTTTCCATCTGGAACCAGACTCGGAATATCCGTTCCCGGTGCTACCAGGTCGATTCCTTTTCCAAAGTTTGAGTAATCAGATACAAGGTCCATATTATTTGTCGCTCCAACAGAAACCACATATTTTGATGAACCAGGATATGAAATTTCTTCCATTCCGTCATTACCTGTTGCAGCTACCACGGTCACTCCATGGTCATGAGCGTATTTGAGAGCATACTCAATGACACGGCTATAAGATCCGCCAAGACTTAAGTTAATGACCTGAGCTCCGTGATCGACTGCATATTTAATCCCGTAAGCGATTTGTTCTGTATCACCGCTTCCAGATGCATCAAGCACTTTAACAGGAAGAATCTTCGTGTGAGGATTGATTCCTGCCATCGAGTAGTGATTACTAGCTTCTGCTGCAATGATTCCAGATACATGAGTTCCATGGCCGTGATCATCCATCGCATCGGAATTTCGTCCTACAAAATTATAACCGTCATTCTTTAAGACATGATTGCTCAGATCTGCCAGCGTGTGGTCTACACCCGTATCCACTACAGCAATGATCGTCTCTTCAAGATTTTTTTCTTTCAGAAGCTCCTGAAGCTGCTCGTACTGAATATCGGCATCAGGGTTCCCACCATTGTCTCCGTTATTTTGTAGAGACCATTGATAAGGATATTGAGCATCGGATGACAGTGCTTTGTATTGTTGGACAGGCTCAACAAACTCGACTTCAGGCAGCTTCGCAATCTCTTTTGAAGTAACTTTTAATGAGGCAGTAGACACTTTATCGGAACCGTCCCCATCGACTTCTACCACATACAGATTGGAGAAGAATGAATCCTTCGTCTTTAGTGGGGAAATCGATTCAACACCCATTGATTTTGTTTTCCCCTGGATACTTGCTGCATCTTTTTTATCTTTTAATTTCACGATTAAACGATTTTCGTCACTGGCTGCCTTTATAGGGGAAAGTCCCGCTTTTGCCAGAATAGTAGAAACCGTTGAATTCGTCAGGTTTGAAATCCCTACTTCTTTACCTGTATTCTCAATTTTCTCCTGTATGAACTCAGGAGTCGATTCAAGTGCATTATTGTACAGATTATTGATCGCTTTTTGATCTTCTTTGGTGATTTTGTATGAGCTTGCACTTCCATTAGCCGCTACATCGGCAAACAATTCCTTTAATTGGACAAGATCATGGTAGACACTATCACGCAGTGTTTTACTGAAGACCATTTTTGAACTGATAAACGGAGCCGCTTTGTAATAAAGAGCAGACAAATCCTGGCCTTTTTCCGTTTTTGCCAAGACCGTTTCACGAACGGTACGTAAATCTTTTAAAATGCTTTTTCCATTTTCTCTTTCTTTCGTGCTTAACTCCGCTGGACACTCCTCAGCAATGGCTTCATCAGAAGGAGGTAACGTAATGCCATCATAGCTTACCGTGTATGGAATCATCATATCTTCAAACTCTTCTTCGAACTCTACATATTCTTCTTCCATTCCATAGGACTCAATCTTAATATAATAAGGGCCTACCCAGGAAATCGGGAAGTCGATGATCGCTGGTTCATTTTGATAGGAATAGCTCATATAACGCTCAAATGCGCGATTATTGATGGCATTTTCCAGACTGGAATAAACCGTCACATTTAATTCCGATTCTGATTGAAGCTTCATCCGTAAATGGGTATAATCTGTCACTTCACTTTCAGATGGATCGACCTTATACCAATGAACGTTTTCAGAAACATCGAATTCACCGTCGACCGGTGTCCCGATCATCAACGTTCCTTCCTCATTGGGTACACCAGACTCTTCCGCACCTGCTTCCATCACGGAAAACTGGCTGAAAATCAACGAAAAAACGAAAACCAAAGCTACGAAACTACGAATCTTCTTTTTCATTAGAACCTCCACTATGTTATAAAATGAACTACAGAATCTATTAAACCACAGAAAGCTAAAATTGGAAATATTTTATATTTTAAGGAAAAATATAGTCTCTTAATTATCGTGTTTAAAGAGCTGTTTTGAAGTACTTGTTCCTCTATGGAAAAACTTAACTGTACTCCTTCTGATGTCTATTAAAGACTGACTCTATTTAAACAAACGTTTGATTGATTCAATACACCACTCTCACAGCCTTACTTAAGGCTGTTAAACGATTGTTTCACACACAAAAGAAAGCCCTGGACTATTTGAATATAGTCCAGGACTCTTTTGACCGTTTATGAACATCTTTACTCCACTAACTTTTCAACAACACCACTCTCAACCGCACCTTCTCCACCCAATACCATAAAGTGCTTCAATCCTTGTTCCATCACCAATCCTTTTGTCTGCTGAGGCAAGTCATCCTTTTTCACCAGCAATAACGGAACCTCATTTATGGCAGCAAAGACAGACCCCGTAAGAGCATCAGCGAAGTCCTGGCCTGTTGCAACTACGGCATAGCTTGCGGGACCTTGGAACTCGTTATAGATAGCAGCCGCTGTATCATAACGCGCGTCACCAGCCAAACGCTTTCCATTTTTAAACGTTAACTCTTCACTGATGACCCCTGCTCCCCCAATCACATAGGTGTTCTCTACATCCTGAAGGGCAAAGCCTGTCGCTTCTGGAATGGAATTTGTTTCTGTTAACAGGATTGGATATCCATGCTGGGCCGCATATGGAGCAACTGCTAGGGCATCAGGGAAGTCATATCCATAGGCAACGACTGCCGTTTCTGAATAACCCAATTCATTCGCGACGAAAGCGGCTGTTTCGAAGCGGTCACCTCCACCGATTCGATCCACGCTTAATCCCAACTCATCCAATTCCGCCTCTATCTTCTCTGAAACGGCTCCTTCCCCACCAAGAATCACCGCATTCTCTGCTCCAAGACGATCGATCTCTTCTACAGTCTCTTTGGATAATGTGGCTCCATTCGTCAACAAAATCGGCGCTTCCAACTGATAGGCAAGAGGTGTTCCGACCAATGCATCGGGATACTCGTTACCTCTCGCAATGATCACGGTTTCAACAGCTTCCCAGCTTTCTTCTGAGATTTCAGCCGCTGTTTCGTAACGATCCTGTCCGTATAAACGGGCAGTTGATTTTCCAACTGTATCACTTGAGAGCTCCATGATCTTCCAAAACTCGTCGGCCATGGCTTCATATCCCTCTTCACTAGGATGGACATTCTGCGGGTTAGGAAGTTTCACTTGGAAATTATCGGCCATCGCTTCTTCAACCGGGACAAACACGCCTCCCCCCTGCAAGCTAGCTGCTTGAATGGCTTGGTTCAATCCATCTAACGCAGGTTTTAACTGTGCCTGGGTCTCTTGTGGCAAATAAGGGAATGCATTGTAATAACCCATCACATACACCGGTACGTCAGGGTTTAATTGATGGATGATGCCTAAAGAGGCAGCGATATTCACACCCACTTCCTGAAGGGCTGCCTGCACTTTTACTGGATCAATTGAAATCCTGCCATCCTTATGTTCAATCAATTGCAGTAAGTCATTGGCACCTGCGTCCAATGTAATCGTATCAGCCTCCATGATTTCTTTCTGCAAACCCTTTGCAGGATCTTGTATGTCCGCCAATACCTGTTTAGACGTATAACCCGGTATGGCAAAGCTCTTGTTAAAATCTACATGAAAGCCATCTTCTTTAAATTCGTCTGCAAGGAAATCAGGGTAGCCCTTACCTAGCGAGTTGTCATACAGCACCCCTGCCGCCAACGAATCTCCTAAAGCAAGATAATCTACATACGTATGCTCTTCTTTCATTTCAGCAAGAGCCATCGTTGGTGTCATCACTAATGCCATTGTCATTGCTCCCGTTAACACTTTCAAAGAATGTTTCAAATTTTTTTCAAAGTGGTTCTTCCTCTCTATTTTGGCAATCCAATTATAGGTATTGGCCAAGGCATTAGGATATTCCTCCTAATTTTTATCGACAAAACCCGCAATTCGATCCTTTAGAAGCAGTTGTGTGGGATCTGGCCATTACGCCTGCAAATGATGTAATAAAAATAAATAACAATCCCTATATATTCGAGGTGCTTTATAGTGGAAAATAAAATAAACAGATATAAGGAGTGAAGATCGTAATGAAGATGATCCATAGGTTTCTCGCCACTTACTATTACACCCTGATCCAAGACTGTCTTGATGAAAAAATGAAAGAACACCTGCTCCAGAAACTACACTATCATGAGTCAAAATTAAGCATGTAGATCCTTCTCGATGTACCCGTCCACTTTCTTATAATGGCCTTTTTTATTCAAAAAAAGCCTTCAACCGCAACGGATTGAAGACTTCGGAAATTTATCCCCTTATAAAATACTTCATTAAATAATCAAGCCAGAGCTTATTTCCTTTTTCGTTAGGTATATTTTCCTCTGTTAAATAGTCCTTTATTTCTTTATGATTGTAATCCGGCCATGCGTCCCAATGGTTAAGATACACATATTTCTTCTCCCGGGTATACTTCTCTAAATCAGCTTCTTCCTGAGGATAGTAATAAGCACCTGGAATTGGATTGGCCGGTTGGATGATAAAGGAGATTTCAGAATTCTGTTTCTTGAAATCCCCAATAATCGTCTCAAGATTTTTAATGCGGTTCGACATTCTGATTTCCCCGTTGTCACACAATAAAAATGGTTCCAGCAAGAGAATATCCGGCTTCATATCAGCCAGTGGTTTATGTAATTCTTCCTTCACAACCTGTTCTGACGTTTTTTCGGCGATTTCTTTCATCGTCACCTTTATCAAATCGTGACCGTACGTGTCGAGCAGCGCCTTTTCTAGTTCTTTCGGCCAAGCTCCTTCCTTCCCAGGAGTAGATGAAGAGCCAAGAATCATCAGGTGAACGGGTTCATTATCTTCAAGCTTTTTCTTAAACGTGTCTTTTAATTCTGGCGGAAGATAATTCAGCTTATCCAGTTTTATCAGCCTCTTCTTTTCTTCTTCAGCCGCTGCTTTTTCTTTCTCATTTTCTTCACGCTCTTCTTCACTCACCGCCTGAACGCCGGCTACTTTTTCTGTATGGACGTTAACCTGGACGGCCTCGACCCTTTGATCCCAATGATATTTTCCACCTGCAAGTGTTGATAATGTAATCACGCCAAGACCGACTAACAAAAACTTCTTCATCCTCATCCCCCATAACGTAAAGTCTATGAATCATATGATAGAGGAGATAGAGTTCAGAATTTGTATATACGTGTAGAAGGCGGTTCGAAAAGTTACGACAAAATAACTGGTTTTATTTGGATAAAAAGTATCAACTAGCGTTTAATTAAAATAAAAGCCTATCTTAAAAAGATAGACTTTCACCCTCCCTAATTCATCGGCACCAGCTCAAACCTATCATTCTCGTGTTTTACCCGGTACACCCCTTCTGAAATTTCATTTTCAGTATACTGTGATAACCCATCTTGGATATGTTCGTCACGATCCAGCACCATCAGAAAATCAGACTTCATCAATACTTCCTTCAAATAAGAGAGCTGATCTTTAGTTTCAGCACCTTTGATGAAAGAATAGTTCATAGATAGATGTTCATACCTGATCAAATAGCTGAAATATCCTCCGTCATCCGCACTTCCTGGACTATAATAGGTAATCATAGGTTCCGATACCCCTGATGTTTTAATTACAGAAGAATACTCTTTTACGTCGCCCCGACGCTCAACATGTGCTTCCGGCCGGGTCACCAATACTTCCAGATGTCCAATGTACGGGATTAAAAAACAGACTGCCAACAGAATGCCCGTTACCCTTTTAAAGGATTTCACATAATTAGACCATACATAGACAACCACCGTCATGAGCATGCCGCCTGCATACACGGTAATGGTCGACTGATAGCGGTTAAACCCTGCAAGCCTTGACGCTTCGTTCTCAGGCATCAGATACACATACATATAGGAGAGAGAACACATATACATCACGTAAAAGAGATTAAACAGGACAAACGACGCCACCAGTTCATTAGGCGTTTTACGTTTCATTCTGACCATTAATAGAAGGGCAATCAGATTGACCACCAACAATGCCATCACATGAGGCGACGACAAAGGATTCAACGCAGCGTCCAGCATCATTCCATCAAAACCTGCTAAAAACTCCTCCGATTTCTGAATATCCTGCAGCTTATCCTCTGTAATGGCAAACTTATTATCTCCATAGCTCTCACTATAAGCTTGTAACGTATACGTGTGCCAAAGCAAATTCACCACTAAAGGTAGAACCATCAACAGAACCAATGAAGCATAAGGCATGACTTTATCGATTCTCTTTTCAATCCCTTCCCGATGAGAAGCAATCAGTATGCCTAGCGTAGCAATCCCGTTAAATAATAGAAAAACCTTTCCACTATCTTTCAATAGAATTAACAAGATCACAATCGGAATGTTCACGAGAAGCAGTCTTTTCCAATCCTTACGGTAGTAATAAGCGATTAATGGAATCGCTAACGCCACTGATCCAAGAATAATATCCACCAGTAAACTGTAGAAGATTTTCGCATTCACTAATAGGAGGGTAAAGGAAATAACCCAAGGCAGGATGACAGTCCCCAGCTTCTTCCAGGAACTCCACGTGAATAGGACTGTGAATCCAGCCATCGTCATGAATCCTTGTGCCATCAATGCCAAACTTTCATGAAACCCTAAATGATTGAGAAAATAGTAAATAAACACGGCACTTCCAGGCGGATAGTTCTGGAAAGTCACCAGCGTACTGGCATCCGGCAGACCATCGAGTCTCACAATCTCCTTCACCACCAGTCCCCAGTGGCTGAAGTCATCATAATTTAAAAAGAGAGTCCCCCTCATATAAAGCATGACAAACAGAAATGCTAAGGAAAAGAACACCAGCGAGGGATGCAGCAAAGGTTTAAACGAGATCTTTTTAAAAAAGAATAATACGAGATAAATCAAACATAAAAATAAACCAGAATAATAGATGATATTCGCTGCCAATGGCATCCGATGAAGCAACCCGGCTCCAAATAGCACCGTCGTGACACTGGAAAATAGAAATAAAGGAATAAAGGCAGGATGAACCTTTACCTTATATAGAAAAAACATCCCCCATCCGGCAAGGGAAAGAAATAACAAGAATAGTAATAGTATAGACGTAAGCATGAGTCCTCCTGATACATGAAAAACAAGTAGTAAATCCCATTATATCATTCTTCGTTGGAACAAAATCGCATATCAATCAAAAAAGGAATCTCCGAATTTCGGAAACTCCTGACTCATTTATGCTTCATGTAGTTTTCTTCGGTTGTTTCTAAATTTTTCGAAGTAATGTAGGAAGAGGAAGACATGGTAGTAAATGAGCGTAGCAGGAACACTATAAATTGAAAAAAGCAATGTCATTCCAATCCCCTCTGACGCAATGGAAAGAAATATGCCAGGAAGAATGGCTATCAGCGTATACATCAATAGTTGAAACAAATACACGTTTCGTTTGATTTTTAGAGCATTCGTCACTTTATCAATCAGATAGGCACCTAAAAGTCCAAACACGAGGTAAATGGGAATGGAAGGCATAATCGTCATGACAAATCCATCACTATAATTCATATAACAACATTCATATTCTCTTTCTTCCATTGGAGTATACAGTGCCCACCCCATAAACAGAGCAAAAAACAGAGGTGAGATAATAGCAGCTAATGCTTTATTGTAGAGATCCTTCATCGGACATCACCTAGTATTGTTTTGATATTGTTTATTTTACCATAATTGTTCGTGAAGAAAATCACATAATATAAAAAGAACTCCTTTACCATGATCCTGATAAGGAAGTTCTGTTTCATTATGACTCAATGACTCTTGCTACTTTACGCCCACACGTCATGCAGCTACCTTCCAGAACAAGATTATGATTATCAGAATCCACACTGTAATCAACAATCGTTGTCACACCGCATGACCGACAAAATACATTTCCTTCAAATTTCTTTCGGATATGTCCCGGTAAGGCCATCCACCTTTTATGTGCTAATTCATCCTTCATGTTTCTCCTCTCCCATTAAAAAAATCTTCAACAATCCTTCGAAAAAGTTCGTCGAATCGCATCCTCAAATTCCGTTTCAGGCAAGCGTGACTTCGCATACCTTTTCGTTACATTAATATCCCTATGCCCAGCCAACCTGGATACTATTTCAAGACTGACACCTTGATCGATGAGATGCTGGCAAAATGTATGGCGCAGCTTTTGCGCATTTATATGGAACTTCTTAAGCATATATTGAACCGATCTATCCGTTAATCGCTCATTTGATTTAGAAAGGAACAATGCTTCCTGTGGTTGGATAGCTTCCATATAGTCAGTAAGGTAGTGAACCACTTCATCCGACAAGGGAATGATCCGTTGATCCCCATGGGTATCCGAGACACTTACTTGTTTCGTTACAAGATTGATATCTGATGTATTCAGGGCACAAAGCTCTGATACCCGTATCCCCGTATGAAGCAGCATATACACAATCGCTATGTTCCTTTCATTTTCACTTTCTCTTACTTCCGATAAAAGTGCTTCACACTCATCTTTAGACAGCGTTTCGATATCTTCCTTTTTATTTCCTTGTTTGATCTTTATATCAAAGGTTATATCAGGCCTCTTTAAATATCTGGAAAAAGTTCGTATCACGCCCAAAATCTTATCCGTCGTAATCGGACTTTTACCCTTTTCTTCTAAAAATAGAATGTAATCCTGTACATCACGATGAGTAATATCTATTAACTCCCTGTCATTCTGTAGGAGCCATTTCTCATATTTCTTAAGCTCCTGATGGTAAGTCGAGATGGTGTTTGTTGATTTTCCCTCATGTTCCAGCCATGCTAAAAACTGATCAATCGTAGTACTAGAAGATCCTTGCAAGAGTACCACCCTTTCGAATCAAACCTCTGTATTAATCATATCGTAGAACGAATAGATAAAGAAGTCAACTTCTCCGAATATAGAAGAGTATAATGAGGAAGAATTAATTTAATATCAGACGATAAAAAAAGAGTAACTCCAATGAGTTACTCTTTCTATATTTGCCTGGCGACGTCCTACTCTCACAGGGGGAGATCCCCCAACTACCATCGGCGCTGAAGAGCTTAACTTCCGTGTTCGGCATGGGAACGGGTGTGACCTCTTCGCCATTATCACCAGACGAATATTCAATTGAAGGATTGTTCCTTCAAAACTAGATAAAGAATTGATGTCAAGAAAGCCGAATATCGACCCATGTTGTTCATTTAAAAAATGACTCTTTGTGGTTAAGTCCTCGATCGATTAGTATCAGTCAACTCCACATGTCGCCATGCTTCCATCTCTGACCTATCTACCTAGTCATCTTCTAGGGATCTTACTCACTTACGTGATGGGAAATCTCATCTCG
>NZ_JBQPEO010000003.1:0-890693 GCF_052665285.1 Rossellomorea sp. DUT-2 | reverse complement strand
TTTCCTCATGCGAGGAAATGAGTTATCCGGTATTAGCCCCGGTTTCCCGGAGTTATCCCAGTCTTACAGGCAGGTTACCCACGTGTTACTCACCCGTCCGCCGCTGACTGATGGGAGCAAGCTCCCATCAATCCGCTCGACTTGCATGTATTAGGCACGCCGCCAGCGTTCGTCCTGAGCCAGGATCAAACTCTCCGATAAAAGTTTGAATAGCTCTTTAAAAATAAATCTAGAATTAACGTTGACGTATTGTCTTGTTTTGTTCAGTTTTCAAGGTTCAATGTGCAATCACTTCGTTTAAGCGACTTTTTTATCTTACCAAGTTATGGAGTTAATGTCAACAACTTTTTAAGATTTTCAAGTCGCCACTGACCGCTCGTTGTCGTCGTTCAGCAGCGACATTTACTAATATAACAAGGTTTCATATTGAAGTCAACGAATAATTAATATTTCACTATAATTATTTCACTGCTCGATAATAACGGTGATAAATCCCCTGTCCCTTTGTCTCTACATTTACGATTTCAACGAATCCTTTGTCTGTCAAATATTCAATGAGCATGCTTAAATCCACTGAATAATGCTTGGCCTCTGAATGATTGAGAAGGTCCTGGAACGTCCAATGTTCTTTCTGGTCCAGGATGCTTAATAGATGTTCCGTTGAAACCTTCGTTCTTGAGTGAATGAGAAACTCGCTTGCCAGAAACAGCAGTTCAAGTCGTTTATCGATCTCTTCATCGCTTGTTACGAGTTCTTCATACAGCTTGTAGATTTCAGGCTCTATTTGTTTTACCTGGTTCCATACTGTTACCTCCGGATGGAATCCGTTTTCGATAACAGCGAGCCTGGCCAAATGGTGTAAGGAATGAACGATATGATTATAGGCATCTAAATAATGCTTACTTTCAAAGAATTCTTTACCGTCCATGTAACGACGAATCAACTTGGCAAATTCCATCCCCATCTTTATCTTTCTACCATAAAAAGGGAAATCCCTCAGCTCTGTTTTAAGATTATGAATATATTCGTTGCGATCGAACAGTATCTTCCCATTAAACAGCCAGTCAATCACTTTGCGGTTCGACCCGAGTAAAATCCACTCATTCAGCTTAGCTTCCGTTACGATATGTAAGGCTGCCTTCTGCTCTTTATAAGAATAGTGTTTAATGAATACTGGTTCTTCAGCTTCTTTCACCACTAGAAAAAGGACAATATCAAAAGTATCCGTCAACGGACTGGATTTCTTGCTCTGTTCTATCAAAAGCGCTCCTAAAGTATTGGGGTGACTTGTACGCTCTTGGTATAACGGTCGTAAAATATCTTCCATTTCATACTCCTCCACATCACTCATTGGTTGGTTACTATTTCGACATTCAAAGACGATTTCCTTCTCTGAATATAGTCATTTTTCGACAAAACGGTTTCGTATCCCTCTTCTTACAACAATTATGGTATAGTATTTTTTTAGGAGGGACAAACAAATGGCTAAGTATTCGAGTAAAATTAATAAAATCCGTACGTTTGCCTTAAGTTTGGTTTTCATCGGATTTATCATTATGTACGTAGGTATATATTTTAGAGAACATCCATGGGTTATGACAACATTCATGCTGCTGGGTTTTCTGGCAATCATCGGAAGCACGGTTGTGTATTTCTGGATCGGGATGCTATCCACGAAGGCTGTTCAAGTCACATGTCCTAATTGCGGGAAGGTCACAAAGGTCCTTGGGCGAGTAGATATGTGTATGTATTGTAATGAGCCATTAACTCTTGATCCGAACTTGGAAGGCGAAGAGTTTGATGAGGACTATAATAAAAAGCAAAGATAGACCCAATTGAGAAAAGACCTTCTGCTGAAGGTCTTTTTTGGCATCAAAAAAAGAATGGCCCTGATATTGGGACCATCCTTATCTAGTGGGTTTCCTTTATAGAGCAGTCAGAACATGTTCCGTAGATTTCCATCCGGTGGTTATTCACCTTGAAACCTGTCACATGGGAAGCCAGTTGTTCAACTTCATCCAGTCCAGGATAATGGAAGTCAACGATTTTCCCGCAGCCATCACAGATGACATGGTAATGATCGGTTGTCACAAAATCGAAGCGACTGGAAGCATCACCGTAGGTCAACTCTTTCACTAAGCCTACTTCACGGAATACGCGTAAGTTATTATAAACAGTAGCGACACTCATGTTGGGGAATTTCCCTTCGAGTGCTTTATATATGTCATCGGCAGTTGGATGAGCCATTGAATCAATGAGATACTCTAATATCGCATGACGTTGAGGAGTGATACGGACTCCCGTTTCCTTCAATGTCGAAATCGCTTCTTTCAATTGTCCTTCTTCAGACATCGTCATGCACCTCTTTTCATAAGAATTATTATTTTATAATCTTTATAAATAGTGTACTAATCAACGGTCCCTTTTGTCAATCTTTCTCCCTGGTTACTCATGTAAGTTTTTCTCTTTTTCCCCGAGCTGTTGGTTTATATAGCGGCCAGCAACGAATAGATAGTCAGAAAGTCTGTTCAGATAAGAAAGGACCAACGGATTAATGTCTTCATCAATTCCAACCGCTTCTCTTTCGGCTCTTCTCACGATTGTTCTGGCTGTATGAAGTGCAGCTCCGGCAGGCTGACCTCCTGGAAGGATGAAATTGCTAAGGGGTGTAAGGGCACCATCAAGAAAGTCGATTTGCTCTTCCAGTTCTTTGATGTGTGATTCTTCAAGCTTCCATTTCACTTCTTTTCCTGCAGGAGTAGCCAGTTCCGCTCCAACATGAAAGAGAATGGTTTGTACTTTATGAAAGAACTCCTCAAACTTTTCTTTTCCATCAAAGTATTCAGCTTTAAGGTAGCTTAGACCTAAGCCGATCATGGAATTCGCTTCATCGCATGTCCCGTATGCCTCAACCCGCTGATCTTTTTTTGACACTCTGGTTCCATATACCAATGACGTCGTTCCTTTGTCTCCGGTTTTCGTATAAATCTTCATCCTAATATCCCCTCTCTGCATCGATGACGTTTATATAGTTTTCACTATTCTTACGATATGTAGTTAAATTCTTTTTAAAAACTTCAAGTGCTCTTGGCATGTATTTCTTTGTGATGCTGGAAAGATGAGGTGTCACCGTTATGCACTCATTCTCCCAGAACGGGTGATCCTTGGGTAATGGTTCCTTGTCAAATACATCAAGGTACATATGTTGTATTAACTTCTTTTCACTTACTTCAAGGAGAACGGATTCCTCCACGAGATTACCACGGCCTATATTGATGAAAACAGCCGTGTCCTTCATTTGTTCAAAGTGCTCAACCTGCAGGAGATGCTTCGTTTTCTCAGTACTGGGCAGAACGGATAGAATGTAATCGGCATTTGCCAGCTCCGTCTGAAATGTCTTCAGGGTGAACATACTGTCAAAATGTTCTGCAGGAGTGCCGGAAGAATTCACACCCGTTACTTTCATATGAAACGCTTTTGCCAAGCGTGCGATTTCGCCTCCAATCGCTCCTGCCCCGAGAATAAGGATAGAGGCTTCATGAAGTTCTGAGGTTGGAAGTCTTCTGCTCCACACGCTATCCTTTTCCTGATTCCATACCGCTTGAAGCTGTTTTGCATGCTGAAGTATCAATCCGATTGTAAACTCAGCCATAGGAATTCTATGAATACCCCTTGCATTGGTCACCAGGATGCCTCTTTTTTTGATGGCTTTAAATGGCATCTTCTCAAGTCCTGCTGAGGTGACCATGATCCATTTGCATTTCTTACTCTTTTCAATGTGAAAGTCGGTCAAATCTTCCCCCATAGTGACAATCACTTCTGCTTCTGGAAGTTCTTTCTCCGCTTCTTTGATTTTTTTATAAAAAAGAAACTCAACCTCTTGGAAGCTATTCTTTAAGTCTGAGATAAACTCTTCCTTAGGTTGAAATGTGAAGATAATTTTCATGCAGCTGCCTCCCATCCCTATTGCCCATTATTTTACCATATTTATACCGTATCACCCTATTTTGTAGCCTCTTTAAAAGCATAAAAAAAGAGGATCGACCTGGTCGATCCTTCAACGGATGAGACTGACTTATTTGAGGAGGTTGCCCTACTCTTACTATATGTCTTTACCTCTCTTGTGAATGGACAAAAGCCTCAAGCTTCTCAAAATAGGCTTAAAAATAGGTTCAGGAAAGATTCTCTTGAATGTATTGAAGAGCTTCCTCCACATGTCCCTTCACTTTCACCTTTCTCCATTCCTTTGACAAGTTTCCTTCTTTATCGATAATAAAGGTAGAACGTTCAATGCCCATATATTCCTTCCCGAAGTTCTTCTTCAGCTTCCACACGCCGTATTCTTCTGCCACCTTATGATCTTCATCCACAAGCAGAAGGAACGGAAGTCCATGCTTGTCCACAAACTTTTCATGCTTATCAACGGGATCCGGACTCACCCCTAAGATAACGGCATCGAGATTCTCAAAGTTTTCATGGTGATCCCTGAAATCACATGCTTCTGTCGTACAACCTGGAGTCATGTCCTTTGGATAGAAATAAAGAACCACGTTTTTCCCCTGATAATCTGAAAGCTTCACCTTTTCTCCATTACTTGCAAGTAATTCAAATTCCGGTGCTTTTTGACCCACTGTCATGTGTCTTCCCCTCCAATGAATAATTTCTAACTTTAGCGTACCCAAAGAAAGGGGAAAACTCAAACCATATGCTACTTGTTTTCGTAGTTTAAAAATGATTTCACGACAAAGGCGGCAGGTATGGTGTAACCGAGCCATGACTCAATGAGGGCAATTCCCCTCCCGATCCCAACAGGGGTTACATCCCCGTATCCTACTGAGAAAAGGGTGATGCCGCTGAAATACATCGTGGTGAAAAAATGATCGAGGAAGTCTCCCGTTAAGGGTTTTCCTCCTTCAACGAGAATCGGAACTCCTTCAAGCTCAAGGAGAGCAAACAAAAGACCGAATCCCACCATAATCGTGATATAACTCATTCCTAAAAAGAGAAAATGATGAAGTGAAACGTGATGCTCTTTCCACCTTGAAGGATAAAATAAGGCCCTTAAACTCATCACCATACAGAACAAAATGAAAAAACCGATGATATAAAGCATGTACATACCCTCTTTTTTCTGCTTGTCTTCCTATATGTACGCTTAATACTTCAGATTCATTCTAGTTACCTGCACCCCTGTATCGTTTCACTCCTTCATTCCATAACACGATAGAGAAGATGAAAAAACCGATGCCCACAAATGGAGTCAGGAACGAATAGGGGTACCATTCCGTCTTTTCCAGGAAAAAGGCAGATGGATAGACTCCAACAAACGCGAATGGAAGAATCCACGTTAATACGAAACGAATCACTTTATTATATATATCAACGGGGTATCTTCCATAGTTACCGATATTGTACATCATCGGCATGATCGACGTTTTCGCATCCGACCAGAATCCGATGCTTGCAAGGGCGATAAAGATCCCTGCATACACAAGAGCTCCCCCGATTACAAAGAGGATAAATAATACGGGTTCGTACCATTCAAAGGTTATATCCAGTCTTCCCCCGGCGTAGAACATAACCGCGAGGCCAGTTATCACTCCGAAAAGCGACTCCAGTTCCATTCGCTCTAAGATGATTTGAAATAAGCTGTGTATGGGACGGGTCAGGATCCGGTCGAACTCTCCCTTCACCACATACCGGTCGTTAAAGTCCCAAATGTTGAAGAAAGAACTGAAAAGTGCAAACGGGACCAAGAAGAAACCATATATGAATATAATTTCGTCTCTTGTCCATCCGCTCAGAAGCTGAGTATGGCCAAACACGACCAGGATAAATACGAGGTTAACTGCCTGAAACAGTAAATCAGAAATTATCTCGACAACCAGGTCGGCCCTGTATTGCAGCCTGATCTTCATATATTGGGCGACATATTGAAAAAACATCCTTACATAAAACATCGGTCACCCTCCTTGAATAATCATTTGTTTTTTTGCCATGACCCAGAGTATCTTGATTGGTATGAGAAGGATCAACGACCATACGCCTTGCATAAGAATCGCATTGAATGATTCAGAAGTCGTAAAGCCATTGGTGAAAATCATGCTTGGAACATAACTTATACTCTGGAACGGTAAGTAACCCATCACATCTTGTGCCCAAAGTGGGAAGAAATGAATCGGCAGCAGCAAGCCGGAAAACAAATCAATGACCACTCGTTTCGCCCGGATGAGACCATCATTATTAAACAAGAAAAAGGTCGTGATACCCGTCAGTAAATTGATTTGTGTATTGATAATGAAGCTGAACAGGATCGAAATTGCAAATAATCCCAATGTATCAAACCCTGTACCGAATTGTAGCGGGAAAATGAGGCTGACAATAATCATTCCCGGGAACGAGAAAAACAACAGTCTGAAGACTCCCTCTCCGAGTCCCTGCATCGTCTTCATTCCAAGATAGTTATATGGCCTGATAAATTCAACTGCCACTTTTCCTTCTTTAATTTCCTGAGCGATTTCACGGTCGATATTATTAAAATAAAATGCCCTCGCCATCCAGGAAACGGCCACATAGGTCGTCATTTGAATGATGGATAATCCTTCAATATCACTTTCCCCCCCGTAGATGGCCTTCCACAAGAAATAGTAAGCTCCAATATTGATACTATATATTAATATTCCACTATAATAATTAGTTCGGTACGCCAACATCATGAGAAAGCGGATGCGAATCATTTCTATATACTTAGCCATGATACCCTCCCGTATACTGGAGCCGAACCGATAGCTTCTATTCCCAAACTCATCTCGTCACTGCCCCTTTTTCATAGATGTTCCGTATGATTTCCTCCGTAGTCGTTTCTTCAATTTTCATATCTTTCACTTTGAAGCTCGCAACGATTTTCGTTATCAGTTGTGAGATGACTTCATCATCCGCTTCAATCAATGCTGAATAGCTCTGCTTTTTCTCATCAAAGGACCAGGTAATGTTTTGATTCTTTGTAAGATCGGATAAAGCGGAGAGAGACGTATCGTCCAGGAATTGAAACACGACTTCCTTTTGATCTCCCCAATTTTCTTTGAGCTGACTCAGAGCCCCATCATAAATGATTTTCCCTTCGTCCAACATCACGACCCGTTCACAAAGAGCTTCGATGTCGGTTAAATCATGGGTGGTTAGTAGAATCGTAGTATTGTACTTCTCGTTTATTTCTTTCAAGAATTGGCGGATTTTCAATTTCACCAGAACATCCAATCCAATTGTAGGTTCATCCAAGAAAAGTAAAGGCGGATTATGGACAAGAGCCGCTGCCAATTCACATCTCATTCGCTGCCCCAGTGATAATTTACGGACCGGCTTGTCCAGTAGCGGCGCGATATCCAGCGTTTCAATCACATGATCCATATGTGCTTTATATTGTTGATCAGGGACTTTGTACACTTTCTTTAAGAGCTGGAATGATTCCTGAACCGCAATATCCCACCAGAGCTGGGAACGCTGCCCAAAAACGACCCCGATCGTCTGAACGAATTTTTCCCGATCACGATGAGGATTCATTCCATTGACGGTCAACTCTCCCCCGGTCGGTGTCAAGATCCCCGTCAGCATCTTGATGGTAGTGGATTTTCCGGCTCCATTTTCACCGATGTACCCGACCATCTCCCCCTGCTTCACATTAAATGAGATATCATTCACCGCAGGAACGATCTTATAATTACGCGTAAATAAATCCCGAAAGGCTCCTTTAAGTCCGGAACGACTTGAAAAAGCCTTGAATTCCTTACGCAAGTGATGTACTTCGATTGCATTCATATTGCGTCCTCCTAATTTCAAAAAAAGTATCGGCCCTTCTTTTACAAACAAGGAATAGTGTACCACAGAGAACTGTTTCCCTTAGAACAGTCTGCTTGAAAATTAGTGTGCCCAATGATTCCCTATTTGCTAAAGTGGAAAAGACCGTACTACAATAGAAGAGTAATAGATAGCTAAATACACATATTCAGGAGGAAATCATGAAATATACGGAATCAGAAACTTTACATACAGAAGCATTGGAACATATCGTAGGAGGAGTGAACAGCCCGTCACGCTCATATAAAGCAGTGGGCGGAGGCTCGCCCGTTGCAATGGAAAGGGGTCAAGGCGCATATTTCTGGGATGTAGACGGAAATAAATACATCGATTATCTGGCAGCATACGGACCTATCATCACCGGACACGCTCACCCACATATTACAGAAGCGATCAAAACAGCGGCGGAAAACGGAGTCCTTTACGGAACCCCTACCCGTCATGAAGTGAAGTTTGCCAAAATGATCAAAGAAGCAATGCCTTATATGGACAAGGTTCGATTTGTAAACTCCGGGACTGAAGCGGTGATGACAACGATTCGTGTTGCAAGAGCATACACAGGGAAAGACAAAGTCATTAAATTCGCAGGCTGCTATCACGGTCACTCAGATCTGGTACTGGTTGCAGCCGGATCTGGACCATCTACATTAGGAACCCCTGATTCAGCCGGTGTTCCTAAGAGTATCGCCCAGGAAGTCATCACGGTTCCATTCAACGACATCGAACCCTTTAAAGCAGCAATGGAAAAATGGGGAGATCAAATTGCAGCAGTCCTTGTGGAACCCATCGTAGGGAACTTCGGAATTGTAGAACCAAAAGAAGGCTTTCTTGAGCAAGTGAATGACATTACTCATAATGCCGGTTCCCTTGTAATTTATGATGAAGTCATTACGGCATTCCGCTTCATGTATGGCGGAGCTCAGGATATGTTAAGGGTGAAGCCTGACTTAACGGCGCTGGGGAAAATCATCGGCGGCGGTCTTCCAATCGGGGCTTACGGCGGTAAGAAAGAAATCATGGAACAGGTCGCACCGTTAGGTCCTGCCTATCAAGCAGGTACAATGGCAGGAAATCCCGCTTCCATCCTTTCAGGAATTGCCTGCCTTGAAGTGTTAAAAGAAGAAGGCGTTTACGAGAAACTTGATAAACTCGGGGAAATGCTTGAAAAAGGGATTCTTACAGCAGCTGAAAAACATAACGCACCAATTTCCATTAACAGATTGAAAGGAGCTCTCACACTTTACTTTACTACTGAAAAAGTGGAGAACTATGAGCAAGCTGAAGCGACCGATGGAGAAATGTTTGCGAAGTTCTTTAAGCTGATGCTTAATCAGGGAATCAATCTTGCTCCTTCTAAATATGAAGCATGGTTTATTACGACCGCCCATACAGAAGAAGATATACAGGAAACGATCGAAGCTGTCGATCGTGCATTTGCACAATTATAATAGAAGAACCTGAAGACTGCTCCACCTGCTGGGGCAGTCTTTATTATTGATTTCGTAGAATAACTCTTCCCTTCATGGCATATCTATTCATTCGGGAGAAGACTGCAGCGATTTGTTTATTCCCTTCCTCAAAAAGGTACATATTTTGTAGAAACTAATTTAAATTTCCCTATTGATATTACTTGTAAGTACATGTATAGTACAGTATTGTTTATTAAAATGTTACACAAGAAAGGATCCTAATTCCATGAAACTTGGTGCTCGCATCCTTAAAACGGGAATTGCGATTGTATTAGCTTTACTTGTATCGCAGCTATTGGGTATACCTTCTCCAGTTTTTGCTGGAATCGCGGCGGTCTTTGCCGTACAACCTACCATTTATCGATCATATCTATCGATCATCGAACAGATTCAAGCGAACCTGATCGGTGCTGGGATTGCCGTTATCTTTGTACTCTTATTCGGCAGTAATCCCCTTATTGTAGGTCTCGCTGCTGTCATAGCCATTGCCATCATTCTTAAATTAAAGCTGCAAAACACAATCGGCCTGGCCCTGGTAACGTTGATCGCGATTATGGAAGTGACGGACCAGGATTTTATTCAATTTGCATTTATCCGTTTCTCAACCATCATGATCGGTGTGTTCTCATCTTTCATTATTAACTTGATTTTCCTGCCGCCAAAATACGAAACGAAGCTTTATCATAAAATATCTGATTCAACAGAAGAAATCTTAAAGTGGATTCGATTAAGTTCAAGACACGCAACAGAGTTCCACCTTCTGAAAAAAGACTTGGAGCGCATTAAAGAAAAACTTATTAAGGTCGATCAATTGTATCTTCTTTATAAAGAAGAACGGGATTATTTCAAGAAAAATTCGATTGTCAAAAGTCGTAAGCTTGTCATTTTCCGTCAGATGATTTCATCTACGAATCGAAGCTTTGACATCTTGAAGCGATTGAACCGGTATGAAAATGAAATTTTTCAATTGCCGGATGAATTACGTGGAGTGATTAAGGGACAGCTTGATTGTCTTCTCACCTACCATGAACAGCTTCTTTTAAAGTTCCTTGGAAAAATGCATCCGCATGCTGAATCAGAAGCACAGCAGGATGTGTGCATGCATCGAAAAGAACTGATGAATATCATGATCCAAGAAGTAAAACAGCATAGTAAAGATGAAAATATTCATAACTTCCATCTGCTTCATATTTTCTCGGCTATTTTTGAATACGATGAGCATTTAGAGCACCTGGAAAAACTCATCACAAGCTTCCAATCGTATCATAAAGAAGACAATGAAGTGATGATCGGGGAAGAAGAAGAATAAAAACGGAGCAAAGGAAATCACATCCTTTGCTCCGTTTTTTTGTTCTATTTAGTTTTTCATTTTAGGATCAAGGGCATCCCGAAGCCCGTCCCCCATCAAGTTGAATCCCAGTACCGTCAGCATGATGGCAAGTCCCGGGAAGATCATTGTCCAAGGAGCTTGCAGCATGAACGTACGTGCATCAGCCAGCATTTTCCCCCATTCGGGCTGAGGGGCTTGTGCTCCTAAACCAAGGAAACCAAGTGCCGCGGCTTCGATTATAGCAGTCGCAATTGCAAGAGTTCCTTGTACAATGATCGGCGCCATACTGTTAGGAAGGATATGACTCAATAGAATACGACTATCTTTCATCCCAATGGCTTTCGCAGCCATTACATACTCTTCCTGTTTTACACTCAACACCCGTGACCGGATGAGTCGCCCAAAGTTAGGGATATTGATAATCGCAATGGCAATTAAAGCATTTCTCAGGGATGGCCCAAGAGCAGCTACAACAGCTATCGCTAACAGGATACTCGGAAATGCAAGCATGATATCAAAGATTCGTGAGATAATCGTATCCACCCATCTTCCATAATAACCTGCCACTATTCCCAGTAGACTTCCTACTACTGCTGAACCGATTACTGCAAAGAAGCCTACCCATAATGAAATTCGTGCCCCATAAATAATTCTGGACAATATATCCCGTCCAAAGTCATCCGTCCCGAGCCAATGTTCAGAAGATGGAGCCTGCAGTCTTTTCGATAAATCTTGTTCATTGATCCCTTGTGGGGCAATGACTGGTGCAGCAATGGCTAATACGACAAAGAAAAGCACGATGAAAAATCCGACTAAAGCGATTTTGTTTTTTCGAAAGCTTTTCCACGCTTCCTTCCAGGGAGAAACCGTTTCCTCCTGCAGGGAAGGATGAAGCTCTTTTTGCGGTTCTGCTAATTCTGCCATGAGAGTTCACCTCTTTCTTCTATTGATGTTAGTTGTATTTAATGCGCGGATCGACAGCAGCATATAGTAGATCGACAATTAAGTTGATTGTGACAAAGATCGTTGCCACTACGAGAATGCCCGACTGTACAACAGGATAATCACGGAAGCCGATCGCTTCATAAATATAGCGACCAATTCCTGGCCATCCAAAGATCGTCTCTGTCAATATTGCTCCACCTAAAAGGAGCCCCATTTGCAGACCGATTACCGTCAATACGGGAATGATTGCATTTTTAAGAGAATGCTTGTACACAACCCAGAACATTTTCAGACCCTTGGCACGAGCAGTTCGAATGTAATCCGAACGCATGACCTCAAGCATACTCGAACGGGTCATACGTGCAATGATCGCCATAGGAATCGTGGCAAGTGCAATACCCGGAAGGATCAGATGCCTCATCACTTCACCTAATTGATCGAAACGTCCTTGTATGATGGTGTCTAAAATATAGAGATTCGTAATGGCATCGATTGGATTACGAATGTTTTCCCTTCCTGTGGTTGGAAGCCAGTCAAGTTGAATACCGAAGATCCACTGTTCCATCAAACCAAGCCAGAAGATCGGCATAGACACCCCGACTAAAGCCAATATCATGGCCGTATAATCAAACCATGAGTTCTGGAACCAGGCACTGATGATACCTGCATTCACCCCTATGACCACAGCAATGATGATCGCTACAATCGCCAATTCCGCTGTCGCAGCCAAGTATGGCCATATTTCACTTGAAACTTCTGTTTTTGTACGAATAGAGCTGCCTAAATCACCTGTTAATAGGCCTTTTAGATACTCAAAATATTGAACATACCAGGCATTATCAAGACCTAACTGTGTTCTTAGTTGTTCTATGGCTTCTTTTGAAGCCTGTTGACCAAGGATCACTTGGGCAGGGTCTCCAGGTATCGCCCGAATGATAAAGAATACAATAAAGGTCATCCCTAATAATACGGGTATTAATTGAAGTAATCTTCGTATGGTGTATTGAAACATTTTGTTCACCTCTCTGAAAGGAGATTCTAGTATTCTTGGAAGCTTGCTTAAATATTTCATGCTTGTCGGGGCTGAACGAGCCGCCTCCGCTTTTCTTTTGTCCAGCTACGGCGGCTAGCCCCTCGAGGTCATAAGTCAATCTTGCCCCAAAGGCAAAAAGCGCCTTTCGGGCAAGCTCGCCTTATGCTTGTCGGGGCTGAACGAGCCGCCTCCGCTTTTCTATGTACAAAGGGGAGACTAAAAAGTCATCTCCCCTAGGTTGAATCTTATTCGGACTATTCCATGTCTACTGCACCTAAGAAGTCAGATCCAGTTGGATGCGGTTTGAAATTCTTCACAGCCGCACTACCAGCTAATAACGGTGTAGAGTGAGCCAACGGTACCCAAGGAGCATCTTCATGGATGATTTCCTGAGCCTGTTTGTACATCTCTTCACGTTTTGCTTGATCTGTTTCAGATTGAGCAGCAATCAATAAGTCATGAAGCTCATCATTGCTGTAGTAAGTGTAGTTATTGCTTCCGATATTGTCTTTATCAAGTAATACATATAGGAAGTTATCTGCATCACCATTGTCACCAGTCCATCCAAGTAAGAACGCATCCGCTTCTCCGTTACGGGCTTTTTCTAAGTATGTCGCCCACTCGTAAGATACGATTTTCGCTTTCACTCCTACTTCTTGAAGATCTGCCTGAATCGCTTCAGCTACTTTTTGTCCATCCGGCATGTATGGACGTGGCACTGGCATTGCCCATAATTCCATTTCAAATCCATCTTCAAGTCCTGCTTCAGCAAGAAGTTCTTTTGCTTTTTCAGGATTGTATTCGTATCCTTCAAGCGCGTCATTGTAACCGCCAATAACTGGAGGCATTGGGTTTTTCGCTACTTCTGCTCTTCCTTCGAAGAATGCGTCGATGATTTCCTGCTTGTTGATTGCATAGTTAATTGCCTGGCGTACTTTTGGATTATCAAAAGGTTTACGAGTCGATGTTAACCCCAGGTATCCAACGTTCATAGAAGGACGTTCGAATAATTGTAATTGGTCGTTACCTTCAACTTGAGCAGCATCACTTGGATTAACACCATCAGCCAGATCGATTTCTCCAGAAACAAGCGCGTTTAGACGTGCAGAGTTTTCCGGAATTGATTTAAAGACAACCTGGTCAAGCTTTGGAAGACCTTCTTTCCAATAGTTCTCATTTTTCACTAGTACGATTTTGTCATTACGCTTCCACTCTTTGAACTTGAAAGGACCCGTTCCGGCATCAGTTGGTGCTTCTCCGAACTTGTCTCCCAACTCTTCAAGAGCTTTAGGACTTACAATCGCAAACGGGCTCATCGCAATGTTCTTTAAGAACGGAGCTTGAGGACGTTTTAAAACAAATTCAACAGTTTTTTCATCAACCGCTTTTACTTCATTGATAACGTGACCTTCATCACCTTTAAATCCACCAAACATAGATTTATAGTAGTAGAATGCTTCTTCATTACCATTCATCCAACGCTCGAAGTTCTTCACTACTGCGTCAGCATTGAAATCTGTACCATCTTGGAATTTAACACCTTCACGAAGTGTGAAAGTATACGTTAACCCGTCTTCAGATACCTTCCACTCTTCAGCTAATCCTGGATTTGGTTCTGTATCCTGTTCACCAAATTCAACTAAGGTTTCGAAGATATTCTTTGTTACTTTAAATGATTCTCCATCTGTAACCGCAGCAGGATCAAGTGCTACTGAGTCTCCTCCGCGACCAAAGATCAATACTTTTGGATCGCCGCTATCTTTACTGTCGCCGCCTTCACCTGAAGAACTTTCATTTCCTCCACATCCGTAAAGAACAGATGATACGAGTAGGATGAGCAGCATTAAAATTGACCAGCTTTTTTTTCTCAACTAAATCCCCTCCTGAATAATGTTTATATACTTATGAGACTTGTCTTCTAGTAAAGATGACAAGCTACATAATGCCCTGGTTTGTGTTCCTTGAATTCCGGTACCTTCTGTTTGCAGATCTCCGTTGCATGTGGACACCGGGTGTGGAATGTACACCCACTCGGTGGATTGGACGGGCTCGGAATATCCCCCTGCAAGAGAATCGTTTCTCTCTTGAAATCAGGATCCGGAACCGGTACCGCTGATAGTAGTGCCTCAGTATATGGATGAAGCGGATTTTCATAGAGTGTTTCACTATTACTCAGCTCTACCATTTTGCCGAGGTACATCACGCCTACCCGGTCACTTATATGTCTCACTACACCTAAATCATGCGCAATGAAGATATAGGTGAGTCCGAACTCTTTTTGCAAATCCTGCATCAGGTTCAGGACCTGTGACTGAATGGACACGTCAAGAGCTGACACAGGTTCATCCGCAATAATGAGCTTGGGCTTCGTCATTAGAGCTCTCGCGATCCCAATTCGCTGCCTTTGTCCACCACTGAATTGATGTGGGTAACGTTTCGCATGATAGCTGCTTAACCCGACAATATTGAGTAGTTCATGAACCCTCTTTTTTCTTTCTTTCGCTGAACCCATTCCATGGACCTTTAATGGTTCTTCGAGAATCTGTTCAACAGTATGCCTTGGATTCAAAGAAGCAAAAGGATCCTGAAAGACCATTTGCATTTCCCGGCGGATCTTTCTCATTTCAGAGTTTGATAGACTGGTAAGCTCTCGATCTTCGAATGTTACTTTCCCTTCGGATGGATCGATGAGTCTCATCAGCATCCTGCCCGTCGTCGACTTTCCACATCCGCTTTCTCCTACGATTCCAAGAGTCTCTCCTTTATTCACGGTAAAGGATACCCCGTCCACTGCTTTTACCGAACTGACAGGTCGTCCGAGAATTCCTCCTGTGATTGGAAAGTGTTTCTTAAGATTTTCAACCTTTAGCAACGGTTCCGTCATAAACTCCCTCCTCCACTTCATCGAACAGGAAGCATCGTGTGCAATGTCCTTGTGATGTTTCATATAATTCCGGTGTTTCGACTAAACAGCGATCGAAGGCATACTCACAGCGTGCTGCAAATCGGCATCCGGTTTTAATGGATCCCGGTTTCGGAACATTTCCCTGAATCGAGTGCAGTCGCTGCTGCTTGTTTCTCATATCCGGTACGGATTGAATTAGGCCTTTCGTGTAAGGATGCTGAGGGTTTTTGAAGATTTCTTCTACTTTCCCCTCTTCCACCACTTTTCCTGAGTACATAACGACCACTCGTTCACATGTTTCAGCCACAACTCCTAAATCATGAGTAATCAAGAGGACCGCTGTATTCAGTTCTTTATTTAATCGTTTCATCAATTTTAATATTTGGGCCTGAATCGTCACGTCAAGAGCGGTTGTCGGCTCATCTGCTATCAATACACGTGGATCACAAACCATGGCCATGGCAATCATGACCCTTTGTCTCATACCGCCTGATAGCTGATGAGGGTAATCCTTGATAAGCTCCTCAGATCGCGGTAAACCGACCATCTTCATAATTTCAATTGCTTTATCTCTCGCTTGTTTCTTTCCAACCTTCGTATGTATGCGTATGGCTTCCGTTAATTGGTCACCTATAGTAAAAACAGGGTTTAAAGATGTCATCGGCTCTTGGAAAATCATCGCTATATCATTGCCCCGGATATCTCTCATTCGCTTTTCAGTTGCTTGTGTCAGATCTTCATCTTTATACAGTATCTTTCCACCTACTATTTTCCCCGGTGGTTTCGGTACCAGGCCCATGATGGATAGGGATGTAACACTTTTACCACATCCACTTTCCCCAACGATCCCGAGCACCTCCCCTTCATTCACTTGAAAGCTAACTCCATCGACTGCAGGAACTTCTCCGTCATCAGTAAAAAAGGAGGTCCTCAAATCTTCCACTTTTAGTAAAGGACGCGCTTCGCTCATTCAAATCCTCCTCTTGAAACTATCTCTCTTTTCTTAATAGTGCTTATTTTCTAAATTTTATATGTTTCTTATTATACAAGATGTTACAAATGTTGCAATCTATTTTCAGAATTTTTCTACACAAAATCAATATGCTCTTTCATTCCTAATTCAATTCAATATATGTCCAATTATCCTTTTCATTCCTCCCATATAAAGTTATTTAGCCCTACTTTCTTCACGACACACCTGAAATAAGTTTGATATATTTTTTTGATACACAAAAAAAGTCATGACTTTTATCACGTGTATCGTGATAAGTCATGACTTTCCATTTTACTGATCGAGCTGCTGTACTTGGAAGAGTTTATGGTAATGACCCTGTTTTGCCATCAGCTCTTCATGGGTTCCCATTTCGACAACTTCACCGTGCTCCATATGAATGATTCTGTCAGCATGGGTGATCGTTGATAATCGATGAGCGACAATGAAGGTCGTTCGATCTTTTGCCAGGATTTCAAGAGATTCCTGGATAAGGTGTTCGCTTTCCAGATCAAGGGCTGACGTTGCTTCATCCAGTATGAGAATCGGTGGATTCTTAAGGAACACCCTGGCAATCGCGACACGTTGCTTCTGTCCGCCAGATAGTTTCACACCTCTTTCTCCTACTTTCGTGTCATAGCCTTGAGGTAATTTCATGATGAAGTCATGTGCATTTGCCGCCTTGGCAGCTTCTATTACTTCTTCATCCGTCGCATCAGGATTACCGAACTTAATATTCATCTTGACCGATTCACTAAAGAGAATATTGTCCTGAAGCACCATTCCGATATTGTCCCGCAATGACCTCACCTGAAATCTTCTGATGTCTGTTCCATCTAAAAGAATTTCACCATCTGTGACATCATAAAAACGGGGAATAAGACTGACGAAGGATGATTTTCCTCCACCGCTCATCCCGACCAGAGCGACGGTTTCACCCGTATTAATATCAAGGTTGAGATTACGCAGTACCTCTTCCTCTTCAGATTCATAGCGAAAGGAAACATTTTTAAAATGAATATCTCCACGTACGTTTTCACATGGAATCGCACCTGGTTCATCATCAATATCATACTTCTCATCCATGAACTCAAACACGCGGTCCATGGAGGCGATCGATTGAGTCAAGGTTGTAGAAGAATTCACCAGTCGTCTAAGCGGACCATAGAGGCGATCGATATAGGCGATAAAGGCAGCCATTGTACCAATGGTCAGATCTCCATTAATCACTTGCAGCCCCGCATAACCAATGATGATCAACGGAGAAATATCCGTAATGGTATTCACAACCGCGAACGCTTTCGCATTCCAGCTTGTTTGCTTTAAGGCCTTCGTTAAGAAATTGCTATTCTGATCCTGAAACTGTTTTTGTTCATAGTCTTCAACAGCAAAACTCTTGATGACAGCCATTCCCTGGACCCGTTCGTGTAAGTGACTTTGAACCTCTGCCAGTGCCTGAGACCGGTCTCTCGTCAAACCCCTGAGTCTTCCAAAGAAATAACGGACAGAGAACGCATAGAAAGGAAACGCGATAAGAGAAACAAGTGTTAACGAAACATCCATCGTAAACATTATGGACAGTGCAATGACTATGGTAGCTGCATCCAGCCATAGATTCATCAGACCGGTGATCACGAAATTCTTTGTTTGCTCAACGTCATTGATGACCCTGGAAATGACTTCCCCCGCTCTTGTATTCGAATAATACTTAAAACTGAGTCGCTGAATATGTGAAAACAAATGATCCCTTAAGTCATACAAGATCTTGTTTCCCGTCCACTGAGCAAAGTACTGTCGATAATACTCCACAGGTGGCCTTACGAGTAAGAAAAGGCCAAGCATGATCCCCATGATCATCAGTAATTGATTGGTCTTTTCTTCCGAGGATAAGCCCGAAGCGCCTACTATATCATCGATTACATATTTAATTAATATCGGAATTAACAAAGGGATGGTAAATTTAATAATACCTATAATTAATGTACCAATAATTTGCCACCGATAAGGTTTTACAAATTGAAGGTAGCGTTTGATACTATCCAAGTGATTACTCCTTTCTAAGGTGTGAGTATTTTTTTGCCCCAATAAAAAGGGATGACCCTGTATGGAACGCAGCACTGTTCCTCTTCAAGTCCATTCAGGAAATGAAAAGGGTTGCTCCTTACTGGGTCAGCCCTTTAATGCCTATACAGTTTTCCAGCTGTGTTACCCTCTGTGAGTCAGATAACGCTCGTACCAAATATCAATAAAGTCAGGGGCAAAAGGCCCTTTTCTTTGTCGGATCCAGCGAACAAGCTTGTCTACATTACGCTTCAGAATGTGATCGATCACATCCGGGTAACCGTACAACTTGCGATGAGTTTCATACTCATCCTCATCCAGCAGTGTATATGTCATATCAGGAAACACTTTTATATCCAAGTCGTAATCGATATACTTGATCGCTTCATGATCATATACAAATGGTGAGCTTAAATTACAATAATAATAAATACCGTCCTCACGAATCATACAAATAATGTTAAACCATAGCTCTGAATGAAAATAGCATATTGCGGGTTCACGGGTCATCCACGTTCTTCCGTCTGATTCCGTCACCATCGTTCGATCATTTCCACCGATTATCTGATTGCTTGTTCCTTTCAGAACCGTCGTCTCATTCCAGATCCGGTGAATGTTGCCATCATGCTTAAAGCTATGTATTTGTACAGATTTTCCTTCTGTGGGAACCGCCATCGTATCCCCTTCTTTCATTTCAAAATTACCCTTATATATACTTGTCTATTCTATCATTATAACGTTTCCTCAGAAAATTTAAAACAAAAGGGCTATCCTTAAAGAAAAAATCCTTTAAGAATCGCCCTGTTCCTGTTCAAAAATGGGGTTTATCATGAATATCTTTTTATGTTGTAACGCTGTTTTGTTCTTTTTGATAGGAGCGAATCACTTCATCGGTTTGTTTTTGAAACATTTTTTGAATCTCTTTTAATTCCTTCTTTTTTGAAGCAATCTCTCTCTTTATAGATTCAACCTTCGTCATTTCGTGAAGCTCGAACAGCTCCTCTTCAAGCTCTTGACAACGTTCAATCTCAGACTGAAGATATAACAACTTATCCATCGTCTCTAACTGCTCTGTTACCAACTCATTAAACCGTTGTTGCATCACTTCCACCACTCCTCTAAACAAGCTCTCCTAAACATTCTCCTTCCCACCCCCAAACCCTTTGACAACTTCTGTCACAATCCCACCTGTTTTGTCGATGTGGAGGATTTGGAGGGACGGACCTCTGTTTTCATAGTCAATACTGATAGGAGTTAGTTGTGTAGACTTCTGGAAGAAGATCGGTCCTTCGTTGATGGAAGATTTGAAAGGTCCGTCCCTCAAAACAAAACGAAAAAGCACCCAACTTAATGGGTGCTTTTTCCGTCAAGAACAAATCAATTATTGTTGTTGTTGACCGTATTTACCAGAAGCTTTCGCTTTGTTAGCTTCTGCTTGTTGGTTTTGTTGCTTCACGTGTTGTGCTGCTGTTGTTTCTGAAGCGAACTCAGTACCGTATTGTTGTTGCTGAGTTGCACCAGCTTGAGCGTTTTGTTGTTTTACGTGTTGAACGCTTGTACCAGCTTGAGTTTTGTTTGGTTGTTTTGCCATTGTAATCACCTCCACGCTTATTAAGATAACCAAGCGTGGATTTCACTATTCGATATTTTTCAGGAAAAACATTCCACTAAACGAGTAGTGAGCGACCGCCATCGACGATGATGGTTTGACCTCTGATCATGGAGGAATCGTCTGAAACGAGGAACATCACTGACTTCACAAGATCATCAATTTCCACCATTCGTCCTGCAGGTGTTTTACTGCGGGCATCTTCGAGAAGCTCTTCACGATTAGGGAAATGCTTGAGTGCATCTGTATCGATCGCACCACCGGAAACTGCATTTACGATTATGTCGCGCGGTGCAAGCTCAACGGCAAGATAACGCGTTAATGCTTCAACTGCAGCTTTTGATACTCCCACAGTTGTGTAATTATCTAAATAACGGATGGATCCCAATGAGCTTATGCTCACTATGCGTCCGCCCTTATCCATTAACTTTGCTGCTTCCTGAGCACAGAATAGCAATGCCTTGCTGTTGATGTTCATCGTCCAATCCCAATGAGATTCTTCAAGTTCCATGACTGGACGCAGAACCCCGGATGCTGCGTTACTTACCAATACATCCAAACGGCCGAACTCTTCTTTGATCTGTTCGAACATAGATTTGATCTTATCCACGTCTCCTACATTTGCCCGTACGACAAATGCTTTTCGGCCCAACTTTTCGACCTGTTCAGCAGTTTCAAGTGCACCTTTTTTACTCCGTGCATAATTGACGACGATATCGTATCCTTTTTCTGCTAGTTGAATAGCGATTTCTCGTCCAAGTCCGCGGCTGCTTCCTGTGACTAATGCTACTTTTTGACTCATGTTGATCATCCTTTCAATTTCATTTTCCATTTGGTGTAAAGCATATTCAGGCCTTCTAACATACACACTAATAAGAGCATGTCAGTTAAATGGAGGAATGAGTTATGTATGTAGGTAGAGATATGACAGAGCTTTCAATGATTCCAAAAGATGAATGGCAAAAAAGCGAGCTCGCTTTCTTTCATCATTCACTACAACAAATAGTACCCTATTTGAACGCAGAAGGACAATCGATTCACAGAGAAATTGTCGAAGAAATTGAAAACCGCGGTGGATTGAAGCGTGGCGAAGCCGATTATACTCACGGCACGAAGATTAGTTACGATTGAGATGATCATACACAAAGAGCAACCATCACGGCTGCTCTTTATTATTTCTGTAATATTCCTGCTCCTGTTTCCCTCCAGATTTTCTGATGGGAGACGGGAAAGGCATATTTATCCAATTCTTCAGTCGTAACGGCAATCAGGCCGCTGTCATCAAGAGTGGTGCTGTCGATAGAACCAACATATACTTCAATATCCCAAACGATGTGAGAGAATACATGCTGGATTTTCGTGACAACCCCTGCTTTCAATGAGCAATCTACCTTGTATTCCTCCTCCATTTGATCAAGCAATTGTTTTCGGCCTCCGCTTGAACTCCCCACTTCAAAATTAGGAAATTCCCATAAATTAGCGAGCAGTCCTTTACCCGGTCGTTTGTGGATAACAACTCGATCATCTTCTGTAAACAGAACGGCTGCCGCCATATTCATTTTACGTGCAGATTTCTTTTTCGTTTTAATTGGAAGCTCTGTTTGCACTCCTTCTTCAAATGCCTGACAGTGTTCCCGGACAGGGCATAGTAAGCAGGATGGTGATGTCGGTGTGCAAATCAGTGCCCCAAGTTCCATCAGTGCTTGATTGAAATACGATGGATTCTCTTCAGAAATCAAATTTCTGACCGCTTGTTCAAATACCTTGCGTGATGCAGGTTTGGCAATATCGAGCCAAATGGATAGAATACGTGAAAATACCCTCATGACATTTCCGTCGACAGCAGGTTCCGGTTTGCTGTAGGCAATACTCAAGATCGCCCCCGCAGTGTATGGTCCCACACCTTTTAATGACGATATTTCTTTCGGAGTATCCGGAACGATTCCTCCATACTTTTCACTCACTTCTTTTACAGCGGATTGAAGATTCCTGACTCTCGAGTAATAGCCGAGTCCTTCCCATGCTTTCAGGACATCTTCTTCGTCTGCTGTAGCAAGAGCATCTATGGTAGGAAATTTCTCGATGAATCGGTTAAAATAAGGTATGACCGTATCCACCCTTGTTTGTTGAAGCATGATTTCAGATACCCACACTTTGTATGGATCTTGATCCTTCCTCCATGGAAGATCACGCTGTTCGCTTGAAAACCATGATAATAAATTCTTCTGAAATTCCTCACGGTCAATGGTGTCTAAATGTTTCAATGGTTCTTCTTTCAATTTTGTACCTCCAGGATGTTAAATGTTACGTTGAATAGGGAATAAATAATTAAAGCTGTGTTTTTAAGCCAACAAGGTTTATTTCTTTTAACCCTCCACAAATACATTCGTCCAGTAATCCAAATAATAAATGACGACGGGATGTCCGTAAACGTTTCAAAACATGGAAATGGGATTCAGTGGGCACTATAAACCGTTCGATGAAACGATTAGGGTTGGCTTCAGACTTTTCCCACTGGATATTAAAAGCGTCGTATTGTGGTAATGTAGCTACGATATTGTTCATAATCTGATTATATTGAGGTTGAAAATTTTGTTTTATTTCATATTCTAAGTAAATGTGTAAAGTGTTTTTCATTGAAATAAACTCCTTTTAACCATATCATGTTCAAAAATGATTACAAGTCATAAAAATACAGATGAAAAGAGCCAAGGGAGGACTTTTTTTGGATACAGGCACTCATATCGTCATGGGTTTCGCTCTAGGGGGCTTAGCCACCTTGGATCCCGTTGTTGCTGAAAGTGCAGCCACTTCTCAAAGTGTGTTAGTTGCAGCAGTCATCGGCTCTCAAATACCAGACATCGATACCGTTTTGAAATTACGCAATAATGCCGTTTATATACGTCATCACCGAGGCATCACCCATAGCATTCCGGCCGTTGCTCTTTGGCCGCTATTAATTGTCGCTTGTCTTTATCCCTTTTTCCCGGGGGCAGATTTGCTTCATTTATGGATTTGGACATTTGTGGCCGTATTCCTCCATGTATTTGTCGACATTTTCAATGCCTATGGGACACAGGCAATCAGGCCGATTTCGTCGAAATGGGTCGCTTTAGGAGTCATTAACACGTTTGATCCGATTATCTTTGGTATTCACATCGGCGGATTGATTCTGTGGGGCATAGGATTACCACCTGGAAAAACCTTTTTGGTCATGTACATTGTGATTTTCGCTTATTATGTATTGAGATTCCAGGTTCAAAAAGCAGTGAAAAATGCGGTGAAGAGAAGAATCCCTAAAGCGGAAAAAATCATCGTTTCACCGACGATCCGGTTTTTCCAATGGCGCCTTGCGATTGTGACCAAGGAACATTATTATGTCGCACGGGCATTCAGACGGTCGATTACGATTTTCGATAAATTTGAACGTATACCGATACCTGAGAATCCAGTCATCAATGCCGCTAAAAAAGATAAAAATCTCGCCGCCTTTCTTTCCTTTTCCCCGGTTTACCGCTGGGAAGTGGACGAATACGATGATCACTTTGAAGTACGCTTCATCGATCTTCGCTACAGAAATAATGGACACTATCCCTTTGTCGCCCTGGTACAGCTCGACAAAGACCTGAACATCGTCAGCTCCTACACAGGATGGGTCTTCAGCGAAGAAAAACTTCGCTCCAAAGTCGACATCGACATTTTAATCGATTAAAGCAGTGAGGGACGGACCTTTAAAAAGGTCCGTCCCTCATCACTTTAATGTACTAAATCGTCATCTTCTTTATCGTCGATCAGGTGTTTGTATTTAGGGTTTTGTGCAGCAAATTCGTGGATTTGTTCACCGTATGTATTGACCCATTGGCGAACGACTTTTTCCGTTACTGCTTTTCCTTTATAATCGTAACCTGCTTTTGCATATGTGGCTTCGAAATCCTCCCACACAAGTTCGATCCAGGTTCTCGCTTTTTCATACGAGAGCTTATTATTTTTTTCAATTAACAATTGTGTTAATTCGTGGAATGTTGACTCCATTTTGTCTCCTCCTTTTCCATATATTTAGTTCCCTCTTTTATGATAATGTACACCAATTCACCCATACTATTAGTACGTGGTTAAGCTTAGTTGTGAACCTTTGCTTCTTCACGGTATGAGTCAGAAAATTCACCTTTTAGGAGGCACTTTATGCGAAATAAAACGACAGGGTTCCCTAACATGAATAACAATAAATTCGAAGGTGAACCGAGAGCTAAAGCGGAATTTGCATCTAAAAGGGCTAACGGCACCATCAATACCCATCCTCAAGAACGTATGAAAGCTTCTGGAGAAAGAGATCACGACTCACTTTAATGAAGTGAAAATCTGTTTAGGGGGTAGTTACGATGGCAAACATGAAAAACAACTTCTACCGAAATAAGTACAGCAGTCCATTTAACAAGGCATTCTACAATCCAAAGCATGCCCATTCCCAAGCTAATGGACAAACCACACAAACTCAAGACTTAATCATTCTAGAGAACCAGACACGCAAGCGTTCCTAGACTACTTCAGAGGTCCGTCCCTATGACGGACCTCTTCATTACTTCTTTTCTCCTGCCAATAGGGAAATCGGCAGTGCTTCTTCTTTTCCGTCTCCACCCAGGCGATATCCCCAGGCAAATACCCCGTTTAGATAGTCGACTTTGAAATATGTACCGGGATCACCTTCTATTGCGTATATCCCGCCAGGCTTGTAGGCGTCAGGATTCATCAAATAAGCCTGTGCCATAAGTGCCTTGCGCTCCAAAACGGCAAACTCATTCACAATCCCCAGCTGTTCAGCTTTCCTTGCCTTCTCCTTCAACGAAGCAATCTCCTGCTTCAACTCATGCTCCGTCATCTCACTATATCTTCTCTCTTGTTCCATTCCTCATCACCTCTACTAATAGTAGTATAGAGAAAATGATACAATAAGAAAAGCGGAAGTGGCTGGTCAGACCCGACAAGCATAAGACGGGATGGCCGGAAAGGCGTCCTTTGCCTTTTTGGCCATCACGGCTTATGACCTCGAGGGGCTAGCCGCTGCAGCTGGACAATAAGAAAAGCGGAGGGGCTTTGCCCAGAGGTGACAAGCATAAGGCAAGTCCACCGGAAAGGCGCTCTTTGCCTTTTTGGTGGGCTGGACTTATGACCTCGAGCCTCTAAGCCCCGCAGCTGGACAATAAGAAAAGCGGAAGCGGCTGGTCAGACCCGACAAGCATAAGACAGGCCCTTAATCAATTACACCAGAAAGGATGACGCCACCATGAAAACAGCCATCATCACAGGCGGAGGCTCCGGCCTTGGAAAAGAATTAGGAAAGCTTCTTAGCCAGCAAGGATATCATATCTTCCTTCTTGCTCGGACGGAAGACCGCTTAAAAGAAGCTGCAGCAGAAATTGAAAACATAGGCGGACAGGTTTCATTTGCCACGTTGGATATTCGGTCAACTCATGACATACAACAGTTCGGTGAAAATCATCTTAAGGATCATAATGTAGAATTACTTCTACATAACGCAGGGATAGGCTATTTCGGTCCCTTCAAGGATACGGAAGATGATGAATTAGTAAGCATGTTTGAAACGAATGCACTGGGTCCCATCCGATTAACCAAGGTACTGCTAAATCAACTGGAACAAAATAGCACCATCATTAACATTATTTCAACAGCAGGCCTTAGAGGGAAAAAGAACGAATCATTGTATGTAGCGAGCAAGTTTGCCCTCAGAGGATTTGGTGAAAGTTTACAGAAGGAGTACGAGGATTCGAATCTTCGTATCGTGAATGCTTATATGGGTGGAATGGATACTCCATTCTGGGAAAACAGCGATCATATCAGTGATCCTTCAAGGCTTCGCTCTCCTAAGGAAGTTGCGGAATTGATTGTGAATGAATACCAAGAAAAAGACGAAATCGTCATCGAATCAAAAAAATAAACCTTAAAAGGCAGCCTTCCCTAAAGGAAGACTGCCTTCTTATTTATGGAGCAAAAGGGAAGAACATAAAGGCCACTACAAATAATAAAACAGGCACTATAAATACAGCGAAGGCATCAATAACCACGACAAAAGCCATCCACACCCAGCGGCTACCGTCTTTTCTTTTGAGAAACTGCTGAATCATCCGGATGTTCACGATGATGAGGAAAATCGCCACCCCCAATAGGAAAAATGGCATCACCCATTTCCCCATGGTTTCGGCGTACCCTTGGTTATACCACTCTTGCTTCCCAAGTGTATAGAATCCGGTTTGGACTTTAATGATGATTTCACCAATGATAAATAGTACGGCTGCCCCTACGACAATTCCACCTGTGTAAAGCTTGAATTTTTTAGTCGTGCCGATGAGCAGCAGAAGTGTTAATCCAGCAAACAGAAGCGCAAAAATCTCCACACGAACTCCCCCTTGTCATACCCTTATAGTTCAATCTATCTTGAAAACATTAAATCATTCTTCATTTTCTTTTAATTCTTCCAAAAGTCTTTCGATATCCTCCATCGAGAAACCTTTTCGATACAAGGTCTGTTTCATTTTCTGGACGTACTCGTATCCCTCATACTTCGAACTCAGCTTTCTATGAGCCTTTAACCCTTGGTGATAGACTGCATCCCATTTTTCATCGTCATCTCGATCAGATTCTACTGTCTCCCAGACAATTTTCATGACAGAACCCGGATATCCTTTTCGCATCAGATTTTGTTCAATTTTTTGCCTGGCAATCATCTTGGAATCTTTTCTATATTTATGAAGAAGTTTTTCGGTGAGACCGACCGCTTTGTCTACCTGCTTCTCTTCGGTAAATACAGCAAGAGCCTCTTCGATATAAGGATCATCCACCCCTTTTCTTCTTAATTCCCCCCGGATCCAAGTCGGCCCCTTATCAGAGGTATTCATGTGAGTCCCGACAAAAGCGTGAGCGAATTCTAAATCATTGATGTATTTAATATCATTTAATTTATGAACCACTTCCTGTATGACTCCATCTTCGGGATCTCCTTCTTGTAAATGGTCCCGAATTTCTTTTTCCGTGCGCATTCGATGGGCTAAATATTGAATCGCTTTATTGAATGCTTTTTTTACATCGTCTTCATATTGAAGTTCTGAAATCTCAAGCTCATCCACTTCCATACCTTTTCGGAGCTGAAATTTTGCCAGTACTGCTTCATCGACACTGAAGGCATATTTTCCATTTATAAATAAATTGTAACGCTCATCGTTCTTTACTTGCTTCGTTATTTTCGTAATCTTACCCATTTTTTCCACCTCATTGTAATCCTAACACATTCAGCATATGTTTTTTATTCTGTAGATAGGTAAAATAATAAGTATATTGGAGGGATGATGATGAAGATCGCTATAACAGGTGGGACGGGTTTTGTCGGGCAGGCTCTGACGGAGGAACTTCTCGAACACCATCACGAAGTCATGATACTTACTCGAAATCCGGATAAATACGACAATCGTTCAGGAGTTACCTACGTAAAATGGCTGTCCGACGGGGCGAAACCCGAAGAAGAGCTCGAAGGAATCCAAGCCTTCATTAACCTTGCAGGGGAATCCATTAACAGCGGCCGCTGGACGGATGAGCGTAAGAAACGAATCATCAATAGCCGGATCAACTCAACACAAGAGGTAATGAACATTATAAAAGCGCTGAAAGAGAAACCGGCGTGTCTTATTAACGCAAGTGCAATCGGCTACTATCCTTCTTCAAAAACGAATACGTATACGGAAGCGTCAACGGAAACGGCAGAGAACTTTTTAGGAGAAACCGTTCAAATATGGGAAAAAGAAGCGAGCAAGGCAAATCAGCTGGATATCCGGGTTGCATATGCTCGTTTCGGGATTATACTGGGGGAGGAGGAAGGCGCCCTCCCTCGTATCGCTCTTCCTTATAAAATGTTTGTGGGAGGAACGGTCGGGTCCGGGGATCAATGGATGTCGTGGGTCCATATTCAAGACATCGCAAGAGCGGTGCATTTCATTGTTGAAACAGAATCCATCTCGGGACCGGTGAATGTGACAGCACCCTCCCCCGTTACCATGAAAGAGTTTGGGAAAACACTCGGGGCCGTGCTTGGCAGGCCACACTGGATTCCTGTCCCTTCCCTTGCTTTAAAAGTAGCAATGGGTGAAATGAGCGCCTTAGTGCTAGAAGGCCAAAAAGTACTTCCGAGTGTCCTTTCAGAAAACGGTTTTCAATTTGAATACCCTGAATTAAAAAGTGCCTTGATTGACATTTATCATTAATTCACAGGTATGCCCCTTTCTTTTCAAGGCAAAAATAGTGTTAATCTTGAAAAGAAGGGATGTACATACGAATGGATAATAAGAAGAAGAAAGACAAAAACAAATCGGTTCTATCCAGTGCGCAGGAAGTAACATATTCACGGGAATTCAAAGCAGCTGATCGTGCAGGCGGCTTCAGTTCCAAAGCCCATAGATAGACAATTATTACCTAACTAAAAACCCTTACTTTGAAGAAGAATAAAGGTACAGACTTCTTAGTCTGTACCTTTATTTTTTTAACCAACTGAAAAGGGGATGTTCATATTGGGCAGATCACGCGGAAATAGTAAACGAGGAAACAAAAACAGCTTGCCACAAACACCCGCTCAGCTCAAATCTGACGGTGTTGACGAAGAGTTCTCACGTGAACTTGCCGACCAGGCTGATATGGAAGCACAAGCTCGCGCCAATGCTGCCAACCAGCGTGCACGAGTGAAGAAAAACCAATAGTGCACTCCCTGTAGGTAAAAAAAAGATAGGTTCTGAGGAATTCATTAAGAAACCACCCATGCAATGTCTGCATGGGTGGTTTCATTAAACGTTCTATCACACCACGACCGGCTTTTTATGCTGTTTGCCTTTAGGAAGGACCATATGTTTCAGGTATGGCATCATCCAGCGGTCAGCTCCCCAACAGAATGCCCCTCTGCCGGCAAAAAGAAGGATGATGGCAACTGTGTAGAGAACTGGATTTGTGCTCACCGTTCCCGCCAATAAGAAGTTTAAGTTCATGAAAGCTCCTGCGACTAATGCAGGTATTGTCATGAATCCGACAATCAACCCAATTCCCACCAGTACTTCTCCCCAAGGGATCAAAATATTGAATACATCGACATTCGGTATTGCGAACGTTTTTAGGAATTCTGCGTACCACCCTTGAACGGCTGGATGATCTCCCGTCGCCTTAGCCAATGCTCCTTGCAAGAATCCGCTTGCATCAAAACCATCGTTCACCTTATGCCAACCCGCTTCCAGCCATTGAACGCCCAACCAGATTCTAATCACTGTCCAAACCATGCTCACCTTTTGATTTTCCCACCATCTCATGATGGATCATCTCCTTTTGGATGTATATTGTGAAATGTTTCACAAGAGTGATTAAAAAAAACAGTTGATCAAAGTTTGTGATGGTTATGATATGATAGCTGTTTCTATTTGTGAAACGTTTCACATGTTCTTTACACTTATAATATACCTCTTCTCCCTGCTTATTGCAATAGGGTTTTGAGCAGTTCACAAAGGTGTCATAACCGGTAAGGGCATTGTTTATTTCTTGAGATATTTTTGTGGAAAATTAATTCTCGGTATCTTTCAGCAGCTGAATTTAAGAAAGATTTCAGCTGCTGATTTTCAGTGAAATTTCACCTGTTAAATATCCACCGATGATTAACTGTCAAATTCAAAGCCAAATTTACTTGTCAACAATCATCGATATTTTAACAGATGAACAATCACCGCCCACCAATCCTACGTCAACGCTCTCGACTCAAATCAATAATCCGGATTAAGTTGTCACTATCATCTTGGTATATGGCATACCTGCCTGGAGGAATATCACATGGGGTTTTTATGAAATGAAGTTTTTCTTGATGTTGCTCATAATATTCGTCTACACTGTCTACGATGAAAATTCCGCCGGGTGCTAAATCAGGCTCATCATTTTCAATCATTAATTGAACCTCGGTTCCTGGTAACTTGAGAGCAATTGTGTGATTTCCCTCGCGCCAGGCTTCTTCAAACCCTAAAGTATCACGATAATAATTGAGAGATTGCATTAAATCTTTGACTGGATGACATAGAAAAGCCAGCTTCATATACTCCACCTCAATTTCATATTTTTAAAGAACCATTCCCAAAATCTCATCCACCCACGCACCATTCTCTTCCACTCCAAGCTTCATGCACAGTGAAAGATGTACAAGCTTAAACTCTGGAAATATCGCCTTCATCACTAAATACATTTCATCAGGATTCCGACTGCATCCCCAACTCTCCAGTAATGCATTTTGCTCCTGTGTAAAAGGTGAGCGCTTCCCCTCATATCTCGACCAGTCACCGGGTGCATTAGGAACCCTACCGCTCTCCATGTCCCACCCGGCAGCAACCGACCATCTCATCATATCAAGGGAATGGAGGGCATAGTACAGTTCTCCCCGGTTGATCCTTCGATACACTTCATGACTGTGGGCGAAGAATTTACTTCTCCAGAGCTTAAATTCTTCTAAAGTCACTTGGTAATTCAATGATTGAGAAGCATCGACCGTTTCCTGTACGATCCGTTGAGGGTCGAAAATGATATCTGCTTCCGTCATATACAATGAAGGCTTCAAGTCACTTCTTTTGTAATAAAATGCATCCACCTTGACGAAGCAAGAATAGTGAGCGACTGTATGCACTGCCCATGGAAAGTCTTCATAGTACAGGACGTTTCCCCAATTACCCGCACGCTCTTTTTTTCGCTTGCGATATTCTTCAAACATGCTATCCTTCACTACAATTCTCAGATCCAGGTCCGAATAACGATCATGATTCCCCTTTGCCATTGAACCTCCGTAAAAATAAGCGACGATATTCTCATCTTTTAGTAAATCCTTTTTAATAGAATCTCTTAACTTTTGTCGTTCCAATAATAACTGGTTATCTCTTTCACAATGAATTGTATTAAATCCCGCTCATTCTGTCCTTCACATCCTTTGGTCTTGTTAGAATTCTTTCACTAATTTATTGAAATTCTCGAATTGTGTTTATATTACCATAAAAACCCAATACAAAATGAAATATTTTGATAATAAGGCAGAGAAACTTTCTTCTTTTTTATCCGTATTACATAATAGAACTAGACAGTCCAGTTACGGGGGATGAAACGATGAAGTCAGAGAAGAAGCTTTGGAGAATGTGGAAGATACTATCACTGGCTCTTTCCATCGTGGTAAGAGTCTATTGGTACCGTCTCCGCGGTAAGTCCCAATGGGAGAAAGAAAAACTTTGGGAACGGATAGGAAAAGAGTTTAAAGAAACCTTATTTGAATTAAATGGTGTTTTGATCAAGGTTGGCCAGCTCCTCAGTATACGTGAGGATTTGCTGCCGAGAGGATTTATTAATCAAATACAGGATCTGGTCGATCACGTTCCTCCTTCACCTTGGGAGGCGATTGAAAAAGTTCTGGAACGTGAATGGGACAGCCCGGTGACTACTAAGGTACAGGCGATCGACCAGGAAGCTGTTGCTTCAGCTTCTATAGGAGAAGTCTATAAGGCGACGCTGTCAGATGGTAAGCAAGCGGCTATCAAGGTGCAGCGCCCTGAGATTCCTTCCCTCGTGAAAACGGATTTCCGCTCCCTTGCCATCATTATTTGGTTTGCCAGACATTTCGCACCTGTTCCAAAAGGGTTCATTGATTTCAAAATGCTTTATCAGGAATTGAAGCAAGTCATCGAACAAGAGCTCGACTTTTCAAAGGAAATGAACACGGCTATTTCATTCAAGCAGCGGTTCAAGGCCCATCCTAACGTGAAGATTCCTGCTATGTACCCTGAACTTTGTACAGATAAAGTATTGGTGATGGAGTGGGTGGGTGGCGTTCGATTGAATGACAGAAAAGCGTTTGATTCTTATGGGTTGGACGGGCAGAAGTTAGCTCAGGAATTGTTTCGCCTCTTCCTTCCCCAATGGCTCGAGCCGGGCATCTTTCATGCCGACCCACATGCAGGGAATATACTTCTTCAGCCGAATGGTACCTTTGTTCTCCTGGATTACGGAATGATCGGGGAAATTTCCAAGAGAGATTCAACTCACTTTCAAGATCTTCTGGAAGGAATCCTCTTAAAAAATTTCCGGAAAGCAGCAGAAGCTCTGGCTCAATTAGGGTTCTTGCTTCCTGATGCCAGTCCGAAGACGATAGAACCCGTGCTGAAAGAATTTTTCACACTCGATATGGAGCACTTCAAACAGATGGATCTGATATCAGTGAAGAAAGAAATAAATGATATGGTGAAATCATTGCCTGTACAAGTCCCTACACGCTTCATCTTTTTAGGGCGCTCTTTTGCAACCATAGAGGGGCTTGTTCATACATTGAGTCCCGATGAGGAGACCCTCGATGTCATCAAACCAGCCTTCATGGATTGGGTAAAGGAGAGTAACACAAACAAGTGGGAGCTTCTTTTGAAATGGATAAGTGCTCAGCCGCTGTTTCAAACGGTGCAAAAATTCCGTCAGCTCCTGGACCTACCGGAAAAAGCACTCGAGCAAAAGGATCATCATCAGCAAAATGAGTTTCAGTTTGGGATTTTTGAAAACCAAAAGAAGCAGTCCTTCATCCTTCTACTCTCCGGTGGCGTTGGCGCGTTTACAGGATTGGGATTCGACGTGGATTTCATTTGGCAAAGTAGTTTCGTGGTATCTGGATTAAGTTTAGTTGGTTATTTGTTTATCAGCTCCCGACAAAAGCGTTGGCTGAAGAGACTGAGGAATGGACAGCTGAATTAACAAAAAAGGCAACCTTGAACAGGTTGCCTTTTTTACCATCATTGTATGTGTTCAGGCAAATACCGATACTCCTCTAACTCGATCCGATTGTTCCCTATAAAATCAACCCCTTCAGCCTCCAAAGATAGCCTTTGGGTCATCGCTTGCTCTTCATCCCCGAAGCCAATTTCCCCTTTGCTATTTAAAACCCGGTGCCAGGGAAGTTTATACTTTTCACTCATGGAATGAAGAATCCGTACGACCTGCCTTGCAGCTCTCGGACTGCCTGCCAGTGAAGCGATTTGACCGTACGTCATCACTTGTCCAGGAGGAATGCTCTGTATGATTTTCACCACTCGTTCAGTAAAAGGTTTCATGTTAGTTCACTTCCCTCATCAGGATGCTCCCCTATCCTTAACTGCTGTCTCGCAAAGTCACGGTATAAAGCATGGGATGTAAACAACTCCTCATGTGTACCGACTCCAGTCACCCTTCCTTTTTCTAAAAAGACGATTTGATCGGCATCCACGATAGTGGATAAGCGATGGGCAATCACGAGGGTGGTTCGTCCCTTCATTAAGTTCTTCAAGGCTTCCTGAACGACAATTTCCGATTGACTATCAAGGCTTGAAGTGGCTTCATCCAGCATTAGGATATCAGGGTCCCTCAATAGCGCTCTTGCAATGGCAAGTCGTTGTCGCTGACCACCTGAAAGCTTGATTCCTCTTTCTCCTACTTCTGTTTGATAACCGTTAGGGAGGTCCTTGATAAATTCATGGGCATAAGCCATTTTTGAAGCGGCTATCATCTTTTCCTCTGATATATCCCCATGGAGGCCGTAAGAGATATTGTCCCCGATCGTTCCCGAATAGATCGGACTATCCTGGGAGACGTAGCCAAGAAGTTCCCTCCATGATTTTAGCGAGTATGAACTGATCGTCTCTTCCCCCAATAGAATCTCTCCTTGCTGTGGCCTATAGAACTGCTCAATTAATGAAAATAGTGTCGTTTTCCCACTTCCACTCGGACCAACGATGGCCGTCACCTTCCCTTTTTCTGCCGTTATCGTCACATCCTTTAACACTTTCTCCCCCTCTTCATACCCAAACGTCACCCCATCAAGGACCAGGGAACGATCTGTTTGAGGGACGGACCTTCCATCCTCAAGGTTTTCTTCGTCTAAATTGAGAATCGATAACACTTTCTCTGTTGCTCCCACTGTTTTCTGGAATTGAGTTACAAATACGATGATCTGGGTGATCGGCATGATAATCTGAAAGAGGTAGATAAAGAAAGCAACAAGCTCCCCGGCCGTCATGGCTCCAGAGGTCACTCGAATACCGCCGAATCCAATAATGAGTACAAGCACGATGATAATTAAAGATGAAACGACCGGAGACATTAACGCTTGAATGATCCCTTCCTTTATTCCGAGGGCATAGAGCTTCTTGATTCCTGTTTGTCCTTTTTGAAATTCAATCTCTTCCGCATTGGATGACTTCACGAGACGGATTTCCGAAAGGACTCTCGTTAAGATAGCCGAAAAGCTTGCAGTCTCTGTTTGCAATCCCCTTGAGATGTCAGCCATCTTTTTGCCAATCGGAATAAGAAACAAGAGTGACAGTGGTATGATTGAAAACATCACCAGGGTAAGTGGCCAATCTAAATAAAACAGTACGATGATAGCACCTATTACAGAGATGATCCCTGTAATAAAGCCTGTCAGGTGCTCGGTGATCAGGTTTTTGATCACTCCCGTATCACTAGTCATACGGCTGACCGAGTCACCCGTTTCATGTGAATCATAATAAGGAACGGGCAGAACCAGCAACTTTCTCCAAAGCTTCTCTCTCAATGAGGCGATCACATGCTGCCCGACCCTCGCCAATATGTAAACAGACACTCCTCCTGCAATCGCTTGAACAAAAAAGGCAGCGATCATCCCTATGATGACCCCTTTGCTTAACGAATCTAAACTGAAGTCATCGATCAACTTACTTGTTAATAATGGTATAGCAAGTCCCGCAATCGTTGTAAGCAGGCTCAAGAATAAAGAAATGCCAAACAGGGTTTTCGGTGGATTGGTTTCCTTTATTAAAGTAATAAGCTGCTTCCACTTACCCTTTTCATATGTAGACTCCATTGTTCTCTTCCTCTCAAATATATACTCTTTTCTATTGTAATATGAAGTTCAGTACTTAGGAAATAATACCTTCATCAAGCCAGGTTCCTAGAAGATTTGCTCGAATTATATTACACTGGATATGAATGAATAGAAGGACGTGATAGGTAAAATGGATATTAAATTAATTGCCCTGGATATGGATGGAACACTGGTCAATCACGAAGGAGAAGTTTCTCCTGAAAACGCACTGGCCATTCAGCACGCAAAGGAGAAAGGTATTCATGTGGTGTTAAGTACTGGCCGCTCCCTTTTCACATGCCGGGACATTTCAGATGAGCTTGGGCGTTCATCTTACCTGGTGACCGTGAATGGCGGGGAAATTTACGATCATGAATATAATCTGGTAGATAGCATCCCACTTGATCTTGATCTTGTGAAACAGCTTTGGAAATTAAAAGAAGAGCATGATGTGTACTTCTGGTCTTCTACTTCCCAAGGACTTTTCAATACGAATAAGCCTTTTGATCAAGATATCGGTACCTATAACTGGTTGAAATTTGGTTTCGATATTCAGGATGATGACGTCCGCAAAGTCATGATGGACGAGCTGGTGAAAAATGAAGCTTTGGAAATCACTAACTCTTCGCCGACGAATATTGAAATCAATCCTGCAGGGGTCAATAAGGCAGCGGCTTTAGTGAAGGTATGCCAATGGCTGGACCTTTCCATGGATCAAGTCATGTCGGTCGGGGACAGTATGAATGATATAGCCATGATTCGTGAAGCCGGTTTCGGAGTGGCGATGGGTAACGCCCAGGAAGCTGTGAAAGAAGCCGCTGACTGGGTCACTGGTATCAATACAGATCATGGTGTTGCCCAAGCGATTGATAAAGTGCTGTCAGAAATGGAATAGATCCTCCAATTAAAGTGCCTGATTCAATGAGAATCAGGCACTTTATCTGTCCAGAATGTCTATTCTTTTTCTGTTACGTCCATACTGAATAACAAAAACAAGGATTGTTCCCATATGTACCTAATACTGGTAGTGGTTGTTTACCTGATTTTCGCCAAGCTTTTTATCGATTGGAACCGCTGGAGAGAGTATTATCCAACGGTTCAATACTATATTATTTGTAATCTCACATATAATTTTATTTTTTACAACCATACATTATGGGAGTACAGGGCTGTAACGGTAGACTGGCTCAATCATACCCTTATTGAACTTGTCTTCACTTTCTTCATCCTTCCGATTGTCATCATGATTTTTCTTCGTTATTTTCCATATCGAAAAAGGAAGTGGCTGTATCTTACGTGCTGGATTGCCTATTTCACGTTATTGGAATACTTATTTCATAAAAAAGGATTGTTCCTTTACGAAAATGACTGGAATTTAGGATGGTCTGCTATTTTTAATGTCATCATGTTTTCAATCTTAGGATTGCACCATAAAAGGCCGTTACTTGCCATCATTATTTCCTTACCTATCATTGCGATCCTATTATTCATTTTCCATCCATCTTTACAAGATTTAAAGTGAGGGTGTTTCTATGATTTCCTTTTCTACCCCTGTATTTATTGTCTTAGTTTTAGGCGTTTATTTAGCTATGGCAGTATATATCACTTTTTTGAAGAGGAAAGAATAGAAAAAGAAGCACCTCTAAGGATGCTTCTTTGCTTCTTTTCTTATTTGACGATGATTTCATCGTTTTCGAGTGAAATGACTACGTCGGTTATACCATCTTCATCAAGAAGGAAATCAGCGATTTTATCTTCCACTCTTTCCTGGATCACACGACGTAATGGTCGTGCACCGAATTCAGGATGATGTCCCAGTTCAACGAGTTTACTCTTCGCATCTTCATGGATGGTGACAGTAATCCCCTGCTCTTTAAGTTCAACCTGCAATTCGTTCAGCATAAGGTCAAGAATTTGAAGAAGCTCTTCTTTTTCAAGAGATTCAAATTCAATGATGCTGTCAAAACGGTTCAGGAACTCAGGCTTAAAGTAGGCACCCAGTGATTGAAGAATATTCGTTTCTTTAATAGCATCTGTGCCACCTGTGTTAAAACCGACCACTGCTTCCTTCTTGTCCGTCACCCCTGCGTTACTTGTCATGATAATCACAGTCTCTTTAAAGCTGACCGTTCTTCCATGACTATCGGTGAGACGTCCATCTTCAAGAATTTGAAGGAACATGTGCTGAACATCGGGATGGGCTTTCTCGATTTCATCCAGGAGTATGATTGAATAAGGGTTCCTTCTTACCTTTTCAGTCAATTGTCCGGATTCCTCATGACCTACATAGCCTGGAGGTGAACCGATCAGTTTAGATACTGAGTGTTTTTCCATGTACTCACTCATGTCTAATCGAAGCATCGAATCTTTAGATCCGAACAACTCTTCTGCCAGTGTTTTCGTTAATTCTGTTTTACCTACACCAGTTGGTCCTACAAAGAGGAATGTACCGATTGGACGGTGCTTCGCCTTCAATCCTGCACGGCTGCGGCGAATCGCTTTCGCTACTTTCTTTACTGCCTCTTCCTGTCCGATTACTTTACCCGCCAGGTTTTCTTCCAGTGCTTTCATTCGCTTACGATCATCGCTTTGCAGCTTCCCGACAGGAATACCCGTTTTCGATTCAACGATCGTCTGGATCAGTTCTTTTTCTACAAGTGCTTTGGAATCTGACCCACCTTCACCAACTTGTCTTTCTAATTCTGCTTCTTGATCGCGAAGGATGGCAGCTTGTTCATAGTTCTCTTCTTTTGTTGCCAGTTCCTTCTTCTCTCTTACATCGTTCAATTTTTTTAGGATGGCCGTCTTGTCTTTGCCCTCTGACTGAAGATTGACTTTAGAACCTGCTTCATCCATTAAATCAATGGCTTTATCAGGTAAGAATCGATCCTGAATATATCGATGGGATAGTTTCACACAAGCTTCAATGGCCTCGTCGGTAAACTCGACTTCATGATAGTCTTCATATTTATCTTTTAATCCTCTAAGGATTTCGATGGCTTCTTCAGGTGTCGGCTCATTGACCATCACCTGCTGAAAACGCCGCTCCAGTGCTGCATCTTTTTCAATTTGGCGGTACTCCTTCAATGTGGTAGCCCCGATCACTTGCAGTTCACCCCGGGCTAAAGCTGGTTTTAGAATGTTCCCTGCGTCCATAGAGCCTTCAGCAGAACCGGCACCAACCAGTTGATGGATTTCATCAATAAATAACATCACGTCTGGTCGATTCTGAAGTTCGTTGATGATGGCTTTTAAACGTTCTTCAAAAGAACCGCGAACCCCTGTACCGGCAGTTAGTGAAGCAACATCCATTACATACACTTCTTTATTTAATAACTTGGATGGAACATCACCTGCTACAATTTTAAGGGCCAGCCCTTCAGCGATAGCCGTTTTACCCACACCGGGCTCACCGATGAGTACCGGGTTATTCTTATTACGGCGATTTAAAATTTCAATGACGCGATTCACTTCTTTGTCCCTTCCGATAACAGGGTCAATCAATCCAGCTTTGGCCGCTCCAGTCACATTGCGTCCAAACTGATCGAGAACGCCATTTCCTCCATTTCCGCCTTGGGTTTGAGGAGATGATTGCTGATTGTGGAAGCCATCATTTGGATTTCCTCCCATGCTCATCCCTTTAAACAACTCATCAAACGGAAATCCTCCGTGTGTTCCAGAAGGCGTTTGTTGCTTTTGAAAGCAGGCTGAACACATCTTCATACTGGATTTATGACCATTGACTTGCTTATACACTTCAACCGTTGCTTGGTTGTGTTGACATACTTGGCATTTCATTAAACATGACCTCCTGTAGCAGAGTTTTTATATAAATATTTTTGTAGATTGTATTATGGATAAGGTCAGTCTGTCTGGTATTCACTTAGTTTGACTTTGACTTTCTTTGACCTTATAACCATAGTATACTTTGACCTTTTTTGACTTTCAAGATTTTTGTTTATGGGAATTTTTTCATTTTCAATGGCTGTTTGGCCTGTTGATGGAAAGAGTATAGTAGGTGCAGCGATGATTTGAACGATGTAAAAGTGGAATCTGGCTTGAGTTTCCACCGGATTGGGATTCAATGATTAAAAAAATGCCAGACCGTTCAATCAGGTCTGGCACTTCTCATATAGAAGAGAGAGTATTGTTCCCCTGTCTTCCTATTAAAATATATTTATACTAATTCGCGATCCCAATGACGATGTGCTGCGATAGCTTCTGTAAATTCTTTTGCAAATGACTTCATGTCTTCCCCGGTCACCACTCCAGAGCCACTGACACCTGCTTCTTCCAGCCAGTGGGTCCCTTCATGAGTGGCACCTATTGGTTTGAAGTGAGAATACGCTTCTTTGACAAAGTAGGTTGTATCTTGAGAGAACTTTTTATCTACATTCTCTCCGCCTACTACGTAAAGGCTATCAAATAATACAGATTCCCCTGTTAAGAAGGTATGGTCCACTTCAAGCTCCGTACCGTCATCCCCTTTTCTCATCCCCAGCTTGTCACTGATGATTTCCGGTTGGATGCCATCCTCTTTAAGAGCCGAAAGAACCATTTTCACTTCTTCCCCTTTAAAGCCGTTTCCTACGATGACCCCTACTTTACGAGTAGCAGGTTTCTTAATCGTATTTTCCTGGCTTAGGGCTGGAGAAGATTTGGTTACCTTCGATCCTTCACCACTAGGGACTTCCACATCAATTGCTTCGGCAAATCCTTTTGCCAGCTCCATGCTTACGTTTGCAAACATATCGACGACCTGCTTCTGAACAGATTTGCTCTTCACTTTTCCAAGCTCGAAACTGAAGGCTTGGATGATATGCTCTTTCTCAGGCTCACTCATGCTGTTCCAGAAAAGAGTCGCTTGTGAGAAGTGATCTTTGAAGCTTTCACTTCTTGAACGGACTTTACGCCCCTCCATTTTCTCCTGATAATGAGTGTAGCCTCCTTCTTCCTGACTAGCAGGAGCTGGTGTATTTTTAGCCAGTGAGTTGTTATGGTAGCTCACCTGGCCCTTGTTTATTGTATGACGGCCGTATCCATCACGCTGATTATTGTGAAATGGGCACACCGGTCGGTTAATAGGAAGCTCATGGAAGTTGGGTCCACCAAGGCGGATCAATTGTGTATCAGTATAGGAGAATAAGCGTCCTTGTAATAACGGATCATTTGAGAAATCGATCCCGGGAACAACGGAACCAGGATGGAAAGCCGCTTGCTCCGTTTCTGCAAACACATTGTCCACATTGCGATTAAGGGTCATCTTCCCAACGATTTTCACAGGGATTTCTTCTTCAGGCCATAGCTTGGTAGGATCAAGAACATCAAAGTCAAAGTTAAACTCATCTTCTTCCTTAATGAGCTGAACACCCAGTTCGTACTCTGGATAATCGCCATTTTCGATGGATTCATACAAATCACGGCGGTGGAAATCCGGGTCTTTCCCGTTGATCTTCTGAGCCTCATCCCAAACGAGAGAGTGAGTCCCCAATACCGGCTTCCAGTGGAACTTCACAAAATGGGCCTTCCCCTCCGCGTTTACCAGTCGGAATGTATGAACACCGAATCCTTCCATCATACGGAGACTGCGTGGAATGGCCCGATCGGACATTGCCCACATGACCATATGGGCAGACTCCTGGTTATTCGCTATAAAATCCCAGAACGTATCGTGGGCAGAAGCTGCTTGAGGCATTTCATTATGGGGTTCCGGTTTAAGAGCATGAACAAGATCCGGGAATTTAATCGCATCTTGAATGAAGAAAACAGGAATATTGTTTCCTACAAGATCATAATTGCCTTCTTCGGTATAAAATTTCGTAGCAAATCCCCGTGCATCACGCACGGTCTCAGCAGAACCCTTGGATCCGGCGACAGTAGAAAAGCGTACAAATACAGGGGTTTTCGTTGATGTGTCCTGAAGAAATTTAGCTCGAGTAAATTCTTTCATTGAATCATAGAGTTCGAACTCTCCATGTGCAGCAAAACCCCGGGCGTGAACAATCCTCTCCGGTATACGCTCATGGTCAAAGTGAGTCATTTTCTCACGGAAGTGGAAATCTTCCATTAAGGTAGGTCCGCGTTCTCCGGCTTTCAAGGAAAATTCATCTTCTGATACCTTCAATCCTTGATTGGTTGTAAGATGCTTACCTTCGTCCTCTACGCGATACTGTTCAAGCTGTTCATCCTTGCTTTTCTCATTCACTTTTGTACGACGGTCGTCTCCCATTCTTTCATCCCTCTCAACGCTTATTAATGTTTACTATGTAAAACATTTCTGTTTCTTTAGTACCCTTGATCCCCGCCTTCAAACATTTTCAGCCGGTTTGGAATGGGTCATTTTTAAAAATTTTCCAATAACCCCTTTACTAACGTAACATTGTTCTGTTAAACTAACTTTAAAGTAACGTAACAATGTTTTGTTACAGATAAGAGGTGATCCCTCATTGGAAACAGATCTTATTTCTAAGAAGGAAGTATTGGAACGGACCGGAATTTCGTATGGTCAGCTCTACCGTTGGAAACGAAAGAACATTATTCCTGAGAGTTGGTTTATTAAGAAAGCCAGCTTCACGGGTCAGGAAACGTTCTTCCCCAGGGAAAAAATGCTCTCACGTATCGATACAATCAAAGAGATGAAGGATGATTATTCACTGGATGAACTATCCGATTTCTTTTCACCAAATCCAACTAAGATGGAAGTCCCTGCAGATGAATTGCCTTCGTACAACATTCTATCGGAAGATACCTTATCCTTCTGTACAACACTTCTACCGGTAAGAAAGGTATTTGAGTTTCCAGATATATTAAATATGTTGATTATTGAGAAGGCGAAAAGGATACAAGTCCCAAGGGAAGAACTGCACACTTTATTTCTCTTTCTTCATGAGAAGTTCACTCCACTGAAAGATTCTGCCCTTGAACTTGTTGGTCTTCGTAAAGGAGAGGAATATATATGGATGCTCCTTCCTCTTCATTCCGAATTGCTTGTTGACCATTTAGCACAGGCAGTATTGAAATTCGATTTACAACAGATGATGGAAGAATTGAAAATCACGTTCACGAATACAAAAGGGGTATGACGTCCCTGAACTGGAGGAGAAAAGAATGAACACAGTGGAAAACAAAGAACTGCATGACTTGAAGATCAGTGGGTCCGGAACGTCCGGCGGAGGGAAATTCGATGCAGTAAAAATCAGTGGAAGTGGAAAGATCGTTGGCGACATCGACTGCCATGAGCTTAAAATTTCAGGTTCCGGTACGATTTCAGGTGACGTAAAAGCGGGATACATTAAAACGAGCGGTTCTTCCACCATTAAAGGGGATACAAAAGCAGAAACAATTACAACAAGTGGAAGCTCCAAAAATGAAGGCTCTGTAATGGCTGCTGAAATGAACACAAGTGGTTCCAGCATTGTTTTGAAAGACCTTATCTTTAAAACATTCAAGGTGAGCGGATCGTGTAAGGTTGGAGGAAGGATCCAAGGCGGATCGATTAAAGCAAGCGGATCTTTACGAGTAGAAAAGGATTGTGAGGTCGAAACCTTCACTTCTTCAGGCTCTGTCCATATCGAAGGGCTGTTGAATGCTGACCGTATTCAGATTGAAATCAATCATGAATCCTCCATTAAAGAAATCGGAGGCGAAACGATTTCAGTGAAACACCACAACTCGAACGGACTGATCAAACAAATGGTCAACTTCTTTCTCCAAAAGGAAGACTACTTATTTTCAGAACTGATCGAAGGTGATGAGGTTTACCTTGAGAACACGAAGGCGAAGCTGGTCCGTGGTAAAAATGTTGTAATCGGCGAGAATTGTGACATTGATACGGTTGAATATTCAGGCAGCCTGGATGTGAAGCAAGATAGTCGAATCGGGGAAAAAGTGAAGATTTAAAATATAGCTCAACTAAGGGCAGGGATGGGATACCATCTCTGTTTTTTTATATGTCTCTTCCTTCTTTACGGTCCCTTAACGTCAGCATAATCGAAATTTCATATTTTTATTCTGAATGTTCTGCTATATTAATAGGTATATAGTACAATCCTACGCGAAAGCTGGAGGCCATTATGACTCGACTTACAGATTACCTGATTGTCATATCTTTCGATTGTTTATCCGCTTTGGATTACCCCATTTTAAAAGGTCTTCCTCACTTTCAAGAACTGCTTGCCCATGGATCTTTTTGCAAAAATGTTGAGACCATTTATCCTTCTGTGACCTATCCCTGTCACACCACCATTGTCACCGGTAAGCTTCCTAATCGTCACGGTGTTGTGAATAATACACTCATTCAGCCTGGCCGGGTTTCTCCGGATTGGTATTGGCATCGACGACATGTCAAGAGTACTACATTGTATGACGAAGCCAAGAATGCAGGTATGACCACAGCCGCTTTACTCTGGCCTGTGACTGCTAAAGCAGACATTGATTACAACATGCCCGAGATCTTCGCGAATCGGCCGTGGCATAATCAAATCCTTGTTTCCCTTTTCAATGGAAGTCCTCTCTACCAATTACACATGAATCGTCTCTTTGGTCACATACGGAAAGGTCTGAATCAACCTGAACTTGATGATTTCGTTCTGGAATCCACCGTTGAAACGATCAAAAAGAAGCCAAACCTATTGCTTGTGCACTTTACCGATCTTGATACACAGCGTCATTACCATGGGTTTTCTTCCGAAGAAGCACATGCGGCCATACGCCGCCATGATGCCCGGTTGGGAAGAATCATTAATGCCTTGAAGGGTAACGGCATCTATGAAGAATCCACTATTGTCGCTCTTGGGGATCATAGTGCACTGGATGAATCAAAGGCTATTCAGCTAAACATTCTTTTAAAGGATAATGGGTTGATCACAGTGAATGACCATGGAAAAGTCATCGACTGGAAAGCATACTGCAATGGATGTGATGGTTCGGCCTATGTGTACGTGAAGGATTCTGAAACGAAACAAGCAGTTCAATCCCTATTGGAGCAATTGCAGATGGATCCTTCAAATGGAATTGAAGAGATACTCACAGGTGAAGAAGCCGGAAGAAAAGGGGCCGATGAATACTGTACCTTTATGCTCGAAGCAAGAATCGGTTTTTATTTTAAAGATACTCTTAAAGGATCCTTTATTCATACGATCACCCAGGAGGATGTAAAGGAAAAGCGTTATACGTATGGGTCTCACGGATATTCTCCTGAAAAAGAAGACTACTCCACGATCTTCATGTCTTCCGGGAAAGGGATCAGGTCAAATGTTGAAATTCCATTTATGCATTTAACAGATGAAGGTCCGACACTAGCACGCCTGCTCGGCCATAGCCTGGGGGCAACTGATGGAAAAGTGATCGAAGAAATGCTGGATATATAAAGAAGAGATTTTGTATCCTTAGGGGGAAAAACAATGAAGCGTTTTTCAAAGGAAGAAAGCAGCTGGATCTTTTATGACTGGGCAAATTCAGCCTATTCCATTATCATTTCGACCGCAGTCTTTCCGCTATTCTATAAGGCTGCCGCTACTAACGCGGGGGTCAGTGCCGCTAATTCCACTGCTTATTTAGGGTACACCATCGCGATTGCCACCTTTATCCTGGCTATGATTGGCCCGATTCTCGGAACGATTGCCGATTATGAAGGCTACAAGAAGAAATTCTTTACTTTCTTCTTTGCCCTCGGAGTTACATTCACTGCCCTCCTCGCTTTCGTTCCCAGTGATCAGTGGCTGCTCCTCTTAATTTTTTATACAGTGGCAGCCGTCGGTTCAGCTGGTTCTAATGTTTTCTATGATGCCTTTTTAACCGACGTAACGACAGAAGAACGGATGAATCGGGTGTCATCCCGTGGTTTTGGATTCGGGTACATCGGAAGCACGATTCCGTTTATCATAAGCATCGCCATCATCATATTATCTCAAAATGGGGTACTTCCCTTCTCCGTTACCATCGCCAGTAAAATTGCGTTCGTCATTACCGCTTTATGGTGGGGACTATTCTCCATCCCATTACTAAAAAATGTCCATCAGCGCTACTTTATCGAGCGTGAGAAGAACCCTGTTGCCAATAGCTTTAAGCGCCTTGGTAAAACGGTGAAAGAAATCCGGAAATACCGTGCATTATTTTTGTTTCTTCTTGCTTACTTCTTTTATATCGACGGAGTCGGCACCATCATTACGATGTCTACGGCTTACGGATCAGATCTTGGGATCACCTCCACTAACCTCTTGATCATCCTGTTTGTGACTCAGGTTGTGGCTGGACCGTTTGCTATTCTATACGGAAGATTGGCGGAGAAATTCACGGGGAAAAGGATGCTGTATGTAGGAATTTGCGTTTATATCATCGTTTGCATTTACGCTTATTTCCTGGAGACCACAATGGACTTCTGGATCCTCGCCATGTTGGTTGCTTCTTCCCAAGGAGGCATCCAGGCATTGAGTCGGGCATACTTTGCAAAATTAATTCCGAAGAAGAACGCCAATGAATTCTTCGGTTTTTACAATATCTTCGGTAAATTCGCCTCGATCCTCGGACCTTTGTTAGTCGCCGTCACCGCCCAAGTGACAGGCGAGTCTAATAGCGGTGTTTTCAGTCTCGTCGCCCTCTTTATCATCGGACTTGTCATTCTGGCTTTCGTCCCTGAGCCGAAAGGAAATGAGATGGAGAAGCCTGCCGTTTTATAAAAAGAGAGCCTGAACGCATATGTTCAGGCTCTTCTTAGTGGTTTAAAAGGTATGAGCAGCATCCTTCGCTCTTGCAATGGCATTCTCTTTAATCTCCTGGGCTTTTTCAGGCATCGCAGCATGTCCTTCCACAAATACACCCTCGAAGGAAGGGACACCGAAAAACTGCATGATGATGTCCAGGTAACGATGCCCCATTTCCATGCCGGCTGCAGGTCCCTCTGAGTAAATGCCACCTCGTGCCTGGATATGGATAGCTTTCTTGTCCGTCAGTAATCCAACCGGTCCCTGCTCTGTATACTTAAACGACTTACCGGCAACTGCTACAGAGTCAATATACGCTTTCATCACCGGTGGGAAGGAGAAGTTCCATAATGGTGTAACGAACACATACTTATCAGCAGAAATAAACTGTTCTGATAATTCATTGAGGCGATTCACTTTCGACTTTTCTTCCGATGAAAGCTCCTCAAACCCTTTTCCCGTTTGAAGCTTCCCCCATCCACTAAACACATCAGCGTCAATATGGGGAATATGCTCACGGTACAGATCAATGTGAACCACTTGATCGTCAGGGTTCACTTCTTTATACGTATCCATAAATGCTTTCGCCACCGCCATGCTGTACGATAGTGTATCATCATGGGGATGAGCTGTAATATATAATACTTGCGCCATTTTTCATCCATCCTTCACTCATATTTTCCGCTGTATTATTTTGTGAAAAAATGCTGGAATTATCCAAGGTTTGGTCATCTCAGAAAAAAAGAATGCTGTCACATAGACAACATCCGATTGTTCATAGATTTAGATCGATTCTTACTCTTCCTCCCCGGAAGCTTCAAAAGGGTTCCCCCCGATATTCTTTCTCATTTCGTCTGTTAGTTCAAATGAAGTGTTCTCTTGTGCTTCCCCTGTTGCGAAATAGTGACTGCCATCATAGTGAAATGGTTTACCTTCCAATGTTGACACCTCCGTTTTTACTGTAGTATTGCCTTTATGTACAGGTCTATTCAGTTCGTCCTGAGCATTCCGAGAACAGACCTTTTACCTAGTAGTATCTGCTTATTATATTATTTTTTCTTCCAGAAGATATCCTTTTTCCCAATTTTATATTGATATTTTTCATTTTCCAACACAACTACCTGCTCATGGGAAGCTTTGGCCACTTGTTTCGTTTCCGTAACGAGATAATAGATGAGATCGTGACATTGCTGTGCCCCTTTTACGAGAAGAGGAACGCCTATAGAATCGATTCCCAGCTCCCTGGACAGGAACCCCCCGGCTGTCATGAGGGGAGGAACAGTCGGCGAGGTGTTGGAAATGATGATTTTCTCCCTTTCTCCATATCTACTAAGCAGGATGTTACTCAAATCAGTTAGTGCAGGAACGACATACTTTGAAGATCTCCTTCCTATCGTATACACCGGGTTATTCTCTTCGTCCATCCCGCGAAAAAGGATTTGTCCTGCCTCTTTTTTCGTCAGCTGGTTAAAGTAAGGAATATTGAGGATGTCGTTCTTAGTTAATGGGCTGTGTGAAGGCTTTAGAATATGCAGGTGATATGCTGCTGCAAGAGATGTTGTATGAGTCCCACCAAAGTCATTGTAAATGTAAATCATCGCACCACCCCACCTTAGACTACTTTTCCTTTAAGTATGGGCAGAAAGAAAGAGGACTATCCGCAATGCCATTTGCAGGTCGTTTTATATTCCATTATGTCTACCGTATAAAAAAAACAGAGGCATCTACATCAGATGTCTCTGTTTTTCTTTTAGGAATCTCTTTTGTTTTCTTCTGATGACGATTTCTTCAAGCGTACCTGATCCGCATACTACTCCCAACACGATGAACACCAATCCGATCAGGTGATAGAACGTCACGGTTTCATTAAGAAAAATGGCGGCTCCTACGAGGGAGAAAAAGGTATTGAGATTCAGGAAAATCGATGTTTCGGCGGCTCCAATTTTCCCGATCGAATGATTGTATATCATGTGCCCTACGGCCGTTGCTAAAATGGCAGAAGCAAAGAACAGAAGCCAAATGGAACTTGAGGCATTTCCCAGTTCTTTTATTGCCCCCGGCTCTGTGAACAGACTAATCGCAAACAAGACAACGGAACCGAACACCAGCATATACCCCGTAAGTAATCGGGGGTCCAACGTTTTGGCTGCCCTACTGATGATAATGAAGCTTAAGGCTTGTGAAAAAATGGAGATAAAGATAAACAGATCCCCGGTCTTCAGTCCGCCTAATCCCTCTCCGCCTGACAAAACAATGATCACAACCCCTACACTACCAGACAGAAACCCGATGATTTTAATCACTGTCGGCCGGTTTCGCAGGATGATCGTCGCCATTAAAGCCGTCAACAATGGACCGGTTCCCAGGATCAGTCCCCCGTTAGTCGACGACGTTCCGGTCAGCCCAACTGATAAAAAATAATGATGACTGACGACATTCAATAAGCCACCCGAGATAATGAACAATAACTCTTTAGCCGTCGGTTTTCTTATTTTCCCCATGATACCAAGAATGATAAATACGGTAATCCCCGCCGTGAAGATGCGGAGGGATGTAATCGTTACTGGCGTAAATTCACTCACCAAAACCTTTAATGCAGGAACATTAAAGCCCCAAATCAACATGATGAACACAAGTATCAGATACGTTTGCCACTTTTTCAATTCTCCCTGAGGCCTTCTTTCTATATTTAGTATTCCCCCATCATAGCACCAGGTGGCGTTCCCTGCCAGAAAATGAATTCGATTCGTGAAACAATTTTAGTGTTTAAAACGTTACATAGATATAAGAGAAGAGGAGGTATTTATTAATGAGAAACTCAAGGGTGATGGCCCGGGTATTCTCTTTGGCTTCTTCGGAATTAGAACATCCGAAAACAAATGAAAGGGAAAGGATACCAATCATAACCCCATTACAATATATTACTTTACCTTCTCCGCCGATCAATTCAATGGCTTCTTCTAGTTCCATCCCTTTTGTCACACCGTTAAATTCGGGAAGAGCGGAAAAAAAGGAACCCCTTCCTACCAAATCGATATGGTGTGGGACGGTGAAACCGGTAACTCATTCGGACAGATTTCCTTTCAGAATAATAAAATGATGACGAAAATGCAGAAAGGATTGCAGTAGGGACGCAAATAAGTCCATTCTTTTACCAACCAAAGAATGGACTCACCTCTTACAATTGATCAATGCTGTTCAGAAAAGCATCTAATTCCTTTTCAGAAATAAACTTAAACGAGTATCCATATTGGATAGGCTGCTGTCCTGTATGCTGCTTCTTCGGAAATAACGTAAAAGCTGTACTATGGGTGATACCATTACTCCTATTTCGCAAGGGTTTACTATTCTCTACACGTTTTGGGTGGATGACGGCACATAAATCCTTCGTAGGCAGCAAATAAATGATATCTTCCTCTTTCTTGAATTCCACTGCTTTACTGTTTTCTTTCGATAGTATGTATTCATTTTGTATAAAGATTTTCTTTAGGTTTTCCATTTCACTACTCCCCTCAAAGATCTTTTCTTATTTTATCATGAGGGAATACCTGGGCATACTACTTCTTCGGTGCGCTCCTTGAAAGCAAAATATACTGATCAACATTCTTCCTTAACCCAGACTATGCTATAGTAAAGGTCGAAAGGGGTTTTTAAAATGACCAATCAACAACTGCCGCCAAAAACGTGTACGATCGACCGTCTGGTAACTAAAGCTAAGGACGTCGAGAAAGTGCTTAATGGTGAGAAAACGGCGACCCGCAGAAACGGACGATACGCTGATATTGGAGAAATCATGGAGCTTCAGGGAAAGAAATACATAGTAGAAAACGTCTACTCCCAATCACTTGGTGATCTAACAGATGATCATGCCAAGCAGGAAGGGTTTCATACTGTGGAGGAATATAAAGAAGCCATCCTCTCATATCACCCAGGCATGCCATGGCACCCTAGCATGAAAGTATGGGTGCACGAATTCACATTAGTGAACGAATAGAGTACGACGGATGGAGTATTTATTATACAGAACGCTTATCTATCTTCATGTGATCAGCGTCGTGGCCTCTATCGGCCCATTTTTCATACTATTGCCGCTGATGAAAAAATTACGGATCGCTTCTGAGTCCACGCTTCCTTCGTACCTGGACACGTTCCGCTTCACGGTCCGACTCTCCAAGCATGCGGGACACGTGCTCGTCGGAACAGGAATTCTCCTGGTTCTACTCGGACCTTGGACGTGGAGTACACCGTGGATCATCATGACCCTTGTCATTATGTTCTGCTCCCTGTTCTTTCTCGCAAGGGCGTTCTCACCGACACTACGGAAGTTTGCAGAGAAGGACGCCGACCGGGAATGGCTGGTCGGGAAATTGAATCGGACCGTTTGGATTTATCTCATCCTTCTACTGGCTATGCTGTGGTTTATGGTCGTGAAGCCGAATTTGTGGATGTAATGGAGTTGACTCATAGCGTGTACCAGGTACAATGGATGTCATTTGTACTTGGTACACGCTATTTTTGAGGATAAATGAACTAGTCCCCATGACTCGATCACCTTCAATCCCCCCGAACTGCTACAGTCCTTACCTTAAAAATAAAATAGTAATACTTATACACAATGATCAAACCCAGGATCACCTTTACCGTCAGAATATCCGATAAAATCAGCGGTAAGAATCATGATGTCTGAAAAAATCAGCAGCGTAACCTTCTGGCGCAGTGTCATGGATCGATGACGAATAAAACCCTCTAAATGCTTGTCATATACACTGGTTCCTTTAAACCAGACCTCAAATTGTTCGGATCCCCTTACAAAGAAAAAGGATGCTAACAACAAAAGTGGAGTCGTTGGTATGAGAGGCAGCACGATGCCTACAACCCCGATTCCCATAAATAGCAAACCTAATAATATATAAATCATTTTCTTAATTTTGTTTATTACGGCCACTCCTTTTTAACCCTTCATTTCCTCTCTATTCTATTCATGATGAAAGAAGCTGGCAAGGAACAAAAAGAACCTGACATTTGTGAAGTATACGCTCACACCAAAGTCAGATCCTCTCTTCTATTCATTCTCCTTATTCTCTTTTCCCTTCGATTCCAAAACCTTCATGAAATAGGCTGTCGGAAGCAGCAATCCTATGGCTGCCTCAAGCAGTGCAAAGAATCGGATATGTCCTGTTGGGATATAATCTCCGTACCCGACAGACAGGATCGTCACCCCACTATAATAGAGGTAATTGAGAAACGTATGCTCTACCGGCTTGCCGCTGGGTGAACTGACACGCAGCATCGGATTCTCAAACGACAGGGCATAATAGAGTACAGCAAATGCGATCATTATACTGAGAAGTACGAAAAACAGCTTATAAAAAAGCGTTGTACTAAAATAACTGTATTTGAAATGCTTATCCTTAAAGAAATAGATTAAGTTTACCAGGATGAAAATGATGGCTCCGATTGTAACGATGCTTGCCAAAACGTTTGAATCCTCCTCTTTCATGTACTATGTTTCATATACCACGTGTTGTATGTTTAAAACTCAACTATAGTAGATTCTCATCTCCCCTTGTACAAACCCATCAACTCTTTTATTCTAGTAATAATAGAATTTTCCGAAAAGAAGGAACCTGCAATGAAAAAGTTCTCACTTCAATCCAAGATTATCGTTATTGTATTAGCACTTCTTTCAATATTGATTTTATCCTTATCAATCATCTTTTTCAGGATGCTGTCCGATACATTAACGGACTTGAAAGGGAAACAAGCACTGGCAGTGGCACAATCTGTATCCAAGATGCCGGCTGTCATCGAGGCCTTTAATGCAAATCAGCCGGAAGACATCATCCAGCCACTGGTGGAAGATATTCGAAAAGAAACAGGGGCCACCTTTATTGTTGTCGGCAATCGAGACTCTGTGCGCTACTCTCATCCCATGCCTGAACGGCTCGGGAAAAAGATGGTCGGTGGAGACAATGAAAGGGCCCTAATAAAGGGTGAATCTTATGTTTCTCATGCAAGAGGATCATTAGGACCATCTGTTAGAGGAAAGGTTCCTATAAGAAACGCCCAAAACGAAATCATCGGGGTAGTCTCTGTCGGATTTCTTGAAGACAGTATCCACGACATCGTCATTCCCTATCGTACTAAGGTACTGATACTCGTCACCGTCATCCTATTAATTGGAGTCATAGGTTCATTTTTCATTGGGAAAGGAATCAAAAAGGCGATCTTCGGTTTGGAGCCTGCTGAAATTGCCATGCAGTTCAAGGAAAAGCGTGCCATCATCGAATCGGTCCGGGAAGGAATCATTGCAATCGACCAACATGGATCGATTACGGAAATCAATGCTAAAGCCCACAGTATCCTGGCTCTTGATCATCAATCCTCCAATAGGGGGAGACATATTCTAGAAGTCATTCCCGATACGAAAATGATGGATGTCCTGGAAACTCGAGAAAGCCAGCTCGATGATGAGATTTCATTAAATCATCATGACCTCATCGTCAACAGGCTCCCTATTTTTGAAGAGGAAAAAATCGTCGGGGTGGTAGCCAGTTTCAGGAGAAAAGATGAAATCGATCAGCTCACTAAAGAACTTTCTCAGGTTCAAGAATATGCAGGTATATTGCGCTCACAGACCCATGAATACAGAAACAAATTGAATACGATTGCAGGTCTCATTCAACTTCATCATCATGAAGAGGCATTAGCCCTCATACAGGAGGAGTCCTCTGGATATGAAGACTTAATTCAATTTCTACTGAAAGCGATTCCTGACCCTGTCCTGGCTGGCCTGATCATTGGAAAATATAATCGGTCTCAAGAGTTGAAGGTCTCGTTCTCGATTCATCCTGACAGCTCAATTACAACACCACTTATAGATGTGCAGCAGGAAAAATTGATTACCATCATTGGGAACATTCTTGATAATGCCTTTGAAGAGGTCTTATCCCAGCCACTACACAACAGGCGGGTTCAATTGTTTATGACTGATTTAGGTAATGATTTTATTTTTGAAATAGAAGACAGCGGTGCTGGAATCCGGGATATAGACTCAATTTTTGAAAGGGGCTATTCTACAAAAGCCGGCAAAGACAGGGGCATCGGCCTTCATCTGGTTCAAAGAAGTGTGGAGCATCTGAACGGGTACATAACAGTAGAAGAAAGTGAGCTTGGGGGCGCATGGTTTACGATTAGTATTCCAAAGCAACATTAGGGGGAGAAAGTATTGCGTAAGTGGAACGTATTCATTATAGAAGATGATATTCAAACAGCTGAAATCAACAGCCAGTACATCGCTCAAATGGAAAGATTTCAGGTAGGCGGGATCGCCACTACCATTGCAGAAGCCAAAAAAGTCTTACCTGTTGTCAAACCTGATTTAATCTTACTTGACATCTACTTTCCTGATGGAACCGGCAGTGAATTTCTATGGGAGATCAGAAAGCATTACCGGAGCACAGATGTCATCCTCGTCACAGCAGCAAAGGAAACCGAACATATTTCCAATGCCATCCGTGGAGGGGCATTCGATTATATCCTGAAACCCATTATCTTTAACCGATTTCAGGATACCCTATTAAAATATCAACAGTATAAAGAGAGAATGAATGATTCTCAAGTAGAAAATCAACTTGAAGTGGACACTTTATTTAATAGAAAGAAAAGTACGAGTAACATTAAAACCGTCCAGCCCCCTCCGAAAGGGATCGATACGATTACATTGGAATCCATACTCAAAAGGATAGGAACCGATCACAGTCGGGGATATACGGCTGAGGAAATGGCAGGGGAAGTCGGCGTGACCCGTACAACGGCCAGGCGCTATCTGGAGTATCTTGTTTCCCAAAAGAAAATCAAAGTTGAGCTTACCTATGGAGGTGTCGGGAGACCTCAGAGAAAATATTTCTTTCAAGAATAAGAAAAAAGCAGTGAGGCATTGGGGGCTTCACTGCTTTTCTATTAATCATGCTTCTTTCTTCAAATCTTGACTTTCCGTGGCCTTCCCTCTTCTCGTTAAACCTAAAATCGTAGGGAGCACAAGTGAAAGGAATGAAACGATCAGTAAACCTATGGTGATATTACTTTGAAAAAACACACTGTAAGATCCGTTTGAGATCGTCATCGCCTGTCTGAAGGATTGCTCCATCATCCCTCCCAATATAAACGCCAGAATAAATGGCGGAGCTGGGAATTTAAACATTTTCAATAAGTAGCCTAACACGCCAAATCCTACAAGCAAGTACAGATGGAACGTGTTGAAGCTGACTGCGTATACCCCTATTAAACAGAACACAATGATCAATGCGATCAACAGCTGCTTCGGAATATATAAGATTTTTGCCAGTACCGGGATGAGCGGTAAATTAAGAATCAGGAGAAATAGATTCCCGATATACATACTTGCTATGACTCCCCAGAATACGTCGGGGTGATCCTGAAGCATCAATGGTCCCGGCTGCACTCCTACAACTAGTAGAGCCCCAAGTAATACAGCAGTGGTTCCAGACCCTGGTATCCCTAATGTTAACAAGGGAACGAACGCCCCGCTTGTTGCCGCATTATTGGACGTTTCAGGAGCGGCCAGTCCCTTGATATTCCCTTTTCCAAAAGAAGATGGATCTTTGGATAAACGTTTTTCTGAAATATAGGAAAGGAATGAAGCGATCGTTGCCCCGGCTCCAGGCAGGACTCCCAAAATAAAGCCAAGGACGGAATGACGGCCAATCGGGCCTGCCATCTCCTTTAATTCCTGCTTCTCAAGCTTTAAACTGCCAACAGCACTCTTCCCTTTCAATGTATTTTCATTCCTTGAGATAATTAACTGACAAACCTCGGAAAGTGCAAATAATCCTAAAGCAATAATCAGAAAGTCGATCCCCTCTAATAACCCCGGGTTTCCAAATGTGAAACGCTGTGTACCTGTTTGCTGATCAATCCCGACAGTTGCGATGATCAGTCCAATCGTCGCCGAGATCAGTGCTTTATTGGTGGAGCCTTCAGATAAACTCGATATCGCTGTCAGGCCAAGAAGCATTAGAGCGAAATACTCAGTAGGGCCAAACGTAATGGCAAGCTTAGCCATATAAGGAGCGACCAGCATAAGTGCCACCACACTTATCGTTCCCCCTGCGAAAGAAGATATGGCGGCAATGGCGAGTGCTTTCCCTGCCTTCCCCTGCTTTGCCATGGGATATCCATCAAATGCTGTTGCGACAGTCCCTGAAATACCCGGCGCATTTAATAGAATCGAAGAAGTCGATCCGCCGAACACAGCACCATAATAAACCCCTGCCATCAGGATCAAGGCGGAAGCGGGAGACATCCCATAACTAAGGGGGATCATGATTGCAATGGCGCTGATCGGCCCCAATCCCGGCAGCATCCCGATAATCGTACCAGCCAATACCCCGATGAACGCGAAGAACAAGTTTTCCGGGGTAAAGGCTACTTGAAATCCATATAATATACTTTCAATCATGCCCGTCACCTCCTAAAAGGGTAGAATCCCCTGTGGTAATGTAATGTTGAGTAAATAGTTAAATGAATAATACATGATGCCTGAGAATAGAAAGGCCACTAATACCGTAGTGAGCTTCTTTTTAAATCCCAATACAAACGGGATGACTAACAAGAATAGAATAGTGGATAATAAAAATCCGATCGGCTCCAGTAAAAAAATATATACGAGCAGTGCTCCTAATACCGATAACAGAATGATGACATCTTCTTTTTTTACATAACGTCTTTTCCTATCTTCTTCCGTATCATCCTTCGCCTGGAAGAACAAAACAACCGCTAAAATAATGAGCAGGAATCCAAGCCCTTTCGGAAGGACGTCACTATCGATAATGGCGTATGGAAAGGCGGGAAGCTGAAAGCTGAGAGCTAAATAGATTCCTGCAAAAACAAGTAAAATTATTGAGATGATCCGATCTGGTTTTGTTTTCATGTGATTCACTCCTAATCATGAAAAGGAAGGAGCAGATGTTTCTGCTCCAGACCCCATTATTTTTTCAAGCCGATTTCCTCCATTAATACTTCAATTTCTTTGTACTCTTCATCCAGGAAGGTACTGAACTCTTCTGAAGACATGTAGTTGTCCGTCCAGCCAAACTTGTCCCGCATTTCCTCCCACTGATCCGTTTCGATCATGTCTTTAAACGCTTTCTCATAATAAGCAACGGCATCGGGATCCATATCCTTTGGACCTAAGAATCCACGCCACACAACAAATTCATCATCAATTCCTTGTTCTTTTAACGTAGGGAACCCTGAAACCGTTTCTCCTTCCAAACGCTCGGGAGCTGTAATTGCCAGAACCTTCACCTTGCCTGCACGGGCTTGTTCAGAGGCTTCTGCAAGGCCCGTCGAGTACACATCCACTTTTCCTCCGAGTAGCATGCTCATTCCAGATCCGTCTTGAGCGGAAACATATTTCAGCTTTTTAACATCTACCCCTGCTGCTTTAACCGCTTTTACGAACTGCATATGATCCATGCTTCCCGGTGAAGAAACCCCCACAATGGATACTGATGTCGGATCTTTTTTTAATGCATCGACAAGATCATTCATCGTATCGTAAGGTGAATCCGCGTCTACAACAAAGGCTGCATAGTCAGCGATCACCCCGGCTATAGGTGTGAAATCATTGTGAGAAAGGGTCGACTGTCCATTAAGGGGAACAAAGAACATCGGTGGAGACGTGACGAACATAGTGTGGTTATCTCCTTTTTTACTATCAATATATGACCAGCCGACAGAGCCCCCTCCACCTGGTTTATTGACTACAGCCATGCGCTCTTCAATGATTTTCTGTTCTTCCATTACCTTTGAAACGGTCCTGGCCGTCGTATCCCAACCTCCACCGGCACCTGCTGGAGCAACTACCTCAATTGGTTTAGACGGGCTCCATTCCCCATCACTTTCAGTATTACTTGCAGAATTCGACCCTCCGCATGCCGTGGTGACAACTAGTAAACTTGATAAAATAATAGCCATGATGCCTGTTTTCATTTTCATCAAACATTTCCCCCTCTGAATATTATTGATAACGCTTTCATTATAGAAAATTCAGAAACTTAATAAAATAAATCGTAAATAAACGGCAAAAGGAACTTTGTGGGTATATTGTTTATAAAGTTCACGGAATTGACTTCTGTCTTATTTATCATCTAAAAAACCCTTTCGAAAAATCCACATATGATAAAGCAACTTCTTTATATTGAGAAAGGTGAGAGCAATGTTTAATCAACCATTCAGTATGTACAGACCGATACACGGAGGCGGAGGGCATGCAAGCTGGGGCAATGGACACGGGCACGCCACTTGGGGACACGGAACAAGTTGGAACCAGGGAGGAAATTGGAATCACGGAGGCAACTGGGGTTATCACGGTGGTGGCTACTATCCTGGATTTGCGGCAGGAACGGTGACTGGCTTAGCTGTGGGGGCTGCTGCTTCACCGGGTCCTTACCCTGTACCGGTCCCAGCTTATCCTTACCCATATCCGTACCCATATCCACCTCCCTACCCGCAATCTTATTAAAAGAAATATGTCAAAAAACAAAGTCCCATCTCCTAGTAAAAGAGAGATGGGTCTTTTCTATCATTTAGGAATACTGATCCTTCATTGATTATTTAGTACCATTTGGAAATATTCACCTTAGAAATAATAGCAGTTCAAAATTCCATCAATTGTGATACTATAGATTAGTTAGTGTTTCGTTCATAGTTTAGTAGAATCAAGGAGGAACTGAATATGGATTTCTTATTTCCACTTGGACTTGCCATCTCATCCGGAGCCATCATTGCACTATTAAAAATCATTGCAATCGATATTATATTATCCGGGGATAACGCGATTGTCATCGCTATGGCAACGAGAGGGTTACCGAAAGAACATCAAAACAGAGCGATTTTCTGGGGAACAGCAGGAGCTGTCATCCTGCGCATTTTCTTTGCTGCCATTATTGTTTACTTATTAAAAATTCCTTATGTTCATTTGATCGGCGGGGTCCTTCTTTTATGGATCGCCTATAAAGTATTGGTTGAAGGTGAAGAAGAAGCCAATATTAAATCTCACACCGGCCTTAGACAAGCGATCACGACTATCATTATCGCAGATGCCGTCATGAGCCTTGACAATGTGGTGGCCGTTGCGGGTGCAGCACATGGACATATGGGTATGATTGCCCTGGGCGTATTCATCTCAATTCCGATTATGATATTCGGATCAAAGGCGATTGTCAGAGTACTTGAAAAATATCGTTGGATTGCCTATATGGGTGCAGGAATTCTTGCATTTACAGCAGGTGAAATGATTGTTAGAGACGAGAAATTCTTACATTTACTTAATATCCAACATGGTCCTGTTACGTATTTGATCACAATCGGTCTTACAGTTGGGGTTTTACTCATAGGATACTTAGTAAATAAGAAATCTGTTTCACCCCAAAATAAAAACGTTGAACAATATAATGCTTAAATCCAAAAGATGCTTACATTTGTAGGCATCTTTTTTGTTTTGTGGAGGAATCTTTTGGAGATACTAATTGGCAGTTGATCGAAGTGAGGACGTGTTCGTTTGGATTTTTTTATGAGTCAGGAATCGTTGACTAGCCTGGAATGGATTTTGCGCGCTATTTTCGGCTTCATCTTTCTAATTATCATAGCTAAATTAATGGGACAACGATCGATTTCACAGTTAAGATTCCTTGATTTTGTTATGGCCCTCCTAATAGGGAACATCATGGCTCACCCATTGTCTGACGAAGGACTGGGATTGAAAGGCTCTATGCTCACCATGGGCACATTGGTGGCACTCTATCTGATTGGGGTATACCTCAGTCTGCATTCAACCTTCATACGAAAAATACTCGACCCCGCCCCCATACCATTGATCGATAACGGGGAAATCCTATATCAAAATCTCAAGAAAGCACGTGTACCCATAGACAGTCTTTTGTCTGAATTAAGAAAGCAGCAGACCGAAGAAGTTGAGAATGTGGCATTGGCCCTGTGGGAAACTGGCGGAGAAATCTCCATATTTCTCAAACCACAATACCAGCCTGTGACTCAAAAGGATCTGTCCCTGTCTCCAAAAGGGTTCGATCTCCCCATGCCCGTTATTGAAGATCGGAAAATCAATCAATCTCTATTAATGAAACTGGGAAAGGATGAACATTGGCTGCATGATCAGCTAAAGACCACTTACAATGTCACCGTGCACGATGTATTACTTGCCACCATCGATAAACAAGAGCACATTAAGATCTATTTGTATAAATAAAGCTCTCTCCGCATTCGGAGAGAGCTTTATTCATTACTTCATCATCTGCCTGACCAGTTCTTTATTTCTCTTCTTGAATACTTCGTTATGGGAAGAGACCATGGCGAATTTATTTGCTTCAGGCTGAATGAATTGCTTCGCTTTATTGACTGCGTTGGCAGCGTCCTGGAATGCTCCTGCAATCAAGTTCACCTTTCCGTCGTGTTTCAAGATATCACCCGCTGCGTAAAGACCTTCTATTGATGATTCACTGGTAGTCGTACCGGCTATGTAATACTGATCGATCATGTCGATATTCAGTGAACTATTCTTAAGCAGAGAAGTATCTATTTCATACCCATGATTGATGATTACTTCATCAATGGGTAAATAGGAAACCTCTCCTGTCTGATGATTGGTCAGTTGCACCTTTTCAATGGTTTCATGATTGGCGGATGCAATCAGCTTGGTAATCGATGTGTTGAGCAGGCAGGATGCCGAACTGTTCATGAGCTGGGCACATTGAGCTTCGTGACCGTTCAATGCTTCCTTTCGATAGGCAACATACACTTTCTTCGCTACGGGTTCTAATTCATTTGCCCAATCGATGGCTGAGTTACCACCACCCGAAATGATGACCGTCTTATCTTTAAACCTTTTTAATGATTTGACTGTATAGTTTAAATTAGAAACTTCAAATCGTTCTGCCCCTTCGATATCAAGCTTTTGAGGGTTGATGATTCCGCTTCCCACTGCGATGATGACGGTTTTCGAGTAGTGCTTTTCCCCTGATGAACCCCCTAATATAAAGATACCTTCTTCATTACGTGTAATGGATTCAACTTTTTCGTTCAAGACGACAGTCGGATCGAACGTCAATCCTTGTTGAACAAGCTGTTCAATTAATTTCGCCCCGGGAATTGGAGTGAGTCCCCCTACATCCCAAATCATTTTCTCAGGATACACATGTATCTTTCCACCTAATGATGGTTGAAACTCGATGATCTTTGTTTTCATTTCTCTAAGTCCACTATAGAAAGCTGAGTAAAGTCCCGCTGGACCTCCCCCAATGACTGTCACATCAAATAGTTCATGATTGTCCATTACCGTCCACTCCTTGAGTAACCAAGATATAATTGATTATCATTCTCAATTACATCCTACATCTTTATTAATGATTTGACAATATAAATTTCTATTGACATTAGTAAAAAAGGATTATAGTATTTAAATTGTTCGAGATTGAGAATCATTATCACTAAATTAATCTATAAACGGAGGTCTTAAAATGGTTCGCCTCTACACAAACGAATTAAACATTGGCTACGGTGAACGCCTCATCGTGAAAAACTTAAGTGTGGATATCCCTGATAAAAAGATTACAACGATCATAGGTTCTAATGGTTGTGGAAAATCGACTTTACTGAAAGCGATTACCCGTATCATCCCCCACCACTCTGGTAACGTCCTGTTAGATGGTGAAAACATTTCTAAAGGAAACACAAAGGAATTAGCGAAGAAGATGGCGATTCTTCCGCAAACCCCTGAGAGTGCCAGTGGACTGACGGTAGGGGAATTGGTTTCATATGGTCGTTTCCCTCATCAAAAAGGAATGGGCCGTCTATCGAAGAAAGATTATGACGTCATCAACTGGGCGCTTGAAGTGACAGGGACCCTGGAGTTTAAGTACAGGGAAGTCGATGCCTTATCAGGAGGTCAAAGGCAACGCGTCTGGATTGCCATGGCTCTTGCCCAGGAAACAGATATCATCTTTCTAGATGAACCGACTACATATTTAGATATGGCTCACCAGCTGGAAGTACTGGAACTTCTACAGAAGCTGAATAGAGAACAGGAACGCACCATTGTGATGGTCCTCCATGATCTAAATCAAGCTGCACGATTTGCCGACTATATCGTTGCTTTAAAAGAAGGGGAAATCGTGAAAGCCGGAAATTGTGAGGAAGTCATCACCCATGAGGTCCTGAAAAAAGTATTTCAAATCGATGCTGAGATAGGAAGAGATCCTCGAACAAACAAGCCAATGTGTTACACATATAATCTACTAAAAGGAGAAGATCAACATGAAGAAATGGCTCATCCCGTTTACTCTGCTGTTAGTGCTGCTCGTTAGTGCCTGCAGCAACAGTTCTACTAAAGAAGAAGGTTCGGATTCAAAAGAAAAGGAAAACAAATCTTCTGATACCATCACCTATCAATCAGAAAATGGACCGGTTGAAGTACCGGCAGATCCACAGCGTGTAGTCGTACTTTCCTCATTTGCCGGAAACGTCATGGCGTTGGATGTGAATGTTGTAGGTGTGGACTCATGGTCTAAAATGAATCCCCGTTGGGATAAGGAATTAAAAGATGTGGAAGAAGTAACCGACGAAAGCCTGGAGAAAATCATTGAGCTTGACCCTGATCTAATCATCGGTCTATCCAATATTAAAAATGTCGATAAGTTAAATGAAATTGCCCCTACTGTTACATACACTTATGGAAAAGTAGACTATTTAACACAGCACATCGAAATTGGAAAACTACTAAATAAAGAAAAAGAAGCGACAGAATGGGTGGATGACTTCAAGAAGCGTGCCCAGAATGCCGGAAATGACATCAAAGCAAAAATCGGGGAAGATACAACCGTCTCCGTAATTGAAAGCTTCAATAAGCAATTATACGTATATGGAAACAACTGGGGTCGCGGGACAGAGATCCTGTATCAGGAAATGGACCTGAAGATGCCTGAAAAAGTAAAAGAACAAGCGTTGGAGCCTGGATATTTCGCTCTTTCAACGGAGGTCATGCCTGATTATGCCGGAGATTATCTGATTATAAGCAAAGATCCAAAAGCAGATAACTCATTTATGGAAACAGAAACATACAAAAACATTCCTGCTGTCAAGAACAACCAAGTATATGAAGTGAATATGATGGAATTCTACTTTAATGATCCATTAACACTGGATTACCAGTTGGATTTCTTCAAAGAGAAATTTCTAGGCAACTAATTCGTAAAGGGGATTCTTATCACAAGAATTCCCTTTCTTTCTACTCCATTAAAGAAAAGATGATTGATTATGAAAACTCAAAATCAGCGATTTCCATTTTTCTATAAATTGATTGGGTCCCTTCTCGTATTTGGTGCTGCTTTTCTGGTATCTGTCGTGTTTGGTGCTGCAGAGACAACAGTGAAGGACGTATGGCTCGCATTGACTCCAGCCGGTGCCGGAGATAAGGTGACCATCCTGCGGGAGATACGCTTCCCTAGAGAAGTTGCCGCCATTGTGGTAGGAGCTTCTTTAGCCGTCTCAGGAGCCATCATGCAGGGCATGACGCGAAATCCCCTTGCAGATCCGGGGTTGCTCGGATTGACAGCGGGAGCAAACGCTGCATTGGCCGTTGCTCTCGCCTTTTCACCTTCAATCAGCTACTATGGCATTATGATTGCCTGCTTCATCGGCTCTGCTGTAGGAGCATTGTTGGTATTCGGCATCAGCTCTATGAAACGGGGCGGATTCTCTCCCTTTAGGATTGTTTTGGCCGGTGCTGCCGTTTCCGCCTTTTTATTTGCCATTTCTGAAGGAATCGGTCTTTACTTTAAGCTTTCAAAAGATGTGTCAATGTGGACGGCCGGTGGAATGATCGGGACAACGTGGAACCAGCTTCAAGTGATTGTTCCATTTATATTAATCGGTATCGTGGTTTCAATCTTTTTATCCAGACAACTAACCATACTAAGTTTAAATGAGGAAGTTGCCGTCGGATTGGGTCAACGTACGGCTTTTGTGAAAACCATCCTGTTCATCGTGATTGTTTTACTTGCAGGCGCTGCCGTTGCCCTCGTCGGGAATATGGTATTTATCGGCTTGATGATCCCCCATATTGTCCGGGCTGTGGTTGGGACGGATTACCGCTTCATCATTCCCATCTCCACTCTGTTTGGAGCAACATTCATGCTCCTCGCAGATACGCTCGGCCGAACAATCAATGCCCCTTACGAAACACCAGTGGCAGCGATTGTCGCGATGATGGGCTTACCTTTCTTCCTATTTATCATACATAAAGGAGGGAAAGGCTTCTGATGATACATCCGGATTTGATCAAAAAACAACGATTACTTCTTATTGGACTGCTGATCCTTATCGCAGCCACAACATTTTTTAGTATTGGACTGGGCTATTCTTCTGTTTCCTATGATCGTCTACTCCCTACTATTTTAGGTGAAGGGTCATTTAAAGAAGAATTCATACTATTTTCCATTCGTTTACCAAGAATCATCATTACGATTTTGGCAGGGATGGCCCTGGCGCTTTCCGGTTCCATTTTACAAAGTATCACACGTAATGACTTAGCTGATCCAGGTATCATCGGAATCAATTCCGGGGCAGGGGTTTCCATTGCCATCTTCTTTTTATTTTTCCCGATAGATGCCGGTTCCTTTGCGTATCTGCTGCCGGTTGTGGCTTTCGCAGGTGCTCTTCTTACAGCCTGTCTCATCTATATGTTTTCGTATAGTAAGCGGAATGGGATTCAGCCTGTCAGATTAGTCTTAGTAGGGGTCGGATTCTCCATGGCACTGTCTGGGCTCATGATCATTCTCATCTCAAGTGCCGAACGGGCAAAAGTGGATTTCATTGCCATGTGGCTGGCAGGGAATATCTGGGGGTCAGACTGGCCGTTTATCTGGGCGCTTCTACCATGGCTCGTGATTCTGATTCCGTTTGCAATCTATAAATCTCAGATGCTGAATCTTCTGGGATTGAGTGAACCTGTCTCTGTTGGTGTAGGAGTTTCCATCAATCGTGAACGTTTCATCATGCTGATGGTTGCTGTTGCCTTAGCCGCATCCGCTGTTTCCGTCACAGGTGGAATCGCCTTTATCGGATTAATGGCTCCCCACATCGCCAAAGCGTTGGTCGGACCACGCAATCAAATGTTCATCCCGATTGCCATACTTCTGGGAGGCTGGCTATTACTACTCGCTGACACAGTCGGTCGTAATATCCTGGAACCCGATGGCATTCCAGCAGGGATCATGATTGCTTTGATCGGGGCTCCTTATTTCATGTATTTGTTATTGAAAAAATAAGAACGAAATAAAGAAAGGTACCGGACTCTCCGGTACCTTTCTCCGTTCCATTACCTTGCAGTGGGATTAACGGCATCTGTTACAAATTCCTCCTCTTTCTCTTCCTTCACAGGTTTCTTACTCCAGAACGTCGCAAGAATCGGGCCTGAGATATTATGCCACACGGCTGCTATGACACTCGGTAAAGCAGCCAGTGGTCCAAAATGGGCAGTGGCAAGCGCAACTCCAAGTCCAGAATTTTGCATCCCGACTTCAATCGAAATCGCCCTTCGCTTACTTTCATCTAACTTCATAAGGACTCCCGTTCCATACCCCAGTCCAAGTCCAAATAGATTATGCAGAATCACAGCCGTAAAAATGATCACTCCCGAGGTTGCAATATTTTCAACATTTGCAGAAACAACAGCCGATACAATGATAATGATGGCCAATACTGAAATCAACGGAATGACATTTAAACTTTTTTCCACTGTGCTCGGGAATAGTTTTCGAATGACTAACCCAAGAGTGATGGGTACGATGATCACTTGAACGATGGAAAGAAACATGGCGATTGGATCGACAGGAAGCCATTGGCCCGCTAATGCTAGTAAAATCAGTGGAGTCGCGATTGGGGCCAATAATGTTGAAAGTGATGTCATGGCCACGGATAACGCCAGATTCCCTTTTGCCAAATACACCATGACATTGGATGCCGTCCCACCGGGAACCGACCCCAGTAATACTAATCCAGCAGCTAATTCATTCGGTAGATTCAGTATGTACGCTATCAACAGGGCACCTAACGGCATGATGATGAATTGCGCCAGGACTCCAGTGATGACTGGCAAGGGCTTCTTCAGAACCAACTGAAAGTCCACGGGCTTTAATGTAAGTCCCATACCGAACATCACGACACCTAATAGTATTGTTATATAGCCTCCCAATGGCAGGAATGGAGCAGGAACAAAATAGGCTACCGCCGCTACGAGGATGACCCAAATAGCGAAATACTTACCTGCCAGATTGCTGATGGTTTCGAGTAGTTTCATTTCTGCTCCTCCTTCTTTTTATGTACTAGTTTGTGAGGATTAAAGAGTTCATTTGGATCAAGTGCCAGCTTGATTTTCTCCATTACTTGAAGGGCACCACCGTGTTCCCGCAGTTGATATTTCATCTTTCCGACTCCTACACCATGTTCACCCGTACATGTGCCATTTCGTTCAAGGGCATACTCCACAATTTGTTCGTTATATATTTCCGCTCTCTTCACCTCTTCAGGGTCGTTTAAATCAATCATGAGTGATGTATGGTAATTCCCATCTCCGACATGTCCGAGGATCCCCCCTATCAACTCTAATTCTTCCAGCCTTTTTCGTGCATACTGCACGGCACCGGACAGTTCTGAAATGGGTACGCACACGTCTGTCACCATGAGCTTCCTTCCTGGGTTTCCATGTACATAAGCATAGGCAAGATTATGTCTCGCTTCCCACAATCTATTCCTACCTGCAGTGTCTTCTTCAAACACAATCTCTTCACAGTCATGATCAGACATAATCTCTTTGGTGAATTCTACATCTTGTTGGAGACCTGCTTCATTACCATGAAACTCAAGAAAAAGAGTAGGTTTTTCTTTATAATCCGTCTCACTGAATCGATTCACTTGTATCATCGATGGTTCATCCACCAGCTCCACCCTCGCAATCGGAATGCCTGCTTGTAAAATGGACACGACCGCTTCCACTGCATCATTTATATGATTGAACGATGCACGTGCCGCCACGATATGCTCAGGGATGCCATATACGCGTAGGGTCAACTCCGTAATACACCCCAACGTGCCCTCTGAACCTACGAATAAACTGTTTAAGTGATAGCCCGACGACGATTTCTGAGCCATGTTTCCTGTGTGAATCACTTCTCCATCGGGAAGCACCACTTCTAAATCCCGGACTTGATCCCGCATGACTCCATATTTTACAGAAGTCGTCCCGCTCGCATTCGTGGCAGCCATGCCTCCAAGGGTCGCATCAGCACCGGGATCAACTGAAAAAAAGAGACCATACTTCTTCAATTCTTTATTTAACTGAGAACGTGTAACACCAGGTTGGACCTTTACAAGAAAGTCCTTCTCCCTTACCTCGAGTACTTTATTCATCCGGGAAAAATCAATGGTAATTCCCTTATCGTATGGAATCACATGACCTTCAAGGCTTGTACCAAGACCAAATGGAATAATGGGTGTGTGATGGGCAGCTGCCAACTTCACAATCGCACTCACTTCCCCGGCACTCTCAGGGAACACCACTATATCGGGAGAGCTCGGCCTATGATAGGATTCATCCTTCCCATGCTGCTCTAAAATCGTTTCATTCACCGTCACTTGATGACTGCTTACGATTTCACTTAATTCATCGAACAAACCACTACTCTTCACACTCATACGCCTTCTCCCCTTCTAAAAAAATGTATAATGTATCGAATTATACCTAATAATCAGAATATTTCAATAGTAAAAAAGATATTTCTTTCTCCGAAGAGGGACGCACCTCTGTTTGTATTAGAAGAATGTTATAGGGATGGGACTCAATACTGAATAAAGTGACGGGTGTGAGGTCCGTCCCTCCCCAAAAAGCGGCACCGTAAATTGAGGGACGGACCTCCCAAATAGTGATTTATGAGAAGAATGCTGTAAAGGAAAGGATTCTGTATTGGTGAGAGGTCCGTCCCTCAAGAAAAAAGTGGCACCGGAATCATCCGGTACCACAATACAATGGTTTAATTCTCTATCAATCTTTTCAATTTCTCTTCCAACACCACAAATAGCTTACTCAATTCTTGTTTCGAAACGTTCTCGTATTGATCTCCTACACTTACTTCATACGCACACTCATCTTCACTCACTTTTTTCACATACCCCGTTAAACCAATGCCTGTCTCGTCATACACATCCATTAAAATAGTTTCCATATCTTTTTGTGGATAGTGGAAGAAGACATGAAACATATTGGAAACAGGCTTTTCAGGAAGAGTTGATACACCCCGGCAGCCGTTAAAAAGACCTGCAAGTTCTTTTGCTCCTTCGTAATACTGATCCATTTTGTGGATTCGTTGGTCAAAATAGTGATTTGCACTCAGGATGTATGGATAGAGACTGATGAGATCACCTCCATGACGTCTTTTCCATACTTTTGATTCTTTCGTAAACTCCTCGCTTCCTGCCAGGATCGCACCTGCAATTCCACCGATCCCCTTATAGAATGAAAGATAGACACTATCGAAAAGAGTACAGACTTCCTCTGCTGTTTTCCCATAATGGGGCAGAATTTCATAAAGCCTGGCACCGTCTAAATGGATCCTGATACCTCTATCCCGGCAGTATTCAGAGATGGCTTCTAGAGTCTCGTAGTCTGGCAGTTGACCGCCGATTTCCCTTTGAGGCAGCTCTAACAGTAAGCATGCAATGTCCTCTTTAAGACCAGTCACATCTTCCAGTCCAATTACACGCTCCTTCTCAGCTAGTAGAATCGGTTCAATTCCATGTAATTTCTTCAGCCCATCTTCTTCATGAATCTCTAAATGACATAAAGGATGGTATGCCACTCTGTGCAAATCTTTTTGATCACACCAAATACGAAGGGCGATCTGCTGAGCCATCGTTCCACTTGGGAAGAAAACGGCACTTTCTTTTCCCAGATAGGCTGCCATCTTGTTTTGGAAGTCTTCTATTATTTTTCCTGATCCGTAAATATCGCTTTCAACGTCCCCATCTACATCCACTAAAGCACCTTTAAGGACATCCAGATTTCGTTTCCCATGTCCCTGAAGTTGATTAGCAGTTTGTTTATACGCTTCAAATAAAGTCTTTTCTCCCATCGATTTGCTCCCTTTTATGAGTTCATCACTTTTTCAATGAATCCCTTCACTCGTTTCTTGTATTCCTCTTCTTCTACCGTAAAGCCTTCTGTGTGACCGGCGCCTGGTACAATCCATAATTCTTTCATGGTATTCGTTGCTTCGTACAGGCGATTAGCCATTTCGGTTGGAACAAGTTCGTCCTGATCTCCATGAATGATGAATAGAGGTAATTTGTTTTTCTTCACCTGATCGAGTGCCGAGGCTTCTCTGAAGGTATAGCCTGCTCGCAACTTCGTCACCACACTCGTTACCTCCATAATCGGAAATGCCGGCAAGCGGTAAAGATATTTTAATTGATGAGTCAGTTCTTCTTCCAAAGAGGTGTATCCGCTGTCGGCAATGATTCCTTTCACCTCTTCGGGAAGGTCCTCACCACTTGTCATCAATACGGTTGCTGCCCCCATGGAAAAGCCGTGCAAAAAAATGGATTCTTCACTTTTTTCATTGATTAAGAGATTGATCCATTCTTTATAATCCAATCGATCGTCCCAGCCATAACCGATATAATCCCCTTCACTTTTTCCATGCCCTCTCGCATCGGGTTTGAGAATATTGTATCCTTCCTCGTAATAAAATCTTGTGATTTCTGGCATCTGCTCGCTGGTCCCTTTATACCCATGGGCGAGGATAACGGATTTCCCATTCGGTGACTCATTTTCAAGGTATTGAGCTCTAAGGGTCAAACCGTCCTCTGTTTCTACCTCAACCGATTCGAAGTTCCGCTTACTTGTCCAGTTCCTTAATTCTTCTAATCTTTTTTGTTCTTCCTCCAAAGCACTGACGGCTTCAACCGCTTCTTCCGTCCCGCCATATAATTCTATTGCCTCATTACTTCTATTAATTGCAACTTCATAAAAATAGTTTCCGGCTACAATAAGACCTACCACCAATAACAACAACAAACTGCTCATGATCCATGCGATACGTTTTTTCATGACACGGCCCCTTCGTACAAGTAGTTAAGTCTATTTTACTTGAAGCCGGTATGAGTTTCATAGAATAAGGCATATTCATATGTGCTATTTAGCTGATGTTTTTCCACATTCAAAACCACCCATGTACTCTTGCGCTACATATGAATTCTAAACCATGACGTCACTACTTTCCTTCCACCTGGTCATATAAGATTTCTCGATAAAATCCTTCCGGTCCCCATAAATCCGGATCACATCGCGGATTTCTTCCGCCAGGTATTTTTCATTCCGGTTATGGGCGAGGGATTCATAGCCGGATCCTCTTTGCAAATAATCAGATGAGGCAACGGAATACCACTTCTCATCTTCCAGAGGAGCATTCCCGATGAGGATTTCCGATATTCTTTTACCATCATGAGTAATCTCTGCTCCAGAAACATGGAGCCTTCCAACGAATTTCCCCCGGAATCCCGGGCCTCTTCCATCAGCTAAACAAACTCCAGCATCCAGAGACTGCTGGATGGCCGTACGAATATGCTTTCCTTGAATGTCAAAAGACGTTGGATTCAAGGGAGATGGACAGATTTCAATCAATTTTTTATTGCTGATATGATCAAATGCACCAGCGTTCACTATCCCACTATTGATCAAGCCAAGATCACATTCCAACATGTCCTGCAGCCCGTCGGCGATTAAATTCGTGATTGGATTCTCCGCAATCACATCATGCCAGAGGGACTGGTCGAGTTTATATAATGGCCTGCTTAATACGTCAATCGCTTTCTCTTTATTTTCTTTTAAAATGGCAACGACCTCTTTATCGATAGGAGAAGAATCCGTAGCAATCGTTTCCCCCCGGAGTAACTTGACACCATCTTTTGTTACATCCACTTCCACAATTCCAATGTACTCCCCATAACAACCGGCACTATTCATCACGGTCCCGTTCATAACTTTAGCTTGTGGATAAAGCTTGTGGTCATGAGCAGATAGGATGATATCGACTCCATCCAGTTCATTCGCCAGCTCATCATCTGCTGGTGTCCCTACATGATTGAGAAGAATGCAAACATCATAGTTTCCACTATTACGTTTCATTTCCTCAACGATTGCATTTTTATAATCGGTTATATGCACACCCAGACCGTCATTGAAACCCTCTAAGTCCGGGGACGAGCCTGTAATCAAGATGCGCAAACCGTTTTTTTCCAGTATGACGCTTGATTTTACCCCATTGGCCACCGTTTTATCTTTCCTATAAAGGTTATTACTGATAAACGGTACGGGAGTACTGCTTGCCATATGCTCAAGCGTATCGAATCCATTGAACATTTCATTGTTTCCAATTGTTAACGCATCATAGCCGACAGATTCCAACAGTTCGATAGCTGCCATTCCTCTCGTTCCTTGAAGCTCGACACTTCTAAAATCAGCAAAGTCCCCCCCATCAAGAATAAGTGTGTTCTCGTCTTTATGCGCTTTAATCAAGGACGCTGCTCTCGAGAACTCATCAAAATGGCTGTGTAGATCATTAGTATGAATAATTTTTAATTTCATTTTTACCTCCAAAATGTTTTTCAGAACACTCTCTCTATTAATATTAAGGGAAATCAGCTATGTGTAAAGGATTTTTATGGAAATAAAAGAGCTTATCTTCCACGTAATGGGAGATAAGCTCTTCAGATACCTTTATTCTCTTCGACCAGTTCTGTATAGACAACCAATCTTTCTACATAATTATGGATTTCCCTGTCAAAATAACCCGTGCACGTAATCAGATTAAGCATGCGTTTTTCACTGGGACCAAATATGCTTCTAAGAGGCGCGTCATCTTTTTGATAAGCGACTTTTTCCCTCACTACAAATGTCAGGATAGCTCCATCTTCATCTTGTAAATGGATCTCATCCCCAGGCTCAAGTTCATTTAATTCAAAAAAAACAGCAGGTTTTTTCTCATCATCTACATGTCCCGCAAGGACGGCATTCCCTTTTTCCCCCGGTTGAAAGCCCGGTTCAAACCATGCAACTTCCTTTCCGTTATCCGGAAGCTCCATATTCCCTTCGTTATCCAGTCCGAATTCCTTGATAGGTGCTTCGAGGTCAAGCTTCGGTATGGAAAGAATAGCCGGTGTCATGCTGTATCCTTCTTTTTGCGGTTCAGGAGTAACGGGTTGAACAGGTTGTTCAATGGTGGATGATTGAACCTCACTTTCCGTAACCGATTGTGGCTCTTCGGCAGCACATGCCGCCAGAAGAGCCATCAAAGGGATAGACAAAAGAAGTCGTTTCATTATTTTTGCAGTTTTCTGCGGGTAACAAATAGTAGTGCTGCTCCACCTAAAACTGCCGACGCAAGTACGATTGGAAGAGTGGAAGACGATTCAGTTGCTGCTCCACCCATACCTGTTTCAGGCATGCTACCAGGCATTAATGTATAATCCTTCAGAACAAGTACTTCCAATTGATCTGCTGTATTGACTGCGAACACGCTGTATACTGTATTTTCTTCAAGCATCGTTCCAGACAGATCCAACACTTGATCTCCTTCTGGTGTTCTGATTTCCAGGTCATATGTTCCTGCATCTAATTCCTGATAATCAGTAATCGCTTTGAATTCAGCTCCACTGAATAACGCATCTCCACCTACAAGACCAACATCCACAGTAGGTGCATCCGGGGAAAGATGCCCAACGCGTACCTTAGTCATACCTTCTGTTACTTCCATTGAATCCTGTGCTACGACTAATTCAAGGTTTTCAACTGTATTAGCAGCCGCGACAGTGTAAGCCATTCCTGCTTCAACCGTTAAATCTTGAGAAATGACAGGGTCTTCGCTTCCCATTGTGCCTGCTGCATAAATTTCTACTTTATGGTCCCCTGCAGGAAGATTCATGTAATCTGTTGCTGCTTTAAACTCTGCGCCTTCAACCACTGCGTTTCCGTCCACATACACATCGACAGCCGGAGCATCAGGAGAAGCATGGACAATACGCACCATCGCATCATTCTCAGCCGCAAATGCACCTCCAGCCAGTGATAACATTAACATGACAGTTGCCAAAATAGAGAAAATCTTTTTCATTTCTTCCACTCCTTTATATTTTGTACAAGTTTTGTATTTTACTTGTATATAAAATGTATAACTAATAGAGAAATATATCAATTAATAAACTGTCCTGTTAGCACATTCAACTCTCTGAGGACATTTTCAATCACAAAAGGAATACTATTTTCAATAAAGCACTTAAACTGATTACCATTGACACCTTCCATCAGATGCAGATAAAATGTGAAATAATCATTTCAACAAATAATCTTATCCACATACTCGTATAATATTGGAAATATGGTCCAAAAGTTTCTACCAAACTACCGTAAATGGTTTGACTACGAGAGGGAGCAGGGGCAGGAGTCCCTTCTCTTCTCTCTCTATGTCAAACCCTGGGTGAATCCCGGGGTTTTTTATTTAGATAAGGAGAGGATTTCATGGATACAAAAAAAGCTATACTGAAAAAAAGAATTGCAGCTGCGAATAAAGACAACCTTGCAGATCTTGTCATAAAAAATGGGAAAATAATAGATGTGTTTAATCTTGAAATCATGGATGGAGATGTCGCGATTACGGGTGGAATGTTCGTTGGAATTGGGGAATTTGAAGGGAAACAGGTCATCGACGCCAAGGGGAGATATATTAGTCCGTCCTTTATCGATGCCCATGTTCATATTGAATCCTCCATGGTCACACCATCCGAATTTGCAAAAGTCGTTCTTCCTCATGGTGTCACGACCGTGATTACAGACCCACATGAAATCGGGAATGTATCCGGAGAAGAAGGAATTGGATTCATGCTCGATGATTCAGGGAACAATCCATTAGATGTGTTTACCATGCTTCCATCCTGCGTGCCGGCAACACCATTTGAAAATGCTGGAGCGACACTGACATCCAAAGAACTGGAACCTTTCTATACGCATGAGCGTGTCCTTGGACTTGCAGAGGTCATGGACTACCCTTCCCTCCAAAAAGGAGATGATTCCATTGTTGATAAAATCACTGTTACCTCGGAGTATAGTCATAATATGGACGGTCATTTAGCGGGGCTTGATACAAATGCGATCAATGTTTATAAATCCGCAGGTATTCGAACCGATCATGAATGCACCACCGTTCCTGAAGCATTGGAACGAATACGAAGGGGTATGTATGTTCTGATTCGCGAAGGATCCGTGGCCAAAGATTTGAAGGCACTTATAGGTGTAGTGAACGAAAGAAATGCCCGGCGCTGTCTATTCTGTACAGATGATAAGCACTTAGATGACTTAATCGAGGAAGGCAGCATCGATCACAATATCCGCTTAGCAATCAAGGAAGGTCTCGATCCTCTATTGTCGATTAGCATCGCCTCTTTAAATGCTGCTGAATGTTATGGATTACACACTAAAGGAGCAATTGCACCTGGATATGATGCGGATTTTGTCTTACTGGATGATTTAAAAACGGTCTCTATATCAGAGGTCTACAAAGAAGGGAAACAGGTAGCTGCTCATGGTCAGTTTGTCGGTGAACCCATCGTAAAACCGGTGGCAAAACCATCTCTGACTTCAACGGTCCATATTCCTGAACTCAATGAAAAACATCTTCAAATTGAAATCGGCGCTACAAAAGAAGCACATATTATAGAAATCATCCCTAACCACCTTAGAACCCATAAACAGATTGAAAAGGTCCAAGTAGAAAATGGATTCTTTATCCCTTCCATTCAACAGGATCAACTTAAAATGGCTGTCGTTGAAAGACATAAAGGTACAGGAAACATCGGCTTGGGCATTGTGAAAGGATTCGGATTGAAAAAAGGAGCAATCGCTACCACCATCGCTCATGATTCCCACAATATTGTCGCAACTGGTACAAATGATCGTGATATCCTTCAAGCGATCGAGGCACTTAACGATATGAATGGAGGCCTGGTAATGGTGAGAGACGGAAATGTCTTAGCTTATCTTCCATTACCGATTGCAGGGTTGATGTCCGATCAGGGATTTGAAGAAGTGGTATCAGGGCTCCGCGAGTTGAAAAATGCGTTTGTAGAATTAGGATTCTCCGGGGACTTCAATCCATTTCTGACTCTCTCTTTTCTCACTTTGCCTGTGATCCCAGAGTTGAAGCTGACAGATTTAGGATTATTTGATGTTAATCGTTCCCGGCATATTGAGGTTGGGATACAAGGTTGATGAGTTTGTATGACTGTTGAATTTCAGTGTTTATTTGACTGTTAAATATTGCAGTTTATTTTACTGCTTAATTTCTTCGGATATTTGACTGTTGAATTTTTCAAGAATTTTAACAGGCAAATTCCCCGTTGATTTCAACTGTTAAAAATCTTCCTATATTCAGCTGCTGATTTTTCGATTTTATTCAGCAGCTGAACCCCAAACAACACTAACACTTTGTACCAGGTACATTCATTCAATAGGTGCCAGGTTCAGATAGTCTGGCACTCCTTTATTGGAATCGATTAGGCTACATAAGAAAAGAGATGTCTCCATTGTTGAGACATCTCTTTTCTCATTATTTACTTTCTTCTTGTAACTCTTTTTCTTCGGTCGTCACAGCAACTTCCTTGTCAGCCGACTCTGAAATTGCTGGCTGGTAAGGTCTTTCATGGCTTCTGTTTGCATACGACTTCAGTAATTCACCTACATCGATGCCTGTCATTTCGCGTAACGGTTCCTGCATATCAAGCATCGTTCTGGTGATGCTTTTCCCAAAGGAAGGAACTCCCTGGCCATTACCGGAATCAATGATTTTAACAGAGTCAATATTGTTAAGAGGCTGTGCAATTTTCTCTGCGAAAACCGGCAGCATTTCAATTAGTTTCTCGGTAATGATGACATCGCCATGTTTCTCCATTGCTTCTGCAAGCAGTTTACGGGATTCAGCTTCCGCTTTACCACGCTCTCTGATAACATCGGCTTCTGCAGAACCTTCTTCTCTGCGGATCTTGGCTTTCGCTTCCCCGTCAATCTCAGACTTGCGTGCTTCCGCTTCCGCTTTACGAGTGGTTTCGTAGTATTCGGCATCGGCTTTCGTTTTACGAACTTTTGATTCTTCTGCTTCAAGCTTCACGGCACGTTCACGTTCAAGGAATTGAAGGGTTAACTCTTCTTCTTTCACTTCCTTGGTAAGTTTGGCTTTTTCCAACTCATAGGACTGTTCGGATTTCGCTCTTGCCCGTTCTGTTTCTTCCTTGAAGGCTGCGTCTTTGATGTCCTTTTCTTTTTTCGATTGGGCAATGGTAATTTGACGCTTGTATTCTTCTTCTTTCGCTTCCTGATCCGTTTGGGCCCGGTGAATACGGGTTTCACGCTCGGTGTTTGCTTCTGCAATTTCAGCTTGCTTGCGAACCTCGGCGATACGTGGACGACCAAGATTTTTTAAGTATCCATTTTCTTCGTCTGCATCTCTTATGTCAGTTAACCCGAGTGACGTAATTTTGAAGCCCATAAGATCCAGCTGCTTCTGGGCAATTTCTGATACGTCAGCGTTAAATTTTTCACGGTTGCTGTTAATGTCTTCAACAGTCATTTTAGAAAGAATCGCACGAAGATTACTTCCCAGTACCTCGATGATTTCATCTTCAATTTCTTTTTGATCCTTACCAAGGAACTGCTCGGCATAGTTCGCAATCCCGTTTAATGTGTCGGCCACCTTCACCATCGCCACTGCATCTGCAACGATTGGTACTCCGCCATTTGTGTACACTCTAGGTGTCGATAGTTTTAATTGGAAGGATGTCAGATTAACAGGTGTGGATGTTTGGAAACGTCTTAATCTGTATCCTCCACCCCTGATGATTTTCATGGAACGTCCTTCCTGGTCGGTGAAAATATTCGTTTCCTTCTCAGGATCCCCCAGTTTCGGTCCGGTAATGATCAGCGCCTGGTTGGATCTCGCTGTACGATAACGGAACCTCATCCAGAAATAATAGGCAATTCCTACAATAGCTGCAATAACCAGAACAGGAATCAGGAACATAAAAAATCCGATGATACTTAATGATTCTAGCATTCTGACAACCCCTCTCAACATTTTCTATAAATCAGTCGAGCAACTGACTTATTAATTAATAAAATGGCTAGCTACAATATTATCTACGGAAGAGTGCTAGAAAAGTTTCAATAATTTAGGTGAATCTCCTAATTTTATATAAAAAAAGGCTCGAACCTTTAAATAGTTCGAGCTTACAATCTATAACAACCAGCCGTGTACAGCCCCTATCAGGGTAAATATGATGAGATGATCTCCAATTGCGATAAGAAACATCCGTTTTGTCATAAGACCAAATAAAGTATTTTTCAAGTAGACAATGGAAATAAGAATCCCAATGAATACACCTGTCAAAGCTCCTTGGACTAGTCCATTGGAACCGGTGGCTTGAACGAAAATCCCAACAAGAAGTGAGCTGATAAATGCAACAATAACAGCCACTGCATATTTAATCGGTCCAGTACTATCCTGTTCCTTCTTTCCTAGTAAAATAGAATAATAAATTCCGCCGTATACCATATACACCACAGCCCCCACTAAAACCGCGAGTAAATTCACATTTAATTCCATCCCTATTCCTCCATTAATTCGGCTCAATGGCTAAAGCGATCGCTTTAATGTTACATCCAATATCGAGAGTTCCTTGTAGATTGATCATTTCCACAAGTTCAATCGGATTCCCAAGGTATCTGTATCCGCTTTTCGGCAGCCAATAGCTGTAAAGTTCAGAATAGCATTCGATTAACTTCCCTCTTTCCCGGTAGTCGACAGGTTCATCGAATTCATAAACCACATGCTTACTGCCTCGAAATAGATAGAGTTCCTCATCCTCCGCGTCATTTTTATTTTCGATGGCCATGCGACACTCATACCTGCTTTTTTCAGGTGGGGTAATATAAGGGTTGCTCTTTGGAACTCCGAATATCAAAGGACTCTTCTCTATGAGGTTTCTGGCATTCCCCCATCTGTATAGATCTTGCCAGGCTTCTGTAATGCCTTCGATATATGACCCGATATGAAATCTATTGACGGTTGAACACTCTGGAAAATGAGCGATCTTTACTTTCGATAAATCCAGCCATTTAAACTCATTATAGGATTCTTCATCCTGGAATGCTTTCGCTTTTGTGCTGAAAAGTTTAGATTTCTTGCTATTAAGATATTCCCGCGGAAAACGCTCTAAATAGGCACCTTCCCGCCAGCTTTTGGGGCTGGTTTTAAAGTAAGCATTAAAAGAATAGGTGAAATAGGATAACGATGAAAAACCACATATGAACGCAATTTGTGTGATAGGAAGCTGTGGCTCGTAAATGAGCATATGCGCTGCATTTTCCAAGCGCATTCTTTTCACATAACCTGCTGGTGTTTCACCGATCAGCCTTTTAAACATCCTCTGAAAGTGATAAGGGGAATAGGTTGATACTTTGGCTAACTGTTCTAAGGATAAATCTTCACTTAGATGTTGATCGATATACTCTACTACTTTATCGATTTGGTTCCTTTGTATTTTGTCTTGTGGCATTTTTCAGACCTCACTACCTTTTTGAAAAGCACTTGTTTATAAATTTTACCATAATCCTTCTCCTCACTCACTAAGGGTTATGGTAAAATAATAGCGTTCACAATTTGATCATTGCTCATTGGTGAAGATGATCTATAGTTCATTTTCTTAAAAGGGAAGTTGGTGAAAGTCCAACGCGGTCCCGCCACTGTAAAGCTGAGAATTCGTATGGATCCACTGTTTCGAATCGAAATGGGAAGGAATACGAAATCGCTGACGCTGAGCCAGGAGACCTGCCAAATGGGAAGAACACAGAAGTTCCTACGGGAGATAGGAGGGTGTTGCGCTAATGAGACGTCACCAGTGGAATCACTGTACTCTGAACGTTCGCCTGGAATAGCCGCATCTTCTTTTTCAAAAGAAGATGCTTTTTTGTTTCATACTACAAACGGGGAGATGAGGAAATGGAACAAGCTTATTCAGTTGAACGTTCACGAACCATACAAACAAAATTGGTATTGCCGCCTGACACCAATCATATGCAAACCATATTTGGAGGGAAGGTTTTATCCTATATTGATGAGATTGCGGCACTATCCGCCATGAAACACTCCAGTTCAGTCGTCGTCACGGCATCGATCGACTCCGTCGACTTCTTATCATCCGCCACGGTCGGCGACGCTTTAAGTCTTGAGGCATACGTCACTTCCACAGGCAGAACATCAATGGAAGTGTATGTAAAGGTGTACTCTACGAATCTCGTAACGAGTGTCAAAACCCTGACGACAGAATCTTTCCTTACAATGGTCGCTGTTGATGAAAAGGGAACACCGAAGCCGGTGCCAATGGTCATTCCTCAAACGGAAGAAGAAACGAGACTATTCAAAACGGCTCCTTTGCGAAAAGAGCATAGAAAGAATCGCGCGCTAATTTTATAATCAATCTCTGATTCACTGACTAACTAATATAATAATACTCAGAGTTTTCTAAGCTCTGAGTGTTTTTAAAAGAATTATCATCTAACTTTCAAATGAGAATTGGGACTCATTTGGAAAGAAAACTCATATTGTGAAACTTCTTCCCCTTTTGTCCGTATGAAAAGTAACAGTAAAAAGAAGGAAGAGGGATAAAGTTGAAAAGGAATTTTGTCTTATTGGACTTGTTGATTTATGTGGCACTACCTCTTTTCGCATGGAACATATTGAGGGATTACATTGGAGATTACTATGCCATGCTCCTTTCCTCTGTTCCAGGAATCATCTATACGGTTTATCGATTTATCGAAATGAAGAAAGTAAATACGTTTGGCTTGTTCATTTTAGTCACATTGGTTGTCGGTACTCTGATTGACGTACTGGCTGGTTCCTCCATCCAACTCCTATGGAATAATGTATACTATGCCGCTGCTTTAAGTCTGTTTTTCTTCATCACCATGTTGTTCAGAAAACCGATTTCCCTTTTCTTTGGACTTGACTTTGCAGAGCTTCAAGGATACGACCGAACCTTTAGTAAGCGACTCTACTACAAAAAGCCTCTCTTTCGAATCTTTCAATTAATCACCCTGTGTTTTGCCTTAAGAAGCGGGATTCAGGCAATTGTTAATGCATGGCTTATCGTGGAGTACGGGGTTGAAGCATTCGATAAAGGGATCATTCTCCGCCAAGCCTTCAGCTGGATCATGACCGGGATTACCGTGGCTGGTTTCATTTATATAGGGAAGATCATACAGGATTCTCCTCAATTGGTGAAAAAAGTGCGGACTGAATTGGATGAAGAAGAGAGAAAATCAGTTTAGTAACAGAGCTAGTATTAAATTTGGATGTTTTTGCCTTCAGACCTCCGTCTTGTCCCCCATCTATAGAACAAACAAAGATATTTCCCTATAATGATAAATAAACTGTCACTCGGGGTGTACTATGATTGAAGGTAAATTAATTAAATTTCATCGCGAAGATTCGGGTTTGACTCAAGAGCAGCTCGCACAGGGGATCTGTTCCACCACCCATCTAAGTAAAATCGAAAGAGGCATCACAGAGTATTCTAGTGAAATTACTGATTTACTTGCAAAAAAACTTGGAATCAATCTGGATGTTGAACGTTCCCGCTATCATTCCTTACAGGTTAAATTATCAGAATGGAACGATGCGATCATTATGATTCGAACCAATGAAATCCATCAATTCAAAGGGGAAATTGAAAAAGAACCTTTAAGGTATCTATCTGATTTCATTGTTCAATACAATCTTTTCTTAGCAAGATATTATTTATTTTTGAATAAACATGGAAAAGCACAAGAAATACTGTCCATGTTCGAACATAAAAACTACACGCTTTCCCCCTTTGAACAAAATTTATTGCTCCATGTCAAGGGGATCTATTATCATTCGACAAGGCAGTTTAACTCTTGCATCAAAGTATTAAAACAGATCGACGAGGAATATCCGAACTCCGAATATTATTTTCATTTGGCATTAGCCTATCATTCGATTCATTCAAACACCTTTGCTTATTATTATGGGCAAAGAGCACTGCACTTTTTCCAAAAAACATTAAATATCCTGAGGGTCATCGATTCAGAAACACTGATTCTAATTCAATTGAATGCCAAAGAACCCTTTGATATGGAAGAAACAAAACAACAGTACGATAAGCTCCTCAGGGTCTGTGAATCCGTCAATTCAAACGATCGGGCGCATAAGATACATAATAATCTTGGATTCGAATATTTCAGGAGAAAACGATATTCTGAATCAAAGGCATCCTATGAAGAAGCATTAAATCTTATCAATGACGAAACCCCGGCATCGCATTATTTAGTTACGCTCAGTGGATATATACTTGCTTGTATGAAAGGGAATCTACTATCTTCCCGGGAACTCAATCACTTAGCGACAAAAGGACTGAAAATGGCAACTGAGCATCAGGATCCCACTTACGTATTCTTTGAGATTTACTTGCTGACCATAAAGGGAAATGAAAAAGAACTATATGAGTATATTGAAAATACAGCTCTCCCCCATTTCAAAGAAACGGGGAGTCAATTGATGTATCAGCATTATGAAAGACAACTATTTTTGTACTATGTAAAAACCGGACAGAGAGAGAAAGGGTTCCAACTTGCATCCGATAAGATGTCCAATGAGATAAGTTATTACGAATTAGAGTAAGGAATGGACCCAATATTACCAGGGTTCATTCCTTTCTTCGTAAAAATACTACAAACCACCCTTACTACATACAAATGAATGGATACCCTATAAATTTCATTATGAAGGAGAGTGCCTCATGTATAGCTATTATCACCCTTATAATCGTAACCAGGGCACGAATGTAAATACTTCGTATACCACGTTGATTGATCCATTCGTCGTCAGCAGACTGCAGTCCGTTATGGGAAAAATGCTCATTGTGGAGACAACGAAAGATACGATTCGAGGCGACTTGATCGAGGTTCAACCAGATCACATCAGCTTAAAAGCTGGTGACTCTGTCTTTTTCGTAAGGATTCAACAAATCGTCTCCATAATGCCTGTGTAAATAGGCCATCTGTTAGTAAGTAAAACCGATAATCTTGGGTTCAACTTCCCCTTCCCTCCGACATATACTATCCTGAGAGGAGGCATGACAGAATGGATCGTTTTATCCTTTTATTAGTAGCAGGTATTTTATCCGGATTTGCATTGTTGAAAGCTCCTTTAGCAGGTACTTTTTTAGCGAGCATTGCCCCGGTAACGAACATCATTGGCATATTGGCAATTCTCATATTCTCTCTTTTCCTTATATATAAAGGCGTTATGGAAATACTCGGCAAGTAAAGATATTGACTCAGATTTTTTCTGAGTCTTTTTTTATGCTCATTATTCAAACCAGATGTTCAGTAGTTTTTGATATCTTTCATGATCGATTTCCTCTTTCTCCATCTCTCCATCCTTCCATTGTGTAAAGGACGTATCGGTTAACGTTACATTTCCGTTATCAGTCCGTTTTGTCAGCAATGGATGCTTGTTAAAAGGGGAACCTGAATGTGTGGAAATAATTGTTTGAATGTCATTCAATTGAGTGACATCCTTTATGAGGTCCCCCGAATCGAAAGCATATCCGGTTCTCCATTCCGAATGCTTATGCTTTAATTTCATTTCAAAGATATAATCTCCATGGGGACTGTCGGCCTCTTTAACTCTAAACTCCCCATTTGAAGAAACGACCGCTTTTCCCGATAATGGTACTGGTTTTAACGGGAGATTTCCTCCAAACCCCGTATCAATCACATATGCTGTATCTTTATGAGTGACTAAAATGACCACATGGGTTCTTCCTAACGTCTGGTACTGCTCTTTATCATGATCGTAAACGACTCCACGAACGAGAGATGCATCAAATTGATTTTCGATCAAAAATAAATAAAACAATGAATTCAATTCATAACATAGGCCCCCTTCGTTCTTCACGAGCATTTTATTCATTAGATTTTCTTTGGTAAGATCGTTGAATGTATTTCCGATCACGCATAGATTTTCGAATGGGATGCTTTTAGCTGTTTCTTCTAAAATGGTATCTAGTTGTTGAAAGGTTATTTTCGCGGTGGTTGGATAATGTATTCTTTTGCGAAATAATGTATTTAGATCGGTGATGGTGAGCCCTCCATTTCATAAGTATCATTCTCCATTAGGGTGTAACTGTTTATTATTTACTTTATTAGAAAAACACCACGTATGCCATTGTCACAACTGAATTCGCAACTTCCCAGACTGTGCACGGGATACACATGACAAAATCGAGCGATGTCCACTCCGTTCTTCCTCACTCAAAAAAGAATCAGCATGATCGACTTTTCCCTCTAACACTATTACTTCACACGTTCCGCACCGTCCAGCCCGGCAGGAATAGGGAGCCTTGATCCCTGACTTAAGCAGTGCCTCTAACAAAGTCTCTTTTTCTGAAACAGGAACGATTTGACCATTCGTTAATTCCACTTGAAATCTTCTACGTATTAATGACCGTGGAGGGGTGAATCGCTCGTAATGAATACTCGATGAAGGATATCCGATCTCAAGGGCACTTCTGGTAAACTCTTCGATGAATGAAGGTGGACCACAGAAGTATACGTGGGTTCCCACTCTGTGTTCCCAAAGACTTGCATCTGTTAATCTCTTTTCTTTTGAAAAATAAAAGTGAGTCTGCTCAGGATAGGTTTCCGATAGAAAGGGGTAAAAAGGGCAAGCCTCTTTCGATTTCACTGCATAATGGAGTTCGAAGGTCCGTCCCTCCTCCTTAAGCTCTGCCATCATGGACATGTAAGGGGTGATGCCGATTCCCGCGGCATAGAATACATGATGTTTTGCTTTAAAACTCAGTGGGAAATGATTTTGTGGAAAACCTACTCGTAAGGTATCTCCCACCTTCACCCGTTCATGCCAATACAGAGATCCTCCCTGGGAAGATTCATTTAGACGGATGGCGATTTGATAGGCGGCTGTTTGACCAGGTGGGTTCGTTAAGGAATACGACCTGGCAATGGTTTGTCCATCCAGCTCAACATATGTAGTGATATGGGATCCCCCGCTAAAATAAGGAAGGGGCTCGTCATGTTTATGAACAAGCGTAAACCTTTTAACGTGAGTGGTTTCCTGATGAATGGACCTGACTTGGACGGGGATGGTTTTATGTAGATTCACCTATGATCACTCCCTGTTTCTAAGGTAGCGTAACCGAGGTATGACCCTCGTAATGTAGAGTAATGATCGGAAACGGACAGCTTTAAGTGACAATGGAAACAGGTCGTCGGGAGTTTACCCAAACCCTCGCTATTCATCTTTGTTTTCTGATGACATTTGCAACAGAATACATCGATCATTCTGACACCGTGTCCAATAAACTGCGCTTCCTCTTCAGAAAAACCACATTCCACAGCCAGGTGTTTAACATCTTCGAGCTTACTCCACTCCATTGCTACATATAGAAAACTGCCCATCCTCTGATTTCGCAACCACAGTGAGATATCGGTTTCTTCCTTTTCACCAAGATACACCACTTCAAGGGAGATATTCTCCTTCTTCACTTTTTTTATGATGGGAGTCAGTCGTTCCAACCCCTTATTATCACCACAAAATAAATACTTTCGTTTGTTCGTGACGAAGACTGGCTGTTTCTCGGTCTTCATTTCATCACCCGCTTATCATTCAAGTATTCGACAACCTCTTTTTTAAAAAGGGAAATCCCCTTGTAATCAGAGATATGTGGAGGAAGCTCCTGTAGGATTTGATAAAACTCCTCGGTCCACTCTGGATTCCGAGTGAACTTTTCCAGTGAGAGGAGGTGGGTATGAATCGTGAATAGTAATCCGTTCGAGCCCGGTAAACGGAACAGTTTCTGCACTTCTACCCTCAAATGAACGAATCCGCCTACATTTTCTCCCGTAACCGCCCTTCTATCCTTCCCCCACTGATCGAAGGTTTCAAGAGATGTATCCAAACGATCCCCCGCCATTAACGACCAGTTCCGCCTGACCCAAGGGTCTCCTGCTTCCATACGCATTAAAAACGTCAGAATTCGCTGATCTAATCCCACTTCCTTAAATTCCGGGATTGGCTTATGAATTTCCTTGAAATTCATTCCTGCATTAAAAGCAAGGGACCAATTGGCAGGGAAACAAAGCTGCCCCGCATCCAAATATAAATCCCCGTCCCGCTGCATCATCAAAATCAGGTCCTCTTGCACATGCCGACCGATAAAATCGAGTGGCTCCATGGATAAAGTGGATTCATCCCGGAGTATAAAAGTTGTTTGTTCATTTAGAATGTGATTGTGGAACGTCCATTTCCCCTCATTTTTTTCAAGGGAAAACTGTTGAGGATAATACGTAGTGAGATGTTGAATGACCATTTCTGTTATTTCCCATTGAGCTTTCAAGGTATGCTGCTGAGATTGAAAGCACCGCTCAGGATGTTGCGTAAGCAGTTCCCGTTTATGCCTGATTTCTTTTTGATAAGACGATGTAACCTCCACACTACTCTGCTCCTCTAAAGGAACCGAATTATTCGAGTATCGATACACATCCCCCTTAAAGGGATAAGGAAACGAATCCACTCTCACCATACAACCACACCTTTATCTGAAAATTCTTACTTTTATTTTATCCCATGGAGGGACGGACCTCAAGAGGTCCGTCCCTCACCCGTATTTCTCCTTGTACCGGCTGAGTGTGATCAGGGGCCAAATCGACCTGTAGCTATGGTAATGTATATAGAAATTTCCTGGAAGACCGACTCCTGTGGGGTACGTTTTGGATGAGTCATCCTCTTCTCCGTTCATTAATTCGAGAAGCGCCATGATCCCCAAGTCAATAGCAGGGGTTGGTTTGTCTTCGATACAGATGAGAGATTCCAGTGCCCATGCTGTTTGTGAAGGGGTACTGAAAGAAAGAGGCACGTATTTCTTCTCCTCATCACTGTAACAGGATTCCCCCCAGCCACCGTCTTTGTGTTGAATGCTTTCCAGCCAAGCTTTTGCTCTTTGGATATGTTTATCAGAAGAGGGTACTCCCGTTGCTTTCATTCCCGTGATGGCCACCCATGTTCCATAGATGTAGCAGACACCCCAGCGCCCGTACCAGGATCCATCGTCCTTTTGCATCAGCTTCAGCCATTGAAGCCCTCTTTTCACCTGTGGATGATCCTTGGTCATTCCTGCCCGGCTGCCCAGGAATTCCAATGTTCTTCCTGTTAGATCAGGGGTGGAAGGATCGATTGCCGCTGCCTCTGCCCCGTCCATTGGAAAGGAGGTTAGAATGCCTTTTGTTTTGTTTTTTTCAAAAGCCGGCCAGCCCCCATCACGATTCTGCATGCCAAGTGTCCATTCGAGCCCACGATCCCATGATTGTCGGACAAGTGGATTCTCAGCAGCGGAGTAAGTTATCGCCCTGAGCGCAGCTGTCGTATCGTCCACATCAGGGTGAATGCTGTTGCTCTCTGAAAAGCCCCAGCCACCAGGCTTCATAGCGCTCTCCATCGCCCAATCTCCATACCGAAAATGTTGTTTCTTTAGAAGGTACTCCACCGCTTTCTCTATGGAGTGGTCTCGTGCATCCACCCCCGCTTCCTGAAGGGTATAGCTGATTAGAGCTGTATCCCAGATGGTTGAAGGAGAGTTTTGAATATGGTGCCCCCTCTTTGTTTCACAGGCCATCTCTTTTAATCCACTCATTGCCTTAACAATTATAGGGTCACTCTTTTTGCATCCCAAAGCCATCAGGGCATATACCATATAAAAAGTCGTGCTGAAGTAACTAAGATAAGTTCCATCTGATTCGATTCGTTGCAGCATATACTGCTGGGCAAATTGCTTTGCCTGTTGATGCAGATGAGACGGAATACTTATTAAGGACTGCAAGCCCTCGTTGATTTTCGAAAATAATTTCAGCTCCCTATCACTGTATCTTACTTCATGTGGTGCCCGGGACAGATGGTGTATTTGTGGAATGCTGTTTGATTTTAACGAGAATCCCTGATCCTTCAGCAACAGTAATGGTACCAAATGAGCTCGTGCATAGCTGCTGAAATCCCAGAAATTCAAGGGGAATTGCTTGGGAATCATTAAAAATTCGATGGGAACCGGAAGCAAATGCCTCCAATCATATTGTCCATGGATGGCAAGCATGAATTTCGTAATCGAATGCGCCTCGTGAATGCCCCCCTTTTTCTCTATGAAACGCTGGGCTTTCTCCAGTCTCTTGTCTTCCTTCTCCACCAATCCACTAAACAATAGGGCAAAGTAAGCATCAATTGTTGAAGACAGATTTCCTTCCTTCTCATCCTCAAAAAGCTTCCATGTCCCTTCCCTTGTTTGCACTTTCCAAAGGCGTTTCACCAGCCGTTCCACAAGCTCTTCATCATTCACCTCAAGGGAACGTAGAAGAATAATCATATACGCATCGGTCATCACGCTATTTTCAAAGCAGAAGAACCAGCTTCCGTCTGCATTTTGTTTATGCTGAAGATCACTAACCATTTTATGAATCGTGTTCTCAATCTTCTTTCTCATACATTTATCCTCCCGATATCTGGTCTGATGTAATGTATATGTGAAGAATGCGGGTACTAGTAGTGAGATGCAAAGAAGAGCCTGCTCTCCGGTTGCGGAGGGCAGGCTCTTTCTATTGTTCTTCTATTTTCTTTGAGTAATAGCTTACAAGTTCGGGATACTTCTCAAGCTCTTTTTTTCCTTGCTCCGTTATCTGGTAAACTCCCCTTTTCACCCGCTCAAACCATCGGTAATAATTCTTCTGAAGAATGGATGGAGTTTTCGCACCCGTGCCTAACTTGGCTAAGTTCCTCGGTGACATGGGACCATGTTTTTCCAGGTAACAGGCGATTTGAATGCAGTTTTCTTTGTAAGCTGTCATGATTTTCGTTTTATTGCTGCCACCTACATTGTAATCTGCACTGCGCCCTTCGATTTCTTTTACAAGAGCCGCCCGTTTCCGCTTGCTGTTCTTCATACTCTTACTCCGGTCAAAGGTTTCCGGATGTATGACAAAATCAAGCTTTGGCGTTTTCGTTGTAAACGAAACGGTGATCAGACCGAGCTCTAATCTGCGGACCAAGTGACAGACATCATTCCACCGCTTTGACCGGGGGCGCTTTGGTTTCGGGATCGCAATGTACACAAGGTCTGTGAGTCTCTGCCGCTTTGTCGCTTGAATAAGAAGCTCGACATTCAATGACAGCTTTAATTCTACAATCACAAGTTCGTCTTCTTTAAAGGCAGTTACATCACAATCGTTCACTTCACCGTTCACCTGATAACCCTGTTTATGAAAATGTTTTTGGATCGGTTGATAAAGATCCATTTCTTTAAGTTTCTTCATGGTAAAAACCTTTCTAGGAAAGAATTCTATAGGGTAAAGTATAGACTATTCGAGAGATTTTTGCAGTTTGGGAGAAAAAGAGACCCCAACTCATGGTACGGGAGTTGGGGTGGAAGGCTTTTGGTTTCGTTTATCTGCCATTTCGATGATTTATCTGCCATTTGAGAAATATATCTGCCAAAATCATCTTTTATCTGCCATTCTGCAGATTCCGACACATTTTTCCAGCTTTCACATGATACAATCCCTACCCTCGAATCCTCTCAATCTCATCAGCCACAAACTGCACCGACGTCCCGACGATCACTTGAATGCTATTTTGCCCAACCACATGAATACCCGGAACCCCTGTCGCTTTGATTCGCGCCTGATCCACGGCATCCATGTCCTTCACTTCCACTCTCAATCTTGTAATACAGTTATCAACGGATGTTACATTTTCATCTCCGCCGAGTCCTGCATAGATCTCCGAGGCCATCACAGCAAACTTATCGCTTTGAGTATGCACAGATGCACTCTCCACTACTGCATCTTCATTATCCTCTTCACGGCCCGGAGTCATAAGATTGAATTTCGCGATCATGAAACGGAACAAGAAATAGTAGAGAAGGGCAAATACGACACCTTGTATGAGCAGCATGTACGGAAGATTCGCTAGCGGGAGCCTTGAGCTCAGGACAAAATCGACGAACCCTGCGCTGAAACCGAACCCGGCCGTCCATTGAAAGAAGGAAGCCATGGCCAGGGATAATCCTGTCAACACAGCATGTGCTACATAAAGGGCAGGTGCCACAAACATGAAGGCAAACTCCAGAGGCTCTGTCACTCCTGTGAAAAAGGAAGCAAAACCGGCTGCCAGCATAAGTGACGCCACCTGCTTCTTCTTACTTGGCTTTGCAGCATGATAGATGGCAAGCCCCGCTGCAGGAAGACCAAACATCATAACCGGGAAGAACCCAGCCTGATACATACCCGTCACACCTTTTTCACCCTTACCCGACCAGAAGTTCCCGATATCATTAATACCGGCAACGTCGAACCAGAACACGGAATTCAAGGCATGATGTAATCCAGTAGGAATTAATAATCGATTAAAGAATCCATATAAACCAGCACCAGTGAAGCCGAGCCCACTGATTTCCTTCCCGAATGATACCAGAGCAGTATAGATGACCGGCCAAACGAACAGCATCACGCCTGATACTACCAGCATGGCAACTGCCGACATGATCGGAACCAATCGTTTTCCGCTAAAAAAGGCAAGTGCATCCGGAAGCTTCACGTGACTGAATCGATTGTACATACTCGCGGCCACTATCCCTGACAGTATCCCGACAAACTGATTCCCGATTTTCTCAAATGCCGGATTGACCGCCGCGGCATCGACTCCTTGAAGCAGAGCCACTGAATCCGTTGAAAGGAGTGTCGTAATCACGAGATAAGCGACCAACCCGCTCAGTGCTGCAGAACCATCCTTCGTTTTGGCCATACCCAGTGCTACACCGACTGCAAACAGAATCGACATATTATCAATGATTGAAGCGCCCGCCTTAATTAGGAAAGCGGCAATCGGACTATCCGCGCCCCAGCCAGTCGGATCGATCCAATACCCAATCCCCATCAGAATCGCAGCAGCCGGCAAAACGGCAACCGGCAGCATCAACGAACGACCAATGCGCTGAAGATATTTCATCATTTTGTTTTCCCCCTATCAGTCTATTTTTCACTTCAAGATGCTTTGTCCAGAAAATAGGACAGAACCTCTCCCATAAAAACTATTCCGGTTCCTACCTGTTTAGAAGTGAATATGGAGGAATATTCAATCCCTTTAATAGGATTTTTCCAAATGTCTGACCGTCAAATTGACCAACAGGATCAATAACGAATAAGCCATTACAGGAAAAAACACGATATACGGCTCCAACAACAATTCTCCGTATCGACTTCCGATTAATCCGGCCCATTCATACGTCGCGCTTGAATAAGCATTGAACTGATCATGCTCCTGTCCCGAAGTAATGACCGTCCCTCCTATAAAAATATGAAAAATAGCGAGGTGCAGCAACAGGTTGAGAACCTGTACGAGCTGCCTGCCCGTCAAAATGATGAGTCTGGGGAAGATGTGAGGGAAAACATGCCTTTTTGCAAGGTGAAAGGATGATCCACCAAGGACTCGTGCACTATCCATAAAATCAAGGGAGTGAATATGCCGTACAGTCTCTCCGATCATCTTTGCTGTAGTAGGTACACCTGCCATAGTGAGAACAATCAGCTGTAAAAGGAGAGATTCGGTCATTGTAAGGGGTGGTGCAGTTCTCAACTCATACAGCAAAAATGGGGACAGCCAGATGATCGCTACCAATGACTGGGGCACGAACGTGAATGCTTGTAGCAGTCCTTCCATCCATGATGAAGTGAACCAGTTTTTAAGCCACACACCAAGGAAAGTCGCAATGATGATTCTACATAAGGTGACCAGTAACGCACATAACATCGTCCACTTCGCTCCAATCACCAACAAATAAAATAAATCATGGCCTTCCCGGTCCGTTCCAAGCCAATACAGGCTTGAAGGGGGGTATGGAGTAGTGTCCACCACAGCCCCATTTTCGTCATACAGAAATGGCTTGACGACGGGCTCTTCTTTTACAATCGGCCAGATGACGCTCACGAGAAAAGTCAAAATGAGTAGATAAGCTGGAAGCACCCTTAATGATTTCAAGCCTTCCCTCCTCCCTTCGTTCCATAAAATCGCTCCCGGTAATGGATTGTACCTTTTATCACTATAAAAAGTGGTGTCATGAAGAGGATCAGCATGAATGCCCGGGATGCCGCTGGCTGTTCTCCCATGATGAATCTCATGATCCCACTGCTATGAAACAGGAACTCGAGGACAACGAGATTGGTGAGCAAGACAAGGATGATGACGGGTAAATGAGCCAGGCACTCCATGACCGTATTTTTTATAATATGATGAAACGAAATGGCAAAACCGGAGATCCCTTTTGATTTTGCAAAGAGTACATAATCCTTCTCCATCTCTTCTTTCATGAATAGAACGTTCATTTTCAGGAGATAAATGCCCGGAACGATGCTTAAGGTTAAAAGCGGTAAGAGATAAGCCGGTTCATCATCGGTGGAATAGGCTGCCGCAAGTTCAACCCCTGTCTGTTTATAAAACCACACAACAAATAATTGAATACTAAAGATAAAAAAGACGTCTGGAAGTGATTCAAGAATTTCAACAGTGGCAAGTGTTATTTTCTTCAATGATGGATGGCAATGAATATACATCAAACTCGCCATTGCGACAATGGATATGGCTATAATAAAGCTTCCCAATAGCAAGGATAAACTATAAAAATAGGAATCTGCTATATAGGGAAATAAGTCTATTGTGACCATCTGCTGATGGAATTCCTCGGACCTCACTTCAGGCATTCCGGCGTAGGACCGGGTTTCTGAATGTACATAATATGAAAGTGTGTGCGGCTGCAGAATATTTTTCATAATCGTTAGAATAGTTGATGTAAAGGTCTTTAGGCCTCCAATCAATGAAGGAGAAGCCAGTAGGAGAATGATGCCTGTGCACGTCAATCCATATTGCCCAATTCCTTTTACGAATTTCAACATGAACATAACCCCTTAAGTTAAATCAGACTCATAAATAAATTGTTCTAATTTAGGAAGCGAGATGAACTGACTAAGATCCGCCCGCAGTGACTCCATTCTCTCTCTGTTTCCTGAATAAAAGATGTAATAGCCTTTCCGTTCACTCGTTACCAGGTCGGACTGTTGAAGAGTTTTAATATGACTGGAAATGGTCGCTTCAGCAAGGTCATGTTTTGCCGCAAGCTGTTTTGTGCTGTACGGATGCATGAAAACATCCCGTAAAATCTTTAATCTTGTTGATTCTCCCAAGGCTTTGAACATGAGAACTAAGTCTGTGGGAGGCTCATCATTTAAAGCTTCCGTCTCAGGCACTGCCACGTGCAATCCGAGGCAAAGCCTGCCAGGATATACGCCGAGCATGACATGTGGGGTAATGAAGGTAGAAAGCTGCAATGTGAGATGGGAATATTCTTTTAAAGAAAAACGGTACGTCTCACCCTTTTGCACCTTAAGGGTTGAGCCTTTTAGCGTAACATCCGGATGAAGCTCATTCAGTGCATCGAAAGAAGACTGATCAAGCTTTTGTTCGAAAGTGGAGGATGCCCTCTTAATCCATGGCTGTATACGGAACAATTCCCGTTGGAAAATCTTTTCGTTGTATTCGTATAGGAGCTGGTGAATACGGTCCTTCCACTGCTTCGGATGTTTCAGTAAATCCTTTTGATGATGGTTAAGCGGCGACATGCGATTATCTTTCCTCCAGCCTTGAAGCGATTCAACACTGTACTGCTCCCCCAGCATATAAAAAACGAATGGCTCATCAGGCATGGAACAAATAAACTCGATAGCTTCTTCTGTAGAGGACTCATTAAGATTGTATTCGTTGCGGATGTTCATGAGATACAGCCACTCATAGGTCAACGACCCAATCATCCGAATATCAGAGACCATCTCTTTTGAAAGTGATGCCTCTACCTCCATCGACCATTTCCTGCGATAAGGATGATGAACCGGATTACAGAGCACATGCAAACTCGCCACCAATTCATTAAATGGTGAAAACACAATTTCAATTCCCATAAGAACTCCACCTTTAACTGATTCGTTATTAATCTAATCAAATTATAAAACTGGATAAATTAAACATAATTTACGGTATGTGGAGGAATCTGTCAAGAGGGGTTTGAGGGACGGACCTTGAAGTTTGATTGAAAAAATGGTGTGGTTACGGATTGGTGGTTGGGCTGTAAAGCAGAGGTCCGTCCCTCTTTAACACGCAAAAAAAACCCCGTCAGGCATCAAGCCCGACGGAGGTCCGTCCCTCTATTAAGGTAATTCTGTTCCACCCATGAGGTAGCGGTCGCATTCGCGTGCTGCTTCACGGCCTTCGTTGATGGCCCAGACGATGAGGCTTTGGCCTCGGCGCATGTCTCCTGCAGCAAAGACTCCATCGACGTTGGTCAGGTATTTGCCGTATTCTGCTTTCACGGTGGAATTGCTGTTTGTTTCGACTTCAAGTTCCTTGATCAGGTCTTGTTCCGGCCCACTGAATCCGATTGCCAGAAGAACAAGATCTGCCGGCCATACTTTTTCCGTTCCAGGAATTTCATCGCGGATTTTGTTTCCATCTTCGTCATAACGAAGCTTTACATTAATCGTATGAACTTCTTTGATATGACCATGTTCGTCACCGACAAACTTCTTGGTCATGACAGCGTACGCACGTGGATCTTCTCCAAGTACTTCAGCTGCTTCTTTTTGACCGTACTCCACCCGGTGAATGACTGGATATTGGGGCCATGGATTGCCGACTTCATCCCGCATGGCACCCTTTTTATCGTAGATATCAAACTGAGTGAGGCTTTTACAGTTATGTCTTACAGAAGTGGCTAAACAGTCTGTACCTGTATCTCCACCACCGATGACGATGACGTTTTTCCCTTCAGCAGAAATATAATTCCCGTCTTCCAGGTTGGAATCCAATAGGCTTTTTGTATTGGAATGAAGGAAATCCATTGCGTAGTGAACGCCTTTCAAATCTCGTCCATCTACTTGGATGTCACGATGAACGGCCGCTCCTCCGCACAGGATGACTGCATCAAAGTTTTCACGCAGGTTTTCGACAGTGTAGTCTTTTCCGACCTCCGTATTCGTAACGAACTCAATGCCCTCTCCCTCTAAAATATCAACGCGGCGCTTTACGACTGAATAAGGCAGTTTCATTTCTGGAATACCATATGTTAATAGGCCGCCTACTCGATCATTTTTTTCGAAAACAGTCACAAGGTGCCCAGCTTTATTCAATTGAGCAGCAGAGGCTAATCCTGCAGGACCTGAACCTACGACCGCCACTCGTTTACCGGTACGGTGTTCGGGTGGTTCTGGAATGACCCAGCCTTCTTCAAACCCTTTTTCAATAATCGAGCGTTCCACGGTTCTGATTGCTACAGGGGGCTCATTGATTCCGAGTACACATGCTCCTTCACATGGTGCCGGACAAGCAAAACCTGTAAATTCCGGGAAGTTGTTCATCTGATGCTCGCGCTTAAGGGCTTCTTTCCATTGACCCTGATACACCAGGTCGTTCCATTCCGGTATTAAGTGATACACGGGGCAACCCGTTGTTGCTCCGTTGATTTCCATCCCGGACTGACAAGTGGGAACGCCGCAGTCCATACAGCGTGCCCCTTGTTTTTTGACTTCTTCTTCCGAAAGAGGAGAGGTGTAATCGTTCCAATCCTTCGTTCTTTCAGCCGGATGTCGTTCATCTAAAGTATGTCTTTTATATTCCATGAACCCAGTTGGTTTTCCCATAATATCCCCCTCCCTCTTTATTTCGCTGGTTCTAACACTTTTTTCTCTTCTTTTGTACCTTCTTCAAATGCTGCCATTTCAGCATCGAATTTCTCTAATCCACTATTCTCAAGCTCACTGATCCGTTCTCTCATCTTGAGGTACGATTTCGGAATCACGCGTACAAATTTTGACACGTAGGAATCCCAGTTCGCTAATATTTTCTTCCCATTGTTGCTGGATGTATAATGAACGTATTTCTCGATCATGTCGTATACATCTTTCATTTCTTCCGGGTCAAATAATGGTTGAACGAGGACAAGCTCCTGATTACATCTCGATCTAAAGTTTTCATCCTCATCCAGTACATAGGCGACTCCACCTGACATACCTGCGGCAAAGTTTCGGCCTGTAAGTCCAAGTACAACCACTTTTCCACCTGTCATATATTCACATCCGTGATCCCCGACGCTTTCAACAACTACCTGCGCTCCACTGTTACGGACACAGAAGCGCTCGCCGGCCACTCCATAAATATATGCTTCTCCACCAGACGCCCCGTAGAAGGAAACGTTACCGATGATCGTGTTTCGTTCTGGGATGAACGTAGCGGTTGGATCAGGATGAACGATGATTCTCCCGCCTGATAAACCTTTTCCTACGAAGTCATTGGAATCTCCTACAAGTCTCAGCGTCAGACCTTTTGGAATAAAGGCACCGAAACTTTGTCCTGCTGATCCTTTAAACGTCAAGCGAATTGTATCTTCCGGTAGGCCTTCTGCCCCGTAACGTTTTGTAATTTCGCTTCCAAGCATCGTGCCGGTTACACGGTGAATGTTGCGAATCGCTGTTGTCCATTCAACCGGTTCTCCCGTTTCAATCGCTTGGCGACAGCGAGGAATCAGCTCTTGATAATCGAGTGTCTTCTCAAGTTCGTGATCCTGTTTTCTTGTCGCATAACGGCCCACCTTTTCAGGCACATCTGGCTGATGCAGAAGAGCAGAGAGGTCGATCCCTTTCCCTTTCCAATGATCAATGGCTTCGTTTGCTTCAAGGATATCGGTTCTGCCAATCATTTCATTGATCGTTCTGAAACCAAGTTGAGCCATAAGCTCTCTTGTTTCCTGGGCAACAAATCGCATGAAGTTCGCTACATGTTCAGGGTCACCTGTATATTTTTTACGTAATTCAGGGTCTTGTGTCGCAATACCGACTGGACATGTATTCAAATGACAAACACGCATCATGACACATCCAAGAACAACGAGGGGCGCAGTCGAGAACCCATATTCTTCTGCTCCTAGAAGCGATGCAACCACAACATCCCGGCCCGTCATCATTTTCCCATCAGTCTCGACGACAATCCGGTCACGAAGACGATTCAGTAACAGGGTCTGATGAGCTTCGGCAAGACCGATCTCCCACGGCAATCCTGTATGTTTCAGACTCGTTCTCGGTGCTGCACCCGTTCCTCCATCATATCCACTGATCAGCACAACATCCGCCCGGCCTTTTGCCACACCTGCAGCGATCGTCCCAACACCGACAGCTGATACCAGCTTCACGCTGATGCGGGCCTGCGGGTTTGCATTCTTCAGGTTATAAATCAGCTCGGCAAGGTCTTCAATCGAATAGATATCATGATGAGGCGGTGGTGAAATCAATTCCACTCCAGGAGTAGATCCCCGCACTTCAGCAACCCAAGGATAAACTTTTTTGCCAGGGAGATGTCCACCTTCACCAGGTTTTGCTCCTTGTGCAACTTTGATTTGAATTTCGTCCGCATTTACCAGGTAATGGCTTGTTACACCGAAGCGTCCTGACGCTACTTGTTTGATCGAGCTGCGTCTTGAATCCCCATTTTCATCCGGGGTGAAGCGGCTTGGATGTTCCCCACCTTCACCTGAGTTGCTCCGCCCGCCAATTTTATTCATGGCAATCGCTAAAGCTTCATGGGCTTCCTGACTGATGGATCCGAATGACATGGCACCAGTCTTAAATCGGCGGCAGATCTCTTCCACTGATTCAACCTCTTCAATCGGGATAGGCTTCGTTTCTTTAAACGAAAGAAGTCCACGAAGAGATTGAAGATTCTGCTTTTCGTCTGTAAGCATGTTGGAATATTTTTTGAATAACTCATAATTATCCGTACGGCATGCATGTTGAAGAGTGTGAATCGTACTTGGATTGTACGCATGATCTTCTCCATTTTTCCGGTATTGGAATTCATCTCCGGAATCCAATGTTTGTTGATTGTCTTTTCGCTCATTGAACGCTTTTCGGTGCCTTAAGAGCACTTCTTTTTCGATGATATCCATCCCTATCCCGCCGAGTCTCGACGCTGTACGGGTGAAATATTTATCAATCACTTCTTTATGAATGCCTACCGCTTCAAAAATCTGGGCTCCACGGTAGCTTTGAATCGTAGAGATCCCCATTTTTGATAAAACTTTGATGACACCGTCTGTCCCTGATTTCACAAAGCTTTGCACCGCTTGTTCGTAAGTGGTATCCTGCAGCTCGCCCTTATCGATCAGATCGCGCAGTGTTTCATAGGCTAAATACGGATTGATTGCTTCTGCCCCATAACCAAGCAGGGTTGCGAAATGGTGAACCTCTCTTGGTTCCCCTGATTCTAAAAGGATGCTGACAGTCGTACGCGTTCCCTGGCGAATTAAGTGATGATGCAGCCCTGAAACGGCAAGGAGTGCTGGAATGGCTGCCTTATCCTTCACAACTCCACGGTCAGATAAAATAAGGAGTGTCGCACCGTCTTCAACGGCCTGGTCAGCTTTTTCATACAGAACATCCAGCGTACTTTCAAGCTGATCTTCTTCATCGGTTACATCAAATAAAATGGATAAAGTAACGGCTTTAAAGCCCTTTTCGTTTTGATGACGAAGCTTTTCAAGCTCTTCACCGGTTATAATCGGTGAATTTAAATGGATATGCCTGCAGCTTTCAGGACCGGGGTCAACCAGGTTTCCTTCTGCTCCAATCGTTGTTCCTACAGATGTAATGATCTGTTCTCGGATCGCATCGATCGGTGGGTTTGTTACTTGGGCAAAAAGCTGTTTGAAGTAGTTATAAAGAAGCTGTGGCTTTTTCGATAATACTGCCAGAGGTGAATCATATCCCATGGAACCAACCGGATCTTTGCCGTCCGTCACCATCGGCTTGATGATTTTGTTCAACTCCTCATTTGTGTAGCCAAAAGCCTGCTGCTGCAAACGCACTTCTTCTGAATCCAGTTGAACTGGTTCATGAGTCGTTTCAGGTAGATCTTCAAGTTCAAATTTATTATTATCCAGCCAATGTCTGTACGGATGCTCGGAAGCAACGCGCAGCTTGATCTCTTCATCAGGAATGATTCTTCCTTTTTCAAGATCAACAAGCAGCATTTTCCCTGGCTGTAATCGATCTTTGTACACAATATCATCAGCAAAAATATCCAGGGCCCCTACTTCAGAACCAAGAACGATCATGCCACCCTTTGTCACATAATAACGTGCCGGGCGTAGTCCATTTCGGTCCAGACAGGCTCCAATCTGCTTTCCATCCGTAAACACAAGGGCTGCCGGTCCATCCCATGGCTCCATCAAACAGCTATGATATTCGTAGAAGTCCTTTTTCTTCGGATGGATCGTGTCATCGTTTTCCCAAGGCTCCGGTACCATCATCATGGCCGTGTGGGCAAGGGATCTTCCAGATAAATGAAGGAATTCAAAGCAGTTATCAAACATAGAGGAATCACTGCCTGTCTCATCAATAACAGGAAGGATTTTTTCCAGATCTTCTTCTTTAAATGCACTTGATTGGCACAGCTTCTCACGTGCGCGCATCCAGTTCACATTACCTCTTAATGTATTGAACTCTCCATTATGAATCGTATATCGGTTTGGATGAGATCTCTGCCAGCTCGGGAAAGTGTTTGTACTAAATCGGGAATGTACAAGGGCTAAAGCTGATCGGAACTCAGGGTGGTTGAGGTCAATATAAAAAGAATCGAGCTGTTCCGGGATGAGCATCCCTTTGTAAACGATGGTCGTGGACGACAAGCTACAAAGATAGACATCTTCTTGTCCCTCAACAGTTGCCACTTCTTTTTCAATTCGTTTCCGGATCACATATAACTTTCGTTCGAAATCCATCCGGGACTGTATATCATCCGATACGCCGATGAATACCTGACGGATGAACGGCTTCGACTTGGAAGCCACTTTTCCGACAAAGGAATCATTGAGGGGAACAGGTCTCCAGCCAAGTGTCTTCTGACCTTCTTCTTCAATGATGCGTTCGAAGATTTCTTTGCTCTTCATGCGCTTCTCATAATTTTCAGGAAGGAACACCATTCCGATTCCATATTCACCTTTTCTCGGAAGGATGATGTCTTCTTTCTCACATTGCTTTTTGAAGAAATGATGAGGGATTTGGGTGAGGATACCTGCACCGTCACCAGTACTTGTATCTGCTGATTGTCCTCCGCGGTGCTCTAAGTTACATAGAATATTAATGGCATTTTGAACGATGTTATGACTCTTCGTCCCATCAATATTTGCGATCATTCCAATTCCACATGCTTCATGTTCTTGCGCAGGATCATACATACCTTGCGCTACAGGAAGATTCGTTTTCATCCAATGTCCTCCTCTACTAAACTTGTATATTGTTTGAATAATTAACCGGTTAATTAAATTTTCTTAATTTTCGTTAGTATATCATGAAATTTAGAAAAAACGAAAAATTAAGTTAATGGAAAAAATGCGGTTTTCCCAAATATATATGTAATAGACTGATTGAACCTTGATATATAAATGTTTGTTTTCACTCAATATTCAGAATCTTTTAAAGCTTGATGCAATCATAAAGAAATCGCTTACAAAAAACCGCTCACTGGAACATTTTTCAACAAATCCCAACATGAATTTTCATGCAAAATTTTAATTAAAAAATTTTTTTCATACCCTGAATTTCAGCTGCTGAAACCCTTCTTCTTTTCCCTCGGGTACCAAAATTCAAACCAAATGAAGAGGGACGGACCTCCACGAATCGTGGAGGTCCGTCCCTCTTCTGTGCTATTTATTCGCTTCTTTCAATGCTTCGCTTTCAACAAGGTCCATGAAATCGGTGACGACTTTGTTGTTGTTTTTTTCTCCGCCCAGTTTTAATAAGACTTTCCCCAGGAAGTTTACTCCCCTGTTTTCGCCTTTATAGACGAATCTGGTTTCGCCGTCGTCTATTTTGTGAAGGGTGAATTCCGCTTCGATTTCAAAGGCTTTGGCAAGTGTGAAACCAATTTTATTGTGTTTTTTCTCGGGGGTGTTCTCGTACTCGAGGTCTTCTACAATATACGTCTCGATTCTTTTCCCTTCTTTGTATTTCTGTTGGTAGGTGGAGCCTACCACGCCTTCCTTTAGCTCCAGTACCTTGTTTTCAACGACGTTCGGCATAATTCGTTGAATGTTCTCGATCTCAAACAATTGCCAGATCGTTTCAATGTTGACTGGAATGATCCGTTCTTCATGCCATTTAATCATCCTTATCCTCTCCTATTCCCATCTCAAAGAAATCATCCATTTCTTCGATCACTGTTTGTATGCGCTCTATCTCAGCTTCCAAGTCCCGTTTCTTGGCACGTATCAATTGTTCCAGATTCTCAAAGGATTCGTCATTTACGACGATTAACATTTCTTGAATGGAAAAGTTAAATCTCCTTAAGTAGACCAATAATCGTCCCACTAGATAGGACCCATTATCATAATAGCGATAGTTGTTTGCAGGATCGATATATACAGGTTCCAGCAATTTGATCTCTGCGTAATAACGCAGTGTTTCCTTACTCAGTCCTGTCATCTTGGAAAACTCGCTCACCTTGTACATTCTTTCCACCTCACACTTAAATCATAAACTACGTGGTGCACCACACGGTCAATCCCTTACTATAAAATGGTTTCCCGACACGATCTTTGTAAACTGAGATTTTCATGAATAGATACGCTTCCCTTGATAAATTTCTTAACTTCTTCGCATGCCTCTTCAATAGAAGACGCTTTTATCATCACCTTTTTATCTCCAGGATACTGACTCGCCGTATGGCAGTATCTTGGATCATAATAGTACTCCATTAAAAGCTCTAAAATCAGCTGATAATTCTTCTCTTTCAGCTCACCTTCTATTTGATTGGCAATCGGGCTATGTATACGTTCTTGATACACTGAAACGCTTCTGTAAATTCATCACGATGCTCGTGTAAACGGTATTCCTCTAAAATATGATTGACTCTTTCTTTCATTGGCATCTCAATAAAAACCGCTTTCTTTTTTCTCTACTAGAAAATCGGGGATAAGCAGCTTTCCGATCCGTTTGCTTTCTGCTTCAAATTATATAAAGGGAGATTCCTGCAGCCCCATCAGGTCTTTAAGAAGAAGGGAATCAATGGTTTTCTGGTTGCTTGGTGTCAACCCGATCCGTCCAAAGATTGAGCCTCGATGGTTGGCTAACGTTTCGATATCCAGGACGGGGTACCCTTCCTTTTGAAGCTGTTTCAGAATGGCTGTTTTGCCAATACCGTTCCACCGCCCTCTCTTTGCATACTTGCTTATCTAGAGTCCCGACTTCCGCTCTCTCTTCATCATTGAAGACGGGTAAGTTCATACGACCCGGAATCATCATTTTCATTTCCCTGTATTCAGAAGGAGATCTCACATCTACGAATGTATAATTTGATCTATCGTTATTTCCTTGAACATTTCATCAACTCTCCTCTTCACTTCTAACTTTTAGTTTACCACCTCTCCAACCCGATTGTTCACAACATTCTGTAACTGTAATCATCCTTTCCTTTCTTTTTAGAACTATTTATCTAGTCAAGATGCATAGGCAGTAAGAGTACGATAATGATAGAAAGAGCGTTTCTCCGCCATGGAGAAACGCTCTTTCTATTTTAATTGCAATTCCTTTATTTTTTGCCTGATATGATCCGGCCACCATGCCCCGCATTCTTCCGATACCACACAGGCCGCACATTTTTCCAAGTCGTACACCATCATACCCTGAATCGGCGGAGAATAGAGATGGAGGGTCACCAAATCTTCCCCACTCTCCTTCTTCATTTTGTGAACACCCTTTTTCGGTGCAAAAAAGAAAGAACCCTCCCTATATTCGCGATGGAATATCTCCTGTGGAAGCTTGTTTTCTTTTACTTCAAAGATTGTATTGACTGTAGTCCCGTTCATGACTTGGATCCATCCCTTAGAGTTCCCATGATCATGTGGGGCACATTCGATATCGGACCAATTCATCACGAGGAGCTCTGCTTCTTCATTTTGATAAAGGAGCTTTCGATAATAGGGCTTTCCTTCCGGAGACTGTAAGTATGGCTGTAAATCATCGAGACTTAAGTTTAGAGACTGCAAGACTTCTTTAAGTTCTTTCGTTGAAGGGTTGGTCAATTCATCCAATCTATCCTTTATCCGTTCCCTTAAGATCACCGCGATTCCTCCCTATGTTATCGTTTCCTCCATAGAAACCGATGGAAAACAGAAATCATCTGGCCATTTACAATCACAACTCCTATTATAATTATGATTCCACCCATGATGCTTATGAAGAAAATTTTCTCGTGCAGGAGAAGGATCGCGGCAATGAGTGTAGTAACAGGCTCTAAATACAGAAACATCGACACCTTTGACGCATCCAATACCTCAAGTGCCTTCCCCCAATACCAGTACGCAATACCTGAGACAAACACACCGAGGAACATCAAGTGGGCCCATTCCACATTTGATAGAAGAGAAATGCCTTCCCAGCCGCGGTTTCGGATGAGAAAAGGGATGGTTAAGCTGAACCCCAGCAGGCTCATATAAAAAGTGATGACGAGAGATGGCAACTCGATACGGAGTTTCTTCAGCAGCACTGAGTAGATGGCCCAATTCAATGTACTGAGAATCATCAGGGTATAACCAATGTTGACAGCAAACCCGATGGACTGACCGCTCCTTGCTGTCGTCACCATCAGCACACCGGTAATTGCTATAATCATACCTATCGCTTTTGGAACCGTCATTTTTTCATGTAAAAAAATCATGGAGAGGATTACGGTGAAAACGGGAGAAAATGAAATCATCCAGCCTGCTGATGATGCATCGATTGTAAGGAGGGCCGTCGCCTGGATCACTTGGTGAATGAAGACCCCAAGTACCCCCAGCACGATCAGGTGCGGGATATATCTGATCGGAATGATGAGGCGATATCTTTTTAAAAGTAAGAGCATGAGCAGAAACAGAGCTCCAATCGCAAACCGGAGAACGAGCAGTGTATAAGGATCAAGGGTGTCCAACACTGCCTTCGTTGATACAAATGATATGCCCCAGAAGCTGATTGACATCATAGCATATAATGAGGCGACAACCTTTGTTTTAACTGGAATCATGGGCGTGGTATCCTTTCGAAAAAGGGTCTTTGTATCATGGTATGCTCGTCCGGGTGAAAGATGTGGGGATTGTAGTGAAATTTGGTGTGGGATGGGTTTAGACGGTTTTGAAAATAAGTTGGAATCCGGACCCGCTGTGGCATATTGTATGTCGATAATAAACTGGTCATACTCGATAATATATTTGAAAAGTCGATAATAAACATACCAAACTAGATAATATATCCGGGAAGTGGGGAATCTTCAATTTTGGTTTCGGGTGGGGCGAATGAAGGTCCGTCCCTCTTTTTTAATCAGCTGCTGATTTTTCTGGAATATTTAACAGGTGAATTTCTTTGATTTTTCAGCTGCTGAATAAACACTAGTATTCTCCTGTTGAATTTAAACGTTATTTTAACGGTTGTATTTTATCTATATTTCTCCTGTTAATTTCCGTCGTTTTTCACCTGTTAAACTACCACCATATCAAACGAAAAAAGACGAACCCCATCCAAGGTCCATCCCTCTCTCTACCGTTTTGATTAGCTGCGCAGGTGATTGAAGGTCCGTCCCTATACCCCAACAGCTCCCTTCGTTGTGATTTCTATAGCTTCCACCATAATCCCTACCATTTTCTTAAGCTCTTCTTCGGTTGTGGCGAGTGGTGGCATGAAGACGATGGTATCTCCGATCGGCCGGGTCAGCATACCCAGTTCACGCATCTTGATGGTGGTCCGGTAGCCGACTCTGTCTTCCCACAGGAACGGCTTTTTACTGGCTTTATCCTGTACCAACTCAATGCCGCAGATCATCCCGAGCTGTCTGATGCTGCTTACATGGGGATGATCCTTTAAAGGAGCTAACAGGGATTCAATGATCCCCGATTTCTCTTGAACTTTCTCAATCAGGTTTTCTCTTTCATAGATCTCCAGATTCGCCAATGCCGCAGCACAACCAAGCTGGTTTCCTGTATAGGAATGACCGTGGAAGAAGGTTTTCAGTGATGTGTAATCATCATAGAATGCTTCATAGATTTCTTCTGTGGTAAGGGTTGCTGCAATGGGGAGGTATCCACCTGTGATCCCTTTTGCCACTGTCATAATGTCAGGCTGGACTTGTTCGTGCTCGACTGAGAACATTTTTCCTGTACGGCCGAAGCCTGTTGCTACTTCATCGACAATGAGAAGCACCTCATATTTCCGGCAAAGCTTTTCGACGCCTTTAAAGTAGCCATTTGGCATAATATTCATGCCGCCAGCACCCTGTATCAACGACTCCACGGTCATACCGGCAATTTCATGATGATGCTCTTTCAAAATCCCTTCCAGCTCTTCAAGTGCACGATTTCGAATCTCTTCCTCATCCTCTAAATCCGGGTGATGGTCCACGTCCGGGAACGGAGCAACGAGTGATTCAAACATAAGAGATTTGTAGACTCTGTGAAAAATGTCCACCTTCCCGACGCTGATCGCACCGACCGTATCTCCATGGTACGCATTTTGAAGAGTGATAAACTTCTGTTTTTCCGGCTTCCCTTTATTTTGCCAGTATTGATAAGCCATTTTAATGGCAATTTCCACAGAGGTTGCACCGCTGTCTGAATAAAAGACTCTGGCTAATCTCTCCGGGGAAAGTTGGACCAGCTTTTCGGCTAACAAAATCGATGGAACATTGGTGGCACCGAGCAAAGTAGAGTGCGCGATTTTATCAAGCTGATCCTTGATCGCTTGATTGATTTCCTCATTACGATGGCCATGAACGTTTAGCCACAGAGAGGAATATCCATCAAGATATTCATTCCCGTAGATATCCCGAAGATAAACGCCTTCCCCGCTTTCAATCACCAACGGGTTCTCATCATAATCCTTCATCTGTGTAAACGGAAGCCACATATATTGACTGCTTTTTTCAATAAGCTGTTGTTGATTCACTCTGTATAGCCTCCTCTAACTCTTCAAGGTTCCAATTCTTAAATAACTCCCCTACATCGACAGTTGCAAAAGAATCCTGCGATATGTTTGGCAGCACACCGATTACCTTTACACCGGTTAATGTTTCGATCATTCGTTTGTTGTCCCGCTCGATCTCCGGCATTTCATCTCTGGATGTCTGATTCAGGATGATGCCTGCGATTTTAATACTCCGTTGTTTCAATGCCATCACAGACAGGACCGTATGATTAATTGTGCCAAGACCTGCTCGCGCGACAAGAATGACAGGCAGTGACACTCGTTCGATTAAATCAAGAATGGTTTCTTCTTCGTTTAGCGGGACAATCAGTCCTCCCGCTCCTTCAATCAGTAAAAGTTCGTGAGTGCTTTTTAACTTCTCGACTTGTTCTAAAATTGGCTCCAATTCAATCGAAACACCGTCTATTGCAGCTGAGAGATGAGGAGAGCTTGGAGTTTTCAATAAATATGTATTAGCATCTTTTCCAAAAGAACGATCAGTGACCTCTTCATAAAATTCAGTATCGGGTGCTACTAGTCTATCTTTTTTCAAGACAGCTCCACTTTGCACGGGCTTATAGGGGAATGCATCCATGCCCTTTTCCAAGAAGTACTTTGTTAACAATCCAGTGGTTAACGTTTTGCCGATATCTGTATCTGTGCCGGTAATGAAAAAACCCTTCATATTTTCCCTCCTTTTATGTAAACCTTATTTACAAACTGGTTAACATTTAAGATAATATCAATCATACCACAGTTTTGAGGAGGAGAAAATGAAAATGGGAAAAACTAGAGAAATGGTCTTATGTGGTCTTTTTGCTGCTTTAATGGCAGTAGGAGCGAATGTGTCTCCGTTTTTAATGATTGGAGGAGTTCCGGTCACCCTTCAGTTGATGTTTGCCATCATTGCGGGAGGAATACTTGGAAGCCGGGTGGGAGCGAAGGCGATGACGGTATATTTAGCTCTCGGCCTAGTAGGGGCCCCGGTCTTTGCACAATTTAAAGGAGGACCGTCAAGCCTGCTCAGTCCTACCTTTGGATTTATTCTATCCTTTATCGCGGTTGCGTTCGCCGTGGGAATCGTTTTGGAAAAGAAGCGTACATTTGTAGGATATCTCACTGCAGGAATCCTCGCCTTATTGTTAAATTACATAATCGGAACGAATTTCATGTACCTGGCCCTGACATTTTGGGCAGAAGCACCGGGCGGATTCAGTTACACGGTTGCCTGGGGATGGATGGTTGCGTATCTGCCGCTGGATATAGGAGTCATGGCTGTTTCCATGGTGATTCTTCAGCGATTGTATAAGGTGGTACCGTCGAGGCATATGAGTCCTTCTTTTCATAAATAAGGGGAGCATTTGTATAGATCGGCAGCTGAGAGATTGGATTCAGCTGCTGATTTCCGCACAATATTCAGCAGCTGATTTTAAGCGTTCATTAAACAACTGAATCCCCCATGAAACCAACTCCATTCCACAAAAAAACACCCGACACCCTAAAACAGGCATCAGATGTCTATCATTTTTATTTAATTGCAGTCTCATAAACCTTCAAATTTCCATAAATCAAACGCAATTCACGCGCTTCGATTCCCTCTGCTTCTGCAGCCTTCAATAAATAACCGTAAAAATGATCCGCTTCTACAGAGAGACCTTTTTCCATATCCCGTTGTAAGGATGACTTCATGCTATAACCCATTTGATTGATTTTATCGTATTGAGCTTCTTCTATTTTCTCAGCAAGTGGTGCTTTCAAGCTTCTCATAATCGCTGCGGCTTCATAAAGGACTCCTTTGATCATATCTGCACCCTCTGCTATTTCCCGAATCGGGCCAATCGGTGCACGGTACAGGGACGTGACACCTGAAAGAGTGGTGATAAATAAATACTTATGCCACATATCCTGCTCGATGGTGTCGGATAATCGGAAGTTTGCCTTCGTTCCTGAAAATGCCCCTTCAAGCTTCACAATCCTATCCGTTCGCTCACCACTTCTTTCTCCAAAAACGAGATCATGAATGGGACTTGATTGAATGACCTTCCCTGATTCGTCAAGTGTCGACTCCACAAAGCATAAACCGCCTATCACTCTTTCTTCCCCGAATGCTTCTATAAGATCGTCGACGTGAGACATTCCGTTTAAAAGTGGAAGTATCATCGTATTTTCACCTACGAAGGAGTGAAGGCTCTCGATTGCTCCCTTAAGATGATAAGCCTTGGTCGAGAGGATAATGGCGTCAAAAGGCTCTGCTTTTTCTCCTGACCTCACCGTTTTCGGCTCGCAGTGAAAATCACCATGAACACTTTCAATATGCAATCCATGCTTTTTCAGCTGCTGCTCTCTTCGCTCACGAACGAGAAACGTAACATCCTCACCCTTTTCTACCAATCTGCCTCCGAAATAGCCCCCAACGGCACCTGCACCAACAACTAGTATTCTCATTCAATCCGCCTCCTTTTCCTTTTCACTGCCATGTCACTATTCTCCGATATGAAAGCGCATAAATCAAAAATATTGGCTTTGCAGAAAAATAAGGTGCCCCCAAATAGTCAGGGGGACACCACATTCAGTACATCAACCCGTACACCAAAAATCGCTCATACTCATTTTTTTCATAATCCCCTGACAAGTTCACTTCTTTCCGCAAAACGAAAAGGGGGTGATTTTCTAAATAATGCACATAATCATCCGAGCTATAGTACAACACGATCTCGATATCACGTGGTGATTGTTCAACTGAAAAGAGGATGTTATTGATGATCTTCATGAAAATCTGAACGGAAAACGGATTAAAAAAGTAAAATCGGTTATCCTTTGGATGGATCATATACTCTTCTGCCAGGCAGTGATAAAAGTAGAGATTATCACGTTTGGCTTTTGCTTTTTTTAAATAGCTTTCCCGGTTCTCCACGGCTTCTTCATAAAAATCTTCATTCATTTCAATGCCAACTACGGTGGATTGAAATAGATGGTGTATAAAGAAATTCAATCGCCCTTTTCCACATCCGAAATCAACAACGCGATCACTGCCATTCAATCTATAATGTCGGAATAATTCATCCAGTGCTTGATACGGAGTCGGCTCATACCGATGATAATGAAAAGACCGATGAAACCCCATCTGCAACTCACACGTTCGAACACCTAATAATTCATCATAATTCTCTTCCTTCATACATACTCCTTTTTGAAGGTCCGTCCTTCTTGGACCTTAAAGTTTAGTAGAGGTAACCAAGCATGTCCAGTTGGCCGCTTGACCATTTTTTGGTACCTACTCGTTTGATCATGAGTTCGTTTATGGTTTCGGTGCCGATGCCCCGGGTGGTCTGGTTTTGGTCGTTGATCTTCATCCACGTGCATTGGTTGGACACCGATTGGAAGCCATTTTTTTCATATAAGGATGGATCATCGGCAAATAAAAGAAGGAAATCGATGTTTCGGCCATCACAGAACCTTTCTAATTCGAAGAGAAGCTGTGATCCGATTCCCAGGGAGCGACTACCCTTTGAAACGCACAAATCGATTATCCCCAATACATTTATAGGCTCACCTTCCAATTTCATGACTCGGTAATCCACCCCGACATGCCCCACTAAACGTTGATCTCCGTTATGGACGAGATACCTGAAATGAGGAATCTGTTTAAAGTAAATTCTATCATCAGGATAGCCATCTCCAAAACATTCAGTTAATAATTCTTGTATTTCAGCTTTCATTTTTCCTTTGATATCATAATCAACGATTTGTTTCACTTGATATTCCCTTTCCACTTTCACACGTTCGCCCCCTCATAAATAAATATAAGCACTTTCATTGACAAACCTTCAAAATCCTAATACATTAATAATAACAAGGGGAGTAGCGACCGGTAAACGGCTGGTGAATCGTCATCCCGGTATGAAAATACCTGGTTCATCAGGCTTTAGCTCATTCTTCAGCACGCAAGACCTTGGTACAATAATTTGTGCCGGGGTCTTTTTTGTATTCGCTGGCTTGGAGGAGATTATATGGTTTACATTGTTTTTCTAGTCGCGGCAGCCGTTGTGGTTGCGGCCGCTATTTACCTTAATCAGTTCGGAGATGTTATCAGTAAGAAGTCTTCATTAAGTGGAGCTGTCGTAGGGACATTCCTCATTGCAGGAGCGACTTCACTCCCGGAATTAACGACGAGCATAACGGCGGTTTATATCGATAACCCTGATATCGCTGTAGGAAACATGCTCGGTAGTAATGTGTTCAATCTTTTTATCCTGGCAGTGGTCGACCTTATTTATCGTAAAAAGAGATTGTTCCAAAAGGTTAACAGAAAGGCGAATATTCCTTCTGCCCTATTTGGATTCCTGTTTCTCATAATCATCATTTTCGCCCTTTTCATGCCGGGTTCAATTGAATTTTTTGGCGTTGGGATTGAGATGTTCATCATTATCATTCTATACTTCGTTGCGGTGAAATTCGTTTCCAGCGATGATGCTGAAGGAGAATCCGTACCTACAAAGGACTATTCCCTCAAAACGGCCGTTATCGGTTTTATCATTGCTGCACTGGTCGTGTTTGCGTCAGGAAGTGTGTTATCGATTGCAGGTGACCAATTGGCAAAGGCAACCGGCATGAACGCAAGCTTTGTCGGAAGCTTTCTCATTGCTGCTTCGACTTCCCTTCCCGAGCTCGTAACGGTTCTTGCTGCTTTTAAACTGGCGAACTACAATATGGCGATCGGCTCTATTCTCGGAAGCAACCTGTTTAACATTCAACTACTCGTCCTGACCGATGTCCTTTACCGAAAAGGCGCCATCCTTGAAGCAGTCGACACGTCCCATATCTTTATCGCAGGATTGGGATTATTGATGACACTCGTCATCGTCTATTTGCTTCTTCGCCCGACAAACGTGATGAACAAGTGGAGGTATATGGCTCCATCCTTTATTATAACCGTTTTATATATTGTCGTGTCGTATGTATTATTCTAGACATTCAAAAGGCGTGCCCTGGCACGCCTTTACTCTTTTTCAGGCTTAAAAATGAGACTCGTCTTATGTTTCATTTCCCCCAAAATTTCAATCGAAAAAGTGTTGTTCAAGCACATCACATGATTCACCACTTCACTTATGATAAATTAAACATGATTGAATCAATGGATAAGGAGTGAATGTTCAATGGCTAATAAAGAACAACTAAAGCAAGACATTTTAGATGCTTACCATTTCAGACATGCAACAAAGGAATTCGATCCAAATAAGAAGGTGTCCGATGACGATTTCCGATTCATCATGGAAACAGGGCGTCTGTCACCAAGCTCATTTGGATTCGAACCTTGGAGATTCGTCGTGATTCAAACCCCTGAACTGAAAGAAAAAATCAAGAACACGGCTTGGGGAGCATACGGAAAACTGCCTGAAGCCAGTCATTTCGTCGTGATCCTGGCTAGAACGAAAAAAGATACGAAATACGATTCACAATACTTACAGGACCATTTTAAAAACGTGAAAAACCTGCCTGAAGATCATATGGCTAAATACTTGGAAAAAATCGAGCAATTCCAAAAGGTTGATTTCGATTTACTCGAAGGCGATCGTCCCCTATACGACTGGGCCGGGAAACAGACCTATTTAGCACTTGGAAATATGATGACAGCAGCCGCTCAAATCGGAGTCGACTCGTGTCCGATCGAAGGCTTTGACATCGAAAAGATGAATACGCTTTTAGATGAAGAAGGTTTATTGGAGGAAGGTCGTTTCAGCATTTCCGTCATGGTGGCATTCGGATACCGGGTAAAGGATCCAGCACCGAAAACGCGTCGACCTTATGAGGATATCGTGAAGTTTGTTTAATGAAAAGAAAAGGAATCCGGCTTACCTGCCCGAATTCCTTTTCTTCACATTTACCCTGCCTCTATCTTTAAAGATTTATGCAACTCTATATAAACCGTCGTGCCTCTATTCAATTCACTTTTCACTTGGATATTCCCCTTCATTGAATGAACAATAATGTTTGCCGCCATGACCCCTAATCCAGTTCCTTCGTTCTTCGTCGTAAAAAACGGTTCTCCAAATCGCTGGATTTGCTCCTTTGTCATCCCCAAACCTGTATCAGTTATGGCAATAACCAGATTTTCGTCCTCCATCATTTCTACGGAAAGCTCACCGCCCTGTGGCATGGATTCTATGGCATTTTTGATAATATTTCCAATACATTTCCGAAAACTATGGGATTGACCGTCTACATAAATATCATCAATGAGATAATAACTAAATGACACGTGTTGAGCCAATGGCTTTACCATCTCTATCAAGTCTACAATGGAATGTTTTACATTGATACGTTCTATTTTGTCCGGTGTTGAGTTGGTAAAGGTCAGATAGTCTTCAATGACGTGAGTAGCTTGATCAATCCCTTTCAAAGATAAATCAATGAACTGTTTTTTCATTTTTTCATCTTTTTCTTCACGCATCAGCTGCAGGAATCCTTTGGAGGAAGTTAAAGGGTTTCGCACCTCATGGGAAATACTCGCCGCTAATTGACTTACAACTTGAAGTTTTTCATGTTGAGACAATGTTCTTCTCATCATCATTAGCTTCCGAATCATCTCAGCAATCATGACGGAGATAATGGTTGCAGCTAAAGGAATGAGAACAAGGTATATGTATTCATCCCTCGAGATTTCAGCTTCATAAACATATCCAAATACAAGATTAAATACAGTCATGCTAAAACAGATCACTACGGTAAAGAGCATTTTCACTTTTTTCTTAGCACGCAAAAACCCCTTGGAAAACGCCGCCAAAATTAAAAACGTAATAAAATAATTCAGAATGACAAGATGGATAAGTCCACTACCGATGAACATATATCGTAATAAAATGATGACGATCATTAAAACAAAAGAAACAATTGGTCCAAAGTATAAACTCGCTAAGAAAAAAGGGATCCTTCTTAAATCTACGTAAACGCCGGCTGTAAGCTCATGACTAAACAACACACATAGTAAAATCGTAATAGTTGAGAGAAAGATGACGATACCTTTAGAAGGGGTTTTCTTTGTGAAATCATAATACAGCGCAAAGGCTAATAGCCCTACTATAATAAATAAAAAGTTTAATAATAAGTTCGTTAAAACAGAATCGACCATATGAACACCCCCTAACTCATATCTATCAAAACTATCTTTCAGGAGTGAATTTTTTGACTGCAGTCCGTTCCTTTTTCCTTTAGCAACTGAGTGGAGGCAGAGCTTCCGCCGATCAATTCACCTTTCTCATTAAATAATGGATGGCAGGTAACATCATACTCTTGAATACTGCCTGATTGAGGAAAGGCAATCTTTTTTCTAATCGACTTACATTGTTTGATAACCTCTTGTTTCATTCTCGTTAGCTCTCTAGTTCCATCATTATCAACCAACTCTACATCCGTTCTGCCAATCACGAAAATAGGATCAAAATCTGGATGGGGATTAAAAATCCACGTGTATCTAAACTCTAAGTCAAAATGGGCAACAACCATGGGGGAATCTTGCAGGGCAAAATAAAACGGACTAACCTCTAATTCGAAAATGGAAACATGAAAATTCAGTAAATCGGCCAAATCTTCCGCAAGCTTCCTACTTGGTACTCTCACACCATTTTCAATCTTTGAATAATAGGATCTGTCGATGTGAACTAGATGTGCAATCTCTTCTTGGCTATATCCTTTGATTTTTCTTAATCTTTCCAGCCAATTTCTTTTCTGCTGACTCACTCGCATCCCTCCTGCAAAGCAACCTTTCTAGTTCTATTATACTGATTCTAATTTCAAAAACTATGTGACTATTTTGTCACTATTGCAAAAAAACGTAAAACCGACTAAAAGACCCATAATTAAGGAAAAATCAGAAAATATTTTCTAGCAAAATGGAAAAATACCCTCAGCACTCTTTCTATCAAAAAAGAACCTTGGGAATACTCCCGAGGTTCTACTATTATTTACTAAACCAATCCGCTCCCTCATCCATGTGAACAAAGGGAATATCTGTATTCACTTCTCCGGTTATTCTTTCAAGGGCTTCATCCTCCCCCTCAAGCCACTGGGCAAAATCAAAGACAACTGGTTCCCGATCTCCCCCCAGGGCAAACCATGCTTTCATTTCTTTCGGAAAATAAGCCGATGTATGGATGGTGCCGGCCCAGCTTCCGTATAAATCGGAGAAAACACCTTTATCCGTGTCGTTCATTAGGCGGAAAGCTTCATAGGCATCTGTAGTCTGCTTATCTTGAATGATACTCAATCGTCGTTTCGAATCGACCAGATGATTTCGATTTTCATGGGTCATCACTTCAAAATGATTCGTACATGCATTGGACTGCCGAACTTCTACCCCACGTGGTGATGTTTCTACAATAAATGTTTCTCCACTTATATCGTACACTACATAACTAAACGAATGACGATGTGGAATTTCTTTTAACATCTCAACGGCTTCCGATACATCTCCGCAAGATTCCAGAATCAATCGTCCAATCATACAGCAAATGAAGCCATCACCAGGATTTTTCCGATGCATGAAGTTATATCCAATCGCCAATCCTTTTTCATTCATGCCATCCATTCGTCCCGTCACCCGCTGACTCGGTCCGATGATACTATATCCCCCGTCCGTCGGCTGGTAAAACGTATACCTTCCCTCATACGTCTTCGGGTGATAATCGTAATTCCGGATCAAATAATTTTCACCCGTCACAATCGAGCAGCCCGACTTCGTATATTCAACACGGTATCCGCCAAACTCCTGCAGCACCTTCTCCATCGGCCACCCGAGCGCTTCCTGTAATCCTATAAGCTCATCCCATACACCCGGAGCAAATCTCATGATCGCCTGCTTCGCTTCCTCCATGCTAATCGAGAAACGGGGCTTTCTTAGCTTCCACTGATTCTCACGATTTCTCACCGTGATCGAATCCTTTATCTTTTCCCCCTGCATATAACCAAAATCGTAATGAGATCCACGGAACTGAATCACATCGCTATGTATTGTTTTCATGCTAAAAACCTCTTTTTGTCAGAATGTATTCTATAAGGATAATAGAATGGTTGGGAAAAAGAAAGGAATCGGAATCCTGCTACACACGCCTATCAACCGGGAGAAAAACCATCATCACAAAGCATATGACAAACGCCACCCCCGATACCAATAGCCCAAGAAAAAACCCGACGGAGGTCATAACCTCGTCCTCACCTGGATACTGAGGTACATAAGTGACCCATTGATACAGGATAAACATAAAAAGCAACAAATAGAAACTGCTCCCCACCATACCGGCCTTCAGTCGCTCACCTTTCTTCCACTCTTTCGCACTTTTAACTGAACTCCACACCAGAATACTCACCACAACAGCAGCCATCATGATAATAAGGTGAAGGTATGGAATCATCATCAAGGTAATACCATACAATATCAGTCCAGTTGTACCGAATAAAACCAGATTCATCCCGAATAAAAAACATCCGACTACCCAAGGATTCTGAAACCACTCATACTTATTCAAGGAATGAACCCACTTAAACGAATAGGCTTTTTCACTTGGCATTCTCATGAAAAAGAAAATCCCGATAAGACCCAGTACTATAACCAATGTCACCAGCCATTCCTCCCTCATACACGAAGATTTCATGGTTTATTTTACCATATCCTTCTGGAATTATGGTGCATCTTGAGAAATGTACCTGGTACAAATTCAACGTTCTGTGCCTGGTACACCCTTCCCCCCTTCATTCAGCTGCTGAATTCCCCTCCATTATCAGCAGCTGAATGACATAATAAAGGAACGGCCCAAACGACCGTCCCTTCTTTTCCATCATTTCTTCTCAATAATCTCATCAATAATCCCATATTCCTTCGCTTCATACGCACTCATGAAATAATCACGATCGGTATCAAGGGCAACCTTTTCAACGGGCTGGCCGGTTTTTTCACCAATGATTTCGTTGATATGCTGTCTTAGCTTCAGAATCCGCTTCGCTGAAATCTCCAGGTCTGTCGCCTGCCCACGGGCACCACCTAATGGCTGGTGGATCATGATTTCGCTGTTTGGTAAGGCAAACCGTTTTCCCTTTGTCCCTGCAAGCAGCAGCATTGCGCCGAATGATGCCGCCATTCCGGTACAGATCGTTCGAACATCGGGACTTATATAGTTCATCGTATCAAAGATGGCAAACCCTGCTGAAGTGGAGCCACCCGGGCTATTGATATATAAGGAAATATCTTTCTCCGGATCATCTGCAGCCAGGAATAATAGCTGGGCGACAATGCTGTTGGCCATCTGGTCATTCACTTCATCACTCACCATGATGATCCGGTCTTTCAACAATCGTGAATAAATATCGTAGGATCGTTCCCCTTTACTTGACTGTTCGATGACATAAGGTATGGTATTCATCCTTACTTCCTCCTTCATTCGTTATGCAGCTAGTGAGAGGACGCTTGAAGGAGAGCCAGACGTTCGTACAAATCGGCCTTGGGCGGGAGCATGTGCAAGCAAGATTGGAATGTATGCCAAAAGAAGACTGGGATCCTGGGCCATTAGGCTGCGGTATAAAATCGCGTTCAACTCCTTCTGAAGCGCTTCATTCCAGTAGGTTTGAACGCCGCACCCGTCTCCATCATCGGAGAATTTTTTCAGTTTTTCCCTCGATCGATTCAGCAAGGCTTTCACAGCGGTTTCTGTCATCCCCAGAACTTCTGCCACTTCAGAAATCTTGAATTGAAACGCCTCTTTCAAAACAAAAGTGACTAACTGTTTGGGGGTCATCTTTCTTGAAAGCTTCTCCAGGGTTTCAAGACTGATCCCCTCATTAGGAATGTCTTCAGCCTTCACTTCCGGGACTCCGCCAATCGCTTCCTTACTCTGTTTCCGGACTTTATCCACCCATAGATGATAAGCGATTTTATTAAGTAAAGAAGACCTCCACTGTTGAGCAGGATAATGACTCAGTGCCTTACATATGGACTCTTGAGCCAAGTCCTCACCGTCCCACTTGCTCTTCGTCAGAAAATAGCAGTATCGATAGAGCTTGGGAACAAGCTCTTCCATGACTTCATCATTTGGCTGTCCTTCATTCTTTTTTAAGCCAGATCTCGTTTGCATCTTCCTCACTCCTTTGAATCCTCTCATACTTATAACGGATGAATTGGTTAAAAAGATATGGGTGAAAGATATTTTTATTTATATTATATCCAACAGTACTGAAATGGGTCATTAATTGGTGTAAGCAGCGTGAGTTGTGCTAAAGTTGATTCATAAAAACAGGTGACTGAAAAGAGGATTAGTGATGATTTCAATACTTGTCGTGGATGACGATCCCCATTTACGTAAGCTTATACGTGTTCATTTAGAGCAGAATGGCTATTTGGTTACTGAAGCACAAGACGGGGACGCAGCTTCTGTCATTCTTGAAGCACAGTCGATGGATTTGGCGATTGTCGATTTGATGATGCCAAATAAGGATGGGTTTCAATTGGCGAAGGAAATCAGGGAGGACTACGATATCCCGATTATTATTTTGACCGCCAAGGACAGTCTTACGGATAAAGCAAAAGGCTATGAAGCCGGGACCGATGATTATATGGTCAAGCCCTTTGAAAAAGAAGAGCTCCTCTTTCGAGTACAAGCGATCCTGAGGAGATTTCACCGTGCCGCTCCCCAGAAAATCCGTTTAAATGAAATGATTCTTGATAAACGATCGTACGAAGTGAAGGACGGATCAAAAACCATCATTCTTCCTCTTAAGGAATTTGAACTATTATATTATTTAGCAAGCTTCCCGAACAGAACCTTTTCCCGGGAAGAGATCATTCAACATGTATGGGGAATGGATTTTGAAGGGGATGACCGGACGATTGATGTCCATATTAAAAGGCTTCGTGACCGTTTCCGTCATTCCGAAGATTTCTTGATCACTACTGTCCGTGGAATCGGCTATAAATTGGAGGTGACCTAAAATGCGCTCGCTGTATGTCCGGATTGTCGTCGTCACCCTTCTTATCATGATGGCGAGCAGTGTCATTGCTTTCATCGGCTCGAATCTTTACTATCAGCATATTTTAAAGCCTGCCAATGATGATAAAAATACTGAAATCGCGAAAGACATCGTTGATTTATATAATGCAGCTTCAATGGATGCTCCTGCTTTTTTTCAGAAAACGGCGAAGCTCAGTTATCAATTTTATGTAACTGATGGCAAAGCTCCCGGAACATTCTACGGAGAGGACTTTCGTGATCGTAGCCTTTCTCCAGAAATTGTAGAAAGCGTTGTGAACGGATCCACTTACCATGGAATTGCGAATTATCCCTCTACCACATTTGTGACTGGATTTTTCTCCAATGAATTAACCAATAGCATTGGTGTTCCCATTGAAATTGACGGAAAGCCCCATGCCCTGTTCATGAGACCGAATGTGAAACAACAATTTAATGAAATTCATATTCTCCTATCTGTCCTGCTTCTTTTTACGATACTACTGAGCATGGTGATCGTGTTCTTCAGTACCCGCTATCTTGTGAAACCGATTCGTGAATTGACGAATGCCACGAAGAAAATTGCCGGTGGTGAGTATTCGATTCAATTGAATGAAAGCCGCAAGGACGAAATCGGTACCCTTGCCCGTTCCTTTACATCCATGAGCCGTCAGCTGATGCAGGTGGAGAATATGCGACAGGAGTTCGTTTCCAATGTATCCCATGAAATCCAAACGCCTCTATCCTCCATGAAAGGCTATGCCAATCTGCTTCTCTCCCCTTCCCTGTCAGAAGAGGATCGGGAACATTACTTAAAGGTGATTGAATCAGAAAGTACCCGGCTGTCGAAGCTGAGCAAGCAACTGCTGACCCTCGCTTCTCTCGATAAGGATAATGGATTGATTCAACATGCACCCATCAACATGACTCAATTGCTCCATGGGCTCATGAAACAAACACGATGGCTGTGGGAAAGAAAAGACCTCGCTGTGTCCATCGAAGCCGACGATGTGACATATAACGGTCACGAAGAGCTGCTCTATCAGGCATTTGAGAACCTGTTGGCCAATAGTATCAAATACACTCCCCCAGGGGGCGAAATCAACCTGTTCCTTCAAAAACATCAGAGGGGGTTCAGATTTATTATTCAAGACAGCGGAATCGGAATTCCTTCTGAACACCAGGTAAAGATATTTGAACGATTTTACAAAGCGGATTCCTCACGGAGTAAAGAAAAAGATAGCAGCGGCCTTGGCCTTTCCATAGTCAAAAAAATCATCACCCTGCACCATGGTGAAATCCATGTTGAGAGCAGGACCAATAAAGGCACCACCTTTACGGTGACTCTTCCTTAATCCCTTGTTCATCTTCCGTTCATACTTCCCTTTTATCATGAAGGAGAAATAATGAAAGGGAAGGTGATTTTTTTGTTTCTGGCATGGAAAGAAATGCGTTATGCGAAGATGAAGTTTTTATTAATTATTAGCATTATCACCTTAATCACAAGTCTGGTCCTATCAATCTCAGGACTTGCCAATGGATTATCGGTGGATAACGCTTCGGCTATAAAGAATATGCCTGCTGATACCTATGTTGTGGAAGCGGGCGACAAGCATCAGCTTGAACGATCACAGTTAACAAAACAAGACATTTCTTCTATAAAAGGGGGATCCCCTCTTGGTCTGAAAATGGTGGAGATCAACAAGGAAGGCAGGACCGTAAATGTAAGCCTGTTTGCCATTGACCACGATAGTGCTTTCATGCCAATTTCAGCAGATCTCCCGAAGCTCGCTCCCTATGAAGTGCTTGTTGATCTCAGCCTGAAGGAAGAAGGGTTGGAGATCGGGGATTCATTCGTCTATGAGGATAAAAAATGGATAGTCAAGGGATTTACTGAAAAGCGATTCAGCTACGGACACACCCCAGCCATTTTTACAACTTTAGAAACATGGGAGGATATTTTTGAAGATTCGCTCACATACCAAGCCATTCTATTTACGAATAAAGGAATGATAGACACGCCTTCAGTAATGGATACCGTGTCTAAAGAAGACATTCTAACCAATGTACCCGGCTATTCTGCAGAACAAGGCTCACTGAATATGATGGTGATCTTTCTCCTCATCATATCGGCGATCGTCCTAGCCACTTTCTTCTATGTCATGACCCTGCAAAAGCTTCACCAATACGGAGTTCTAAAAGCGATCGGGACGAAAGTGAGCATTCTTCTCCGTTCACTATTCGCGCAAATTTCCACCCTTACCATCGCAGGCATCGTTGCAGGGAATGTCGTTACCTATGGACTTACATTAGTGATTCCGGCAGGCATACCTTTTGAATTATCGGTCACCATGATTCTATTCAACAGTGCATTAATTCTGCTGATGGCGTGGATCGGTTCACTTTTATCCTTTAGAAACATTGTGACTGTGGATCCATTACAAGCAATCGGGAGTGTGAAATAAGATGACAGCCATTTTAGAGTTAAATGATGTGAGCAAAACATATGAACAGGGAAATGAGAAGCTGACGGTATTGGACCATGTATCCATGAGGGTGAATCCAGGTGAGTTTGGTGCCATATTAGGACCTTCCGGATCGGGAAAAAGTACGCTTCTGTCCATCATAGGAGCCTTAACCAGTCCATCCAGTGGTGAAGTGAAAATGAACGGACGAAACGTCCACAATCTTAGTGAGAAAGAACAAACATCCCTCCGACTCAAAGAAATCGGCTTTATCTTTCAACAATCAAACCTGGTTCCTTTTTTAACGGTGGAAGAGCAATTAGTATTTGTAGGAAAGCTGAACAAACAAGGGGACGTTCTTCGGAAACGGGCAGGGGAATTATTGTCTCATCTCGGATTGGAAGAACGCTACTCCCATTATCCTGAACAACTGTCAGGTGGTGAGCAGCAGCGGGTTGCCATCGCCCGTGCACTTATGAACGAACCGAGATTGATTCTTGCAGATGAACCTACCGCAAGCCTTGATCAAGCCCGAGGTAAGGCCGTGGTGGAACTTCTCGCCAAGGAAACAAAAGAAAGAAATATCGCCACCATCATGGTGACGCACGATGAAACAATGATCGGGCATTGTGACTGGGTGTACCGGATGACGTGATAAGAGAGAAGTGCCTGACATATCAAGAGTCAGGCACTTTTTTATCATGAACTCCTTATCTCCAACAATTCCTTTAACTTCTCCGGCTCATCCACTCGCAAGGCAACCTCTGATACCAGCTGTTTTCTTCCCATAAACATTGTCGCTTCCACGGGCTCTTTCAGATACAGCAACACCTGTGGCTGAATCTCTTCAAAGTCTTTATGCATGAAAACGAGTGCTTCTTTGCCAGGTTCCCTACCCCATTCAACTTGTTCAATTTGATTAAGGGGGAAGTCTGTTCGTTGCATCAATCCCTGCGTCACATAAAGATGACCATTTTTTACTTCCAGTGGATGGAGTCTGGTAATCTGAATTTCAGCAATAAACAATAGAACAGTATAAACGTTCAGAATCAAGAGAATGAAAGACAGAATCGGAAGCTTGGAATGAAGCCACCAATGGATACCGATCGTCTCGATCACGACGGCATGGATGAGCATGATATTCATGGCAACGGCACTGGTCTTATGATGCATTGTTACAGCACCGGCATGTACAGGCGGTTTGCGGCGCCAGCTGAATAGAGCATAGAAAACCATTAACACTTCTGAGGAAAGGATCCTGATCAAAATGTGACTGGTTACTTTCTTCTCTACAGCAGGCAGGAAAGAAAAGATCGGTCCTACTCCGGATGATTTCATGGCAGATCGAATTTCGGGAAATTTTCGAATGGCGAGGAAAATAAGTCCCAATTCTGCTGCCAGGAATAATACTTCTACTCCTATCCCGGAATATAGCAGGATGGTAAACGGTGCAAATAATTCTTCAGGAATGATGAATCTGGCTAACACAAGGCCGAATACCATCAACCCAACGACTTGCTTCTTCGACAGTTTAAATGCGGCATAGGCCAGGGCAGGGGACACAATCATTAAATCCAGCAGAGACCCTATCACTACTCCCCTCTCCAATTCTATCGATAGAAATCGTTGAACTATCGGTTGGTACAATAAAAGATTACTAAGGAGAACGACACCTAACAGGGCGATTGCCCATTTCGCTAATTTCGTTTCGCGCAGGACCATGAAAACTCCCCTCTCCGCAACAAATTCCATATACTTACATTATAACTCTTCCAGCTTTTTTCGGAAATCCTCATCCCTCAATATTCTTAAATTAAAACCGTTTAAATTGTTTGAGATCTTTTGACGTTCCACTTCCTCGAGATCATTGGCAAAAAAGACGATCTCCGTCGAGTTTCCATCTCTATCGGTTGCGTACGCAGCATTGGTGGCAACGAATAATGTAGACCCCCCTTTTTGCCCAGCATGCTTTAACCATTCCTGGTTCTTAGGATTCTCCATCATTCCTTCCATCACCGTATCCAATCTTTCCTGGGTTCCTCTTGAAAAATACGTCTTCGAATTCAGTTTCCCCATGATTTCTGCATATTCAGCCGTCGTACTTTTCGTCAGTCTGTCTGACCATATTTTCTGAAGGGACTTGTTGGTATGTATACTATCCATATAAATGTGCTTTTCGCCTTTTTTTAATGAAGTGAAAATAAGATGGGAAAGCTCGATGTATTCTTCTTTAGACATGTCTCTCAGTTTGTCTTCTATCTGTTTTTCTGAATAAGCAGGATACTCATTTTTAAAATAGGTGGGAAGCAGCATGGCTGAACTGATGGGGTATAGAGGCTCGTGTTGATCCATTTTCAGCTCCACCAGTAATTTATTGATGCTGTCGATTCCCAGAAGGTTCATCATATATTCGGTATTAGCATTGGAGCTGAATAAAATCATGCCTTTTACGACGTTTTCCAGAGTTGATGACCCGTCTCGAAGCACCCCTTCCCCTTCGGAGTATTCAATCCAGGCTTCATGTGCTCCCCCGTCGGTACCAGGAATATAATACTGATCTAGTTCTTCTAACGATATCTTTTTTGATGGAACTAAATTTCCTTCATCACACTGTTTCGCGTACTCGATTGCAATCATGATTTTCACCGTACTCGCTAACGGGAACATTTCATTTTCCCTGATAGCGGATAGGGTTTGCCCGTTCCTTGATACGGTTAAGCTGCTATTATGGTGGTTCTTTAAGTAGTTTAATAGATATTCTGGATCTTCTTTGGTTAAATAGTGTCTCGCTGCAACGATTACACCGATTCCAATGACAATACAGACACCCACTATAATGAAAGCAATCTTCATTCCATTCACTCCTGTCATAACCTTGTTAGTATATCTACGAATGAGATTTGGAAAATGTTTCATTTCATCTCCATAAAAAAATACCCATCCCTATATTCAGGATGGGTATTTTCCGATTATGCTTCCTGCCTTTTGGCTGCTTGATTATTTTTCAAGAACATATAAAACGAAGCCGCAAAGATGATGATGTACCCGATGACACTCAACACATCCGGTATCTGCCCGAAAAGGAAGATGCTGATCATGGCGGAATACACGACCGTTGAATAGAAAAAGATTGATATTTCCCTTGCCGGTGCGAACTTGTAGGCCATCGTGATTCCGAATTGACCAACTGTCGCGAAAACGCCGGCCGATAATAGATAAATCCACTGCTGAGCGCTCATCGGTTCATAAAATCCGATGACAAATGGAAGCAGCACGACCGTCGTAAAGAATGAGAAGTAAAATACGACGGTATAAAACTTCTCCCTGCTCCCTAATACTCGCAGGACCGTATAGGCACCCGCTGCAAAAATAGCGGAAAACACTCCTGCCAAATATGGAATAACATCAAAGGAGAACGCCGGTTTGATGATGAACAGTGTTCCGATGAATGCAATGATGATCGCCACCACCTGAAACACCCGGGTCCTCTCCCTCAAGAAAATAGCCGAGAATATGATGGTCAGAAACGGACTGAGCTTGTTCAACATATCGGCATCGGATAACACCAGATGGTCAATCGCATAGAAGAACAAGACGATCCCGACAGCACCTAGACTGGAGCGCAGCAACAGCAGCTTCTGATTTTCTTTCTTACCGAATAAGCGCTCCTTATGATAACGGACAAAACCGAATGCGATAAATGCAGAAACGATGTTCCTGAAAAATGTTTTTTGTATCGTCGGCACATCTCCTGACAGCTTCACAAATGCCGCCATCAGGGAGAAACCAAACGCTGATAGAAGTAATAGGAGTATTCCTTTATTTCGATCTGACATAACTTCCTCCAATTTCATTTGCCAATAATAGGATCAATATTGAGTGAATTAATTTTGACAACTTAGATAGTGTAACAAATTTATGATGATTTATGGAGAATTTAAACTTATGTAATAGAACCTACTATTAAAAGAATTTCTTACAACTTAACTTGAATCGTATTTTTATAGGGAAAGAGGATATTTAAGCAAAGACAGAAATACATTTCTATAAGTGATTCCATATAAAGGAGGAATATGATGCTTAAAAAATTCGTCGATCCGCTTCCTGTTATGGAAACGATTCAGCCCTCTTCTTATGGTAGAAATACTTTATATTTTGAAGTTTCCATGAAAGAAGTCATGCAGAAACTGCACAGTGATTTACCGCCGACTAAAATATGGGGCTATAATGGACGATTTCCTGGCCCCACTTTTAGAGTGCAACGCAATCAAACCTTGCAGGTATTATGGAAAAATGAACTTCCAGAGGAGCATTTCCTCCCCATCGATTCAACTGTTCACGGGGCGAATAAGGATAACCCGGAGGTCCGTACCGTGGTTCATCTTCATGGTGGCGCTACCCCTGATACGAGCGACGGTTATCCAGATGCCTGGTTTACAAAGGACTTTAAAGAGGTTGGTCCTTTCTTTGCTGTGAAAGTCTACACTTACCCCAATCAACAGCCAGCCACTACTCTTTGGTACCATGACCATGCAGTAGGGATCACCCGCCTGAATATATATGCCGGACTCGCAGGTGCTTATATCATCCATGACAAAAAGGAGAGTTCTTTGTCCTTACCCCAGGTTCCATACGATATTCCCTTAGTGATCATGGATCGTTCCTTCAATAAAGATGGATCACTCTATTATCCTTCACAACCTGACTCTCCCAATACTTACGTCACTCCCTCCATCCGCACTAATTTCTTTGGAGACACGATCTTGAATAACGGGATGGTATGGCCTTACTTAGAAGTCCAACCTCGCCGCTATCGCTTTCGGATAATCAATGCTTCTAATTCCCGGACGTATCAACTCTCACTCTCAAACGATAATCCGTTTATCCAAATCGGTTCCGATCAAGGTCTCCTCCTTGCACCTGTTAACGTCCGGAAGATTTTACTCGCTCCAGCTGAACGAGCGGATGTCATCCTGGACTTTTCTACCATGAGCGGGCAAGTCATAACCATCCAAAACGATGCGCCGGCACCCTTTCCAACGGGTGACCTCCCTGATCCTGATACGACGGGAGTCCTGATGCAGTTCCGTGTGAGTAAACAACTCTTAAGTACAGATACGAGCAAGATTCCATCAACATTAAATGCTGTAGCAAGGTTGGAAGAGAGAAATGCTTATCAAACCAGAAATCTTCTGTTGAATATGAGTAATGATCAATATAAGCGGGAAATTCACCTTTTAAATAATCAATTATGGTCAGATCCAATTACAGAAATGCCCCATCTTTGGAGTATTGAGATATGGAATTTCATCAACGTAACAGAAGAATCACACCCCATCCACTTGCATTTAGTCAGGTTTCAAATCCTAGACCGGCAGAGATTCGATAAGGAAATCTATCAAACGGAAGGTAGTGTCGTACCCATTGGACCTCGTATCAAACCCGAGGCCAATGAGCAAGGCTGGAAAGATACAGTTTGTGCAAACCCATGGGAAATGACACGGATCATTGTGCCATTCGGTCCTTATACAGGATTATATGTCTGGCATTGTCATATTTTAGAGCATGAGGATTATGAAATGATGAGGCCTTATGTGGTGATCAAATGACCATGAATACAGAAAGTCTGCCCCTTTTCAGAGGCAGACTTTTCTTTTTAGGCAGACACACACCAGACTTTTCTTACTCACCATTCCACAAGAAAAAGGAAGGCTGAATTCTTTACTTTCAAAAGAAAACAGCCTTCTTCCTTTTAGCTCTCCAAAATGTCTTTGATTCTTTTTAAATCCTTTTTGTTAGCTTTTTTCATCATGGTAGACATAAGAGGCGTCGCCCATTTTGAAAAACCGGTGGGCTTTCCTTGATTTCGGAGAGTCATCCTTGTCACTTGTTCATCAAGTGCCTCCCATGTATAGGTGGTTTCCATTGGAAACGGTCCGTTTGCGGTTTTCATCACGAGCTTCTGGCCCGGGATAAACTCCGTGATTTCATAAACGTAGGAGAGGTCCTTCCCTAAAAATCTCGCTTTAAATGCAACTTGAGAGTCAATGGATAAAGGTTTTTCCGTCACCCATTCTGCCGAATCAATATTTACATACCATTCCGGTGCATTATCTGGATCGGCAGCATACTCTGAAACCCTATGAAGCGGACAGCGAATCGTTATTTCTGTCAGTACATCTACCATTTTTTTCTCCTTTTATGAACCGTTTTCGTTTTATTTCTCTTCCACATATTTCTTCAGCAGGGTACCCAGTAGGTGACTCCACCCTTCTGAATGCTTTTCCTGCCAATCGTCTTCAATGACTCCTGATGCAGTATGGGATAGCTGAAGAAGCGTGGAATCGCCTTTTTGAATCAAGCGGTATGTGTATGCACTGTTTACGGCACCTTGCATACCAAGGTGGCCATGGAGGCGGATTTCCTCAGGAGCGTTAACGTAATACACCGTCCCCCAAAGTGCCCCTCCGTTTTCACGCCAATTCTCAATGAATTGCCCACCAGGTACAGGATCGAACGTGAATTGTGAACTTACTCCCTCAGGAGCCAATTTAAACTCCCACCAATCCCCCGCTTGCTCGGTTAACGCTTTAAATACCTGATCCCTTGGTGCATCTATCATCACTTCTTGTTCAATACGAAATACTTTACTTTGTTCCACTCCTTCTTCTCCTCCTTTATTTTCTGCTAATGCCCGTAACTTTAACAGCGAATTGGCGGTAGATTCCATATACTTTCCTACCCACCGATTGTGCATTTCCTGCAGTGGAACCGCGTTAAGGTAATTTCGTCGGTACTTCCCTTCCCGCTTCACCACCACCAAATTCCCTTCCTCCAAGATCGTCAAATGTTTCATAATCGCATATCTTGTCACCTCGGGAAAATGCTCATTCAGTTCACCGGTTGTTCTTGCTGACTGTTTCAACAGGTCCAGGATCTCCCTTCTTATCGGGTGGCCCAGCGCCTTAAATAATGTGGAAAGTTCGTCCTTCATATTAACGATCCTTTCATTGTGTTTTACATGTGAATAATTGGTCACATATAATATGTGACTTTATAGTAACATGATAAGCAAGATTGGGTCAAATGCGAATAAAAACTATCCAGCTTATTCATGCGTAAAACCCCTTTACGTCATCCGCAAAGGGGCTGTCTAACCTTATTTCTTCATTATCGGAATCCAAATCTCACAGCGATAATTCTCGTCATTCGGGTTTCCAGGAGGGTACAATTCAAACTCCGGCCCTCCGCCATGTTCATACCTGGTAGAGGGAAACCATTCAGAGTAGATTCGCTTCCATACTCCTTGGATTGCATGTGGCATCGGTCCGACAGATTCAAAGACAGCCCAGGTCGCAGCCGGAATCTCTTTTACTTCCAAAGAACTGTCTTCCTCACTTTTTTTCTCCGCCCCGATAAAATAGGTGAACTCTTCATTTGGATGGTCAAACTCCATACAGATCCCCAGCATCTCGTTACTTCCTGCTGCTTCACATATCAACCTGTCTAAGTCAGTCGTGCTCACTTCATCCCAAAATGCAGGGATGTCTTTCAGATTCTCACCGTTACAGGTAGAAACTCTTTTTCCTTTTCCAATCACTTGAAATGCTTCTTTATCCACAATTTTATAATCCATTTCGACGTCTCCTTTAAGCTGTATTTGGAAGGATATTCGCGGAAATGCCTTCAATGATGTCCCGGCTTCCCTTACTTGGGATGGCGAAACTCCATGGGCCTTCCGAAAGGCTTTCGAGAAGGATTCCGGTGTTTCATATCCGTACTTGAAAGCCACGTCAATGACCTTTGCATTCTGGTTGATCAGTTCCTGGGCGGCTAATGTGAGCCTTCTCTTCCGGACATAATCAGCCACTGTATACCCGGTTACAAGAGAAAACAGCCTTTGAAAGTGAAACTTCGAACTGAGTGACAACCGGGCGAGTTCTTCCATCTCCACTGCCCCATCCAGGTTGTCCTCTATATACTGAATGCAATCATTCATCCTGTGCAGCATTTCCACTCGAGTTTCTCCTTCCCGCTATCTAAATGTATCATTCTCAATTTGAGCCATCCTGTCCTTCCCGCTATCTAAATGTATCATTCTCAATTTGAGCCATCCTGTCATTCTGTGCTTTTGTGTGACCGGTGGCTATATTATGATATGACCACCGTGTTTATCGATTAAATTTCACCTGCAAAACATATACTACAAACTACTCTAACTTTATATGCCGAGACTCTACTTCTACAAACGTCCATCTATATCCTTCTTTTTTGATTTAAACACATTGACATGAAACCATATGGTGTTATATCATAAAAAACGAAACCAATTGGTGTTACTTATTCCTAAAGAAAACAGGAGACATTCATGAAATCAAATCAATTAGAAGATATTAAACAAACCGTTCTATTCAACGCTCCCATCCAAAAGGTATGGGCCGCAGTTTCTACATCAGATGGGATTTCCTCTTGGTTCATGCCCAATGATTTTGAACCTGAGGTTGGACATGAATTCCATATTCAATCCCCTTTTGGACCTTCTCCTTGCAAGGTATTGGAGCTAGATCCCCCTCATAAGTTGTCTTTTTCATGGGATATAGATGGATGGGTGGTTTCTTTTCTTTTAAAAGAGGTAGGAGATCAAACAGAATTTACGCTTATCCATGGCGGCTGGAAGCATGATGATGCCGTTGTTTCAAAAGCTCATGAAAAAAGCTCTGTCATCCGCGACAGAATGTCCAACGGTTGGGTTGGCATTGTAGGTGAAAAACTAAGAAAGGTTGTAGAAGGTTAAATGTCTGCTGTTAAACATGATGTGTTTCAAGCGATTGCTGACCCGACCCGCCGGGAAGTCCTTCGACTACTTTCTGAAAAAGAAATGCCCATTTCGGCTCTAACCTCTCACTTTCCTATGAGCCGCACCGCCATAGCGAAACATCTCACCATTCTTTCTGAAGCCGAATTGGTACATGGAAAAAAAGTGGGCAGGGAGAAGATCTATCGCCTGCAGCCTGAGCCGTTGGCAGAACTAAAGGACTGGTTAGCGTATTATGAGCAGTTTTGGACCAACAAGTTGTCCAAGCTTAAATATCTTGTCGAAGACGAAGATTGATCACAAACAGGGACGGACCTTTCTCAAGGTCCGTCCCTCTTCATTTTTTACAAGTTGGAGAATAGGAACTACATCCAAACCGTCTATTCTCCTTATCTACTATCATATATATAGGTAGTGCAGCTTTGCTTTGGCTTAAGGGGGAGAATGAAATGAAGAATAGAGCTGATAATCACAATTACGGTGATCTTTCTTATCCAGATGACATGGTATCCATCGTGAAAAATGGTTTGGCTCCCAAACAGGAACCAAAGAATGTGATCATTATTGGTGCAGGTATGGCCGGTCTTGTGGCAGGCTCCCTTTTGAAAAAAGCAGGTCATAACGTTACGATCCTCGAAGGAAATGATCGTATAGGCGGAAGGGTATATACGTTGCGGCAGCCTTTTTCAGAAGGACAATACCTTGATGTAGGTGCTATGCGATTCCCGGAAACGCATGATTTAGTATTCGAATATATTCGTAAGTTCAACTTACCAACAAATGAGTTTATTAATAAGAGCGATCTCTATCTCGTGAATGGAATTCAGACGACAGATTCCAATTACAACACTAACCCTGATATTTTCAATTACCCTTTACCTCCTGAAGAACAGGGGAAAACGGCCATTGAATTATTATCGTCAGCTGTAAGGCCGTTTTTAGACTTGTACGAAAAAGCAAGCCCTGAAGAACAAGAAAGACTGCGAATCAAGTTTGATCATTATTCATTCGATGTCTTCTTACGATTCAATCCGATCGGAACGTCCCTTTCCCCGGAAGCCATCCGGATCGTAAAGGTCCTCTTGGGCATTGAAGGGTTCCCGGAACTAGCATTCGTTGATATTCTCCTGGACATTGTCCGTACGGTTTTCAATGATAAATTAAAGTTTTATGAAATTGATGGTGGGAATGATAAACTTCCATACTCCTTTTTGCCAGAACTCCAGCAGAATATCCTCTATTCACTAAAAGTCCATGGGATCATTCAGAAGGATGATGGTGTTGAAGTCATAGTGAGAGACCGCACTACAAACCGTTATCATCGTTTTCAAGGGGACTACACCATCGTTACGGTTCCTTACTCTGTTTTTCAATTTATTGATGTCTACCCCCATGAATCCATCTCCTTTCAAAAATGGAAGGCGATACGGGAACTTAATTATGTGTCGTCTGTGAAAATAGGATTGGAGTTTAAGTCGAAGTTTTGGGAAACCTTTAAAATTGGAAATATCATAACCGATCTTCCCATCCGGTATACGTACCGTCCTAGTCATAATATTGGAGTAGAAGGCCCAGGTGTCATGCTCGGCAGTTACAGCTGGGGACAAAATGCAAATCTGTGGAATAGCTTGCCTGAGGATGAGCGGATTCGTGAAGCACTCCAGGGACTTTATAAGATATATGGCGATCAGGTTTACAAAGAATTTTCTAAAGGTGCCTCTTACAGCTGGGGAGAAAACCAGTTTTCCGCAGGTTGCTTTACCCTATTCGCTCCCAACCAGGCTTCGGACTTTTCTGACCATCTGTACTTACCAGAACAACGTATCCACTTTGCCGGTGAGCACACATCCCCTTTCCACGGCTGGGTGGAAGGGGCAATCGAATCCGCCATCCGGGCGGCCTATGAGGTCAATAACAGAACGGACTGAAGAAGGAGGGACGGACCTTGGAATCGAAGGTCCGTCCCTCCCATTTAGTAGATCTTCGCCATAATGACCATTGAGATGAATACGGTCATGATGATGAGGCTGGTCATGATGTTCAGTAGATTTATGGCAGTCAGTTGGATCATGTCGAATTGCAGAACCGTCATAAAAATAAGGTGATAGAGGAGGATGGCGAAATACGAGTAAAAGATCCCCTTCTCCCTGATCACCTTCATCCGCTCATCCTTTTGCTTGAACTGTGGATAGAGATAATGCATGCAAAAACTCAAAACAGTCAAGGACATGGGAGTAAGAGCGAAATATGGAAATTCTTCTGCCGTTATGCCGACAAAGAACAAGAAAGCAGTCTGTAAGGCAAGAACCCAACCTAAAATCAGATATCCTTTTGTTAGCACTATTTCTTATCCCCTTTCTCATCATACACAAAAATCTCTTCAATTGACGCTTCAAATACATTTGCCAGCTGAAAAGCCAGATTTAGAGAAGGGTCATACTTCCCTTTTTCAATTGAAATGATGGTTTGCCTTGATACCCCTAACTTAGCGGCCAATCTTTCCTGTGAGTATCCAAACGTCTTCCGGTATTCTACTAGTTTATTATTCAAAGAAGGATACCTCCTTATATTTCCATATCATATTGTAAAGAAAACTTAACGTCAAGTTCCCTTTACATATTTCCAACGAAACTTTTTTACCATTCAATCGTATATCCTACTAATTAACAAAATAAGGGATGTGAACTGGATGGAAGATGTGATGAGTAAAGTGAAGGAATATAAGGATAACTATTCACAATTAAAGAAGCGATTGCGGTGGAAGGTATCTGATTCCCGTTCTTTAATGATGGTCGCTTCATTGTACGTAACGAATGAACGAACTTTTGACCTCGACCGTTTTGTAGAGATCAGTGATTATATTAAAAATGAAGTCGGAGCATTTTCGACGTTAAAGCATGAAATCCGATTTACTTTTGCGGCGATGCTTGATACACGTTTTGAAACGCCGGAAGCAAAATTCCATGAATTCCTTGTCTTATATGATTCTTTAGTGGAAGCTGGATTTTCAAGGGGAACGTTCACCTATATAGCTGCCATGACCCTGCTTTCGAATGATGATTACAGTAAAGACCTGTCCCATCATGCAATGAAGGTTTATAAAGAAATGAGAGCCCAGCATTTCTTTTTAACCGGGCATAGTGATTATCCCTTTGCCACATTGCTTGCTCAAAGAGAAGGTGATCAGAGTGAGTTGATCCATACAATTGAAGACTTTTACTCGAAATTGAACGATTCCGGATTCAGGAAAGGGAATGATCTGCAAAGCATGAGTCACATTCTTTCCCTACACGATGAAGCTTCTCAAGATGAGCTTGTCAGCCGCTGCATCTATTTGTTTGATACCATGAAGCAAGCAGGCATCAAGACGAAGGCGATGTTCTATCCCCAAATCGCTCTACTATCGTTTGTAAATGCCGACTCGAACTTAGTGAATCAAGTAAAGGATGTTTGGGAAGAGCTTAACTCTGAGAAACACTTCAAATGGCACAAAGATATCAATTTGATGATGGCCGTGAACCTTTTGATCAGTGATAAAATTGAGAACTCTACTGTGATGCAAGCGAGTTTATCGACTGCCATTGAGACACTCATACAAGCGCAGCAAGCAACGATGATTGCAACCATTTCGGCTGTATCTGTGACAACCGCGGGTGGAGATTCCTAATATGGATCCGACCGATCTTTTTGTTGTAGGTTTCCCAACAGCCATAACCATATTGGTGCTGATCGGTTTTTATAAGGTGTTTGTTAAAAAGAAAAGCGTCTCCCTCTTTTATACACCGTTTGACCAAGTGACCGGACAGACGGAAGTGGAATTTCATGAGGAGCAAATAATGATTGTGCAAGATGATGATCAAGGTGAAGGGAAAAAGTAGTGACACCTCTTATCCCCCCTCCATATAAGCCTAAATTCATGTTACCATTTAAAAAGCAATTTGATTGGGAGTGGATACATTGAGGTTTTTATTTATTTTACTTGGGTTTATTTTAGGAGGCATCTTCGCTTTCATCGGTCCTGAGGTCGCCATTTGTGCCCTTTTAGGAGCAATACTTTTTTTACTTATTTATGATGGAATCGACCTTAACCATTTCATGCAGAAAGCAAAAGAGTCACAAATGAAATGAGAAAAAATGAGGGACGGACCTACAAAGGTCCGTCCCTCATCCTCTATCTAACACGTATCACTATCTTCCCCTGAGCATGATGAGTTTCACTCAAAGCATGGGCATCCTTCAGTCCTTGCTCACTCAGATTGAACGTCTCACCAATTATAGGTTTCAATTGATCCGATTCATATAATTCAGCCAGCTTCTCCAGTTGCTCCCCCTTGGGATCGAGCCATAGGAATTCAGCTTTCACGCCATACTTCTCTGCTTCTTCTTCGGATGGAGGCTGTGCAATGGATACGAGTTTTCCACTTTTCTTCAGCACCTTATAGCTGTTTGATTGGACTTCCCCACCCATGGAATCCAGAACTAAGTCAAAATCCTGCAGCACTTCACTGAAATCTTCTTCTCTATAATTGATGAATTGATCGGCACCCAATGATTTGACGAATTCTTCATTTTTGCCACTTGCCGTCGTGGCGACGTATGCTCCGAAGCTTTTCGCAATCTGAATCGCGAAATTCCCGACTCCACCGGATCCCGCATGGATGAGCACCTTATCCCCTTCTTTGATTTGTCCAAAATCGACTAAGCATTGCCAAGCCGTTAATCCGGCAAGGGGAATGGCCGCTGCTTCTTCAAAGCTCATGCTATCCGGCATTTTGGCTAGTAGCTCATCGTCCACTGCCACATACTCTGCATATGTACCTTCCCTTGTTGTCGCAGGTCTAGCAAATACTCTGTCACCCACTTCAAACCCCTGAACATTTTTACCCGTTTCTGCAATCACACCTGCTGCATCCCATCCAAGTATGATCGGGAATTCAAAGTCGAGCATATCTTTTAAATACCCTGCGCGCACCTTCCAATCAATCGGGTTGATCGATGTCGCATGATTTTCCAATAAGATTTGATTATCCCCAATCACTGGCTGATCGAGTTCTTTTTCCTGTAATACCTCTTTGTCTCCGTATTGATTGATGATAATGGCTTTCATATATGATGGCCTCCTTTTTTTTCATACGGTTTATCTTCCCTCTAACTTAGGGTATTTAAACAACGTGTAGCCCATCGTCATTAAACAGGGTGTATTACTGGATTCTTCCCTCTCATTATTGTAAATTTAAGACAAACTACATAGTAATAAGCATATGGGAATCTATCTTTCAAAAGGAGGAACACTATGCAACACTACAATATGATCATCAACGGTGAACAAAGAGGATCGGATCTTTCGAAAAGGGATGTGATCAATCCCGCCACTTCAGAGGTCATTGCCACCATCCCTAACGGAGGCAAAAAAGAAGCTGCCAGCGCTGTGGACGCGGCTTATGATGCATTCAAGGACTGGTCCCAACACTCTGCATACGAACGAAGTGAACTCATTCGAAAATGGTATGACTTAATTGATAAGAATAAAGAGGACCTTGCCCGGACCATGACCATGGAGCAAGGGAAACCACTAAAGGAAGCACTTGGTGAAATCCAATATGCCAACGGCTTCATCTCCTGGTACGCAGAAGAAGGAAAGCGTGTATACGGTGAACAAATTCCGGCAACTCAGCGAAACAAGCGATTATTCGTCCATAAGCAGCCTGTCGGGGTCGTAGCCGTCATCACACCATGGAACTTCCCTGCTGCGATGATCACACGTAAGGTTGCACCGGCACTCGCCACCGGCTGTACGGTCGTGATTAAACCGGCTAACCAAACCCCTTTGACCGCTTTAAAAATGGTGGAACTTGCAGAAGAAGCCGGCATCCCTAAAGGAGTCATCAACGTGGTGACAGGTGATTCGAAATCCATCGGGGAAGCGTGGATGGAAGACACACGTGTACGGAAACTGACATTCACGGGATCAACGGAAGTCGGGAAGGTCCTGATGAAAGGTTCGGCTGACACCGTCAAGAAAATATCGTTAGAACTCGGAGGACATGCACCTGTGATCGTGATGGACGATTCTGATCTAGAGAAAGCCGTCGATGGGGTCATTGCCTCGAAGTTCAGAAATGCCGGTCAAACCTGCGTCTGCTCCAACCGTGTCTATGTTCATGAATCCATCGTGGATTCGTTCACGAAAAAACTTGTGGAAAAAGTGAAGGATTTAAAAGTAGGAAACGGCCTTGAAGAAGGTGTCGATATCGGCCCATTAATTGATGAAAATGCAATCGAGAAAGTCCAAAAACACGTAGAAGATGCTGTAAACAAAGGAGCTTCCATTGCCTACGGCGGCAAAGGAAAAGGCGGATTATATTTTGAACCAACTGTTCTTACTAACGTAAGTGATGACATGCTTTGCATGAAAGATGAGACATTCGGTCCAGTCGCTCCCATCACGACTTTTAAAACGGAAGATGAAGCGATCAGGCGGGCGAATGATTCCATCTATGGTCTCGCTGCCTATGTATTCACAGAAAATATGACGAAGGGAATCCGGATCAGTGAGCAACTGGAGTATGGAATCGTCGGATTGAATGATGGCATGCCATCCACTCCACAAGCCCCATTCGGCGGATTCAAACAAAGCGGACTTGGTCGTGAAGGCGGACATCATGGGATCGAAGAGTATTTGGAAGTTAAATATATTTCAGTAGGCTTGTAAAAGTTAAAGAGGCTGGGACAAAAGTGTTTTAGTCTAAGTAAAACCCGAACAGATCTGGTTTTTAGTAGACAGATTTGTTCGGGTTTATTATTTATTTCGGTACAGTTGATTTTAGCTATTTCCAGTGCAAGACGAAGACTCCAGCGTGAAAAGTAGCTTATGTGAGACCCGTCCAGCTCCGGGGCTTAGAGGCACATGTTCATAAGTCAAACCGTCGAACGCCTTCGTGGCCGCTTCGCCTTATGCCACGCCTCTGAACAAAGCCCCTCCGCTTTTCTTCCCGCAGGATTGCCGAGAAGGCTCACGGGCTACCTGCGGAAAGCGTAGTCTTGCAAGGAAATCATTAGCGGTATTAAGAACCTACACTTCTATTGTTGGTCTTTATATCGTGGCATTTTAGTTTTGTCCCAGCCTCTTTCCTACGATTAGTCAAGTTTTTATCGGATTTCTTACCTTAGGTTTTTTCTTGCGACTTTGAGGCATAGGAAATAAACCCAGTCAGTTTTTACTGTAATTACTTCTTATATCACTTCTTATAAATCTCACCAGACGACATCCACTCCATAAACCTCTGATAAGGATAATAAGTCGTCCCCTTCAACTCCACTTTTGGAGCCTCAGGAAATTTGTGTAGCAATTCACTGACTTCTTCTTTACTTAGGCCCACGTGCAAATGCAAATCTTTTTCTTTTACTAGAGTCGGATAATCTGAGAAGCTTGCTTTCGGGTTACCAAAGTTCTTTAACCCATCCCCAATAAAATATCCTAATGCCGCAAGCCCTGCTGCTATCCAGAAAAAGCTAATATCCATTCTAAAACTCCCCTTTTCTACGAATCTGTACCTTACATACGTTTAAGTTTAATAAAAGTTTCCATTTAATATATTTTTTACCGATTGAAATAATCATATAAATCTAGAAAAATAGAAATTAATATTATATTAGGAAAACTTATTGACTGCGCTTTCTTCCTATGCTAGATTGTGTTTAATAATAAAATTCCACGACGAGAAAATATAACTCGTCCCTGGTCAGGGGCGGGTTTTTTTATGTGAAATAATAAGAATAATCAATAGAAGCTATCATGGTTTGGTAGGGATTAGGAGGGGTTTTGTTGAGAAAAAAAGATGTGCTCGTTTCTGGATTTATGCTTTTTTCTCTATTTTTCGGGGCTGGAAATTTAATATTTCCTCCTTATCTTGGAATGGAATCGGGAGCCTACTTTGCCGCAGCCATTGCCGGGTTTATTTTAACAGCAGTGTTCCTGCCTTTTTTAACGATCATTTCGGTATCGTTATCTGCTAACGGATTATTGTCAATTGGCCAACGGGTCCATCCTGTCTTTGGGCTTGTGTTCGCCATCGTGGTTTATATGTCGATTGGAGCATTATACGGTATTCCAAGGGCTTCGAATGTTGCCTATGAATTGGGATTTATGCAAGTGATTAGTGTGGAAGGACGGCTACCTTTATTCTTTTTCTCCCTCGTCTTTTTCGGATTGACTTACTTGCTCAGTATCAATCCAAAAAAAGTGATTGATCTTGTCGGGCAGTTTTTAACGCCTGCCTTGCTCATTGTATTAGCGATATTATGTGTGCGGGCCTTTATGATTTTTGAATATACGGACGCTCAAGCAACTGAAAATTTCCAGTCAGATCCGTTTCTCAAAGGGTTTCTGGAAGGTTACTTTACCATGGATGCCGTGGCAGCCCTTGCCTTTGGGATAGTCATCATCAATGGATTGAAAGACAAAGGCGCTAAGGATAAAAGGGAGCTGATACGAGGGACTATCAGTTCAGGTATGATTGCAGCCGCCGGCTTAATCATGGTGTATCTTTCACTCGGATGGATCGGACGGGTTGTTCCCCATGAAGAGCCCCTTCAAAATGGGGCAGAAATATTGGTTCTCGCTTCTCGCCAATTATTTGGATACAGCGGGAATGTGTTATTCGGAGCCATAGTGATGATTGCTTGTTTAACGACCTGTATCGGCCTCATCAATGCATGTGGACGTTTTTTCAATGAAAATTTCCCAAGGTATTCCTATAAGACTTATGTAATGATTTTCATCCTCATCGGGTTGGCCGTGACCAACCTTGGGCTGAATTTGATATTGAAGGTGGCTACACCGTTACTCGTTCTGATTTATCCTGTAGCTATTGTGCTTGTAGTCCTCTCTCTTTTCCAGCATTTCTTTGGAGAAAGCAAGAGAATGTATGTGTATGGGGTTGGAGTCGCAACATTATTTGCCTTTTACGAAATGCTGATGTCGCTAAAAATTCCAATTCAAGGAATTCACGCTATCCTGGGATACCTTCCCCTCAGCGAAAACGGCCTGGCCTGGACCCTCCCTACCCTCGTGGCCGTCGTGATTGGATATGCCATTGACCTCTCCCAAAGGAAAATCATCTTTCCTTTCAAGAGAGGGACGGACCTCTAAAAATAGCAGCAAGGCATGAGTGAATTTCCCAATCATGCCTTGCTGCTTTTTTGATTTTCAGGTAGTTTGATCTGCTGCTTTTTGGTAGACGTTCATGGAACCACCGCTCAGTCCAATGGCTTCTGTCGTGTGAGTCCACCCGTACTTTTCATAATAACCTTCCAGATCCGTTGTTAGATATAGATGTTTATAGCCTTTTTCATGGGCCTCCCGTAGGCCATGCTCGAGGAGACTCGAACCAAGCCCTTTCCCTCTGTGATCCGGGTCAATGTAGAGGCAAGCAAACCATGGAAACAGGTCTTGCCTACTATTCAGGTCGTTTCTGAGCAGCGCGTACGTCCCAATGATTTGTTCTTCCTGTAAAGCGATATAAAATCGCGGTAAGTCCTCTTCGGTACGGCAGGAATGGAATATACAATCTTGATAGAATCTGTAATTCTCCTCACTTCCCCACTGCTCCCAGAAAGCTTTCACTGCTTCCTCAAAAATACTTGAATTCTTTTGTAACTCCAATATTTTCATTGCTGTTTTCCTCTCTTTACTAAATAGATGTATCTTTATAAGGTTCTTCATCGGGAAAGGAAAACCTCTATTGCAATAAAAAAAGACACGCTCTGCATTGAACGTGCCCTCATTAATTGATCAGTATGCCCCATCTGAATACGTTAATTCATAGCTGTGTGAATAAATCTCAAAAATATTCCCGAACGGATCTTCTACATACACCATGCGGTAAGGCTTTTCCCCAGGGTAATATTCACGGATCGGCATCCGCTGTTTACCGCCGTGCTGTTTGATTTTTTCAACCACGCCTTCTACATCGGGATCCTGGATACAGAAATGGAATAGTCCTGTTTTCCAATACTCGAAGTTATTCTCCGGCTTTTCGTTGTGGGGGAACTCAAACAGCTCTACTCCGATTTTATCACCGGTTGCCAGGTGGGCAATTCTGAACTTCTCCCAATCATTTCCGAATACATCACGGCACATTTGCCCGATTGCTGTATCATCATTTTCCACACCGGATGGCTCCATGATGGTGTACCATCCGAACACCTCTGTGTAAAATGCAATGGCCTCTTCGAGATTCGGGACGGATAGTCCAATATGAGAAAACGATCTTGGATATGGTAACATCGTCAATATTCCTCCTCTTTTTGATTAGTTTCATCTAACATGCCTCCATTATACGGAGCTGAGCTTCTTAATGTAAGAATGCACTTTTTTGTGAGAAACTAACCTTAAGGTAAGAAAGGACTGATAAGAATATGGATACGCCCATAGATCAAGAGGGAAAATTAAAGTGCACGATTGAATACACACTGAAGAAAATCGGAGGGAAATGGAAAACAGTCATCTTATGGCATCTTGGGACAGACGGAACTCTCAGGTACAACGGATTGCGCAGATTACTACCCGGGGTTGCCCATAAAGTGCTAAGTCAGCAACTAAAAGAGCTCGAAGAAGACGGCTTCATCAATCGAACCCAATACGATACCATCCCGCCAAAAGTAGAATACTCCATGACAGAATTAGGTATGACCCTCATGCCGATTCTCAAGCAAATGCATGTCTGGGGTAAGGAGCATGGTGAGTTTTAGGAGAGGGACGGACCTCGGATTCATTGTATAATTGGAATTAGGGGTTCATTGGAGGATTGGAGGTCCGTCCCTCCACACATTTTTTAAACAAAATCAGAAATTATATCAAGTCAATAAGAATATACGAACTGAATATCGTAATGATGATTCCCGCAACCCGATTGATCATCGTTAACGAGTCCGATTCAATCCGACTGCTTAACCATCCGCCTACCAAGGCAACCGTCCCCCACCACAAAGCGGATCCGCAAAAGACACCCAAAACGACGAGCAATGCAGATACTATGCTGCCATCAGAACCGGTTACCCGAAAGACACCAAAGATGGCGATAAATGCAAGGATGGTCATTGGATTCGTAACCGTCAAAAGAAAAACTGAGAAGAATCCTTTCAAAGAAGAAGTTGCTTGCGATTCACCAGTCTTAAATGTTGCCGGCTGTGAAGTGAATGTCTTCCATCCTAATAAGAATAGAAACACCCCTCCCCATAATTGAATCCAGAACTGGTAATCAAGAAGGAAGTCAGAAACAATCGTAAGCCCCAAGACAGCAATCAAGCCGTATAGCGTATCTGCAGTGGCAGCCCCCAACCCCGATACAAAACCTGTCCTTCTCCCATATGTCAATGTCCGCTGAATACAAAGGATACCGACCGGTCCAACAGGAGCAGCAATGGTGACCCCTATGATGAGGCTCTTTAAAAATAAAATGATATCAATCATGGTCCTGCCGCTATTGCAAAGGAAAATGATAAGTTTGTATTGGCAGTTCCAAACTCTCTTTGAACCAATCTATGCCAACCGTCTTTGGGGTCATTGTTATTGCCGGCAGGTTCTTGATTTCATGACTGATGACGTGATCCATATTCTTTATATTTCTACTCCGTACTTTCAAAAGATAATCATCCTCCCCGGCGAACTTTTATGCATGTAATTTTTCGTAAAGAGCGTAAAAGAGGGACGGACCTTCAATTCGGTTTCCCCCCATGAATACCTCGGTCAAGCTATAAAGTAATTCATTTAATATATGCGGAGTTTCTAATCCTTTATGTACCTTTTCCCGAGAAACTAAGGATAAAAGATCTTTGCTTCATTCTTCGATTCAATTTATCCTTAAGTAAATGAAAAAGGATTGGAGGAAGATCCATGTCTATCGTTCTAAAGAGAATTTATGATGAACCTCCCCAATTAGGCGGTCATCGCATTTTGATTGACCGGGTTTGGCCACGTGGAATATCAAAAGAGAATGCCAACTTGGATGAGTGGATGAAGGAAATTACGCCAAGCCCACATTTAAGAAAATGGTTTAATCATGAACAGGAAAAGTTCGAGGAATTTAAAAAAGCCTACAAAGAAGAACTCAAACAAGATGATAAAAAACAAAAGAAGCTGCAGGAACTTAAAGAAATGTCTGCTAACGAACGCTTAGTCCTACTCTACGGTGCAAAAGATGAGCAGCACAACCATGCCGTTGTGTTAAAAGAAGTATTAGACGATCTATAATAATGAGGGACGGACCTCCAATCAGGATAAACCTTATTAAGTACAAGGCTTATACTTTATGGAGGTCCGTCCCTCTAAAATTACTCACGGATTATATCTTTTTCGTTCATCCATTTAGGCGGAGAGCCTTCGTCACATCCCATTACTATTTTAGAACACGTTCAGAATGTTTCCTTTCCCATTCCTCCAAGAACATTTCCAATAAAGGTCCAGGCAATGGCCGGCTAAAGTGGTATCCTTGACCTACCTGACAGGCATTCCGTTTCAGGAATAATACTTGATTTTCTGTTTCAATGCCCTCAGCAATAGTGGTAAAGTTCATATTTTGACTCATATCAATAATCGCTTTTACGATTGAAACTTGATTTGAATCTTTCATAATATCATCTACGAACGATTTATCTATTTTAATACTATCAATCGGTAAATGCCTTAAATTATTCAAAGAAGAGTAACCTGTTCCAAAGTCATCCATGGAAATGATGACGCCCAGCTTTTTCAGCTTATTGAGAACGTTCGTTGATTTTTCAAAGTCCTGCATAATACTCTCCGTAATTTCAAGCTCAAGTCGATCCGGCTGAAGCTTGAGTTCTGATAGGGTTTCATTTACCATGTCAACGAATCCGTCATCCTTTATCTGTCTGACCGATATATTTACAGCAATGGGAATGATGCCTAACCCGTTCTTTTCCCACTCCTTACTTTGTTGACAAGCCTCTCGAAGAACCCACTCCCCAATCGGAATGATCAATCCCGTCTCCTCCGCAAGAGGAATAAATTCACATGTAGAGACCATTCCAAGTTCCGGATGCTCCCAGCGTAACAAGGCTTCTACTCCTATAATGTCCAGCGTTTCTAAATCCACCTTTGGCTGATAATGGAGAGTTAATTGTTTCAGCTCCAATACCTTTCTTAATCCATTTTCAATCTCCATATTCCTTGAAGAAGCTTTTTCAAGTTCAGGAAAATAGAATTGATAGTTGTTCTTCCCGCGATCTTTCGCTAAATACATGGCTGTATCGGCATGCTTAATTAAACTTTCCTGGTCCTCTCCATCCTTTGGATACATACTGATCCCGATACTCGGTGTCACAAAGAACTCCTGTTCATGGATGACGATTGGACTGTTGAAGCTATGTAATACTTCACCCGTCGTTTCTTCGACCTCTTTCTCATTCAAATGAGAGAGTAAGATGATAAATTCATCTCCCCCTTGCCTAAACACAATCCCTTTATCTTTCACCACATTCTTCAATTGGACCGCAACCTTCTCGAGTATAATATCGCCAGTAGAGTGCCCTTTCGTATCATTGATGACTTTAAATCGATCTAGATCCAGAAATAAGATGGCAATCGATTGATCAGGGGCATCACGAATTGACTCATTTAAGTATTTCTTAAATTTATTCCGATTTGGAAGCCCTGTTAATGAATCATAATAGGCCATGGTGCGAATAGTTTTCTCAGTCTCTTTACGATTCGTAATGTCTCGTCCAACCAGCTGTATGGCCATCCTTCCTCCATACAAAATGGGCATCGCGGAAATCTCCAACTCTATTGCATCACCGTTAAGGCGATAAATGGTCAGTTCAAATCGTTCCCCTGAGGTCGAATCTTTTGTCTGCTCCCTAATTTTCTTGATATTTTCCATACTGGTAAAATGGGAAACATCTTTGTTCATGATGTCCTCGGGGCAATTGGCACCAATCAATTTACTGCCTGCTTCATTGATATAATCAAACTTTTGATTACTGATGACCGCAATAATGTCTGGAGACATTTCTACTAAACTACGGTATTGATCTTCACTTTCTTTCCGGTTGGTGATATCAAACAACACACTGGTAAAAGAAATCATTTCTCCGTTTTCATCCAAGGTAGGAATGCCTCTATCCTGGATCCATCGAACCTGACCATCCGGCTTGATGATACGGTAAACACTCACACAGGCCTGACCGGAACCAAGCTTTTCCTCCCTTTTATTCAAAACCGGGATATCTTCAGGGTGTATCACTTTTCTCCATAGTAGCGTATCCTGATAAAATTCATTCAAAGGAAATCCATATAGATTTTCAATACCAGGTGTAATCAACAGAACATCGGACTTCATATCATGAGACCAAATCGCAACGTCCAGCGTCTCAAAAATGTTGTTTAAATTCTTATTACTCTTCGTTAGTTCCTTGGAAGCATTCCAATTCCCTTTGTATAGTAGGAATAATAAAGTAAGCAGACAAAACACTACTCCTAAATGGAGGAATAGGAATACTGCCCCATTTGAGTGATTATTGGTTTTCCAAGACAAATCCGTGATTTGTAACAATAACATTATGAAAAATAGCATGAAGATTGTTTTCTTATTTTGTGTAAAATTCATTCATTACTCTCCTGAATATAAGAATTCTTTCTTTAATCAAGTGTACTATTTACGGCTATCATTCACAATATAGCTAATTTTCACCTCTTACACTATATTAAAAAGACCAACTCCATCGACTGGAGGCAGGTTCTAATCGTTTCTAATACGACACACCCGTCCGTGTATGCGTCTTCTTAAATTCATCCATATCCGGATCAAAATAATCCTCATTAAAGGCCGGCACAAACTTATCATCCTTTAAATAGCCTGACCCCCATGTCGGATCCAGAGTGACCCATTCCCCATCGAGGTTCGCTTCCACCCAAGCATGCCTTCCCGGGAAAATCCCGCCTGCCCTTCCTTCAACAAATCTCGCCTCGGTGTCGCTGGCACGAAGCATGGCAATCGCCAGGTAGGCGTAGTCCTGGCACACACCTGTTTTGGTTTCCAGTGTTTTTAATGCACTGTCATCCCAGTTAAAGTCGTCATTTTCATATTTCTCAACGTCATAGGAAACATTTTTTGCGACATAATCATAGATTGCTTTCGCCTTGTCCCTGTCGCTTGTTTTTCCCGCTGTGACGGTTTGGGACTGCTCCTTGATTTCCTGCGCATCTGACTGTACGCCACGGGATGGCAGAAGGTCTCGCTTGTCTTCACCTGTCGATTCGACTTCAAACTTCGCAAAACCGAAAAATCTGAAATAGTCGCTATTCTCCTCCTTGATTTCAGGTACGCTGAGAGTCACCTCATAGGTGCCGGGTCCAAACCGCAGATAAAAGGAATCATCAAAGGTAAAATCCTCTACGGGAATCACATCCAGAGCTTCATCCTTCCCTTTTTTAGTGGTGATGTAAATATGCGTCGTTTCCGGACCCAATTCAGTTTTTCGATCGATGCTTCCTTTGATGGAGTAAACACCGTCCGACTTCTCCCCGCCAAATTGAGGAGATTCCAGAGTTACGCCCCGCTCGCGATATTTATCAGCAAACTCAATCGGACTCATCACTCGATCAGACTCATTATCAATGATTAGAGTGGTGGCCGTCTGGTAGTAGTTTTCACGGTCTGCATCTGGTACCAGTACCTCAAGCTCGTGAATTCCTTCCCCATAAAATAAAGGAACTTCATAACTGAATTCTCCATTTTTCAAGGGAATGACATGTGTCCAGTTTTGCGAATCCTTCTTTAACCTGAGCATGATGGTGTCTTTGTCTGTCAGGTTAGCAGCTTCTCCTTTTAAAGCAAAGGTTTCGTTCCCTTTGATATAGCTTGATTCAGAGCTCAAGGACAATCCTGCCTCCTGGCCAAACGGTGTGAGCGTCACATCCCTCACTATGTCGGGATTCACATTATGAACCGTGAAGGAAGCAGTATCATAGTAATAATTCTCACGATCCTTGCTTGGCAGTTGTACAGACACACTATACTCACCTTCTCCATTGAACAAGCGGATGTTCTGTTTAAACTTGCCATCCTCGATGGGTGTGTAGTATTCGAGCTGCTTTCCTAGAGGGCCTTCTTCACTCGCCCTGACCTTGATCCAGACGTAGTCCGACTTCAGTTCAGAATGCTGTTCAATTTCCCCGTCGACGGTCACTTGCCCATTCACTGCAAATTCCTTATATGACGGCTCATTCATGGTGACACCGATTTCCTCGCTATAGGAAGTTAACTGAAGTGGCTCCATTTCCCCTAGATCATCGTTCATTTTCTTCTTTTCTTTTTCATACAGATCTTCTTCTATTTCATCCACCTTCGTTTCTTCTCCATTGGAACTAGAATCACTGCATGCCGTCAGAAACAAGAAACTTATTAACAAACCCAAAAATAGAAACAAAAAGGGACTATTCTTCTGCATGTTTTCCTCCTGAATTTGGACGGACCTCTAAACGTTAGAAATCACCTGAATATAGAGTGATTTACGGATTTGAGGTCCGTCCCTCCTACTATTTTATTCTCAAAGACTTCTAAATCTGTTTGTAGTAGATAATGGTTGCCTCTAATTCTCCAAAAGGTGACGCTGCGTAGTCAGGAATGCGCCCTCCTTGAACGAATTCCAGTGCCTTATACAAATGATTAGACGGCGCCCCTTCGACCGTATCAAGAATGAGCAAGGTCCGTCCCTCTTCCTTTGCTCTTTCCTCCGCTGTTTGCATGAGTTTACGGGCAATTCCTTTTTGACGAAATTGAGGGTGGGTCATCATTTTTGCGATTTCGGCTCGGTTTGTCCCGTTTTGTTTGGTGCATAGGTGAAGTTGCACAGTACCTGCAATTGTACCCTCCATCCAGGCTGCATATAGGATCACATGTGGATTCAGTACATGCTGCCAGAAATCCATCGCTGCAGAACGTGCCATTGGGGATAAAAATCCAATGGAAGCTCCCTCATCCACTACGTTCATTAATAAATCAGAGAGTTCCTCAATGTGCTGATCTATCGTTGTAAGTTCTTCGATTTTTAGTCCTTGATTCTTCATGATCTTCTCACTCCTTAACATATCTTCTCTTCTTCATTACAGTGGTCCAGTTTAGTTTTGCAATGTATTGGTTAAATGTGATGACAAGGTAAAATCTTCTAATCAAATTATAACGAGGGACACTTTAATAATCTAACTTTTTATGGAAAATTCGCTTTTTGTTATACATAAACTAGAACAATTCTGTTATACTAAACATATAACAAACTAGGAGGTGAATCCTTGTTTATCCAAATAGAACCTCAATCAGATGTACCGATTTATACCCAGGTCAAGAATGGGATCATGGAGGGGATTGTCCGCGGGGAATTAGTGCCAGGGGATATCCTTCCATCCGTTCGCAGCCTTGCCGGTGACCTGGGTGTAAACATGCACACGGTGAATAAAAGCTATCATGAATTGGAAAGCAAGGGGGTAATCCGGATTGTACCTAAATCTGGGGCTGTTATTTGTCCACCATCGGAGGGAGAAATCCCGCCATCCCGATTGGATCAGATATCAGAAGAATTGCGGCCGATTGTAGTGGAATCATTGGTAATCGGCATGAGTGAAAAAGAAATTCAAGAATTAGTCTCATCTATTATGCTAAAGGTTAAGGGGGAGTAACAAATGGAAATGACGCTTTTATTTGTCACTGTGGGATTTTTGATGGTTCTACAAATCATCATTCCTTTTATCGTAAAACGAACGGTGGTTTTTGGTGTAACGATACCTGTTGATGAAATACGGAACGAACAGTTGCTGCGTTACAAAAAACTCTACGCATTTTTAACATTTTTCATTTCAATTGCGGCATTGACTCTTTATTTTATCTGGTCAAAAGACATCTCACCCTCTGAAAATCACCTCATCTTAGCAGGCTTATTACTGCCTTTTGTCATCCTATTTATTTCGATGTCCCTTTATTTCTATTTTCATATGAAAGTATCAACGCTGAAACGGGAAAAGCAATGGTTCAAGGATCGCAAGCAGGTGAAGGTTTCAGAATTGAACCTAAGAACGAAAGATGAAATGCTCCCCTGGATAGTGTATGTAATACCCATGGTGATCACTGCCGGATTAATGGTGTTTACATTGGTGAATTACAATAGCCTGCCGGATCAGATCCCTACCCACTGGGGAGCTGATGGAAAGCCAGATGCATTTACAACAAAATCGTATCTTTCCGCTCTGACCCTCCCACTCGTCTTACTGGTGATGAATGCGATGTTCCTCGGTATAAACGAGCTCACAAGGAATTCCGGGATCAAGCTGAGTGCAGGAAATATAAAAGCATCACGTGTCCGACAGCTCCGTCTGCGCAAGTACACAAGCTGGCTCTTATTCTTCATCTCCATTCTGATAAGCATGCTATTTACATTCCTGCAATTCACCACCCTGTATGAAAATAGCGTCAGCGACCTGCTGATCATCACCATGCCACTGGCCTTCTCTGCACTCGTCTTGATAGGGACGGTCCTTATGGCCATCAAGGTGGGGAAAAAGGATTCGGACTTGGACTTAGAGATCATTGATGAAGGCACAGGCGAAGTGATCAATGCAGATGACGATCAATACTGGAAAGGGGGGCTCTTCTATTTCAACCCTGAAGACCCCTCCATCTTCGTCGAAAAACGCTTCGGAGTGGGCTGGACCCTTAACTTCGCCAGACCCTTGGGATACCTCATCCTGGTCGGACCGCTGCTCGTGATAGTAATCATTACACTAATATAACGGTGAGGGACGGACCTCTCAAACTGAGCGATAAAGTTACATCAACGTTCAGCTGAGGAGGATCCGTCCCTTTTGTTACGTGACTTCCACCCTAAGATAACACTTGGGACCACTTTCGCTTGTAAATGAATCCGAGGTCCGTCCCTCCTGCTACTCTTACTACTAAAAAAGGCTCAATCTCTGGAAATTCGACTTTTGTTATGGACAGATTGTTCGGAATACTATATAAATAGTAGATGGAAACTCACAAAGAAAACGTTTACAACATGATTCGACAAGGAGGATTCTATGTTAGATGTGCTAGACAAGATTAATTCATTCTTATGGGGGACACCAAGTTTAGTACTGTTATTTGGGACAGGCCTTTTCTTAACGTTTATGCTTAAAGGGCTGCAGTTCCGAAAGCTACTGTATGCATTTAAACTTGCTTTTACAAAAGAAGAACCCTCTTCTTCAGCTGACAAATCGGAAGGGGATATCAGTAACTTCAAAACGTTGATGACGGCTCTGTCAGCGACAATCGGTAACGGAAACATTGCCGGTGTTGCGACGGCATTGACGATTGGCGGACCCGGGGCCATCTTCTGGATGTGGGTTGTCGGTCTTCTAGGTATGGCGACGAAATACGCCGAAGCCCTGCTTGCCATGAAGTACCGTGTGAAAAATAAAAACGGGGAATACTCCGGCGGACCGATGTATTACGTAGAAAAAGGTCTCGGAAGCAAGTGGAAGTGGCTGGCTGTTGCGTTCGCTTTATTCGGGGCATTTGCTGCCCTGGGAATCGGTAACAGCGTACAGTCCAATACGATTGCAGATGTCATGACATCAAGCTTTCAAATTAACAATGTCGTAACAGGAATCGTGTTAGCCGTCCTGACAGGTTTGATCATCTTTGGAGGGATTCAACGAATTAGTACAGTCGCTTCCTTCTTTGTACCGATCATGGCATTCCTGTATATTGGTGGTTCATTGATCATCATCGTACTGAATTATGACATGATCATTCCGGCATTTGAAATGATTTTCCATTACGCGTTCAATCCTGTAGCTGCCGCTGGCGGTTTCACCGGGATCATTATCAGTGAAGCGATCCGCAGCGGGGTATCACGTGGGATTTTCTCCAATGAAGCGGGTCTTGGTACGGCTGCATTGATTGCAGGTAACGCGAAAACCGATCACCCGGTTAAACAGGCACTTGTCGCTATGACGGGGACTTTCATTGTGACGATTATTGTTTGTACAATGACTGGACTGGTTCTTCTGATCACTGGTTTCTGGGATCCTACAGGCGGAGCGATTTCAGGAGTTGAGCATGCTCCAAGCCTTGATGGCGGAGCTTTAACGAGTGCCGCATTCGGTCATGCTCTTGGGGTAGCAGGAGAATACATCGTATCATTTTCGGTCATATTCTTCGGGTTCTCAACGATCGTCGGATGGTATATGTACGGGGAGAAATGCTTCGAGTATTTGACAAATTATCGTTTTGCTAACTCCTACAGACTCATTTACATTTTAGCAACCGGACTTGGTGCCGTTGCGAACTTAGAGCTTGTTTGGGCATTCGCTGATATGTCTAACGCCTTGATGATGATTCCAAACCTGATCGCCCTTATTTTACTTTATAAGGTCATCGTTCGTGAAACGAATCATTACTTCAATGAGTACATGCCCATGATGGAAGCACAACCAAGGAAGAAAGCCAGTTAAAAAAGTAACCCGGTGTGATTTTTGATCATGCCGGGTTTTATATTTATAGTATGATTTCATATTTATTGTGACGCCCGTGGATATGGGCAACTTCTTTTAAGGGATATCGCCTTTGGTAATAGGTGTTCAATCCTTCGTTATTCGCGATACAATCAAAGCGGATGCTTTTTTTACCTGCTTCTTTTGCCTCTTTTTCGACCCAATCCAGTAAAGCGGCACCTATGCCTTTTCCTGCATGGTTTCTATGTACGACCAATCGATGTAAATACACAACATCATCATGCACATTTTCTCCCCAAAGGTCCAAATCCCAAACACTTGGGATATTCTCAAGGGTTAGAGTGGAAATGGGTCGACCTTCTTTTTCAACAAGATAGGTCGCCCCGTTTTCAATTGAATGGAGGATCTCTTCTAGGTTTCCATCTAAATCAGTCAGATAGTAACTCCATTGTTTCGTCCTTTTTGTCTTTAACCAGGCGGCGGCATTCACTAACAGATCCAATATCTTTTTTAGATCACTATTTTTTGCCTTTTTGATTTCATAAACTTCTTCATCGAGTTTAAAACGCATGGTCCTTTTCTCCTTTCCCAATCTGGTAGAGTACCCACTTACCCATGATTTGGACATGAACTTTACTAATTCCTTCATTTAAAAGAAAAAACCATCCCTATTTACACACAGGGATGGTTCTATACCTATCAAGCATACCACTTATGCCACATATGATCGTTTCTGCCTCTCACAAAGGCATCCACCCGGTTACGGCCCCAAGACACGGCTCCCGGTGAAGAACGAACGCCTCCCCTTGGTGCTCCAAGGTCTTCCCAGTTGCTCCAGCGGGAACCATTCCACCATTTGTGCCACATGTTATTATTGTCTCCGCGGACAAAGGTATCGATCCGGTTCGGTGCCCACGAGGATGCTGCTGGAGCACCTTCAAACCCTCTAGGCGGGGAACCGAGATTCTCCCAATTACTCCATCTCGAACCGTCCCACCACTTATGCCACATCCGGTCGTTGTTTCCCCTGACAAAGCAATCGATCCGGTTGGATCCCCAGGATACCGCACCCGGTGAATCCCTCAAGCCGCCTCTTGGAGCGCCAAGGTTCTCCCACTGGCTCCAATTCCTTCCGTCCCACCATTTATGCCAAAGATTATTGTCATATCCCTGGACGAATACATCCAATCGGTTGGCTGCCCAGGATGAAACCGTTGGATCCCCCTTGAAGCCCCTTGGCGGTCCCCCGAGATCTTCCCATTCATTCCATCTCGAACCATCCCACCACTTATGCCATAGAGTATCCCGATTCCCTCTTACAAACGTATCAATGCGGTTCTCGCCCCAAGACACGGCTGCAGGCGAACTCCTTAAACCTCTTCGCGGAGCTCCGAGGTCCTCCCAATTACTCCAGCGGGAACCGTTCCACCATTTGTGATACATTCTGTCATTCTCACCTCGAACAAACGTATCCAAACGGTTCGCCTGCCAGGAAGCAACGGCTGGCGAACCCTTCATCCCCCGTGGCGGAGCACCAAGATCCTCCCATTCCCTCCAGCTTGCCCGCCAATCAAATGGATTTTCGTAGACAGCTTGGTCATAGAATCCTTGATAAGGATCATAGTAGTTCAGCTGTTGTGGATAATACGTGAACTCACGTTGTTGTTCGTATGGTGGATAGAACTGTTGATAAGTATGTGGTAACAGACCATCTTCATAATGGTTTCTGACTTCCGGCCAATACGGATAGTATTCTTGTTGTACCTCACATGGTATCATTCGTCGTGGAAAAAACATACTGCATCCCTCCTCTGCATTTACTTTATGCAGGAGCCCAGATGGAGGAGTATGTACTTTTTTTTCTCAAAAAAAGATCCCTCCACATGTGGAAAGGATCCTGAAATGTCTAAACCATATACTGTTGATATCGTTCTGCATCACTCATCTTGCATTCTAGCGTCAGCTTCGTACCATTTTCTTCATACTCGGTTTCTAACACATTGGCATTCTCATTAAAATAAGAAATCAAATGGCCTTTATCAAATGGAATCAACATTTGACAGCGTTTATAGTCTTTAAAAATATAACTTCTCACCACTTGAAGCAGTTCGTCGATTCCAATTCTATTTTTCGCGGAAAAATAAATGCGGTCCTTTTCCACTCTCGGTATCTCTTCTTCCATCAGTTCAGCTTTGTTAAAAGCGTAGATGACAGGTGTATCACCTATCCCGAGTTCTTCAAGGGTTTGATCAGTCACCTTCATCAATTTCGCGTAGTGAGGATCGGAATAATCAACCACATGTATGATGAGATCAGCCTCCACCACTTCTTCAAGTGTTGAACGGAATGCTTTGACCAGCTGATGAGGCAGTTTGTTGACGAAACCAACCGTATCTGTCAGAAGAAATGCCTTCTTGTCCGGTAAGGTGATGTTTCTCACCGAGGTTTCAAGTGTCGCGAACAGCATATCCTTTTCAAACACTTGCTTGTTTTCGTTTGGATGGAATTTTTCTACGAAAGCGTTCATCGTCGTCGACTTCCCGGCATTTGTGTATCCGACGAGGGATACGACCGGGATTTCACTCTTTCGACGCTGCTTGCGTTGTGTAGTTCGCAGGTCAACAAGTGAATCAAGCTCTTTATTCAATGCTGTGATTTTCTCTTCAATTCGGCGACGATCAAGCTCGAGCTTCGTTTCACCCGCACCACGGTTGGCGAGGCCAGATCCTCCCCCTTGACGGCCTAATGACTCACGGCGTCCAATCAAACGCGGGAGCATATATTGCAGCTGAGCTACCTCTACTTGAAGTTGCGCTTCCCGGGTTTTCGCACGTTCTGCGAAGATATCGAGAATCAACATCGTCCGGTCCATGACACGAATATCAAGTTTCTCCTCAAGTACACGAATTTGCGAAGGAGACAGTTCATCATTGGAAATGAGTACCTCCGCTTCCCACTCTTCAATGAGTGGCAGGAGCTCTTCAATCTTCCCCTTACCAATATAATGAACATGATTCGGCCGGGGCAGGTTTTGAGTCAGTTCACCGACGACATCAATATGCCTCGCTTCTGCCAATCCATTCAACTCAAGCATCGAATATTCGAAGTCATTATTCTTATCCTTTGTATTAACGCCAATGGCGATTGCTTTTAAACGTTCTTCCATTCCTTCGTCACTTCCTATCTTTTAGTGGGTACAGAAAAAAGCACAGGCCTCTGCCTGTGCTTTTCGTAAATGGATTTGAATAAACCGGTGGCGCATGAAGAAGACCGCACTTTCTCCTGGCGTGTTCCCAAGAAAACACACAAATTGGCACCACTCGGAAAGTATTCAATTCTATTTTTAAAAGAAGAAAGAGGAGCCATTCAGCCTCGCTTTCCTCCATTCAACGTCAAATGAAGAATTCCTTTAAAAATAGTCAGACCAATCCCATTTACCCTGCACACAGGCAGAGCCTTTGAACATATTCAATTAAGCGTTCAAATTGCGGATGCGTAGTCTGATTAAAATCAAAAGGAAAACCTCCATTTCTCATAAATTATAATCATCTTACCACAAACAGCCGAGGATGGGAAGATATGGTTTGAGGGACGGACCTTCAAAGCTCTACATCCCTGTTGAATCAACTGCTTAGGGTATTTCAAGGTCCGTCCCTCACCACGTTACTACACAAAAGAACAGACCTCCAAGCCAGCATGAAATCCAGTAACGACATGGATTATGCTAGCTTAGGAGATCCAGCTTAGGAGGTCCGTCCCTCAGTTCTTGTTAGAATGATAAGGATTCAGCCAGATTCAAGGTCCGTCCCTCAGTTCTTGATCGATACATTGACCTGATCGGAATGGGAGATGGTGATGGGGTGTTGTCCGCTTCCTAGTTTGAGGGTGGCGGATTTGTTTGGGATTACTTCGTTGTTTATGTCCGTGTCGGATACAGCGGTTTGTTCTGTATATTGCCATTTAGCGTCCTCCCCTTGGATGTCCCCTACATTTTCGGCATTGATGGTCAGGTCCTCCGATGAAGCGAGAACGAGATTGACCCTTGCTGAGCTTGATACTTCCCATGAGGTTGAAATGGTTCTTGGCTTTAATGTGACTTCATTGTAGTCACTCGCGATTTCCAGGGACTTGGATCCCGGAATGACGAGTGTAGCATCTAACTCCCTCCCTGATTGCATCCAGCCATTGGAGTCGGGAAGACTTTTCAATGTGATATACAGCGTGTCTCCTTTTTGTATGGTCATCAGATAATCTTCCGGATTCGAAAGTAATGGTTTACCTCCTGTAGAGGAAGAACGATACGTACCAAACACGCTCACTTCTTTATTCGTAACCGTTTCAACCGTTATTGGATGATGACTGGAATCAACGACGATCCGCTTCACATCATCACCAACCTGATGGCTATAAGAAGGAAGATCCGCAGTTTTCACTTCAGAATCAAAGAACGATTGCATTTGTCCCATCAATCCTGTTGCCTGCAGAACGGTAAATCCGATTCCCACCGTCCCAATGACAGCCACAAATATTATACTTAGGAAATCATATTTTAATATTGGCTTCTCCTGCTTTGATAAAAATAAGTACACTAAGATTTCTGCCCCTAACACAATCAGCAGGACAGGCCACCAACCTGCTAACACGTACGCTGAATCCCATTTTAAAAGCTGCGATAGCAGTAAAAAGATTCCTAAAAAAAGCAGGGATGCCCCCATTGATATGGATCCGACTCTCCAAGTTCTCATTCTGATACCTCCTCTTTTGAATGGGCTTTTTTACTTCCGGCAACCAGTTTGATTCCTCCTCCTATAAGAAGAAGGCAAACAATTCCCGGCTGGATATAGCTATACATCACATGATACAAATCAATGCCATACGTCTCTAAAAAAGGTAATGATAGGGGCATAAGGATGTTCGTAGCCAGGTAATAAACACCAAGCAACATCAATCCGATTCCCACCCACTTCTGCTGATTGATTAAGTAAGACACGATCGGCGTATCTTCTAAAGGTTCCTTTCCGTGCTTAGATGCCCGTTGCAATCCATCAAAGAAGCTGTAGAACCATATGATCGGAACTAAGAATAGAAAAATCCCTAACCGAAGTACGTCTAATATATAGATGGAGAATAAGAACACTGCCATAAGCTGAATGCCCCGTCGCTGATAACCAAGATAAAGATGACCTGCTCCAGGGAACATCGATAAAAATGTGGCAAATGCCTTACTCTTTCTCCCGCCTTCATGCTGAGCTTCCAGGTCTTCCAATACAGACCGGTCCGTCAGCACTTCCCCAGCCTGTTTTTTATTCAATAATTGCATCGTATCAAAGAAGTTGTATACCCATACGACAGGTAGAACGATCAAGAATACCATAAACTCCCCTCTCCCCGTCATCGCTGTTACAAACAAAATCATCGCAGCCACTCCGAGGAACGTTGCCAAAAATGTGACACCCCGGTTCATCAGTCCCAGTTGGAAATGACCGAGACCTGGTATCATGGATAGGATGATGGTATAGAAGCGCTCGGTGCTCAGCTCCCCTGAATCACTTTCTACCACCGGTTCTCGTGATGCTTCATTCGCTTTCAACATTCTTGATGCGACAAGTGCCGTATTAACGATACTGATGAGATACAATAGAAACGCAAATCCAATGGTGATAAAAGCAAATCCATCCCAGTTCAACACTTCCGCTCCCACGAATGCAACAGGAAATGACGCCATCAATACCAGTAAAAATAAAACTCCTCTAAAAACCTTCCCTAAATACATCAATCCCACACCGGGTATAAAAGCCAACAAAAACGCAATGATTGGATTCTTCTTTTTATTCATCTTACTCTGCCTCCTGTTCTTCAATTTCTTCAACATTATCCAGTAAAGCCGTTGTTTTATTTAAAATATTTTCTGTAAAGGAAGGCTGCTGATTTCTTTCAAATTCCGTCGTGATCTTCACAAGTTCACCAAAAATACCAGATGCCATCAAAATCAGCGTCATCGCCGTAGCCAGCACATAATGAAACACCTTTTCCTCATACCACGATTTCTTGACCGGCTTCATCACTGGATCCCGTTCAACCGGAATTCGCTCCATCACCTCTTCTGTAAAGAGGGACGGACCTTCAATGGAAGGAAGCTCATCTTGAACCGCCTCGATTGCTTCCATATAAAGACTCATGCATTGATCGCAACTGTATAGATGCTCCTCGTATTCGGTTCGCTTATTATCATCCATTTCATCTCTGGCGTAATTCATCCATTCTTCCAACGCATTATGGCTCATATGAAGTCCTCCTCCTTCCAATGCTTCCGCATCCAAAGCCTTGCCCGGTACAGCTTTGTTTCAATCGTCTTCACTTGGACATGCTGTTCATTTGCAAGCTCCTGATAGGACTTTTCTTTTATGTAGAATCCTTCAATCACTTCTCTGTAGGATTCGGGAACTTCTTTTAAATGCCTCAACACGAGCTGCTTTTGTTCTTTCCTTAATAATCGTCTTTCTACAACATCCTGTGACTCTTTCACAGGGAGGTCGTCGACCAGCTCTTCCTTCTGTCTTGCCTTCCTTCGCATACAATCAATGGCATGGTTCACCGCAATTCTCGTCATCCATGTCTTGAACCCTTGATGTTCGTACTGAGGGAGAGAGGTGTAAATCTTCATCCATACTTCCTGTGATGCATCTTCCGCATCTTTCTGATTTCGCAGAACCCCGAAGATGCATTTAAAAACATACTGCTTATGCATTTCGATCAACATCCGAAACGCATTTTCACTGCCATTCTTCGCTTTTTCAATTAGCGGATCCACCAACCTCTCTCCCCCTTTCTTGTGGTCTCATAATAATAGACGAAAGAAATTGGTGAATCCCTACATTTTTTTTGAAAATATTTTTTAGTTGGTGGTGGGGCTTAGTACGTTTGATGGAATTCGTAGCTGGCCATGGCTCGTAACTTCACGATTTGGGATTTCGCCATTATATTGAAAATATTGCCGTTAAATAAATCTCTCATCGGCTCAACAGAAGATTACAAGTACCGGGTAGCGGGTCGATACCTCCTCTTGAATGCACGTTCACTGATATATTGAAAATTCCGCTGATAAACTGGTCGATTTCGCTGATATAATGATAAAGTCCAGAATTTCGCTCCCTCTCCCTCGTTGGAGCGGATTAGAATTGAAAAAAATCGCAATATGTATCACTCTCCACCACCCACCTGCAACACCCATCCAGAAAACCACCCTTATTTACCAACTAACACGATTTCTTCATTCCTGATATACTCGTAAAGTACTTATCTTCATAGAAAAGTGAGTGGATATAATGAAAGAAGGCATTACCTTAATAGTGGAGATCATTAACAACCTCCATGACATGTTAATAGGAATAACAAGTGATCTTGGTTTCACCCTTACGGATAAAGATCTTCATTTTTGGATTATGGGCATCATCGGAATTTCCGTGTTCTTTTTTGTATACATTGTGTCTAAGATTCTATCGAAGCTTAAGTTCGGGATCACCGCACTGGCTTTTTTCTATACCTTGACCTTCATGTTTGTGGTAGTCTTTGCAATTGAAATTCAGCAGGCAATCACAAACCGGGGGCAGATGGAGTTCATCGATGCCATCGTTGGTTTGTGGGGATACATTGCTTTTTTCCTCATGTATATTGGATTGGCAGCTATTATTCTACTGATTAAGTTTTTCTATCAAAAGCTTTCCCGGAACAGAGAAAATACCCTGGAAAGCGACTAGGGTCTTGCTCTCCCCGGGGTAATACAAGCAGTTTTTCGAATGGCACTACTGATTTGTCATGACCTACCAAAAAAGGAGCAAACGCCATATGCGCTTGCTCCTCTACTATTTCATCTTACATAAATACTTCAATTCTATTGGATTCCTCATTCAAAAGACTCTCAAGAACCTCTCGCTTAATCTTCATACCACCCGTACGATATCGATTAGAAATCTTTTCTGTCTTCACTTTTTCACCATTTACCACAATGTTTCCACTCTCTTGCCCCATGTGATAAGTGAATGTAACAGGACGATTCATAAATTTGAAATCAAAGGTCAATCCGTCAAATTTCTCTGGTAAAACGGGATCAATGATCAAGTCTTCCGCTTCTTGGCGGATGCCCAGACAGTTGGAGATTAATTGGTTCATGTAGATTCCCGGTCCGCTTGAGTAGATTCTCCAGCCGCCTTTTACCGGTACGGTCCCTGCGCGCAGCTCGTTGAATCGTTCTTGCGCCTCGTATCGTGTATTGAATTTACCGTCGGAGCTGCTGAAGTATGCGTTACTTTGTCTTCTTTCAGCGTTTGGAACGACTTCTGTCAACCCGACAGGATTGATGATTTCAAGTCCCTTCCACACTTCTTCCGTATTTCCGAGCTTCGCCATTGCTTCAACAAAGCGAATATGAGCGTGAACATATTGCAGACCGATTTCGCGGCCGAAATTGGCTGCTTGTTCTGCCCGTTTGAAGTGCGTGCTTATTCCACCTTTGTAGTTTGCAGGGCGGTTCATTAATCGGACGCCGTCTGGACAATATAGGTGTTCCTTTACCAATTGGTAATGGGATTTCGCTTCTTCCGGCGTGAATAATTCAGAGATGATACTGCGGTTCATCGGCAGCAGTCGATACTCTATCCCCGTTTTCGTGTCCTTCGGGTGAAGCATTAATTCTGCATGTGCCGGATCTTCCATGTAAACAAAGCCTGGTATCACATCATTTTGTAAAATATAGCGATTATAATCATTCTGTATTCCTGATGCGAGTGCTTTGAATTCCGAAGCTACTTCATCCCGGACTCCCTGAAGTACGTTAGACAATTGATTCAATACCTGATAGGTCAGGGCAACTGTCCAGCTGCTCGCCATGAATTTTTTCAGCTGGGAGTTTGCCGGTTGTAGCGTATCATCCCAATCCCCATCGCCGTATGATGAAAGGAATGTGTCATGCAGGAAATGTTCTTTAATATAGGCGATTTCTTTATGAATATGGTCTAATAACGTCGCCCTTCCTTCCGATAAGTCAAAGCCATCCCGGGTCGTATAAGGGATTTCTTCGTCCAGAATGCTGTAATCATTGGTTGCCGCGATATAGTCACCGACAACCTTTAACGGCCAAACAATGATATCTCCATGACTATCATCCTGCTGGATCTTGAAGTAACGGTCAAACATGAACCATTGCGGCCAATTGCCGTTGTCTTCATATTGATGAGAATAGACGGTTTTGATGATATCTTTCACACTTTGGTAGTTGTGAGTGGCCATGAAATACTCCGTCGGGCCCTGACACACATCACGGGTTCCCCAAGCAGCTCCGCCGTATTGCTCCAGTCCATGTGGCACCGAGAAATGGACAAGCATATTGTGTGTGTACCACCATGATAAGGAATTGACTTTGGCCAGCTCACTTGGAATTTCCCCATGAAGAGAAAGCTTGAATCCATTCATCACTTGATGATAGTACTCTCTATAGCGCTCAATTTCAACGTTCATATCAGACTCTTCGAATTCTCTATCTTCCCCGTGAAGAAGACCTTGAAGGGTCATGGTCCATTCTGTTGTCGCGGTTAAGTCGAGTACACAAAGAGAGGCACTTCCTGCTGGGACGTTCTTACCCAATCTTTCCTCGTTCCCGATGCTCATGTCAGCCCCATCGACCATTATTCTGTAACACAGGTCAGGGTACGTTTGGCTGCTTTCAGATTGAGAATCAGCAGAAATGGAGAGGATATCCCCATTTTTTTTAAGCTTATAAGGGACTTCATATTCATTGTTGTTCATTGTAATCTGATTCGAAACAAGATAACGGTACTGTTTTCCGTTCTCAGATCGTACGTTCAGGCGGACTTCAGGCGTATCAACCGTCGTATAATTTGTGATGATGATCGTGTCATCCTGTGTCTTGTAATACCAACGCGCATAGTTGAATCCTAATTCAAACAAGGAAGGCATGGTTAATAAACGATACGCTCCTTCAATCTCAACATAAATGCGCTGACCGGACGTTTTCATGACGTTTAAATGATTCCGGGTATTCGTTAACATCTTGTTGAACGATGTATTTCCAATCACCAGTTGGGAGTTGAATACTCCGTACATGAAGGAAGTGGATGTGATGGTCCCTTCCTTCAGCTCATGATTTCCTCCAGACATGAGGATGTGGCCATGAGGGCGTTCAACAATCAATTCTTTTTCTTTTAAGACGACATGTTCGTGAGTGTCTGTGAAGAAGGAAAGCAAACGGTCGGCATCCCATTCTTCCGTATGGCGCTTAGTAAATAGAGCGTCAATTTCTTCTTTGTACATCTCTTCCGTTTGAAGGGGTTCACCAATGTCGGGTGATAGTGCAACTTTTTCGAGTGGAGCACTGAACTTCTCATTAAGCTGCTGTACCCCTTCCCATGCATGTTCCACTTCTTGTTGATATTCTAACGTCGTGATCGCTTCAGAATGGTTTTCTTTAAATAGACCGTAGAAGACAAAATGTTCTTGTCCTGATAATCGGACCTTCTCTGATTGCAGGGCCGTATAAGCAAATTCATATTGATAGACTTCGTTTGCCAATGAAGGCTGCGTCAAGATTTCAGGTTGGTTTGTTTCCTTGTAGGATAAGCCAAAAAATTGGAATCCGTCCGTTGAGTAGCCAACCGTCTTTCCAATGGACCCTTGCTGAATATAGGGAAAACCATTAGATTGTGGTTGGTTTTGACGGGAACAGACGACAAATCCTTTTTCATCATCTTCAAATACTTTGTGGTCCACGTATTGGGACATATAGGCTTCATTCGAGCGGACGCCGCCTTTATCTGCCAATCCTAAATCCTGTCCATAAATGACATCGATCTCCGCGTCTTGTCCCTCTACCATCACATCCCAGAACCAAACTCCTGTTTGTGATAATGTAAACGTTACTTCGTATTGAAGAGCCTTATGGTTCCCTGACCATTTCACCTGTGATTCTGAAAATGAAACTTCACTCGTTGATTGAACACCGATTAAAGGAACAATCTCGATTTCGGATGATTGATAGATTCGTAAATAAAGATTGTTTAACGAGCCATCGATGGGATTCGTCAATAATTGATTGATCATAGTAGATGCATGGTTTATTTCAAAAAGATCGCCACTATTTAAAAAGGTGAATTGAAGATCACCGGATGTAAGCTTTTGTGTAGAATTCATTCTGTTCCCCTCGTTTCGTCTATTTTACTAATGTAAAGGATTGCTCCATTCCTTTTTTGCTATGTGGACCTGCATAGGCAATAAATGTCCCCGGGTCACTGTCAAACTGTAAATCTGAATGATGATAACGAAGCTGTGGTTCCGATAGGATAAAGGAAACATGCTTCGATTCTCCTGGTGCCAGGACAATTTTATGGAAGTCCTTTAGTTCCTTTAATGGTCGAATCACTTCCCCACTCACATCCCGTACATAAAGCTGAACGACTTCCTCACCTTTCATAGAGCCGCTGTTTGTTACGGTAACAGAAACGGTAATCGGCTGATCGGGTTTCATAATGGATTCTGAAAGAGTCATGTCACTATAGGAAAATGTGGTGTAACTTAAACCGAAACCAAACGGTAGGAGCGGATCATTCGGAATATCCAGGTATTGTGAGACATAACGGACCTGGGCATCCGGTGCCCCCTTTGGTCTTCCTGTATTGTAGTGATTATAGTAGACCGGCACCTGTCCTACACTATATGGGAAGGACATGGTCAGGCGGCCGGACGGATTTTCATCCCCGTATAATAGATCGGCAACCGCTGCCCCGCCTTCCGTACCAGGATACCAGGCTTCAAGGACCGCATCGGCCTGGTCTATGACCCCATGTAAATCCAGTGGTCTACCATTAAATAGAATGGCCACCATTGGTTTATTTAATTTCTTTAAGCGCGATACAAGTTCCAGTTGGGCGTCAGGTAGTTTGATATTCGCTCTACACCCCGCCTCCCCACTCATTTCAGAATCCTCTCCAAGTGCCAGAACGATAATATCTGCTTCTTCCGCCACTCTCTCTGCCTCAAGCAATTGCTCTTCTGAAACCGATTCGATTTCAGAACCTTTTGCCATTGTCAGGTGAGAAGATTCCACTTTCATCTTCATTCCATCCATTAATGTCACGGCATCTTCTTTTGATCCTAACCATGACCAGGGGCCCAGGATGTCACCATTTTGAGCAAAAGGTCCAATGAGTGAAATTTTCTGTTTGCGGTTTAAAGGTAAAACGCTCTCATTTTTTAATAGAACACAAGACTTTGCTGCTAGTTTACGAGCTGCCACGCGGTGTTCTGAGCTCAACACCACTTCTTGTTCAAGCAATTCATTTGCACCGCGGTAAGGATTCTCGAATAATCCTAACTTTTGTTTAAGCTCTAATATACGCAGTACACCTTCGTCGATGATGGATTCATCTACTGCTTTTTCTTCCACCAGCGTTTTTAAGTATTTCACATACGTCGAAGTCATCATTTCGATATCAACACCGGCTGTTATTGCTTTAAGGGCAGCTTCCTTCTCATCCTCTGCCACACCGTGGGGAATCATCTCTTTCACTGCTCCCCAATCCGATATAAGAACGCCGTTGAATTCCATTTCCTCTCGAAGTATGGATCTCATAAGCTTCTTATTTCCTGTAGCAGGAATCCCAAACACCGTATTAAAAGCGGTCATGACCATTTCACAGCCTTCATCAAGTGCCGCTTTGTATGCCGGTAAATAGGTTTCCCTGAGTTCCCGCTCCGACATATCAACCGTGTTATAATCACGTCCGCCTTCAGCTGCCCCATAGGCGGCAAAGTGTTTGACACAAGCTGCCACACGATTATGATCATGAGTTAGATCCTTCCCTTGAAACCCTCTCACAAACGCTCTGCCAAACTGACTGTTTAAAAAGGAATCTTCACCGGTGGACTCCATCACTCTTCCCCAGCGAGGATCGCGAACGAGATCAACCATCGGGGCAAACGTCACATGGACTCCTGATACTGATGCTTCTTTGGCAGCAATTTCTGCACTCTTTTCCGCTAACTCCAAGTCCCATGAGCATCCAATCCCAAGAGGTACCGGGAAGATCGTTTTGAAACCGTGTACAATATCAGACATGACTAATAAAGGAATGCCCAGCCTGTTTTCTTCCATATGAGTGCGTTGAATGTTAATAACGTTCCTTGCACCAGAAGCTCCCAATACGGATCCACTATTTCGGACAACTTCCTCGTCGATCCCCATGTCGACCATCGGGCCGGTAATTTCACCCTGATCGCTTGCCCCTTTGAAAAAAGGCGTAGCAAGCTGGGTAAGCTGTGCAATTTTTTCATCCAACGTCATTTGGTTAAGTAATGCAGTGAGTTTATTTTCATTCATAAGTAGAACCTCCAATTGGGTTTTCATTTTGGTTCTTTCTAATTATTGAAACGTTTCGATTAACAATTGAAGAAAAGTATAAAGGTAAATGGTTGGTCAGTCAACTATGGATTCCCACTCTGCAATTCCCCTTTAAACCTTGCTATGACAACAAAAAAGATAATACATATATAGGTATAATATGGAATGAAACTTAAAATTCTAGTATTTTTCAGAAAAGTATTGAAAGCGGATACACCTTTGATTATAATATAGTTATCGAAACGTTTCAATAACACCTGGTAAGATATTTTCCTAATATAAAATAACTCTTACCACCTCTGATTCAATTTTTTTAATAGGGTTTCAAACTAATAGAAATGGAGATGAAGATATGAAAAAGAAAACATGGGCTTTCTTAATGATTTGTGTGCTGGCGCTATCTACTGTATTAGCAGGCTGCGGTGGCAGCGAGTCAGAAGATGGAAAGAAAACGATTACTGTCTGGGCAATGGGTGAAGAAGGTAAGAAGCTTAGTAAACTTGCTGAAGAATTTGAAAAAGAAAACACAGATATCAAAGTAAAGGTACAAGCGATTCCTTGGGAAACAGCTCATGACAAACTATTGACAGCAGTTGCTTCAAAAAATGGACCTGATGTTCTTCAACTGGGAACAACCTGGGTTCCGGAGTTTGCAGACGCAGGAGCGTTACTCGATCTGACTCCATATTTAGAAGATTATCCGGATTTCAAACCTGAGAACTATTTCGCGGGTTCTGCAGACTCTATGACCTATGATGATCAAGTTGTCGGGATTCCTTGGTATATCGATACTCGTGTTTTATACTACCGAACTGACCTGTTAAAAGAAGCAGGATACGATCAAGCTCCTGCTACTTGGGATGAAATGAAAGATGCAGCGAAGAAATTAAACGACAGAGGCGATGACGTTTACGGCCTTGATATCGACCGCAACGACCAAATCACACCGTTTATCTTTGCTTGGCAAAATGGGTATGAATTTGAAGGAAAAGATAAGATGAATTTCGATAGTCCGGAATTTAAAGAAGCGATGGAATACTATACAAGCTACTTTAAAGAAGGAATCAGCCCTACTACTGAAGGAATGGATATTGTTCAAGCATTTAAAGATGGCGTGAAACCGATGTTCTTCAGTGGTCCATGGATGATCAATATCATTAATGACCAAGCTCCGGATCTGAAGGATAAATGGTCAGTGTCTGTAATGCCGAAGAAAGAAAAGAATACATCAAGCATGGGTGGAGCAAACTTCTCTATCTTCCATAATTCAGAGAATGTAGACGAATCCCTTAAATTCATCTCCTATGTGAATGAAGTGGATACACAAATGGAATGGCTGGAAATGTCCAATACTCTTCCATCAAGAAAAGAAGCATGGGAAGAGCCTAAATTAAAAGACGATCCACTATTATCCGTATTCGGGGAACAGCTGAAATCGACTAAAGCTTCTCCACAAATCAAAGAGTTTGAAAAGATCGCACAGGAATTCCTTTCAACAATTGAAAGAGTTACCGTTGGCGACGCTGACTTAGACAAAGAATTAGAACAGTTCAATAAAAAAGCACAAGAAATGGTAGAAGAGTAAATTGAGTCATTTAAGACGAAAATAAATGAAACAAACGCTTCAATTACGAAGTCATAGTAAGGTACATTTGGAGTTACAGGCATAGGGATCACACCTTTGCCTGAGCTCCATTTTTAGCAAGCTGGCCTTTACGAAGCGTAGTTTTAGTTAGGTGGGATATCATGGGCAATAAAAACAATAAACATCCATATGTGTTTATAGCTCCTGCGGTTATCATATTGACTGTCTTTAGTATCATTCCGATCATTGTAGCGTTCTTTATTAGCTTTACAGACCTTGACTTAAAAGGCTTAGCCGATTGGTCCAATATCAGTTTCATCGGTCTTGAGAATTATTCCAAATTGATAACGGATGATTTATTTCATAAGTCGATCATTAATACATTGTTTTATGTTGTCATCGGCGTTCCCCTCGTCATTATATTCTCATTGGGAATCGCCTTATTGCTGAACTACGGAACAAGCTCCTTGTTCAAAGTGTTTCGTGGTGTATACTACATGCCATCCATCACAAATATCATTGCCGTCGCAGTGATTTGGGGATTTCTATACAACACTGAGTACGGTTTGTTCAACTACCTATTATCACTATTGGATGTGGATAAAATTCCTTGGTTAGGAGAGCCAACGATTGCGAAACTATCGTTGATTGTTTTAGCCGTATGGAAGGGAATCGGAATCAATATGATCATCTTCCTTGCTGCCTTGCAAGGAATACCGAAGTCCTACTACGAAGCTGCTGAGATGGATGGTGCCAATCGATTGCAGGTACTGTTCAATGTCACGATACCATTACTCCGGTATGCTACATTCTTCGTGACGATCACCACCCTGATTGGCTGGTTACAATTCTTCGAAGAACCATTTGTCATGACTAATGGCGGTCCATTGGATGGTACGATCTCCATGGCATTATTCATCTACAAAAAAGGCTTCCAATTCAGTGAATTTGGTTATGCCGCAGCAGGTTCCTTTATTCTATTTATCTTTATCATCATGATTACGCTATTCCAATTCAAGCTTAGAAAATCTGATACAGAATATTAAGTCTGAAAATTTATTAGTATCGGGGCTGAAACAATGAAAGCAAATACAATGAAACGAAAAACCGAAAAAACGCTGGTAGCCTTACTCATGATTCTTGGTGGAATCCTTGTTTCCATCCCTTTCATTTGGATGATTTCAAGCTCATTCAAACCTGAAAGTGAAGTACTGCAAATTCCACCAACCTTGTTTCCAGAGAATCCTACATTGGAAAACTATCTTAACTTATTTGAAAGCATGAACTTTGGTGTGTATTTAAGAAATACCCTTGTCATCGTCTTATTTTCCTTTTTAGGATTATTCTTTAATGCAATGGCTGGTTATGGATTTGCAAAGTTTCATTTTAAAGGAAAAGAAAAGATCTTTTATATAGTGCTTGCAACCATGATGATTCCTGCACAAGTAACGATGATTCCCGTTTACCTAATTTTAAATGAAATGGGCTTGACCAATACAATGGCCGGGATCATCCTCCCCGGGCTTGCAGCAGCATTCAGTATATTCCTATTCAGACAGTTTATGACCACGATTCCAACTGATTTGCTTGAAGCAGCCCGCCTTGATGGGGCAGGAGAATTCTATATCTTCTTTAAATTAATCGTTCCCATTGCGAAGCCAATCTTTGCTGTACAGGGAATTCTGACGTTTATCGGAGCATGGAATAGCTTCCTATGGCCATTGATCATTGCCAATGATGAAAGCCTCTACACCCTTTCAGTAGGACTATCCCTCCTTCAAGGGCAGTATGCGAATAACTTTGGTCTTCAAATGGCTGGAGCAGCATTCATGGTCGTACCGATTATCATCATCTTCTCTTTCTTCCAGAAGTATATCGTCGAAGGCTTTACGATGTCAGGGATTAAATAGTGACGGGGAAAAACATCACCCTCTACTAGTCGGAAGTGTGAATGACTATACTATAAATGTATAATGGTTTTTGGATACAGAGATGAACAACCGCTATTCATATAGCAATCATAGGATGTGAATAAATGGCAACAATCAAAGATGTAGCAAAGCTTTCAGGAGTAGCCGTTTCAACGGCCTCCTACGCTTTAAATAACAGCACCAAGGTAAGCGAAGAAACAAGAAAGAAAGTATTGGATGCAGCAAAGCAATTGAACTACCAAAAGAACGGACTCGCATCCGATTTAAAACGGACCAACACGAATACCATCGCCTTGATTCTTAGCGATTTATCAGGTCCGTATTATTCTGAATTAATTAAAGGCGTCCAGGATGTGACCTCTACGAACGGGTATGATCTCATAGCCTGCAGTTCAATTGGCGGTCCCCAATCTACGGCCATTAAATTTTTGAAAGAAAAACGAGTCGACGGGGTCATCATCCTGGCCCATAACATCACGGACGAAACGATATTGGAATCCACTCGCGAAGGATTCCCTATCGTCGTGCTGGACCGGGATATTAAACATGACTATGTTCTCCAGGTGGAAGTCGATAATGTCGAAGGTGGATTTCAGGCTACGGAGCATCTGATTAAGAAAGGTCACCGGAATATTGCTTATATTAGCGGACCTTATAACTCCCATGACAATGAACTCCGCTTCCAGGGCTTTAAGCAAGCCTTGGAGAAACATGATATTCCTTATCGCTCTAAATGGAAAACATCAGGCGGATTCACACGTGAAGGCGGATATAAAGCAACGAAAATGCTCATTGCCCAACAAGATATCCCCCAGGCAATCTTTTACGCCAACGATGAAATGGCCATCGGCGGGTTACAAGCACTATCAGAAAAAAATATCCGGGTACCCGAAGATATCTCCATTATCGGATTCGATGATATTCAACTGGCAGAGTACGTATCTCCCCCACTGACCACCATGAGGCAGCCGAAATACGAAGCCGGCGCACTCGCTGTTCATCTGATCTTTCAGAAGCTTGCTAAAGAGGAAGTGGATCCTTATTATAAGTTGACGACTGAATTGGTGGAACGGAGATCGGTGAAGGACAATAAGTAGACTTGAGAGAAGCAAACCCGTGAAGATGGGTTTGCTTTTTTTCGTCCCCTTCGCCAAACACCTCTAAAAGCTTACGCATCCCTCTTATTGCAATTAACACTTCCACTCTTACTGAACCTCCTCCACATCCGTTAACAAAACCTTCACAAATATTGGGTACATTGTGTGATTGAGATGGTATTTTACTGGGTATACAATGGAGTGGAATGAATATTCATTCCGTATTTAACACACGAAAGGCTGAATCTTTATGGCAACTGCAGTTAATAAACGAGACAGCATTATATCTAGCGCGTTGGTACTCTTTGCTGAGCGTGGATATGATGCGACTACGATTCCGATGATTGCGACATCGGCAGGAGTCGGAGCCGGTACCATTTATCGTTACTTTGAAAATAAAGAAGTGCTTGGCAACACGCTCTTTCAGGAGTATGTAGGGATATTTACAGAAACTCTTGAAAATGATTTCCCTTATGATGAAACTATTCGCGATCAATTTCATCATATATTTAAAGCCATGATTCTATTTACAACAAAGCAAAGCCAAGCACTTTATTTTATAAAGACACATAGCAGTGCTCACTTTTTAGACAAAGCAAGTCATGACAGCTTTCAAGGACTCCTGGAAATCCTAAAGAATTTCTTTGATTCAGGAAAAGAGAAAAAAGAAATCAAGGAGCTTCCTTCCTCCGCTTTGATTGCCATCGTTTACGGAGCGTTTCTTGAGCTTCAACGATTGGTTCGCATCGGGGAGCTTGAACCGGAAGAAGAACTATTGGAAGATGTGGAAGAAAGTATGTGGGACGCTGTACGGTTACATGTATGAGAAACAAATGGTTTCTCATAGACCAAACGGAATGAACGTTCATTCCGTTATAATTCTTAATAAGAGGTGCTACTAAATGACAAACTCAAACCAACTACCGCAGCCAAAGACGTATGGACCCCTTGGCAGTTTGCCGGTCATTGATAAAGATAAACCCCTTCAATCCTATATGAAGCTTGCAAGAGAGCTTGGCCCGATCTTTCAGTTTCAATTTCCAGGGCGTATCAGTACGTTTGTATCAAGTGCCTCCCTTGCTGAAGAAATTTGTGACGAAACACGCTTTGATAAGAAAGTCGGTCCTGCCCTGCAAAAAGTAAGAGCATTTGGCGGCGACGGCCTTTTCACAAGCGAAACGACGGAAAACAATTGGAAAAAGGCGCATAATATCCTGCTTCCAAGCTTCAGCCAGCAGGCAATGAAAGGCTACCATGCTAAAATGGTCGATCTCGCCACCCAACTTATTCAGAAGTGGGCCCGCTTAAATCCGGCTGATGAAATCGATGTTCCTGAAGATATGACTCGCTTAACCTTGGATACGATCGGACTCTGCGGATTTAATTACCGCTTTAATAGCTTTTACCGGGAAAACTCCCATCCATTTGTCGACAGTATGGTTCGGGCGATGGACGAAGCCATGAATCAAACGCAGCGACTTGGTGTTCAAGATAAATTGATGGTTATATCTAAAAAACAATTCAAGGAAGACATTCAATACATGTTCAACCTGGTGGATGAATTGATTGCCGAACGGAAACAAAATGGGGACCAGGGCGAGGATGACCTGCTCTCTCATATGTTGAAAGGGGTCGATCCGGAAACGGGTGAAGCCTTGGATGATGAAAACATACGTTTTCAAATCATTACTTTCTTAATTGCAGGACACGAAACAACGAGTGGTCTACTGTCCTTTGCCATCTACTATCTCATGAATAATCCGGAAAAATTGAAGAAAGCACAGCAAGAAGTGGATGACGTGCTGGGTGATGACGTTCCAGATTATAAACAGGTCAAGAAATTGAAATATGTTCGTATGGTGCTTAATGAAGCTCTTCGTCTATGGCCCACAGCACCGGCATTTTCCGTATACGCAAAGGAAGACACGACACTGAACGGGAAATACAAAATTAAAAAAGATGATGTATTCACCCTTATCATTCCTGAGCTTCACCGTGATTCATCCGTTTGGGGAGATGACGTGGAATCGTTTAGACCAGAGCGTTTTGAGGACCCGTCTTCGATCCCTTATCACGCATATAAACCTTTCGGAAACGGACAACGCGCCTGCATCGGACAGCAGTTTTCCCTTCACGAAGCGACTCTTGTTCTTGGCATGGTTTTGCAGCACTTTGACCTGATTGATCATAGTGACTATCAATTGGATGTTAAAGAAACATTGACACTCAAGCCGGATGATTTCAAGATGCGCGTCTCACCGCGGAAACCGGATATGTCCTTTACGACTGCCGCTTCTGTAGAAGTGAAATCTGAAGAAAGAGAAGCACACGCTTCTATCAAGCCATCTCATGGTACACCACTCTATATTCTGTTTGGATCAAACATGGGGACAGCTGAAGGAATCGCCCGCGACCTTGCTGAAACAGGCCGTCAACAAGGCTTCATGACCGAGGTTGCTCCTTTAAATGATTATACGGGTGGGCTTCCGACTGAAGGAGCGGTTCTCATTATCTCTGCTTCCTATAACGGAAATCCTCCGGACAATGCGGACACATTCGTTTCGTGGCTCAAAGAAACGGAGGAAGGCACACTGAACGATGTTCGCTATGCGGTATTCGGATGTGGCGATCACAACTGGGCGACTACTTACCAACGCATCCCTACCTTCATTGATGAGCAGCTTGAACAAAAAGGGGCTCAGCGTCTGTCGAAAATCGGGCATGGAGATGCAAGTGACGATTTTGAAGGAGATTACGAGAAATGGTCGGAAGCACTTTGGCCAAACCTGGCGAAAGAATTGAACATTGAACTTCATCAAAACGGAGAAGAAAGTAGCTCGATGACGATGAAGTTTGTCAGTGATGTCAGTGACACACCACTTGCTCGCACCCACCACGCCTTTACATCGGTGGTAAGTAGAAATATTGAATTGCAGCACGAGGAAAGCGGAAGGAATACAAGACATATTGAGTTGACTCTTCCAGAGCGTGTTGATTATCAGGAAGGAGACCATCTTGGGGTGCTTCCACGGAATCCGGGCGCCCTTGTTGAGAGAGTGCTCAGTCGATTCAACTTGAACGGTGAGGACTATGTACAACTTACCGGAGATACGGGAAAAGCTGTCCACCTTCCAACAGACAAGCCGGTGAATCTTAAGGAATTACTCTCTAATTATGTGGAATTCCAAGAACCCGCCACCCGTTCGCAAATCCGTGCACTGGCTGCTCACACGGTATGCCCTCCCCATGTAATGGAGCTTGAAGAGTTATTGGAGGATGGAACATATAAGAGGGAAATTCTCGGTAAACGGATCACCATGCTGGACCTGGTGGAAAAGTACCTTGCCTGTGAAATTCCGTTTGAAGGGTTCCTCCTTTTACTCCCGGCACTAAAAGCAAGATACTATTCTATTTCAAGCTCACCCCTTTACAAGGAAGGAGAAGCGAGCATCACGGTCAGCGTCGTTCGTGGAGCTGCATGGAGCGGAAATGGTGAATACAAAGGAATTGCATCAAACTATCTGGCAGAACGTTCCGAAGGCGATAAGGTAGCGTGCTTCATTTCTACACCTCAATCGAACTTCCAGCTTCCTGACGAAACCGACACACCCATCGTCATGATCGGACCCGGAACCGGAATTGCACCATTCAGGGGATTTATCCAGGCACGCCGCCTTCTTAAAGAAAAAGGAGAAACGCTGGGAGCAGCCCATCTTTACTTCGGATGTCGCAACCCTGAACATGATTTCTTATATCAAGAGGAACTGGAGAAGGCCGAACAAGATGGAATCGTCACTCTTCACACCGCTTTCTCGAGATGCCCTGGTAAAGAAAAGACGTACGTCCAACACAGACTGGCGGAAAACGCTGAAGACATCCTTCCTTTACTGAAAGATGGCGGCCGCTTATACATCTGTGGTGACGGTGGTAAAATGGCCCCTGATGTGGAGAACACATTAGTAGAAAGCTATATGCGTCTCTATCAAACAACGAGAGAAGAAGCTGCCGCTTGGCTGGGATCACTAGAAGAAGATGGTCGATTTGCCAAGGATGTTTGGGCAGGAGCGTAAATAAAAAAAGGAAAGCAGCGGACCTTTGTTGGGTTCGTTGCTTTTTTTTGAGGCTGCAGAAAATCCCCGGATCATTTAGAGGTGCTATTTACTCCTTAGATGCCTGGCACTTCCCTTTCCCCCATCCACATCAACCAATCACGCTACTTATCTCCAAAACCTTCAAATGACCCCACTACAAAAATATCACACAAAAAAAGCACCGGATTATTCCGGTGCTATCCAATAAATCTTTACTTATTAAGCTTCGTAATTCGCCCTTCTTCAACAGGATCTACTGTCCCTTGTGCTTTAATGTATGAAACGAAAGATTCTAAATCTACGATATCAATGACTTGATTCTTACCTTCTAATAGAACCGTGTATCCGTCACCGCCGCCTGCCATAAAGTTGTTCACCGTAATTGAGTATGTTTTGGCCAGGTCAAGTGGTTGATCGTCTCCGGTTGTGACAGCTTGGATTCTGCTTCCTTCAGGTTTACTGCTATCATACGAAACTTTCAATCCGGAAATCTGTAAGATCCTTGGTGCATTAGGATCTTTCGCCCATTGAGATTCGAATAGTTCATAGACCTGCTGTCCAGTCAGATCCATCGTTACAAGATCATTACCGAATGGCTGAACAGTGAAGGCTTCTTTCCATGTGATTTCACCTGCATCGATTTCTGCACGGATACCTCCTGGATTCATAAAGGCAAAGTCTGTTCCTGTATGACTTCTCATAGCATCTGCAATCAGATTACCCATAGCAGACTCGCCATCAGGATTTTGATCCCAGCTGATTCCTTTTGTTGTGTTCCCAATTTTCACATTCAGGATAGGTGCAACATCTGCAAGATATTCATCCAGCATTTCTTTAATCCCGGCATCTGGCGTGATGGTTCTGACGGCAGATACGATTTCCGCTTTTTTCGACGTGATATCCTTGGTAGCCGGATCAATCACGAAATCCACATCCGAAAACGCTGTACCATAAGAATACGATTGAACAAGAAGCTTTCCATCCACAATCGTATTTGCATATTGATGGTTGTGTCCACCAAACATAATATCCACTTCATCGTCTACTTTTGTTGCGATATCAGCCAGTTCTTCTGTAGGGTTGGATCCATCAGTGTTTGATTTCACCGGGTTATGGGAAAGGACGACAATCGCCTCTACACCCTTTTCCTTTAGTTCTTCTGTATATTTGTTAATCGCTTCGGCTTCATCAGTAAATGTTACTCCCGCTGTTCCACTCGGTGTGACAATTCCTGGTGTATCAGAGAAAGCAATTCCGATAAATCCAACTGGAACTCCATTAACTTCTTTTACCACATATGGAGAAAGAATCGGTTCTTTCGTTTTGCTATCCACTACGTTTGCCGCTACATAAGGGAATTTCGCTCCTTCAAATACCCCATATTTAGAGTAGGTTTTCGAATGTCTTCCACCGTCGATCAGGCGCATCATTTCATCTACACCTTCGTCAAACTCATGGTTTCCTACAGTTCCTACATCAAAACCAATTTCATTTAGCATTTTGATAGTTGGTTCATCCTGTAATAACGCAGATACTGGTGAACTTGCCCCGGCGATATCTCCTGCATGCACCATAAGTGTGTTAGGATTCGTTGCTTCACGTTCTTTTAAATGGGCAGCCAAGTATTCAATACCACCAGCGTTCAAACCTTTGTTGTACGTGTCCAATTGACCGTGAAGATCATTGATGCCTAATAATTGAACTTCAAATGGCTCTTCTGCTGGAAAATCAATCTTGTATTTATGGAATCCATTTGTACCTTCTCCGACATGATGAATGTTCGATGTTTGCTGAGCAAACGTTTTTGCTTCTGGAGAAGACTCAAATGTGACATCAACATTTCCCGAAATCGGTGCAAACGTCCAGTTCTTATCTGCAGTTGGATTAATCGTTTTGTTTTTAATAATGTAGTTCATGACTACTTGACGATTCTCGTCTGGTGAAACATAGATCACTCGTTTCCCATCAGGATTCGCAAGCTTAGTAAATGAAGCACGATAGTTATTCGTAGCCACAACAAACTTCTGATCTTCTTCTACCGGCTTACCGTTAAACATTAAGTTTTTCACACGACTTTCTCCTGCATTAATCACGTTCCCGGACTGATCATATTTGGCAGGCTTCGTTACATCCACTTCATAAGTCACACCATCGATCGTATCAAAGTTATAAGCTTGGAAATCCTTATTAATCAGGGATTGTTCCTCTGTTTTCGTTGGATCGATTTGATTAAAGTTTCCTGTTGTCCATTCGATATATTCTTTTACTTCGGCACCTGTTAAAAGTAACGCTTGAACCGTATTTGGATACTTGTAAAGGTCAGAAACGTTTTTAATCGTCACTGTTCCTTTAGGAATGTTTGTGTACTCACCGGCCCCATTTCTTCCAGCTTTAAAAGGTGCTGCAGATGAAAGGACAGGAAGATCTTCGTATTCAGTTCCTATTAACGCACCTTCTACATACTCTTTTTGAGCGTTGCTGACAATTTGTACGGATGGATCATCCTGTACCCGTGCAAAGAAGCTGTGAATTGGGGCTTCCGTTTGACCCACTTCACCATTGATGTATTCAATGGTGCTTTCATGGGAATCTTTTAAGACATCAACCATTTCTTTATCCGCTGTTACCCCTGTTGAAGAAATAACTTCCGATTGAGAATCTTTTACTTTCCATTTACCATTAACCTGTTCCAAAGTTAAGTCTATGACACCAAGTGTTTTTCCATCAACATTCGCTTGAACGGCAGCCACACCATTGATTGTTCCTTTTTTATTATCCACGCCTTCAAGTGAATTGTAGGAAGCATCTCCCGGGAAGGACAGGTGAGTGTGCCCGAATAATATCGCATCGATTCCGTCTACTTCACTTAGAGGATATACGGTATTTTCTTTATTGGATTTATCTTTGTCAAAACCTGAATGAGAGAGAACAACAACCACTTCTGCTCCATCCTTCTTCATTTTAGGAACCCATTTTTCAGCTGACGCCACTACGTCCTCCGTTACAACTTTACTTTCCAGGTTCGCTTTATCCCATTGCATGATTTGAGGAGCTACGAAACCAATGACACCGACCTTGACCGTTTGCTTATTCCCTTTTTCGTCGACGACTTCTTTGTCCACGATTTTATATGGTTTTACAAGGTTTTCATCGTTTGACGGGTCCTGATCATGATCATCTTTATACACGTTCCCTGACACATATGGGAAGTCAGCGCCTTTAATACTATTTTCCAGGAAGTCTAACCCATAATTGAATTCGTGGTTTCCTAAAGTTGCAGCATCATAATCTAATAAGTTCATCGCTTCATAGATCGGATGCGTTTCATTTTCGATTAATCCTTCCGATACGGCATTTTCTCCACCTAGAATGGATACGTACTTGCTATCAACCAATTGCTTGGCAGCATCAGTCATGGCATTTTTCTCAACTAAAAGGACAGGAGCATCGTGCTTGGCTGCGAGAACTGATCCCGTTAATCCATCCACGAAGTTTCTTCCTGTTGTAACAAACACTTTATCCGTTACTGTATCCAACTCAGTAGCAATTTTGAGTGACGTTTCAAATCGATTTTGACCGAAAATCCGCGATGGGTTTTTCAGTTGTTTTTCGACTTTTTCACTAATAACTCCAGGTCCACCTACAATGATGGTCTTGTCTTTCCCTTTAAGAGATTCAGTTGTCGGACCTGGTACACTATCCTTTTTTGTTAAAAGAATCGGATACCCGTTCTTTGCAGCATATGGGGCAATCGCAATGGCATCTGGATAGTTGGATCCATCTGCAAGGATGGCAGTGTCGGTGTTTCCGCCAACTTCCTCTGCAATCATGGAGGCTGTCTCATAGCGATCAGAACCTTGGATTCTCTTAATATATAATTTCATATTGCTTAATTCACTTTGTACATCTGCAGAAACGGCATTTTTCCCGCCTAAAATAATCACTTTTTTCGGACCAAGACGTTTGATTTCTTCCTTAGTCTTAGCATTTAAGCTCTTCGTGCCCGTCAATAGGATCGGAGCATCCAAGTGATAAGCCAACGGCGCACCCGTTAACGCATCGGCAAAATTATCAGAACGTGCGATGACTACTGTATCAGACTTCGCCCAGCCTTTTTTTGATACCTCTACTGCCGTTTCATATCGATCATCACCTGATAAACGATTCACAAATGTTAAGGGATCAACCTTAGCGATAAAATCAGTAAATGGATTCCCTTGAAGCAGGTCACCATTATCCAACAATAAATTATTCGGGTTTTCTTCACGTTCTTTTTTGATCAGAGTTGAAAGGCGAACAAGTCCATTTTCAACAGGTTTATCAGAATAATAGTCATGATCCATTAAACTTCCATGCACATCGGTCGTTTCCATTATTTTTAATTTTACATAAGCATCATTCGATAAAACATTTGTTGGGGCTATTTCTGCCGAAACGGTACCCCCTGCAGGAGAAGCAATCATACCTAAAGCTAAAGTTGACAGAGCAATACTACTTAACTTCTTTTTTACTCCACTGTTCAAACCATTCAACCCTCTCAAAATTAATATGTAAGGAACAACCCAGATCTATTAAACAGTCGAATTGACTCATTTTTTATTCTAATCTGAATTATCTAAGACAATTATACTTCGAAAATTGACATTTACTATCATTTTTTTACAAAATTTAATAAATTTCAAACAAAAAAAGAAGACTATGAACCTATAAAAGGATCATAGTCTTCTTTATCAAATAGGAGTAAGTGTCCACTCATCATCTTCGTACAGAACTTTATAAACTCCTTCAGGATTATCCACGTCTATATATTTTAATAGCCATTCATTAATCGCTTTATCAGAGTCCAATACGACTAAGAAGTCTGATTTCTTGAGGCTTGTAAAGAACTTTTCTTTTTCTTCCTCAGAACTTAAACCGTTCGTGATCGAATAGTTCATAGATAGCTGTTCATATGAAACGATATATTTCAAATATCCTCTATCATCTTTACTCTTTGGGCTATAGTAAGTCACCTCTGGATCAATGGCTCCCGTTGAGGCAATCTTGCTAAATTTGTTTTTCGCTTCCCATCTGATTGAGGAAATCGTTTCCGGTTTTTCTGCAACCACTTTAACATTCCCACTAAATGGATATATGAATAGACTCCCCAGCAGAAACAGAGTAATCATTTTCGAAATAGGCTTATTGTTTATATAATGGCTCCACTCATGAATGACAGCAGTCATTAATATACCAATGATATAGATAATAATCGTTGATTGATATCTGCCAAACCCTGCAATTCTTGCTGCCTCAAATTCCGGCATTAAATACACATACATGAAATAGAGAGAGAACATGTAGAGAACGTAAAAACCATTTGAAATTAATATGGAGAAAACCAAAAGCTTGGATATTTTTCTTTTGACTATATACATCAATACCAATAGGATGACGGCTATTATATTTACAATAACGATAGCTTTAAAATTATTCGATTCTAAATTTGTAGAGGCCTTCCATAACTGTGGGCCAATATAATCCATAAATTCTGAAGACTTTTCATTATTCGCGACCTTACCCGGTGTTACTGCAAATTTGTTTGCACCATAACCCGTTTGGTAAGCTTTAATGGTGTATTTCAACCATAAATAATTCAGGAATATTGGAATCCCAATCAACCACAATAAAGCATTATACACAACCTTCCTTACATTTTTTGTAAATCGTTTCTTATGTAAATAATAGGAATAGATAAAGCTTAGAATAAGAATGACATTGAATGCCAGAAAGATTTTCCCGCTATCTTTTAGAAGTATAAGAAGAATCAAGATTGGTGTATTCACAATCAGCTGCCTCTTCCAATCATCTCTATAATAATACGCTACATTAACCGAGGAGAAAGCAACCAATCCTAATACGATATCCACTAAAAGGTTATAGAAACTTCCCCAATTGACAAGCAATAGAGAAATACCTGCCGCCATCGTTAAAAGAATTACTTCAGGTCGCTTCCATTTACTAAAAAAGTACATTGTCACGACGCAAGAGATAGCTAAAAAGGCTTGTGCCATTAATGCATAACTTTCATGTTTCCCTAATACTTCTGAGAAGAAATAAATAAACACTGCACTGCCAGGAGGATAGTTTTGAAACGTCACAATCGTCGAACTGTCAGGTAAGCCATTGATCAGTGACATTTCCTTCACAATTAACCCCCAGTGACTGAAATTATCATAGTGGGTCAATATCAGCCCCTTCAAATAAATCATCATAGCAAGTATTGACAGGGCAAATACAATGATACTAGGATGAAGCATCGGCTTTAATGGTTGTTTCCTTCTAAAAAAAAGAAAAAGGTAAATAACAAAAAGAATAAGCCCCGAGTAGTAAATAATATTTACTACTAGAGGCATAATATTAATTAAACCTGCACAAAACACAACTGTAGTAATGGATGAAAAGATAAAGATAGGAATAAAAGCGATATGCACTTTTATTCTATTAAAAGAGAGAAGTCCCCATCCGCTTAAGGAGGCGAATAATAATAAAAATGAAACAATGCTGTTACTCATTATTCAACAACTCACGACGACCAACTTCATTTTTAAAAACCCATTCTCTTTGAATCACAAAACTTACCAGGAACAACAAAGAATCCACGATTATCTTAATGACTACCTCTCCAGAACTTACAGCCGTATAAATGTAGTGTACCCCCAACGCTGATATCCCCATCTGCACGATACTCAGGGCATAATATTTTACCATCGTATTCGATGAACTGGATTTAAATACTACGTTTCTATTAATCATAAAATTAATGAAAGAAGATAAAACCCTTGAAAGCACTGTCGAGACGATGATAAATGAATCGGGTAACACTTCTTTTAACATCAATGAGAAAATCATGAATAAAACGATGTCTATCCCAAATGATGCAAAAGAGGATGCAATAAACCTGAGGAACACCGAATAGATTTTGATAGAATCTTTAATGGGATTGAAGTGAGATGATTTATTTTCTTCTATATAAATTGTCTTAATCTTAACTTCTTCTATTTGAATATTCTTTTTCTTACATTCCAGCAACATGTTCATCTCGTATTCATAACGCTCACCCTTAACCTCCAGCAGATCATCTACAAACAATGCAGGAACTGCTCTCAATCCAGTTTGCGTATCCGAGACCTTGATACCGCTGGCAAATTTCACAACTACCTTTGTAAGATTATTCCCGAATCGGCTTCTAAACGGAATATTTTCTTCTGAAAAATTCCTTGAGCCCAGTACTAGACTAGTCGGACTTTCCATTAATTTAGCTGCTACTTTCTTCATATCTTCCAATGTATGTTGACCATCGGAATCAATCGTAATGAGGCCCATTGAGTCGTTATAATTCTCATTAAAATATGTAAAAGCCGTTTTCAGTGCCCGACCTTTCCCTTGATTCACACTATGGTGCAGCACCACACATTCCTTCATTCCTTCTAACTCTTCAAAAATTCCGGAACACTCTTTTTTACTTCCATCATTTACAATAATAACTCGTGAAAATTGAGCTGAAATGATTTCATTCACTAAAGTAGTCAATTTTTCATCTGGGTTATAGGCAGGAATGATGATGGCAATATCATGTATGGATTTCATTGTATCTCCTCCCAAAAATTTCAATCTACCCCACTATATCTAAATCAACTGCAAAATTCAATGAAATAGCAATATTTTTACAAAAAATATACGATTGAGCGGGACGAGGGGACGGGCTGTCCCACATAAGGTATAGCCCACATTCTTGTCTACCGTCATTCGCTGATAAATTTGATATTCTCCTGATATAATCCGAATTTCGCTGATATATTGAAAGTATCGCTGATAAAATCATTATTTCGCTGATAAATCCATCCCTGACGACAAAATGAACCATACACCACACGCATGTGACTCCCAACACCATAAACAACAACCAAATCAGCCAAAAAAGACAGCAAACCCATAAAGATTCCTGCTTCCCCCTCTATGTTTTCCATACCCTTCACTCCTATGATTCAATAAAAAGAGAGCTCCCTTAAAAGAGAAGCCCTCCCTTCACTATTTCCCGCCTGTAAATGATATTCCTTTAATAAAGTAGCGATTAAAGAATGCATACAAAAGGAGTACCGGCAGTGTAAAGACCATGGATGCCGCCATGATGTAGTTCCAGTAGCTGACGTATTGGCCTTTAAAGGTGTTTAACCCTAATGGCAGTGTATACATTTCTGTATCGGTCATGACAATCAATGGGGTCATGAAGTTGTTCCAGAATCCCATGAAGACAAAAATTGCTTGTGCGGCCAAGGCTGGTTTTGCTAATGGTAATACCACCTTGAAGAAGATTCCGAAACGACTGAGACCATCGATTTGAGCGGCTTCTTCCAGTTCTTTCGGGAAATTGATGAAGAACTGTCTCATCATGAAGATGAAGGTTGCATTGATCATGGCAGGTACGATCATCCCTTGATACGAGTTAAGCCAGCCGATTTCTTTTAGAATTAAATAGTTTGGGATCATCGTGACTTGCGCAGGAATCATAAGGACAGCCAGGACCATGATGAATAATGCCTTTTTCCCGGGAAAGCTTAAGCGTGCCAAGGCGTATCCAGACATGGAGTTAAAGATGATATTCAATGCTGTCCCAATTATTGCGATGAATAAACTATTGAATAACCATCTCGGAAATAGCTCCTGCTCAATGAAAATCTGTTTATAATTATCCAAAGTGAAATTCTTGGGTATGAAATTCATCGTTCCACTAATGATTTCTTCTAATGTTTTAAAAGAAGAGGAGAGTGCCCATAAGAATGGAATCAGAGTTGTGATCGCATAGCCTATCAGGACAATGTATAGAAGACGCTTACTGAACGTCTTTTTCTTCGAATTCATGCTTCCATCCTCCTTAATAGAGTGATTCTTCTTTAGAGAATTTACGTTGAATCAGTGTCGCCACCAGGATGATCAGAGCAAGCGCGAAGGCAAGTGCGGCTGCATATCCCATGGTCCCCAATGATTTAAAGGCATATTGATAGATTAAGAGGACCACTGTTAATGTCGAGTTATTCGGTCCACCGGATCCACCTGAGAAAATATACGATTGATCAAACAGCTGGAACGTTCCGATGACCCCCATGATCACGACGAAGGATGTCACCGGTCTGAGAAACGGAACTGTCACATAGAAGAACTTCTGGATTGCGTTCGCTCCGTCCAGTTCAGCCGCTTCGTATAACGAGTCTGGAATATCCTGAAGGGCTGCAAGGTAGATGACCATGAAAAACGGTGCCGTGGCCCAGATGTTCATCAACATAATCGCATTCAAGGCAATGTCAGGATCACCTAAGAAATTATACGTCGGCAATCCCACTTTTCCCAAAAGGTTGTTGATCAGCCCTTCTTTGTTATACATCCACATAAAGATCAGCGTTAATACGGCTGAAGACGTTAAGGTCGGTAAGAAATAGACAATCCTGAAAAGCTTCTCACCCTTTAATCCTGCGTTTAACGTTGCAGCCAGAACCAATGCCAGAAAGGTTTGTGTCGGTACCACAATCAGTACGTACTTTGCCGTGTTTTTCAATGCGATGATGGCCCGGTTGTCTTCCATGATCCTCGCAAAGTTTTCAAATGCAACAAATTCAAAGCTCATATCCCCCAGGAGTTGAACCTTATGAAAGGATAAAAAGATGGCATAAAGAATCGGTCCAATAATAAACACCGCTAATACAAATAGCGTGGGAGACATAAATAAGTATCCTTGTCCTGCATCCTGTAATCTCTTCTTAGAAGATTGTTTGTTCATTCTTATCCCTACCTTCTATCTGTCTCTAAAATCTTCAGCGATTACCTGTATTCTTTCCGCCCAGGTCCGCGTCCAAGACCTCAAAAGAAAGAATACAGTCAATGGTAAAGCTGTACCTGACACATTTCATGAGTGCCAGGTACCTTTAAAAAGATTATTGAATTTCGCTATTCGCTTGTTCTTCTGCTTCTTTCAGTGCTTCATCCAGAGGTCTGTCTCCCAGGAAGGCAGCGATAAATTGATTGTTGAAGTTATTCATGATGATCGGCAGGTTCTTTCCTTCTGCCCAAACCGTTGCATATGGTGCTCCGGCTACCAGTGCTCCGCGTAATTCATCCTTGTCATACCCTAATTTTTCCGCTACTGACTTACGTGTAGGAAGGGCAAACCCTTTGGACGTCCATGTTTCCATTCCTTCTTTACCAGTCAGATACGAGATCAGCTCCCATGACGCTTCCTTCTTTTCCGATGCCGCATTCATCACATATCCAACCGTGTAGGCCATTGTTGCTTTTTCTCCATTAATGGTCGGTAATTCAGCTGTTCCGTATTCTACATCAGGGAACGTATCCGCTAAGAATGGGATTGCCCAGTTCCCTTCGATGACCATGGCAGCTTTCCCTTGACCGAACATTTCTCCTCCCCAGTTCGCTCCCACTTCTGATGCCTGAGCAGAGGTTTTGTCTTCGTTATGCTGGTCGATGATCGGCTGAAGGGCATCGACCACTTTGTCTGATGCAAAGTTTGCCTGATCATCCTTCACGACTTCCCCGCCGGTTGACTGAGCAATGTGATAAAGACGGGCGAGTTCTGGCGCCACGCCAAATCCATATACACCGTCTTTCGTCAGCGCTTTTGATACTTCACGGAGTTCATCCCATGTTTTCGGAACTTCCACTCCTGCTTCTTCAAACATCTTTTTATTGTAGAATAAGGCTAGAGTCGAATAGTCTTTCGGAAAACCATATGTCTTTCCATCAACTTGGAACGCTTCAAGCATAGGTTTCTCGAAATCTTTCACATCGAAATCTTCGGTTACGTAATCATCCAGCGGCTCCACAACCCCCGTTTCAATCAGGGCAGGTGCTTCCAGTGCATCCAAATAGAAAACGTCAGGACCTTCCCCACCAATCAAACGTGTTTTCAATACGTCCATATACTGCTCAGAAATGACTTCGTGCTTTACGTCAATATTCGGATGCTTTTCTTCAAAGTCAGCAATCGTTTGAGTCAAAAGCTTTTGTTCAGAAGGATTTCCTCCCCAGCCGGCTAAAGTAATTTCGACCTTCTCACCATCTGCTCCATTTGAACTCGTCTTTTCATCTGATCCACTGCATCCTGCCAAAGCCGTTCCCACTAACATCGTCGTAATACCTAGACTCGCGATCCATTTCTTCTTCGCCATTTTCATAACCCCTTTTTTTGATTTATTTAAAATAGGATTGTTATTCCTGGATGTGATTACACCGTCTGCTTTTCCTTCACAATGTCGTAGCCTGTTGAGTTTTCTAAAATGGTGGTTTCTACTTTGTCTCCTTTTCGGGTTAAGGATAGAGACAGTACTCCATCACCAATCGTAATATCGTGCACCGTCAATATGCTCATTTCATCAATTAACATCGGATTGAGATGGATTTCTTTTGTAAGACTGTTTGGGAATAAACCTAGCAGGGATTGTATAAAGACAAGTGGTGTCCCCGCTGCCCATGCTTGTGGAGAACATGCGACCGGATACTTTACAGCCTTCCCGATCGTTGACTCATATCCACAGAACAATTCCGGCAAACGGTCATACTCGAAGTGGCGGGATGCATCAATCAGTCCACTCATCACCTTTTTCGCTTCTTCGGTAAATCCTAATTTACTTAACCCCAGCAGAGTCATGCTGTTATCGTGTGGCCAGATGCTTCCATCGTGATAGCTCATCGGGTTGTAACCAGCCTCGCCTTTCCCCATGGTACGAATTCCGTATCCTGAAAACATTTTGTCATTCGTTAACGTTTGACTTACTTTTTCAGCGCGATTCCCTGACATCATTTCTGAATATAAAACATGTCCTGGATTGGATGTGATCGTCCCAACCTTTTCCTTGTTTTGATCAAGGGCGATGGCGTAGAATTCCAGGTCATTCATCCAAAACTCCTGTTCAAACCTTTCTTGCAGATTTTTCGCTTCTGCTTTTAATCTAGAGGCCGTTTCATTATTCTCAAGTGCTTCATAAACAGCAGCCAATCCAAGTTTCGCCTGGTACACATAGCCTTGAACCTCCACTAAAGCAATCGGTGTATCCGCGTAGTCCCCATTTCGATGAACGATGGAGTCCCCCGAATCTTTCCAGCCTTGGTTGGCGATTCCCTTGGATGATTCCTGATGGTACTCTACGAATAAATCTCCATCACGATCTCCATATTGATCGATCCATTCAAGCGCTCTCTTCACATTGCCTTCCAGCTTATGGAATGTATCGAAGTCACCCGTCCATTTCACATACTCTGTTAAAAGAACAAGGAATAACGGTGTTGCATCAATCGTTCCGTAATAAGGCGTGAACGGAATTTGGTCCGTATTCGCAAGCTCTCCGTAGCGAATTTCATGCATGATCTTTCCTGGCTGTTCGTCTCTCCAAGGATCAACCTTCGTCCCTTGCTCACTGGCCATCGTGAACAGGGTGCCTTTTGCAACCTCGGGTTGGAACGCAATCATCTGGAGGGCCGCAATCAGACTGTCTCTCCCAAACGGTACCCCGAACCAAGGCAGACCTGCTACAGGAAACTTTCCGTACCCAGTGTCCGTCAGTAGTACACGAAGATCTGATAATCCTCTGTCCACCAGGCGTTGAAGTGGCTGGTAATCCGTTTCTACCTTCGTTAACTGAGCGGACCACTCTTTATAAGAAACTTTTAATTTTTGAAGAGCCTCTTCGACAGGTAAAATGTCATCTCTTGTTTCTACATTTTCCAGTGGCACAATCATAAATGTAATGGATTGTTCTTCCTCGTGCTGAAGCTCAACCTGGAAAGTAATCTCCCCAGTTTCCTTAACGTTTTTCGCTTTGGCATCCCACTGAATCTTCGTGGCACGTTTGATATCATCTGCTCCTTCATATCGGAAGGAGAGGGACTGATCTTCCGCTTTCTGACCTGTTTTCTTTCCTGTGTTTCCAGTTTGGAACCCGCGTACGATGAACATATCGTTAAAGTCCACATCGACTTCTATATTCAACTCAAACGAGACCGGCTTTGGGTAATAGTTTTTCGTCGTAATCGTTTCATATAACACATCATCATAAATAAAGCGCTTACGTTCGATTTCTACTGATTCCCTCCAGAGAATAAGATTTCCCTCCTTCTCTTGGTGGGGGTTCGTCGATAGAATCGTAGACATATAGTTTTCGGATCCATCCGAATGTAATAGAATCGGTTTTTCATTATTTATTTTTACATTCAACTTGCTAAGGTACCTCGTGTCATTCTTGTATAAACCAAGTCCATAACTATGATCTGAAACGATATCTCCCTGCTCATCTGTAAGAAGAAATAAGTTGTTTTCTTTAATCACTCTGTAGTTCATATTGGTTCCTCCTACTTTCAAACGCTATTGTTTGTGAATAATTTCGCTGTCTCCCGAAACGTTTTGGAAATAAGGTAAAAAATATTCCAAAACGTTTCGGATTATCCCCTAAATAAAAGTTGGCTTTTAGATTTTCACCAACGTTTATTTATTTATATGATTCGTACTTTCTCTTTTGATTAACTTTGTCTCCAACACCATTCGATGAGTCTTGGACTGATTTGATAACAAATCCAGCAATAACCTTGCCCCTTCATACCCGAGCTGAAACTTATTTTGTTGGATGGTTGTCAGCTTTGGACTAACATATGAAGCTAACAAAATATCATCATATCCTACAACCGAAAGCTTTTCCGGCACCTGTAACTTCAACTCTTTCGCTGCACTCATCGCACCGATGGCCATTAAATCACTTGCGCAAAATATAGCTGTTATTTCAGGGTGTGAGGTTAATAATGTATTAGCCGCTTTCTTTCCACTTTCTTCTGTGAACTCTCCATTTACGACGTAATTGTTATTGAGTTCCACCTGTGCTCCTTGCAAAGCATTTTTATACCCTTCCAATCTCTGCTGACTAACAAACGCAAACTCATGTCCATTAATCATCCCAATGTTCTTGTGTCCATTGTCGAGTAAATGTTGAACGGCTTTTTCAGCTCCTAATACATTATCCGTCGTCACATGACTCACATTCCCGGACTCAAGGGGAATATCAATTAATACGCAAGGAATATCACTTTCGACGACTTCATGTAAATAAGGATCATCGGTTCGAATCCCCTGGATAATGACCCCGTCCACTCTTCTTTCTCTGCAAAGTTGAGTATACGTCTTTTCACGCTGCTTTGAGGAATTGGTGTTGAATAATACAAGATCGTAGTCAGCACCTGAAACAAATTCATTAATCCCTGCCAGCACTTCCACGATGAAATTATCTTTCACACTTTCCTTCGTAAATCCCGAAACGAGTAAACCAATCGTCTTTGACTTCTTCATGACCAGACTTCGGGCAATTGAATTCGGACTATAATTTAACTCCTTCGCAACTTCTGCAATCTTCCTTCTAGTGTCTTCGTTGACATCAGAATATCCATTTAACGCTCTTGAAACAGTCGTTACGGATACCCCTGCTACTCTGGCAATATCTTTAATTGTAGTCACTTGCACATCTCCCAAAACGTTTCGGATTTCCTTTAACTGAATAATACAACAGCTTGAAAACGATTACAACATTATTTTTCTATAACGTTGTTTTTGTGGGACGTGGGGTCAGGCACCGTGTCCCACTTATAGCTGGTTGGTCCTTGGTACTCTCTCCTCTTTCCAATGCTTCGTTCGCGGTTAAATTTGAAATTTCGCCGTTAAATCCTGGATTTCGCCGTTATATTAAAAATATCGCTGATATATCAGTCCTCCTTAAAGAATGCCCCCTCTTCTAACACCCAAAGGACTATCCCCTCACCTTTTTTTCTGATTCACCATTAATTAAGTACCGGAACATAAAAAAAACAGCGAATGTCACTATATTCGCTGCATGTCGTGGCCTCCTCTTTAGAGAAGGCACACCAATATTTATTTTCTCGCTTCATGAACCTTCAGCATCTTACCTTTGACCGTGGTTTTCTTCATCGCATGCAATACCAGTGACCCTTTACCATTCAAAATTTCCACATACGAAAGGTTTTCCTGAATGGTTATGATACCGATGTCGTCTGCGGAGACTCCATCGATTTTTGCGATGGTTCCGACGAAATCGACAGCCCTGATTTTCTTTTTCTTTCCGCCATTGAAGTAGAGCTTCATGATGTCTCTGTTTAACTGCTCACTCTTGTCTGATTTAAAATCAGGTTCGGTGTCTAATTTTCGTTCGAAATCCGTCTTTGCTTTTGCCACTGTGTCTTGTGACGGCGGCTGCAGCTTTGGAATCGTAAATCCGATATAGTCTTCAATCTCGGCAAGGAATTTATCTTCATACGGCGTCCAGAAGGTGATCGCTTTTCCTGTTAGACCAGCGCGGCCTGTTCTCCCCGTACGGTGAACATAGCTTTCTTTCTCCATGGGGATATCATAATTGATGACGTGGGTAATATTTTCGATATCGATTCCACGCGCCGCCACATCGGTAGCGATGAGATACCTGAATTCCCCTCTTTTAAAATCGTCTATCACTTCAAAACGGGCTTCCTGAATCATACCGCCATGGATTTTATCCACAGGGTACCCTGAGCGGTCCAACTCTTCACACAATGTATCCACATTTTCTTTTGTTCGGCAAAAAATAATGCAGCTATCTGGATTCTCAACGGTTGTGACGTTTCTCAGAAGAGCCAGCTTATCTTCTTCTCTCACTTCGATTAAAGAGTGATCGATTTTATCTGTCGTAATGCCCTTTGCCTTGATTTCAATATGAACAGGTTTCTTCATATATTTATGGCAGAGTGCTTCGACATCCTCTGGTAAGGTAGCAGAGAATGTCAACGTAACCCGGTCTGTTGGCAGCTCCTGAATAATCGCTTCCACCTGTTCGATAAACCCCATGTTCAGCATCTCATCTGCTTCGTCGATCACAAGGTACGCAAGCTTTTCCAGTGGGAAAGTCCCTTTTTCAATATGATCGAGTACACGTCCCGGGGTGCCGACTACGACATGATTTTTCTGCTTAAGCTCTAGCTTTTGTCTATGAAAAGGAGATTTTCCGTACACTGCAGCCGCTTTGATTCGCTTATATCTCCCGATGTTCGTGATGTCTTCTTTTACTTGAACCGCGAGTTCTCGGGTTGGCGTCAGGACAAGTGCTTGAGGCTTATTCTCTTCCCATTCTACCATTTCACAAATAGGAATCCCGAAAGAGGCTGTCTTACCGCTTCCTGTTTGGGAACGCACAACAAGATCCTTCTTCTCTAGGGCCAATGGGAGCACCTTGGACTGAACCTCGGTTGGAGATTGATAGCCTAAATCGGATAGTGCCCTTACAATATCATCACTAAGCTTATAATCCTTAAATTGTTCTATACTCATTTCAATACCTCATTTATTCTTTCATTTAGTCTTATTCTCATAGGAAAGTGGCGATTCTATTCAATGGAAAAATACCCCTTGCAAATTCTTTTCAAATATCTTTAGGTATTCCATCAATAGTGTGTTATGCTTTACCTAACCATTTTTAACTTGTAACATGTTGTCTCCGGGACCGACGAACGCTGTCGGTCTCTTTTTATACCCAAAAGCGGAGGCGGCTCGCCCAGAGGCGACAAGCATAAGGCGAACATGCCGGAAAGGCGTTCTTTGCCTTTTTGGCATGTTTGACTTATGACCTCGAGCCTCTAGCCGCCGGAGCTGGACGACACCAAAAGCGCAGGCGGCTAGCTCAACACCATCCTAAATAATCCGCACTTTCACCTATTCCCAACAATAAAAAAAGGACCCTCCGAGAGAGTCCCTTCATCAAAAGCTATTACGCTTTGTTTACGTTAGTCGCTTGAAGTCCACGTTGACCTTGCTCAGTGTCAAATGTAACTTTTTGACCTTCGTCTAAAGATTTAAATCCTTCGCCTTGGATAGCTGAGAAATGTACGAATACATCTTCTCCACCTTCGATTTCGATGAAACCGAAACCTTTTTCTGCGTTAAACCATTTTACTGTACCTTGTTGCATAATTGTTTCCTCCTGTGTGGATTTGAATCCACGATTTATTACTATCGTTGCTCAATTAGATATCAAAGGCGAAAAGTTTAAATACTTTCTTTCCTTACAGACCGAACAAAAATAATTCTTCTTTAGAATAACAGATAATCTGAGAAAAAGCAAATCTATTCCTATATTCTTTACAAACCAATGATCTTCTCCTCTTGTTTCATCTTTTAACTCTGGAGGATCATTTTGAAAAAACCTTTGAATATTTACCTTTAAACTCTCTATCCGTAAAGGAGAAACCCATCCTTGTGTCGAAAGTAAAAGATAAAGGGGATGACCCAATGAATAAAATTGGATTATTAAAAAGTTTAAATCAAGCCAGCCGTGGAAACTTCTTTTCAATTGAAATCCCTATGACGTCAAAAGAAGAAGCGCAAACCATTGAAAATCTGGCCCATGAGTTAGAAAAAGAAGGAAAAATCAAAATCAGGGAATGTGCTCAGAATGAAACATCTGTTTACATTCAAGGAATCATCAAGTATGCGTTAACATAATTGTGAAGGGTTGCCTGCAACTTTTACGACAGGCACCTCTTTTTTTTGGCAAATAAAAAAGGACTCTACGAGAGAGTCCTTCATCATAAAGCTATTACGCTTTGTTTACGTTAGTCGCTTGAAGTCCACGTTGACCTTGCTCAGTGTCAAATGTAACTTTTTGACCTTCGTCTAAAGATTTAAATCCTTCGCCTTGGATAGCTGAGAAATGTACGAATACATCTTCTCCACCTTCGATTTCGATGAAACCGAAACCTTTTTCTGCGTTAAACCATTTTACTGTACCTTCTTGCATGTGTGTATCCTCCTGTGTGGACTTTGCATCCACGATTTATTACTATTATTGCTCAATTAGATATCAAAGGCGAAAAGTTTAAATACTTTCATTCCTTACAGACCGAACAAAAATAATTCTTCCTTAGAATAACAGGAAATCGTAAAAAAAGCAAATGCTTTTTATAAGTTTCTTTAAGACGCATTATGAAATCCTTTAACTTCCTATATAAAAAGTCCACTTCCCCGAAAGAAAATGGACTTTCATATAACTACTTATCTTCCTGCTTACTCCCATGCTTCACGCCTTTACTTATATAAGGCTTGTTGCTCTTCTTCTTATTGGCCCCGGCCTTCCAGCGATTCCAGCCTTTCTTTCCTGTGCCTTGGCCCGTTCCGCTTTTTTTCTTTGGTTTACTCATTTTTTCACTCCGTTATGATAAGGTTCGTTCTTTCACATTCGTCTCCATATCATAACACTTATTGGGGGTGTAGAGTACTTCTTGTTTATTCCACTTCTTTTTTCTGTCCTGTATAGATGTGAATCGCATCCCGCAAGAACTCGGCCATTCCCTCTTGTTCAGCGTCATAATAAGCCTTGAACCGTTCATCGTCCACATACATTTGAGCAAGGCCGGCATGGGCTTCCTTGCTGTAATGCCCCCAATAGAACGAAATCCATTTCTTATGGAAGTCAGCCGCTTTTTGGGCAGCATCGCTTGCGGGATCACCGGTTTGAAATGCTTCCCCTAAGGATTGTTTAATTTCCTTTTCCAGTTCTGTGACCTTTTCATGGTCTTCCTGAGACATGTTCATGACTCTCGCGTTGGATTCGTCCACTGCCTTTTCACCGTATTTTCCCCGCACTTCTTTTCCGTACTTTTTCTCATTATCTTCCACCATTTTTTCCTTGAATCCTTCAAACTTTTCTTTATCTGACATGGTGATTCTCCCTTCCTTTACCCGTAATGTTTTATCTACATTCGCAATCAGTTGATCAAGCTGCGCGCGTCTGTCCAGTAAGATTTCCCGGTGTTCCCGTAAGGCATATGTTACGTCAAAGTCAGGATCATCCAGAATATCCTTGATTTCCTCCAGTCCTACACCTAGTTCTTTGTAAAAGAGGATCTGCTGCAGGCGGTCAACTTCCTTCTGCCCGTATAACCTATATCCTGACGAATTGGTCCTGGCCGGCTTCAGAAGCTCAATTTCATCATAATAGCGCAGGGTCCTCGTGCTAACACCAGCAATCTCTCCAAGTTTTTTGACGGTATATTCCATGATGTCACCTCCTGACAATTCTTACTTTACAGGTTGACGCTGCGTAAATGTAAAGGGGATATAGGAAAAAAGTTCGCGTTATTTATCTTTCATAGGATAGCCCACCCGCACGGGATCTATTTAGTGGAATCCCTTGAAAATAAAGTGCCAGTCCGATATTCTTAGAATATTAATTATCAGTTTAAGGTTGTGTTGAGCATGCGTATCAATAAGTATATAAGCGAAGCTGGGAAGGCATCCAGACGCGGTGCAGATAAATTGATTGCCGAAGGAAGGGTGACCATCAACGGGAAGATTGCGAAGATTGGCGATCAAGTGAATCCCGGCGATGATGTGAAGGTTAGCGGAGCTCCTGTCAGGGTAGCAAGAAATAATGTGTATATTGCATTAAATAAACCTGTTGGGATTACGAGTACAACTGAAAAGGGCGTCAAGGGGAATATTGTGGATCTCGTCAATCATCCGCTGCGAATTTTCAATATTGGACGACTGGACAAAGATTCAGATGGCTTGATTCTTCTGACGAACGATGGGGATATTGTCAATGAAATCCTCCGTGCAGAAAATCAGCATGAGAAAGAATATATCGTCACTGTTGACCGCCCGATTTCAGAAGATTTCTTAAAGCAGATGTCAGAGGGCGTTAAGATCCTTGGTACGAAAACCCTGCCTTGTAAAGTAGAGCAGGTGTCAAAATACGTGTTCCAAATCACGCTGACCCAAGGATTGAACCGACAGATCCGCCGCATGTGTGAAGCCCTTGGATATGAGGTCTACAGACTGCAACGCACGCGCATCATGAATATTCAACTGGGGAATCTGCCTGTGGGACAATGGCGCGACCTTTCTAAGAAAGAGAAGACGCGACTGTTTCAAGATTTGGATTACGAACCGAAGGAATGGTAATCATTCGGACGGGGGCACCATACGTTTCGTATGGTGCCCCCGTTTTTTTACCTGTATAAACCTATCTCCATACCCCTAAGATGAACCCCATCAACGTAAAGGTCACAACATGATACCCGGCATTTATGAAGAAAAGTTTAATTGATTTCCTTTCAAATAAATACGTGATACCCATCGCGGTCGCCACCCAGAAAAGCCCTGCTGTGAACCCTGCAGAAGCCCCGATCATCCCGTTTCTGTCCGGACCTAAAAACAGTACCAATACAATCGAAATAATAAGTGAAAGGATAAATGCACCACCGAAGATTTTCCCCATGTGACCGTTCTTTAGGTCTTCTTCGTCAAAATTGTTTTCCACCATCCAAGCTTTTCCGAATAGGAGGGAATACCATAGGCCACCTACTACAAACGAAGATAGTGCTGCCACAAATACCGCTAAGTAATTAATAGATTCAGCTGATTGAGCTATCATATTCATTTTCCTCTTCCTTCCTGCACACTATGTATGTCCTTCATCCATTATAGGTACATGACGAGGAAATGTATTGTAAAAAATGGACATGTTTTTATGAAAGAAAATTATCAGATCCGGATGCCCTTCTCTTATATTCTCCAGGAGACATACCGGAAAACCGTTTGAACTCTTTATTGAAGTGAGACTGATCATAATACCCCAGCTGAGAAATCAAATCTGCCACATCGTTATGAGAATGGGAATAGAGAGACGAATAGGCTTTTTCAAACCTATATACTTGAGCCAACAGCTTCGGATTCACACCTGTGTGATCATGAAAGATCCTCGTAAGATGTCTTTGAGTAAAACCTAAGGAATCTGCCAGTGTCGGAATCGATTGATTAGGGTTCACTTTCAGTTGATTTATGTTACCAGTGATGACTTTATATTGTCTTGTTTTCTCTTCAGATATTTTTCTAATCAAGAACTGATCTAAAAGGGGATAAATCTCTGCGTTTTCTTTTACCATGTAAAGGGCCTCATACATTTCCTTCTGAAAAACTCCCCAAATGGAATGGAGGGGATCTACCTGGTTGACCGTTTCACCAATGGGGATTTCTAAAAAAGGAAAAATCCCGTGTGGATAAAAACGTATGCCAATTAAGTTTGATTTCCCCCGGTAATTGATTTCTAAAGGTTCATAGTGACACCCCGACAACCAAGATTGGTTTACGCTGCGGGTTCTCCGATTCATCATTTTATAGTTTCCTTCAAGTGCAAAAATCATTTCAATCTTTCCGTTGGGCAGGATTAATTCAGTCTTGTCATTCGGCCCCGTGTTCAACTCCACATTCCAATAGCATTCAACCCACGGTCTCAAATCCGTATCAGGCTTTCTAACCTCAAATTTCATAACGTATCTCACCTTTTTATGTACAGGATTACCTCTTGCTTTAGTAACAACATATGGCTCTCAACCAATTATTTCAAAAGCTGTGAGTTTACTCAAGCATGTATATGAAAAAAGGGGTCCGCCCCCCAATGCATTAACTACATGGGAGGCAGACCCCTCAAATTCACCCTGCCGGTGACTTCATCTTATTCATGATCATTGTAAAATAGTTCTTCACCTGACCTGGTGGGTGGGAAATGTGGAATGAACCAGACTCCTGAGACTCCTTATCCTCTTCGATTAATTTCGGAGAATAGACCCGCGTACCTTCCACTATGCTGCGAATCGAGGAAGTCAGCTCTTCACTTGGACTGTCCTTGAGTAAGTACCCACCTGCATCGAATTGTCGAGCCCGCTCTAAATAACCCTTTTTCGGGAAGGTCGTCAATAAAAGCAGATGACATCCGACTGTCTTCACAGCTTCCAGAGGTCCGTCCCTCTCAAGCATTTCAATATCCATGATAAAGAGGTCCGGTTTTAATTGGTGGACAAGGGCGAGTGCTTCTTGACCATCCTTTACCTGGCCGACTACTTCCATGTCGTCTTCCAGGTTGAGGATGGAGGTTATGGTTCCACGTAATAATTCCTGATCCTCTGCGATGACGATTCGAATCATGTAGGTTCACTCCTTTTAAAGGCCTTATCAAGTAAAGACTCCCCTTATATGAAACGTTCATAAGGAGAGTCGGTCAGGATTATAATTCAGGTTTGGCTTCCGTTGAAATTCTTGATTTTGACTTACCCAGAGACTTAATACCTCTAAAACTTACAAACGTTTTGTTTTCTTCATCCCAAAGCTTGAAACGTAGTGATTTTAAGCTTGTTAATAGGGAGATGGTTGGTACTTTTTGTAATGGCTCTGAGTTTTTATGTGCTTCTTCGAGTTTGTAGTTCGGTACTCTCGGACTTAGATGGTGAATATGGTGATAGCCGATGTTACCTGTAAGGAACTGCATAAATTTTGGAAGCTTGTAGAAGGAACTTCCTTCAACAGCCGCCAACACATATTGCCATTCTTTGTCTTCTTCGAAATACGAGTCTTCAAACGTATGCTGAACGTAGAACAACCAAATACCGATCGATCCTGAAACCATAAAGATGGATCCTTGTACAAGGAGGAATTCCTGCCAGCCCAGTGTTACACATAGAAGTGCGATAAGGGCCACGATGATTACGTTCACTAAATACGTGTTGTTACGTTCTTTCTTACGTGCATTTTTACGGTTAAATCTATTTTTCAGAAGGAATACATAAATCGGTCCTAATACAAACATAACGAACGGATTGCGATAAAAGCGATACGCTAAACGAATCTTAAGAGGTGCTGCTAAATATTCATCAATCGTCAGCGTCCAGATATCACCTGTTCCACGCTTATCCAGATTCCCGCTTGTCGCGTGATGGACGGCATGCTCATGTCCCCACTGATCGAACGGGAATAGCGTCAATACACCCATAGCGGTTCCGACGATTCGATTTACGCGACGGCTTTTAAAGAAAGAGAAATGGGTACAATCATGAAAGATGATGAAGATTCGTGTCAGGAACCCTGCAGCGATCACGATTGGAACGAGTGCCAGCCAGTATGATACCGAAAGGCTTTGATACGCAAGAAACCATAATAGAAAGAATGGCCCCAGCGTATTGATGATCTGCCATACACTTTCCTTTGTTGTTGACTTTTCATAAGGAGCAACTTCTTTTTTCAACGTTTTTATATTTGTCATGTCATAATTCCCTTCATTTAAGGCGTTGAATTCATTATAAGATAAGCGATATTATCTTGTTAGTAGTAGGTGTCATATGCTGGGCATGACAAATGTCATAAGGGAGATTTTGTCATGAGCCCATCAAAGCTCTTTCCCTTGCTATCACTGGATTCCCCACGATAGCAGGACGCTTCCAATTGGTTATATTATTTTTTGAGATTAGAAAAATATTCTTGTTTGGGTGATTTTTTATAGAGGTTTTATAAAAAAAGTTCTTCATTATAACAAAAAGAGCCTGGATTCATCCAGACTCTCTATCCTGATCATTCGCAAACCAGCACCTGCCGGACAAATCTTCCTTTACTCACTTCACAACGATCGACGATCTCAAAGCCCGCTTTTTCAATATTCGCGTCCACATCTTCCAAGGTGACGATCACTACCTTCTCAGCAAATCGTCTCGCACTGCGGAGCATGTCAAGCTGCTCGTCATTTGTAATCACTGAACAAAGATTGTAAGGTAGATCGATTACAGCTACATCATAGTAGTCGGTTACGTCGTTAATATCCTTTAAAGAGACATCCCCTTTGTATCCAAAATGAGCGATATTCTCTTTCACTCCATCGAGGATCAAAGGATTGCGGTCACTCCCGACGATATCGATTCCCATGGATAGTGCCTCCACAAGGACCGTCCCTATTCCGCAGCACGGGTCGATCATTTTGATTCCTTCAGGATTCGGTGCTGCGATATTCACGACGGCTCTTGCCACACGAGTGCTGAGTGCCGTCGAATAGCTGTGCGGCTTTTTCACATGGTGCAGCCAAACCGCTTCGTTTCTCACATACTTTCCAAACACCCAGCGCTCATTGGTCTTCATCACCCCGAACCAAATGTCTGGATCGACTAACTCCGCTTCACCTTTTAGATGCATTCCTACTTCTTTTTCAATCTTGCGAAGCTTTTTGAAGCCTACTCTTTCCGCATCAAGATTTTGAACAAAAACGACTTTGAACCCATCAAGTGCTTCTAATTCTTCTATTTCTTCGAGTAGTTCTTCAAACTCATTACCCTCGCAGATTATTTCGAGTCTCTCCCGAATAAAAGGACTTCTACTGGGATCTATCATCACTGAACTTTCCAGAACGCTAGATTCAGGGCTCTTTCCAAATAACACTCTTCTTTCCAAGGCACATAGGGATTCCTCGTTCGGCTCCCATGAATAATGATAGATATATTTTTTCGTTTCTATTATGATCAACTCCGTGTGATGATAAAAATGTTGTGTTGCATTAGACCATTGTAACATAAAAAAGACCCGACCCCGGGCATGCTTAGCATTCATGCACCGTGGGTCAGGACCCGTAACATTATTTATTTTCCATCACTGAAATATATTCTTTCACCACTTGATAGACATACTCCTGATTCGCCGATGCGGTTTCCGGGTTGTATGCTCCACCATTTGTCTTATTATTGGACAGTACACGTATGCCCAGGAACGCTACATCATAAGCACCTGCAATCTGTGCTGCTGCAGCCCCTTCCATTTCCTCTACAGAAGTACCGTATTTCTCATGGAACCATTGGATGCGGTCCACTTCATTATTCCACACGTCAGCAGAACCGATGGTACCTTCGACGACCTTTCCGTCGGTGTATGTATCCTTTACTGCTTTGGCAGCTTCAAGTAAGTCCTCGTCTCCATCGTAATAACGAATCTTTTCAGCATTTGGATCTTCACCTGCACTGCCTTCAGAAGCCATTAAGTCCATAGGCTTCCAGACGGTAGGGTCAATTCCTTCGCTATCAGCTTTGTCCGCTGTTTTCAATGAACCCAGGTTTACGGTTCTTTCTCCCAATACGATATCAAATACATGCAGTTCAGGGTCATGTCCACCTGATGTTCCTTGGTTGATGATGGCGATCGGATCGTATTTCTCAACCGCTACCGCAGTAGCTGCTGCCGTGTTTTCCATCCCTTTACCGGTTTTGGCAACGATGACAGGATAATCATCCAGGGTTCCTATGTAAAAAACAAATGTTCCGGATTTTTCTTCTTTCACATTTTCTAATTTCCCTGCAAACTTTTCAGCTTCAATCGGCATTGGACCTTGAATCATAATGGGTCTCTCTGCCTCTTCTTCCTTAGCTGCAGTCTGTGAAGTGGAACTGCACCCAGTAAATAAGGATAATGCGAGTAAGGATAATGATACAAATAAAGCCAGTTTCTTTTTCATCAAAATCTCTCCTTTTTCGTTTTTTTCTTGATGGTGACATCTCGCTGTTTTGCCCAAAAGAAAAAGATCTAGAACATGTAGAGTGGTTTCTACTTTCCAGACCTTCGAAGTTAAAGTATACGTGATATGACGTGAATGCCCATCACAAAATGGCAACGGCAAAAAACCGAAAAACCGAATACTTCAACTCGTAGTCCAGTTCTTATAATGGGAACCAGGTAGAAACACTCAGACCATATTACCGAGGATATACGAGTAACGATATGTAATTAGTACAATGTTAATATAACAAACTCTCCTTCGACAATCAACCTAAATACGAATTTTATTTAAATTTTATATTTTAATGTTCGTGTTTTAGTGAATCCCTCCGAACTGATCCGCATCTTGATCACTCTTAGATTTGATATATAAATAGGGAATAATATAATGAAAGAATGACACACAAAAAAAACAACGGGGTGAAAAACATGAAAATCGGACTTATTGGGCTGGGAGACATCGCCAAGAAAGCCTACCTGCCAGTTCTCTCTGAAAAAGAAGGCATCGAGCTGGTGCTTTGTACCAGAAATGTTGAAACTCTAAATGCTCTGGCAGATCAATATCGCATCCAGGAAAAGGTTCAGAATGTGGAAGAACTGATTGCAACCAACATTGACGCTGCATTTGTGAGTACCGCTACCGAAGCCCACTTCGAATTAACGGAGAAACTACTACAGAACGGCATCAACGTATACATAGACAAGCCGATTTCCTTGAACTTTCACGAAACCGAAAGAATCGTTCAGCTTGCAAAAGAAAGTGGAAAAATCGCCATGGTCGGTTTCAACAGACGATTCATTCCAAAAGTGAGAGAGCTAAGGGAGCATGGCAATCCGAGCTTCCTTCTTATGCAAAAAAACAGATACGCCCTACCTGATTACACCAGAAGGTTCGTCGTAGAAGATTTCATCCATGTCGTCGATACTCTGCGATACTTAATGGATACAGAGGTCCAGGATGTAAAGGTTCAGTATCTAATAAAGGATGACATGCTCCACCACTTAGTCGTCCAGCTCATGGGTGATGAGTGCACCGCAGTCGGGATCATGAACCGTGACGGCGGTGTGACGGAAGAAATCATCGAGTACTCGGCAGGCCATCATAAATATGTCGTCAACAGTCTGGTTGAAACGACTCATTATCATAATAAAGAAGTCAGCCTTTCTTCATTTGGAGATTGGGAGCCTACTTTGTATAAGCGAGGGTTTTATGATTTAGTGGATCATTTCATAGAATGTGTGGAAAATGGTACAACCCCTGACCCATCGATTGAGGATTCACTGGTTACCCATGAGATTTGTGAGAGGATCGTCGGGATGATTAAATAGTAGGTCAGATAGATGGGGAAGGGGACATGGAAAGCCCCTGTCCCCTTCCCCCTTTTTAGAATAAAGGGTTTTTCTCTATTTGCAACCAATGCTCAGACTTCTCAATCTCTCCAGCCAACTGCAACAGCAGATCTTCTCTTCCTTTTGCTGCCATCACCTGAACTCCGACGGGCAGCCCTTCAGGAGTTTGATGTATCGGAAGTGACATGGCTGGCTGTCCTGTTAAATTGGCCAACTGCGTAAAAGGGGTACGCATCAGATTCTTCTGTGCGATCTGATCAACGATCCCAATCTTCTTCAATAATCTTCTGAGTCCCAATTTCCCTACTGAACTGATCAAGAATTTCTCTGATTGGGTCGGCTCCAGCTCTCCTATCTTGGCTGGTGGAAAAGCGGTAGTAGGAGTAAGGTAGAAATCATACGTTTCATGAAATGTTTCCATTTGGTAGGCTGCTTTGTCCCACTCCCTAATACTCAGGATAAATTCTTCTGCAGGAGTGGCCTTTCCGATCAAACCCAGGAGCCAGGTGGAAGGTTCCACATCAGCGTAAGTAGCTTTTCGTCCCAGCACTTCTTCCAACGTAGTTAACAATGCAGCGGTTTCCCCAAAATACATGGTAAAAAAACTTCTCGCAACCTTATGTCCATCCACAGGCACCTCTTTTTCTTCCACATCATGACCCATGGACTCTAGTACTTTAGCAGCTTTCACAACAGCCTTTTCGCATTCGGGATGTACTTCAGTTCCTATGGGAGAAGCAGTGGAGTAAGCAATCTTTAATTTCTTGCCTAATGGGGTTTGTGATGCTTCCAAGTACCTCCCTTCAAATGGTGGAGCATAAAAAGCAGCAGACTTTTCATACGTTCGTAATTCATCCAGCATGGCAGCACTATCCCTGACTGATCGTGTTAAAACATGCTCAACAGAGGCACCTTGCCACGTTCTTCCGTAGGTGGGACCAACAGGTGTTCTTCCCCTGGTTGGCTTCAAACCAAATAACCCGCAATAGGCAGCAGGGATTCTGATAGATCCCCCACCATCATTGGCACCCGCGATCGGAACAATGCCGGATGCTACCGCAGCTGCTGAACCGCCACTTGAACCTCCCGGTGTATAATCCAGGTTCCACGGATTTCTTGTCGCACCGTAATGTGAAGGCTCCGTAACAGCCACTAAAGCAAATTCAGGTACATTCGTCTGCCCCAGAATAACCACGCCAGCTTCCCGCAATCTCCTGGTATACTCTGAATCTGTCTTTGCACGGTAGCTTCGAAGAGATCTTGAACCTGCTGTCATGGGCTCCCCTTCCATATCTTGAGTGATATTTTTCAATAGCATCGGTACACCGGCGAAGGCCCCAGTAAGCTCTTTGTCTGCAACCTCCCTCGCCTGTTCATACATTTTATGAATCACTGCGTTCAACTTCGGGTTGTGGGCTTCTGTTCTTTTAATGGCCTCTTCAACCAATTCTCTAGGCTGAACTTCTTTTTTCTTCACTAATTCTGCGAGCCCTAAACCGTCGTAGTTTTTATAATCAAAGCCCTGCATCCTGCTCCCCCCTATTGACTATGTATCTATGACTTTCTACATAATAGGAGAATTTCCTTTTTTTAATAGAATTCAATCACACTGTAGCCTAAAAAAGATTCTAGTCCCCCAATATAGTAGCACCTATGACTGAGGGCAGTGTCTGGATCCAGCGGTTACTCGACGATGGATACTGGTATAAAAGACTCAAAAAAAAGGTCATATACCCACGGTTTATTTTCAGATAATTGTTACTATTGAGTGATATACGTCTTTTGATCACTCTTGTATACTTTTAATCGAAACGTTTCACCAAATTGAAAGGAAGTGTCCTATTTGAAGAAATATTTTTCATTGCTGTTAGTTTTATTGCTTATCGTCAGCGCTACGCTCCCAGCTGCGGCTTCTGGAAATCACACAAACAAAGGAAAAGAGATCGCTTTATCTAAACAATTGAAAGCGATTTCAAAAAATACCTATCGATACTTCGAAGATTTTACAGATAAGAAAACGGGACTCACTTATGATGCCGTCCGAATGGATACCGGGGAGATCAATGCTCAGAAATTCACTTCTCCTACGAACATTGCCATGTATATGATGAGTACGATTTCAGCTGAGGAAGTCGGCCTGATTTCACGTGAAGAAGCCGTGACCAACATCGAAAAGACGTTGAATTCATTAAAAGATATGGAAAAATGGAACGGATTATTTTACAACTGGTACTATACAGAAGATGCAACACTCATGACGGAGTGGGGTCAATTCATCTCAACTGTAGATAATGGATGGCTGTCTGCAGGACTCGTTGTAGTGGGACAAGCGTATCCGGAACTCTATGAAGAGACCCACGCATTAGTTGAGGACATGGATTATTCCACTCTTTACACACCTGAAGTAGGACAAATGCGGGGCGGATATGATGTAGCAACCGAGAGCTATACTTCTCACCATTACGGTGCCTTTTATACGGAACCACGCGTAGCAAGCTACATCGCAATCGGGAAAGAAGATGTACCGGAAGAACATTGGTGGAGAATGTTCCGCACCATGCCTGAAAGCTGGGATTGGCAGGCTCAAATTCCAGAAGGATATACAGAAACTTATGATGGTGTAGATGTCTTTGAAGGACATTACAGTTACAAGGGCACTAAATATGTACCAAGCTGGGGAGGAAGCATGTTTGAAGCATTGATGCCACAGCTTGTACTAAAGGAGAAAGAACTTGGGAAGAACGCACTTGGCTTGAACAATAAGCGTCATGTAGACATCCAGATTCAATATGCTAAAGAGCAAGGATATGAAGCCTGGGGCATGTCGCCAGCAGCCACACCAGATAATTATTCAGAATTTGCCGCTACTCCATTAGGTATGGACGGTTATAAGTCTGATGGTACTGTTACTCCACATGCCACTTTCCTGGCACTTGAATATGCACCAATGGAAGCATTCAATAACATCCAGGCGTTGAAACGTTTCGATATGTACGGGAAATACGGATTCCTTGATTCAGTCAATGTAGAGACAGGAGAAGTGACTCAAGCCTACCTCGCTTTAGATCAAGGTATGACAATGGTCTCAATCGTCAACTATTTAAAAGATGGAGTCATCAGAGATTACTTCCATCAAGATCAAATCGGGAAATCTCCAGAGGACCTACTGATAAAAGAGACGTTTTCTATTAAATAATAGAAGCGATAATGATGCAAAAGCCCAAATGGTTGAACCACTTGGGCTTTTGCATTTAAGTGTTATTGTCTATCTCCACCTCTTCGCCAAGGCTTCAATATGACCAGGATCCGTCCGGCAGCAACCACCAATGATACGGGCACCTGCCTCGTACCAAATTCCTGATTGCTCATCAAACGCCGAACACGCTTCCTCCCCATGCCACGTTTTAGTCTCAGCATTGTAAGTCTCACCTGAGTTCGGGTACACGATGATTGGTTTGTCAGTGTTTCTGCTTAATACGCTTATCGCCTCTTTGGCCGCAATAATCGGTGCACAATTCACCCCAATCGCAGCGATTTGTTCATCGTCATTGAACACACGCGTGCACTCTTCAATCCCCGTTCCATCACTTATCGTCTTTCCATCCTTTAATGAAAAAGACAGCCAGGCACAGGTATCCGGAAATTCTTTCAAAAGTGACGCGAGTACCTTTGCCTCCTGCAAGGACGGGATGGTTTCGAATGCCAACAAATCAGCACCCGCCTCCACTAGTGCCTGGATTCTGGGAAAATGGAAACCTGCTAAATGTTGATCGCTTACTCCATAGTTCCCAACGTATTCAGAGCCGTCAGCAAGGTATGCCCCGTATGGTCCTACAGAACCTGCAACGATTGGTTTCGGCCGATTCGAATTTCCCTTATCTTCCTTCCAAAAGCCATCCCGAGCCTGTTTGGCAAGAGTAACCGTTTTTCGGATTAATTCCAGCGCTTCCGGTTTCTCTATTCCGCGCTTTCGAAAACCATCCACCGTTGCCTGGTAGCTGGCTGTAATCGCACAATCGGCTCCTGCACGGAAATAATCAGCATGAACTTTCTCAATCGCTTCCGGTTTTTCAAGGAGTACACGGGCAGACCAAAGGGGGTCGTTTAAATCACAGCCATGGGTTTCCAGCTCTGTGGCTAACGCTCCATCTAAAATAAGTGGGGAATGTTTTTGTAAAATAGCATCAATGGGATTCAGCTTCAGTTGATTCGACATAACCTGTTCCTCTTTTCTTTACGTATTGTGTTATATGATAGCTTCCATAGCAAAGGGCGATAAACGGGATTCCGCAATAAAGGGCGATCCTCTGAGTGGGATCAAAGGCAATGCCGATACAGGAAGCGAGACAAAGCAGAAATGCCGCAATGGGGACGAGTGGATAGAGCGGCGTCCGATAAGCCAGGTCTTTCACATCGTTTCCTTCCCTTATGTACTGTCTTCGAAATAGAAATTGGGCAGCACTAATGCTCATCCACACGATCACCACCGCAAGACCTGAGACCGAAACCAAAACGATGTAGACCGTCCCCGGTGCAATGATGCTTGAAAGCAAGGCCAGCCCCCCTCCAAGCATGCTGCATACAATCGCATTGAGAGGGACTCCCCTATCAGTCAATTTGGCAAAAATCGGTGAGATCGTTTGCTTATCTGAAAGCGACCATAGCATTCTGGAAGAAGCATACAGACCTGAGTTTGCCGCTGATAAAATGGCCGTTATGATCACAAAATTCATGATATCGGCGGCATACGGGATTCCAATCCGACCAAGTACCGCTACGAAAGGACTTTCCAATACACCGGCTGACTGGCTCGGTATTAGAGCAGATAATACTACAATCGTCCCTACATAAAAGATGATCAATCTCACAAGAGTGGTACGGATGGCTCTAGGAATCGATTTTGATGGATTCTCTGTTTCTCCCGCCGCAACCCCGATCAATTCTGTTCCTGAAAAGGCAAAATTCACGGCAAGCATGGTCATCAAGATGGCAAATGCCCCGTTCGGAAACAATCCAGAACTTGTGATATTCGAGAAAAGCGGAGCGGGCTCTGAATGAATGAGGGGGATGAAACCGACGATCGCCCCTGTCCCAATCACAATAAACGCAACAATCGCAATCACTTTTACTAAAGAAAACCAAAATTCAGATTCAGCAAAAAACCGCACTGACAACGCATTAAGGACAAAAATCAACGCAGCAAAGATCGCGCTCCAAATCCATACACTAATCGAAGGAAACCAGCGCTGCATCATCAAGCCAGCCGCCGTAAACTCCGACCCCAATGCCACTGTCCATGTCAGCCAATATAACCAGCCCACCGTATAACCGGTTCCAGGACCAATGAATTTTGTAGCATAACTATGAAAGGATCCCGTCTCCGGCATATGGACAGAAAGCTCGCCTAAACAAAGCATCACAAGATACACCACCAGCGCCCCAATCAAATAAGCAAGGATCGTCCCAAACGGTCCAGCCTGATGGATCGTGTACCCCGAACTCAAGAAAAGCCCGGTTCCGATCACCCCTCCAAGAGACAGCATCACCAAATGCCGCGTCTTCATCTTCCTTTTAAAACTCTGTCCTGCCTTTTCCATACAAACACCCTTCCTTCTAAATGTATTGAGGAATGGGTGAACAAACAAAAAACGCACCCTAAACGAGTGCGTCACCGACAAATAAAAGATTGCTCCTATCTATCAGGGTTTGAATCACCCGCTGGAATTAGCACAGTATCTTCACAGACCTGTTGCTGAGGCTTCAAAGGGCCAGTCCCTCCACCTCTCTGGATAAGAAAATATTTAGATTTTTTAAAACTTTATCAATATATTGGAATAATGTCAAGACCATGAAATAGATTAGTACCCCAGCCTATCCCAATGTTACATTAAGGATTAAAAAGGGAATAACTATACTAAAAAAGGAGAAACCGCCATGCCAGAAGGTCCGGAAATCAGAAGAGCGGCTGATGGAGTCGAGCGCGCTCTTAAGAATAAAACCGTACAAGATGTATACTTTGCCTTCCCTCATTTGGAAGATTACGAAGACCTATTAAAAGGATCGATCGTGAAGAGAGTGGACACGAAAGGAAAAGCCATGCTCATCCGCTTTGACAACGGATACACCATTTACTCTCACAACCAACTTTACGGAAAATGGTATATCAGGAACCTGTACAATTATCCGAAAACCAACCGACAGCTAAGGCTTGCTCTACATAATGAGAAAAAGTCGGCACTTCTTTACAGTGCATCCGATATTGATGTCCTCCGTGACGAAGAGGTGCCCGAGCATCCTTTCGTTTCTAAAGTGGGACCCGACATTTTGAGTGAAGAAGTAACAGCGGATGAATTGCTTCAAAGAATGAAAGAAAAACGATTCTACAAACGAAAGTGGTCGATACTTTTATTAGATCAAGGGTTTGTAGCCGGGATCGGGAATTATTTGAGGTCTGAGATCATGTTTGCAGCAGACATCCACCCTTCTCTTCGTCCGATTGACTGTACGGAAGATCAATTGATGAAAGCATCAGAGGCGATCATTCATTTAATTAAGCAATCCTATAAGACTGGTGGGATTACAAACGATCTTGAGCTTGTTGAGAAGTTAAAAGCTAAAGGAGAGAAGCGTTCGAAATATCGTCATTGGGTATTCAATCGAGAAGGGGCATCATGCTTTATTTGTGGGAGTGAAATTGAAAAGACGGTCGCTGCTTCGAGGCGGTTGTATTTTTGTCCGGTTTGCCAGGGACAATGAACCTGTCCCCCCCCCCCCCGCCCCTATCATTGAAAGCGAACCCGGTGATAAGATAAAATGAAACTAACAATTCACATATTGGATTGGAGGAGGGGTATGCCATGACCAATAAAACTATCTACCTTTTAATCGGACCAAAAGGAAGCGGAAAATCGTTCATCGGGACCCTGATGGACCAAAAGTTTGGAATCCCCTTTATCAGGGTGGAAGATTGGGCAAAGAAAGTGAAGAAAGATAGACAAATCGACAATGAAGATTATCTATCTGACGTTTTTTCTGCCATCGAAAAAGGGATTCGACACGCCTTGGACATGCACGACAAAATCGTATTTGAATCCACAGGACTGACGCCTTACTTTGACCAAATGTTCGAAAGTATCAATAGAGATTTTTCAGTCGTTACGATTGGGGTCCATGCAAACCATGAACGGTGCCTGCATAGAGTCAAGTCAAGAGATCAATCCATCCATATAAATGTTTCTGATGAACAGGTGAATGAGATCAACAAACAGGTAAAGGAAAAAGGGATGAGGACAGACTTTCAGCTGATTAATGAGGATAAATCTGTGGAGGAATTAGTGAGCGAAATGAGAGAAATAATGAAATAAAGCCCCTTCCATCTGCTTTTTGCCAGACAAAAGGGGCTTGTTCCGGATCTACATTCCGTATTTCTCCCGATAAAAATCATGCTTGGGCTGAAACAACTCTTCATCCGATTGTCTGACGTCGGAGAAATGATCCACGTTATAATGACCATACAAAGCCTTGTTGTGGTGCTGGATAATTTGCTCAGCCTTTAACACAGATGAATCCTTCGTCGAGTGACCATCTGCCACCAGGGTTACGTCCAATCCATTAACGGTTGCATACCGAACAGCGGTGTCGATACAATATTCCGTTTGGCATCCCATGATGACAACATGTTCAACCTTTTTATCTTTTAAATAGCTTAGTAATGGCGTACCGTAAAACGAATTGGTCGCTAATTTATCATACACCACACTCTCGTCCGAAACATGGATATCCTTGTGAACCTGGAATCCATCACCTTCCCCGCCTCCTACATCTTTATCTCGAATAAACACGATGTGAGCACCTGTTTCGGCTGCCTTCTGGATGACCCGATTGATGTTTTCAATCAGTCTCTCCTTTTGAAATACCGCTTGTTCCCCTTCATTTCCTTCGATTAATTCCTGCTGGGCATCAATCACGAGTAATGCTTGGTTCAATAGAAAAACTCCTTTATCTCCATTTTCTCCTCACCTATCTTTGAATAGTTTCGACTTATCATTGACAAAGTCCTCTTACACTCCAAAAAAGCAGGAAACCTTTTGGCTTCCTGCTTTGCGCTCATTCTTCATGTACCGCAATACGTTCGGTAAGGGCGATTGGATGGATCAGGTGGTGTCGCGTACTTGCACTGTTCTGTCAATAACTGATAAGGATTTTTAAGAACCTTAAGCAAACGCTCCATTACGCTGTAATCACCACTTTCCACTGCAGCTTCCAACGCTTCCTCCACACGGTGATTCCGGGGAATCACAGATGGACTACTTTTTCGCATTAACTGATGAGTTGCTTCTTTTGACTCTTCCTGCCTGTTAAGTCTCTCTACCCAGCGTTCTTTCCATTGAACAAATTCCGGGTTATTAAACAGATCGATTTGTTCTTCATTTGTTAATGCACGGAATGTATTGGTATAGTCGGCACGATTCTCTTTCATTAAACTTAAGAGATCTTTTGCAAGGGCTTCGTCCCCTTCTTCTTCGTTGAATATACCGAGTTTCCCTCTCATTCCGTCGAGCCAGTGAGCTTCATACAGCTTAGGAAATTCCATCACAGCATCCTGGGCAAGCTTCAACGACTCTTCCTGTTCATCATGAAGAATCGGCAACAGGCTTTCAGCAAACCGGGCAAGGTTCCAACCGGCAATTTGAGGCTGATTTCCATAGGCATAACGTCCTCCGGTATCAATGGAGCTGAATACCGTTGCCGGGTCATATGTATCCATAAAAGCACATGGACCATAATCAATGGTTTCTCCACTGATCGTCATATTATCCGTGTTCATCACGCCATGAATGAACCCGACCATTTGCCACTTGGCAATGAGAGCAGCCTGGCGCTTGATGACTTCTTCCAGCAGGTAAAGATAACGGTTCGGTGCATTCAAACCTTCCCGGTAGTGACGCTCCACAGCATAATCAGCCAGTGCGCGGAGATCTTCCACCGTTCCAAATTTAGAAGCAAACTGAAAAGTACCGACGCGAAGATGACTAGCCGCTACGCGGGTCAGGATCGCTCCCTGTTGTTCCGTTTCCCGGTAAATCGGCTCACCTGTAGTCACCACCGCCAAGCTTCGGGTAGTGGGAATCCCAAGTCCGTGCATGGCTTCACTGATGATGTGCTCCCTGAGCATCGGTCCAAGTCCCGCGCGACCGTCCCCTCCTCGGGAATACGGGGTTCTTCCTCCACCTTTGAGCTGAATATCAAAACGCTCACCTGATGGGGTGATCTGTTCACCGATCAGGACAGCACGACCGTCTCCCAGCATATTAAAATGGCCAAACTGATGCCCGGCATACGCTTGGGCAATCGGCTCAGCGCCCTCAGGTATGTCATTGCCGGAGAACAACGCTTCTCCTTTCTCTCCCTGCAATTCTTTGACACTGAGTCCGAGTGCTGCTGCGACAGATTCATTTAGAACGATCAGAGTCGGATCACTGACTGGATTCGGTTCCTGCTTTGTGAAAAATGCTTCGGGCAGGCGTGCATAACTATTTTCTATATTCCATCCTGTTTCGTTTCCCTTTGTCATGGTATCTCCTTCTTTTGGTTTTGGCTTATTTTCATTAAACAAAAAATCATAGAGAATTCTATGATTTACTTCGAGTCCAGTTCTATATATTATATTTTACACATGAAAGGGAATGTACACCACTATTACAAAAAAGTGCTTGATCCTTATAAGGATCAAGCACCATTTCCAGTGGGACAACGAACCTGTCCCTCCGTCACATTTATTTATTTAATGTCAAGGTCGCTACGCATTCAACATGCATCGTTTGAGGAAATAAGTCAACAGGTTGAACACCATCAAGGGTGTATCCGAATGGTTCCAGCTCCTTGATATCCGTCGCGAATGTATCGGGGTTACAGGATACATACACGATGCGTTCCGGCTTGGCACGTCCGATTCGTCTCATGACTTTTCCGCCTGCACCAGATCGAGGCGGATCAAGCATTAGTAGTTGTGGATGGCCAAAGCTCTCCAGCATTTGATCAATTCCTTTTCGAGCATCCTTAGCGAGGAATGTCGTGTTTGAGATGCCGTTATCTTCAGCATTGCGTTTCGCTGACTCGATCGAACTTTCGACGATTTCAATTCCGGCAAGTTCTCCGACTCTGCTTGCGAATGGCAGAGAAAATGTCCCTACTCCACAGAAAAGGTCGATCATTTTTTCTGTTTTCTTCGGTTGTCCCATTTCAATCGCTAAGTCAACGAGCTTTTGAGCTTGAGTCGGATTCGTCTGGAAGAAAGTATCAAACCAAAGACGGAAGCGATATCCATCCATTTCATCATAAATAAAGTCACGACCCGCTAAAAGATGAATCTCTTCTGCTTGCGTCCGATCCGCCCATGCCGTATTTTCAAGCCATAACAAGCTTTTGACTTGGGGGAATTTTTCACCTACGCGGGCAACTAAGTCGTCCACTGCCTCCTGATGATTTTCAGGCGCCTCCGTCGCAAACAGACCAAGCATCAGTTCACCCGTTACAAACGATTGACGGACCATTAAATGACGAAGTAACCCTTGGTGCTCGTCCTTGTTATACCCTTTTAATTCATGGTCCTTCACCCAATCGGCAACCTCCATCGTCGCTTCCACCATTTCTTCACTTGCGATCAAGCAGGTTTCAAGAGAAATGACCTTACGGAAATTCCCTTGCTCATGCAGTCCAAGGGCACCTTCAGGAGAAAAAGTAAACTCCATCTTATTGCGGTAACGCCAAGGATTATCCATCCCCATCGTATCCCGGACCAGGTCAGGATTAAAGCCTTGCCCTTCCAAGGCATGCTTCACATGATCCGTCTTCTGTTTTAACTGACCATCATAATCCCAATGCTGCCACACACATCCGCCACAGCGCTCAAAGTGCGGACAAGGTGCAGGGATTCTCTCAGAGTGGGCCTCGAGGATTTCATCCGGCATTGCCTTTCGTCTACGGCGATCAGGCTGATCCACCGTCACTTCCACCTTTTCCCCTGGCAGGGTCTGAGGGATCGTGAGTCTCAGCTTCTTGGGATTCCCAAGCTCATTCTCCCGCCAGACCACAGCCTGCCCTGAACCTTTTTGGTCCAAATCTTCTATTGTCACAACCATTGTTTCTGGTTTGATATTCGTCAATTTCTGGTCCTCCTTGAAAACTTCTGTCTAACTTTATACTTTATTAAAAAAAGTGGAGGAATGCAACAGGGATATAGGCTCCTCACCTCCCTGCAACACCAAAGGCAAATGAAGGTCCGTCCCCGAACGCGTTAACGCTCTAAAGGACGGACCTTATTATTGCGGACAGTGTTAATAGGCTTTGTAACGTCCGAATTCTCCGGTAATATAAGCTCTCCTGCCGTTGTAGATGACTTCCCAGTATCCCGAGCTGCTGTTGTTGCCTTTAAGGGATCCTGTGACGGGAATCGTCCTGCCCTTTGTTATGATTCCCAAGCCCTTTGATGTCAAAGGGTCAGGGCGATCCTGTATGATAGCAGCATTCTCCACCCCCACGATACTGATTTCCCCGATGGCGACCGGTCCCGATGAAGGCTGAGGTGATGATGATCCCCCGGAAGATTGACCGTTTCCTTCCACCTTCACAAATTTCAGGGCTGCTGTTACATAATACACATGTCCCCTTGAGTTTTTGACCTCATACATATAAGCACCTTCCACCTTAAGCTTCCGTATAATCTCCGGAAACCCATATCCGTACTTCAAAGTTCCGGCACGGTAGGTATCCCGGAAGGTCGGCTTACTGTAAAAATCCAGTCCTTCAGCACCTATATATTTGCTCTCCACCCGTTTTCCGATAACATCCTTGATTGTCCAAACTCCTTTGACATCCGGTTCAGGAGGGACCACAACGTTTCCTGCAGCCACGTAAGGAAGTCCGAAAAAATCACATATCCCGCGAGCCTGCTCCCTTGCCGATTCCCTTTGATATTCTTCATTGATCATGAGCAAGGCTTCTCTTTCATTATCCATAAACCCGTTTTCCACAAGCACCGCTGGCCCATTGAACTCCCTTGTCATATGAAGGTTCTGCTCAATGATCCCGCGATATACCTGCTTCGTACCCTGTTTCAAGTACTTCCCAATGCTTTCAGCGAGCCTTCTATCCTGGGCATCATTGAAAGAGATATGAAGGGAATGCCCTTCAGCATCTTTTCCCGGACCATCGAATTTTCCATCAAAAGCATTAAAGTGGTTGGAAACCAAGGCATTGGCTCTCTTAGAATTGGCTAGATCTGTACGTGACTTTAATGGTATATCTTCATCAGTCGGAGCGGTCAGTATAGTCCTGAACCCACATCTCTCCAATTCAACTTTCAAAAAAAATGTCACTTTCTCATTAAACTCATTTTCACCGATCTGTCTGCCAACCGACTGGATATAAGGTGTACGTTTTCCGGCTGTCCCGATCCCATGACCATCATCTAAAGCGATCAAAAAATCACTAGCTTTTACCATTTAATCTATCACCCCTTCTACTAGTTAAATATTCACAGCTTGTACAAATGGTCACGGCTGGATAAAAAAAGCTCCAATTCCTGACTGTAGAAGATAACTTGTGAATATTCATATGATCAAAGGGTAATTTTTTAGCAACCCATTTTTGTTTAGTCGATCCTTCCATATACAACAAAAAAGGTGCGCTGACTCCACTGATGGAATCAGGCACCTTTTTTCATTTACAACGAACGGGACATCTAAACTGTCCCCCGTTCCACTTACTTCGCTTCCAAACGACTGATCCGATCATCCAGATCAGGGTGAGTCGAGAAGATCGCTGACTTTCGTCTTCCATTGATTTTCAATGTAGAGATGGCTGTGTCATCTTCACCCTTCATACGACTCGAGTATGCTTTTAACATTTGCAGGGCATGAACCATCTTGTCCTTACCTGCAAGGTCCGCTCCACCACGGTCAGCGTGAAACTCACGGTGACGGGAGTATGCGAAGACGACTAAACTTCCCAATATTGAGAAAACGATTTGGAATACGATCACGGCAATGAAATGCACGATTGGTGCCATTTCTTCCCTTGCAAATCGTGACGCAATCCATGCGGCGATTCGTGCCAGGAAAACGACAAAGGTGTTGACCACACCTTGCAGTAAGGTCATCGTCACCATATCACCGTTCGCAACGTGGGCAACTTCATGGGCAATGACACCTTCAACCGCGTCATCATCCATCTCACGGAGTAATCCTGTCGAAACGGCAACCAATGAGCGTTTCTTAGAAGGACCTGTTGCAAAAGCATTCACTTCAGGAGAATGGTAGATTCCCACCTCGGGCATGTGCACTAAACCAGCCGCTCTTGATAAACGATGGACTTTCTCCACAACTGCCCGTTCCTCAGAAGACAAGGCTCCATTCGGATCCAACACTTGGACACCCATCATTCTCTTCGCCATCCAACGTGACATGGCCAATGAAATGAATGCTCCGGAAAAACCGATGATCGCACTGAATACTAATAATGCGCCGAAATCAATTCCGCCTGAGGCATTGATGTAGTTCCCTGCTCCGGTGACGGAAAAAATGATACTAATCGTCAATAATACTAAAACGTTCGTTAAAAGGAAATAAAATATACGTTTCCCCATCTTGTCTCCTCACTCTCATTTCAAGTTCATATGAACCTGTATCTGGAATTTATTATACGTCCTTTTCAGGAAAAATACAAGTAAAAGGTGAAATTGACGAGACCCCATCGAACCAGTAGTATAGAAGAAGATATTGTAAAAGAGACGGGGGAATCATGATGAAAACGTTTATACTGACACGTAAAAATATGGCGGACCTGCTGCTATCACTGAACAGCACAAACAGCAGGTCCCCGATCAAGGTGCTTCAGGATGCGTGGATGAATCTACATAAAGAAAACGACCTCCCTCCCATCATTCAAAAAATCCTCAAACCAGCAAAAGGAGAAACCGGTTTTTCTCTCAATGAAATCGTTTCCCTCGGAAATCACATCGAATTCACCAACTTCCCCCAGAGTACTGTCCAGAACTGGGTGAAGCGGGATGTGAAAGGGTTGATCGGTTCCCCGCAGCTGGGAAAAAAATATACCATCGAACAAGCGGCCATGCTATTCATCGTCGAAGACCTCAAAGCTACCTTGGATTTCGAATCCATCCGGAAGATCTTGACCCTGGTGTTCAACAACATAGAAGACCGTACGGATGACATCGTCAATCCCACAGATCTTTACCTTGCCTATGCGACGGTCTTTGACCAGATCCATCATCAAACCCTTCCTTCCATAAAGAAGGCGGATGGTTCAGTCAACGAGCATATCGATGGATTCATCAAGGAAGAATGCAAAACCATGTTATCGACCTTTGACGGGATCAAGGAAGAGAACCTCAACATTGTCCTGAATGTCCTGATCGTATCCGTACTGACAGTTCAGGCAGGGTTTTATCAGGCAGCTACGAAGAAATATGTGAAAGATGCATTATCTTAATATTATAGAGGGACGGACCTTCATTTTTGCAAATGAAGGTCCGTCCCTCTATTGAATCAGATAAAGAGAGTTCACTCTTCAGTCAGGATTTCTGCTCTGCTTTCTTCCAGTAAATAAAAAGCACATATAGCATTCCTAACAAAAGATATGTATTGAAAAAGGAAAACATTTGCTTAATGATCCATACTTCTATCCCATTCGTGATGATGAATAGGAATGTGGTAACACTGAAGTAGATGACCACGTAACTGATGACTCCTTTTACTCCTTGTCCAACCCTTTTCTGAATCCATGTTCCAATCCAAATGGGCAGGAAGAAAATGCTTTCCAATTCTCTGTTCATTTATTGCTCCTTCTTCTTGTACAGTATCATAACTCCGTAATCAAATATGGTCATTGAAAATTTAACATCTATTATTTCAATGGTCTGATCTTCCAAGAAGTTATTCACTTTTTTATTCAAACCTGATTCTGTCATGCTTCTAAAGGTAGTTATTTTCAAAGAGACACCTCCTGTTACGAATTACATCAAAATCTATCATTATACTATACGTTTATATGCTCAAAAAGTTTCAATGACTGTCCTGAGGGATCCTCTTTTCCAATGCATTTCCGCGCGTTCCTCTAAATCGATGTAGGCTGCTTTTACATTGACTATTCCTCTCCTATTGCGACATAAAAAAAGATGCCTCCACTATATCGAGGCATCTTTCCATCTTAATTATCTCAATCCATAAGCCTTAATAATTTCTTGCGTGATCTTGTTCCCTTCATCATCCCACGTACTCGCCTTCAATGAAACAGACGTCGCGTTCTTAGGATTCTGGATGGTGGCATTGAACGTATCGCCGTCCTGGTTCAGCTTCACTTTCTTCCAGGACTTCCCTTCATTGAAGGACACTTCTAAGGTCGCGCCTTTCACATTTCCATACCCGATCGCACCTTCCACCTTGCCGACTTCCAGTTCAAGGTTTGTTGGACGGTTCGCCAGTGCATCTCCATTCACATCTGTATCCACCTTATAGTCAAGGATCAGGAATGGAAGGTCTTCCATCCAGTTCTCAGTCGCTTCTGTCCAGAAGGTCCACTCTGTATGGGTCCTGGTGGAGGTGTTCCAGCGGTTTTCGTCCCGTTTGGCGTCTGTGACGAATCGGTATTGGGTACGTTCTTGTGGTAGAATATCCCAAACATTCAGTGCCTGACCTTTCCCTACTTTCAGTAACGTATCTCCTTTGTATAACTGAGAGGTCTGGTTTTCGAAAGATACATCCCATTCAGTCCCCCCTGTATTCCCTTTACCGGCGTCAGCCCATGCGGGGACATTGATTTGAAGGGAATTCCCCTGTCTTCTAGGAGGCCAGTAACCATCTCCGAGACTTGGACGGACTACAGGTGAGAACCAGTGTTCTGTCATTTTCTCCCCGCCATCATAGGACTTCAGCGGTTGTCGGATCTGCCATCCCTCGTCGAGTACATTTGCCTGATGATACCACCCTGTATCTTCTGTCGCCGATACATATTCGGTACGTGCGCTTGGCAACGATACTTTTTGCAGGAATCCTACTGCCCGCATTGTGTGCGGACGAAGGTCATAACGGAATTCCCCTCCATCCGTCTCAACAGGTGAATTGTAGTTTGTTTCGACTTTTGCCAGTTCCTTCCCTTTTGGTGCATAGGTCAGATCTTTCGGGATGGATCCTTCATGGACATCCATTAAATCATAGAGGTATGGAGAATCGACCGTTCCTTCCACCTTCAGCTTTACGTTTCCAGAGCGAACCGCTTTTACGAGCTTGTCCCCTTCGCTTTTACTGATTCCTGCAACGGCAACAGGATTATCCGTATAGTCAGGAGTCCCCGCATATACACTGAATTCTTTGTCTTCATTGTTCACAATAATCACAAGTTCCGCTCCTGCTTCGGCAGCATTCGTAGCTTGTTGGGACACACTCACTTCTGCATTTCGATCAACTACGACCGCTTTTCCTTTTGCCTTCAATCGTTCAAAGTCAGCTGTACTCCCTTTCCCTGCATACACAGCGGACAGATTATACTTTCCATCCAATAGGGTACTACCCGCAAATGGGATATCATCCAATTCTTTTCCTTTAAAATCAATTGACAACGTCGGTTTGGTCAAACGCCAGCGGGTCAGCTGCTCAAAATACCCACTCTTCACTTCTTTAGTCTGAACAGCATATAGCTTATCAATCCACACAGGCATCAGGTATAGACTTGTCATCGGCATTTCACCGATGGTTTGGTGGTATTCCAGACGCTTATAGTTCGCTTCCGCTTTCTTTGGAACGACCACTTTGATTTCCTTTGCTTTCCGTGCATCAAGTTCGACTGTTTTCGGTCCGTCAAGTTTCACTTCCGGATTACCGACCAGTGCTACACCTGCATGATCCGTCTCTGCATCCACATCCATGAGCGACATGGCAGAATATGTGCCAGGCGGCAATCGAAGCTCGAGCGTTCCATCTACGCCCACTACTTCAGGCTCCATTTTTTCACTGAACAGTACGACATAAGCCTGTCCTTTCGATCCGTCACGATCGGTTGCATTCAATGTAAGAGGATATCTTTCCCCTTCCTTGACCATCGCCATCGTCGTACGTACAAGTTCTGATCCGTCCTTTTTGGCTGTCAGGAATCCTTGGTAGCGTGACCCTGATTCTCCAAGTGTTGAATCGAGTGTTACATTCACGTCCACCGTTCCTCCTGCCGGAACCGTAACGGTTTGATCAGAGACCGTCAGCATGCCGCTTGGTGCCTCTTCTCCCTCCGCATTTGTAAAAGTTGATTCCAGTTCAAGAGTGATTTCTTCCTCGCTATCATTTGTATAGGTCACTACCTTTTCTACTGGAGCTGCTTGATCATGAGGCCATTTAAAGAACCCGAATGAGACCGAACCTGTTGCTCTAACCTGTGAATCCAGGGCGGCAGCTACGTCCACACGTCCTGTTCCGACATGATAAGGCTGGTAACCATCAAGCTTCTTTGTCGTATTCATCAGAGCTTGTTTCAATGTTGTTCCATCCCATTCAGGGTATTTTTCTGATAAAATGGCTGCTGCACCTGCAACATGAGGAGTCGCCATTGATGTACCATTTAAACTTTTGTAATCTCCGGTCCCACTGGAGTATTGGGAACGAGCCGCCACGATTCCCACACCTGGAGCTGAAAGATCCGGTTTAAGTCCCATATCCCCATAGCGCGGACCTTTGGAAGAGAAATACGCCAGTTCATCCGCTTTATCCACTGCCCCAACCGTCAAGGCTGAATCTGCTGCACCAGGGGAACCGATTGTACCTTCCCCGCCTCTGTTACCGGCAGCAATGACGAATAAAGTTCCATTCTCATCTGTCAATCGATTCACTGCTTCTGCCATTGGATCTGTCCCATCACTCGGCATATCGCTTCCAAGACTCATGTTGACAATTTTTGCATTCTCAGAAGCCCATTCCATTCCGTCAATGATCCAGGAATCCTGTCCGAATCCCTCATCACTTAAAACTTTCCCTACCAGTAAGCGGGCATCAGGTGCGACACCTTTATGTTTACCATCACCCGCACCTGTCCCAAGAACGGTAGAAGCAACATGGGTACCGTGACCGTTTACGTCCTTCACTTCTTCACCAGGTACGAAGCTTACAGCATCATCAATCTGCCCTGCTATATCCGGATGCTCCGAGTCGATTCCAGTATCAAGTACGGCAACCTTCACTCCCTCTCCTGTATACCCCTGCTCCCAAGCGGAATCCGCTTCAATTTGCGGCACACTTTGATCAAGGGCTGCTTCTACACGACCATCCAGCCAGATTTTATCGACGCCATATTCAAATTGGGGTACTTTTTCCGATTCAATATTTTCGCTTTGAACAGTGACGTCTTTCCAGAATGTTGCTGCCTGCTTCTTCTCTGCAGAAAGGGCCGCTCCATTAATACTTTCCAAGTCTCTCACTTTCTTGGATCCTTTTGGAGCAGGAACAGCTGGGAAAGTCTTAGCCTTGGTTTCTTTGTATTCTACGATGACAGGTACAGACGCTTGATTCTTGTCATCATACCCATACTCTATCAATTTCGTAATATTGAATAAGTCTTCATCCATTTTTCCTGCGGCCATATAAGGCATGACGGAGTTCGGGAATACGAATGTTTCGTCTTTGATGGTCATGACCCGGACACCTTCGCCATTCTTGTCAGCAGGCTCCACATTGATGATTTGTTTGCCATTTTGAAGGGTCGACACCTTTACCACATCACCAGTGATGAGGGTGATGGAATGTTCCCCTTCGATGGCTTCATTCTTATCAACATTAGACTCCTCGAGTTCCTTCCCCTTGGAAGAGATACCGAGTGCATCTACCTGGAACATCGAACCTGAAATCATCGTCGCAGCAATCGATCCAACCAGAAGTGGCTTCACGTTAAGTTTTTTCATGAACATTCTCCTATTCTATTCATTTCGTCAGTTGATTGATTCATATGAGTAGACTCTTGCTGAGGGAAAAATAAAGAAGGTATGTAGTCCTATAAAATGCAGATAAAGAAATAGACTACTAGGTTCAGATTCTGTCCGTGATCACCTACCTTTTACAAAGTCGCCTGCCTCTCCCTGGATGCAAACTTGTTTCTCTAGGAGTAATTTTGTATGTCTGTGGCTAATTAAATTGTAAGTCTCAGTACAGTCATTTCTCAATAGGGGTTATTTTCAGGGAATAGAGAACTATTCTCAAAGTGACCATTGATTTCCATTCAACTTATTTATGAAAAATGATATAAGAAGGTGCTGAGCCATTCTGACAATGTAACAAGCTAAGGGAGCATTTGAAGGGCATCATTCCATCGTATACGTTCGGTCTGTAAAAGTTTCAGCTCCATATTCGGTAAGCGATGAGTACAGTCCAATTAGCATATCTCAACCTGCCTAAAGTCCCGTGAAATGATATTGAAAAGGGTCGTATCCTGTTCCATTTTTGTAGTCAGAATAATAGAGGGAAAAAACATTTTGAGAGTTGGGTTCGGAATAGCGTTTATAAATAGATGAAAAAGAAGGCTGCATCTCATTAGACGCAAGCCTTCCCAATGTACGAAACCTTTACTTATCGACTGAAATCCTCTTTCACCTGCACAGGATTGTTTGAGTAATTTCTGTTATTTTCAATTTTATTTCAATCCGAAAGGAAAGCCCTCCCTATTTACCGGTCATTTCGAACTAAATCTGCATACGATTCACGTTCAATTACGACCCGTGATTCCCCATCTTTTACAAACACAACGGCCGGGCGGGGAATACGGTTATAGTTACTCGCCATGGAATACCCGTAAGCCCCTGTACTAAAGACAGCAAGGATATCACCGTAATTCGTCGGCGGCAGCATCAAATCCCAGATGAGCATGTCACCTGATTCGCAGCACTTGCCGGCGATGCTCACAAGCTCCGTGCATTCTTCTTGCGGACGGTTGGCCAGGACCGCATGGTATTTGGCCTGATACAAAGCGGGACGGATATTATCCGTCATCCCCCCGTCAATGGCTACATATGTGCGCACATCAGGAATGATTTTCTTTGAACCAACTTTATACAACGTAGTCCCCGCTTCTGCTACCATGCTTCTGCCCGGCTCCACCCATACTTCAGGGAGAGGATATTCATTCTCTGCAAAATAGGTCTTCACACTATCGGTAATAGATTTCACATAAGTTGGAATCGGCAAGGGCTGGTCTTCTTCCGTGTACCGGACACCAAATCCACCACCGATATTCAGCACCGGCATCGTTGCGCCTAAATCAATCCGGATCCGCTGCATGAAATCAGCCAATACCTGGATCGCCTGATCAAAGCCTTCCCGTTCAAAGATTTGGGATCCGATATGGGAATGGAGGCCGAGCAATGAGAAGTAAGGCTTTCTGATTGCAAGCTGAATCGCAGTGGCCGCCTGTCCATTGGAAATGCTGAATCCAAATTTCGAATCCTCCTGTCCCGTCGTGATGTACTCATGGGTATGGGCTTCCACGCCCGGTGTGACCCTGATCAGGATCTGAACCTCTTGCTCCCGCTCTTTTGCCAGGTCATGCAGCAGTTCAAGTTCGAGGAAACTATCGACGACAAAGCATCCAATTTCAGCTTCAAGAGCCATTAGCAGCTCCTCTTCGGACTTGTTGTTCCCGTGAAAATGGATGCGTGCTGCAGGGAAGCCTGCCTCCAATGCCGTATACAATTCCCCGCCTGAGACAACATCCAGGGATAGGTTTTCTTGTTCCGCCAGGCGCACCATTTCTTTACAAAGAAACGCTTTACTCGCATAAGCCACCTGGTACTGCAATCCGCTTTCTTTAAATGCATCCCGGAACAATTTCGCATTTCCGCGGATCATTCCTTCATCGTATACCATTAAAGGCGTCCCATAGGTTTCGACCAACTCACCCGTACTCATGCCACCGATTTCAAGATCCCCATTTACATTCACATCAACTGTACTCATATCCTAAACTCCTTTAGACTCTCTAAAAAACACAAAAAACCGTATGAAGCAGATGCTCATACGGTTTTTCATCAAAGTTCACGGAAACAAGATGAAGACAATGTATTAACATCTCTTCAATAGTGCTCCACAACTTTTGCATTGTGACAGTCCAACATTTCTTCAATGCTGGCCCAACAAAAAATAGAATTGGCTATTTTCTGCTTCGGCGATCTGCCTTTCCCAACTTATCTCAGAATCCATTATTCTCAAAGAAGGTACTCATCATCCTCGCGCCTCTATTATCAGAGAGTGACGTATTATTTTGTTTGAATTACTATACCATTCTCTTGAAAAGTTTGTCAATTGGTTTTTGAGAGAGAAATAGGCAAAATCCCCGGAAGATAGCCCGGGGATTTCGTGGATCATTTTATTTCAGATTGATTTCGAACGGTTTCATTTTGAGCGGCTCATCATTTCTGCTCAATGTCTCGAATGGAACAATTAGAGAGTAGTCCTCAAGGTTGGCATCCTGAGACAATGTAAAAGTGGATTGAAAACGGAGAGTACCCTTATCCACTGTTTTCGTTTTATCACTTCTGATCATATGATTCAACATCTCATTATAATCCAGTTCATTCTTGGCATTTCTTTTTATATCTTGTGATGGGATCACCTGAACGAATTGAGCGAAATTCTCTAAAATATCATGTTTGAATTGTTCTTCTTTAATGGCATCGATGGTGAAGTCCACTGTCACCTTCCCTTTTTCGTTTTGGATATCTTGTACCATTACCTGATAACCAAAACGTGAACTCTTCATCTGGAATGGAGGTGAATCCTTTAGTGTGATGATGCCGTCTTCATCTACTAGCTCCATATCAGCTTGGACCTTCAGCGAATGTGCCTTATCACTGAGTTTACTAGTGAACAGCTCCCTGACAGTCTTTTGATAATCACCGTCAACTTCTTTGATATTTAGTGTCTCTGCACTGGACTTTGATAACCGGTTCCCTAAGTCATCAAACACGACCAGATTTACCGTATCCTTCTCAGACTCCACCGAATATGTATACTCCAGTGTAGTGGTAGCTTTTCCTTTAGTGATGGATGTCACTTGCAGCTCAAATTTACCATCCTGCGAATCTGTCCTTATATCTGTATGGATCGTTTCAGATGGAATCCTCTCAACCGGTACATCAAAGGTCCAGGTACCGTTCACATCTGCCATATGGGTAAACGTTAACGGAAGGGTGAAGTTTTCCGGCGGTTCTTTCCCATCCCGATAAAATTCGATCGAGCCTATGAACTCATCCCCGTCTTTTTTAAGACCCGAACTTCCCGATCCCCATTGTTTCTGATCCTTCCCGTCGAAGAGGTGGTAGCTATAGCCACTCACCGGACGATTTCCTTCGTCCATATGTTCGATGGAAAGGTCATCACCCTTCGCCTTGAAGGTTACTCCGATAACGTTCCCGTCATAATATGTGCTTGTGATTGTCACATCGACGCCGCTTGAGGTGGCAGCCTGATTAACTTCCGTCACTTTATCGCTGAAATAGAGTTCTTTTCCGACATCAGAACCGACTTTTTCATAAATGCCACCCAGTACAGGCAACTTAGCCAGTGCATTGTTCACAGGTGAGAATAGGAAGCCCGATACGAGTACCATGGAGGCAGCAGCTGTGATAAAGGCGGCACTTATCTTGGCCGTTTTTTTCCGGACCTTTTGTTTTCTGCCTTCTTGGATCCCTATTGAAATCGCCTCAAAAACCTCTTCCTTTGGTACCTCGATACTGTTCATTTCTTCCTCAAACCATTTTTTGTCCATACTGATTCACTCCTTCCAACAGCTTTCTCAATTCCAATTTCGCACGGTGAAGATACGTCTTAACCGTCCCTTCAGGCGTATCCATTGTTTCTGAAATCATCTTGATTGACTGACCCTGAAAGTAAAATAAGATAATGACTGTTTGATAGTGCTGATTCAAGGATGCCATGGCCGTGATTAAATCGATCCGCCCCTCTACATCCGTTTCATCTGTAGTGAGGGCATTGGCGAGAAAATCATCCCCCGTCAGAACAAGCCTGCTTTGCTTTTTCAGATAACTGTATGCCGTATGTATCAGGATCTTGATCAGCCAGGTACTGAAGTACTCCGGATTCTTCAACCGGGATATCGACGTAAATGCCTTGCAAACCGTCTCCTGCATAACGTCCAAGGCATCTTCTTTATTTCTCACATACAGGAATGCAGTCCGGTACAGCTTCTCGCTTTCTGAGTGGATCAGCCTTTCAAATGCTTGTTCATTCCCTTTGATTGCTTTTTTCACGAGTTTCACATCCATTGATTAACCTCCTGTCATTCATTAGAGTCGGGTGGGGTGGGAAAAGTTTCAAGGGATTTTAATGGGGTGTCTTGCTATGTAGAGTAAGGTTGGTTACCATTTATTTCAAAAAGACGCATAAACTATGAGAAACGACGCAATTACTTTGAAATCGACGCAATAAATTTGATCATGACGCAATTCATCCCGAAAACGACGCAATCATGGACGATTTCGACGCAATTAAGTTGAATGGATGGGGTCAGCCGCCTCCAAGATTGAATGAAAAGAATCCAATAGCCAAAGAAAGTTTGAAAAAAACCTTTTTTATCTTCCATCGTAAGGTTTTTCACTTAAAAAAGAAGCTTATCCCTCTCGATAAGCTTCAATCTGCCCGTCCCGTATAAATCATCACAAAGTGGAGGACCGCTTCAATTGATTCCCTATTAATGTAACTATGGCCTTTATCCGCATGGAATTTGATCGAGTCATACTGACCGAGCTCGAATACGTCATCCTGCACCTTCACACGTACTTTTCCTTCCATAACAGTGACAAATTCAATCACCCCGGGCTGGTGGGCGTCGGCACGGTACTCACTGTCCGGTTTCAGGAAGGCCCTGTGAGTTTCCAATGAGCTGTAGCCAGAGGAAGTAAACATCGGCTCCAGGGTCAAGGACTCATTGGCACTGATCACTTTACTCCCTTCATTTTTCCGGGAGATCTGGACTTCTTGTTTTTCCACGAGAAGGGCCGAGATGGGGATCGCGAGTCCATTCGCGATTTTCCATATGATCGTCAAAGATGGATTCGCCTCTCCCCTTTCAATCTTGCCCAAAGTCAATGTGCTGACATCGGTCATAGCCGCAAGATCCTGGAGGTTGAGCCCACGCTCATGTCGTATATGTCTCAGTGTCATCCCGACGTGCCGAGCCAATTTTTCCGGGTCCTGCCAAGTCAAACCGTCATTACTCATAATCCTACCTCTTTCTATAGACAATGTATGTAAGTATATTATAATATATATTAAATAAACTATAGTATATGTATTGGAAAGGAGTGTTCATCATCAAAGAGCTTGCTCTCGGTGTCATTTCATCTATGTTCTTTGCCGTCACCTTTATTCTGAACCGGTCCATGGAGCTCGCTGGTGGAAGCTGGATGTGGAGTTCATCACTGCGATTCCTGTTCATGCTCCCTTTCCTTTTTCTTATTGTAGGTTTAAGGAAGAATATAAATCAAGTCTGGATTGAAATGAAGAAGAAACCACTCGAATGGCTAACGTGGAGCTTTGTCGGGTTTGTCCTCTTTTATGGTCCTATTACCTATGCGGCAGCATATGGGCCGGGCTGGCTTGTAGCGGGTACGTGGCAGTTTACCATCGTTGCAGGCATCTTACTCGCTCCTTTGTTTTATACTTCAGGACCGGTCAGACGCAGGCACTCCATTCAAAAAAGAGCTTTGGCCATATCCTCCATCATCTTAGTTGGCGTTCTCTTCATTCAACAGGAAAATGCCAGTGGATTGTCCTTTTCTGAAATGACCGTTGGGGTCTTACCTGTGATCATCGCAGCCTTTGCTTATCCACTTGGAAACCGGAAGATGATGGAGGTGTGCGGCGGAAAGCTTGATACCTTCCAACGTGTGCTCGGGATGACGATCGCAAGCACTCCTTTCTGGCTGATTGTTGGATGCTATGCGTTTTTCGAGGTTGGGGCACCCAGCACGCCGCAGGTGACACAATCCTTTATCGTCGCCATATGTTCAGGTGTGATTGCGACGTCCCTGTTCTTCATCGCGACGAATCAGGCGAGGCACAATCCCGGGAAGCTTGCCGCAGTGGAAGCGACCCAATCGACACAGATCCTGTTTGTCATCATAGGAGAAGCGGCGATCCTGTCCGTTCCATTTCCATCAGGTTTCGCCCTGACCGGTATCCTTCTGATCATCGCTGGAATGATCATCCACACCATAAACGTGAAAAAAATGAATACCGGAATCGTCAAAGCCGTTAAATCGGTCAGCTAAAAAAAGGAGGGGCATCCTGGATGCGCCTCCTTTTAGTTCTATTTAAAGACCTTTCTTCTCATCCACTGGGTCGCAGCCCATTTATCTCCGATGACAACCGGTGCTCCGCCATGCAACGTCAAATCGTTCAGCTCCTGGTTATCATAGAAATATTCGAAGTAGACCGCCATCCCCTTTTGGGGAGAGACAGAGAAATTCAATTTCGGAAAGTACGTTTCCCCGCCTTCCTCTACGTCATTCAAGTACATGACAAGGGTGCTGATTCTCGGATTCTTCACCGGCCGCGATGAGGCCGAGAAGAAATCAAAGTGGGCCTTGTATTCCTGACCCGGTTTATAGTTAAGGATTTGAAGACCTTCGCCGTGCTCGACAGGTATATTCATAATTTGTGAGATTCTCTTTTCCACTCTTGTCACAACGTCATGTTCGCCTTCTTGAAGGAAAACGCTGCTGCTCGTTCGAAGTTCATCGACGGTACGGGTATTTCCTATCTTCGAACGCTGCACCCGCTCCTTTGACAACTGGATGAGTTCATCACATTCTTCATGACTCAACACATTGCCAAGAACGACGATCAGCGGCTCCTCCACTTTCGCGATAATCTGAATATCACGGTCTTCCGTCTTGATCTTATTTCCTGTATGGTGAAAAATCGTTTGTTCCTTTACAACTATTTCAGTAGTATCCATTGTCAACTTTAATCAACCTCTTATCGTATTTTTAACATTCTGAATTTTTATGTTAGTGGAAGCATTCTTGTATTCTTCCAATCTGGAAAAACGATCGCAACAATAGGCATAACTGTGGATTTTATTCGGTTGTTTCCTCCTGCGTGTGTATTTTAATATATTTTACACCCGGGATGAGGGGAAATCTATCTTTTTTTTGATGAAAAATAAGGGATCTGATGGAATTGTGAGTGATGGCAGGAGTGGCGTGGATGCAGGAGCGTCACAGAAAAGACACGGATGGGGTTTATGCGTCAAACTCATAAAAAAAGACTGTCGAATCGAATTCGACAGCCCCTCAAATTTATTTCTTCAATCCTTCATACTGCACCAAAACTTCCTTCACAATCTCACTATCCTCATCCAGTCCGCTCACTTCTTTCAGCACATGAGCCGGACCGTGCTCCTTGATCATACCTTCAATTTCCATCGCTTGTTCATCCTCAGGATTGTCAAACAATAGCGCTGCGGCAATCGCCTTGGCAAGATAAGAATAAGAGAGCCTCGCTTTTTGAGCCTCGGTTGTCGGACGGATCAAACGGTCATCGGGACCAAGCTTCCTGATCGGTGCGCGTCCCACACGGGTCACATCATCGTTCAGGTAAGCATTTTTGAAGCGTTCGATGTTCTTATCAATATAAGCAAGATGCTCATTTTCATCAAGACCATATTGCTTCACAAGGTAAGCACCTGTTTCTTTCAACGTTTCCTTTACCTGTGCGGCGATAGTCTCATCTGCCAATGTTTGATCGATCGTTGATTTACCTTGAAGGTAACCCAGGTAAGCAATGACGGCATGCCCTGTGTTCACCGTGAACAGCTTACGCTCGATGAATGGAGCTAAGTCCTCTACAATCGTCATTCCTTCAACTGGAGGAATCGTTTCCTTCGTTTCCACCACCCACTCATAGTATGGTTCAACAAGGACATCCAATGAACTCTGATCCTGCATCGGAACAATGCGATCCACCGCTGAATTGAAGAAGAAAACTTTTCCCTCAAGCTTACTTACCGTTTCTTCATCAAGATTTTCTAAAATATGCTTTTTCAAAATATCGGTAGCACCGATCTGATTTTCACACGCAATTACATATAACGGCTCATCTGAAGACGTTACACGCTTGGCAATTCCTTTTGCAATCAGGGGAGCGATCCTCGGCAGGATGTTCGGTCCGATCGCCGTCGTCAGGTAAGTGGAACCTCCAATCGTCTCAATGACATCCCCTTCTTGATGGAGGTTGTTCAGACCGGAAACATTCTCGATCGCTTCCGTTTCCTTCGTTTCCGTTGCAAGCTTCACCTGGTATCGACCTTCTTCATTCAGCTTGTTGATCACCTGCTCGGCGATGTCCACAAAGGTCACTTGGTAACCTGATTGGGAAAACAATGCTCCGATGAACCCTCTGCCTATGTTTCCTGCTCCAAAATGTACGGTTTGTTTCAACATCATCATTCCTTTATCAAATTAGTTTGTAAGTAGTCCAGAAAGAGATCTTCTAATTTCTTCAGGATGATCGCTTCGTTCGTGGACGAATAAATCATCATGCTTATATGATCTTCGATTAAACTTGTACTGATCAGGCTGAGGATTTCCTGTTCCCGCCTGCTCAACTCTTCAGGGGCTAGCATGAGGAGCAGACTTCTCATCTCCATTTCCACGCCGTCCATTCCCATGATCCTGCACGGTTCATCCAGATGGGCCACCTGGAAGATCAGCTTCTTCACGCTATGGTCCCGGCAATGGAAGAGACCCATATTCGTTTTCGGAATCCCGAGTCCGCCCTTTTTCTCCCTTTCCATCAGCTGATGCATCACCACATGTGACTGTTTAAGAAGTTCGTCCCGTTCCGCTTGTTCCACCATTTCATTCAGGATCCTGAGATGACTTCCTGCCGATTGCTTCCGGTACACCCGGAAATTCGTAAGTAGGGCTTCCATGCTGGAATGGACATCCTTGATTTCCTTGAGGAGCATCCTGACTTCTGTTTTCTCACCCGATCGCGGCGCTGCCTTCAAGTATTTCTTTCTCGTCAGCTTTTCTACGTTATTCTGCAGATAGCTTTGGATGAATCCGATATCCTTTTCACTTAATAACGGGCTCACCAGGATATACTCCACTTCCGTAAAGGGAAGTCTGACCGTGGAAATGACGATATCGTAGTCATCAATGTTCGCCGTCTGAAAATCCTTGATCGACAGGATCTCCACCTTATTGATCATCGTCAGTTCCCGCTGGATGCGGCTGGCGAGCATCTTGGATGTCCCGATCCCTGTCGGACAGACGACCACGGCCTGCACGTTCACCTTCTCTTCATTCATCAGCATGGCCGATCCGAAATGAAGGACAATGAACGCCACCTCATCATCGGGAAAAGCAATATCCTTGAATTCTGTTTCAAGACTCTTTTTTACCGCTAAAAATAACACGGGATACTTCTTCTTGATTTCATCCGTCAATGGATTGAAAAGATCCAGCTCCTGCTGTAGGCGGAAGATGGACGGTCCCATATGGGCAAGCAGACCCTGGAATAGGGAAAAGTCATCAGACAGATCCACATGGAGGTCCGCTGATACATCCTTGATAACATTCTTGATGAGATGACCAAGGAGGATGCTGTCATAGTATACGACGTCGGGATCCTGAACTTTGGACCCTTTTAAAATGACCGTCAAAAATTGAACGTCCCTATTGGTCATCGGAATAGAAAGTGTATCTTTCAGCTCCCTGCCTATCGTGTCCATCAGCTGATATTCAGTAGAATCTTGATCCTCAGTTGGCTCAAATTTCTGTAATTCGAAGCCCTTTTCGGTTCGCTGTATCGTCAGGCAAGTATACACAATGAGACCGATATAGTCACTGTCCGTCAAGGTAATCTGCTCCTCGGCCAATTGGTGATTCACCACCAGGTCGACAGCGAGTAAATAGTCCGGCTTGAAATACCCCTGCACCGGTTCATCGAGGTGATTTCCCTTTTGCATCCCGTACAGAGTCTCAATGATGTCTTCATAAAAGTAGACGAGGAAGAAGCTTGCCAGGGCATGGCGCTTGTCGGCTTCATCTGCGGAAAGCTCCACCCCCACCCCTCGTTTCCTTGTCAGGGTGATGCCGTATTTTTGCAGCCAATCGGCGAGCTCATCCAAATACGAAGAAAGGGTTGTAACGCTGATCCCCAGCTGATTCGCCAATACCTGTTTTTTAAAGGACGGACCTTCATGAAGAAGGATGATCAGCAAATTCAGCTTCCTTTCTTCAGGTGTTTCATCGGTGGGATTCACTTCCGCCAGGTTCTGAATCAGGCGATAGATATGTTCATTCTTTCCATCGATGAACAGCCCTTCGTTAGCCGTCCTCTTCAGTTCCAGATGATATTCCTTTAACAAGCTTTCGATTGATTTCAAATTTCGCTGAACGGTTCTCCCGCTCACATTCAGGAACGCAGAAAGAGAGTACACGGTATGTTTCCCCGATGTTTTTACGATCAATTCGATGATGGATTTTTCCCTTGAGGTAATAAACATGCTTTCCCCTCTTTCCCTAAAATGAGCTTTTATTCATACAAATGAGAACAGAAAGGCAGGGATCCCGCCTTTCTGAATGATTGTTCTAGTTGCTGTTAATGATGTCTTTCAGTTCTTTGGCTGATTTGGCTTGAACCATCCGGTCAACGTTTTCCTGCTCGGAGCAGACAACGGCGATCCCTGAAAGGATTTCCAGATGTGTACCGTCCTTGCCGGCGATACCGAAGATCATCTTCGCCTTCTCACCGTTGAAGTCCACGCCGTTCGGAACTTGAACGACCGTGAAACCGGATTTGATGACGGCTTTCTTCGCATCTTCCGTACCGTGTGGAATGGCTACATTATTACCCATATAGGTAGATGTGATTCCTTCTCTGTCAATCATAGCATCAACATAGCTTTCTTCCACGTATCCTGCTTTGACGAGAGCTTCTCCTGCAAACCGGATTGCCTCTTCTTTAGTGGCAAATGACTGATTCATGAAGATATTTTCTTCAAGAAGTAGATCATCACCATGATCTGCATTCGGTTCAGCGTTAACCGCTTCTTTCTCTGCATCCTCCACAACCTCTGCCTGCTCATCCGTGATTCCATCTTGAAGACTCGCGATCAGCTTGTCGTATTCCGGACTGGATAGGAAATTATCAACAGAAATGTGATAGGCGTTCGGAAGCTTGTTTTTCGCTCGCGGCGTCAGTTCTTCCTGTGTGATGACGACTTGAGCGTCAGATGGCAGGTTGCTAATGGATGTGTTCGTCACGCTGACATCCAGATTTGCTGCCTTCACTTTCTTACGTAGAAGTGAAGCCCCCATGGCACTTGAGCCCATACCTGCATCACAGGCAAAGACGATTTTGTTTACATCTTCAGGCATTGTTCCTTGGTTCACTTGGCCTGCTACAGAGCTTTTCTTGCCTTTCATTTCCTGCATTTTCTTCGTTGCGCCTTCGATATCCTCATCTGTGGTCTTGCTTGATTTCAAGACGATGGCAGACACGATGAAGGAAACGGCTGCTGCCACAAAAACGGCTGCAAAGTTTGCGAGATACGCCATTCCTTCTGGAGGAGTAACCGCGGTAATCGCAAGAATACTTCCAGGTGATGCCGGTGATACCAATCCTCCACCTAATAAAACAAGGGTGAACACTCCGCTCATTCCACCAAGGATGACAGAAACGAACAGCATCGGTTTCATTAATACGTACGGGAAGTAAATCTCATGAATCCCACCGAAAAAGTGAATGATTCCTGCTCCAGATGCCGATTGCTTTGCTGTTCCTTTTCCAAAGAACATGAACGCCAGCAGAATTCCAAGACCCGGTCCCGGATTTGCTTCTAATAGGAATAGAATCGATTTACCACCCTGTTGAACCTGCTCCAGTCCAATCGGTGACAATACACCGTGGTTGATGGCATTATTTAAGAATAGAATCTTTGCAGGTTCGATCAGGATACTTGTTAATGGAAGCAGTCCTGCTGCCACAAGCCAGTCAACACCTGAGACCAGTAGATTCGTGAAGGCATCCACGGCAGGTCCTACACCAAGGAATGCCAGGATTGCAAGGATTCCACCAAGAATACCTGCGGAGAAGTTATTGACGAGCATTTCAAATCCTGCTCTGATTCTCCCTTCGATCATCTGGTCAAACTTCTTGATGACGTAAGCACCCAATGGCCCCATGACCATGGCACCCAGGAACATCGGTGTATCCGGTGCCCCGACAATGACACCCATTGTCGCGATTGCACCCACGACCCCACCGCGCTGGTCGTGTACGAGCTTACCTCCTGTATACCCGATTAAGAGCGGTAACAGGTACGTAACCATCGGCCCTACCAGATTGGCAAGGCTTTCATTTGGAAAGAACCCAGTTGGTATGAACAACGCTGTAATTAAACCCCAAGCGATAAATGCGCCAATATTCGGCAGAACCATTGAACTGAGGAAGTTACCAAACTTTTGTACCGCGACTTTCATATTTGATTGAGCCACTTCTCTCATCCTTTCATGATTGAATAATAATTTCTCATGTATTCATCATAGGCTCCCGATGGTGACGGTTTCAACAACCATGAAAACTAACTTTGTCACCCTTCTCACGACAAACCTATTGTTTCTCATGTAGGGGAAGTTATTCTCACTGAAGAGGGACGGACCTTCTGCTGGTTTTTAGCGCAGGAGGTCCGTCCCTCTTCTATATTTTTAGTCCAACTTTACCTTCACCCGGTCATCTACATATTTCGTTGTACTGTAACCCTCGATTTCAAGCTTGGTCAAGTTTACATCTTCACTTGACGAGTCGTTATAAAATTCAATGGTTTGTTCCGTTTCGAAGTAGCGGGGTTGATCTAATTTATCATACTCATATACATCAATTTCATGGATCTTGCCGTTTTTGTCCATCAATACCCCATTGCCGTCACTAACTCCAATTGATGTATTTTCATTCATTAAATAATCGCTGGAGAACCCATAGTGCACTCTTTCATAGGCACGATCCTTCGATACATCATGTGTAAGAATCACCTTCGCAGGATTTCCGACCTGGATTTTATCAATGGAGATAGTATTCCCTTGATACACAAATGCCTTGGGCAGGTCCTGGAGATTATCGAGTGGGATGGTTTTCCGATCGTCTACAGATAAATGGATGGAATCAAAATGAATGTTCACCTCTTGTGGATCTTCAAAAAATAACGTGTCAAACCTTGACGTAAAGGCACTCCATCCCTCCTGGTCAAAGGATTCCACGTACATATTGCCTCCAAAGAGGTCTGCCTTCACCCTCTCCTTATCCGATTCAATGGAATCAAATGTAATGACATCAATCCGTTTGTCCCCGCCTTGATTCTGAAAGCTGTACTGGAGGAGCGTCGTGGTCGGCGCGATCGTAAGCTTATCCAGGCGGACCGGAATTCCGTCAATGTCGATTTCCTTATCCAGCTTATGCACCCTGGATGACTGCTTAGTAAACGGAATATCAAAGCTCCAATCCCCTTCGGCAAATCTCAACTCCCCACTGAAATACTCTTCTTTTTGAGGGTCCTGATCTAATTGCATGAGCCTTGCCACATTCAATTTAATGGTTCCGCTGTCCACTGAAACCGGCAGGAGACTCATGGTACCTTTATACACATTTTTCTCTTCATTTTGTATTTCGTCCTGATCGACGGGAGGAGAATAGTACATATGTTGCACATCACGCCTCATGACGTCGTATTCATTATCGATATGGACGCCTTCATGAGCATTCATCATATAGAGATTGTCTTTCTTGGTATCCTCAACTTCATAAAAGACAAGGGTCTGTACATCATCGGCGACGACACTCTTGATGGTGATCTTCACCCCATTGCTTTCCGACTCGAGATTCAACCTTTCCCCCAGGTCATGCTGGAGAATGGCACGCAATTGTTCATCCTCTTCCGTCCATGCATAGTAGAGACTAGAGAATCCACCTGTTACGAATCCGATCGATACGACCATCGCGAAAACACCTGCGATGGAAAGCCAGATCGATTTCCGTTTCTTTTTCTTCCTCTGCCTGTGCGCTTCTCTTTCCTCTACATTACTCTTGATCCTCTCTAGCAATCCAGCAGGGACCTCCAAGGCATCTGTCATTCCTGTCAAGGTCAGCACCACTTCCTGAAAAGAAGCCAAATCCTCCTGACACCCCTGACAATGGTAAATATGCATCTCAAACTCTACCTTTTCAGGCCGATCCATCGTTCTTCCCAGGTAATCAAGATAATGCTTATGATATTCCGGACAACCTTCGAAAGAACCGTACCCCAACTCTTCCTTAAGCTTTCTTACGCCTGAAAATACACAGGATTTAACCTTCTCAACTGATACTTCAAGAATCCGTCCAACTTCCTCAAAAGAGCATTCGTTGAAATACGTTAATGCAGTCGCCTCTTTCTCCTGATCTTCTAATTGATGGAAGGCATGAAAGAGCGTTTGATCAGACTTCTGACCCTCTGAATCCCGGAAACTCTTATCTTTAGAGAGAGACCGGCCATTATGTATAAATCGAGAAATAGCCCACGAGTCAAATGAGGTATTTTTTTTAAAACGGTGCAATTCATTATGTATGCTTATAATCGAACGATAAAATATGTCTTCGATGTCTTCTTGCTTACTTACATAAATCCGACCCAGCGCATAGAACGACTGTTTGCGCTGAAGAAACCACTCCATGACCATTTCCAAGTCCTTTTCCCTCACCCTGCTGATCAACAAGGGTGCTGTTTGCGATGTGTTCATCTATGTATTCCCCTCCTCCGAAACCGAAATATTCCAAAAATATAATATATGATATTATTTTACCATATTTAGGGTGTATTAGGGATCCTATGTGAGGACGTAGAAAAAGGTCTGAACCCTTCCCATACAGAAATTGAGATTCAGACCTTTCAACTTGAGTCGATTATATCCGATCGATTCCACCAAGCTGTTCATGTATATCCAGCTCGATCGTCTCTTTTACTGAGACACAAGTGGTTATGCAGTTTAGAGGTGATAGACTGTCCCTTTGCAGTCGGTATGCTGCCCCTACTATTCTCTATACTTCCCTACTCCCAGGGCATAATGTTCCCAAAGAATACCTTCTACCATATCACCCTGATTTTCTTCGCATGCGATTATCAAGATCACTTCAGAGGATTTTCCTTTTAACGATTTCCTTCTCGGTTTCAACACCACTTCTGTCAGTATCCGAATCATGAATCCTATCATAAAACCCGCCGCTGCACCGATCAGCCCCCAGTAAATGGGACCCCACGCCAGATCAAAACCGATACTCGCCCCAATGACAGAGAAGGCTGTTGCAAGAGCCATGCCGATATCAATGAGAGACGTTCCATCCGACCGATGAATGGAATCAAATACTTTTCGCTTTTCCGTACGCTTATCCAACGGCATCGCAAATATATCTTCTTTCTTTATCCCTTGTTCCACCATCATGGTAATGGCCATTTCTAAATACGCATTATGTTCAAACGTTGAGAATATCTTCATTCGATTATCACTTCGCTTTTTTTACTTTTCATAGGTTGAAAAGTGGGTGATTGATAATTTTTCTTAAGAAACGCCCGCTGTTCCTTTTCAAACAGCTTATTATTCTCCACCGTATTCATATAGGAATCAAAAATAGAAAAACCATATAGTGAAGGGAAAAATAAGAGCCATTCAGGATTGATGACACTGGTTGCCTCCTTTATTTCTCCTAAGAATAATAGAGAAATGGCCTCAAGGCCGTGTGAATAGTAGAAAAAGACAACAATCCAAATGATTACGAAAAATGCTGTTACAATCCTATGGACATATAATTGTCCGAGACCAGGGATAAATAAGGACCACAATACGGACATAACCGGATTTCGTTTATCCAAATAATTAATTTCAAGTGCTCCTATGCTGAATGAATTAAAAGGGTGGGCTTCCCGGTCGGCTAATATGTAAACCTTATTCATGTCAACCGTGGTCCTATAACTGTCCCAAATCCCAAAAATATAAACAGGAATATAAATCAAAAGCCATCTCGTATCTAAAATCTCCTTCGCCATCTCGATCTCGCCTTGAAACGAATAAATCATGGCCAGATTGACATTCGCTTGCAGATTCACAATGACTTCCCATATGAAGAGGACAAAACCACGCAAATATTTCGATAATAGCAAATGGCCAAATCCGGGAAAAGCTGCACTCCACCATGCGATGATATACGGATTCCGCAAGTGGATCTGGGTGGTACCAAGAATACTGACATGCGCCGTGTAGCGCCTTGCCGTATTGTCGCTTGTATGATTGTCCATGAGGAGGTCACCTTTACTAAAAATGATATGTATTTGTTAGTGTGCCTCTCTGGAAAATATTTATTCTTTACTGATATCATGCCTGAGTGTCAGTATCGCATCTAGCTATTAAAGCAAAAAAAGGCCTGAATCTCAATAGATCCAGACCTTTCGCATATCTATAAACGATCGATTTCACCAAGCTGCTCGTGCATGTCCAGCTCGATCATCTTTTTTGCCTTAGAGAAGGTAAACACTTCATTAGAGACCCAATGATTATATAACTTAGAAAGTGCGTTCCTGTGGTATACCGTACCTTTGACCTCTGTGAAGAAATAGATGATCAACAGGTTGACCACGTCTCCCGGAAGGGCTTTTTTCCGCTCGATCCCCTTTAACGACAAAATATCCAATCCCCTTAATTGGTCTCCGATCACCGATTCTGCCATATGAAATGGATCTGACGTCCGGCATAATGTCACTAATTCTGGATTAATTTCTTCAAATTTCAAGTGAATTCCCCTTTTACATAGAAAGTGAACGTAAAACGTAACACTTCAACCTTCATTAGATTGTAGGATACTATGTATTATAACAAAAAGACGGGACATTCATAACTCTCAGTATGTTTAATTTTTACTTAACCAAAATTCCATAATTTTTTCAGTAGTAGAAGGATAGACCAGACGTTTCACTTGCCCTTCCATAAGGTAGCATTCCGTGATCCACTCAGGGAGCGAACCATGCTCTTTTTTCCAAAGCCGCGTTCGTTCCAATGCATCCTCTACGCTCATTTTCACCCATGTATCATTGATCATATTATCATCATCTGTCCCTTCTTCAACCAACGGATGAACGAAGCGATGAATGTAGGGAATTCCGCCGCCGAGATGGCTCTTATTTCTCACCCATATCACACCCTCTCTGGGGAGAAAACCTATATGACGAGCTTCAGTAGCCACCTGAGTGAACTCCTCCAAATAACAAAAACATCCGGACCATTGCCGATCAGTGGATCGCGGCAGGATCATTTCGGACGTATAAATCGATTTACCTGTATGAAAAAGATTGTCGATCTCCCGATTTATAAAAATTGGCTCTCTTCTTTTATAGATAGATTCGGATCGCGGTGGACCGCAGGTAAATCCATTTCGGTTGAATCGGATCATTTTGACTAATTGCATGTTGCCCCTCCTTCTATCGTGAATTTCACAAGGGCATCCCATACCAAATTCACTCTATAATGGGGGTAATTCCCTATATAGTTTAGTTTTAAACAAGTAGTTTCATAAAATAAAAAGAAAAGAGCGATTACAAAGTAACCGCTCGTTGAATGACTTCTTTCTACCGTTGCTGACTCAATGCTCGTTCAAGAGTTGAAGTGACAGAAATATTTTCAAATGATATACCAAGTTGTATGGCTGTTTGGGCAATTTCCGGACGAATGCCTGATATCGAACTCTTCACACCAATCAAGTTCAAACTTTCCATTATCTGGAACAATTGATGAGCAACCATCGTATCCACCATGATGACACCTGATAAATCTATGAACAAATGCTCAACATTTTTTCCGACGCATTCGGCCAGTGTATTCTCGAGGATATACCTCGCCCTTCCTGTATCGATATCACCGACAAGTGGGAGCACCCCTGTCTTCTTATCAATTAAAATGACCGGTGAACTTAACTCCCTGATCATCTCCTGCTGAGCCTTCAGGCGTCTCTGTGCATATTCGTAATTTTCTTCAGCAAACTTTGAAATGACCAGACTAAAAGTTTTAATGATCAATTCTCTGAATGATTCGATTCTCTCAGGTGGAAACTCACTGCCATGCTGGCGGTTAAATTCTTTCAAAATCTCCAGATATTGTTCCTGGGTTCTGAAGAATTCCCTCAGTATAAAGTGTGTTGGGGTTTGTAAGTGTTCTTCATCTTTTGCAATTTCCTCGATCCATTGGGCGAAATTACAGAGTGCATCCTGTCCTATATCCTTAAAAAGGACACAAAAGCGTTCGTGAAATTCGTGATTTTGACGCTTCAACGTTTCAATCACCTTAGGATCTGTTGAAGAATACACTCCTGATGAATCACTTTTATCCAACGACTCATACCACTTCTCCGTGAGTTGCCATGTACGCTCGCTCATAAATTCATAGAACTTTTCCGATACCTGCATATTCGACCTTCTTTCTATAAGACGAGATAATGTAATCAGTTCATAACCAATGACCCTGACTGGCAAGAGGATAGAAACTCTGCCCCTACTAACTCATTGGTCTATACCCGAAATGACTTATTCATATGCTTATAAAAATAATGTACTATGTCCATGCAAAAATAGAAAGAAAAAGTTGAACAAATAGTGTACAGAAGTTGTTTCATTTACTGAATTTCATCCTCAAAAAAAGAGGAGGTTCTCTGCATAAAAGAACCTCCCTCTCTTTTAGTATGATGTCAATACACAGCTAACCTACGAACCCTGAGATCTATTTCGGACTATCCGTTGAAAAAACCACTGCAGCAAAAAGAATGCCAGCAAATAAACGGGGATGGAATACCAGATTTTCCATTCTAAATGCTTCATATAACCGTTAATACTAAGTAATAATTCTATCAAGAACGAGAAAATAGTCCAGATTATTACATAAAGCAAATGCTTTTCTTGTTTCATGAAATTTAAGAATAAAAGGGCAATGAGCGATGGAGCAAATGCCACCAGTGCAAAATCTGAAAATTCCACACTTTTGGTCGGACCAAAATCCACATAATCCAACATTAATCCTACCAAAACATGTGCAACCGCAGCAAAATATCCGACGAATGGAAACATGATGAGATTTTCCCTGACGGTTAACCTCTTTGGCATTATAAAGAGAGCCACTACTAAAAGAAGAATGAGACCCCACACTAACATCAAGCTGAAACAACCCCTTTATCAACAAAAAGAATTCACATATACTTATCTTGCTAAAATCTCAAAAAATTATGTATTGTGTGGAGAACCTCATTAGACTCTTATTTATAAATACAGGGACGGACCTCTAGAGGTCCGTCCCTGTTGGACAAGCTACCTGTCCCCATGCCCCATTATTATCCGATATTGCGATACTCTTCAGCAATGCCGATACTTTTTTGCTGGGTGAAAGCACTGACCACGATGACGATGACGAGGTTGCAGATCAATCCAAGAATACCTGCATGGATTTCAAAAGGTGTGGTCTCTGCGACGAGCTGGTAATAGTAGTTCACGAATGTTCCGACGATGAGTCCCGTGATAACAGCCGGTCCCGTCACTCTCTTCGAATAGAGGGCTCCGTATACGCCGGGCGCGAATTGGACGATGGAACCATAGGCTCCGAGCAATAAGGCGATAAGCCCCTGACCCCCGAATACGGTGATAAAGTAAGCAAGTCCTCCGACCACAAAGACACCGATTCTCATCAGAAGCAATGTAGTTTTATCAGAAAGGTCCGGCTTTACATTCTTAATGACGCCGTCCGTAAATTCCAGTGAAGCACTGTGGGTTATGGCATCTGCCGTGGACATGGCTGCAGCTAAAGCTCCTGCACCCACAAGTCCGTATACCCAACCGGGAAGGCTAAGGACAGTGGTGATCAGGTAAGGAAGAATTTCATCAGGTGCTCCAATGTCAGCTGGATTGACTATATTCACTGCAGAAAAACCAACAAATAATAGCGGGATAAGGAACAGGGCAAAAATCGGATACACCAATACGGTCTTCTTAATCGTTCGTGCATTGGAGGCATATGACTTTGAAAATAGGTGTGGCCACATTAAGAATCCTATGAGAGAGACGAGAATCGTGGTTGTATAAGCTGTCCCTGACATAGCGGCTCCTTCATTCCCGATTTCAAAAAAGGCAGGGTTGTCCTGGACGAGGTTTGTAAACATCCCACCCACGCTGTCGTGAAGCTTATTAACAATCGCAAGGCCAACTACCCACGAGATGACGATCATTAAGATCCCCTGGAACACGTCAGACCAAGCCGCTGCCCGTAATCCACCAGTTGCAACATAGACGACTACGATTCCATACGCCAGCAGGGCTCCGAGCCAAAGAGGAATACGTCCTTCAGTCATGATATTGAAGATGTAGGCCATCCCTTTCATCTGCGTGGCTAGGTATTGAATGGAAGCGAGTAACGCAATGACCCCGATTAAGATGGGCAGCGTCTTACCTCCGTATCGTTTTTTCATAAAGCCGGAAACCGTGTAGATATTGAATTTACGGCCGATCTTCCCGATTTTCGGACCGATGATGTACCACGGGAGGATCGCAAAAGCGGTATAAGTTAATATATAAAGTGCTGGTGCTCCTTTGGAATATGCCCACCCCGGAGCGCCGAGAAATGAAAAGGCACTGAACACAGCCCCTCCCATCAGGAACCACATCACAACCAAGCCTAGGCCTCCGCCTGCTACGGTAAACTCATCTAAAGAATTTTTATCGTGACCTCTTCCTGCCATCACACCAACAACTAATGCAATCACAAGATAGCCGATCATCATGATCATTGCAATCTGCCAATCTGCCATTACTTGACCTCCTCTTCATCTTTGTCAGGATCGATTTGATAGAGTACAAGAACGATTAAAAAGGTTATGATTATCCATAAAATCACCCAGAATACCGAAAACGGCATCCCCATGATGATTGGAGTTGCCCTGTTTCCGATTGAAAACAAGGGGAAAATTAATAGAAGAAACGGTAAAATCAGAGACAAGCAATAAATTTTCGTAAACGCGCTTTTACTCATAAGACACCCTCCTTTTTTGCTGCATATTCCACTTTCCCATTTATAATCGTTAACTCTACTTTTAACTCTCGTAATCTTTCAGCTTCGCAGTGTAAAATCGAATCATTTAACACAACCAGATCAGCAAGCTTCCCGGCTTCAATGCTGCCTTTTATGGGTTCTTCAAAGCTCGCATATGCACCGTTCCATGTATAGGCCTTAATCGCTTCCTCTATGGTGATTCGTTGTCGGTCCCCTATCACTTCACCGGATTTACTCCTGCGAGTGACAGCTGAGTATATCCCGTGGAGCGGATCCACGGCGGTGATCGGGCTGTCTGATCCGATGGCAAAAGGAATCTGTGCTTCTGAAAAGCTCCTTAAGGGGAACATGACGTCGACCCTCTCTCCATAATCATTCACGTACCCGTCGCCAAATTCATAAATGAAGGCTGGATTTGGTATCGGAACAATATCCAGCTCTTTTATCTGGCGAATGAGGTCCGATGGCGTCATGCCGGAATGTTCAATGCGGTGACGATGGTTTTCACGGGGGTGTAGGTCAAGAGCATGTCGAATGGCTTCAATCATCATTTCAACCGCTTTGTCCCCAATGGCATGTGCGGTGATTTGCCACCCCGCTTCATGCGCTTTTCCGAGGGACCCGTTTAATTCATGCTGGTTCAAATATAAAATGCCTGAGTCATTTGGATTGCTCGTGTAGGCCTCCCTCGTCTTGGCTGTAGGACCACTGCTGCTTCCATCAATGAACACTTTGGCAGGCCCGATTTTCATCCACTCATCCCCAAGGCCTGTCCCGATTCCGCTTTCCAGGCCTTTCTCCACCATATCTACAGAATCATGCAGCGAGCCGTATAGTGCGTATACCCTCTGCTTAACCCTCTTTGCTCTTACTGCTTTTTGAAGGAACCGAATATGTTCAGGTCCATATCCCCCGGCATCATGGACACTCGTAATTCCTTTATTTAAATAATCCTGGGAAGCGAGGGCCAATCCCTGCTCCACTTCCTCTTCAGAATAATTGGCTGTAAGAAACATGTTCATATGTGCGGCTTCTAACAGCAGTCCGGTTAATTCGCCGTTTTCACGGCCGTATTTCCCTCCATTCGGGTCTTCTGTTTCAGGATGAACACCCGCAAGCTCCAGCGCTTTCGTATTCACGCACGATATGTGCCCGCATGTCCGAACCACAATAATCGGGTGTTCGGTGGAAACCTGATCTAGATCCCACCGTGTTATATGCCTTCCCTCTTTAAGGGTGTTTTGGTTATAACCCCAGCCCCGTACCCATTCCCCCTTTGGAGTCAATCGTGCTTTCTCCTTCAACTTTCTAAGGAGTTCTTTTATACTCCCTGCCTCCTTGCCATTCACCCCTAGCTTATTGGTTCCATAAAGTTCGAGGTGGGCATGGGCGTCAATAAAGCCGGGCAGGAGACTTCTTCCCTCCAGGTTCACAATCTTCGTTCCTTCACCTGCATATGGTAGAATTTCTTCATTCGTGCCGACTGCAATTATTTTATTATCCTGAATGGCAACCGCCTCTTTCACGGAAAATTCAGAATTCACAGTAACCACTTCTCCGTTTATGAAGAGCATCGTCGCTCTCAAACGATCACCTCCCAAACGGGACAGAGGGACAGGTCCCTCGTCCCTATATTCTCTTACTTTTTATGAACAGCAGTCGAGCCGTCTTTTGGGGCTAGGTGCCTGTCCCCATGTCCCTGACAAACCCGCACTGCCGTCGAATAAAGAAGCTCCACCCCTTTTTCGATATCATCCATCTCGGCATACTCCAGTGGATTGTGGCTGATACCTTTTTCACAGCGAACGAAGATCATTCCGTAATCGCTGATATAGGACATGAATAAGGCATCATGGAAAGGGCCGCTCATTAACGTCGGTGAATTCAGTCCAAGCTTTTCATCTTCCTCTTTCATTATGTCCTTGATCCAGTCTGCACAATATCTCGGCTCGCTCCGGGTATCTTCCTTGATATCGTATTTAAGGTTGCAACCGATTGCTGTCTCTTCGATGATTTGATAGAGTTTTTCCTCTAGTTTCGTGCGCGCTTCCACGTCTATATCACGAAGGTCTACGGTGAACTCCACCTTTTCGGCAATGATGTTTCTTGAGTTCGGGAACACCTGCATACTGCCTACCGTTCCAACTGTGGTTTCGGTTCCTTCACTTTTAACCAGATCATCGAATTTCCGGATGATCTCCGAAGCACCCACAAGGGCATCCTGCCTCATCGTCATCGGCACCGATCCCGCATGACCAGCGAATCCTTCGAGAGTAACGGTCAGCCAGATCGGACCAGAGATGCCCGATACAATTCCGACTGGTTTTCCCTTTTCCTCAAGGACCGGCCCCTGTTCAATATGTAACTCCAGAAACGCTGCGATATCACCTCTTTGGTATACAGGACTAGCCGTTACATCCGGCTCGACCCCGAATTCCTTCAACGCCTCTCTTCTCGTCACACCCTGCTTGTCTTTCCGGTCCAGTTCGCCTTCCTCAAGCATCCCGGCTAGAGCCCGGACTCCAAATACTCCTTTGTTAAACCGGCAGCCCTCTTCATCGGAAAAACAAATCACTTCAATGGCCCGGTCCGGGACGATTCCATTGTCCTTCATACTATGAACGACTTCGATTGCTCCCAATGCCCCGGCAGTTCCGTCAAATCTCCCGCCATATGGCTGAGAATCAATATGGGAGCCCAGCATAAGAATCGGCTTATCCTTATCGGCACCTTCTATTCTTCCAATCAAATTCCCGAAGCCGTCAATCTTTGTCGTTAAACCCGCCTCTTCCATCCAGCCTTTCACCACTTCCACTGCCTGGCGATCCTCCTTGGAATGGGCCAAGCGGCAAACGCCTGTCTCTCCGATTTTCCCGATTTCTGCTAACTCCTCTAGATGACGCTTTAATCTTTTTCGGTTGATTGACATAGAATCATCCTTTATTTCATTTTTTATTTGCTTAATTTAAGTTTATTTTGAAAAGACTTGTTTATCATTAGACACGATGTCTATAAAAGAACTTGCGATTTGTACAGAATGACAAATAGAATGAAATTTCAGAAAAATAATCAGAGACTTCTATTCCCAGAATACCGACACTCTCCCCCTTTCGACTTCCATCCCCTTATTTAGACTAGTTTCTAGTACATTTCCGCTTAATCCTGCCTGACTTTTGAAAATGAAGCGATTGACTCAGTGGTTTTCACAAAAACAGCTACCCATTTGAATACAAGTTCCCTGTCCAGCTGTCAATTACTTGCGATGGAGAACATAATCCGGCCGTTTTTCACGAAAATCCAACCAAAATCCTGATAAACCCAGCCAATTTACATAAATTGCAAAACACATCTTTAACCACACAAAAAAATAGAGAGGCCACTCGCAATGCGAATGACCTCTCTACTTCGATATGCATCTGGTCGTCAAACCTACAAACATCCTTCAACCAACCGACTTTCAGCTTTCAACCAGATCACTGATTCACTGCTCTCTTAGTTCGCTGCTGTGAATAAATCAGCATTCCTAAGAAAACGAGCACGGATGCCAAGATCAGTCCGAGTGAGACAGAGGAAATGGATAACATCTTGAAAATCACACTGACCGCCACCACCATGTACAAAACAGCCAACATCTTTTTTACAGACACACCTTTAAATCGTTTCAGCTGAATTGAGCCGATTGGGGTTCCGATCAAAGCTCCGATGATCAACATGATTCCATGACGAAAATCGAGTGCTTCCCCCGAATACAAGTATGAGCCGATTCCCGATAACACGATGATGGATGCTGCCGATATGCTGGTTCCGATCGCTTTCCTGAGATCAAGCTTCAGCCATTTCGAGAGGAGCGGGGTCATGACAAATCCACCGCTGACTCCCATAAGAGACGAGATGACACCAGTGAAAAGACCGATCAAGGGAGCCACAGATACTCCCTTTGCTTTTGCTTCCTTTTGTCGTTTGCTTAAAAACTGATAAGAAAACCAGCTTAATATTCCAATATAGACAATGGAGATGACCGTAGAAGCCCCATTGATTGAATCGAGCCACTTCACAAATGGCACGGTGATGACTGACCCGATCACTCCGAATACCCCAAGGACAACCGCTAATTTCCCATTTACATTTTTTAACCGAATGTGTGACACTGTCCCCGTCACAGTCGACCCCAATGTCAGCATTAAGGAAAGAACGATTGCCTGACTCGGTTCATAGCCAAGCACAAGTAAGGTTGGTGTGAGAACAATTCCGCCACCTATGCCAAAAAAACCGGAAATGATGCCGATGACTGCTCCGCCTATGATAAATAAAAACCATTCCATCTTGTTGATCACTTCCTTCGTCTAACATTATACCTTCCCTTAAGCTATAATAGAAATGAATAAAGATAATATAGGTGATTACTATTTGTAATGGAGGGTCTCTATGCAACTGGAATGGATTCGTACTTTTGTCACTCTCGCCCAGCTTCAGCATTTTACAAAAACAAGTGAATTCCTGAATCTGTCTCAACCGACCGTCAGTGTCCACATAAAGAAATTGGAGCTATCCTTAGGAATTGAACTCATCTACCGCTCTTCTGCCAATCAGGCTTTTCAATTAACACCTGCGGGGATTCAAGTGTTTGAACAAGGAAAGAAGATGTTGGAACTGTGGAGGACGATGGAACAGGTCACACAGAAGACTGAGGAAATCCTCTTAAGGATCGGGGCCACTCACACCGTCAGTGACGTACTTCTTCCCGACTTTGTCAAAAAAATCAAGATCCTCTATCCACACGTCCGCCTTCAGCTGATGACCCACAATCATGAAACCATTGTAGAGGCACTGAATCACAAAGATCTCGACCTTGCCCTTGTGGAAGGAACAAGGGGACTGGAGCCCTTTCAACTGGAAGTGATCAGCCATGACGAACTGCGTTTCTTCGCCAGCAGCCGCATGAACATTCATTCTTCTCCCCTCATCCTCAGGGAAATCGGATCAGGGACGAGAGAATATGCCGATGATTTTCTGAGATCCGAACGAATCGTGCCGACAGAAATCCTTGAAGCTAGCAGTCATTACTTAATCAAGCAACTCGCAGTAAGGGGTCTCGGCATCGCATTTCTATCAAGCTCCTTGGTCAAAGAAGAAGTGCTTCAAGGTATGCTCGTCCCGATTGACCCTTATGTCATCAACCGGCCATTTTATTCGGTGTACCCTGAAAATGGAGAGGCGGGATCAATGGTTAGGAAGTTGGTAGAGTTGATTGGGAGTCCATCATAAGCAGATAGGGACGGACCTCTTGCTTTCCACTGAAAGCAAGAGGTCCGTCCCTATTCATTTAGGTTTTATATAGTTATAGAGTCCACTTTCTTTTCTTCAAGTTCATCGACAACCGCAGCCCCTACGATATCACCGGTCACGTTGGAAGCCGTTCCCCCCATCCCAATGATGGCATCGACACCAGCAATGAGTGCGACAATCTCCAATGGTAAACCGAACATTGTTAAGACGGCTGATAAAGTGACGAGACCGGCAGCCGGGACTCCTGAGGTTCCAATGGAAAGAAGTGTCCCTACCAGAACAATCATCAGTAGATCCGTGACAGAAAGCTGTAAGTTTGTCACGTTTGCCGCAAATACGATGGATACACCCATCCTTAAGGCTCCACCGTCTGAATTGAAGATGGCCCCTAATGGAAGGGCGAAATTCGCCGTCTTCTCAGAGACCCCTGCTTTCTTGGCTGATTGAATGGCAACCGGCAAGGACGCAATGCTGCTGGAGGTAAAAAAGGCCGTACTATAAGCTTCTTTCGTTTGTTTAAAGAAGTGAAGTACCGGTTGACCCGACCACTTTAAGAAACCTGCATAGACCACTACCCAAAGGAGGATGATCCCTGCATAAAAGACACCTACCAATTTGGCAAGAGATTGCATCGTCTCCCATCCCTGCTGACCAAAAGTGGCTGCGCTTATGGCAAACACACCGATCGGCGCGTAAGCCAGGACCCCTTTTAAAAGGATGTAGAACATTTCATTGAACGCAGCAAATACCTTATCAAGAAGGCTCCCGTATTCCTTCATTTTACTATCTGGAGAAAACTTCATCCACGAAATCGCAATCCCCATAATCACTGCAAGAAACATGATCGCGAGCGTGTCTCCCCCTGCGAAAGCCTGAAACAGATTATCAGGGATGATTTGAAGTAAAACATCCGAGAAATGTGGTGTTTTCGGTTCTTTCACCTGAGCGTCAGGCAAAGATAAATTTATCCCCGGATTGAACCAAAAGGCCAATCCAAGACCAATGAACACCGCCGCAGCCGTCGTGGCCGTATAATAGAGAATCAGCTTCCATCCCATCCTCCCGAGCTGTGTGACACTCATCTTGTTGACAGCCTGCACCACCGTAAGGAATATTACCGGGATAGCAATCAGACTAAGAAGATGGATGAGCACGGTACCGAATGGCTTCAGGACCTCGGCATCTTCTTTCAAAACCAGGCCGGCCATGATCCCAAGGAGGAAACCGACAGACATCTTCAAAACAAATGGTACTTTCATATATCGCTTCCATATGTAATTCATATTCATCTACGCCTTTACATGTTTTTTTCAGACACTCATTATATCACTTATTCATGGAGAGGGACGGACCTTTTGCAAATGAAGCGAATTACATAGGCGTTTTCGCAAATCAGATACTTTCTTGAAGACAAGTTCCCTGTCCTGCTGTCAATTACTTGCCATGAAGAAGATAATCCTGCCGTTATTGAAAAAAATCCATCCAATTTATATAAATTGTTAATTTCATCAATAAGATCCACACAAAAATAAAGAGGCCACTTGCTAAACCTCATAGGAAAAGAAGGAAGACCTCAGCTTCCACTCGAAGCAAAGGTCCGTCCCTCAAAAATATCACTCACTAGATCGAAGCCACAGTTCCATCTCAGCATCCAATTCTTTAACGACATCCAGCTTTCTGCGATACAGTTGATTCAGCTCATCGTATTCAATATGACCCGTCTCCATGGTTAGATCAATTTCTCTTATCATGTTTTCCAGTCTTTCAATTCTTTTTAAAACTTTGGCCTGTATTATTTCCTCATTGATACTACCAGGTTTTTGTACTGGTTTCTCACCACTTACATCAATCGACTCTCTCCTCTCCTTCAGGCTCTGTTTCTTCTCTCTTTCACGCTTATACTCATCGTAATTCCCATGATAGCTCCTCAGGGAATAATCCTCTACAGCAATGATCCTCTCTGCCATCCGGTTGATAAAATAGCGATCGTGGGAAATGAAGAAAATCGTACCCTCGAAGTCTTCGAGGGCTTCTTCAAGGGTTTCGATTGAATCAATATCCAGATGATTTGTCGGCTCATCGAGTATCAGTAAATTGATATCCTGAAATAACAGCATGGCAAGCTTTAACCTGATTCTTTCCCCACCTGAGAGATGCTTTACTTTCTTGAATACACTGCCTTTGTAAAACATAAATTTCGCCAGGTATTCCCGGGCCTTTCCTTCAAGTATGGAGATATTCTCCCGGAAGCAGTCCAGAACCGTGACTTCCTCATTATTAAAAGCAATAATTTGTGGTAAATAGGCCGCCTTTACATTCGCACCGAATTTTAACTCACCTTCATCCTGCCGCTCTTCCCCAACAAGCATTTTTAAGAAAGTGGTTTTCCCGCTTCCATTCGGACCCAGCATGCCTACTCTTTCACCAAAATGAATCATGGCATCAGTGTTGTCAAAAATCATTTTATCCCCATAGCGTTTAGAAAGTCCCGCCGCCTTGATGGTTTCATTTCCAGATCTCTCTGCAGCTCTCACATCAAACCTCATATTCCTTCTTTCAAAAACTGGCTTATCAATGTGATCCACCTTATCCAGCTTCTTTTGAATGCTTGCAGCTCTTTTAAAGAACTTGGTATTGTCAGCCCGGATCGCCCAGTCACGCAGATTCAACACGGTCTTTTCCATGCGATTGATCTTCTTTTGCTGTTCTCTGAAATGCTCGAATTGAATGCGCATATTCTCTTCTTTTTGATGGATGAAGGAAGAATAATTGCCTTTATACGAAATCGACCTCTTATCCTCGATTTCCATGATCTTTGTCACGACGTTATCCAGAAAATAGCGGTCATGGGATACAATGATAACCATTCCCTTGTAGCTCTTCAGATAGCCCTCCAGCCATTCAATCGATTCCATATCAAGATGGTTCGTCGGCTCATCCAATAGAAGGATATCGGGTCGATGAATCAACAGCTTCCCAAGGACAACGGTTGTCTTCTCCCCACCGCTCAATAAATCAAAGTCCCTTTTTAAAAAACTCTCTGAAAGCTTTAGTCCCGTGCACACCTTGCTTACTTTCTCGTCCCTTTCATATCCACCCTTCACTTCAAATAATTGAGTCAGATCGCTGTATTTATTCAGGGCTTTCTCTAGCTCCATTCCCTGCAATACCCTCATCTGCTCTTCCAACTCACGCATTTCCTGCTCAATTCCGTCCACCTCCTCAAAGGCCAAATTGAGCACATCGATGACTTTCAACCCTTTCGGATAAGCAGGAGACTGTTCCAGATAGGCAGTGGTCGCTCCCCTTGACATATGAATGAGGCCTTCGTCATATCCATAACTCGATGTCTGAGGGTAACCAGGATAGTAATTCATCGGCTCGATGCCTGCAATCAGCTTCAAAATGGTGCTCTTCCCGCTTCCATTTGTCCCGACGATTCCAACCTTATCCCCCTCATACACTTCCAGTGATACATCCTCCACGACCAGCGTCGCTTCCATATATTTTTTTATCCCATTCAATTTTAGTTCCAACATACGCGTTCCTTCTTTCATCCATATTTGACGTTACACTTTTTATGGATGGCGATAAGAAAGACCTTCACTTCTATTGTTTTGTGAAATAAAAAAGACCGTAAGAAGAGGCTCTCTTCTTACGGTCCAGTATCATCAATGTATAATTATTTTCATAAAGTGCCTAAGCAGCAGGCGCATGCCTAAAAAGCATTCCACTGCCAAATAGGATCCAGACAGGACTGGATTCTTTATGAATGATAATCATCCCGATATCAGTAAAGTAAGTTACCTTCTAATTGCCCTGATTCCATAAAGAGCATAACAAATAGACCTATCTCCGTAGGCACTTTCACGCTCATTACAAAATCCGTATTAATTTAAAAATAAATTAATTAATTAGCAATTAGTTGGTTCCATAAACTTACTTTCCCTCCCCCAAAATTTTCTTTATTATCTCACTTTTTCATAATTTTGTAAATAGGCAGAGCAGTGGCCCCAGGTCCCATTACCCTCTCATAAATGCAATGGTTTCTGCTATCCCCTGTTCATAGGATGTGTGCTGCCGCTTGCCCAACAATCCATCCACCTTTTCTCCAGAGAGAATGGTAGGTTCCGAGTTAATATACTGCATCTCCAAAGCCTCACGCATTCCCTTCCCTGCAAAAAGGGAGAATACGGCAAACATCGTTTTTGAAATGGAGTAAAGCCCCTTTTCTTCTCCCAGCTGCCTTTTTAGGATCTGCTCTACTTCGTTCCCGGTTATCGGTGCGACGGCAGGTATATTCCAATTTTGGCCGTATGCTTCATCATGACTGGCCAAGTCAACCATCGCTTTCGCTCCATCCGTGGTATACATGAACTCACGTACAACATTCTTCGGACCGACAAATCCCGCTTTTTTCTTTTTCAAAAGCTGTTCTAATGTGAAGTGGATGTAGGTGTTGGTGGCATTCGGACCATAAAAATCCGGAAAATGGCAGATAAGCGCCGGAACAGAAGATTGCTTGATCAGCTGATCCATTTCTAAGCGCAGTTTGCCTTTTCGTGTATGAGGGTGTTTTTCTCTATCTTCGGTCAGCTTTTCACCCCCGCTTCGTCCGTAGGCATAGATATTGTCTACAACGGCCAACCTGGCGTTGTTTTGTTCCGCTGCAAGGATGATGTTCCCTGTAATCGTACTTAATTTATGTTTCCACTCTTCATAAGGCAGGTTCATAGCATGAAAGATGATGTCACTGCCCTTTGCGGCATGAATAAGCTGGTCTTTATTTTCTGCGTCCCCAGGCTTGATTTTGACAGTTTCCATACCTCCGAATAACCTGGTCAATTTCTCTTTTCCTCTTGCAAATGCAACGACCTCGACACCCCTGCTGATCAATTCCATTACAAGGGCATACCCCATTCCTCCAGAAGCACCTACCACCATTGCCTTTTCCATTAAAAGTCCCCCTTTAATTAACCACCGGTCAAATACATCTAAAAAATTTTATCCTATTGATTTCAGGATAAAATTCACGTGCAATTGTGCAAGGTTCTCAACTTCCGCGTAAGTTTCATCACAACGGCAGTAATGACTGACAAACCCGTGTAGTGCCAGGAATATAGACCACGTCTGCTGGATCGTGATTTCTCTGTTGCTTAGCTGGATAAGCACTTGCGCGAATTTCTCATAGGATTCGTTCGGTCCTTTGTTCACGTAGCTTTTGACTTCCTCATCCGCAAGCAGGAACATCATTTCATACTGGCTTTTATGACTCAGGCCGAATCGAATGAAGGCGAGAAGAATCCCCCTCAATTTCCCTTCGTTGTCCATATCCTGATCCATCACATCATCCAACCACTGATCCAACAGCTTAAAATCAGTTTCAATCATGGCATAGAACAATTCTGCTTTATTTTTGAAATGGTAGTAGATGGAGCCGTGACTGTACCCAAGCTCTGACGCAATCTGCCTCATGGACACCTGCTGATAGCCCTTCTTTTGAAAAAGCTCCCGTGCCGCTGCCATCACCATTTCCTTCGTTAGCTCCTGTGCTACTGCTTTTCTCGGTGACATACATTACTCATCCTTTTTATTGACCAGTGTTTAATTAAATAGTACTCCGTTCATGATGTTGATGTCAAGGGATTTTTTACCAAAAAGAGGGACGGACCTCCGCTTAGCTGGAGGTCCGTCCCTCTTAATTATTTACCCAAAAAACCACCCTCTGATTTGATCAGCTGCCCGGTGATCCATCCGGAGTCATCGCTGGCTAAAAATCGGATTAATTTCGCTGCATCCTCGGGTTCACCTATACGTCCCATTGGAAACATCGGAAGTAAGTGTTCCCTTATCTCTTCATTGATCCACCCGGAATCGGTCGGACCGGGGTCAACTGAATTGACGGTGATGCCGATCTGCGCGAGGCCAACGGATAATGGCTCCGTGATAGCGATCAACATTCCCTTTGATGCGATATAGGCCAGGTTATTGGGATCCGGGCCCTTTGAAACCATGTTGATGATCCGCCCGTCTTTTCTTTCAGGAAAGGCTTTTTCGTATCGTTTCGCAAACTCCATGGTCAGCATGAGGGTCCCGCTGTTGTTCACTTGATAATGTTTATCCATAATATCTTTATTCAATGTCCGGAAATTGGCCGGTGATTCGAATGTGGCATTGTTTACTAGTATGCTTGGTGTTCCCAGAGTTTCCTCCACCCGATCCACTATTCGACGCGGCGATCCGCCTTCGCTCAGATCAACTTCCATATGAAAGGCACGTACGCCCATTTGTTTTAATTCTTCACATAAGGTTTCCGGAAACTCATTCTCTACTCCATTTCCACTCGCCTCATCAAACGTGGTCCAATGAGTAAAAAAGAGATCGGCCCCTGCGCTCGCAAGTGTTCGGCAAATCGCTGCCCCTATTCCTTTTGAGCGGCTTGCCCCTGTCACGATTGCCACTTTTCCTTTTAGATTGGTCATTTCATATTTCCTCCTATTTTTAAAGGAAACTAAAAGGTGTCACTAAGAGATGTATCTATCCCGGCACAAAAAAAAGCGGATACAAAGGTATCCACTCCGGGTGTCGGGTATTCAATCACACCAGGCGCTCCTTGTATATGATCGTTAAACAGACACACTTCTCCCGTCAGAATGATAGGTTCATAGTCTATTGATCTCGTTCATCATAACAAAGTTGTCCACATGTCTGATTGAAGTCCCCTTTCGTCTACATCTCTCACTTAGAAGTATAATGGAATTTTTTTCAATCGACAATCTATGGTTTTCGAAAAAGTTTCCTTTGTTTCATATAATCGATCGCCTTGGTCTTATTCTTCTGCACAGAGACATACTCAGCTTCCTTTTTATCTCGATAAAAGGAATGAAATCGTTCCTCAGAAAGATTACCATCCGCAATGGCTTTCTTGACGGCACAGTCCGCTTCTTGAACATGTGCACAGTTAGAGAACTTACAACCCTTTGATAGTTCTGTGATATCATCATAACCTACCAACTCGAGGTCTTTCCTATTAGAAGACAATGTGCAACTTCCTTCCTCTCATTTAATGAATTTGACACTACGCTCCAAGCTTTCACCATCATAAATCCATCTTCGCAAACTGACAGAAGAAAAAAGCTCAGAAAAGACTTTCTGAGCTCTTCAAATCAATGTCCCGTACCGCCACCGGAATCACGACCGCCTCCCATCGTGTAATTCCGATCTTCACCCGGTTTAGCATCAGGATGGATTCCCTGCACATGCCGGTCATTCCCTCTCTTCTTACGCCTGATATCAATGAGTAACGCGAATAATAACGTGCCTGTAATCAAGATCACAAACCACCACATCATTCATCACCCCTTATACAGAGTATGAAGGCACATTGAATTTATCTCTTTTCGATATCAATTGGATGGTGCTTCCCCGCATCAAAAATCGATATAAAACGGGTGTTTCGTTTCATCCAAACAGTATTCGATTCTCTCCCTGAAGTTCTTCCAATTGACCATATCCAAGGCCTCCTCAACCGGAAAGAACGCGACTTCAAGACTTTCTGATGAAGTTGTCGGTTTCCCTCCGACCGGCCTGGCTAAAAACAGTGTGTTACAGATCGAACGGCTCACATTCTGAAACACCCCGCAAAATTTGACTATTTCAATATCGATCCCACTTTCTTCCTTCGTTTCCCGGATAGCCGCTTCCTTCAGTGACTCGCCTTCTTCCACTTGTCCTCCCGGCATTTCCCATCCTCTTCGGGGTCCTTTGATTAACAGGATTTCTCCTTTTTCATTCTGTACGATGGTTGCTGCTGAGATGATGTGTTTGGGTGGTGAATAAATGGTTTGTGTAGGTTGATTATTTGGAACCAAGAATCTTCTCCTCCTCTTTCTTATTACTACCAATTATTCCAAAAAATAATAAAGACCTCAATCGTTGTTTTTATAAAAACTGGAAAATCATGATACTGGTTCCCGGTTTTATTTTCATCAGGTACGAGGGACAGCTTTTCATGATAGGTAAGCTTGGTTAAGCTATCCAAACATTATCAAGTCTCCAAAACAATATCAGCACTTTCCCATGGATGAAAGGTATTCATATAATAATCTTCCGCCTTCCAATATCTCTTTTCAAACTTATCCCGGTTCTGTCTAGCAATCTCTGCTTCCCGCATAAATCTCTTTTCCCGGGGACAATCCAAAAAGATGAGATGGTCATAAAAGTCCGCCCATTCCTTCCTTTGGAGAAAGACACCTTCCACGATGATGAGACCCGACTCAGGAAGCGTAATCGTTCTACAGTCGCGGGTATCCGTATCTTGATCATAAAACGGAAGGTTGATTTCCTTGTCCAGCTTCAGCTTGCTAAAAAAGTTTTCTCTTAACCAACGAACGTCCCATTGCAGGTGAAAATATTCATGCCACTCTTCAAATCCAGTATGATATCTTTGGTTGCGTTCAACGATGTGGTCATCGATATGGAAGATATGGTGATCGATCTTTTCTTTCTTCAGGATTCCCCTCAGTTGTTCCACGAATGTTGTTTTTCCGGAACGGCTTAGGCCGTCTATTCCTAAAATGGTTCTGTCATTAGATTGAATGGTAGCCAGGAGTTCCTTTATATCAAATTGGATTTTCATAATGTTCTCCCTGTTCTTTATAGAATCGGTCGCTATGCACTGTGGCATCAATTGCCTATATTTCTTCGTTCTCTCATAAAAACCCCAAGTTTCATGCAGAAATGGCCTCTTTTTTTAAAAATAGCGGACTTAAAGGGATATATGAGTGTGTAGAAAGAAGTATGGAGTTCGTTTAAGTACAGTTATGATCCGGTTTGAGCCACATTTGATCCGGAATCAGGTTTTATGAACCGGTTTTCAATGTTTATGGTCCACTTTTTTAATATTTGAACATCTTGTCGAATATTCTAAATTCAGAATTAAGGTCCGTCCCTCTATCATTATAAGCTGTCTTCATATATCACCGTACGATCCTGATTATAGATCGATAGGTGAAGCTCGCTCTGAATGGTGAGATTTCTTTTACTTTTATCATAAAATAAGATTAATCCACGTTTACCTTCTAATGGTTGAGTGACCGTTGTGCCGTCATGAAACTTAACCTCGACTTCCTTTGCTTCGTCGAGGAGGCGCTCGTCGTTTATGATCACATGTGCATGGGGCATTCCGGTACTGCTCAATCCGAGGTTCACTTTTTGTTCGTCGTTTCCACTCCAACCGACATAGTCTTCTATCAACTTATCATTCTCATTGTTGGAAAGATAATAGATCCCATTCTGGAGTAGTAGGACGGTAGAGTCCTTTGTCTCTTCAATGGTTAAGGGATCGATGTTATGTTCGCTGATAAAGTCATCCACTTCCTGCCGGGAAGGAGAAGTATAGTTGGTGTGTGCTTCTTGATTGGAACACCCGATGAGGAGATATCCCACTAGTAAAAAGGTTATGAGTATTCTTTTCATAGAACGTTTCCTGCAGTCACATAGTCTATTAATCCCTGGACGGTTCCAGTACATACTTCAACCTCTGGCAAATGATAGAATGTCGTTGTCTGAGCAAAGTCACTTACTTCGTCATGAGGGGAATATAAGATGACTCGTTTATTGAGGCCAAGAGCTATCCCTAGTTCAACATGACTCCCTTTTCCCCCCGGTAACAACACGAGGATGACATCGGATTCGATGATGGCCTGTTTTTCCTTTTCACCAATCTTTTTCAGCTCCTCAACAGTCGAAGCCCTGCTATTCTGAGTCCAGTCATATGTATGGATATACCCTTTCCTTTTCAATCGTTCACTGACGTCACGTACTTGCTTAATGTTATGAAAGCTTGATGCAACATAAAAGTTCATGAGAGGCTCCTTTCTTATTGAAATCACAACCTTATTTTACCATAATATCTCAATTAAAAAAGGGAAACACCCGCTAACCAGGAGGCTCCCTATACATTCACCAGATGGAAAATTAACCACCAATATAAACACTTTCACAAGATCCGGCTGCCGGCTCATAATAACAATGATTTTTAAATTGACCGGAAAAAGGTTGATCATACCAGGTTGGAGGACATGGAGCATAGGGATTGAAATACCAAAGAGCATATTTAGCCGGGTGCTGAGCCCAATAATCCAAATTCTTTTTGGCTAATTTTTTTTCAACCGACCTCGCCCTGTTATAAAAGAGATTCCCTTTTTGAACAGCTTCAAAGGAATAATTTCCTCCCTGCACCTGAAAAATGACCTGTCGAATACTTCTCACTTTTTTAAAGTCTAAACAATCCGCTTTCGCACGATTCACGATGACGTTTCCGACATATAACATCCCTTGTTTTCCTTCACCCTCGGCTTCCGCTCGCATCATCCTTGCCATCAAAGCAACATCTGCATCTGTGTATTTGACTCTTGGCATTTTTTTCACCTCAGAAATATTTTATGAAAAAAGCCCACATTGATGTCATTATTTATAAATTTGGAGAGGTTAGTTTTTAAGTACGACAGAACTGCTTGACTGCCTTCTCACTATTCAAACATTAAAATCCCTGGGTCCTTGCCACAATGCACCAGCATAGTATGTAGTTGTCCCCTATGGTGATACACATGAGCCACTATTTGTAAAAGCCATTCATATCTTGTGTACGTCACTCCCCAATGGGAAGTTGTTTCCGTGAGAAGAGCTTTTTCTGATAAGTTCATATAGTTAGAACAAAGTGATTCGAAATGTTCCAGTAATCCTTCCCGTATCGATGTTAGGTTTTGATACGAAACCGACAAATAAAAAACTTCCATATCCTCTTGAGAAGCTTCATTGGAAATGCGCCAATCCGCTTCACAAATAAGCGCAATATGCTCTAAAAGTTCTCCGACGGAATGCTTGCCAGGGTCAGGTCTTTCATGCAGGTCTTTCTCTTCCAATTGGTCAATCATTTTCACCAGTGTTTCGATACAAACCTGAATTTGATGTAATGCTGATTTACAATAGGGATTCATCTTAACCTCCTCCAAGGTAAGTTGTTCAGGAAGGCTGCTAGCCGTCTCGTCCCTTGTTAAGGGCGCCTGACACTCACCTCTTTTTCCGTTCATTTCCCCTTTTAAAATTACCTGTTATCTTTGCCATGATCAGTTGGACGGCTTTGTCAGTTTCTGCCGCGTTCACATTCTTAATAAACTTTTCCGCTTCCTTCCCTTTTAAAATTTTCACACGTTTCCCCTCATATTCGATAAAAACAGATTGATCTTTATTGATCCGATACTGAAAAGGAGCCTCATCTAAACGGTTTCTTTTGTCGGTATTGTCCATGTTCATCCTCCATTAGTTAATTTCCGTATAATCACTTCCAGCAATGATTTCCTGCTCATGCATGCTTGTCCACTTCCCAACCGATACTTCAGGATGATTCTTTATATAGCTCTGAACGATTTCAAATCCGATTTTATAGTTGGCCCATTGTGGAATTCCTTTTGAAGGATTACCGCTTCTTAGACCTAAGTAAAGTCTTGGATCACTTGAATCTGCGAGTTCCATTAACTCTTTCACTACTTTTTCTTTTGTTTCTGTATTCATCGGTTCTTTCCAGGGGACTTCGATCTGTGGGTAGAGGATACTTGCAAACACATCTGCTTTCCCTTCCATCACAACCGCACCCAATATAGTATGCATCATGCCATCATTGCTCTCTCCCTCAATGGCATGGTTATATTCGTGGGCAACCGTATACTTCAATATGTCTTTATCGAATGATGCCGAAAGCTTCAACACAATCACATCCTCCGCCAGGACGACCCCTTCGACACCACCCATCTCTTCCACAGTGAGCGTATCTTCAGGATTTGCCGGTAAGACAATAATTTTCTTATTTTCTCCCGGAAGCTGCTCTGCCGAATTGATTAAGGATTCTTTGATGATCTGATCGGTGGAATCTTTATCCTGGGTCAATGCAACGATCGATTCCTCTAACTTGTCCAATTCATACGTGCCCTCAAAAGGATAAGCTAAGCTGAAACCTTCAATATCGGACAGCTCTTTGAATGGTTCAAAAACCTTTTCAATGTACACCGTCTCATTACTGCTTCCAGATTTCTCCCGGACGCTGTTTATGTATTCCTTCATTTCATCATACATGTAGAAAATCTCGAACTCCTGTTTATCTTGTGAGAATGTAATCGGAGATTCCTGTTCCTTCAGATGCACCGGTTGATCATTTGAACAGCTTATGAATAACAAAGATATCAAAGGAATGAGCAGTGTCTTTCCTAATGGTTTCATTCTTCTATCTCCTTTCAGATTAAAAATGAGCATATCCATCATAAATAAGGGATAAAATTCCATTTCATTATTTCTATACGTATATTTTTGGGAAAAGTTTCATTCTTCCATTAAAAAAGCATGAACCTGATAGGAACATGCTTTTAATAAACATAGAATATTATTCTCTTTTTTATTAATGCGTTTCGGTGACAGTATGAATGTAATGTATTCGAACTCAAATATAATAATAGGAATTCTTATCGAATGATCACTATCGAGGTTCATCCTTTTGATCCTTAACCAGTCATCTTCGCTTCGACCAAGTTGGATAGTGTTTTCTCAGCTTGATAGAATCCGTATAGTGGCTGATTGTTTAATATGATTTCATTTACTTTTTTTAAATAGATTCTCGCTCTTTTATGATCATTCTGCAGATGGGCAATGATCGCTTTGCCTCTGTAGTAAGAGACAGGTTCGATGTTGGAAAGTGAGTTCTGAAGGCGAGTGATTTCTTTGATGTTGGCTTCACCGTTTAAAAAGCAAGATAATTGCTTCATATGAGTGAGAAATGCCATTTGGAATTTATTGTTTTTCGTTATGGGAATCTGAACATACGGAACCATTGCTTCTTCAGCGGATGGAAAACCATGTTGCTCAATTTCAAAGTAGTAGTTCATCAAGAAAAATTGCACATTCTCCTCAACTGCTTCCTTTTGTTTTGCTTCTTGTATAAAGTCCCGGTTCCATTCAAGAGGTTGCTTTCTACTGAGCATCTCTCTCATGATAACTAATTCGTCCATTAGCTTCCCTGCTTCCTCATTCTTTTTGATTAATGTGAGGAGAATATAGCCGTCGGTTCGCATACTTGATTTCAGGGGCACAATGGTTGCGGCAAATATACAGGCATTCATGATGGCAAGATAGAAGAAAAACTCGTAGGATGTCCAATCAAATAATAGATAAAAGATGATTCCTGCTATGAATGATAGAATCGGTCCACCTGCTGCAAAGGCTGCCCATTTTGGAATAAGGGCTTCTTTTTTCACAAGGGGCGGCACCATCATGGCCACTCCGCCAAAGAAAAACCAACGCTTATTTTCTCTTAATTGTATACCACTTTTCGTTTGTTCGAATTGAATCGCCCCCAATGCTAAAAAACCAAATTCAAATCCGTTCCACCTCCCTGCCATCACATGACCGAGTTCATGCAGACCAACTGAAAGCAGCCATGCCAGGAAAAGACCTCCGATCACGGCAGTCATTTCCCTCGTTGGCTCGTACCAAACCCCAATTAATAAAAGGAATAACCCAAGAAGAGATAACCATTTTGGTGTAAAGAAAGACTTCATTTTTATAACTCCCAACTCATTGTTTTATAAAAGCAATCACCATAGTGATTGCTCATCCATATTATTAGTTCATCACCCATTTATCCTTCAAGAACAGGATTCTGCCAGTCACAAATATGACTAGCATCAAGATAAGATTGCTTCCGAACGTCAGGAAGAGATGCTGATAATCGATCACACCCATGAACAGTTCTTTAAATTGGCTGAACAGGTTCAGGACCGGAATGGCAAAGTGTTGGAAAGATAGTTCATTCAGTCCGACATTCGTGATGATCATACCGGGAAAGGCTGCGAGCATCATGATCGGTGCGCTGTAGCTTTGTGCTTCCTTGACGGTTTTCCCTATAATGCTGGTGATCATTTGAAGGGATGCAACGAACACCGCATACACGATGGTGAGAAGCAAGGAAAGGATGATGATTAAATACACATTATCTCCAAAGGATACAGCTGCTTTAAGATTTTCTGTAAAGAGACTGATTTCAATCGCCAGCACGATCAGCGTTACGATACCCGTGACCACACCCACTGTTGCAATGGTCAGCCACTTTGCCATCAGAAGTGTGGAGCGTTTGACCGGAGTCATGAGTAAGGCCTCCATCGTCTTCTTCTCTTTTTCACCGGCAAACAAATCGGCTGCAGAAGGACCCGTTCCCACCCCTATAGAAATGGCCAGTATCAACGGAACAAGGAAGGCCAGTAGGAACATGCTTGTGTCATCGTCTGACATCTCCTGTTGAGTGATGTTGAATGGCTCAATAAGGGAAAGGTCCGTCCCTTGAGCTTCGAGTCTCTCTGCTGTCACTTGTTTCTCATAAGCGCTCAATGCAGTGGTGACAATATTCATAAGGTTGCTGGATTTCTGGCTTAAGGAGTCACCAATGATGGTCACACCTGCTTCTTTTCCTTGTTCAATGTTACGCATGAAATTAGGACTTACAATCATGGCGGCAAGGGCCTCCCCTTCTTCAAGGGACTTCTCAGGATCAGCAGTTTTCACAATATCAATCGTTTCATATCCTGAAAATAGATCTGTCACTTCTTTACTAACAGACGATTCGACGGCAAGGGTGTACGTTTTCCCTTCGTCACCGGAAAACATATTTTCATAGAATAATACGAGTCCACTCATCATGAAGATGGGCAATAGGACCGTCAGTAACAGGGTTCTTCTGTCGCGGAAGCTGTCCTTCAATTCTTTCAAATAAATATTAAGAAGCAAAGTGTTCATCCCCTCTCACCAACTTGCTCATAAAGATATAGTTCATATCCCGACTCTCTTCTGTATGATAGAGGTGTTCGATGTCGCCGTGATACACCAATTCCCCTTTATGCATCATCGCTACCTTGTCGCATAGCAAGGACACTTCCTCCATGATATGGCTGGAGAAGACAATCGTTTTCCCTTCGCGTTTCAACTGATGGACGAGCTGCCGAAAGACGTTGGAAGACGTGATGTCCAACCCTGTCGTTGGTTCATCGAACAGTATGATATCAGGATTGTGGATCAACGTTCTCGCGATGGCAACCTTCTGACGCATACCTTTCGAGAAACCTGAAACTTTCCGGTCGAGGTAATCCCTCATCCCGAACATCCTCGCCAAATCATCGATGCGCACCTTCGTTTCATGCTTGCTTAAACCATATAACAGAGCAAAATATTGAAGGTTTTCCCTGGCGGTCAATCGGTCATAGAGTCCTGTTTCCCCTCCGAATAATACACCGATTCTCGTTTTTATTTCATTTGGGTGTTTAATCGTATCGTATCCTGCTACTTCCACAGATCCTTCAGTAGGAGTCAGTAGCGTCGCGATTGTTCGGAGCAGGGTTGTTTTTCCAGCTCCATTCTCCCCTAGAAGGCCAACGACCTCACCCTTCCCCACTGAAAAAGAGACATGCTTAAGCGCTGTGACATACTTCTTTTTGTCCTTGAACTGTTTCGTGACTTCGTGTATCTGTATCACTTTCTCTCACCTCATCCATTTATTATCTTAGGTCCATCATACAAACAAATAAGGAAACAATCTCCACTTATGTCGTGAAAAGTCCATTTCATGTCGTGAAAATGCCAAATTCTTCATTAAAAATGGTAAAATAAAGGGGACTTCAGAAGATGCGAGGCGAGAAGAAATGAAAATCGGTCTAGTAGATGATCGGATGATAGATTTAGATAAATTGAATGGCATCATTTCCCGCATACAGAATGTGGAGATTGTCTTTTCCACCACTTTGGCAGAAGAAGCCTATGATCAGATCAAGAAAGAAACGATTGACGTGTTGATAGCCGATATCGAGATGCCTCATTTGTCAGGTTATGAACTGGCGGATATCATTCATTCCCATGCCCTGGATATTTCCGTGATATTCGTAACAGGAAACAGTGGCTATGCCGTCCATGCCTTTGAATTGAATGTACATGACTACATCATGAAGCCCTATACAAATGACCGCTTGTTGAAATCAATAGAGCGACTGATGGAAAAGTCAAGGTCCGCTGAATTGACAGGAAGACTCTATTTAAAACAAAAGAATGATATCCATATTGTGCAGAAGAAGGACATTGTCTTTATTGAAAGATCCGGGCGATCGACTACGATCTACACCAAGGATGAAGAAATCAAAACCTATCTAACGTTGAATGAACTCGAGGGCGAATTACGCGAGCGGGACTTCATCCGATCTCATCGATCCTTCATCATCAATATTCACTACGTCAAGAACTTCTCTCTCTATGCGAAAAACTCATATGTGATTACATTTGAAGGACTCGACAAGCAAGCCATGATTACAAAGGAAAAGGTCGATTTCCTGCAAAAATATTACTTTTAAAAGGTGGAAACGCTGTGAACTTTTATTGGGTTACACTCATCCTGCTCGGATTCGTGCATCTGCATGCACTTCTATTGAATCTGCCTTGGGACGTCCCTTTCTATATAACATTTCTAGTAGTCTCACTCACTCTGTATATACTTTCTAGAAAAATACGGATCTCTTTCTTTAAACCTGGTCTGAAGTGGAACGTTGCCCTTTTTCTCATACAGCTCCTCCTATTGCTCCCTTACCTTGTGATGAAGACTTCCTGGTTTTACGGAGTATTTCTGGTGGTATTTATTGGCCTGGAATGTATAAGGGGAGAAGTGTTAAATCGAATGGCACAGCTCTATAAAGAAAACGGCCAATTTGAAGAAGAGCGTGCCCAGCTCACGGAGACCTTCCGCATCGTTCGCAGTGAACGACATGATTTTCTCAAGCATGTTTCCTCCATCCACTATATGCTTGAAAACCGGCACCATGAAGAGGCCACAGCCTACCTTGATGATTTGGTAGATGGGTATGAAGAGACGAATCTTTCCATTAAGGGTGAACGAGGAAGTATAGCAGGCATCCTACATCAAATGTACAGCCAGGGAAAGGCTTCGGGGTTGACGATGATTTACGATGTGGACATGCCCCTATCCACTCTGCCCATTCCGGATAAAAAGTTGGTGACACTACTTGGAAATCTGCTATCCAATAGCATCGATGCATCCATTGAATGGCAGAATCACTATGGTAAATCCGCCACCGTCACCCTTCAGTTCTACAAACGAAGCGGGCTGTATGTGCTGATCTGTCAAAATCCGAGCCTTCCGATTCCGATCCACATTCTGGATAAGCTTTATCAGAGTTATGGCCACACGACAAAAGGGGAGAAACACGAAGGGCTCGGTACCCAGGTCATTCAGGACACGGTCGGCGATCACCAAGGATTACTGGACTTTGTATACCGAGATGAAGAATTTACGGTGAAGATTAAATTTCCGGCAATCCATTAGAATTTTCATTTGAACAGTTAAGTCGAATATTTTTGTTACATGCAAAGGTCCGTCCCTCAGATGCATGCCAGTGTGTTCCATAAAGTTTTACCAATATAATAAACGGGAAAAGAGAAGCTATGATCAATCACCTGAGAGGAGGAATTCCCATCTTTGGAGATTCTGGAGTTGCGTTGTTTGTCATCATACCGATGGCCATTATCTTGGTCCTGATTGTAGCTACGATCCTCTTTTTCAAAAGAAAATCAGAGAAGGATAAGAATTTTTAAGGTTTCTATGGTCAGGACGGGGGCATTGGAATTCATAAATAAAGGGCTGGCCGAAAGTCATTAATGTGACTTTTTGGCCAGCCTCTTATTAGTTCCTGAATAGTATTAGACGGAACTTGCTTTTTGATCGTTTATTTTTTTCTGCGCCAGCCAAGTACGTATCATGCTAGGAACGCCCGCTGCCATACTGACCATAAAGCTCCACATGACATAGCGCCAATCCTCTGTGAAAGTTGCCACCCCGATGAAAAATATCAGTTGACCAACTAGTGCAAACCAGGAAGCAATCCATGCCAGTTTCATATTTTCTTTCACCCATTCTCCTCCTTCCCATTAAAAATCCAAGTATACGATTCTTCCCTTCCAATTATTTCAAAAAACTCCCGCTATCTCAACTTTTATAAAAAACTTCAGCTTACTCTCACTGAACTATATATAATGAGATTAGGTGATTAATATGAAACGTATTCATTACAGTTGGATTATTTTAACCATCGCTTTCTTTTCGATTATCGTGGCAGGCATTGTCCGATCTTCATCCGGAGTGTTTATTGAACCGTTTGAGAGCGAATTTGGATGGGACAGATCCATCATTTCCCTTGCGTTTGCTGTGGGCCTGTTTTTGTATGGAATATCCGGCCCCTTTATGGCAGCGCTTATTGAAGTACTGGGTTTAAAGAAAATGATGATCGGATCCATGGCTACTTTATTGTTGGGAACTCTTCTCACGTTAGTCATGAATCAACCATGGCAGCTTATTCTCATCTGGGGCATCATCATCGGATTGGGCTCCTCTCTTTTTCTAACGGTGCTCAGTCCTTACGTGGCCAATCGCTGGTTCGTGAAACGGAGAGGACTTGCAGTCGGAATCTTAACAGCAAGTACCGCAACGGGTCAGTTGATCCTCCTTCCGGTTTTAGCCATCATCATTGAACGATATTCATGGAGAGGGGCCATCAGCCTCATCATCATTCTAAGCATCATCATGTTATTCATAATCTCCTTCTTTATGAAAAGCTCCCCTAAAGATATCGGAATCGAGCCCTATGGAAAGGGTGACGGTATTCAAGTCAATGAGGAAAAGCCCAGGAATAATCCGATTGTGATTGCGTTCAATGGATTATTCCTCGCGGTTAAAGCAAAGGAATTCTGGTTACTGGCGGGAAGCTTCTTTATATGCGGACTGTCCACCAGCGGCTTGATTGGGACCCATTTTGTCTCCTATTGTTTAAGCTATGGCATTCCATTGGTGACGGCTGCATCCTTACTGTCTTTCATGGGGATATTCGACCTTGTCGGCACCACATTATCCGGCTGGCTTTCTGACCGCTTCGATAATCGCTGGCTGTTGTTTTGGTATTATGCCTTAAGAGGAGGTTCTTTGGTCTTACTTCCCTTTGCTTTGTCTGAAGGGTCTGTTACTTTGCTCATCATCTTCTCTGTGTTCTATGGATTGGACTGGATTGCGACCGTACCTCCTACCATCAACATCTCGAGGCAAATCTTCGGGGTCGCCAAAAGCGGGATCATTTATGGGTGGATCTTTGCCGCACATCAGGCCGGCGCAGCCGTTGCGGCGTTTGGCGGCGGGATCATATTCAATCTATTCAACTCCTATACTTGGGCATTTTTCCTCGCCGGAGTATTCTGTGTGCTGGCCAGTTTGTTTGTCGTGTTGATCAAGAAGGAGGGACGGACCTTGTACTCCTGATTTGAAGTGCAAGGTCCGTCCCTTTGTGTTAACAATTTAAGACGGTTCGCTATTATAGAGGTCCACTTCTATATGTTCAAAAAATGGACTCGGTTCGCCTACGCAGAATAGCTGCAGCTCGTGCATAGCCCTTGTGCAGGCTGTGTAGAACAAGCGGCTGAGGCTTTCGTCACCATAGGATTGGGCGGATGCGTCATAAAGGATGACGGCGTCAAATTCGATTCCTTTTGCCAGGTATGCCGGGATGACGATCACGCCCTGTTCGTATTCAAGGGAAGCGCTTTTCATGAGCTTGATGTCTTCTACACCGCTTAAAGAGGCGTATGCGGCTTCACTTTCTTTTGCAGATTTACAAATGACGGCTATGGAATGGTAGTCCCGGTCCTGCCATTCTTGTATTTTCGCTGCAATTCGCCCGTGAAGTTCATCGTGATCAGCGACCTGGGTGAGCACCGGTTTTACACCATCCCGGTCAAATGGGGATATCTGGTCGCCGCCAGGTACAAGCCTGCGTGTGAACTCGATGATCGGCTTGGTGGACCGGTAGCTTTGAGTCAAGTTGATCATGTTGGTCTCATCCTGTCCATAGAGTCCGGTCAGTGTGCTGAAATCCACGTGCTTACGGGCATGGGCAAAGATCGCCTGATTAAAGTCGCCGAGCACGGTCATTTTGGCTGAAGGAAATAGACGCTTGATGAATTCGAATTGAAAGGGTGAGTAGTCCTGGGCTTCGTCGATGAGCACATGCTTAATCGACGTATTGGTCTGAAAGCCGAGAATCAGCTCTTTTAACAATAAAAAAGGAGTCGCATCCTCGTAGGACAATTCCCCTTCCTCTAGCATGTTCACAGTCGAACGGCAAATATCCTCCCACTCTTCAGGGATCTCCCCATTCCATAATGTGGAGATGTTCGCCGGATCAGCAAAAAGCTGAAGATACATTCCCTTCACGTCCACATATCGGAATCTCTCGATCGCTTTGCGCAGTCCCTTGAATCTCCTGCGAACGGTCAATCGGGCCAGCGCCTCATACTCGATTTCATAATCATTCGAAGGATTTTTCTTCTGCAGGTGCTGATGCGCTTTGTGATAGTCCTCATTGCTCATCAGCTCGATTTCTTCCTCTACCCAAGGCTTGCTCCGTTCAATCTTCTCAGCTTCATCGATCTGTTTATTGATCCACTCGGTCAATTTCTCCAGCCTGTTATGAAAACGCAGTGACTTATCACTGGAATAAAATCGTTCCTCGATTTGACTTGCTGTAACGATCGGCTTTCCCCGAAACTTAATTCCTTTGAATCGCAGCCCGGATTCCTCCAGTGACGTTCTGTATAATTTAATGATGTCAAAGAAATCCGTCGATGCCTTGAAGGAGATGCTTGCCGTCCTGGTCCGGTATGATGGGGCATCCGTTTCAGTCAGGACATACTCCAATTGACTGTATGGTCCCTCCAACTCGAACTCGGCACTCAATCGATGATCTAAATATTCCTGAAAGGTCACCTGCTCCATATTCTCTTCACCAAGCTCAGGCAGTACGTTCGATACGTAGCTGTTGAACATGGCGTTCGGAGAGAACAGAATGATTTGATCCGCCTTGAGACTGCCCCGATATTTATAAAGTAAATACGCAATCCGCTGAAGTGCTGCCGAGGTTTTCCCGCTGCCTGCTGCGCCTTGAACGATGAGCAGCCGACCGTGATCGTGCCTGATGATTTGATTCTGCTTCTGCTGGATGGTTGCCACGATGCTGTTCATATGGGTATCGGTCCGCTTCCCGAGCACCTCCTGCAAAATTTCATCCCCGATCGTCAGACTGGTATCGAACATGGAGTCGATGACGCCGTCCCGGATGAGATACTGCCATTTTTTCTCAAGCGTCCCTCTGACTATGCCACCGGGTGTGGTGTATTCTGCGGGACCTGGCGGATGATCATAATAAACGCTCGAAATCGGAGCGCGCCAATCATAGACCAGGAAATCATCCCCACTTTGATCCGTGAGGGTGGCAATGCCGATATAGACCTTTTCCGACTCCGATTCTCCTTCTTCGAAAAAATCAATACGTCCGAAATAAGGCTTTCCCTTCATGCGTTGTAGAGCGGATAGCTTTTTTACTGCCTGTCTGTGAGTGCTTTGACTAACGGTCAACACTTGTGCCTGCTGCCTCAAACTGAGGACGGTTTCCAGAAAATCATCGAAGGTATCGGTATTCACCTTGACCTCATCCCAGAAGTGTTTACGGATCTCCACCACTTCCTCTTGTCGTCGTCCGGTTTCATCCTCCAGGCGTCCGATTTGCTCCACAATTGTCTCAATGACACGGTCCACACGTTCCTGCTCCTGCCGAATTTCAAGATTCATCCAAGCACTCCTTTTCCTAAAAAAATTGAGGGTTGACGAAAGAGTAAATTATGTTATATAATTATTATTGAGGTAATATGTTTTAATTTACTCAACTTAAGCGTTTCTGTTCTAATTTATCACAAATTAACATTCTAATCAATATAAATTTAAAGACTGTTGGACGATCGATTTTCGTTTGGCAGTCTTTTTTTGTGAGAAAAAGAGGGACGGACCTCATGCCTTCATTTGAAAGCACAAGGTCCGTCCCTAAGCACTATAAAAATCCTTTCCCCATAACAACATAACTTTCCATAATCTGCGCAGGCACTAAGTTCCCACCTGTCGCCCACACTAGATGAGTCGCTTGAGTTAATTGAGTTCTAGTTAACGAAAGGGATTCAAGATGCTCTCGTATCTGTATAGAGGTTGGGCCAAGCATCCCGGCAAGCGCGGAAGGCTCTAAGGAAATGGATTCTGATTGGTGTAATAGAGCCAGCATTTTAAATAAGTTCTCATCATTGACTGTATACACGCCGTTCACCAGTTCCTGCACCATCCTTCCTGATAATGCCGAGGGGCGCCCGACGGCCAGTCCATCGGCTTCTGTCCGATTGCTTAATCCTATATCCTGGACAGAAATCTTTTCATGCTTTCCAGTCGAAAGCCCAATAAGCATACATGGAGAATTGGTTGGTTCGGCAAAATAACAATGAACATGATCACCAAATACATGCTTCAATCCGTACGTCACCCCTCCAGGTCCACCCCCGACACCGCATGGCAAATACACAATCAATGGGTGATCCCGGTCAACAACAATCCCCTTTTCTTCTAACTGCTTTCGCAACCGCAGTGCAGCGACTGCATAGCCCATGAAAAGATCCTTCGAGTTTTCATCATCTATGAAAAAACCATTCGAGTCCTTCATACATTGCTTTCGCCCTTCTTCAACGGCATAAGAGAAATCTTTCTGATGCTCGATCACCGTTACTCCTTTTTCTCTGAGAAGCTCCTTTTTCCACTCTTTCGCTTCACGTGACATATGAACCGTCACATTGAAACCAAGAGCTGCACCGATGGTTCCAATACTTAAGGCTAAGTTCCCCGTCGAGCCTACCGCAATGGAGTACTGTGAAAAGAACTCCTTAAACGAGGGATTGGCTAAAACGGAGTAGTCGTCCGTCAATTGAATCATATCGTGTTGAATCAGCAGAGTTTCTGCCAGCTTCAGTACTTCGTAGATTCCCCCTCTGGCTTTAATGGAACCGGCAATGGGCAGCTCATTGTCACATTTCAACAATAGCTTTCCCGATATGGTAGTTTGATAATATTTTTCCAGTTCTCTCTGCATATCCGGAAGCCTTTGGATAGGTGACTCAATGATTCCATTCTTCTCTTCTGTTTCGGGAAATACGTGTCTTATGTACGGGGCAAACCGAAGAAGCCTCTTTTCAGCTTCATAGATATCACTCCCCTCTACAGGGTTTGTATCAGAATTGACCCAGGATTTCAGTGATGAGTTTGACCAGAAGGTTTCTTTCATTGCTTTTAGATCGGAAAGTAAAGCAGGTTTCAGGCCGTATGTAGGTTCCATCATTATCTCCCCCTCAATTTACGTTTCATTTTACAGAAGTTTTAGTGCCTTTAGAAGTTTAATGCTGACGATTTCTTGAAGGTGAAAAATAGTCAGCATGACACACTTTGTAGAATTCTATTATTTTTTATCAATTTCCGGGGAAATAGTTGTAGAAATTTGGAGGACAAATTGACTACCCCCTCGTCCCAATAAGTTCATATGAGTTTACCGGGACTAGGTGGCTAGTCTCATATCACATTGTGATAGAATGAAAGAAACAATGAAACCAGTTAAGAAAATATGAAAAGCTATTAAGGGGGAAAGTGAAGAATGACAGAATCAAAGGATTGGAAACATGGTGCTCGCGGGCATTCATTTATCACTTCGTTTAGCGGAGGAAAAGATAGTGTTTTAGCTCTATACAAAGCATCGATGGATGGAGATGCTTTGGGGCTGATTGTGATGCTGGAGGAAGAAGGAAAGCGGTCCAGATCCCACGGGATGCCTCCTGAGCTTATCCGTGCACAAGCGGAATCTATCGGATTGCCCGTATTCACAGCAGCTGCCAGTTGGACAGATTATGAAAAAGTCTTCATGACCCTTTTAGAAAATGCAAAGAATCATGGGGCCGAAGTGTTAGTAACGGGAGACCTGGATATGCCTGAACACGGCTGCTGGCATGAAAAAGTGGCGCAGAACGCAGGGCTAAAGCTTGGGATGCCTTTATGGGGAATGAACCATCGTGAAGCTGTCGAAGAATTCATCAATCTAGGATTTGTATCCATCGTTGTAACGGTTAATTTATCCCTGGGCATGCAAACAGGCGATTTAGGCCGAACGTTAACCCATGAATACATAAAGGAACTTGAAGCCCGAGGAATCGATCCCTGCGGAGAGGGTGGCGAGTTCCATACCACAGTAGTGGATGGGCCGATATTCAAACAGCCTGTTCCCGTTTTAAAACGTGAGATTTTGAAAGACGGAGAGTATGCGTTTTTGCCGTTGGAACTGGATAAGATGTCGGAATCACGTTAGAAAGTGACCTGAATGATTATTGAATGAAGAAAAAGCTGCAGATCAGATGTTTGATCTGCAGCTTTTTTGCCCCTATAAATAAAATGATTAAATTATTATTGCACTCCTGATTCCAACACCAGGTGTTCTTTGAGTGTTTGCTGTAATGTACCCTGTGTCTCTACTTGACTGTCAAATGCCACTCCCGAATCAACTATTTTTCTAACAAGCTCTACACGCAGCCCTGTAAGGATTGCTTTGCATCCCATCATATTCATTCCGTTTAAGATCTTCTCAAATTGAAAAATGACATCGAATTCCATTTCTGCAATACCCGATAAATCTATAATTAAGGTTTGAATTTTCATCGAACTGATTCCCATCAACACTTTTTCTTCCAGTGTTTGGACACGATAGGTATCGATCATTCCGATTAAAGGCAGTACCGCAATCGAGCTATTGATCGGGATGATAGGTACCGATAGATTTTCCACCAGCTTTTTTTGCGACAATAGCAGTTCATCTTTGTAATCAGAATAACTGATAAAGAAAGTATTCAGGAACTGATCAACGCTGTCATTAATTCTTTTTTCCAAATCAAAGAATTTCTTTCGTGGAGATTCATTATCCTCATACTGATCATCATATTGATAAAGGAAATACCATAAAGTTCTTCTAATTGCATGTACCCATTCCAGCTTGAATGAAAGTGTGAGAGAATGTTGCGCCCATGCCTTACCCTCTACTTTTGCAAATTCAACCAGCTCTTTTTCTCTGTTTCCAACGATATAGTGAGCTAACATTTCTGCATTCTTTAATAAATCGATGTTTCCTTTTTCTAATATATCATTGATTTTGCTTCCAACATTTACAGCTTCAGATAAGAGCATTTGCTGGAATTTCTCTCTGTTAGCTGTAAGGAAATCCGCTACCTCTTCCTTATTATGGAATAACCTATTCATAATAACTCGCTCCTTTTTATCCCTGATATATTCCTTATTCGTTACTATAAACAAAAAACCTTCTAAAACAAGTATTTCAAATATATATTAAATATTTCACACCTTTATAATCGTTAGGTTTATTGGAAAGAAAATCCTTAATCAATTTACCCATTATTTTAAATAGAATGGTTGATTGTAATAAATTCAAAGATCAGGGGTATGGAACCTTTGTAGAGCAAGAGGAAGTTCAGAAAATAAGATTGAGAGGGAATCAGCTCCCTTTCAATCTTATTTGGAAATAAATCAATTTCTATTTATTCTTTCTTTCCTGTGCTTTAATAGCCACCTTTTCGAGTCCATTTTGTGCAAATTCCACATCTGACTTCGGCATCCCTTTATTATTCTTAAGGTCCTTATTTTTCTGTTTAGACATTCTTTCACCACCCTTTTTGTTTTGTTTTTATAGTGCTCAAGGATGGCAACAAATATGAAAACACTCGTTACTTTTATATGCAGGTTGGGAGGCCCGCAAAAAAATAAGCCGACTCCAATAGGAATCGACGAAAGAAATTAAAAAACTCCATTCTCATTAGGTGAATCCTCCGGGATGGCTTGACCTACATCCCACAATTCAACAATCCGGTCATTCTGGAAACGGAAAATATGGACCACAGCCACTCCAAGGTCGTCTGGATTCTGTCTCACATGTGAGTGGACCGCAACGGATTCCCCCTCCTCGATAGCCCGCTTGACTTCGAGTATCTTGTCCGGGTTCCCGGCTGCATTCTCCTCCATGGCAGACATTAGCGAGTCTGCATCACCGGGAAAATACGGGTTATGGTGGCGAAAATCAGGACCTGCATGACTTTCGTATGCTTCGCTGACATTTCCTGATGCGACTAGTTCCAGAAATGAGATTGCTCTTTCTTTAATGGTGAGTGAACCATTCATTCCAATCATCCTTTCATTTCAACCGTGATCCTTTCATTTTAAAGGAAAAGGATGGAATTGGCGAATGAATGTCCTTGATTTAAGTTCATCGCTCCTGTTGGCTTTATAGAACTTTTTGTTCAACATTGAGTTCAATCAGATTACCATCTGGATCGGCGCAGAAAATTTGGGCGAATCCACTTTTTGATTGGGGTTTTTCGAGAATTTCAACCTCGTTCTTTTTTAACCATGTAAGAGTATCGTGGTAGTTTTCCACTCTTAGGGCAAAATGACCTTCCCTGCTGGATAGGCGTTTATCCTGACGAATGGTCTGGGCCGAGGGGTCGACGATTAAGTGGAGCTGCTGTCCTTCTATTTCATACCAGGCACCTGGAAAATCAAAATCGGGACGCGTGATCTCGTTTAAACATAATGTTTTCCCATAGAAATCTTTCGCTTTTTCCAAATTTGTCACCGTAAGACTTACGTGATGGAGACATTTATACTTTATCAAGGCCTTCACTTCTTTCTATTCAACTATTTGATTGATGGGACAAGGTGCCTGTCCCATCGTCCCACATGAATTGCTGACTTACACCGTCATCTTCCAACTGGACAACGCGAGCCACTGCTCTTTCTCCTTATAATCCGGCACGATTTTTCCGACAAGCCGCCAGAAGGAACGGTCGTGATTGAGGTGGACCATGTGGCACATTTCATGGACGACAACGTAGTCGATAACATCCTGAGGGGCCATGGCAAGCTTCCAGTTGAAGGTCAGCTGCCTTCTCCCATTACAGGTTCCCCAGGTCGTTTGACTGTCTGTGATGCGGATGGAACGGGGCTTGGATTTAAAGTGACGTTGATGGACGGCAATGCTTTTCTCCACCAATGCTTTGCACTGCTTGTAGTAAAACCGTTTTAACGCCTGCTGGATTCGTTCATCCTCGTGCTCTTTTACCTTGATATGCAACGTGTGTCCGTCAAATGTGACATGATCCTGTGTAATCTCCTGATTTTGAAGAACCTGTATGGGAAAAGAGTTCCCTAAATACAAAAAGGGTTCCCCATGTTCATAGACCTTATCCTGCGGTCCTTTCAGACGATCCTTCATTTCCTTCGATTTCTCCAGGATCACATCCCATTTATCCTCCAGCAGCCGAATCACCGAATCATCCGTTGTCCCTTTAGGTGCGTGAATTTCAATGCTTCCGAAGTTGTCCAAGTAAATACCGATCGATGTCCGGTTCTTATATTTAATCTCAAACTGTATGGTCTCACCAGAATAAGTATGGTTCATCATTTATCCCCTGTATCGGATGGCTAACCCTTTTAAGAAATTCCGTGCATACCGGTCACCGCACACTCGGTAATTGTTATGTCCTTCTCTTCGCAGAATCGCTCCTAATTCGCCTTTTGTAATTGCCACTCCAGCCAGATCCAGGATCTCGATCATATCCTCACTTGTTAATGAGAGGGCGATTTTTACCTTTTTTAATAGAAGGTTATTCACATGTTCATACGTCAATTCCGGTCGATCCGTCTGTCCCGGTTTTGGTCCTCTTTTAAACGTAATGAAGCCGTTTAAGAAGGACTCGTACATTTCATCATCACATGGTATATGGTCTTCATCCTCAATGATCTCTTCCTCGAAATCATCACTGTACTGTGTTTTTGTGAGCACCTTCAGCACTTCTTCTTTTGAAAGCTCAATGCCTCCAAGCTTGAAGATCTCTACCATTTCTGTATTTTTGATATCGAGTGCATATCGTAATCGAATTAATATATCGTTATTATTTAAATTCATGTGTCTACCTCCTGAGATTTTCCTATCACTAAAACAATAGCTTACCACTATAAGGACTTGTTTTATAGTATGGCCTGAAAAAGATGCTTACCTGATGACAGATAAGCTTCTTCTCTTTCCTATTCTTCTTTTATAAACTAATTCTTCTTTTATAAACTAACTCATTTCAAGTATTTCTTTACTATTACCCCATTATGTAATACTTCGCCTTCACCGTTTAATCCTGTTATACTAACATTATCTGCATATAAAACTGAAATGAGTGATGTAATGATAACCTCATATGAGAAAATAAATTTGTCAGGAAACAAACTGGCTGAAGTATATCTACATAAAACTCCCGACAAACGATTTATCGTATCGATCCCTGCAATCCATTGGTCTGCGGAATTCAATCAAAAGGATGACATCAAAATTCAAAGTACAAAACTTCAATCCTCACTTAATTTCCATATGTTCCAGGGGGATACAGACAAATTGGTAACAGCTATCGAAAAGTTAGTTCAAAGCCATTTTTAAATACAAGACAGAAAAACAGCAAACGATTATTTGCTGTTTCTTCCTGCTTATCAAGAAAGGTCCGTCCCTCAATGCTTTAGTGCGTTGAGGGACGGACCTTCTTTTAATTAGGAGCAAGTGGAAATTTCAGTGTGACTGTTGTGCCATGTCCCGGCTCGCTGTCAAACTGTATGCCCCCGTTGTATTTCTCCACAATGTTGAAGCAAATCATGAGGCCCAGGCCGGTTCCTTTGCTTTTTAAGGAGTAGAAAGGAGTCCCGAGGTTCTTCACTTCCTCCTGACTCATTCCACGGCCGTTGTCTATAATCTGAATGCAGACATGGCCTTTTACTTTGGCAGCCTTTACCTCAACGGACCCGCTATGTGGGGAGGCTTCGATGGCATTTTTGATTAAATTGATAAATAGTTGCTTCAATTCAATGGAACTGGCCGCCACATGACAGTCCTTTTCTACGTAAAGATCAATGCCATTGTCGTTCAGCAGACCGTACATGTTGAGGAGTTCCGTTACATCCTTGAGAACCATCTCAACGTCGACATTGTCCACCTTCTCCACATTGTCCGGCTTTGAAACGGAGAGGAACTGGGAAATGACATGCTCCGCCGTATCGAGTTCATTCATCATCAAGGCAAAATTCTGCTTCTCGCTTTGACTGAATGCCGGGTCTTCTACATAAAATTGAAGGAATCCATTCACGACGGTCAGGGGATTCCGGATTTCATGGGCGACAGCCGCCGCCAGTTGGCCCGTTGTCCTCATCCGCTCCGCCTGCTGCACCTGCTCATAATAAACCCGCTGCTTCTGAATTCGCAGATTCGTTAAATGAAAGATAAAATAGAGCAGGACCTGACTGGCCAAGAAGTTCACCACATTCCCTACTAAATCTGTATATATATAAGGATAGTCCTGCCCCTTATCGACAAACCCGATATAACCGAATGTAACCGCAATGAACGCAAGATTGATCACAAGCGAAAAATAAAACAGCCACTTATCAAAAAAGAGAATGGATAGGGCAGGAATAAAACAAAGCAAAACAAAACCCGACCACGTTTCCGGATACAAGTAAAACAGGGTGTAAAAATAACCGGTGGATGAGATGATCGTCATATATCTTACCCACGCATTCTCAAACCATGGATAAATCAAGAGACAGATAGAGATGATGAAAACCATCATACCATGCACCACAAATCGTGAATTCACCTGATTATCCACCAGCAAACCCGCTATCATCAGGACGATAATGAACGAAACAATCATATAATAGTATTTTTTATGTAATCGACCATGAAATTCCTTCATTAATAATGCTCCCACTAATAAACTCTATTTTTGTCATTCTATGACAGGACAATCTAACTATCTGACAATTTTCGGGAAAAGTCAATCACCGAAGAATCGTATGATCAGCATCAAACTACATAAAAAAACACCTTCCTATTGTCCATTCTCTATAGTCTACGATTCAACTGACACTAATTCCAACGTTACGTCATTCCCATCCGGTTCATCAAATTGCATGATATTGACGTGTTTGATATATCCAGGGACCACATCATCAAAGAATTCATTTCGGGTAGGCATGTCAATCGGAATCATCCCAGGAAGGTCCTCTACACTTTCACCTTCCTTCACAATTTTCTGTTGCATCGATTCTTCAAATCTCGTTGGTGCAAAAATTAATTCCAGCAAATATCTTTGTTGAAATTCCGGTCTCTCCACTCCACGTGACTTGAATGTCCCGTCTTCCTGGATGCTCATATGTTCTTCAGAGATAACTTTCGTATAAGGTTCTGCACGATAGTCCTTAATGTCGGGAACTGAAGCGTCTTCGGGATATGCTCTTAGTCTGACATAGAGAATTACATCGGGTGGAAGGGTTGAATCTCCCTCTACTTGAATACTGGTTGAATCCAATGTAACGGATGCATTGAACGTATAGGCTGGTTCTTCTTTTTCGTTAGAATTGGGCTTGCTTTCAGTATCCTTTTTTTCTACCTTTTCAACACTGCCTTCTTTTTTCACCATCTGCTGCACACTGCTTTTATCCTTTGAAAAGTCCAGTCGACAGGCTGTTAAAAATGTAATGGCCAGCAGGATGAATAGGTAAAGCATTCGTTTTTTCACGTTCATATTGAACACCTGCCTTCCGCTTATTAGTCAGAATTTTGTTTACAAATTTATTTGCTTATTGTAACATGAGACATGAAAAAATTGTATGAATTTGTAAAATACTGTGGAGGGATTTCATGAAAAGAGTCGTGGATACGTCCTTTCATTTTTTGATTGTGGTTGCGGGGCTATTTTTACTGAGTGGGGTCGGATCGCTTCTAGCCTATGATACGCAGCTTGTTGTTACGGTTGGTTACTATTTCCACCAGTTGTATGATTCCATTTTCGAACTGATGGATCCGTCTGCCATCACGGTTTACTTAGGAGAACAGAATCGACCATTTTCCTTGTTCAAGATAGCACTGAATACTTATGGTTATTCGTTCACCATCCTGATCAGTTCGTTTTTCTTTGCCATTTGCTTTTCTGTGTTAGCGAGTTACTTCATCATGCTATCATCACGCCGAGGTTACCGATCGTCCATGAAACTGTTGAATGTACTCGATGCGCTACCGGACGTTTTCATCGTCGTATCATTCCAGATCATCACCATCTGGTTATATAAAAGGACGGACATCCTGTTTTTCAATATTTATGCCATCCACGATGAACGGACCTACTTTCTACCGATCGTCTGCCTTTCCATCCTGCCAGTTATATTCCTTGTGAAGCAGTTTTTGTTCCAGCTGAAAGAAGAGGAGAGCAAGCCCTATGTAGAGTTTTCCCTGGCGAAAGGGTTCAGGAAATCATATACGGTGTGGTTTCACCTGTTCCGTAATGTATGGATCCACTTCTTCCTTCACTTAAAGCCGATCTTTCTCTTGATGCTTTCCAATTTACTTGTCATTGAAATCCTGTTTAATATGAATGGCTTCATGATGGTATTATTTCGGGCATCCACCAGTTCAGCTGCTGCCTTCTTTGTAGGGATGCTCCTGATTTTCGTGCCTTTTTTCATCGTTTTTCAAGCAGGGTCGTATATCCTGAAGAAATGGTTAAACGGAGGAGAATATCATGTCTAGGAAACTTGTAAAAGGGCTATCGGTTCCTGTATTCGTTATTGTGGCACTCGTCGTCATCAGCTTTCTGACTCCTGTATGGTTTCCGGATTATGATGTGGTGGTGAATTATTTAAAGGATGAAGAAGGAAGACTCATTGCCGCTCCTCCTTTTTCACCAAGTGAGATGGCTCCTTTAGGCAGCGACCGTCTCGGTAGGAATTTCTTTCTAATATTATTGGCCGGTGCGAAATATACGATTTTTGCTGCCTTGTTCATTGCTTTTCTACGAATTGTATTCGGGTTCATCTTTGCCATCGTTTACACATTTGTACCATCAATCGTCAGAAGGTACGTTAAAGGCTTGGGGGAGTCCTTTCAATATGTTCCCCTTGCCATCGTCGTATTCGCCATGCTGATTCCCTTAGAAAGGTCGTTTCAGCCCGGGTTCCTGCCTTCGGGTGAGTACTTTGTCATTCAATTATGTGTGATTGCCATCATCACAACTCCCTCCCTCGGAACCTACCTGGGGGAAGAGATGAAGCTTTACATGAACCAGGAATTTATCGACGTATCCAGGACGATGGGAGCCGGTCGATTCAGTATCATGAGGAGACATCTTATCCCTCAATTTATGAGGCATTCCATCGTATTGTTTTCCGAGCAGGTGGCACAAGCCCTATCCTTACTGATCCAGCTTGGTATCATGCTCATGGCACTCGGCGGATTGAAGATAGCTGAGTTTGCCTTCACAGACCTTGATCCAAGTAACCCGGTGTACTTCTCGGAAACGAATGAATGGGCCGCCACCATCAGTATGAATATCCGGCTCATTTTCTCGAACCCGTTCCTGGTCCTTGTCCCACTGGCCTTTTTCGCCCTCATCATTCTGTGCGTGAATAGCATAAGCTCGACGCTTAGGAAAGTGTTCATCGAGAGTGACTATGCTAAGGTGAAAGTAAAGAAGGAAAAAGAAATCAAGGAAAAATCCACCACTGTTTCAACGGATTTGTTTACACTTAAGAATTAACACATGAAAAGAAGACGCCCATGGACCCATTGGCGCCTTCTTTTTTTATCATAAAAGTTTCAACAACTCATCAAATGAATCAATGGTTTGCGTATATTCGTCCACTTCCCCAAACCCATAGCGGGCATAGATAAATGGAATCCCAGCTTCCTTTGCCGCCTTTTGGTCCCCTTCTGTATCTCCAACGTATACAGGGGCAGTTAAATGGTTGCGTTCAATGATCAGTTTAATATTTTCACCTTTTGAAAGTCCTGTCCTGCCAGGGTTCTCATAATCGATGAAATGCTTATCGAGTTTGTGATAGTCATAGAATGCCTCGATGTATCCTTCCTGGCAGTTGCTGACGATAAACAGTTTGTACTTCTTCGACAGCTCTACAAGCACCTCTTCCACATGGTTATAGAGACTCCCTCCATACTTACTTAAGTGGGGGATTTCATGGCGGGAAAGATCTTTCAGAAGTCGCTCCCGCTCCTCTTCGTTCAATTCAGGGAACAATCTCTTCCCGATTTCTTTCATTTGAAGCCCCATGGTTCCTTCAAGATGCTTCCTTGTTATACCTTCTTTTAACTGGCTATGTTCGTTGATAACGTTGTTCCATGCTTCCAGAACGGATTCAATGGGATCCCAAAGTGTTCCGTCCAGATCGAAGATGATACTATCCATGACTGATTCCTCCAATTCGTTCGGTGTTTTTTTGACAGGTAAAAAATGTCATTGCATGTAGTATAGCAGAAATTCATAGGGAAGGTTTTTTCCTAAGTGGTCTATGCTGGTCCCCATAGTTCATATCTATAACAGGAAATATATGTTAAAATAATAAATAGAGTCATAGCCTATAACGGAGGGGAATTCAATGAGCAAACATATTGAGTTGCATAATCTAATACATGAAAGCTGTAAAGAACTCGACTTCTCTGGGGTCGTCCTCGTCAAACAAGGGACAGAAGTTTTATCAGAAAGTGCCCATGACTATGCGAATCGATCGGATCGCCTTCCGAACACCCCTAGGACAAGATTTGGGATCGCATCAGGGAGTAAGTTATTTACAAGCATAGGGATAGGTCAATTGGTTGAAAAGGGGTTACTCTCTTTTGACACCCGTTTAAAGGATTGTTTGGATATCGACTTTCCTCATTTTGATGAACGAGTGACCATCCATCATCTTTTGACCCATACGTCAGGAATTCCGGATTATTTCGATGAAGAAGTAATGTCTGATTTTGAAGAGCTGTGGAAGGAAAAACCGGTTTACCATATGAGATCCCTCGAGGACTTTCTGCCATTCTTTCAATCCAGTAAGATGAAATTCACTCCCGGCGATCGATTTCATTACAATAATGCGGGGTTCATCCTATTGGGATTGATCATCGAGCAACAAACCCGGCAGTCTTTTACAGATTACATAGAATCTGAGATTTTCCAGAAAGCAGGTATGGAAAGTTCAGGATATTTTTCATTAGACTGCCTCCCTTCCAATACAGCAGTGGGGTATATAGAGGGAGAGAACTCGTGGAGAACCAACCTTTACTCCATCCCTGTAAAAGGCGGGGCTGACGGCGGGGCGTTTATCACCGCTTCAGATATGGTGAGCCTTTGGGAAGCTTTATTTTCTTATAAACTAGTAAATGAAGAAACGACCAGGAAGCTGCTGACCCCTTATGTCCATGTGAATGGAGAGGTGCACTACGGGTATGGAATCTGGATGAATCAAAGGAATGAGGAGATCTACAAGTATCATGTGATGGGGTATGATCCCGGAGTGAGTTTTCGTTCCTCTTATTATCCTCTGCTTGACTTGAAGCTATCGATTCCATCCAATAGAGAATCTGGCCCATTTGAAGTGACGAAATCGATTGAGGGTTATTTTGAAACCTGAGTGCATTAAATATAGGGTTCCATCGTCAGGCTTTCCAGTAACAAAGAACGATGGAGCCTCTTTTCTTCCAACAGCTTCAAGTAAAATACCTCATACCTCCCCATATTAAAACACCCAGCGCAACAATGGTTAAAAGGAAGTCTAGAAAAGCCGTCTTCTTCCTTCCATTCTTCAGACTTATCACTGCGTCATATAGGCTCTTAAACACCCAAAAAGCCATTAGACACATCCAGCCGATGGAGTCATTTTGAGGCTGGTCATCAAACATCATGATCCATGCTGCTATAATGAAGGAAAGCAGGAAGACATTGATGGAAATCTTTAGAGGTTTATTCAATTCGTAAGGTTCCATTCTTTCATCCTCCTTTTCAACATGCTACGGTTACATACCCACTTTTACTTACTGTTTTTAATAAACCTTTATATATAAAAAGTTTAATAGGAGAAACCTTTGTAGATTCTTTTACAAGCTCCTCTTTCTGCAGTAGATAATGTTTAATTTGTTTTCTTCTATTTGGAATCATGAATGCGGGTAAGGTATTCGGGTGAAACCACCTTTTCCGTTTCAGGACCCTCCTTGATGGGAGATCCAGCTTATACTTCACCGAAGAACACGTGTTGAAGATCATCGTATTGAGGTTGATCGTATTCTCCCACTTTTCCCTTGATGGAAATCCTGTATCCCGTTTCTTCTTCCGCTTCCCTCATCGTACAACATTCCAACGGTTCATCCTGTTCCACTCCTCCCCCAAGCAAATCCCAGATTGGATAGTCCTTGCGCTTCGCCAGCAATATGCGTCCTTCTTTGTTTCGTACTATAGTAAAGCAGCCTGACGTTTTTGGCATATTCGTTATTCCCTTTTCTATGAATCTATTAAGACGGACTAAATAATTCTTCATTATACATTTACTGAAGGAGCCCTTACCTCCTAATTATTTCAAACATTCAAGATTCCTTCAATTCTTGTTGCATAAAAAAAGAGCCTATCCTTATAAGAATAAGCTCTTTCTTTATGGTTTACTAAACCACCCTTTATTCAGCCGGTGACAACTCGCTCTCGGTCACCCATTTATGATTCTTTACCTCTTCTCCACCTGTCACTGGTGTGAAATCCACCATATACACCGTCGTCTTTTCAACGGAATCAATGGTCGCGGTCGCACCTTCCATCCCTTTCATGTGATCGGCGTTCAGGACGACGTCATCCCCGGATGCATAGGGTTCCTCTCCATGATCTTCAATCTCTTCATGAATGACCCATTTATGATCTTTCACTTTTTCTCCGCCAGTGGTCGGTGTGTAGGTAACGGTATAGACGAAGGTATCGTAAGCACCAGTGATCTTGGCTTCCGCTCCCTTCATTCCTTCCATATGGTCATCTTGGATGATGGCTTTACCTCCTACTGTATATGTCGGATCGGCTGCTTCCTTCAAGCCTTCCGGTACTTCTCCTGAACTGGAATGATTCATGTCACCATGGTCCATCCCGTCCATGTCTTCTTTCATCTCCTGGTCACTTCCGCCTTCATGTCCCGTATCCCCTCCATTATTGGAGCAGGCTCCCAATAGGAGAAACAGTGCTGTAATGAGTAACAAAATCAAATTTTTATTATTTGTAGTCATGGTCATCCTCCTTTTCATCTTCTCAATAAATTTTACCCCTCAAAATTGCAAATTATATGGAGAAAGGGAAAAGAACCATGAAGAATTTATGACAAATGGATCCGGATTTCAAGCATTGTGCATAGTTTTTTCATATATTTTCGGTAAAATAAAGGAAATGACAAAATGAGGTTATACCATGAAAAAAATATCAACCAAGTTAGCCCTCTACTTTACGATCGCGGTTCTTGTGATGGAAGGGTTATTGATGCTCTATCTACATGACAATATTATCGATACAAGGATCGAGGAGGAGTTTGAATCAATTTTATCCCGGGGGAACAGTCATCGTGATGTGTTAGAGGACCGTTATTCGGAAACGACGCTGCATCACATAGCCCTCATGGAATCCAAAACTGAAACGGAAGTCGTGATCACGGATCAGAACCATAACGTCATCATAGGTTCAAGGGAATTAACGGATGGAATGCGTGAACTAATCCAAGTCCCCCCTGAATCCTTGAACCGTGAAGGAAGGGTCATCGAATCAAATTGGAAAGACATGAATTATTTAGCCACCGTCACATCCTTCAAAAGTGAACGAAACGAAGGATATGTTTATATGTTCAAGAGCGCCGCACCGTTACGGAACCTGATCAGCCAGTTGAACCGCCATTTCTATCTCGCAGGAATACTGAGTCTCATTATCTTAACCATGATCCATTTTCTCCTATCGAAAATCCTGACACGCCCCCTGTTAAAAATGAAGCAGGCGACGGAAAAATTGAGCAAAGGGAATTTTGAGGTGAAACTTCCGGAACTCGGTCAGGATGAACTTGGGGATCTATCGGATTCCATTCAGAGACTGGCGACAGATTTAGAAACCATTCAACAGGAGCGCACTGAATTCTTGGCGAATATTTCTCATGAGCTCAGGACCCCGCTGACCTATATTCAAGGGTACGCCAATGTGGCCCTTCGAGAGGACATCCCGGAATCTGAACGAAAAGAATATCTGAACATTATCCAGGAAGAATCCAAAACCATCCTGACGTTGATCGAAAATTTATTTGAGCTGGCAAAGATTGATGAAAACAATTTCTCCATTCAAACTGAAACCATCGATTCTGGCCCTTTTTATCATAAAGTCATCAACAAAGTAGCTCCTGTTTTTAAACGAAAGGGAATCGATCTCATTTTGATTGTGAAGGAGGATTTCCCGTTCCTTGCCGATCCCATCCGTCTCGAACAAATCGTCATGAACCTATTGGATAACGCCCTAAATCATTCGCCCCCTCATTCAACGACTGAGGTGACGGTTGAGCGAAACGAATCAGGGAATATGAGCCTTTTGATTAACGATCAGGGGATGGGCATCCCACCGGAGGAACTTCCACAGGTATTCAACAGGATGTACCGGGTGGAGAAATCACGTTCCAGGGAATTTGGCGGATCCGGTCTCGGGCTATCCATTGTGAAAGAACTGGTGGAAGCACATGGCGGTCAGATTTCCATCCAAAGTGAACGAAATAAGGGAACATCGATCAACATAATACTGTGAAGCTTGGAGGTCAGTCTGATGAATACCATTTTATTAATCGATGATGAAAGAAGGATGCTGAACCTGCTGGAGCTTTATCTGAAGCCTCACGGGTATGTATGCAAAAAGAAAAATAACGGCTATGACGCGATTCAGGCGGTTAAGAAACATTCCGTAGACCTGATCATATTAGATATCATGATGCCTGAACTTAGTGGCTTTCAGACCTGTGAAAAAATCAGGGAGTTTTCAAACGTCCCCATCATCATGTTAACGGCCAGGGGGGATAAGGATGACGTCATAAAAGGCTTAAACGCCGGGGCTGATGACTATATCACGAAGCCCTTTGATGAAGGGGAACTGGTCGCACGTGTGAATGCTCAGTTCAGAAGGATCAAACAGTATGACCAAGTAGATGATCAACGCTTGACCAGAGGGGCTTTTACGTTGGATGGAGACTCCTACACGTTAATATATGAGAATGAAATCAGTTCTCTGACGTTAAAAGAATATAAAATCCTGCATTCCTTGATGAAGAACACAGAACGGGTATATACCCGTGAACAGCTCCTTCTCATGGTATGGGATATCCATTCCACGACCGATATCCGAACTGTGGATTCCCATATCAGGAATTTAAGGGAAAAGCTGAAGAAAGCAGGCTTCCCCATTGAACCTCATTTGAAAACAATATGGGGCATCGGCTACCAGTGGAAAATATAAAAAAAAGATCAAAGGTTCCTGTCCTTTGATCTTTTCTTATGTTCATTTCCTTTAGGCGATTTTCTTACATTCTTCTGCACATTTGAAGCAAGCATCGGCACATGCCTGACAATGATCATGATCATGCTTCTTGCATTCATCTCCACATGCTTCACAAATCGCAGCACACACTCTAGCAAGTTCAGACGCAAATGGTGTCCCTCTTACTAAGGATTGTTCTAAGTATGCACACATATCCGCACATTCCCGATCGTACCGGATACATTCTTTCATCATGTTGAGATCTTCTTCCTTTAAACAAGAATCGTAACAATGATTACAAGCTACCATACATTCATGTAATGCGTTAATGGCCGATTGATATTTTTCGTGTGACAATGTGAACTCCTCCTTTAAAATTGAGTATTCCCTACACGTTTACTATATCCCGTTCATATTGCAATAAACGGATAAGATACATTTTTTTAAATACAAAGAGGTTTATTTTTAATTGCATATCTTCTGCAAAAATAAAGGGTAAACAGGCTCATCTTGGAAGTGCGCCCCTTGTATTAGGCAGGGTAAACAGGCTCATCTTGGAAGAGCACCCCTTGTATTAGGCAGGGTAAACAGGGACGGACCTCATGCTTTCATATGCAAGCATAAGGTCCGTCCCTACTTTTGATTAACCTCCCCTTTTGTGGAATAATGGATAAATGCTCGTTCCATTAGCGCGAATAACCAATGGAAGACCGGATGGATGGGTCTTTTTTAGTTCATCTCATACATATACAAGTTTTGATTCAAATCATGGAGGTAGGAATTGTTGTTTGCACAAATCACTGAACGCAAAAACTTGAGTCCCAAACATCTTTTTATCTACATCACCCTCGCACTATGTGTGGCCGCTTCCCTCTATTTCGTCTATCACAATCATGGATGGTATGATCGACCGATTGCCGAAGTGATCAGTACGAAGATTGTGGAAACGACGGAGATGGAGGATATGAACGGTAATAAGGATAAGCTCTACTCCCAGCAGATCGTAGCCGAGCTCAAGAACGGTGATCAAAAGGGAGAGAAGATCACTTTAACCAATGAGTATTCATCCTCCGGGGCCACAGATCAGGCATATAAACCCGGGAATGAATTATTCGTAAGCATCGATTCATCGTCAACAGGAAAGACGGAGATGACCGGAAACATAGAAGACGTCAAACGGGATACATACATGATGATCATCGGCTGGGTTTTTATCCTGCTCTTATTGGTGGTCGGGAAGAAGCAGGGGCTGTTCTCTCTCATCACCCTCGGAGTCAATGCCGTCATCCTTTCCTATGCCTTGGATATCTACCTGAACTCAGCTGATACAAGCCTGTTGGTGGTATGCAGCATCGGGGTAATTTTATTTACCGGGATCTCCCTTTTATTCGTCAATGGCTTTAATGAAAAAACGTATGCAGCGGTTATTGCGACCTTGATCGGAACGTTCATGACACTCTTGATTGCTTATATTGTGGTAGGATTCACTGCTGGAAACGGTCTCCGATACGAGGAGATGCAATTTTTGACCCGTCCATACGAAATGGTGTTCATGGCAGGGATACTCGTGGGGTGCTTGGGAGCGGTGATGGATGTCGCCATCACTTTATCGTCGTCCATCTTCGGACTGTACGAGAAGAATCGGGGCATCTCCATCAAAGCGTTGAGGAAGTCGGGATTCGATATCGGTCAGGACATCATGGGAACGATGACGAATATTTTGTTCTTCGTCTATATCAGCGGGGCGATTCCCATGCTCATTCTCTTTTTCAAAAATGCTTCCCCACTGGGATTCACCCTTTCCATGAATCTTTCACTGGAAATGGCGAGGGCACTGACCGGGGGAATCGGCATAGTCCTCTCGATCCCGATCGCTATCTTTACATCCATCTTTTTTGTCAACAGAAAGAAGGCTAGAGCATGACTGTACAATTGTATCTCGCAGCCATTCTTTTCATTCTAATGATCACGATTGGTGGAAAAAAAGGTGCCCGGTCCTTTGTCGCCTTATTCCTGAACTTCGGCGTGCTTCTTTTCACCATCATTTTGATGAACGATCCGAATCTGAATCCGATCATCCTGACGCTGATTGCCTGCACTTTGATCAGTTGCATTTCCCTGTTTTTCATCAGTGAAATCAACATCAAGACGGTGACAGCGTTTCTTTCGACGATCATCACCACCGGCTTATTGCTGTTCTTTATCCTGATGTTGACCGATCAGGCGATGATCCAGGGATTCAGTGAAGAAGAAACCGAGGAAATCGGCGCATTTTCCCTTTTTGTCGGTGTGGATTTTGTGAAAATCGGTGCTTCCATGATCATCATGAGTACCATCGGCGCCATCATTGATTTGTCTATCTCGATTTCCTCGCCCATGCGCGAAATCGCTTATCACAATCCCCACATCAGCCGAAAGGATTTATTCTCCTCCGGGCTGAGCATTGGAAGGGATATCCTCGGAACCAGCACGAATACGCTGTTCTTTGCTTTCTTTGGAGGCTATATGGGACTGCTGATCTGGTTCAAGGACCTATCCTACTCGATCGGGGAAATCGTGAATTCCAAAGTATTCAGTTCCGAAATGATTTTCATCGGTTCAGCAGGAATTGGAGTAGCCCTCGCGATACCGGTAACTTCCTGGATCACGGCTTACTATTTGGTGAAGCGGAGAAGCGAGTCGAGGGACAGTGCTTGATACTGAATTTTTTAAAAAAAGAAGCTAGCGACCCATTCTATAGGTTATTAGCTTCTTTAGATATCAGCTTCTACATTTTAGATGGATTTTGGTTTGATTTTTAAGGATACTCCTCTATTTTGCAGGGAAATGGCACCATTTGCCCGATTTTTCGGATTAGATGGTCAATTGACGGGCTAAAATGGGGGAAATTGCAGTTCAATCCTTTAGTAAATCCTACTCTCCCCGATTTTATGAACCGTTTTTGTTGATTTATGAACCGGAATTCGAATTTATGAACCGGAATTTTGATTTATGATCCACTTATCGAATTTTATAATCCTTTTGTAGAAAAATCACAGTAGCTCACTTACTCTCGAAACATCGAATTTAAGCACGCAAACGAACCGATTTTTTCACGTCATCAGCAAGATATGGTAAGATAACACCTACACTTATTCAGACTTTAGGAGAATGATCATGAAAAAGACAATCGACCATATCGGAGTGGCTGTAAGAAACATAGAAGATACCATCCGCTTCTACGAAAATGTCCTCGGGGCCAAGCTGATTGACCGCTACAGAAGTGATGCCAAGGGTGTCGAAAGCGAAATCGCGATTATGGAGGTGGAGGGCGCCAGAACGGAATTACTCGCGCCAACGAATAATGATACGTCGCCGATCGCACGGTTCATTAAGCAAAAAGGCAAGGGCGTCCACCACATCGCCTATCGAGTGGATGACCTTGATGCCGCTCTCGAGGAACTGAAGCAAAAGGGGATCCGCATATTGGAGGACAGTCTCCGTGTTAACAAGCACGGGAGAAGATTGATTTATTTGAATCCCGCTGATACCGAAGGCACGATCATCGAGTATTGTGATTATCCGGACGGGGAAAAAATCTAGCCAAACAAAAACGCATTGGGCTCATCTTGAGTTCAATGCGTTTTTTGTGCCCTCAACGACCATTCTTCCGTAAAATTCCCCGTCTTCCATCTGTTGATTGTAAATAATGCACAACCATTTTGCCCAATATGAATCCCTATTCCCTAAAATAATACCCACGACCTGCTTCTGCAGCCTCCGCATCCGCCTTCGTCACATGAACTGTCCCCCGAGGATGCTGAGGCGGAGCATAAATCGAATAAAGCTTAATCGGTGTATCACCCGTATTAATCAAATTATGCCACGTACCTGCCGGGATCACGATCGCAAAGTCTTCCTTCACTTCTCTTTCAAAGGTTAAGTTATCCTGCCGGTCTCCCATCCGGACGATTCCCTGCCCTTGCTCCAGGCGCAGGAATTGATCCAGATTCGGATGGATTTCCAACCCGATATCTTCTCCCGGATTAATACTCATCAAGGTCACCTGCAGATGCTCCCCAGTCCAAATCGCGGTGCGGAATGTGTCATTTTGTACCGTTGCCTCATCGATATTCACCACAAACGGTGCCGGACCATAATCCATCGATGGCATCCGTCTGTCCTCATCCGCTCCCAACACACTCAATCTCTTCGCATGCTCCCATTCATCCTTACACGCATTCGCGAACACCTCATACAGGGTTTGATGCTGGGCTTGCAGGCATCCGATCCGGAACTGTTCGTAATCTGCCAATTCCGCCTCATATCCTCTCTGCAATCCATCCCGGTAAGAATGGAATGGAACACTCTCCACCTGATAAACGGGCTGACTTCCCGTAAGCGACGTATATAGATTGGTCAGTTGCCACCAGTGACGCTGTTCGTCTTCCATCAGTTGAAGTAGTTCATACTGGTGGTATTGATTCGGAGCTACATGGGCTAATCGGCTGTACAGATCGGCTGTTGCCGCCTTTCCCCTGATTCCGTCGAAAAGGATTTCAGCAATCTGATGATTCCCTTCCTCCACGGTTCTTGCCATGAGGTTTGGATTTTCATAAGGCTGATACGGATATGTCATCGGAACATTGTACATGCTGCTCATTCCCTTCAGATTTTTACCAAGATATCCTATGCAAGTGTCAGGGAATTGTGCTCTCACCCAATTGGACGCAGGGAAGGACATACAAATGATTAGGAATCGATCATCCGGGTATAGTACGTTTATGGATGTATTTGGAAATTACTTTTAGTGAATGAGGTGATCATCATGCACCGCTGGTATTTTTCTATACTGGTCGGAATCGTCGTCTTTCTCGGACTGTTCCTGATCGGAAAGCAGGATTTTTCGTTTATCCTTACCTATAGTGCAGGGATATTCCTTGGTTTTTTTGTGATTTATTTGATTAAGAGAAATCGGGAGAATTAGCCCTTTGCAGGAAGCAGCTTCAATATGGATGGCCCTCCTGTGTTAAAATAGAGAAAATTCGCTCAACAAAGAAAGGAAGCTGAACCCATGTTACCGTCAGAATTAAGAAACCGCATTCGAAACGGGGAGCACCAATCCCACACATCCGGTATTTGCCAGGATTATGTACAGACCAATTTAGTCGTACTGCCTAAGGAGTACGCCTTTGACTTTTTACTATTTACCACCCGGAATCCCAAATCCTGCCCGATTGTCGAAGTGCTGGAGGCCGGTGAATTCGAATCGACCTACGGGAAAGGCTCCGACATCAGAACCGATATCCCTCTCTATCACGTGTATGAACATGGTCAATTGGTGGAAAAGAAAACGCGGATCGATGATGTTTGGCGAGATGATTTCGTCACTTTTCTCATCGGGTGCAGCTTTACATTTGAAAGTCAGCTGATCAAGGGAGAGATCCCTTTGCGGCATATCGAAGAGAATAAGAATGTTGCCATGTATAAGACGAATATCCAGACGGAGAAAGCAGGTGTGTTTCAAGGTCCAGTGGTCGTTTCCATGAGACCGGTCCCGAATCATCTAGTACAAAAAGCAGCGGACATCACCTCATTATTCCCTAAAATGCACGGGGCTCCTGTCCATATCGGTGACCCGACTGAAATCGGTATCGGGGACATCACCCGCCCCGATTATGGTGACTTTGTCGGCATCAAGGAGGGAGAAACCCCAATGTTTTGGGCTTGCGGAGTGACCCCTCAAGCAGTGGCCCTTCATGCAAAGATCCCCTTCATGATGACCCACGCCCCCGGCCATATGTTCGTGATGGATTGGAATAATGAAGAATATTTAAACGAAGGGAAATGATTGAGGGACGGACCTCTAGATGTTAAGAAGGAGGTCCGTCCCCTTCTATTTATAATGGAACCAAGGACCTTCTTGGGGTTAGCTTTCTCTTTCGAATTATTGAGCCCGTAAACGGACATTTCCATTCATTAAGAGAACTTTTTTCAATGTTACTACCATCATTATACTTCCGATGGGTGAATAAGGTGGTACCTCCATATATCAAGCAAGATTGTAAGAGACCCCGTAAAAAATGCTGCATATTTACTGATTTCTTAGACATTTTAATCATTTTCACGTAATTTGGAGGTTTATAGAGAACTGTCCATATTTAGTGACATAAAATAGAGGGATATAATAACTTTTTGAAAGGTTCGTGATAGATTTGCGGAACAAAAAGTCTTACACTCCACGTGCTTCCACCCAGAGTATTTTCCCGCCTGGTTGTCCAGGGCTGTTCCCTCGCAATGTTTGTACAAATCCATCAATAACATTGAATAGGGTGGGGACCATCAGTTGCAGCGGAACGATCCGTGGGAAGGTGAGGTGCGATCTCAGACCGCTCAAGGGAGTGACGGTGAACTTGACCTCTTCCTTTGACGGCATCACCTTTGAAAATCCTAACCCTGTAACTGATAGCAGGGGCGAGTTCGTAACAACTGCAATCGTTGACCGGAACACCCCCATTACGCCAAATGTCATCATCACAGCAACGGCTGTCATTATAGAAGAAACAATCAGATCCTCTATTACTGCAAGAGTGGAATGCATTAATTGTCCAGATCCTATCATCATCCCTACCCAAGCAGTACAAGCTGCTCCTCGTCAGTTAAGAACTGTAACTTGTCCCGGGACCCCGATATCTGGCAGATTAACTTGTGAAGGTCTGCCGATTCCGAACGTGGAGGTCAGTTTTGAAGTGACCTCAGCTTCAGGAAAAGTTATTGTGACACCAAACCCCACTCTTACTAACAATGAAGGGGTCTATTCAGCTACGATACTGGCTTTTCCTGGAGCTCGTGAAATAGTTACGATTGTCACGACAGCAACAATTGGAGGAAACACTATTCGCTCAGAACCGGAATCTTATGAAGTCACATGCCCAGGGTGCGAAAATCTGGAAATCACTTTCGATGGTCCGAATCAGATCAGCTGTAATGGAACCATTTCAGGTCGACTCACATGTGACAATGAACCAGTGGCCAATATTCCGATTACCTTATCAGGTTCACCAATATTGAATATTATCACTCCTAATCCGGTCACGAACGAGAATGGAGAATTTTCTTCAGTAGTAACAATTAATTTCAACACTCCAAGCCAAGAGGCTGACTATACAGCCCAAGCCACTTTTAACGGAGTCGAAACTACTGCTACGGGGAATGTCTTTGTAGATTGTGTACGTTGCACAACCCCACAATTGACATTGAATGTACCTGAAGTACAGATTGGATGCGATGGTGGAACCATTACGGGCAGGTTCACCTGTAATGGAGAACCGATTTCAAACACCCCTGTAAACTTGACTCTTCTATCTTCAGGAGAAGTAATCGTAGATCCAAATCCCGCCATCACCAATGCTGATGGCATCTATTCAGCTACATTGAAACCTGGTCTTAACGTGATAGAAACGATTACAATTATTGCCTCAGCCATGATTGGTGGAGAGGAAGTAAGGTCACCGGCTCGTAATGTTGCAGTGAACTGCCGTTGCGAGAATCCAGTAGTCGAGTTGGACAACCCGGGACCAATCAGCTGCCGTACAGTCATTACGGGCAGAGTCCTATGTCAAGGGATTCCGGTACCGGGTATTACAGTCAATCTAAGCAGTCCAATATTAAATTTTGAAACCCCGAATCCAATCACAGAACCAGATGGATCATTTTCTAGTGTCGCCACCGTTCAACCTATCACCCCGGTAGAGGAAGGTGTCCCTTATACTGCGGAGGCAGTCGTCTTTGGAATTCCAGTCTTCAACACGAACTTTGTAAGGGTGGAATGTCTTGTATGTGATGGGGAATCACTTACCCTGATCCCGCCTGAAGGAACAGTCGGCTGTGATGGTGCACCTATATCAGGCAGGGTCTTATGTGGAAATACACCTGCCCAAAAAATTGCTGTTTTTTTCACTGTTGATCCAAGTATAGCCTTCATCTCACCAAACCCTGCCATTACAGATTCAAATGGAAACTACTCAGCGGTACTAAGTCCTAACCAGGGAGCCGTAGGGACAGTAGAAATCTCAGCAGCCACTTCCCTTGGTGGAAATGGCATCTCCGCCGGTCCTTTTCCTGTCAATCTTAACTGCCCTGTCCCACCTCCTGAATGCCCATGCCGTTTTAGGCTTAACACCCAAGGAAGGGCACAGCCCGGTGCAAATATACGTGTTGTTAGATTCGGACATGTTCAAGATTATTTAGGGACATTAAACATTACGGTCGTGCAATGCGGGTCAGGTATTCAAGGAATATGTAATCCTGCCGTTGATAATTTCAACTTTGTCTTCAACGCCTCGAATGGGGATAACTTCCAATTCACTCAAGGACGTCGTACGGAGATATTCTGTGAGGACAACCTAACGACTGCAATAGTTGAGGGGACCATCAATGGACGAATCAACAACGGTCCAGCCAGAACTTTTGATGCTAAAATCACAGCCATCCTTAATAGAATGAATAATACCATCACCTGGACCATTTTCGCTACTGACAATACCACCACTACGTTCGAAACCATTAGTCCATTTACCGCTGCTACAGATCCAACATCATTCATTATCGGGTGTCCTTAGAACTGAACATAGCAGCCTGCCTGATGCGGGCTGCTATTTCCTTTTCACACACTCTATGCACCAAGGAATATTTGAATAAAAATGAGGGGCAAATCTCAAAGAGGTCCGCCCCTCATCCTGTTACTGAAGAGAATGATAAAAAGCAAGAGGCATATTGATACAACAGTGCAAAGGTTCTTTCGTGTGCTTCATCTAATACCAGACTCTCACATAAAAAAATGCCCCGTGAATAAATCCGGAGGCATCATTTCATGAAGGGGTGTCAGACTCCTAACCAAATCCGACACCTCTACGATTATTTCCTTGAGACTGCTCCTTTTGCAGATACGGCAGCAAAGGTAATCGTGATAGCACTGACAATGATGATGGCAAACACTCCCTGCATCAAGTCCCAGAAGACCCACCCATCAATCAGGACGGTACGCATGCTTTCGAAGATGTAGGTAGTAGGGTTGATCGTGGCCGCAACCTTCATCCACTGTGCCTCGATCAATTCATAAGGTACGAACGTCGTGCTTAAGAAAATTAGCGGAAAAAAGATAAACGTACCAGCCTGTGCCGCTTGTGCGTTCCGGGTTCTAAGTGCAAGCCCTACGGAATACCCGGCAAAAGCAAGCCCCCAGCCAATGGCAATCAGTAGCACAAATAAAACACCACCAAGCCCTGTCTTCACCTCAAGTCCAAGTAAAAACGCCATACCGATGATGAGAAGGGTCTGGACAAGTAATTGCAGCATCCCGGCAATGATCGGTCCAAGGACAATGGCAAGTCTTGAGGCGGGTGTCAGTAAAAGTCTTGAGAAAAAACCATTTTCTATATCTTTCACAATGCTTTGTCCCGCTCCCCCTGCTCCTCCGATGGCAGCGGACACAATGGAAACTGGCAGTATGAAGGCCAGGTAATCAGCTCCTTCAAAGGTTGGCAGCTGAGAAATTCCGCTTAAACCACCTTCATACACAAGAAGGAAGAAAGCTGAGATAATTAAGTTGGGGATGAACGAAAACGGGTTCCTCACTGTCGTTTTAATGTTCCTGACGGTCATCAGCCATGTATCTTTGAACACATTATTCCCCATGCGTTTTCACCCCTTCCATTGGCTCACTCGTCAGTTTCAGGAAGATATCATCAAGGGTTGGTGAAGACAGTTGGATATCTGTGATTCCTATGTCATCATTGTCGAAAATGCGGATGACCTCCAGTAATTGCTTCGTTCCCTCCTCAACATAAATAAGGATTTGATCATTTCGACTGATTACATCGATATCGGCCACTTGTTTTCGCAGTACACCGGCCGCTTCTTCTACTCGGCCCATTTCCTTTAATGTAATGGTGATCAAGTCGTGTCCGATTTGCGCCTTCAGCTCTTTTGGCGAACCCATGGCCACCATTTCTCCTTTATTGATGATGCCGATTCGATCAGCAAGTGAATCCGCTTCTTCTAAATACTGTGTGGTCAGAAAAATCGTCGTCCCGTTCTCTTTATTCAGCCTGCGCAGCTCCTCCCATATCGCCATACGGCTTGAAGGATCAAGACCTGTAGTCGGTTCATCAAGAAAGAGGATCTTCGGTTCGTTGACAAGGGTGAGGGCAAGATCCAACCTTCTCCTCATCCCGCCTGAATAACTGCCGATCCGTCGTTCAGCGGCTTCTGTCAGCTTGACGATTTCCAGCAGGGTTTGTGCGCGTTTTTTGCCTTCTTCTTTATTGAAACCGAATATGTACGCTTGCAGTTCAACCATCTCACGGCCGGTCAAGTCCGGATCGACCCCCGTTTCCTGCAAGGCGACCCCGATATACTGACGGACTTGCTCAGGTTGACGGATCACATCATGCCCCGCAACTTCCACCTTTCCTGAAGTAGCATTGATCAACGTCGTCAAAATTTGGACCGTCGTGGATTTCCCAGCACCATTAGGCCCTAAAAAAGCGAAAAACTCTCCCTCCTCCACTTGAAAAGAGACATTTTTCACAGCACGGACGTTTCCTTTTTTAAATGTCTTGGTCAATTCTTCAACTACGATCCTTCCGTTCACAAGCAAGCCCCCCGATTTTTTGTTTCTATTTATCCTATTCGTCGGTTTCTTTCTATTTTCCTTCTATTAGTAGGTTGTGAAAGAATAATCTACAGCGGAAAATGGACGGTTCTTTCACCATTGATTACAGTAAAAGATCCGCCTTTAAACATACCTGGATAAAATATAACTTACGTCGAAAATAATTCCCCTGCGAGAGCCATGATATATCGTTCTGCAGATCGTTGGACCGCTTGATCTGCATCTTTTGCTATCACCCGATGAAAGGCATTATACAGCCTATGGAAAGATAAAGGCTCTACTTTTTCAGCCATCTCCTTCACTTTACCTGCCGGCAGGGGAATGAAATTCGGATAGCTGTACATGAAACTGACCCAGTCCGTATCCGCCACCACCTGAATGATATCCCCTGTCAAAAGAATCCCGCCTTGACTCCAGTGAAGAACCGCTCCCCCTTTGAAATGCCCACCAAGGCGGTGCAGTGAAATCCCTTCTTTCAACGTCAACTCTTCCCCGTCCCAGAACTGGATCCGCTCGCTCTGTTCCATGACCCAATTTTGATCATCCCGATGGAGGTAAATGGGCGCATCAAACCGTTCAGCCCACTCCAGCTGGGCAGAGTAATAATGCGGATGGGAAATCGCGATCGCATCGATGCCGCCCAACTCCTCAATGGTCCGGATCGTCTTCTCATCCAGATACGTGACGCAGTCCCATAACACATTGTATCCTCCAATTGTAATCAGATAAGCTGTCTGTCCGATGCCGAATTTCGGTGTGGTGGTGATACTGTACAGTCCCGGTTCTTCTTGTAAAATGGTATTTTGATAGACTCCGCTCCGGATCATTTCATCCAGTGTCGTAAAGCTTTGACCATCCGGATTGACATACTGCCGTTCTTCCTCACAAATGGGACATCTTTCAGGTTTTTCCTGACTCTTAGGGTATTGAGTTCCACATGTTGTACACACATATTTATTCATCGTAAATCTCCTCCTCTTGCCGTCTCTTTATCTGATTTCATTCTATTCCATTTTCTAGTAGTCTTCTTCCACCAAATGGTCAAATGTATTCTACGACTTTAGGAGGAGAGGATTAATCCTTTGAATGATAAACCAACAATAAAAAAAAGCTGAAGAATCACTCTCTTCAGCTCCTTTCATGATGTTCACTTTATCCCCTCTGCAAGCTCCCGCATGGAATTCAACTTCGCAGTCAGTTCCAGGAACCATTCTTGGTCACCCGTTGCAAGCGCAAGGTCAATCAGGAACTGGATTTGTTCCTTGTTTTTCACAGGGGTGGACGGGATTTTTGTCACCTGTCTGTTTAATAAGGGAAAGCTTTTGCCTTCAATGGTTTTATTATCACTTGTCACGACTTTTGCTTTTAATGTTTGACTTTGGATATCAAGGTTTTCAATATAACCGATGACCAATTCACCTGAGAGTAATTTCCCTTTGATCCAATCCCCGGTTTTTAAAATGGAATGCTGGTTTGACATACCTTTTCACCTTCCCAACTGTAATATTATTTGTTACATTTATAGGAAAAGAAAGCTTCTATGCTTCCTCTTTATTGATTAAGTCGACGATATCTCTAATAGTGTAGTCTTTTAAGTAATCCCCCAGCTGTTCTTCTGCTCCCAGAAAAATGTGAAAGAGAACCTTTTTCATATTTGCTCCTACCACACACTGTTCGTTAGAGGCCGTGCATTTGGGCTGAAGGGCGCCTTCTGACGTGATTTTATAGATGTCCCACAGATTGATCTCGCTCAAGTCCCTTGCAAAAATGAATCCGCCGCCCGTGCCTTCTTTTGAGGCGATGAATCCCTGCTTTTTCAACAAACTCAGGACTTTTCGGATGCGGACGGGATGAACGCCGGCACTTTCTGAGATCGCATCGCTTGTGGACATGCGATCGGTCTTCAGGGCAAGATACGTTAAACTGTGAATGGCTAATGTAAAGTCGCTATTCATGGCCTGCCTCCTTTACGGATGTTACTGTAATGGTATCTTTTACAGTTTGTACTGTCAACCATCCCGATCCCTCTGTTAATTGGCCAGTTTTTGAAGCTCTTTGTATGAGAAGGTACGAACTCTTCTCGGCAGGAAGCTGCGGATTTCTTCATCGTTATAGCCGATCTGCAATCTCTTTTCATCCAGGATGATTGGTCTTTTCAGCATTTGCGGATTCTCCCTGATTAATGTATATAAATCCTGGAGCGGCAAAGAATCAATGTCTACGTCTAGTTCCTGGTATGCTTTTGACTGAGTGGAAATAATGTCTTCTGTTCCGTTTTCTGTCAGGCGAAGGATCGATTTGATCTCGTCAGGTGTCAACGGTTCTGTCAGCATATTACGTTCCACATACTCAATTGAATGTTCATCCAGCCATGCTCTTGCTTTACGGCAGGATGTGCAGCTTGATGTCAGATATAGATTGACCATTTGTTTATACACTCCTTTTTAAATATAATAAAAAAAGTAACAGTTTATATAAAAAAAGATTAACCGTTATTTCAAGGTACACTGTAATATTAATATTTACAGTTAGATATGTCAACCATTTTTTATAAAAAAATAACCCCTCGCATTTAGAAAGGACAGGAACCTAATCTCTTTTCCCTACTGATAAATCCGAACCAAGGTACCTGCCTCCCATGGAATTTCAAGGCATGGAGGTCACAGTGAAATGGACCCCCACGGTCATAATGATCAAAAACACCATCCAGCCATTCGATATGGCCATTATCTTTCTGATCATCAAGACTTCATCCAGCATGATCTGAACGATAAATCCCGAGACAATGGCCAACATCCAACAGGCGATGCCCAGGAGGGAAAATAAATCCCCCGAGTTCATGATCCACAACAGAAAGATAAGGACATGTATCAAAATGAAACCGATAGCCATTTTTTTCAAACTGATCCCTCCTGACCTCAGGTTAATGTCCGGTTGGAAGTTGACCTCTCTCAATCCGAACCGAACCCTTTCCCTTCACCTGCTTCAACATCGCCACGATCATAAAGCTGACAATCACCAATAAGAGCCATGAGCTCACCTTCCCCAGATGTACGAGACTCCAGGCATCGGTTTGGTTTGGATATTCCCAGGCGCCAAAGAACGTGGCGATATTTTCGGCAATCCATATGAAAAATCCGATGAGGGCAAATGAAAGGGCAAGTGGCATGCGGTACCGGATTCTGCCCACCTCGTACAGGACCCAGGTCTGACTAAAGACGATCAAAACGAGTCCCGATAACCACCAGCGAACGTCGATCCAGTAATGGTGGGTGAAAAAATTCAAATATATCGCAGCAGCCAATGGAAAAACGACCAAAAACGGTGGCCACTTCACAAGTTCCACCCTAAGCCTCCTCCACGCCTGACAAAGATAACTCGCTACACTCGCGTACATGAATCCGCTGTACAAAGGCACCCCTAACACCTTGGAATACCCTTCCCCGGGATAAGACCACGAACCCATATGGACCTTGAAAAGTTCCAGGGCAAGCCCGATCAAGTGAAACAAGGTGATCACCTTGAGTTCATCCCGTGTCTCAAGCCCGGAACGCAGCATTCCCCACTGCATCAGGAGGCAGATGATGAGTAGCCAGTCATACCGCGGTAGTAGTGGAAGCGGGATGATTTGTGTCAAAGCCAGAGAGGCAAAAATAACGACAGGGAACAAACAGGACAGTGCCTGCTCCCAACCAAAACGAACGAGTTGTTTGAATGCTCTCATGTTTTTGCCTCCAGACCCTGTTTATTGAATATCTTCCTCACTTTTGTATTCCAGAAGATCTCCAGGCTGACACTCCAATGCCTTACAGATCGCCTCTAAAGTGGATAATCGAACCGCTTTTGCCTTTCCATTTTTCAATATAGAAAGGTTCGCCATCGTGATTCCAACCCTCTCCGACAGCTCTGTCACGCTCATTTTCCTTTTTGCCAGCATCACATCAATATTGATTATAATCGCCATATTTTCACCTCAGACCGTTAAGTCATTTTCTGATTTTATATCGATGGCATTTTTTAATAGCTTTTGAAGAACTGCCGCAAATACCGCAATCACCAACGGGGCGAAAACAAACATCATGCCGATCACGATGACCCCTGGGGCGTCGTCTCTCTCTCCCATGAGATAGAAGAGCGGCATTCCGGCCACATATACGATCGAGATGGTGGTTGCACAATATTTAATATTCTTTAAAGCCTTCACCGATAATTCCGAGAACGCATCGTTCTTGTCAATATAGCTTAATAGTCTGATCGCCTGAAACAAGGCAACGAAAAACGGGATCGCCGATACATACATCACGATCAAGATACCATATATCAAATAGGCAAGCTCCCAACCAGCCACATCCTTCGCTAACCAAGGCAACCCGAATACACACAGGGCAAGAACCGGGGTTCCTATAAGAAATACAGCTATTCTCAAAAAGAGTGTTTCTCGTTTCATCAAAAGCACCTCGCTTATTTAAATTCCATTTTCATCTTAATACATTATTTATTGTTTTACAATAAATAATTATTCAATTACATTGTTTTATTATTGTAATTGATTAATATAAAAAGCATTCCTTTTGAGAAAGAAATGCTTTAATGCAAGCTACTTCAAGTGGTTAGATAAGATTTCCTTATGGCTGTGTGACCATTTTATCAAGTCAAAGCTGCCCTTCCTTATGAAACCTTTAAGGGTTTTCGCTTCATTCCACGCCAAATCGTAAAGGGGCTTTTCAATGATCCCTTCCAATAAGGCATCTTCAAGCTCTTTCGAATCCTTTTCAATGATCTCCCCCGTTGGTAATAGGACAATATCCAGGAATAAATCGTCCATCCAGGGAATATCATCTTCTATTCCATTGCAAAGGCAAATATCGATATACCATTGAACGATCTCACCACCTGCATCAAACATCGTCGTGACTGAATGATTCTTACCGATAGGAAATTGCTGCAGCCACATATAACCATCATCCACTATACATACATTTTTTTCCCCGTAACGAACCGATAACGGCTCCGTTACTTTAATTGTATTCAATAAAGTGATATAGCCTTTGAATCCCCCGGTATCGAGATACGCCTGTGAATATTTCCGCTTGATCACTCGTTCCCAATCAGGGCGGTCTCCATATTTTCTTTTTAGCATCTTTATCCCTCTCTGTTTACGTCTTCACAAGATCATTCCCCGTATGTCTTAATCCCCCGATAAGCTTTCCGCCGAAGAACGCGGTCAGGTTCGGTCCCTATCCGTCGTGGGGCGTTCTTCCTCTTGATAAAGTTCGTCAAGTTTATGAATTTCCTCGTCTTAGGCCAGCTTCCATTCAGCCGTACTTGTTATGTAATTTAGACGGTTGATGTTTAGCATCATGATCATCTCTTTCGGAAAATATTACAGTCTCTTTATACAATGGTATATCCAGCAAACTCCTTTGTTTATGCTTCTACATTTATAGGAATCTTCCTGCTACTGTTATCTCTATTAACTGAATAAAAGACAGACGGGGAGTTTCACGCCCCGTCATCCCCACCATCTCCATCCCCATCGCTATCTCCATCATCAAAATAATCATTCACCTCTTCTATTAAACTATTGTCCTTCCCCTTGTCTTCACCCAGCTTAGACGAATGAAGGAAACTTTCTAATGTAAAGACTTGAACAGCCTGTTGCTTGTACTTGGTCACAAAGTAGAAACAGATGATAATGATAAGGATGAGAAGCACAATAAATGCCGGTATCATCATGATATTCAAAATGGTCACACCTCCTTATGTTGCCTTTCTTATGAATATGAGAGGATAGGAGTTTACATGACAAGCCCAACTGCTCTATTCTTTTTTTATTTTCCCCTTGCTATGAAACGCGTTTCATACTTTAAGCTAAAAAGAAGAATGTGATTGGCGTAACGCCATCCCGGCGGCGTGACAATCATAGATTCTTATCCGAAGTGTTCATCTACTTTGAACACTTCCCCTTCCTCTTAACCTGACAATCTATGCTACGATAGAGATATCAAGAAGGGGGTTGAATGCACATGTCCATGTTCAATAAAGTGATTGCGAGTATTGGGATTGGTTCCGCCACCGTTGATACGAAGGTGAAGCGGGCCTATATTCAGCAGGGTGAGATGCTCGAAGGAGTCGTAGAGGTGAAAGGTGGAAATACGGATCAGCGAATCGAGTCGATCGATCTGAAGCTGATGACAATGTACGGCCATGAAGGCGGCGATCGATTGTCTCCTGCCGTTGTGGAAGTCCATCAGCTCAATGAGCCCTTTACCATCTCTAAGGGGGAAAAGAAGCACATCCCGTTCTCATTCAAGGTTCCCCTGCATACGCCGATCACGATGATTCACCCTGAAACGCAGAAGAATGTTCCACCGGTCTGGATCGAGACGGGCGTCGATATCAAGAATGCTGTTGACCCGAAGGACAGGGATCATGTATCCGTCGACCCATCAACCGTTCATGAAAACATCGTGGATGCCATCAAGGTCATCGGGTTTAAATTCAAGCAGATGGAGAGTCAGAACACCCCGGCATGGGTGAAAACGAGTCGTCCTTTTGTGCAGCAATATGAATTCACTCCATCCTTCGGTAAATACAGCCGGAAGCTCGACGAACTCGAAGTCTATATCCTTCAGGGCGACCATAAAACCACCGTCTACTTCGAAATCGACAAACGCAGCAAAGGATCGATGGCGGTCCTGAAAGAAAAGTTCAACCTGGATGAACACAGAGGAAGCGTGACACTCGACAATCAGGAAATCCTGCTTAAGAGAAGCCGTGTGAGTGATACGTTTGAAGAGATTATTGATGAGGTACTTTAAATAAAAATGGGAGCCTGCCCCTCACCTCGTTTCACGAGGAAGGGCAGGCTCCTGACTATTCCCGCTACTTTTTCACCTTATAATGAAGCCACACCGAACCCTCACCGACAGGCTTCATCGTTTTCAATTCCAACCGGGTGGCACCTCCCAAATCAGTTAAATCCGGTGAATCGAAAAGGGATGGTGTGCCCGTTCCACCTATAGCTAATGGGGCGATCACGAGGCTCACTTCATCAATCAATCCCTGTCTTAATAACGCTCCATTGATTCCCCCGCCACCGCTAAGACCCAATCTCCTGTAGCCTGATTCATAGAGTTTATGTAAAGCGAGGGGCAAATCGATGTAATCACCTCTGCCAGCTTGCAGATAGGTAATTCCCTTACGTTCCAATTGTTCAATATAATCCTCCGACACATTCTCTCGTGTGACGACCAATAACCCTTCCGTCTGGAACCAGTCAATTCGTCCCTTCCCGTCAAACACAATATACGCCTTTGATTTCCGGGGCTCATAAATCGATTTTTCCAGCTCCACCCAATCGTTTCCCCATACGATGAGACTTTCACTTCCTGATACCAACCCGTCGCAATCCAATTCATCATACAGCTGATGCGTGACTTCATTTGCTTCTCCGTCTATCCCTGCCGCTGTCCACTCCATTACATTCCGATTTGGAGCCGTAGTGATTTTCCCATCAATAGATGAAAAGACATTCAATATGACTTCTGGCTTGTTCAAATAAAATCCCCCTTTCACGTTCTATCTATCATGGTAAAGAAAACGGAAAAAGAATGTCAGTGTTTTTACATTTTTTAAATAAATATAATTTTTTTGTTTAAAATGTTTGAATATTGAGACAATGGTTAGTATAATAGAAAAAAGGTCAAGGAGTTGATTTTTCATGAAGAAGTATTTGCTAAATTCACCACAGTCCGAAGTACCCGGCATAGACTCTCTTTTTGCAGAAATGATTTTGGACAAGGCCCTGCTAACATTCCAGAAAGAACAACTCGAACAGAAAATCGACCAATCATTACGTGATCGAAATAAAGAAGAATTCCTGAGGTTAACGGAGGAGTTAAATCAGATCCGTAAAGATCACGAGGAAAAGGATGTAACGGTCTAAACGATTGATTGGATATAAATAAGCCAATGGTTTCTTTTGATATGAAGGACAATGCTCTTGCTGATAATGGCAGGGGCATTGTTTGTTTCATGATTAATTCTGCAGAGAAATGGCGAAACCACATCTTGGCTAACCTTCTTGAATAGAACCACTTAAACTCCCCTCACGAATGTCTTCTCCGCCCACCCAATCCCGGAAGTTTATATCCAGAACCTGACTGCTCCGGGCAATGGTTGTGAGGATCCTTGAATGTTGATGGGAATATGAAAAAGTGTGAAGGGTTCCGAATAAATTCCCGTAATCAGTGAAAAAAATGGGTGACTCTACACTTTTAAAATGATGGAACATGTCACGATGGGAAAGTCTCTTATCCATTAATTCAAGAAGATGCTTATTACGCTGGATCGAACCTTCGATGGATTCCCGATTTTTATCAGTAAGCCGACCATCCTGAAAATGATTTACGCAGGATAAGCCCGAGTCTCCATACCTGACAATCACCTTCTCTGAGCTTGCTTCGACTTCTGCCATACTCCCTTTCCGGTCTCCCAGGGAAAAGTTATAACAGGCCGAGTGAGGGATTTCCTTCAACATCGCGACGGCCTCATCAACAGAAGAGCAACGGTCCAACACCATCCGGATGGCAATCCAGGGGGAAATTCCTTTTGCGTAGCCGTCATGACTGACGAAGTGCAAGCCTGCAATGAGCCCTTTCTCGTTCACACCATCGTGTCTCCCCAGCATTTGAAGATTGTACCCCGCTGTAGCAAAAGCTTTATCCGCTTGAACCAGACTAAATATCCCATCATATAGAGCAGGAGAAAAATCGTAATTCCTCACATAATAATCGTTTGTAAGAAGTGTAGAACATCCCATTGCTTCAGTTTTCGGAACATCATACCCACTAAACAAAGCAGCTGCCCTGCCCGGCGAAATCCCCAATCCTTGTGCCAGACCCTCTAACTCTTCAAGCAAATGCGGGGCAAAGTTTGAATAGATAGACTTCATGTTGTGAAGATCAATTTCCTGCTTGGTGATGGATTCAAAGGTTTTTAGAATGGGAGTATTCCGGACCTTTTCAGCTGTTTTCAAGCCAATCTGAAAAGAGTTGCCCCTGATTTGAAATATACTTACATTGAAACTAGACACATACATTCCCCCTTTTTAGTGTGTAGTTCCCTTCTCACAGGACTACGTTATCATCATAGTCGTTGTGAAAACTTTACACCTGTCATTTTGTGCTCGGTTTTGACAGACCCCAATCCCCCATTCATATAATAATTTCAAAACCCGTTGGCTTCTGAAATGGCATTTTACATTCTCTAAAAACGAAATGAATGTTTGAAAAATCGTCGGGTAATGCTGGTGATACAATGTATGTATAGGATGTATGCCCCCTGGAGCCTCCTCCTCCTTCGTTACGACACTCGTAATCCTCTGCTCCTTCTATTGATAGGTCAAAAAATGTATGCTCCCGAAATTCCCTGGGATACTCATCGGATGCATCCGTATCAATGGTAAAGTGAATGACACTGGCATTTTCAAATTGACGTACGAATGTTATCGAGAAAAACATATCATCTTTTTCAAATGATTTTAAGATTGGTATGTTCCTAATAAACCCTTTAGGCTCAACAACCGGTCTGAACATTTCTTCTTGTAAGAAATGAGAAAACACGCTATTTAAAAATTCCTCATGAAAATCATACTTCTCTGCCCAAGTGGAGATCAGTTGTTTAGTTGGAAAACCAGGATCATTATCAGAAAGGTCCTTTCGTTGTTTGATGAAGTTACAGATCTGTTCATCAATGTCTTTAATTCGTTCTTCATAATGTTCTGTTGGTGGTTCAAACGGCATTCGTTTCATAGTACTCTCTCCCCTTTACTCAACTTTTTTCGGCAATCCTGCCCTTTCGCTTCGTACCAATTAAGACCATAGGGACAGGTACCTTGGCTCTTATTCCGTAAATAAGCCAGGGTACCTGTCCCCGTGGATTCCCCGTGGATTCTCCCTTAGAACAAATGGTTCCTTCCAAATCAAATACACAAATCATTTTCTTCACCTAGCGTAATACCGTGGATCGGTTATTTCTCTTTGACAGGCAACACAACTGAAGAATATACGGAACCGTTTATTTCAATATCCATTCTCCATTGTCCACTATCAGTAAACCACAGCGTCACTGGCTGTTTCTTCTCCCGGGAATGGGGTAACGCTATCGGTTCTTTTTTCCCGTGTCCATCGTGAGTGAATAGAAGGCGCACTTTATCTGCACCTATTGCCTTCTCAGGTAGAATCAGATTCGTCTCAAAGTTTTTTTCCTCCACGACAAATGAATTGTACTCAATGCTCCCCTTCTCATCACCCAAATACAAATTCCCTTCTGAAACATAGTCAGGGCTAGTATGCCATTTGGCTCTCTCTTCCCCTGAATAATGCAGAAATACGAAGAGCAAGACACAGGCCAAACAAGCCGCTTGAGCCTTCCAAAATCCATTCACTGTTTTAAAAGAGTTCATCATTTCCGAGTAAGGAGCCACTAGCTTTAATATAAAGAAGGCCACATTTAGAGAAAGTAGCGCCAATGCGATAAATAAAAACACGCAATTCCCCCTTTCTTAAACGATTAGAAACGTCATTTATATTTAGCCTATTCTAAAAAAAGACCACCGAGAACATTCCCCTTGGTTCTCTCCTTCAAAGAGCCAGGGTGCCTGTCCCCGTTGCCTCCCCATGGCCTCCAATATACAATCGGATCAATCTCAGCATTTCTTCTGGTTGTTCCAGGATCGTCCAATGCCCGCTTTCTTTTACTTCAACTAGTTCTGCGTTTCTTAAGTATGGGAGTACATTTCCCCTTATGTATGCCGGGGCTAGAATATCATGCGATCCCTGAGCGATCAAAATAGGTAAAGATTCAATTTGAGACAGGGACGGGAATAGGTTGTAGTTCTGTTCAATGTCTTTGCCTATGTCCTCAAGGGCCTCTTTGTTGTAGCGAATCTCTTTTTTCTTTTTCAAAGTATCGACTGAATGCACATAATAAGGGTCCACCAGATTGTTTAGCTTTCGGGTTGTATCCACGCGGAAAATGGAAGATATCGAGTAGTAACCGAGCAGCATTTTTTTATAGGGACCCAACTTTTGAAAGAAAAGTTTTTTGAAAGTTACATAGTCTTTGGAGGATAGACCGATGGCGGCCGTTAGAATGATTTTGTGGATATGGGATGGATACATTGCGGCATAAGACAATGCTAAGATACTCCCCCAAGACTCGCCGAAGAGCGTCATTTTCTCCAGGCTCAGTGCCTTTCTTATGCCTTCAAGAGTGTGGATTTCCTCTTCTATGGAATAGGTATCGCCTCCTGACTTCCCGCAACCCGATTGATCATATAAAATCATCTGATAGTCTTCAGCCAGAGGCTCCATATGTGGGAGGAAATATTCAAGACTCCCGCCAGGACCGCCGTGAAGAAAGAGGATCGGCTCCCCCTCCCCTTTGACACAAACATAGATCGATTTGCCATTGATTGTTATATGCTTTCCTTCCATACAAGCGCACCCTTCATTTCAAGAGTTTTCGATTAATAAGTAGATACACGACCGTAAGTAAGACCAACATGACTGCCACAAAAATGGTTCCCTCATGGGCATAATCAAACAGACTGTTAACGATTCCAAGCACCCCTAATGGAAGAAAGAATAGAAGCCCCGTTATCGTACCTAACAAAGACTTATCTTTGATCATTTTTTCATTAAAACCTGCCAGCAGCCACGTTTGTTTTTTCACACCGACTAGATACGAAATGAGTAATAGAGCGACTCCAATGGTAAGTAATCCATAATCCATCATGACTCCTCCTTCACGCGAATAAAAAGACCTTTCCTACATGTACGTATTCACGGAAAAAAGGTTCCAGATTATTCCTGGTTAGTTTCCAAGTTCATCCCCTTTCTAAATAAGAGTAAGGAAAGTCATTATACTTTTCCCAAGAACAGTTGAACTTCTTTTGGTGATTTCAACATGATGACTTGTTTATCTTTCGGCAATTGTTTAAGTCTATTTAAAATTTCCGGTCTGCTGGTTTTCGGATAATTCCATATCCATTTAATGAATTTCAAGTCAAATCTTTCTTCGCAACCTTCCCCCATATCCGGCCTGGTTGTATTTCTGTAGATCAACATTCTTTTGAAAGCACGGTAGACACAGATTGTTCTGGAAATATCGAGAAAGATGATGGTGTCGGCTGCATTAAGCCTTATCTCCATGGTCCCGCCATAGTTCCCATCAATGATCCATTCTTCATTTCTGACTAACTCATTTTGAACTTTTTCCTGCTCATTCCTTTGAACACCGACCCAATTCGGCTTCCAAAACAACGCATCAAGATGATAAACATTTATCTTTAATTTTTCACCTAATTGCCTAGCAAGTGTAGATTTCCCCGATCCACCTGATCCAATAAGTACAACCTTTTTCATGAGTGCCTCCTATAACTTAGAAAGGATTAGATTTATTTGTTGAAAACAAAATAGGTCTGTCGCCCGTATGCTACTTAATGATGGACCACCAGTTTCCTTGCGATATAGAATCGATTCCCGATTTGATAAGCCAGCACGTCTACAGGACTATCAATTTGATCATCAATTTTATAAAGTGGCGTGCCTTCCGGAAGACCCGTGGCTTCTCCGTTCTCATCTATTGGGACTTCCCCCTCAGCTTTTATTACACCCATCTGTTCTGATACTTGCTTTTCTTCTATTGGTTCATAGGTAGTGATATATTTGTTACCTCCCCACATAAAGTGAGGGTCGGTGATTTCTTCCTGGTTGCCGCAAGCTGCCACGAACAGGATCAAAATCCCCATTATGAAAAGGTGTCGTTTCACTGATTCCACTTATGTGTTCTTCCTATTAATTTCGTATGAACAGGATCTACCTTGCTGAAATCTTGATCAGCAAGGTACACAACGGAATGCAGACTCGGCTCTTTTTCCTCACTGTTGCAAAAAATAAGGGTGCACTCATCGTTCCCTATTGTCACTTTTCCACTAGTTTGCTCGGTCAGTTCAAAGTTTAATAGACTGCTTACTAAGGCAGGGTCCTCACGGAAGGGCATGTGAATCTCCATCGCTTGTATAGATGGGTGTTTTTCTTCAGTGACCACTTCAAGCCTTTTTTGAAGCTCGATTCGAAACTTCCAGGGAGTTGATATGAACGTTCTTCGTTCGCCTTCATTTACCTTCCACTTATGTTCTTCCGCTCTTTCTATGACCTTTGAATATTCAGCATCCGTAACCAAGAAGCCAATATGGTCGAACATATCCTTTTTACCGTGTCCAAATGTCAGATTGGTTTGACCTTTGACCATCTCGATGATTCTAAATCGAATGTCTTTATCCCTGAAATCTTCCCAGTTCAAAGGAGGATTGAATGTGTGCATTTCCCCATTGTATCGACCGACTCTTAACTTGGTTTCAAACCCTGACTTCTGATAAAACCTTTCCATTTTTTCCGGATTGTCCGTCCACCAGTGATAATGAAATAAATGCATTTTATGTCTCCTCCCTGTTTTCATTCATCCAACCGACAACATACTCAACCATCTCTCTCATGGGGATCAAATAACGCCTTGCTTCACCGACCATGCCCTCATTTACATTGCCTGTTTCTTTATAAAAAAGCAAAATCATCCGAGTCATTGTTAATGTCATGATACGTCTTATTTGGAGAGGATCGATATCTAAGAAAAGCATTGTACCCCCTTCCCCCATTATCGTTTACTTATCTTGCATTCAAATAATAAATCATATTATCCGTCCATTCACCGAACTCATAGATAAATCCTTTCCTGATACATTCAAATTCCATCCCAACGCTTTCAGCAAGCTTTATGGAAGGGGTATTATCGAGGTTGATATGAGCTTCGATCCGGTGGAAATTCAAGTCATGAAAAGCTATGTTCAATGCCGCTTTCACTGCCTCTTTTCCGTACCCGTTCTTCCAATGCTGGTTATGTATGGTGTAACCAATCCTTCCCCATTGAAATTCATTCCTTGATAACGTAGAGAAATCCACCATTCCCACGTGATTATGATCCTCTTTTCTAAACACACCAAATACGTGGGCTATATCATTACTAGCCAGTTCTTGATGCTTCGTCACCAACTGAACGAACCATTCTTCCGTGCATTCGCTCATATCCATCTTCCCCAGATCATGCCTGCTGGAGGAAGCAGATCTGCTTTCGAATTCCTTAAGCCAGTTTGGATAATCAGCAACCTTCAACGGTCGTATGATCAATCTTTCAGTTTCTGAAATAATCGTAAAATCTTTCAACTTAACACCTCTTCATATTTTTCTACTAAACTTCCATTTCAAGGAGGGCCGGCCAACTACAATAAAAACCATGTAACAAGGCTTAACAATACGATGATCAGACCGATTGTTTTTTTATAAAATTGTACACCGTAGCCCACTATGAAAAGAAAAAGGGCTGCCCATTTAAAATGATAATACTCCCGAATATCTTCAGCAATGTACCCGATCCAGGTAGCAAATGCCAGAAATAATAACAGAACCGGCATCAGAATGTTGGCACCCGCCCAGAGATATTTCATGTTGAATACCCCCTCTTTCCTTTTCATTACTACCTTGTTTGAGTTAGTAGCGAAATCCTCATTCAAGACAGCCTTCAATACTAAACTAGCAGATATCGTGTATGATCAAATATCGAATGATAGATACACTTCTCCACCTATCATCACATTCTCTTTTTTAAAATATGTTTTTCCCTTCAGTTGATGCTTGTTCTTGATCAAAATCTATGAAAATATCACGTTTAATGACTATCAATGGGCTTCTTTGAGATTGAAACCATTCATGGGACTCACTCATTCAAGATATGAACCGGTTTTCACGACTTATGAACCACTTTTCAGATATATGAACCTGTTTCAGCCGTTTATGAACCGGAATTTTCATATATGATCCACTTTTTCTTTGTATGATCCGTTTGTCGAAAGATGTAACATGGTAAGGATCCTATATAAGAATAGGTAAGTAAATCGCTACTTCTTCCTCGCCATTTTCCAATGGATGATAGGTCTCCACAATATAAGCCCCCGTTTTTCTTTTATATCCCTGATCTTCCATTCACTTTAAAAGATAGGAGTGAAGCTCTCCAATATGATGTACGCTTCCTTTCGCCGTAACATACTCTTCGTCCATTTCGATATACTTCATCCCGGCCGGAACGTTTGTAAGGGATTCGTCCACCATGATCCCGACATAATAAACCCCTTCCAAATGGTCCGAATCCCTCTTCGGTTCATAAAGGGCGATTTCAGGACCAGGCACGGCTTCGATTTCATGTAACCTCTCTAGAAATTGCCGGGCCCGTTTCGGTACCTCTGTGTTAAATTCAGTGAAGGCTCCTTCTCCTTTAAACCCAACTATTCGGAATGTCTTTTTCATTTTTTCAGCATTCACAACAATCTCTCCTTTTGATTAAGATAGTTTCCAGGCCGGAATTAACGAATGGAAATAAAAGAAATAACTCATCGGTATATGGATGACAGTGTATATGGCAAGAGTGAGCATATACGTCAGAAACCATTGAGGAACCGATACTTGAAGGAAAGAGTAAAGCAAGAACATCCCCACTGGGAATGGAACCAGTACGATTAACCACATCGGACTTCCCAGAGCTTCAGTCAATGCCCCAAGTGATACGACAGAAAAACCGATGATCAATGCCTGCCAAATAGGCAATCCATTTCTAAGAACGAAGCTCGCGATGTAATAAGAAAGACCATTCAAAGATACGGCCAGAAAAAAATCAAAAAGATATTTCATGTTTACCCCCTGGTATAATTTTACCTTTCAATATTTTAACATAATTTTCCTGGTGCGTTCATAAAAAAAAGCTCCTCACCTAAAAGTGAGAAGCTCCTTCTTTACCTGAACCGTTGAATAAATCTCTGACCAATTAAATATCCGCCTGCAAGCACGAAGAAAAGCAGAAGCAGACCCGCAAACCCGTCGGTAAACCCAGTATGTTCAATGGCAAATCCGAATAACGGAAAGCTGATCATGATGACGAAGCTTTCCATTAACCCAATCAGGGAAAGGAAAGTTGACCTGATATTGCTCTGCAGAAAGTTTTGCACGAATGAGCTGAAGATCGGTTCGAACAGACTCAAGAGCTGTGCAAGGATCAGAAACGATAACAGGATCGCCCAGTCCGTGGCGAAGATGAACAGGATGAAAAAGAAGAGGAATAGACCTAAGCCATAATTTAAAATATTGAAGAACTTAAATCGCGCCTCTACCCTGTAAGCAATCTTCGCCATCACGACTCCAAGGAGCCCTTCAATCGTAAACACTGCTCCCACGACGACAGGGGAGTAGCCTAGTTGTATGAAGTATTCCTGTCCGTAGAACACCATGATCACCATGACAGCACTCGCTAAGATGAATAGCAAAACAGGCTGGTGAATGACCGTGTTATTTCTCCAAACGGCAACCCCCAATTTAAATTGATGAACCCACTGGTTATACCAGCGACCTCCGATAATCTCCGTCTTTTCACGTTCCGGTTCCTTCATGAAAAACAGTGGAATCAGTGCAAGGACATGGGTGACGATGGTTGCACCATATACCCATTCCCAGCTGATCTCCGCCATGAATCCCCCGAGGAATTTGGCAAGGCTCAATGATAAAAGGGAAATGGCCGTCATACTTCCGATTACCCTCGTATAATCCTTTTCACGCTTTTCATTCTTCAGCGTGTCATAAGCAAATGCCTGCTCGGCACCTGAATGAAAGGTCACCATGAGACCCATGGATAGAAAGGCCAGGGTAAACATCGAAAACGTCCCGCTCATCAGCATGAACAAGGCATAAAGGAGACTGCACACATTCCCGATCACCAGGCTGACCTTCCTCCCATACAAATCTGCGATCATCCCTGTCGGAACCTCAAACAGGACAATGGCCAAATGGAGAAACGCCTCCAATATGCCGATCTCACCGAAGGTCATCCCCTTATCGCCAAGGTAGATGACCCACAACGCCCGGTCAAAGAACAACTGGGCAAAAAAGAGATAAAAATAAAGCATATATATATTGTTTCTTGTCTTAATCATTAGTTTTCGTCCTCTCATAAACATAAGGTTAATAGAAAAGCGGAGGCGGCTCGTTCAGAGGCGACAAGCATAAGACTGATGAACAGGCCGGAAAAGCGCTTTTTGCCTTTTTGGCCTGTTTAACTTATGACCTCGAGCCTCTAGCCGCCGTAGCTAGATCAAAAAAGCCACAGGGAATCATTCCCCGTGGCTTTCGCTATTTTCAGGAAATCATACGTACGTTCACATTATTGAAATTCAGCTAAAAAAGGACAGACTTGTCCCGAGGACAGCTAAAATTCCAAAAATAGACATCATGAAGACAAGATATTTTTTCTCAGCTTTGATGTCTACAGTGAACGAATGCATGAATTTTCCCTCCTTTATGTTTAAGATTCATTTTTATTATATAGCTCTTTCCGGTACTGGACAAGCAGTCTTTTTACCAAGGTTGACCCCGGATTCATTACTTTATAAAATATGTACATACTAGTCTGGAGGTTTTTGTTTGCTAAGCATATGTTTATTACTGGGGTGAAAACTTTCTTAATGACTCTTTTCATTGAGAAAGTACCATTTATATTTGAACCAACGACTTTTATTAAAGAATAGGAGACTATAAATGGATATCTTCATTAGACAAGAACGCCCTGAACAATATAGCTCGACAGAAGAAATGACGAAACAAGCATTTTCACATGAGGAGTATAGCGATAAGAAAGAACATCTCCTTGTAAATAACATTAGAAAATCAGATGCATTTATACCTGAGCTTTCATTGGTTGCCATCAATCAAAGTAGTGAAGTGATCGGTCACATACTACTCTCTAAAATCACCATTGTAGATCATGATAAAGTGGCTAATTCTCTGGCACTCGCTCCAGTGTCTGTAGCACCCTCCTTTCAAAATAAGGGAATTGGAAGCCAATTGATCCGTGCAGCCCTGCAAAAGGCTGAAGAGCTCGGTTATCATTCCGTGATTGTGTTAGGTCATAAAGATTATTATCCAAGGTTTGGCTTTAAGCAAGCGGCACTTTGGAATATCCAACCCCCGTTTGAAGTGCCTGATGAAGTATTTATGGCTATGGAATTGACCGAGCATTCTCTTAAAAATGTAGAAGGTGTCGTTCATTATTCGAAAGCTTTTTTAGAATAAGGTATTCAATATCTCAAAAGAGGCTGTCCCGGAGAAAGTACCGGGACAGCCTCTTTTTTGAAGTACAAGAACCTTCAAGTTATTTAACTTCACCTATGGGTTTCGTATGGTGCTCTACCACGATAGAGTTCGCTTGTATCATCAATATCTATTCCCTTCAGCTCGAAAGAAAAATCCCGATATCCGCTTTGCCCTTGACTGATTTCACTTTGATTGTCTGGCGCGTCTCCTCCTGAATTTTTCGCAAAATCTCGGTGAAGCCGCCGGAAAGGGAGGATAAATAGTCTTCCATATTTTCTACTCTTTGTTGAATTTCCTTGTGATCATAAAGGATTTCCTCCAGGGAGGAGAAATCCTGTGTATCCCTGATGTAGAAGACGAGTTCCTGTTCCACAAGATAATGTAAATTAAACTCTTCCTGCCCGGGAAGATAATCAAGGATGAACACAGGGATTTTTTTATGAAGGACCTCACTGATCGTGACCCCACCCGGTTTGGTAATGATACCATCCACTGCGTCATATAGAGCATTCAGTTCTTCCTGATCCTGAATATACGTGTACGGCGTAATATTCGGTTGATTGAGAAGCGAACGGTAAAGCCTGTGATTATGACCGCATAATACAGAGAAATGGACATCCGGGTATCGGGAAAAGCCCTTAATGCCATTTTTCCATACGCATAACCCGCTATTTCCTCCCGCAACAAGGATATGTTTTCCCTTCTTGGAGAGGGGACTCTGGGATGAACCATTACTCTTAAACACATCCGATACGGGGATTCCGGTTTGATAGACACGATCCGAAGAAACGTTGTGATGCCTGACCAATGTATCCTTGACCTCTTTAGTCGGGACAAGGTGATAATCGATCTTGCCGGTTTCCCAAACACCGTTCACAAAAAAATCGGTATAGGCATTCATCGTTTTACAGGAAATGCTCCCCTCCCTTGACTTCAGCCTTCCGATCATTCTCGACGGAAAGGAATGGGTGCAAATCACCAGTGAAGGTTTTTCCTCCTCCACTATCGTCAACACCTTCTTTTCAAAGTAAGTGGCAAATCGGGAAATACTTCTCAACAATAAGCTTTGTTCTTTATCTTTCATCATTACCTTTTGGTAAAAGCCTTTATAGCTTTCCGGCGACGTTATGATCCACTTAAAATAAATACCGGATATCATTTTTTCCAGAAGAGGATTCGAAAAAGACAAGAAATCAATGATCTTGATTTCAGCGTCCGGATAGTCATGTCTTATGCTGTTGTGTAGAACCTCGGCTACTTTCGTATGCCCGGTTGGAACACTGAACATCGATAGAATCACAATCTTCATTCCAAATACCTCTCTTTTTTCTTTTTTACGGATTGCCACACAGTGGTCAGGATAAAAATCACTAGTAATCCAACCCCTGCATAAGGCACGTAGATTGGATTAATGGAAAGTGTGTTGCCGAGCCAATATCCAAGTAAAATATACGAAACCGTCCAAATCGCCGAGCCCGCCATGGTAAGGAAGAAAAAGGGCATGTACGGTGTACCGAATATACCGGAGAGATACGGACTCAATTGCCGCAGTCCCGGCATAAACAGGCCAAATAGTAGAGCCTTGGTTGAGTGCATGGTAAAGAGCTGTTCATACTTCCGTACCTTTTCCTCAGATAACCCGATCCATCTTCCGTATCGCTCGATAAGCGGCTGTCCGATGAATCTTCCACCATAGTACCCCGTAATCATTCCTGTATAAACACCAAGAAATGAACAGACCAATGCCAAAGAAAGCAGTAACTGGCTTTTGGCTGCCAATAGCCCTACTAAGAACAAAAGGGATTCTTCCGGGGCCGGTATGCCGACGATCCCTAAGAATAGAAACAGGAAAATGATGAAATAACCGTAGCTTTGAATGTACTGGATAATCTCTTCACTGCCCATTTACTGCCTGCTCCTTCGATCCTGTGTTTGTTAGCAATGCGAATCGGATCTGTTTCTCTAACGCATCTTCAAGGAATGCATCCAATGCCCCTATCATATAATGGGGAGCTTTCTCATCGGCCCCGAAGGTCGTCCCACTGTCATGAAGGACGAAAATGGAACCGTGATGATCCGCCTTTTTCATTCGTTCAAATAAGTCCCCACCGTTCTTCACCTTCCAATCCTGAAAGATGTGGGACCACAATACAACCTCATACTCCCTGGATAACCACAGGGTGAATACATTAAAATGTCCCCACGGAGGACGATAATAGATTGGTTTCTCATGCGTGACCTGCTCGATCACCATACGTGATTGCTCCAACTGCTTTTTCAATTGAAAAGGAGTTAAAAACCAGCTGGACACATGGGTATAATGATGAATCCCGATTGTATGGCCGTCCCTCTTCATCCGCCTCACCAACTCAGGATATTTCTCCACCTTGCTTCCGACCACGAAAAAAGTAGCCTTCACACCGTGCTTACTGAGGACATCGAGTAGTTGACCGGTATACATGGGATCCGGTCCATCGTCAAACGTCAATGCAATCGCACCCGGAACATTCACCCTTCTCGTAATACGGTCATTCCTTTTCCGTATATAAACCGTGCTGATGACGGAATAGACCGAGTACATCAGCACGACCATTAATGTGATATAGATCCACTTCATGATGTACAACCCCAACATTAATTTCATTCACAGCTTATTATTAAAAGTGCATGCTTGTGATTGCGACTCTATTTCTAAAGTCTCCATTCATCATAAAGTGAACCGGTTTTTATATCAAGGTTTTCCGCGGGCAATAGAAGATAGCTGACTTGATGAGTCATCATACTGCAACCGATTCCTCAGATGAAAAAGGGGCTGTCCCAATGCTTACTTTTGGGACAGCCCCCTTAAACGACTAATGGTGAGACTGGAACCTTTCAAAAAAAAGGAGCAGCATAAGCCACTCCCATTTTACAAGAATATTAGTTTCTAGGATCTACATAATCCGGATAATCCGTAATGATCGCATCAACCTTCATGTCGAAAAGAAAGTCTGCCGCTTCCTGGCTGCGTACCGTCCATGATCCGATTTGCATCCCTTGGGCGTGGACTTCATTCACTACTTCTTCTGTCACGATTCCATAGCTTGGGTTGAACCACTCCGCATAGGTTGAGATTTCTTTTAACTCTTCTGGTGTGGTAAGAGCACGATTAGAAGTTAACACACCGACTGGAACCTCAGGGAGCAATTGATCCATTTTTTTCATCGATTCAAAGTTAAACGATTGAAGAATGATCTTTTCATTTTGAGGTTTGTCAAGATTCCGTTCTTTTAATGCTTCAGCCACTTGTCCTTCAATACCAGGGTAAAGCTCTGGAGCCTTTAACTCTATTAAAATCCCCACTTTCCCATGATAACGATCGAGAATCTCTTCAAAGGTCGGAATCGGCTCTCCAGCAAATTTTTCTCCCTTCCAGCTACCTGCATCAAGGCTTTGAAGCTGTTCAAGGGTTAAGTCCCCCACTTTTCCCGTTCCATCTGTTGTACGGTCCACAGTTGTATCATGAATGACGACCAATTCACCATCTTTACTTCGTTGTACATCGATTTCAATGTAATCCGCCTTCATATCAACGGCCAGATCAAAACCGGCTATCGTATTCTCAGGTGCATAACCTGCTGCCCCGCGGTGTGCTACATTATCCACCTGTTTTCTTTCCCCTGCTGTCGGTTCTTCTGCAAAAGTCTGACTGAACGGGCTGAATAACAACGAAAATGCAACCCCTGTACCGATTAGTAATTTTTTGTTCAATTTTTTCATCTCCAATCCTGAATATGTATTTCTACTTTATATTAGGAAAGGGATGTTGAGTTGATATGTAGATAACAATACAGCTTAATATAGATTGTGTTAACAAAATTCGACCTTTTTTCTTACGTTTTTTTACAAATCTATCGAACAGGGATGAGTTATTGAGTCATTTTACTTACAAAGTGGAGATAGAATAGGCAGAATAATTGAGCTTCAATTAGAATTAATCCTTTTTGAACCACTTTCAATCCCGCATGAGACTAATTAATCACGTATAAGAATTATTAATCTTATTTTCAATTCATTAATCCTATTTGGGAATTATTGACCCTTCGTGTCGAATTTTCTTTATTTGGGGTGCTAACTCCAATTAATAAGGAGGCAGTTCCTCTATACACTCATTTTATATGCGCAGGATCATCCCTATTTAACCATTGACCTAGCAGAAGTCAGATGATTTTCTGCATCGCCAACCATTCTTCAAATCTCTTTACACCAGTTTCATAGGTAAGATCATTTCCGCCGATTGAAAAAATTCTTGTTCCTAATCCCTCTAGTGATAACTCATTTTCTTCGATTGTATTTTTAAGTCCATATTGTTCAAAGTCAAAGAAGATATCCCACACATCCTCCGATAACTTTTTATAAGCAATAGACTCATAATCACAGTTATTTTCGTAATAACCTAAATGCAGATGATATTTATCGTCATATTTCATTTCCATCTTGTTCCTTCACCACTTTCTATGTTTCCTTTACACACATACCCCTGGATCGATCATTCTCTTATCTCTCAGCCCATTCACCTGACTGTCGTCTCCAACGCCTCATTCCTCATTTCTATGATACATTCCTTAGCGACATGTTCCCTCCCACCATGCTGTTCGTACCAATCCCTGATTCGTTTTAGATGCTCTTGGTCATTCCTGATGCTGGTTTCAATCTTCATATAATCGTCGTGACTGTCGTATTCCCAAATGGCAAAGATCTCAACGGTCTCTCTATCATGCTCCTTCATCCAGCGGCCAACCAGTCTCGATCCGTGTTTAAGCTGGTTCGGCAGATTGGTGTGATTGAAGTGATCATTGAACGTTTCGACGAACCCTTTTTTGACTAGATAGAACTTTCTTCTATAGAACATGTTGGCCCCCTTTTATCTACTTCCTTGCCTTGATGATCATCGTAGTAGGAAATTTCCTCGCCTTATATAATGAGTAATAGCGATCAGATACTTCCTCCTCCACTGAGTCTAAAGCTGCTGATACGTCGCTTTCAATAACCGATTCAATCGTAAATCCTGCTTTAATGACTTCATTTAAATAGGTACTCAGTTTTCGTTTCGGGATGACGACAGGAGCGTCTTCGCCTTTGAAGTTCGTGTACGTGGTGACTCCCTCTTCCTGGTAAGACCCCCCCAGATAGATTCGCCCATCTTCACTTTTCATATGGGGGTATAAGGGATGATCCCAACTAAAGATAAATGAACCACCTGTTTTCAAATACGAGTGAATCAACCTTAAAGTAGAAGAAAGGTCTGTAGTCCAGCCAATGGCATAGATAGAGTATGCGATGTCAAAATAATCCTTCGGTAATCCGATATCTTCTTCCATAGGAGAACAGGATAAGTTAGCATCCAACCCCTTTAATGTTTCTTTTGCCGTCTCGATTTGAGTCTCTGACAGGTCAACGCCCCATAATTCACAGGCACCCATTTCCTTCATATAAAGTAAGGAGTGCCCGCTGCCACACCCAATATCAAGCACCTTTTTACTGGTAATGTCATCAAACAACCTCAATTCGTCTTCCGTCTGTGTAAACGGTCCGTAACTCGGCAAGGCATCCTTCCCGTTAAAATGGCGTGCGACTTTATCCCAGCTTTTTTTATTTTGTTTCAGAATATCGAGCATCTTAGCATCCCCTTATCTTATTTCGTCTCATGTTTCATCATTTGTCGTTGACCCCACAGCATTTCATCATCAAAAGTTGCATGTAAATGAGCCGCTAATTTCTCGGTCGTCGTGTTAACAAACTGAGTAACTTCGTCGGGTGTTAAATAGTCAAACCTATATTCCGGATCCAATGCAAAAGCATAAGAATCACCTAAATAAAATTCTGTAATTCTCTTGATCTGTTTTGAAATCTGTTCTTGTGGAAAAATATCAAGGTAATCAGGGAAACTCTTAATATGTTGAAATACATGATGAAAAATCGTAGCTCTATTTTCATGTAAATACACAAAATCCGAACCATACCAGTCTCCTTTTATCCTTCTAGTGTATTCAGGCGTTCCCAGTATGTTTTGATACATAGGCTCTTTCTTTTTTTCCCTATGCATCCGACTCCATTCCACATCCGTTACGAGGTGAAGATAATACCCTAAATAAAATGAGAAGCGTGGGCTGGTAAAATCGACTCTATCTTTCTTTATGTACTGCTCCAGAAACAAATCTGGATTGACTTTCCCATCCACTTTAAAATGGGTCACTCTTTTGTCAGGAAAAAATTCTCCCGTGACTTGATCAGGCAAACCACAATCCGGTCCGATAATTCCCTACTACAAACTCTTTTTCAGATGCCAGCAACCCCTTATTCAGTAGGTTCTCTGTAATTCTGAAATGCACCATCCAAGTCGCCATATTCGTTCAGTCCCCTTTTTCATTTAATTACCTCTATATATATAATCCGCACTCCCAATCGGATCAACATGATCGACGTAATAATCCTCAGCCAACCAGTATCTTCTTTTATACTTATCGAGCCTTTCTTGTTCGTCCCCGAGATAGAGGTCACGGTCCATTACTCTTTCAGCTCTTAATTCATGCGAACAATCAATATAGATCATAAAGTCAACATATTGTCGCCATTCTTTCCTTTGTAAGAAGACACCCTCAATAAGGATGATGGAAGACAGGGCCAGATGGATTGGTTTGGTTATGATCTTATCGGTTGGAGAATGATAGAAAGGCAGAGTAATAGAGCCGCTAGCATGCAGCTTTCTGAACAGTTCTGTTTCGATTAATCCGATATCCCATTGGAGAAAGTAATATTCAAACCATTCTTCATTGCCGGTTCCATATCGTTTATCCTTTTCAACAATGATGTCATCAAGATGCAAGGTGAAAGCCTCATGATCGAAAAGTTCCAATGCATGTCGAAGTTCTTTGGCAACCGTAGTCTTACCTGCTCCTCCTAACCCATCGATCCCCACAATGAAAGGACGATTTTCCGAGAACTCTTTTTGATATCGGTATAACAATGTTTCTGTTACTTCATCGATGGACACCTTGCTCACCCTCATTATTTTTCTTCCATATCACTCGTATATTTCTCTGGCAACAGCTCCAACACATGACACTTTACAAGTTCACCATTATAAGAAATGATGACATCTGTATTTTCCCCATAGTCACTTATCAACTCACGGCACATTCCACAGGGCGCAACGACCCAACATTTCTCTATATCTTCATGTGGATGAGGATGAGCCACCGCTACAATCGTTTCAAATTCGTGATCCCCTTCAGAAATAGACTTCCCGATCGCCATCGCTTCCCCACATACTGTGATTCTTCCAACGTTTGCTTCTACGTGTACCGCTGAATAAACTTGTCCGGTGGTCGACCTGACTGCTGAACCAATGTGATGTCGTCCGTATCGATAATTCTTTTCTATGACCTTTTCTGCTTCCCTGATTAATTCGTGATCTCTGTCTTCTAACGGTTTAACTTTTAACATTTTGATTGTCCCCTTTTGTTCGTTCTTCTTTTTATCAATAAAGAATAGTTATTGAATTTCCTCATTAAGTTTAACGAGATCTTTTTCTCTGTTTCTAAAAATATATGCAGAAGACCCACCTATTACTTTGACGATACCCTCACTCATAACAATGCCCGTTTCTTCTGGTAACGCAATAACAGAACATCCATATTTGTTTAGGTATTCTTTGATTATGTCATCGTTACTAGTTTCGTAGTGACACCATATTGAATAGTTCTTTAAGTAATTCAATCCTTCAAAGGTCTTCAAATTTGTATGGTTGGGGTCCATGTGTGAGGAGGTTAATATATCTCTGCCAAAAATAATAGCCCCGGCACTTCCTCCATATACAATCCCCTTTTTGTCTACATACTCTTTTAAAACCTTACCAAATCCTGTCTCACGTAAGGCATTTAACAAATAAAAAGTATTTCCGCCGCCGATGTAAATGGAGGAGAATCCCCTTAGATCCTCTAGAGATTTAGCCTCTAAATCAGTCCACATTTCTATTTCAGTTATGCCTAGAGGGTTAAACACACTATGTATCCATTTGTAACAGTCTTCATAAGGAATTTCTTCATGCATCGCAATCGGGATATATAGCAATGGCTTATTAAGATTTATTGCTCTAACAAATTCCTTATCTATTATTTCTGTCTGTTCCTTATCTCCGCCGCCAGAAAGGAATAGGTTAACCATAAATAATCCCCCCTATTCGGAATGCTCTTTCCTTACTACCAATTATTTCAAATTACACCTTTTAACTCAATGATTATTTTCGCAAGATAAACCAGATGTTTCTTTCTTTTACTGAGTTAACATAAATTGCTATCACCCTTTTCGTTTATTCTTAATCCCATTTGGATATTGAATAATAAAACATCAAATTATAGAAATGAGGTAGTGAAGATGCGAGAAAATCATGATCAGATAAAAGGGAAGCGAAAGCAGGCAAAGGGAGATTTAAAGAAAGGTTTGGGTAAACTTACAAACGACAATGATAAGATAGCGGAAGGTGAACGCGACAAGGATAAAGGGAAGGTTCAAGAGAAGGTTGGCGATGTGAAGGAATCCTTTAAGAAAAATTGGTAACTGCAAACACGTGGCTGCCTGCTTAATAAATCATGAGAGGACGATTCTCCTGCTTATCAGGAAAAAGCAGAAGGATCGTCCTTTTTATTATTGCTTCAATTGTCATTTGATGACCTCCCAATTAAAACGCTACACTTCCAATTATTGTCAAACGGTCACCCATTTGACAATCCCAGCTTCCCACTCTGATCCCCGTTTCAACCATCTGTACATTTTTGCAAAATTATCCCATACAAACTCTACACACTGAAACCCCTTTCATAACTTGTAAATAGCCATTATACTAGACTCATAAGATGATCATCTAATCAACTAACAATATAAATTTGCAAAAAATGATAACAGAGGGGGATCCTCATGGTACTGGATAAAAGGCGTGCACACTTATTATCCATCATTCAACATTCGACTGATCCGATTCCGACAAAAGATCTGGTGGCCAGGACGAATTTGTCTCAACGGACCATTTATTACGACCTCGATCAGATTAATAGTTGGTTACGGACTCAAGGATTAGAACCCATTGAAAGCCAGCACGGCAAGGGATTGTTTTTGCCGAATGCATCGAAATCGAAGTTGATGGTTTCTAAGGATCAAAGTTTCGAAGATTGGCAGTATCAATTATCTAAACAGGAACGTGAAGTCCTGATTAAAGCCAAAATATTACTAGAAGAACAAGATGCCTCGATGCAGCGATTCATGGATCTGACCAGCATGAGCCGGGGGACAATCGCCAAGGAAATTAAAGAGATCAAGCAAGAGTTCAGCGAAGCCGGCTTGCGGTTGTATTACAAGAAAGGTTCAGGATACCGGTTGAGTGGTCCTGAGGATGCTAAAAGAACGATGCTTTCGAATATACTGGCAACCATCTTCTCGCACCCGGATTGGCAGAATGTCCGGAATGAGGTCCATAAGATGATCCAGCCGGAAGCTGCCACGTGGTCACATGAAACGGATCAAAGGCGCCTGGTGAGAGAGATCCTTTATGAAGCTGAGAAAGAATTAGGATTGACGCTGACCGATGAGATGGTGGAAATCCTGTCCCTTCAGATCTTGATGATCATGAAGCGAATCGAACTGCAAGAGTATATTCATGTACCAGAAGCGGAAAAACAGGTCCTCATACAAACAGAAGCATACAAGGCGGCCCTGCATATAACGAATAAACTCAGGAACGTAAAGGAAGTCTCTTTTCCCGATGACGAGGTTTGCTTCATTACCATGAACCTGTTGGGGTCCAAAGTGCAGCAGGATAACTTCAACCGTTATACGGAACAGGAACTATCCGGCCTGAAGGAAGTCGTCCAGCAGATGATCGATGATTTTCAGCTTTACTCCTGTGTGGTGTTCGATGATAAAGGTGGCCTTGAAGAAAATCTGATTTCCCATATTAAACCGACGTATTACCGCCTGAAGTACGGGCTCTCGATTGCGAATGATCTGGCTGACAGCATACAAAAGAACTACCCGGACATCTTTCATTTGACCAAACGCGTGATGAAGCACTTGGAACGGTATGTCGGGAAGACTGTTCCAGACGAGGAAATCGCCTACATCACCCTGCATTTTGGAGGCTGGTTGACGAAAGAGAAAAAGAAGGTCGAGACGAAGTTCAAAGCCCTCATCGTTTGTGAGAATGGGATCGGGACCTCGAATATGCTCCGCACCCAATTAGAAAACTTGATTGCCGGGCTGAATGTCATCACTACCATCTCGATGAGGGAATATCGAACGAACGAGTACAAGGCGGACGTCATCTTTTCCACCAATTATATCAAGGAGAAGGACATTCCCGTTGTCCATGTTCCAGCTATCTTGACTAATCTGGAAAAGGAACGGGTCATCCAACGTATGAATGAGCTTTTCGATTCGAAGCCACCGGAAAAGAATGTGACTGATCATCTGATGGATGTTATCAAACGTCATGCGACGGTCCATCAAGAGGAAGACCTGAAGAAAGAGCTGGTCCACCTCTTAGAACAAAATACTCCCCGAATAAAGGAGATCAGAAAGCCTATGCTCAATGAATTATTGACAGAACAAACGATACAGCTCAAAGACCGTGTAACGAGTTGGGAGGAAGCCATCAAGGTGGCGAGTCAACCGTTGATCGATCTACAATCGATCCGACCGGAATATGTCGAGGCCATGATAACAAATGTGAATGAACTAGGTCCTTACATTGTCATCGCACCCAATATCGCCATCCCTCATGCACGTCCGGAGACCGGCGTCGAACAACTGGGGATGAGCTTCCTGCGACTCAAGGAACCCGTTCATTTTTCCGAAAAAGAAAAACATCGCGCCCAGCTGGTCATCGTACTGGCGGCAATCGATAATCAAACCCACTTGAAAGCACTCGCACAGCTGACAGAACTGCTATCCAATGAAGACAATGTGGAACAGTTAATTTCAGCAAGTGACCGTCAAACCGTGATTGAATTAATCAACCAAACGATTGAAGTATAAATCAGAGGAGGAAATAAAAATGAAAAAAGTATTAGTTGTATGTGGAAATGGATTAGGAAGCAGCATGATTGTGGAAATGAATGTGAAAGCGGCGCTGAAGGATATGGGAAAAGAAGCGGAAGTATCCCACACGGATCTGACAACAGCGAAGACGGAACAGGCGGATCTTTTCCTTGGTTCTGAGGATATCGTCGAAAGCCTGGAAGATGGACGCAAGAATGTTGTGAAGTTAAAGAATTTAATGGATAAGAATGAACTCCGCGCGGCATTGGAACAAAATATTTAGTCCATTTTTAAAAGAAAGGAGCGATACAAATGGTTGATATCATAATGAAGGATATACTAGGTACACCTGCAATCCTTGTCGGTCTATTCGCCTTAATCGGGCTCCTTATTCAACGCAAGAATTCAGGGGATGTCGTGTCCGGAACCCTGAAAACGGTCATGGGCTTCGTCATCCTCGGGGCGGGTGCGAATGTACTCGTCCAGTCCCTCGGGCAATTCAGCAGCATGTTCAATCATGCCTTTGAAGTCGACGGGGTGATCCCGAACAATGAAGCCGTCGTCGCCCTTGCACAGGAAAGCTTCGGTACGGAGACAGCGATGATCATGCTGTTCGGTATGGTTGTCAATATTGTTATTGCACGATTCAGTCCTTTTAAATATATCTTCTTAACAGGGCATCATACCATGTTCATGGCTTGCTTGATCGCTGTTATCTTAACGACTGGAGGATTCTCCGGAGTACCATTGATCATTCTCGGTTCGATCATCCTCGGGGCACTGATGGTCCTCTCGCCTGCGATGCTTCAGCCTTTCACCCGTAAAGTCACCGGGTCGGACGACTTTGCCGTCGGCCACTTCGGATCGATCGGGTATTTGGTTTCGGCTGCGGTCGGTAAAGCAGTTGGAAAAGGTTCTAAATCGACAGAAGAAATTAAAGTTCCGAAGTCACTCGGCTTTCTCCGAGACACATCCGTCTCCGTATCTCTGACGATGGTCATCCTGTTCTTTATCGTGGCAGGTGCAGCAGGTCCAGCTTTTGTAGAAGCAGAATTGAGCGGTGGACAGAACTTCCTTGTCTTTGCCTTTATGCAAGGAATCACATTTGCCGTTGGTGTGTATATCATTTTAGCCGGGGTACGCATGCTCCTTGGTGAAATCGTTCCGGCCTTCAAAGGGATCGCGGACAAAATCGTCCCGAATGCGAAACCCGCTCTTGATTGCCCGGCCATCTTCCCATTCGCAGGAAATGCCGTCATCATCGGTTTCTTATTCAGCTTCATTGCCGGTCTCGTCAGCATGCTCTTCTTACCTCTATTAGGATTGAAAGTAATCGTTCCGGGACTTGTCCCTCACTTCTTCACAGGTGCAGCTGCCGGAGTCTTCGGTAACGCAACCGGCGGACGCAGAGGCGCTGTCATTGGCTCGATGGCGAACGGCGTCATGATCAGCTTCCTGCCAGCCCTCTTGTTGCCGGTATTAGGCAACTTAGGATTCCAGGGAACGACGTTTGGAGATGCAGATTTCGGATTGGTCGGCATCGTGCTTGGTAACCTGGTTAGCTTGATTGAATCCAATGTGATTGTTTTCGCATCAATCATCGTCCTTCTTGCCATCCTGTTCTTCATCAGCTTTAAGTCAAAGGGGACTGGGGAGAAGGAAAAAACAGAAGTTGCATAAAATGAATGTAGCCACCCTCTATGTTTTAGAGGGTGGCTACTTACTTTGTTTAATCTTCCATTACGATGCAGATGCGGACAGGAATCCGAATAAATATTAATAGTAGCCTTGCTAAATGATGCACTTAATAAATATCCTTCTGAGTGAAATTCCAAAACGCAATAGCTAGGCAAGCGACAGTCCATACTCCAAGTACTGTTAATGAAAACGGCAGTGACATCCCTTCGATTGGAGGAGCTTGACCTTCTAAGTAATTGATCAGATCAAAATTCAAGTTTACCAAATACTTTGAGCTCGTCCAGCTAGAACCGATAGAAGATAAGAGGGTGCCTGCAATCAACACAGCCATCATGGCCCCGATACCAGTTGCTGTATTTTTCACAAGCACTGAAATCATCAGGCTTATGGTTGCAACAGACGCTGTAACGACCCATGCAAGGCCCGCTGACATCAATAAATATTCCCACATCGGGAGGGTATGGATATAGGTCGTCGAAAATTCACCCGATGGTGAAACTTGAAAGCCCGTCAGAATAGGTGCCGTCCAGCCATCATATCCGAGGACAATCCCTGAAATCCCATAGCAGACAACTACAGTAGCTGCTATCAGCATCGATGTATACAGCAAAACCGTCAGCCATTTGGCCATCAGGATCTTCCATCGTTTGATCGGTCGGGATAGTAAGGTCTTGATGGTCCCATCATTGTATTCCCCACTCACAACATCAGCCATAATAATAATGATGAGTAAAGGCAGGACTAGTGTGAGTCCCTGCGAGAAGAAGATGCGGATGAATGTTGGTGCTCCCGGATAGTTCGGGTTGATGTCGTTGTCCAAGTAATATTGCTTTTGCTTCAAATCCAATTCAAGGAATTGTCTGGCCTCATCCTGGATCCCACTGGATGCAAGTCGGTTTTGACGATCGACTATCTCCTGCTGCAGCTCCACTCGCCAGTCCAGCGTACCCTGCTTTTCAATCTTATCTTGAATCTCCCGGTATTGTGCATATGTAAACATAGAGACTAGAATGATTAATATGGCGATGACAACCGCAAAGCGTTTTTTGGAAGCAATTTTCATTACTTCATTATGAATCAGACCAATCATATTTGGGTTAGACAATATGATCGCCCCCTGTCAAACGAATAAATAAGTCCTCCAATGTCTGGACCTTCCTTTCGATTGTCCATACCTCAATTCCCGCCTTTAGTATAGATTCATTCAGGATCGACGTTTTGTTTTCATCCATAAGAGTATGGATGGTATGATCATCGTACAGTTCTGCAGCTTGGACATAGGGAGATGCTTTAAAGATATCAAGTGCACGAAAAGCATCATTGACTCTCCAATCCACACCTGATGACAATGCATCCACTAAATCACTTACCGTGCCTACCTTCACGATTCTCCCATGGCTCATAATCGCCACTCGATTAGCAAGCATTTCGATTTCACTTAATATATGACTGGATACAAGAACTGATAGACCCGTTTCGTCGACCAGTTTCCTGATAAATGTACGAAGATCCTTTATTCCCATCGGATCCAACCCGTTAGTAGGCTCATCCAAAATAAGCACATCCGGCCGGCCTAACAATGCTTGTGCGATCCCGAGCCGCTGACGCATTCCCAGTGAATAGGTCTGTACCTGGTCATCGATTCGTGCAGTCAGATCAACGAGATCAATTACCTCTTGTATTCGTTCACTATCCACCTCAGGCAGCATCCGTGCAAACATTTGCAGATTTTCCCGACCGCTCAGATACTTATATAGTTCTGGATTTTCAACAATAGAACCCAGGCGCTGCATCGCCTGTACAAATTGCTTTCTCACATCAAAATCACAGATTTTAATGACTCCTGATGTAGGCTTGATCAGACCGACGAGCATCCGAATCGTAGTCGTTTTTCCCGCACCATTGGGACCAAGGAATCCAAATACTTCTCCTGGATATATTTCAAATGATATATTATCAATAATCGCCTTTTTCCCTATTACTTTCGTTACATTTTTCAATTGAACAGTTGGCTTTATGCTCATATCATCACCCTACATCTATTCTAACGAACTTTTTTCTCAATTGCTCTTTTAAATACTCAGCATGAGTAAAAGTTGGTACAATCATAATAGAAGGAGAGAACAAAAGATGAAAAAATGGATGTGGCAACTATTTATCACCCTTTCCCTTGCGCTGACCGTCCTATTTGGATATGGATTTGTAAGAGCCTATTCGGATATCGCCAACCCTCCCCAAGAGAAGATAGTAGCAGAATCAGAAGAAGCTACCGCTACTCCTGGAGAAACGTATATTGCACTTGGCGACTCATTGACAAGGGGGGTAGGATCTTCAAAAGGAGAAGGTTTTGTCCCGCTGGTTGGAAAATCACTTAAAGAAACCAATACTGTGGAGCGGTATCAAAACTTAGGCATACGGGGTGCCAGGATTGAAGATTTACTGGCACAGTTAGAACAAGAGGATGTCAAGAGATCTCTTAAGGACGCCAAAATCATTACCATTACGATCGGGGGAAACAATCTCTTTAATTCCGGTGCGATTTTAAACAATTATTCGGAAACTGCAGCTCTTGGCATTCTGGAAACGGAAATTCCTAACTTGGAAAAAACGTTTGAAACCATTCGTGACATAAATAAGGATGCCGTCATCCTCTATATAGGACTATACAATCCCTTTAAGGAATTGTCGGACGGGGATTCCTTCGATTCTGTCATCCAAAAATGGAATGAATCTGCCCGCACATTAGGCTTAAAATACGAAGTTCAAGTGGTGGATACCTTCAATTTGGTGACGGATGCCAAACGCGATCTTTCAAGTGACAACTTCCATCCCAATGATGCTACTTATCAGCAAATAGCTGATAGCCTATCACTTGTCATTGAAAAAAACATTATACAATAATACCAAAAAAGGTGATTTCAAAGTCCACTCGAAGTAAGGACTGAAGAGTCACCTTTTCTTTACAGCCATCATGGAACTGGGTATCTTGAATGAGTTGAGAACATACCATCCTGTTCTATGCGGAACACTGCCCATCGGGATAGAATATCAAAACGTCTCGTTGCTTTTCATTCCCCATCTTCATCCTATCGTATTAATCTAACAATGGTACACCATCCTTGCTGACTTCTATTCATTAGAAAAGAAGTCTCTCAATGTTATTCACCATTAATAAAACCAAATACTCAACAGTTTTCTATTAACGTTTTAACTGCATTTATTACCAGTTCTGGTTCATCGTTTTGTATGTAATGGGCACTATTTTCTGCCAAAACGAATGTAGCATCTGAAGAAATCGCTAGAATTCCTCTCTGCATCTCATTCCATAACTCTTGAGAACCCTTCGAATAATGAGCTTTTTTCCCTGCTGAAAGAACGATTAATGGAATATTCGATTTCTCTTTGGAATCATTCAACTGTTGTAAACTTTCCATGAATTCATCGTAGTTTCCTTCATGAACAAATTGCTTATTGTAGCGCTCTTGAAACTCTTCTGACATGGTTGGAAGGAATTTCTCTCTATAGTCTACAGGGGTGGAGTCTACCAAGATAAGCCCACAGACCTCACTCTGAAATTCAGTTGTATATAATCTGGTATTCACTCCACCAAATGAATGACCGACTAATATGTAGGGAGGCTCCAGGTTAGTCGCATGAAGAAGTTCGTTCAATTCTTTTACCATTGTCCGACTGGTTCTCGAACTTGAACTTGATTCACTTCTCCCCAGCCCTGCCCGATCATAAACGAGAACCTTAGACATTTTAGATATCTCACCTATCACCTGATCCCAAGTCTTGGAATAATCCCCATAACCAGATTCCATCACAATAGTTGGTTTTCCATAATCTTCACCCACTAATCTTGCAAATAGCTTGCAACCATTTATAGGAACCATCATTTCTTTTGTCATATATTCTGTACCCTCTTCCGATTTACCTTACGATACTAAAATTCTTTTAAATCATGTTCTCCTCAATCTAACGTCTCCTTCAGTATCATTCTCATTATCCCAATACACCTGAAACTCGAAGGTCCCATCTTCAAAGAACAAGGGAAACCTTCTTTTAATGGATTGTTGCATGGGGAGATTTTCTATCTCTTTCATGTTAACCCAGACCGGCTTACCTTCTGGGGATTCTTGTAACAAGTCTCCTTTAAAACTTCGAGTAAGATAATTGAAAATAATATACCTATCGTTTTTTTCCGGATTGACATACTCATAAAGGCCCTTATAAATAAGGTTACTCACTTCAAGCCCCGTTTCCTCTTTAACTTCTCTTATTGCTCCTTCTACAAAACTCTCAGGAAACTCTACTTTTCCGCCGGGTGGAATAAAGCCCTTAAAGTCGTCATGCTGCCTTTCTAATAGCAATACTTTCTCATTATCCTGGATCATGCAAATTGTCCAGAACTTATAATTAATCCCTTCGCTCATTCACTCACCCCAAAACCTCTAAAGTGTCTTGAAACCGATAACCGTTCGACCTTGAATTTATATGTAATACTAAAGCTTTCCCCTGATGTAACTCATTACTTTTTCCTGCCAATATAAAGCAAGTGAGAGGAAATACCAAGTATATAAGGGTTTGTGGCCTTCTCTATAATTAAATCGATTAATTTCCTTACTTCGCCTTCTCCTTTTTCTCTCCAGTAATCCCAATGATCATGATTCAAAACCGTTCCTGCATTGGATCCTATTAACTTGATGGTTTCAAATCCGTTTGCTTCCATAAATGGATTGATGTCTTCTATATTAAAATAATACGCACCTGTAAAACGTCCTTCATCTGCGTGATTAAAGCAGCCTGATTGGGAAAATTGCACGATCGCATCCATATCATTATTGGGCTTCCAATTATCCGGAGATAAAAGCGATGTAAGGATGTGTCTAATTCTAGGCATAAAGGCAACAAAGACCAGCCCGTCCTTTTTCGTCACTCTTTTTAATTCTTGGACTGCCCTTATACGGTCATTTTCTTCCTGCAGATGGTACATTGGCCCGAGCATCAACGAGGAATCAAACTGTTCATCTTCAAGCATATTAAGGTCTATGGCATCTGCTGCATGAAACCCTTCAAATTGTCCGTCTAAATCAAGTTCTTCTGCTTTATCTTTTGCCAAATCCACTAATCTCGTAGTCAAATCGGTCAGTGTTACCCTATAACCAGCTTTGGCCAGTTCCATTGAATATTTCCCCGGCCCTGCTCCATTATCAAGCACATAGCCTGTCTCGGGCATATATGTTTTTATATAATGCCAATTCACCTGGAATTCAATTGGTTCACGCTCAAGTCTTCCCCACTCATCAAATTGATTGTAATACTGAATGATCTTACTCATATTTCCCACCTACCTATATTCCACTTTTTACCTACACATTCGGCATCACTTCGGTAAAGTCCTGCTTTAACTAGATGGCAGTTCATAATACTTTCATCTAGTTAAAGGGTGATGCATCCATACAATGAATTTATCCAGCAAAAAAGCGCGATAGTATCGCGCTTTTTTGCTGATTTTCCTATTAAACCCACTCTTTCCCATGTTCACGAATGAATGTAATATCTTTTTGATAATGTTCATAATGCCCTTCATCGATCATTTTCTGAAAAGCAGGGTCCCCTTCACCGGCTTTTCTTTTCATGTAGTTGCATAAGCCTTCCAAGCGCAGCAATACCATCTCCAGATAATCTTCTTCCATTCCGTCCATACCGTAAGATTCAAAGAAAAGTGCCACTCTTTGTTTTACACGGTCGGCATCATGGGTTGGTTGGTAATGAACGGCTTCACCCGTTTCGGTATGATAATGCCTGCTGAAAGGAACGCAGGTGTACAGAGTATAGGCAATGTCCCAAAGTCTCGGACCGGGACCGGCAACATCGAAATCAATGATGCCGACTGGTTTCTCCTGGTTAAAAATAATATTATAAATGGCAAAATCATTGTGACATATAACCTCTGTGTTCGGTGGCGTGTGGTCCATTGGTTGCCATTCTTCCATAAATGGAAAGTCGCTCACAGCATCATGGTACTGACGGAGCATCTTCGCTATTCCTTTTAAAGCATCACGGGACCACATGTACTCTTTCAAGGGATAATTGCCGGCTTCCCCCTTAATAAACGACAAGATCTCTCTATCTTGATCATCAATGCCTAGAAACTTCGGGGCACGATCAAAACCTTTCCTTTCCAAATGCTCCAATAACGTATGGATTTTGCCGCTATCTGGCTTCAATTCCCGCCGAACGGTATCTCCGGAACGATATACGTTTGAGACATTCCCTCCTGTTAGCATTTCTTCGTTTTCGTGCTGACTCTTCATTTAAATCCCCCCGATTTAGGGACGCTGTGATTGTGTCAATCGCGATGGTTAATCGACAGTTATGGCCCTATTATTCAACCTTATAAACTCAATACCATTCTATACATCTTAGTAATATGACCTTCAAGATCATCATCAAATTCTGAAATGACGGTGAAGCCTTTTGCACGATAAAAGTTTGTTCCTGTCTCATTCTCTTTCTCAACACTAATATAGACCGATCTAGCACCATTTAATTCCTTTATACCTTCTTGAAGCAAGGCAGTCCCAATCCCTTCGCCCTGATATTCCTTATATAAGTAAATGGCCCCTAATTCCACTTCCCCTTCTTCTTTTACAGGAGAGAAATTAGCGAATCCCACAATCTTTCCGTTCTTTTCAGCCACATACAGTGAAGAAACCTCTAAACGCTTAAGCATCATTTCGTCGCTATAAGCAGAAGTCAAGAAACTCTCTTGGATTTCAAGTGGAATGATGCCCTCATAAGTAGTATTCCAGCTTCTTCTTGCGACTTTCTGAACTTGGTTTATATCCTTTTTCTCCATTTTGCGTATCGAGTACTCCATCATTGGCACCCCTTAATTGAAACATTATTTTGAAAGAGCCTGTTTCATACTTTTGATGATTCCCATATGCAGACTTTCATGGTTCATATGAAAAACCATCATGTCTCCTACTGTTTTCATACCTAAAAATGATTCCTTCAGTGGTTCACCAAGGTGACCCTTGCACGCTTGTTCGATAAGAAGAGGCTGTTCTTCCAACTCCTTGATAAGCTTTTCCATCGAGGGAGGTTGTTCTGTCCAATCTTGTGGTCTGCTCTCTCTCGGAAACATCATATGGTAAGATCGTGGCAATCGCCTCTCCTTATCAACAGCTGGAAACATGGTATGATCCCACCCTACTAAAATATGACCCGCATTCCACCGGATGCTATTATTATGACCAGGTGGGATATGGTCGACGATTTCCTCCGGGATGGAGCGAAGGAAGTCAATAGTCCAGCCCCGCCACATTTTCATCTGATTAAATAATTGATCTTCTTTCATTGATCTCATCCCCTTTTGGTAAAAATCAACCTGCATTTAGATAACACATTCACGGAATCCAGTAAAAGGTGAGTTTCAGCTGTTACTGGATTTATGGAAGAACAATTATGCCTTCACCTTTTCAACCTTCTATTCCCCTCTTGTTTCAACCAATACCGAATCCCTTTTCCAGCCAATGGTTCATCATTGTATCTTGGTATGACGTGGAGGTGACTGTGGGGGATTTCCTGGTTGGAGACCTTTCCTACATTCCAGCCAAGAGTGTAGCCATCTGGAGAGAACTCCTTATCTAGTACTTTTTTCGCCTCCTGTAGCAGTTCATATGTATCGTTCCACTCTTCTTGTGTTAATTCAAAAGCATCGATACGATGTTTTTTCGGGACAATCAACCCGCTGCCTTCTAATACACCTTGATGTTTGTTATGCTGCAAAAAATAACAAGTTTCATTCTCCAGTACAATATTCTGTTCCTTATCTTTATGTGGATTACATAATGGACAATTTTCATCGTAAGACATATTTACCCTCCTAAGATCAAATCTTCTTTGAACCCTGGTTGACGGTAGTAACCCCCAAGTTCATGATACCCTTGGTTATCCTTTGTGTTATCGGCTTGTGTATGATACTATATAAAACATCTTGAAATTGACCTCAAGTTTAATAAGGAACCCGCCTCTGTTTTAGAGGTGGGTTTTCTTTGTATGCGTTTGACGTTTGATAGTGTTCACATTGATAATATTCTAATCTTTAAGTAATACAAACGTTAAGATCATCAATAAAACTTTAAAGTGATGCGGCACACAGAATATATCTTGTCTACACTTTCACGATACCCTATAATGGAAAATATTACATTTTTCGGAGGTGATCATGACGTCAAATACTATAAGCCCTACAGTTAAACTGGTTGAGTTTCATGAACAATACACTCATCCATTATCCAACTTTCACTTACCTGAAGATCAACTAGAATTTACTAGTCTTCCTTTGGAAAAAATCAATCATCCGAAAGTCTCCAAAACTTCTATTCATGTATTAATCATGAGTAATAATGAACCAGTGGGATATTTTGCATTAGAAGATGGGGAAAAGGTTCATAAGTATAGTGACAATCCAAAGGCCAGAATCTTAACATCTTTTTCAATTGATTCAAAGTTTCAAGGAAAAGGACTGGCAAAACAAGGACTAAAACTACTTCCTTCTTTCGTGAAAAACGTTCTGCCTGATATCAATGAAGTGGTTCTTGGGGTGAACAAAAGGAACACGGCAGCCATAAACCTTTACCTGAAATGTGGATTCGTAGATGAGAAACAAATATACGAGGGACCTAAAGGACCTCAGCATGTTTTACACTTGGTTATTTAAATTTATTAGGGGCTGCTTAGCTCCTTTCTTCGCGCTCTATTAATTATTCGCATCGTGCTTCTACATGATCAATGTGAAATAAAATATTTCTCCCGAAAAACCGGACTAAGCTCACTCCACACATCAAACTTATTTCCATCTAAATCATAAAAAACAAAATTCCTTCCAAAGTGTCCTCTGTTTTCAATAGTGCCAACCCGAATTCCATTATCTATAAAATCCCTATGCAATGTTTCTAACGCTTCTAAACCATTCACCTCAAATGTTAAAGAAAAGCGTTCTTCACCATAAACATCTATGAAATTAGCACTTTGGTTTTCTTTGGATTTAACAAGGAAAATACTTTGGTTTGCAAGATTCAGGATGGCCTTATCTTCATCTTTATAGCTTAATTCTGCATTCAATTTATGTATGTACCAGTCTGATGAAAGATCCACATTCGTTACTGGAATATAGGTTGTGCCAACCCTCAATAATTTTTCGCTCATTTAAAATTCCCTCCGCATTCAGATATAGTAAACTTTCTCTTTTCATAACCGTTTTCTCCCGATCTTCACTGATAACGTTGATTCCTCTTTATACTCTCCAGATTCACAAATATCGAGCATGGCCTCCCTCACATCACGTTCAAATAATGAGACGTTACTTCCTATAAAACGTTTAGACCCATAGGATGTGGAATAAAGGTTTCCTAGTAATGACTCAATCGTCCAAGTGATTTCGTATGCCGGTAAAGTGTGAACTTCTAGGTCAAATTTCGAATGGGATATGACTTCTTCATGACTGGTAACGGGATGAGTATAGGTTGAATTTCCAGCCTTTCGATCTTTTCCATACCATTTTTCAATCACTTCATTAAACCTTACTTGCCAAGGTTTCACCGTTTGATTGGGATCATAATGATCAATGATCGCTACCCCGCCACCAGGAGAAATCATATCAAATAACTCCTCTAATACCTTTGGTCTGTCCATCCAATGAAAAGCCTTGGCAATCGTCACGAGAGAAAAATGCTGATAATTCTCAAGGTTGTACTGTTCCAAGGTTCCATTGAACCACTGAATCTGCCCCATCCTTACTTCCTGATGGATACGCGTAGCTTCTTCAATCATTTCCGGTTCAACATCTATACCAACTATTTTATGACACCAATCAGAAAACCTTATGGTGAGCTGTCCTGTGCCGCAGCCTAGATCAAGGAGGTTATGCTCCCCATTTAAAGAGAACGTTTCAACCAGGAATCGTATTAAAGAAGAAGGATACATCGGTCTGTATTTCGAGTAATAACCTGCAGTGCCTTTAAATAGGTCTTGCCCGTACTTGTTCAAGTTTGTGATCCTCCCGTCGATCTCTATATGCTTTCAAAGAACCTCCTACACACTACCAATTATTTCAAAATAAACCCACAAACTCAATGATTAATTGCATAAAAAAGAAGCTTATCCTCAGCGTTAAACTTCCATTACGAGAAATAAATTATTAATTACTAACTTTTGTACCTTGATGGAAATACATTTGCCATCTTCCCTCGGTACACTTCCAAATTGAACTTCTTAAGGACTGCTGCCCAGTCTCTTCATTAAAAATTTCGTATGTAGTCAATACTATTTCATCAGACAAAGGATGTATTTCGAAGTTATAAAGCTTCATCTTTACTAAGTTAATACCTTCTTCACTTATTTCTTCATTTCTATAAAGGATTTTACCAGAACTGCCTATTTCAAAAAATTCATCAGAAAGAATTTGAGTAAGCTCTATTTTGGACGTGCGAATTTCTGGCTTCAATAAACTCTCTTCCAGCTGACATAAGTGTTCTTTTAATGCTTCGTTCATACTTTTCTCTGCTCCTTTTATATAAGCTGATATGTGAATGAGTCCTTGGTAATAGCCAGTTGAATCTGTTCTCCTTTACCCATGCTGAAAATGAAACAGCTGGGGATGTTTTAGATTGATGTTAGTTATTAACACCTTTAAGGAACAACCCTATAATTCATTTCTTAATTTTCTCTTCCTTTTTCTTCAGAAGTGAACCTGCAATAGCAGCGAATATATCTCCAAGTACAGTTAAAATAACAGTCATATTCATCATCCTTTCCCTAATAGGACTCCTCAGCTAATGCCCTCTTATATGGAACATGAGGATTGGGTTACGGATAGACCCCGTTAGCTGAAGAATCTTTCAGTCTGGTCATTTCTTTTTTACAATAACTTCACTCGCTACTCTTTTGTCAACTTTGGTATTTTCTCCATCATTCATTAACCATAAATAAACAATCGGATGTTCTGTTCGGCTTACCCATTTCTCTAAATCCTTAAAATTTTCAACTTCACCACTAAATTTTGTCTTATCATCAATAATAATTTCATATGATTGATATTGTGCTTCAGGGTCAGTATCGTCTTCCCCTACAATAATACTACTTTCCTTCACTTCAAGAATTGCACCTTTGAAGTCAGAATTATGCCCGCACCCTACAATTAGTAGAAATACCATCAGAAAAATAAGTAAGAATTTTGTTTGCATATTCCCACCAAAATTAACTGCCCCATTATGACCATTAATCATATAAAGTCTCTTTATAAGGATCTCTCAAAAATTCAAACAGCATGTGAATCTGAGCTTCTGTATTTCTTCCGATTGACAGCTCCGGCAAATTCTCTTCTTCAAAAAAATGGACTCCTTTTGTTTCGATCCCTCTTCTTGCTTCTCCACCCGTCACCTCACATTGAATAAATATTTTATAGTAATGGTAAGGTTGCGAGGGATGGGGGTGCTTGTTCATATCGAGAAGTGCGAGTAATTTTACAGGGGTTACATCATATCCCGATTCTTCTCTTATTTCTTTGACGATGTTTTCACTTGGAGACAGACCTATATCACAAAACCCTCCTGGCAGAGACCATTTATCATCAATTTTCTCTCTTACCATCAGTATTTTATTATCCTTGAAGACAACACCGCGCACATCTACTTTCGGTGTCTGATAACCTGTTTCGTTCGTAAATAAGTCCCTTACTTTTCTCATATCTAAGTCTGTATATTCCTGCATGATCTCCGCACTGATCATTCGTAATTCTTCATATCTCTCAATATCGTAAACATCCTTTGAAAAAGCCAGCCCTGATTGAGATAATGCTTGGATCCTTTTTGCCCATTCTAACCATTTATCGTTCATCTTACTTGCACCACCTTACACGTTCATAATCTATTTCTCTTCCACCCTGTCTTACTCAATCTATAATGATGATAGCGTTCATGATTGATCGTCTGTTGACCCTGGTAGGTAAACTCACACTTCCTAGATAAGCCCCATGAACTTAATAAAGAGGGTTGAATGTAAGCAAAATAAAATCCCCTAATATCTCAACACTTTCGACAAGCATGAATGTACCATCATTTCTTTCTAATCGAATGCTTTTCAGATTGAAAAATATATAGTCTGTATGTTCCCTGTTCACTATCTTAAACTCTTGAGCGTTTAGTACACACGTTTGATCTTTACATTCAATATTGAATTCTCTGGCCAACCATCCATTAAAAGCAGTGTTAGTCGGCTTTTCAAAAAAGAGTATGAGTAAAGATAGTGCTATTAAACTTATAGTAATGAAAACATTCACCCTGTATTTCAATTTATTACTCCTTTGTTATAAGGTAACTTACACCACTTTTTCCCACTATCCCGTCCGCCAATCGCTTCGTGCTTAAAAATATTTCACTAATACCTTTATTGGTCTTTTCTTTAGGTTACTGAGCTCCGCAAAACAAGCTATCAACTGGTCTGAATGAATCTCATAGTTAAATATCTTTGTTAAATGCGGGGTTTTTACACTCTCATTAAAGAACCAAATCGAGTGTTGCTGATAATCCCATCCATCACTTGAACCAACAATTTTCAATTCTTTTGCGTAAAAGTCTTCATTTAGGTAAAAAAGATCCTTATTACCATCTGATAAAATACAAACCTCTTTCTGGTACTTCAATGATTTCAACTGGGTATGAAACGCATCTTTACTCGCAGAACATTCCAGTCCGAAATCATAAAAGACAGAGGGGACTTGTTCTCTAGCAGAATAAGTATTAGATGCACCCAAAGTATGTGCAAGTTCTCTTCTCGATTCATCTGGTTCCAACACATCAATATGTTTAATTTTCATATAGTTTTTCAAGAAGTGGATGGTCAATAGCCCTATTGTTCCTGCACCCGTAATAAGAACCTTATCTTTCCATTCAGGCTTGAGCTTCAACACTCCTTTTCCAGCATCACAAGATAACGTATTAAGCAGTGCATACCTATATTCAACAGAATCTGGCACCTTAACTACTTTATTTGCTTTTACTATACCTACATTCTTATGACCATAAAATGCTAGTACATGATCTCCTATTTTAATGTTCTTAACCTCAGCCCCTGCTTTTATGACTTCCCCATAGCTTTCATAGCCAGTTTCTTTTGGGTAATGAGGTTGGGGGTCAGTAACATCCGATTCATTATATTGGGGCAATTCAGCCCCGATACTGATGGCTCCAGCAATGGTCCGAATTAATATTTCATCTGATTCCAATTCCCTTGTTTCATTTCGCCTCCACTCTAATTTTTGCTTCCCAGTTAAAATTAGTGATTGTTGCATCATAGTATTCAATCCTTATGTATTTATTTTTTTAGAAACGTCTGTACGATTCTGGAACGCAAAAGAAGCACGCGATTCATCCCAATAGAATCTATTCTCCCATTACTTTTTCATCAATTGATTCAAACGTCACTCCCTCTGTGGTTTTCACACTGAGGGGTTCCTTGATTTCATCGATTCCTATCATAATGTAAGGAGTTTGATTGGGTTGCTCACCTTCTCCTATTTCAACAAGGATCTCAGTGCCACCCTTCTGTCTAACCTTTTTCACGTCAATGTCTTTCCCCAAATATTCTTCACCAAGAGTCAATGTTACTTGTTTTCTTCCTTCAGAGATTGTGGTGACCCGATAGTAATTTTCAAATTCACGGTCCTCTCCCTGAACAAATTTCGTGCTTCCTTCATCAATGATCCAATGATTATCATCGCTAAATATAAGGAGCATGAACGATGAAAGGAAGATAATAGGCGTTGTAATGAGAATGAGCTTATCTCTCTTTACAAAAGATTTTTTCACACCTTCAGACGCCAGGAATCGCAAAATGATCGCTCCGGATATCGCCGTGATCAAGAAACCTAACCCAAAGAATCCATAGACCATTCCTTCAAATCCATGAATGAAAACAAAACCATAAGCCGTAATGAGAACGGCTGCAAGAAAGGTAATCAGTGACGGTATATAATATGCTCCGAACTTCTTTGAAACGGTATAAGTAAATATAAACAACAGAACACCCCAAAATGCCCCGATAAAAATGAGCACAAACATATTATCTCCTCCCCAAAATAGCGGCTGTTCTTCTGATGACCGGCACATCCACATCCGGACGTACAGTGACGATTAAGAGGCTTCCAAATGAATGCAAAAGAATCACGAGATGCGTCCAAGCGCTATGTAATTTCCACCTATACTAAGTAACTCTCCAACTCATCTTTTTGACGTACATGATGACGAAAATGCATTTCGACCAAATCATACCATTCCTTTGCATTCAGCCAGCCGAATCCTCCATGTTCCACTTTATTATCTGGGTTAATATAATCCACTTTCGTTTCCCAATAAGTCAATCGTTGGATTAATTGTTCCATCCTGCTAATGAGCTCTTCCTTGCTGTCTGAATTATTTGGTGGAGAATTAAGTTCATCTGGCAACCTTATTTTAATAGGTGGAAAACCTCCGTTCTCAAATAATTGCTCACCAAACCGGGTTTTCCCAAATGGTTGTTCCTCATTCGATGCAGCACATTCTTCCATACTATCAAGATACTCATGGGCAACAACAATTAAATGGTCATACATTTGTCCAATTGACCACACCCCTTCTTTCGAAATATACCTTAGCTGTTCTAATGAATAATGGTTAAGGTCACCTTTGAAAGTAATAAGTAGTTTAATGTCACTCATATAAATAATCCCTTTCATTTTAGGATTTTTTTCATCACTTTTTAACACTCATAAAATGCATACACTTTAGATAAGTTACCTTTAATCCCATTAACCCCTTTCCATTCAGCATATTCATTAGGTATTTCTAAATTAGAAACAAACACTTCGAATGGCACGCCATTTCTCACTGCTACTTTCGTATTTTCGATCAAAAAGCACAGATACTTCTCCAGGGTAAAAACTAATTCACTTCCCCCTGGATATCCATGGCCAGGTACGACAGTCTCAATATCCAGTAGCTTCACCTTTTTTAGAATCGCACAAAATTCTTCCGGATCATAAATCGGTAAATGCAAATCAACGGTTACCAGATCCCCCATGAACCCAACCTTTTCTTGCGATAAGTACATAAATGTGTCACTGGGGGTGTGGCCTCCTCCAAAACAATGCAGTTCAACCTTTCTTTTTGAACCTTCAATCACCATCTTTTCTTCAAAAAGAACGGTTGGGAGCACCAGCTCCATAGTAGGTAAGTCTTTTAAAATGGCCGTCATTTCCTTATATTGATTGGTGAGACTGGCTTTCAAGACTCTATCTGTAGTTAACTCGATTTGTTTTCCAAGCTTATTTAAATAGTCTTCCGTTTCTTCTATTTCTGTCTGCAAATCTACTATATTATTTTTGTCTTCAAACCATTTCCTTGTTAGAGAAGTGGAAATAATCGTTGTATCAGCAAATGCTTGATTTCCAAATACATGATCTCCGTGATAATGACTGTTGATCAGGTACTTGACTTTTTTCCCAGTCATCTCTTCGGCATGCTTCCTCAACGCATAAGCAGCGGAAGGAGTGGCAAATGAATCGAAAATCAGCAATTCCTCACCCAGGTCAACGATACCGGCATTACTCCACGCACCTTGGCCAGACTTCGCAATCGCTGCATAGACTCCGTCAAATAAGGCATATAAACTAAAATAATCAGTGTCTTTTATTTTCTCTCTCACAATCTTCACCCTAAGCAACTATAATGGTTGTCGACGTTATTACTTAATTCCAATTATTTCAAATCAGTGATGGAAACTCAATAACTATTTCCCATAAAAAAGAAGCTTACCCTATTGCGGATAAGCCCCCTTTTCTGGAATATTAGCTTTTCGTAAGTTAGTAACATGATTAGGATTGGTTATCCATTTATTCATTAGTTCCATTTGCTTCTGTTTTAAGTCACCATAAGGTTCTTCAATAGCTTCAATTTCCTGAAATTTCTTCTCAAATATTTTGGTATCGTTGATTTTTTTATAACCGCCAAAACCTAAATCATCGTTTAGTAACCAGACTACTTTTTTAATATTGGCGAACAGTATGCCGCCCGTGCACATTGGACAAGGTTCCAATGAAGTGTATATTGTAAACTTCTCACGGTTGACTTTCGCTTTAAATATTGAATTGCCGGCATTACGTATAGCGTCAATTTCAGCGTGGGCAGTCGTATCTTGTTGAGGATGTACTCTATTACGCCCTTTTGAAATGATGTTCTGATTTTCATCCACTATGACCGCCCCAACAGGATATGTATTCTCACTCAATGCTTTTTCTGCTTCTTCAAGAGCCAACTCTAAAAAATATCTATCTTTTTGCATGGTCATATCTTTCTCCTTATATTAAATAGAACAACGGCTAATTTCGGTTCAATTTCCACCCCACAACCTTCGAACATCCACCAATTCCTTCTCTTTAAATTCCATCCGATAAATATCAGGTTTGGACGTGCTATGTAAAAAATCCAAGTCATACTTACAATCGAAATATCCCATCATCAAGGTCATAACAGCCCCGTGAGATCCTATTACAATATGATTATCTTTATATGTTTCTAATAGTTCTTTTAAAACGTTAATTGCCCTTTTTTGACAATCAGCATTTGATTCTGCTCCTTCTAAAGCGAAACTTGATTCCCCAAACGACTTCTCCAAAAGTGGAACCAATTCCTTATCAGAAACTCGTTTATCTTCAGAAGAAAAGATCCTCTCTTTTAAATCTTCAAATACTAAAACCTCTTGCCCTATTTGTTCAGCTACCTTTTTGACCGTTAAGATGGAACGTATATAGGGGCTTGAAACAACTGCGTCAATCTTTTCATCTTTCAATAAGTTCGTTACCCGCTCAGCATCCAAATGCCCTTTTGGAGTTAGCCCTCTTGTTCTTTCATTTCCTTCCTTTGGTGACTCACCGTGTCTCACCATATAAACATACGTGCTCATCATGTATTTGCCTCCACTATTGGGATAAGCGTTCTTGAATGAATCTTCACGTTTTCTTACCCATTCTAGAATGTCTTTTATCAGCCGCACTAAGTATCAATAAAATAGCAAAAAAATAAACAACACTTCCTATAATCATCTTTGTCCCATTACCTAATGGGAATAAAAAGGAAATCAAAAATAAACATAACGGACTAAATAATATTAAAGATAAACCTATTGTAAATGCCAATTTCTCAGGTATTGCTTTAATTTTATTGAACATTATTTTCACCTTCTTTGGAAGCCTCAGGACGGTTCTGATGCTTCCTAATATAAAAAAAGAAACAGTAGAACCGCACCGGCGCATCATTATCATTTCTCGCTTTTTACTGGTCTATTTTTCTAATAAACCATCATCATTTATTTCGAATGTTGACAATCTTACCATCTTATAATACTTGGCTTTTCTCCACTTCACTCAACCTTTTTCATCATATTAACTCCTGCAATTTCAAATCCAATTCTCTCATACAATTTTCGTGCTTCTATATTACTTCCAAAAACGTGAAGTTTTAAGAACAAAAGATTATGATCCTTCATCCACTCTTCAATTTTTTTCATGGCCCTTGATCCATATCCTTTATTTCGAAACTTATCAAAAATATATATTTCATAAAGAAAGGCACTTTTCTTTTCTCCATCTTCTTTAACCCATATATAACCTACATTATTTTTCTCATAATAAATATTAAAAAGATAGTGACCTAGTGTCCCTATTCCATCCGGTAATAAATTTCCAAGCTGTATTTTTGCTTTTATTTCAAATTCTTGATTATCCTCTGGAGCATTTTGGGATAAAGCTAATGCATACCTTTGGATTTTATCTAAAAAGTACTGTTCAAACTCGCTTTCCGTCATTTCTACAAGTGTTATATTATTCATGAATTCTCCTATCAATTTTGTTCTATTTTTAGCAATGATTTAAAGTTAAATTTGACACTACCAATTATTTCAAATGGTCAGACTTTAATCAATACCATCTTCCATTAAACAGATCCTCTAACTGTACACTACAGCTCAACTTCAAGACCAAAAGAAAAACCCTATATAAATACAGGGTTTCTCGCAAACTTTCTTATAAATTATTCAACTTTATTAAATATCAATAAATACCGAATCCGTTTTTCTGATCAGCAGCCAAGAAAACGCAGGAACAATCCGCCCCGTATGGTTACAATCTGGCGCCCGCAGGCATCGGTGATCACTTGTGGAGCAAAGGCAAATGCGCCGACCGTATCAAAACAGGTCCCTTGACAATTTTCCGTTTTACAGATTGTTTGGATCACTTGATTGACCGGTACGGAAACATCACTTGCAAGGGTACATGGAATATCACCAATTTGAAGTCCCCCTTCAATCGGTGTCAAGTCTCCCACGTTAATATGAAATCTGGCAGTACCGACCAGACGAACGGCATCAATCGCAACAGGACACGTCAAAGTGCCACCACATGGGTTCTCAACAGTCCCTTCCGCCTCCTGCTCTTCCAGCATACAAACAAGCTCACTCAGATCAGAACAGGCCGTGAAGCTATCGAACGTAGTGAATCTGAAAGTAAATCCATCCGGAACAATAGCGGTTGCACAATACTCTAAGGTGCGGTCGCAGCTTTCCTGCTGAATATCGAGTTTGTCTACCATTTTGCCATTTGAATCATAATAAACGACATTGTTTTTTAACATAACTATCCCTCCCCTCTACTACTATTTATATGCATTTCTAGTAGATTTGAGAGGGACAGACACCTTTGATTATGAAACTTTTATTCTATGCTCTATCGACAACTTTGGTGTTCACTGAGCTATTCCTGAAAGTCGCTATTAACGGAATTTCAAATAATCATTATAATAGCTTATTCCTATACAAAGCGTAGCCTGTAATGTATGTAAACAGTATTAAAATAAAGGTACTTAACAGTTTATTTAGTCCGTAATGAGTCTCAACACCATCTAAAATACCAGAGTAAACCCCTGCCATGATGGCCGTTAATATAATTTTGCCTGGTCCCATGTATTACAACCTCTCTTCAAGACTCCTTGTATGTCATTAACTCTAATCTTCAACAATTCCCCTAAGTACAACCTATTCCAGAGACTTGGGTCTAACAATCCGATCACTAACAAACGCCACTACTATCCCAACAACGATTGGTAGTAGGGCAATTTCAGTATCGGAAGATGAAATCTTGAACACAAGGAATTCTATCTTTCCTATAAAACCAACGACATACAGCAATACCATCGTCCCAATTGCGGCAATTAGCGGTAGCCAAAACAATTTAATCACAACTCCACCTCAATTCACTAACTGTCTATTAACTTAATTCCAATTATTTCAAAACATTCAAAAATACACAATCCTTTATTCATCACTCTGATGACATCAAAATCACAGAATGAAGTGAAATTGAATTATTAAAATATTAATACCGCAACAAGAATCATAAAGTAATCGTCCTATTCAAAGGCAAATACCCTCAAATTATAGAGAATACGACCTACACTGAATATCGACATTCATAGTATGATTGTCTATACATAATTACATTTATTAACAAAAGGAGGTAGCAACCGTGATAGGTTTCCTTCAATGTTCAGTAAAGTATGTAGTTGCGTGTTCACTGGTTTTTTCTTTAGGCGCTGCCGTAGAGGTGACGCAGACATTCGCAGCCGAGAATGATGGTACAAAAGTCATAGAAGATGGCGGCGGCCAAGGGGGAGTCACCTGGATAGAGTATTATTGGAGAGCTTCAGGCAGTAATTTCATCATCATGTATCGAAGTGCAAACGGCGGGAATCAGTGGAAAGAAGTGACCTACAACAAGTACGGAAATATCGTTAAGGTTTTGTATGGAACATATTAAAGGGAAAGGATGATGGATCTGTATCGATCATCCTTTTCTTTGAGTGAAGCGCAAGGACGGGACTATAATCTCTCGTCTTTCTACACTAAGAAATCAAATGTATAACCAACCGTTATAAAGATGATGAAGAATACAAGGTCTAAGAGTCTAATGACGTACTCTCTTTTAGCTTTATTCCTTCTCCATTGCATAAACGCATCGAATCCCGAGAGTAAGATAATGATCCCCCCGACGAGTTTCGTTTGGAAGAACACAACACATATAAATAAGAGCGTCCAACCGATTCTCATTACAAAAGTGTGAGTTGTACCAAGTCCTTCTAAGCCGGATTTTCTGTTATATGGGATGTTTCACCATCTCCTGGCAATCTTCTCAACGATAAAATACGCTGCCAAGGAGATGACAATATAAACGATAAAACTGTGCATGTGATACCTCCAAAAGTCCGACTACAGGGTAATTATGCATACCTAAGGATTTATCTAAACGACTCCGCCATCTTAATCATGTCTTTTTTAGACAAGGTAATGTCAGATCCCCCGGGTAAGTATTCCATTTCATATTTAATGGTATCCCCTTCAATCCAAATCAGTCGGTTGACCTTTTCCGGACCTTCTGACTCGTAATAGCTTCCTTTCGATTGGCCGACTTTCACTTCTTCCTGATATAGTGTCAAATTGGTTCCTGGTTCAATGGATTGAAACGTCAGTTTGATTATTTGTCTTTCCTTACCCGTCAAAGTCACCAATTCTATTTCCCCTGAAGGATCCTCACTTGTTTTGGTTGTGACCTCCGCTACTTCAAAGGGAGCCTTTGTGAGAAACTTGAATTCTGCGCCAAGGGATTCAGGACGATCTTTGGCCTCGTATTGATAGAAAGGGGCACTGGCGTTATTTCCGTCAAAGAGTCCCAATTGTGTTCCACCGAAATAAACGAATAAAGAGAGGCATGCGGCAACAAATACAAAGGACATCAACGGAGCGAATATCGGTTTTATATTGAATGAAAAGGCTTTGGATGAAGGTTTCGAATGAACCTCATTCAGAATGTTCTCCCTCATCTTATTGGTAAAACCATGCCCTTTGAAGGTCTCTTCTTTCATCAGACCACGCAAACGTTTAAGCTCATCCATTGTTATACACCTCGTTCCGTTTAATCGCTGAACCGAGCAGCGCTTTTCCTCTTGTTAGTCTGGTCTTCACGGTATTGGTGTTCAAATCCATACAGGCCCCGATCTCAGATAGCTTCATTTCTTCAAAATAGTAAAGAAAGATGACCTCTCGATATTTGATGGGCAGGGCCAACACACTTTGGATCAGCTCTGAGTTCTTTTCCTTCTCAATAACGGTTTGTTCTGGAGCCCCCATCTTCCCTTTGACCATGTCATTGATTTTATTCGATATACTGACCATCCGTGTATCCCACCGTCTTAAATAATCCTTGCAGTGATTGACGGCCACGCTGATGATCCATGTTTTAAGGGAGGAATCCTCGCGAAAGGTATCCATCTTTTGATAAAACTTGATGAAGATCTCTTGTGTCAGATCCTCCGCCAGGCTATGTTCCTTCACATAGGAATAGACAATATAATACACATCATTTCCGTATTCCGTCATGGCTTTCTCAAGTAGTCGATCCTTCTCGGATTTAGAAATAGTTCCGGATTTCAAACACTCACCTGCTTTGTATGTATCTTCACTAAATAAGACGTTATTACTATAGAAAAAGTTTGGATTTTTTTATGATTTGTCAAAAAAACACGCCTGGCGAGGTTTATCGTCAGGCGCAAACGCTGATTACATGTTCAACCTTTTTCCCTCTTCATGACTGACCGAGTTCCCTAGGCTTGCGAGGCTTCCCGCAATCAGGAATTGCGCCGAGTAGTAGGTTGTCATGATCAGGACATCCGAATAAGGGAGGGCTGACACGAACATATTCCATGACAGGATGGAGTCTGAGATGACAAACAGGATGCTGCCGGCAGTTGCCCAAAGGTTTCCGGTCAGGATGGCGGTTAGGGCCATCAGGGAAATGACCAGCATGTAGGCAACGACGGGGATCACGAGTCCATCATTTCCTTCAGTTTGGAGCGCGGTAATCAGTTGTCGGCCGATGATGAAGGAATACAACCCAATCGGCAGTAGGGCGGCTAGACGTGTCTTGTTCATTCTGGACATTTTGATAAATCCCGTCAAATAGAAGACGTGTCCAACGAGGAAAGCTCCTAGACCCGCTACAAATTGTACGGCAATAAACGCATCGCCCAACATGCAGAAAAACAGGCCGATGATGATGAGGCGCATGGCCGGAGCTGGTCTGGAGGGCAGCTGACGGAAGGCGTAGAACATGATGAGTGCCATGGGAATCAGCTTGAAGGCGATTTTCAATGGTAATGGTTCTGCTGGAATAATAAATATGTATAGGGCAGCCATAATTCCGATCAGAATGGGGAGGATCATTTTGTTCAACATCGTTCACATCCTTTTTCTTAATTCAATGGCATATATACTCTCTTTGGAGAAGAAATTCCTTCAAGAGAACAGAAATCGTAGGAAAAAGTCTGAAATGCCCCCTCGGGACTCAGACCAGTAATTAAACCGGTTTGGACGACTTTCCATCCTGATTTCTGATAATTGATCCAGTTTCGAATGGATTGATCCGGAATTTGATGAATTGATCCACATTTTCATATGATTACCCCCCCGTGTCGAATTTTCTTGATGCCCCTCGCATACGTCATAAAAAATGAACGCAAGAACTACTCATAAGTTAAGTGGTTCTTGCGTCATTCATTAGAATGAAGTTGACTTTTGGATGATTTCTCCCTCAGGACTGACACTATAATGAGCGATCGAGTTGGTTGCTGAGCCTTCGCTAGTGAGCCCATCTTTATAGTTGAACGTGATTTTCCAAGCCTTTGATTCACTACTGAAATGGGTTTCTTTAGACAGGAGTTCCACGTCATCCATACTGATTTTTTCAAAGCTTTCTTCATTATGTTCCTGTAAATCTTTTTCAAATTGTTCCTTGGCAATCACTTCCGCTTTCTCATTGTCAATGCCACTTGTTCCATCTTCCGCACAGCCTAACAATGAAAGGACCGCCATCAAGCTTACAACGGTCATGAAGATTTTCTTAACATGCGCCAGAGACCTATACATTGGGACCTCCACCTGAATGGTGATTCGAATTCATGGCTTGTTTAGAATGCCGTGCGGACTTTTCATAGGCTTCATCCCTGGAATTTCGGGACGTATTCTTGATGCTATCTCCATAAAACTCCATCTTCCTGGAACCGATCCAAATCCTAATCGCAAAGTATAGGACCAGGATTCCGACGAAAATAAAAAAATACATCATTTTGTTTCCCCCTCTTTACTCTTTATGTGTGGTTAATGTCAATTATTTCAAATGTTGTGATGTTGGGCAATACCTAATCGGAATTCCATTAATCATGCCAGTTTGTCGAATGTTCTTTATCTTGTAACTAAAAAAGACTCGTCTCATCGACGGGTCCTTAGGCTGTATCATTTCAAAGGAATAAAATATTTCTCCATTTCCCTTTCAGAGATCATTATTCTTGTGGATAAGTCTTTCGTTCGTAAAACAAATTCCTTGATGCCAATATACTCAGATTCAGCAATCAAGTAGAAGTGGGACCCCTTTTTGAACCCTCTGAAATCGCTTCTTAATTGATATCTTTTCAGCATTGTGTCTCGTAACTCCTTGGTTCATTACAAGCCCGGAATCCCCATAGATCACTGGCTCTTCTCCACCTGATACGACTCTGGATATATCGTCTCGATTTTTTTAATAAAATAATAATGCTTATATAAAGCGAGCCCGATTAAAATGATCCGAACGAACAGGATATCGACGAACACGACTGAAAGCAGAATAAAGAAATCAGCCGTCACGTTGATCCTGATTTTTTCTTTCCGGGTCATCCCCTTCTTTTGAAGGAGGGCCAGAACATATTTATCATAGATGACTGTGCTCTTAAACCAACGATCGATCCGCTTGGAGCTTTTCGCAAAGCAAAACGCGGCAAATAAGTAAAACGGACCTCCCGGCAGAACCGGAAGCACAGTGCCGGCAATCCCGAACACCAGGGATATCGAGCCAAGCAGCATGAACAGGATGCTCTTTATCTTTTTTAGTGTCATGATTGATTTCCCCTACCATCGTTAGATTCATAGACAAGTTTTTACTTTCATTCAACCTTCATTGTACTATAACTATAACAGGAAGTTCCGGGTACTTGTTTAGGGGATTTTTGTTAAATGTGACGATTAGTGGGCGGTGGAGGAAAGGGCGGTGATCCTATAGATCAATATCCTGTAGCTATAAAACTGGATTTTGAAATATTTACTATAGGTGGGCAAGTCGTAAAAATGAACTTTCAACCATCCATCCCGGTCATTTCCAGCTGTCACGGTCATTGACTAGCTTACAAGTTTCGACAAACGGATCATAAAAGGGCAAAAGTGGTTCATAAATCAGATTTTCGGACCATATATTCTGAAACCGGTTCATATATTCCAAAAGCGGATCATAAAGTACCAAAACCGGTTCATAAAAGTTAAAAGAAGATGTATCCTAAAAGGATTTGCCTCACCAATCAACTATTGAAGCCGCATAATCGCATTTTATGAACCTAACAGGGAAGAAATGACCCTCTTTTTTTGAAAAAGGGGGATATTGGTGTGTCTCCGAAGGTTGAGTAAACGGAAACTTAATCCCTTGGCTCTGCTGGATATGTTATAATTATCCAAACTGAAAGGGGACTAATAAATGAATGATGTTCTTTTCTCCATTATCCCGATCTTGACCCTCTTATTTTACCTTGCGCCGATTGTTTTCATCATTTGGTTTCTGATTAGATTTCTGAAGATCCAGCAGGAAAAGAATAAGATCTTACAAACGATTTCCGATAAGCTGGATAACCTGAATCGTTAGCGTTGGAAATCGGTAAAATTATTCAACATCCTCTTTATGGTTTCAGCTTATTGCTTCGATATTTACATAGTCAAATCATGAACTCTAAAGAAACCAACAAACGCTTACCCCTGTTGGTTTCTTTTTATCCTAACGCCTAAACAAACCTTGCCCGATCCCACTCATATTTTAACTCCTCCAATGACTGCTGGCGCTTCTCCCTCACATCACGGACCGCTTTCAACGCCACTTCATATAACTCCTTGCTCAATCGCCACTTTTCCATGGACCGGTCTTTTTCCCCGCCAAATAAAGCAAAGGCAGTAGCCCCCATGCCATATACATTCGTCATTTCATCAATCGGTGCACCACGTGTGAATTCCTCCGGTGACATAAAGCGTGATGATCCCCACATCCTGCCCATCGTATTGAGATAGGGCCTTTTGGAATAGAGATCAATATCACAGATGAGGGTCTTTTCCTTGTGAAAATCATACAGGATACTGCCGTCATAAAAGTCGATGGCCACATATCCCTGCTTTATTACGTGAATGTGAAAGTCCAGGATGTCGTTGAATACCTCGAGCCTGGTGCTGTCCGGCATCTGCAAGAATTTCTCCCTGGACAGTGGATACATTTTTCCCATGCACTCACCATCTGTCCATTCAAATATGGCGGCAAATCCACCGCCAATCTCCTCCGCCCGGATCAGTCGGATCAAATGGGGATGCGCCAAACCTTGATACACTTGTACGGCGGTTTTAAGTGCTGTGACGGCATCTTCAGGTTTGCCAGCATATCTTTCAGTCGGTGCACCGGCAAATTTGATGAAATATCTCTTCCCACCGTTTTTCACCCCAAAGCAAATATTGCCGGAATCCTGATCATCATATACCTTGAAGACCTCTCCATAGCCCTCGATAAACGAGAAATCGAAAGGAAACCTTAATTTATATGGAATCTGATTGATGTACTGAATATAGAAGTCCTCCAAATACCAGGTTGGCACAGGATTTTTCATACCATCAAACCAGCCCATCACTTCCTTTGCCTGAGCCTTCATGACGTTTACCTCTTCCTCACCGAAAGCGATGGCCCAGGGAACGGACGACAGCATATTGCTGCTTATGTAAAAAGCCATGAGTTTGAAGAACTCCTCCGGCGGCCTTCCGTTAAAATAACCGTTGAGCTGGCCGGTGGCAAAGTGCGGACTGACCGAAGCGCTCCATACAATGCGGTTGAACTCTTCCCACGGATCGCCGAAGTCATGACGGTTGAAATCGATGACGGAGAGTTCCCGTCCCGGCGAAATGACCATATTCCCCACATGATAGTCTCCATGATGAAACGATTGCGGCCTCCCCCGAAGAAGGTGCCGATTCGCCTCTATATAGGCAATGATTTGGTCGCCGTCTTCTATTTTAATGGGGCAGTCATTGTACTGCTTGATCTTACCATCCGCTTTACGGTTGAATTTCGCTTCCCAGTCCTCTTGGTCACCCGGCGCAGGAATCGAGTGGATCTCCCTCAGGATCCGCCCCGATTCAAGCCCGAGTTCATATTGCTCGGTCTCGGTCAACTTGGGCAAGACTATCTGCGCGTCTTCTCCCTCGCACCATGTAAAAAGCGAATAAACAGACCCTCCATTATCACACAAGCCAAAATCAATCGGCTGCGATATGGGAAGTCCACTTCCGGCCAGCTGCTTCATCACCTCATATTCGCTCTTCTTCATCTCATAGGCTGAACGATCAGCCGTGCGGAGCAGGACCTTCTCGCCCGTATCGGTTTCAATATAGTATTTCTTGTCGGTGGACCAACCCTTGTTGATCGGTTCAATTTTTCTAAATGTGCTGTAGCCTTTTATATCCTGCAAGATGGCACCTTCCTTTTACCATTTTCAACACTTACCGGCCCCGTCAAATGACACCTGCCCGGCCCCGCCTTTTGTCACGTTGTCAGGGAACGTAAATCAAGACCCAAAGAATCTATGTTAAGATGAGGGGAACTTCATCACCTTAGGAGGCTGCTAACATGAATAGAAGAATAATCGTATTATCGATCCTGATGATTTTCCTGTTAATTGGAATAGCCGTGTTGTTTATATAAAATACTTACCCGGTGAAAACCATGGGAATGAAAGTTGGAATCTCTTAATCTCTTTACTAATTCCCGAACGACGCCGGCATATCGGGACAAGGTGCCTGTCCCCCCTGTCCCACAGCGGCCTGGGATCTAAAGACCTCAACAACCGTCTTGGCAGCAGGGGATAAACTCTTTTCAGAATCCAGACTTACCAGAGCGATTTCCCGATATAGTAATGGGAAGTCTGCTGGTTGTATTCTGACTAACTGATTGGTTTCCAAGCCGTTCTTTACCATTGATTCTGTGACCAGGGCCACTCCCTTGTTTGAAAGAACCAAGTCCAAAGCAGTGGGTGGGGGTAATTCTATGAAGTTCATGCTTGGATTGGTCATTGATTTCTGCCAATGTTTACTTTCAGTACTCCAATCCACCATGATGTAGGGATTACTGTTCTCTATGATTTCAGCGGATGTTCGATTTTCATCAGATGCTGAAGCAAGTGGATGAGTAGGGTGTGCCACTAAAATGAGCGGTTCCTTTAGAGTAAGGATGGTTTTCACGTCTGTATTATAGTAGGGATTGGTCACTAACCCCATCTTAATAAATCCGTCATACAGCATTTCAAGGATTTCCTGATTATGCCCCGTGTGTATTTCGACGTGAATCTCGGGAGACCACGTATTGAGATGAGCCATCGCTGAACTGAATACCCCGGAAGTAAATGTGGGAAGCGTCCCGATCGTAACATGGCCTGCTTTCCCTTCTTGTATGAGACGCGCTTTCTCCATCCCGTTCGTGACTATTTCAATGGCTTGTCTCGCATACGGCAGGAACCCCTTTCCTGCATCTGTTAATTCTACCCTCTTTCCGACTCTATGAAATAGACCCCTTCCCACCTCTTTCTCTAAGCCCTGTATCCTGACACTAATCGTAGGTTGAGAAAGATTCAGATGCCTGGCAGCTTTACTAAAACTGCCGAACCGTACGACATGGTCGAAAGCCTCTAATTGATTCATATCCAAATAGATCCCCCTCTTCTATTAAAAAAGTTAATACTAACTATAAGGATTATCACCTTGTTTAATATGCTGATTATACTATACTTTTCTTAAGATTCCGTATATGGGGAGGATCAGAACCAGATGATACGAAGCAAATTAAAGGAATATGCTGATCAGCAATATCAATTACCCAAAGGAATACTGGGGCGATATTTTGGGGAAAAGATGGTCTTGCAACATCGGACAGAAACACACTGGACACTGAACTTACTAAATGTAACGAAGGAAGAACGGGTTTTGGAGATTGGGTGTGGCGCAGGCTACGCCATCAAACAGCTGCTTAAATTACCCGATGTCGAGTATGCAGCCGGACTCGACCTGTCAGATTCCATCCTCCGGTCAGCAAAGTCCAGGAATAGACGGGCCATTAAAGAGGGGCGGGCTGCGTTCATACAAGGCAATGTATGCAACATCCCTTTAGACAATGACACGTTTACCAAGATCTATAGTATCCACTCGATCTACTTTTGGGACCTGACGATCGAAACCATTTCTGAGATTCACAGGGTCCTGAAGAACAACGGTTCCGTAACGATCACGCTCTGCACCGGCAAGAATGAGGAGACCTGGAGTGGAGTCCATCACATGTTGAACACCCAATTACTTCCCTTAATGAAAAAAGTCGGCTTTAACAACATAAAACTAGTAAAAGGACCGGATTCAAGACAATTTCAAACTGTGGCGATCACTGGCAAGAAGAAATCGTCACAGTGAGGAGGGACGGACCTTAATCTATTCACTAACATCAGAGCCGCGCTGGTTTATAGGGGCAAGTGGCCTGTCCCACCTAAACAGAGGTCCGTCCCTCGCTCCTTTAACGCAGTGAAGGACGGACCTCTGTTGTTTGTGTCACTCTATTTACATTTCCCTCTTTTTTATAGATCGGGAAGGATAGGATGACGGAGGTTCCTGTGCCCGGTTTGCTTAGGACTTTGATGGTGCCTTTCATGCCTTCTACTAGTTGGAAGACGGTCATCATGCCGAGTCCCGTCCCATTCTTGCCTTTCATGGAGAAGTACGGTTCCCCGAGGCGCATGAGTTGTTCCTTGGTCATCCCGGTTCCCGTATCGTTGATGACGATGAACACCCTGTTTCCTTCCTGGTAGCTGAAGATTCGTAACGTACCACCTGTTTCCATTGCCTCCAGCCCGTTTTTCATCACGTTGATGAGAACCTGTTGCAGCTTATTGGGATCACCTATAACGGAAAGGTGATGGAGGATGTTTGCCTTCAGGACAATTCCCTTTTTGACCGCCAGGGGCATGATGATTTCCGTCGATCGGTTGATTTCATCCCGGATCTCCACTTCCACCTCCAGCTCCGGGTGGGGCCTTGCAAAGTTTAAGTATTGGTTGATCACTTCTGTGGCGCGGTCGATTTCACTGACAGCCACCTTTGAAAGCTCACTATTGGTGCTTACGTTGGAAGGGTCTTCCTGAATCAGCTGAAGAAACCCCTTCACCGTTGTCAAAGGATTCCTCACCTCATGACTCATGCTGGCTGCCAGGTGACTGACCACCTGCATTTTCTCATATTTAATCGCTTCCAGCTGAAGAGTATAAATCGTTCGGATGATTTCACATAAGTAAAAGACAAAGAACGTCGACCCGCTCAGGACAGCAGAATAAACCAGGAACGAGCTCGTATAATCGAAATCAAATACGAGAGACGGAATCAACAACGAAAGAACCGAGTAACCGAACGACATCAACGTATACCAATATACCCTCGTTTTCCACACTTTGTTTTCCAATCTCGTACGCATATACATAATCACAAACGTGAACAGAATCGCCATGATTATCGTAACCACTAACCCCGGACCAAGCATCGGCACACGGACCGCAATCATCGTAACAGCAAGCCAAGGTAAGACCCTGTTCCCACCATATATCCCTCCGAGTAGAAAAGGGATGAACCTCAAATCATACACAAATCCATCTTCCAAACGAACAGACAAAGCAAGACTAAGTAACAGGAGAAGCGAACAGGCCAGATAGATCGACAGTGGTTTAATGTGGAGCTTATGTACTTTATTTCGAGAAAGATAATGAAAGCTTATAAGTAAAATCATGATCAAAATGACAAGGAGATTAAGAAGTAAACCGGTCAATAACTCAGAATGATACATCGGCATTGCTTCCCTACTTTCGATAATTTTTTAAAAATTAACAAAACTCACTTTTTACATTCTATTATAACTGAAAATGATCGATTATGTTTTATAGTTTCGATAACCTTTTTTTATAGCAGAAACGCCTCTAATCAACATAAACACGTCACCCTGTCTTTAAACTTCAACATCATAGAACAGTTATCCAAACTTTAGACTCAAGCACGTATAGTGATCCCATCATACTGGAATATCTTCTGGATATCTTTGAAAAAGCATTCCTTGAAGAAATGAACTGATTTTACCGCATAAGAAAACCGCGTGGATTGTTGGAGTCCATGCGGTTTTTTTCCTTGTTTGGAGGGTGAACCAAGGGGACAGGTACCGTGGCTCCAATCCAAGACCCGGCCAAGGTACCTGTCCTGGTGGTTCCCTGATTCCTTGGCCCACTACCTACAACGGCAACCGAATCACAAACTTCGTGCCCTTCCCTTTCTCACTGATAACCTCGATCGTCCCCGCATGCATGAGCACCAATTGCTTCACGATGGAGAGTCCGATGCCGAATTCACCGTATGGATTATTCGTCCGGGACAGGTCTGCTTTGTAAAATCTGCGCCAAATCGAGCGGATTTCTTCGGGATCCATGCCGATTCCTGTGTCTTCGATTTCGATGACGGTTTCTTCAGCAGAAGACGAGCCCCTTAACGTGATCGTTCCTCCAGAAGTGAATTGGATGCTATTTTTCGTGATGTTGATCAGAATTTGGATGAGCCTATCATAGTCGGCATATACCGTAGCAGCGGAATCTGCCGAAATCCTGATTTCGTTCCCCTTTTCTTCCGCCTGTAAGTCGAGCTGCTCCTTGATGACTTCGAGGACATCCAGTAAGGTTAGGGATACTTTCGTGATGGTTACCTGGTTGGAGCGTATTTTTTCATAGTCCAGGTTTTCGTTCACTAGTCTGATCAGGCGCCTCGTTTCCTCGCTTACGAGACCGAAGCTCTTCTCTTTCTGCTCTTCTGGGATCATGTCGTTTCTGATTCCTTCGATGACACCGCGAATCGTGGTCAGCGGTGTTCTCAGTTCGTGTGACACATCCGCCATGAACTGCCTTCTCCGGTTCTCCAGGGTATCGATTTCCTCTTTGGATGCCCGGAGTTTCGTGACCATTTCATTAAAGTCTTCGGCAAGATCGCCGATTTCATCGAAGTTCGAGCTTGGGACTTGAACATCGTAATGACCGGATGATACACGGGAAGTGGCGTCCCGGATCCGCTGAATTCTTTTTACATGGAGCTTTGACAAGAACAAGCTGATCAAGAGGGAAATCGCCAGGGACAGGAGCACGATATACAGGAGATATCGATTGATTTCACTCAGCATTTCCCTTGAGCCGCTGATTGGGGAAATCAAGATCAGTCCGCCAGTCAGCTGATCATTCACAATCCGGGGCATGATGACGAGGGATACAGCCTGGTCAAAACGTCCGAAATCTTTCTTCAGGGGGACGGTTTCACCCCCCTCGATTTTTTGCCACTCTTCCTTTGAGAGCTCGATTCGCGGGTACACCCCTCCCCTGGAGAATGATACCTCCCCTTGGCGGTTGAACGTGATCACATCGATGTTCCGGGCATGAAGCAAGTTGCTGTATTCCTCCAGATAAAGAGGCCGTCTCGGACCTGGCCTTTCAAGATCTGATAAAATTTTATCCCCGTACGTCCTGAGTTCCGTGACCTTATTTTCATAAACAAGATTTTCGACATAGTGGGAAAACAGGGTGCCAAGGATCAAGAAGGCGATGATGAGGACGCTTGTATGGCTGAGAAGCAGCTGATAAAGATATCTAATTTTCATCCCCGGCCGCCGCCTCATCGAATTTATACCCTACTCCCCAGACCGTATGCAGGTACGGCTTTTCCTTGCTGCCGATTTTGTTGCGAAGCCGCTTGATATGGACATCGACCGTCCGTTCATCCCCGTAGAAATCATATCCCCATACCCGTTCGAGAAGCTGCTCCCTCGAGAACACCTGCCGCGGATGACGTGAAAGATAATAGAGCAATTCAAATTCCTTTGGTGTCAGATTGGTAAGGGGAACGCCTTTCAGCAGGACTTCACGGGTTTCCTTACTGATCTGGAAGTCTGCCGTCGAGACATCGTGACTTCCTGACCCACTGCTTCTCTCCCCTTGATACCGCCGCGAGACAGCCTTTATCCTAGCCATCAGGGCAAGTGGTGAGAAGGGCTTGGTCACATAATCGTCGGCACCGAGCTCAAGGCCAAGCACCTGATCGGATTCACTATCCTTCGCCGTCAGCATGATGACCGGGATCTGTGACCCTTCCTCCCTGATCTTCCGGCAAATGGTGACCCCGTCCATCCCCGGCAGCATCCAGTCCAGGATGACGAGATCCCAATCACCGTCTTTATAACGCCGGTACCCGTCAGCCCCGTCATGGACAAACTCTCCTTGAATCCCTTCTTTTATAAAAAACATCTCAAGCATGCTTGTGACACTCTTATTGTCTTCAACTACCAATACATTCATCAACATCGCTCCTTTCCCGACTGAACCATGGGGACAGGTACCTTGGCTCCTATTCAAGACTGTGCCAAGGTACCTGTCCCCATGGCTCCCTATCTAAAGTATAGTCGTTTTGACTGATTCATTCTATTGTTACCTCCTAATGAAAAACCCCCGCACATTTGGCGGGGATTTCAATCCTTATAATGTGTCACTTTCTGACTCGGCAGGGTGTGCCTCACTTTGTTCTGCCTCAGGTGCTCCTCCATGAGGTCCTTTTCCATGACCAGGACCATTGTGGTGGCCTTTCCCACCCATGTGGAAGAAGAATCCCTCTTCCTTATTGAATGGGAAGAAATCCAGTTCTTTCGCTTCATCGGCATGATCGGTCACAATCTCATCCATCAGTTCTTTGGACGTTTTGCCTTCTGTTTCAATGCCCAATTCTTTGGCAGCTTTAAGAATGGAAGCTTCGAATATCTCTTCTTTTAATTCATGATGCTCTTTTCCTTCTGTCTCGATTCCAAGATCCTTCGCCTGTTTCGCAAGGGCTGCTTCTCTGACTTCCTCTGCAAGTTCATCCAGATCCTTGCCCTCGGTTTCTACTCCAAGTTCTTTCGCCTTCTGTTCCACCAGTGCTTTCCTTATTTCTTGAGAGAGCTCCTCCTGGTCTTTGCCTTCCGTTGATATCCCCAGCTCTTTCGCTTTTTCATTCATTTCCGCCTGGCGGATTTCATCGATGACGGCACGGCGATCTTTTCCTTCTGTTTCAATGCCCCATTCTTTCGCTCTTTTTTCGAGTTCGGCCTCCATGATCTCTTTGGCCAGTTCCCGTGAATCCTTATCGGTGCTGTCGATTCCAAGCTCTTCTGCTTTTTCCTTCAACTGTTCCTCATCCATGTGGAACTTCCCATGTCCACCGCCGAAATGTCCGCCAAATGCCTGATTAGCAACCGCCGAGTCGTTCGTCTTCGCAGCGTCCTCCTCAGCCGCAAAGGCGGGAAGAGCTCCCGCGATCCCGATCGCTAATATACCTGCCAACGCGAGTGTTCTCTTATTGTTCATTCCATTTCCTCCTTTTATAGGTTACAGCTGCACTATCATTATTTCCAGAACATATGACCAAATCATGAACAAACCATGGCCGGTTTATGAATCTTTCAAAAGATTTTCGATCTTGTAATCCTCTTTCTTTTCCTGGAGCCACGTTCCATACTCTGTTTGAAGGGCCTGATCAAACAGGATGTCCTTGATTTCTTCTTTATGATCGGCAAGAACCGCTTCTTTCGCGTCTTTCTTATCCGTCACCTTGATGATATGGTAGCCAAATTCCGTCTTAACCGGCTCACTGATTTCACCCTTCTTCATGGCAAACGCCTTCTCATCGAATTCCGTCACCATCTCACCTTTTGCAAAAAAGCCCAGCTCCCCGCCTGACTCGGCATTAGACGTATCAGTAGAATATTCTTTCGCAAGCTCGGCAAAATCCCCTCCGTCATCAAGCTTTTTCTTCACTTCCTGAGCCGTTTTTTCATCATCAACCAGAATATGACTTGCCTGCACCTGTTCTTCCTGGGCAAACGTATCCTTATTCGCTTCAAAGTATTCTTTGATCTGATCATCCGAAATCGAAATTCTGTCCTTCAGCAACTTTTCCGTCATCAAAAAGGAACGGATATTCTCTTTGACGCTATCAAGACTCGCTCCGCTCGAGGCCAATGCCTCATTGAATGCCTCTTCGCCTCCATAGGAATCTTTCATTGATTCCAGTTCCTCATCAATCTCACTGTCCTTGACGCTGATGTCTTCTTTGTCACCCTCAAGCTCCACAATCTTCTCGGCAATCAGTGTATCAAGGGCTGCTTCCCCATACTGATCCACAAGCGACGTATACAAATCCTCTTTACTGATCGACTTGCTTCCCACCTTAGCGACCACTTCCTCCTTCGAAAAACCAAACATCGCAAGCATCGTGCCGACGACGACAATGCCTCCAATAACACTCCATAACGTGATCGAACGCTTCTTTTTATCCACTTACCCGCTCTCCTTTGTCATTCATTTCCGATTCTACTTCTTGGTAACAGGTACCATTTGCTTGGTTTGTACCTATTACAATTCGCTCGGTCTGTGCCAGGTACCAATCATTTTTTCAGTGCCTGGCACCAAACAACCAATCCGTGCCTGGTAACAATTATCTGTTCAGTGCCTGGCACCACTCACCAAATCAATTAGTTAACCATCGCATTACTAGTCAATGTCAAACTGATCGTCATTTCTTCTCCACCCCGGAAAATGGTCAAGTCAATCTGATCCCCCACTTTCAGGTCAGCGTACAACTGCCTTCTCAAGTCGGCCACATCCGCTACTGATTGGCCATTAAGCTCCGTGATGACATCGCCCTCTTTGATCCCGGCTTCTGCTGCCGCGGATGTTTTATCGATATTGGCGACAATCACACCTGCTTCTACTTCACTCGGCAAATCTTTCAAGTATTGGCGGGGAACATCCGTTAGATTCGTCATACCGATTCCGATATACGGACGCTCCACCTTACCCGTTTCAATGATTTCTTTGACGATCGGCTGGAAATCCTTACTTGGAATGGCAAAGCCAAGTCCTTCTACACCGGAGTTGGAGATCTTCGCGCTGTTGATTCCGATCAGCTCACCCTTTGAATTCAGAAGTGCCCCTCCACTGTTACCCGGATTGATGGCCGCGTCTGTTTGAATGACATTCAATTCAGATTCACCTTTAGAAGTCTGCACCGGAATGGTACGGTCGACGGCACTGACAATTCCTTGTGTCACCGTTCTTGATAGATCGAGTCCAAGGGGGTTTCCGATCGCGATTACCTGTTCACCGGCGCGCAATGCACTGGAATCCCCTACTTCCAATAGATTGTCCGCATATTTCTCATCGATCTTCAATACGGCAAGGTCGGTCAGCGGATCGGCCCCGACCAGCTCCGCGTTGGTTTTTTCACCGTCATGGAGGGATACCTCAATCTTCGAAGCCCCTTCAATGACATGGTTGTTGGTGATGATATAAGCACTGTCACCGTCTTTTTTAAAGAGAACGCCTGAACCTGTCCCTGCTTGAGCAGCTTGTGAAGTACCCATGTTATTCTGCTGCTGATAATTGACAATTCCGACAATCGATTCAGAGGCATCTTCCACAATGTTCGCTACATCGCCACTACCTGTTGATACCGTTGTGGGATTTATTCCCGAATCACCCGAAGACTCCACCTCGCCGTTGTCACCTGCCGATTGTTCGATGCCCGTCTGAGCCAGGTTCTGATAGTAGTCGGTTTGAGGCAGTACCGTCAGTGTCATGACCGAACCGATGATCCCGGCACCTACAGTGTTTAGAAATCCCCGTCCTTTAAAAGGCTTCTTCGGCTTCGGGCTTCGTTGCATCTCCTCATTCTTCACGGCTTCCGTATTGTCTGATTCTATATGCTTCATTTCTTCATTTTGATTGTGTTCTAGCATTTTGTTTCCTCCTCTATTGATTTTTGCTCGGTTGATCTCTGCTGTTGATTTCATCTTAGAGGGAAAATGTTACGAAACTATTAACAATCTATGTACAGGGTGGGAAGTTTTAAGGAACTCATTACATAATGGAAGAATAAGAGATCGTAGCCCGTAGGAACATTGAGCTCACGGGTAACATGAAGGGAGTGGGAAGAACGCGGGTTGCAGGGACCACATTTAGCGGCAGGCTGTCGATTTGTCATTTTTCGACATACGGATCATAAGTAACGAAAATGGATCATAAGTTAGAATTCTGGATCATAAATCAGAATTTCGGTTCATAAATCCCCAAAGTGGATCATAAGTAACGAAAACCGGATCATAAATCAGGCGAGAGCCCTATATAACCCTTATTTCCCCTGTCAATCTTACGCAAAAGACATGAAAATCGACTAAATGATTCAATTTCACTTAAAAATTCATTTGTTTGGTGTAAAATAGGGGCAATCATGCCGGAAATGATCTGAACTCCATGGTGGCCAAGTAGCAATCAAGCCCTTCACCGCCAAACAAAAAGTCCCTGAGCAGGTTACTCAGGGACTTTTTTTCAGGTACTCAAATGACCGATGTAAAAGCAGGATTATCCGCTAGATCAACCGAGCTTTATCACTACTGAAGATGTTTCGGGGGAGGATTGACGGAAGAGGGCTGTTTGATCTCTTTAAATATATCTTCTCCTCCCACTTCCTGACTGACTGGCCTTATCGTGGAAGGTTGTACCTCAAGCATATTGATCAGTCTCTGTACTTGTGCCTGAAGTTGCTGGAAATCTTTCATCGTCACCGGTTTCGCCTGGGGTATCAATTCCACTCCGACTTGTCCATTCGGCTCAAGCGTCGCCCATTTCACATCGGAAAGTTTACTGACCCCCTGCTGTCTTAGTTTCATTTCAAGCTGATCTACTGTCATACGCAACTTCTTAAAGTTCTTTTCAATCAATATGCCATTTTCCATGAGAAGCTTTGATTTTCCTGTGATCATTTGTTCTACACGATCTGATTTCACCTGCAAATATTCCATGACCATCAGCGTTAAGACCAGAACAAGCCCGACACCGATCGTGGTCCAGATATTCTTTCCAGCTAACGGTTGAATTAATAATGATCCGATTCCGATCATAATGACCGTCTGCGTCAAGGTCATCTGGGAAATCGACTTCCTCCCGGCCACTCTTAACAATAAGGTCCCCGCCACAACAATGAGAATCGCTTTCCAAATCCAATCCAAGTCCATAACACATTCCATCCTTTCGACCTTTTCATCGCTAAAACCCTCTTCTCAGGAGAAAGAGGGAAAAGGTGTGTGTTATGGATTAGCTTTTCCTACAAGGATGGAGTTATTCGAAGAGAGAACGTCATGAAGTAATCCATTTCATAAATCTAACTTCAATACTTATTTAAAAAGCAAAAGTTATCCCCTTTCAAAAGCGTGCATTGGGACCTGTCCCTGCGGACCACCAACGATCGGATCCCAATAAGTTAGAAGAACATTTCCTTATATGTTAAAATAAACCAATATACAACCAACAAGGAATTGGAGCTGTAAAAATGAAGAAATCGAAAATGTTTATTGTGGCAGTCTTATTAACGTTGTTATTCGCCTTCATGTCTGCTTGTAGCGATTCACCTGAAGAGGATGCTTCTAATCAGTCTGAATCAGATGCGATTCCAGCAAGTACAGATAATTCATCTACAGAAAGGACTGTAGAATCCGATAATAATGAGGAGAATCAATCGGGTGAATCCTCAATGGACGATGGCAGCGCTCAGGTAGACAGTAGTCAGGAGGAAGATCCTACTCCCGAAACAAAAGTAGCCGGAAAAACAGAATATCTGAACAAACTGGAAAACATCCAAAAAGAACTTGATGCCATGCCAGATAAGAAGGATTCAGATAAAGGTGTCACGAACGCCATGAAAAACTATTATGGAGTATCTTACGAAAGGTATGACGATGCATTAAATGAAATTTATTCCCTTCTGAAAAAAGAGCTTTCTCCAGAGGTCATGAAGGAGTTAAAAGCGGAACAGGTTAAATGGATCGAACAGAAAGAAGAAAAAGCAGAGAAAGAAAGACTGAAGTATGAAGGCGGAACGTTTGAAAATGTGGCGTGGTACATCTCTTTGTATGAGTCGACGAAGGATCGATGTTATGAATTGGTGAATGAGTATATGACGGATTAGATTATAAAGAGAAAGGAGAGGAAGTGATCAGGACTTCCTCTCCTTTCTCCTTTGAACCATAGGGACAGATACCTTGGTCCATTCCCTGGCTGGATGAAGCAAAAAGAAATGTCTAATTCTCAACAACCATCTCCCCTTCCCCCTCAGGAACTTCAAAACCCTTCAGATAGGAAATTAACACTTCTTCCGTAATCGGGAACGCATTGGCATCACAGCGCTTGTTCCTTATTTTAAGGCGTTCACGCAAATCATAAGGAGAAACGTTTATATAAATCAGTTTCCATTTGCCTCCGGACTTTTCGATGAGTTGTTTATATTCGTCCCTCCTTGCACGGTCCCAAAAACTGAAGTCGATGACCACCTGTTGTTTATTGTGAATGAGATTTAATAAGTCATTGCGCAATTTTCTTTCTGCCTCTTTCTTATATTCCTCCATCTTTTCCAAAGGGAAATCAATCCCGTAACGACCATGAGTTGCCCATATTTCTTCATCAATCGAAAGACGTACAAAACCTTCCTTTTCTAATTGCTGCGAGAATGTCGTTTTCCCGGAACCTGCCACACCACACATCATGACGACTAGTGGTGTGGAAACACTCCGTTCGCGGTAAATTGTTTCGAAATTAAAATGGTTGAACATGTAGACACTCTCCCCTTTTATATAAATTGCGTTTTTTTGTTACCCCAAACTTGCCAGCAAAACCATTATTCCATTCGTCAAACCGTGAATCATAACCGACGGCCATATCGAATTCGTACGTTCATACACTAAAGCAAAAAGGATTCCGCTAAAGAAATTTACCGGCATGACGTTATATGTCGGGATGTGGATGATGGTAAAGATAAGCGAACTTAGTAATAGAGCTCCTGTCAACCCCATTCGAGTGCGCAACCATCGATATAAGAAACCGCGATAGAAGATTTCTTCGTATATCGGTGAGATGATCGCCGCAGAGATAAAGGCGATCAGTACCGTAAAGAACGTTGCATTTTGCTGCATGGCATCTGTTTTGCTGTTCTCCCACGAATTGCCTATGAAACTCGTTAAAACTACGATGATTACGGCACCAACCAGTAAGATGACAGAATAGATGATTATGATTTTCCAATCTTTCACAGCAAATGGTTTGACCCCTACTTCACTCCAGGAAATCTTTTTTGGGCGAAGTGCAATGAAATATATACCTGAAAGTAGAATAATAGCTATGGTTAACCCCATTAACGTTCCAGCATACAGTTCATTGTCGAGCCACCCAGAATATAGGGGCTTAACCACGAATTTAATACATCCGATCACAACTACAAATTCAAGTAACATCAATAATATGAATTCTTTCCAACCCCATGGGTCCTGTTCTTTCCAGTTCATTTGACTCTTTTCCATCCATCTTCCCTCTTCCTATATATGGTATAATTCAACTATAGGAGATGACGTTACGTCACCTGCAAGCATTTTTTTCAGGAGGGAATGGAATGAAAAGATGGACGACCGGGGAGGTAGCCAAAGAGCGGAATATATCCATTCGCACACTTCGCTATTACGATCAGATTAATCTCCTTACACCAAGCTTTAAGGATGCGAGCGGAAAGCGTTATTATTCAGAAGATGACTTATTTACATTAGAGAAAATCATCATTCTAAAATCCCTTTCACTCCCCTTGGAGGATATTCGCCATATATTAAATAAACTATCTTTCAAACAAGTTCTAGTCTCACACTACAATTACCTGCAAGAACAACTCTCGACACTTCAAACAAGCATCTCCCATACGACTTCATTAATTCATATGATGGATCTGGAAGAATCTTTACCCTGGGAACGCGTCTCCGAACTGGTCCGCCGTTCACACCACAGCTCAAAGAAGTGGATGGACTATTTTCAAGAAGACGAACAGGTCCTCTTACAAAAGTCCCTTCCAAACCTCAGTAACAACGACGAAACAACCCAGCAGTATATTTCATTAATCCGGCGAATGGAAGCGTGCATCAAACACAATGTGAAGCCTGAATCAGAAGAAGGCTTTCAAATCGGGACCAGGTTACTGGAACTATCAAATGATATGTTCCAAGGAGATAAAGAGTTGATGGATAAATTCTGGAAGGTACGAAAACAGCCTGTAGAGGATACCGGCTTATACCCGATTTCGGATGATGTATTGGAGTTTGCGGAGCGGTGTATTGAGTATGCGATGACTTAAATAGAAAGCTAGAAGGGAAATTCAACTGATTATTTGTTTGGTCGTGGGAACCACAGCTTGGGGAGTATCGAGCATCATTCTTATTGTTTGGTTGTTTAATAAGATATTTATGCAAGATAGTATTTTCTAAAACTACGGATTGGCGGTAAATCCTATCTTAATGATGAATGGGAATCTTCCGCGTGCTTCCACCAGCATTAACATTTAGATTAAAAATTCCTATCAATTTCTTAACAAAGGTTTCATCTACAGGAAAATGTGTTAAAGTCCTCCATATTCTTCTATATAAAAAAGGGTGTGTGAGGCAATGAAAAAGTTATCGCTGCTACTTGCAGCCGGGGTACTTATACTGGGAGCGTGCGCTGATCCTACGAGCACAGATGAGAATAAGAAGGAAGCGCCGTCTTCCGAACAGGACAAATCAAACGCGAAAAAAGCGGAAAACGAAGAACCAGAAAAGCCCAAAAAGCCCTTTAAACCGTTGAAACCGTCTGAAGATGCTGTGGCTTTGGCTAAAAGCCTATCAGAAAAGGAACAGCAGGAAATCCCTGATATGCAGGCGTTGCTTGGTGGAAATCCAACGCGTACAGTTCCTGCAGGTGAAACCCTGCCAGAAGGAGTGAAAGATTCATCGAATGGACCATTAAAGGATCATCGATTGGTCGCCTATTACGGAACTCCAGATTCTGAAAATATGGGGATTCTAGGCGAGTTGGAGCCTGAGGAATACATGAAGAAGCTGAAGGAACAGACGCAGGCCTATTCCGACGCTGATCCCGACCGGCCGGCGGTACCAACGATCGAGTTGATTACGACAATGGCTCAAAGTGAGCCAGGTCCTGATGGAGATTATGTGCGTATGACGTCAGAAGAAAATATTGAAGAGTATGTGGAGCTTGCAAAGAAGCACGACGCACTGGTACTGCTCGATATTCAGCTCGGGACGGACACGGTCATGGAGCAGGTGAAAATGGTCGAAAAGTGGCTTAAGCACCCCCATGTCCACCTGGCGATCGATACGGAATTCCACGTAGCTGAAGGGGAAAAACCCGGAGAGGATCTCGGACAAGTGGACGGGAAGGAAATCCAGAAGGCAGTCGAGTATGTATCGGAGCTTACGGAAAAGAACAACCTCCCGGATAAATTCGTCCTCGTCCACCAATACACCGGTGCGGTCCTATCGAATAAAGAGGCGATCCAACCGACAGACAACGTTGAAATCGCCATCAACTTCGACGGCTGGGGAGCATCTGCGGACAAGCAGGCTTTGTACGGGAAATACATACGGAATGAACCGAATCAGTATGGGGCATTCAAGATCTTTTATGATAAGGATGTGCCGGTTTTGGAGCCAGTAGAAGTGTTGAAGATGGAACCTAGTCCTGCGATCATCAATTATCAATGATGGAAACAAGTACTGACGGCTTTCTTGCATTAGAAGCATGAGAGCCGTCGTTCCTAAACAAAAAATAACCCCATCATCATAACACCGTAGATTAATCTGATAATAAATCAGAGCTACATTATGGTTGGGGTCACATTAGCTAGGATTACCAAAAGGAAAAAGACAAAGACGTATCTTATGTAAAAATCCATTCAAAACACCTCCCCAACCCACCTCCACAAACACTTGCAAACTCTCAACCTGACATTCCAACTCATTCCTCTTCACACGTTCCATGATCAACATCCTATTCCCCCCTCTTTGATAAGATTCCTGAGGTGCCAAGGTACCTGTCCCCTTGGCATCCCGTAAATCGTAACAATCACTATTTACAAATCGTAATAATTACGATATATTATTTCAAGAAATCATAAGGAGGATACATATGAGGAAAAAATGGATGGCTTTATTAAGTATATTAATGGTCCTCTCCCTTGCTGCATGCGGAGAAGAAAAGGAGAAAAGTAGTAAGGAACAGGCAGCGTCTTCAGCTGATCCGGTGAAAATTTTCACTACGGTATATCCCCTGCAGTTTTTTGCAGAACGGATTGCAGGTGAGGAAGCTGAGATTGAATCACTCTTACCTCCGGGATCGGACTCACATACATACGAGCCCACTTCTAAAGACGTAATGGCCATTGCTGAAGCAGATGCCTTTATTATGAATGGCGCGGGAATGGAGGCGTATGCTGAAAAAATCACTAAGGCTGTTGAGGCTGAAGATGTAAAAGTCGTTGAAGCAGCTGAAGGGATTGAGCTTCATGAAGGAGACCATGACCACGATCATGAAGAGGACCATGACCACGGAGATGATGATCCTCACGTATGGCTGGATCCCATCCGCTCCATTGAATTAGCAGAGAACATTAAGAATACATTAGTAGAATTGAAGCCTGAAGAAGAGGCACTATTTAATGAAAACTTTGAAACTCTTAAGGCTGACCTTGAAGCTCTTGATCAGGAGTTTACCACTGAACTGGAAGCAACATCAGGCAATCACTTTATCGTCTCTCATGCCGCCTATGGCTATTGGGAAGAAGCTTATGGTGTCCATCAGATTGCTGTTTCCGGATTGAGTCCGACACAGGAACCGTCTCAGAAGGAACTCCAGACCATTGTAGAGACAGCTAAAGAATATGGATTAAAGCATGTCTTTTTTGAACAGAACATCACGACGAAAACAGCTGGAGTCGTAAGGGATGAAATAGGTGCAGAAACACTCAGACTTCATAACCTGTCTGTACTGACAGATGAAGATATTGAAAATGATGAAGACTATTTTTCACTGATGAGACGTAACCTGACACAGTTGCATAAAGCATTGGAACATGCACCTGCTATAGAACCAGAAAGTCACGACCATGAATTAGATGAAGAATCACAGAAGATTTATGATGGGTACTTTGAAGATAATCAAGTGAAAGATCGTAAGCTTTCTGACTGGGAAGGTGACTGGCAGTCTGTTTACCCTTATTTACTGGATGGTACCCTCGATGAAGTATTTGCTCACAAAGCAGAAGACGGAGATAAGACTGCCGAAGAGTATAAAGAGTACTATACAACAGGATACAAAACCGGCGTCGAGCGCATCATGATTGATGGGGATACGTTCACCTTCTATGAAGATGGGAAAAAATCGTCTGGACACTATACCTATGACGGGTACGAAATTCTAACCTATGAGAAGGGAAACCGTGGAGTGCGCTATATCTTCAAGCTTGCTGACGAGGAGGAAGGAAAGATGCCAAACTACATCCAGTTTAGTGATCACAGCATTGCCCCAACCGATTCACATCACTATCACTTGTATTGGGGAGATGATCGGGAAGCGTTGCTGGAGGAAGTCGTTAACTGGCCAACCTATTACCCTTCTGACATTAGCGGTGAGGAAATCGCTCATGAAATGATGAAACATTGATTCTCCCTTCCTGAGACAAGTACCATTCAATATTTATTCTGATAGGAAGAGATCCGGTGACCCTATATTTGGGCACCGGATATTTATTTAGAGAGAAAAACGGTGCCTGTCCGGTACGTTAAACTTTTACTTTGTTGGGGAGGACACGGACGGTCTTGCTTTGGAAGCATAAGAACCGTCTTCCTAATTCAAAAAGGTGCATCCTCCGTAAAGGGTTGGGGTGCAACGTAAATATTCGTGTAGGAGTAAACTTCCCCTTCACCACTTAATTGTGTGGTTACTAATTCTTCAGACCAACAAGATGTACAATGATATTTATCAATTTAATAACAAGTGAGGCGGTTGCTTATTCAGCTGCAGCCTCCTATTTATTGAATAGTAGTTAATTAGATCTGGAACTTGTTCTAATGCTTCTGGTTTAGATTTTCATTTCGCAAACAGGAGATCTACCCTATTTTTTCCTATTTTCAGTAAATCACATCATTCCTTCCCTACTTATTATGATTCCGAATAAAGGGTGAGATGGATGAAAAAATATTAGTTGTTGGCATTTGTCATTCTTTTCATTGGTGCCTTAAACGCTGTGAATCTTGAGACTACCTGTCAATTGCAGGTGCAAGGCAGTAAGAGTGTATCGGTTCCAATTTAACCATTTAAACCTTCAATGAGGTAAACCTCAACAAAATTGCCCGAATGATAAACCCTGCCGCCAGTCCCGGAATCAGCGCAAGCATCGGCAGCCAAATCGGACCAAAGTGAACGGAGAGGAATGGTTGGGGGGAATACATAATTCCAACCGTGACAAAGTAGGCAGCGAAGGCAAATGGAATAAACGATAACGGAGGATTTTCTCCATCTGAAAATTTGTAGGCATCATACATCGCATACATGTAAACACATGGATAAAACATGATCCATTGGTAGTGAATCACTTCTTCAGCTTCCGAAATTCTGCCAAGAAAGCTATACATGATAGACAGATTAAATGTACTCATGCTATTAATGATAAATTCTAATAAAATAAATAAGAATCCTTTTATGACATGTCCATTCAACAGCTGCCCAAAGCCCGGAAATGCTATGCTCCATAACACCACTTCTAGTTTTTGAGTCTTTTTCATATGACCAAACCTTTAGTTGACGTTTTAATATTAAGTACTCTTAGGTTGATCCAATCTTTTAACTACGGATACAAGCCCTCTGATGATAAATAATGTGAAACTTACAGAACCAAAGGTATGAAATGGTGACCACTTTTTCCATTGGATTAACTTTGTGTATTTCACAAGAAACCATTGAGTTATACTCATAGGAACACTCCAAGTCAAACTTTTCCAAATGATCTTCCATAACCCGTCATTATACGTTTGTCTAACCCAGATCACACTCAACAATGGAAAAAACAACATATCAAAAACAATGTTGGTCTTAAACACTCCTGGAAAAGGACGAATTGGATAGGCAACACGTTTCTCCGACACAACATATGTATCAACTAGAGTGGACAGAACGCCCTTTGAAAAGAAAACAATTAAGTTTTCCTTCATCCTAGCCCCCCTGAATAAGAATGGGAAGCAAATCAGGCATAAGGAAATGAGTACGCTTAACATTTTTTTCTCCACAACATGATCCTCCGTTTAAAGGTTTTGTTACTAGTATGATGTTAAGCCGGACCCGTTATGCTATATCTTTTCTTCTAGATTATTGGAGCTCACTATACTAACCGGTTTTTTCCAAAAATCAGTCATTCCATAAGCTCTTTAGTCCCCCACTTCTTTCACCTTCACAAGCTTCATATAGACAAGATCATTGACACCACTTTTTTCACTGTGCTTTTGAGGTATACGCATGAACTCTGCAAAACCCAGTTTTTCATAAAGGTGGATGGCACTTATATTGGTATCTGCTACCTCTAAGACATATTCGTCGTATGAAGTTGAATGTATGATCGATTTTAGCAGTTCAGTTGCCACACCTTTTCCTCTATACTTTACCGACGTTGCCACAAACTCTATTGCACCCATCTTTTCAGAAATTTGAAAAGGATATTGCTCTTTCTCAAATTCTTTTTTGAGAATGACATAAGCAATACTCCCCATGAATAAGCCGAGGTGCTTTCTAAATTCACTATATTTCAGTCTTACAGAAGGTATATTGCTTGTAGTGCAAGCCGCTATAGCCGCAATACGATCGTCAACTACTGCCGTATGAAAGACCTCTTCATTAAACATATGGGCAAATGTCTTGTAAAGTTTAGCCTTATCCTTTGAAAAATAATTCAGCCATTGATAGAAGCCGTCTACAAAGATTGTACTCATCTCATTTCTTCTATTACTTTCTGATTCACTAGCACGAATAATTTTCATAGGTTATCCCTCTATTCTTTGTGAATGTATCCTGCATATTCATTAAGTTACTACTATTTCTATTTTTTTAGAACATATCCTTCATGTACCTAGGCAAACAGTTCCCAAAGCACGCATTAACCCAAAGATGGGCACCATAAAAATGAAAGGAAAAGAAGAATTGTCAAAACGAGTGCTGTTTTTTTAGCCATGTACCATCATGCCTTTCATTCAGTTCGTTCGTCTCATTCCGCATCAGGAAACACTGTCACAATCACACCATCAATATTGTTACCTGAAATTTCATAACGAAGATCACGAGGCACATGAATGGTCGTACGTTTGGTGACAGGATAATAAGAAATCTCATATTTCCCCCCATTTACACTAGCAGAAATAGTTTTTTCTTCTTTTAGGTATTCCAGATATTCTTCTAATACGAAATTCTTTGATTTCATAATTGCGCTATGGGGGAAACCAACATAGCGGATGTGCCACGGTTCATATTCAATTCCTGTTATGCCCGTTTTATTCTCTGGATAACGTAAGATGAACCCGTATTTCCAAGCGTTCTTTTCTATCCACTTTCCTTCTGGTGCATTAGCCATCTTCATTTGAGTAGATCCTACATCAAGGGATAAGCCCAGATTGTGTTCACTGTAGCCTGCTGGCAAGGCATAGTCAGAACCCATATCTTGATAAAGCACACTTTGCTCATCAAAGTCCCGAAAGCCGCTCGTAATGGCGAAATGTTGAAGCCCATCTTTTTTTGCAGCAGCAACCATCTCTGAAAATGCATGTGCAATTTCCTCTGATAAATAAGTGTCACTGCCTAACAACACGTACCCTTGTGCCAGGTCATTGTTTGCAGATAAATTGACAATATCCGATCGAATGCTCTCCTGGTGAACAGGATATTCACTGTTGACCAAAAGCAGATCTCCTAGATAGATTTGATCCTCTGTCATTTCGATTTCTTGGATGCCACCCTCTGCGATACCATTTTCAGATTGAACATGGTTTTGAATTTTCACTTCTGGTTCAGACAAAGGTTCCAAATAGGCGAACGTTAACCCTAGGCAGGATAATAATAAAAAGCCCCACTTCTTCATTTATCTGTTTCCTCCTTACTCTTAGTTGCTTATAAGTGTAGGGAAAACTATTTAAATAAAGAGTGGGGTAAATTTAAAATTTTTCTTAAATCATTCATTCGGACTTTCACCATCCTGCGGCAAGCGCACTTCAAAAATGGTACGTATGATACTGCTTTCGGCCGTAATGGTCCCATCATGCTGCTCCACGATATTCTTGGCAATGAAGAGGCCAATCCCGGTGCCGCCTCCTTGATGAGTACGTGCTTTGTCACCGGTATAGAACATATCAAAGAGATGGGGCAGATCATTCTGAGAAATGGGATCTCCATAATTCACAATCTGAATAACCACTTTCCCTGAATCAATAAAGCCATTAATATCCACAAACTGGCCATCGTTACCATAGCGATTCGAATTGGTAAGAAGATTTTCAAACACGCGTGCCAACAGCTCTCCATCACCCAAAACAGGTAGTTGCGGAGTCACATTCACTCTGGCGATCAAATCATTCTTCTCGAAGACAGGATACAATTCCTCCTTTAATTGATTAAGGAGATCACTTACATTTATATGATTTTTTTTAATTGGCATTATGCCATAGTTCATTCGCGTTATTTCGAATAACTCATCAATCAGTCCTTCTAAACGCTGAGATTTCGTAAAGGCAATCGTTAAAAAATGTCTGACTTGTTCTTTCGTCAAATTTTCATCCTTAAGGATCAAATCCAAATAACCTAAAACGGAGGTGAGGGGTGTACGGAGATCATGAGCTAAATTGACGACTAACTGCTCTTTACTACTTTCCGAGAAGTCTCCCCTTTCGATGGCTTGTTCCAATTTTTCACTGGCGAGATTTATGCTCTCGGCAAGATCACTAAACTCATCATTCGACACTATTTGAACCCGATGCTTGAAGTCACCCTGGGCGAGATAATGAATTCCTTTTGAAATCTCATTGAAATAGGCAGAATAGGGTTTTGTAAGTAAAAAGAAGAAGAAAATCGAAAGCAGGATGAATAATAGTAAAAAGACGTTAAAGTCTCCAATATTTCGTATGATAATACGAAAATAACCTAGTGTATCTCCATAATTCACATTTGAATAATAATATATTTGGAGTGCTTTAAAGAGTAGATATGTAATAGTGCCGGACAACAACATGCTTAGACCCAGCAATAAGATCATTTTTGAACGGAAGCCTCGCAGTATTTTACCCATTGAATGTATACCCTACGCCCCAAACGGTTTTGATAAATTTATTCTTACGTTTATCCTCTTCAAGCTTTTTTCGTAATGTACGAATATGGACCATTACGGTATTCCCACCTTCAAAGTATGCATCACCCCACACCTGCTGAAAAATATTTTCCACACCAAATACTTTCCCCGGGTGACTGGCTAGTAAGTACAAAATATCAAACTCTTTAGGTGTTAATTCGATGCTTTCACCATATAGAGTCACTTTACGTTGATCGGGAGAAATAACCAATCCACCATTTTCAACGGAGCCTTTCCTTTCTGTAGCCGTCTTAGGTTGATTAAGCTTCAAGAAACGTCGTAGCTGAGCATTTACACGAGCAACCAATTCTATCGGGGTGAATGGTTTCGTCATATAATCATCTGCCCCGATGACCAGACCCTGAACTTTATCGAAATCAGATGTTTTGGCACTCAAAAATATGATTGGCATATTATGCTGATCCCGAATGCGCCGGGTGACTTCATATCCATCCATTTTCGGCATCATGATATCCAAAATCAGCAAATCAATGACCTGGGTCTCGACCACACGAACAGCCTCTTCTCCATCCGATGCTTTCGTCACGTGGTACCCTTCTTTTTCTAAATGGATAGCAATCAGATCAGCAATTTCCTCCTCATCATCAGCTACTAAAATTGATAAAGGTTTCATTATTTCACTCCTACTAAAGTGATAGTCGCTAAATCTCCATCGTTGCGTTACTAGCTGCCCCCTAAAATCACTTTTAGTTTTTGGTAATTTTCGTGGCAGCTAATGGAATCATTTAGGGCTTTCATTTATTTTCCATTATTTTTTCATAAGCATACCCTTTGAAGAGAAGATATCCAAAGGGATTTCATCATCGATTATAAGTATTGTTCTTTTACATATAAAAAAACCTTCAAGTGTGATAGTTTAAATGAAATTTCTTAAAAGAATCATGGGAGAATTCTTAAATTTTTCTTAAGATACTATTAAAAGCGCATGAAATACATAAAAAAAAACGGTGCCTGCCCCCGGTACATTAAAGCTTTAACGTACTGGGATCAGACACCCATCTCCTGCGCATTTAATACACGATCCAGTACCCTCCAATGTTCAGTCCCTTTATTTCATCTTCACCTGCCAGTTTCATAAATCCTTTTGCAAATAAGAAGTATGTATCATAGGAGTACCCTTCAACGGGTAAGACCTCCACCTTTGTTTCTAAGAGGTCATCGGATGTAGTGATGGATGTCATTTTCACACATTCAAAATACTGTATACATTGATACTGCTCCTTACTACTAATGTAATCTTGAAATGCTCGAGGGTGAGTCGGAACTCTGATGGTATTAAAGACGACAACAACCAGCAAGAGGAGGACAATTTTCCTTGCAGTTTCATTTTCTGCATTCTTGGGCTTTAAACAGATGATTAATCCCACTAGTGAATAAACACCAATCCATGTAACCCACCTTATGTCGAAAATGATGTGTGCAAACACGGACAGCATCGCACCAAAATGTAAAAAGTTTGCTAATGAGGGGAGTGACTCTGGACGGAACCTGCCCCTGTCCTCTTTCTCAGCCTTAATATATATTTGATAATAGTACAACAGGACAACCATTAACATAAATGAAAAATCAAATAACAAAACAACCACCTCATCAAAATGATCTATCGCATCAATCTGACATTCCCTCTATGCATTCCCAGACAAGAATATCCGAAACGTCGTCCCCACACCCCGCTCACTTTCCACCTGTATTTCCCCTTTCATTCGCTTGACGATTTGATAGCTTACCGTCAATCCAAGACCCGTTCCTTTTTCCTTGGTGGAATAATAGGGTCTGCCCAATACTTTGAGTTGTTCCGGTGGCATGCCGACTCCATTATCTTGAATGACGATCATGATCCGGCCGTCTTTATGTACACGGGCTGCTGCCGTGATTTCTCCGTTTTCTTTTATCGCCTCGATGGCATTCTTCAGAAGATTGAGCAGGACTTGCTTCACCTCTATCTTCATTCCTTTGATCATCAGGCCATCTTCAATGTTTTTGTTGATTTTAATGCTGTTCATCACGGCATAAGTAGACATCACGTCAACGGATTCATTCAGGGTATCGGTAAGACTGAATACCTCGTATTCCTCCGTCTGGGGCTTGGCAAGGGAAAGGTATTGATTGATGACGTCTTGTGCGTGATCTAATTCCTTGATGGATATATCGATAAAGCTCTTTTGTTCCTTTGTTAGTGTTTCTCTCTGCAGGAGCTGCATGAATCCTCTTACGGTCGTCATGGGATTTCGGATTTCGTGTGCCACAGATGCTGCCAACTCGCTGACGACGTTGAATTTTTCAGCTTTGATGAGCTCTTTTTTGATCCTGACTTGTTCCAGTCGATTTTCAATCAGATAAATGGTCAGAATCAGCGTGATCCATATGATCAAGGTAGAGCTTGCCACAAGCGGGAGCTGTTCTCCTTCATTGTTCTGAAGCAAAAAAAGAGTTCTTGTAACCGGGATGAATAGATAAAAAGCCGAAATCAGAAACATTTTGTTCACCCAGGTTACCCTTCTATACCATTTAGAGAGAGGGATCAGCAACACTCCATATATCGCATAATTCACGACCAAAAAGATCCATACATGGTGGGTAAACAAGCCCATCACAAGCAAGGCGATGAACGTACTGACCCCCACTCTCTTCCCTCCATAGAGAAAGGCAAGGATTATGGGAATGACTTTGAAATCGTACACATATCCGCTAGAGTAAACAACGGGGAAGGTCATGGTAAACACTAGAATAGCAAGATTCATGAGAAAGAACTTAATGGAAAACCCTTTTGTATTGCTGTCCGATCCATTCGTAACCATTTGAAAAGCAAGAATCGTAAATAGGATAAATACGACATGTAAAATTAAATGATGGACAGTCTCTAACATAGCAGGTCTCCTTTAAGAAAAAGAATCTTCTTTAATTCTTCGACATCCTTATCGGAAATCCTTTCCATTCATCACGAACATTCGACAAAAATCAAGGAACCACAGGGACAGGTACTGTGGTTCCTTGCCGATGAGCGCTTCTTTCACATAGTAAGGCCCATGACACCCCAATGGCCATTTTATCTACAAAAAATCGAGCATGAGATATAACATGCTCGATTTCATATGATTAGAGAGTTCACTTGTTACTTCTTGCCTTGCAACTTATCAAAGCACCCTGAATCGGATGATGACAAATTTTTTTCGAACAGGAATACTTGCATTCATTACTCGGGGAGAGTATCCGGAGTCCAGATCGCCAAGTCTTTACCCGGTAGGGCACTTATCAGTTCACTTTCTCCATAAATTCCTGCTTGCCAACATTCAAATTCGTCATGATTTCCGCTTATAAATAAGGAATAATCGTTTTCAAATCGAATGAGTAAGTGGGGAGCATTGTCGTCAACCAGTTCTACCTTTGTCACCAGTTGTCTTCTCATTCGAATGACTTGTAGGAATTTCTCCTCTTCCGAACTATCTTCTATTTCATCCTCACTGAAAGGATACTGTTTTACTCCCGGGTCCAGGAAACACCACGTTGATTCAATGTTTAAGAAGAGTTGAGGATCCTCAACATCGGTATTCTTATAATGAAAGAAAGAGAGCACAAGGGGACCTGGCGAGATCCCGAATTGAACCCCATCCAGTTGAGACCCTTGGAACAAGTTGTTTAAAAGGGCTTCAGCTTGAATTTTATCTCTTGAATCCATTTAGTTTCATCTCCTTATTTCTTGAATTTTTTTATTAGTTTTAATATTGTCGCTGGAGAGGATTCTTGTAAAGTTATGTGTGTCTCACTCTTATTACTGGAATAATTACCTGCTCTATTTAATGATTTATTACCAACAGACATTCTCCAATAGGCATCTTTCCTTCCACCAGATCCAGCCTCCATTAATCGTATTACGATTGGTTGGTTTTTATTAGAAATCGTAATGACCTTACCCTTTCCGTTTTTTGCAACTTTTACACTTCCACCATATGCTTTTGTTATTTGAGACACGCCTATATCAATCATTGCCTGCATAGCCAATTTTTTTCCATAATGTTTTATGGCATACTGTAATCCAGCTCTAACGATTAATGCTACAATGACAGGAATGATCGTTGCTTGGACCTCTGATGAATCAATGATTGTTTCTTCAAGGGTAGAGGAGTCAATTAACTTAGCCTTAACCACTTCTTCATCCAATTCTATTATTTCTAATATATACTTTTCCTCACTTGTATTTCCTTCTTCATCAATCTTACTAATATTTACGATATGATCTTTGTTTTCCTCTGTAGACAGAACCATTTTAGCATTAAATTGTTCTTCCAGCGCAGTAAGGTTTACATCGATGTTTACAGAATCTAGGTGTTCTTCTCCTGTAACCTCTAACTGATCACCCTTTGCACCAATTGGTTCAATTAAACTATTATTTTTCACAATTTCATTTGCTGTCACTTCTTCATTTTCTTGAGCTGAAGCAAAATTAGGTAATACCGCAGCAAGCAAGACCATTACTACTATCATTCTAATAAAATGTTTCATATTAACCTCCACTGGTTTTGATATATCCAGATCCAAAAATGCGATCCTTCCCGTTCTCCCCTAAATCGATCGCTATTCTTTCCAGATGCTCCTTTACTTTCTCAGGGTCCTTAATCATTTCATGGTTCTGGAGCATTTCAAGTAGAATAATTGACGAAACCTTTGCTGCTGCTATTGAAGAACCACTTTCAGCCGAAACGCTGGAATCGATATTGGAAACCTCTACGTTCTCCCCAATTGCTACAAAATCAACCTTCCCCGTAGAAGATAGAATGAGTCTGTCCAAGTTTTCCTTTATAGCACTCACTGAAAGAACTCCATTGAATCTAGCAGGATAATCAGATTCCATCCCTAAATTATTTCCAGCTGATGCTACTATTATGATGTTATGATTAATTGCTTTCTGAATCACTTCATCAACACGTGAATCATATTTTTGAAACCCGCTGCTGATATTTATTAAATCTACATCTTGTTTAATTGCCCATTCAATTCCTTTATGTAATTGAACGGGATCCCCCCTACCCGATTCATCTAAAACCTTAATATTATACAAAATTATTGATTTCCTTTCTTTTTCTGAAAGGTTCTTTACTAATAGGGAAGCGATCGCTGTACCGTGTCCATTTTCATCCATACCCTCACCGTTTTGCGGAAGTCTAAATGGAAATTCTTTACTTCTTATGGGAGTTCCTTCGAAAACGTCAAGTGTATAATCAAGACCACTATCCATCACTGCAACCTTGATTGGTGGTTTATGGATAAGGGAAGAAAAGAGAAAAATTCCGGATAGGAAAGCAATACAACCAAATCCAAAAAGAATGTTTTTCATAGGGAAGAGTTTTCCTTTCACTGATAGATTAAGGTCAAGTTCGTCATTTCGGATTATTCTGAACAAATACAAATTATACGGGAACAATATTTCAGGAACCTTAAGTGAACCATAATTAAACCTTAATTTCCTGTTTACTGCCAAAGAGTGAATATGCTGCTACTTCTATTGGATTGGAAGCAATAGCGGGAAGTGGATAGCCGACCTAAATGGAAAGAAGGAAAAAGGCATTTCAGATTGCCGTTTCATATCTCCATGATTCGATCAAATAAAAGAGCCGGCAACCGCCGGCTCTTTTAAAGTCTTAATTATGATTCCTGCACACTTCCCTTAAATCTTTCATTACCTCATGGGGCTTCTTCATTGGAGAATATGATTAGATCAGGGTCCGCTTGCGTTCAAAAGGACCCATCATCAGTACCACCCGCACAAAAGCACAATGGTGGAAGTCATTCGCTGGGAAGCACGGGGACGGTTCTTGTGCTTCTATGCTGCTTTTGGAAGCTACAGACCCATTCAGGTCCTATTGGTGCCGGGCTTTCAAATAAGCCCTTTTACGCCATGTAAAAATAAAATATGTAGTCAAAAACAAGATAACTCCAACCTTATTAAAAAGGAAAAATACGTTCACTGCATCTCTGAAAGAATCAAGCGGATAAAAACCGCTCAGAAGTAAAGTCGGAAAGACAGTCATCAGCATGGCCAAATAATGAACCATAATTTGTTTTAAGAAACGCCATTGTTCAATTTCATATATGACGCTTGCCAACCCCAAGAAAAAAGCAATCAGACCATAAAAAAAGAATATGTTTGAAATAGCCGATGACCCATGAAATTGATTCCACAGCAGCGACAGGATGATCAAGAAACTAAATAGGATGACTCCTCTAATCAATCCTTTTATCAATAGATTCATTGTATGTTCCTTTCTTTACACCCTCTAATCTTTCAACGTTGCCGCCCAGAACAATTGGTAAATGGGGGCCACGAAACAAATACACAATAGAACGATTGCTATTGAAAAAGGCAAACCTGATTCCATTCCAACAGCATTTCTCAGAGCTGCTTCATTAGTAAATACAAAGGATAGAGAGCCAAGGTATTGAATTACTAGCATTACTTTTTCAGCTTTTACATATTGTATTTCTTTGTTTTCCTCCGTTAAATGAACATAGTTCAACTTCTCAGGTTTTTTCACTAATAATCCAATAAGGAACCAGGTTAAAATACTTACAATCGGCATGATGAACAGGATGTATTTTGAACCCCAATGATCAGGTTCTCCTTTACTAAAATGGATAGCGATTGAATTTGGAATCTCTGACCAAAGATAAAATAAATGAAAAGTATGATAAAAAAGAATAGTAGTTGAGATTATGATAAGAGTTATTTTAAGAGGCTCGTTTCTCATTTGACCGTCACCCCATTGTATTTTTATAAAAACTTTCTCCCGTGCTTGGTAAGTACAATCAATCAAAAATTTCCATCTATACAAAGTATACGTTTTACTTGTCATTTGGTTTCAACAATGAAAAAAACGGACCCTCTTCAATAAGAAAGCCCATTTCCCTATGCTTAACTCAATTTAACTGGTGTATATATATCCTCTGAATCCCGGTAGGATCGATAAGTTACCAATTCCTTTCCATTTAAAGAACCATCCAGTTGTAAAATACGGTCATTGGTGGTTTCTAAATAGAAACGATAGTTGTTCAGGTTCAGTCTGAAAAAGGTATAGGTGTTACCGAGCAGACTCTTCTTGATTGCATGGGTGTCAGGGTGTATCTGAATGAAGTCCGCCAGCTCTTGAACGGAAGCTGTGGGAATGTCAGCGATAGAATAGTACGTCCCCTTCATATTGTGTTTGAACTTACTCATTGCGGCCATAGCCCTGTCTTTTAACTTTCTGCCATCTAACTCCATAGGTCCACTCCTCTTTCGTTACTATTTAGAAGAATCCCCAATATCTCAAAGAATTAACCGACATTATTTAGATTGGGACTTACTATAATATGTAGTTCAAATAACGTTGAGAAAATTCCAATGAAATTCGCACATGAATTATCAAGTAAAATAATAAAAACCACAAAGAATATTATGGTTTTGTGGTTTTTACTTTATAGCACTTTCGCTTCGTATTATGAGACAACTTCAAGTTTCAAGGTGTTTCGATTTACTGTTATATATTTACCTGTTGATTTATTCATTACTTGAGACACTTCCTTGGTATGTGTTATCTCAAACCAATCATTTTGTATATCCACCAATAATTTTACTTCCACATCACTTTCTCCATATTTTAAACCACTATAATATATTTTCGTCATAGTCAACATTCCTCTCTAAATAGTAATATACTTCAACTCTTTTTTAATTATCACTCTATAATTATACAATAAATTTAAAGCTCTAATAGAAATGGCAATGTTTTATCATCAATTATCAACTAATCTCACACACTGTAGTAATAGATTTATCGCTTTGACAATGGTTATTGTCACACTGTTATGATATTTCTTGTGTTCTCCACAAAAACTGAACTACATATCACTATAAGCCAACTTATCCCCCGTAAAGCCTATTCTTGAAGTGGACGAAGAGGACAAGCACAATTCAATCAACTATTTTATATTCTATAAGGACAACTAAATGGGGGTGAAAATATGGATATAGATAAATGGAACCAATACAATAAAAAACTAAGGAACTCTAGGCTAAGGAAGCCGCAGGGCTTAGCAGGGTCAAAAGAAAAAACGGACTTAGAAATTTGTTTTAAGGATGTATTACCACCGAAACAATGCTCTTTTTTCCCGATTCAATGTGATTGTCCTCCGGGTCCTCCAGGTCCTCCAGGTCCGCAAGGCGAAACCGGGGCACAAGGCCCTCAAGGTATACAAGGCGAAACCGGGGCACAGGGTCCTCAGGGGATACAAGGTGAAACCGGAGCACAGGGTCCTCAGGGGATACAAGGTGAAACCGGAGCACAGGGTCCTCAAGGGCCAGCAGGAGTCTCTGAATTTGCAGATTTCTTTGCTTTGATGCCTCCTGATAATGCTGCAACAGTTCCACCAGGTGGGGACGTAGATTTCCCGCAAGATGGACCCCAAAGTGGGGGGATTTTCCGTACTGGCGCCGATACGTTTAACTTGTCTGATATTGGCGTTTATCAGGTTTTGTTTCAGGTAAGTGTCGACGAAGCAGGTCAACTGGTTTTAACCCTTGATTCAGGAGGAGGAGCAATTGAACTCGCCTATACAGTGGTTGGTCGAGCAACTGGTACGTCTCAAATTGTAGGAATAGCCATTGTTGAAACTTCAGTCATAAATTCAATACTCACGGTTCGAAACCCCGCTGATAATGCCACGGCTTTAACCATTACTCCTGTCGCTGGTGGGACAGAATCTGTTTCAGCACACCTGGTTATCACTCGACTGCAATAGACAAAAGGATTATTCGTTCCTTTAGACAAGATCTTAGATAACTTTCTATTTAATGTTTTCTCCTACTCAATATTAAAGACATAATAAATAGAGTTACCTTTAGGTTTTCTCTTTATGGTTAAGAAGAATTCCTTTGTCCATTAAATGGCACGATACAAAAATAAAGAGCCTCACACCCAGCTAGAGGTTAAGGCTCTTTACATTAATGTTTTAAACAATTGAAGCATTTTTTTATCATTTATCCACTATTAAGCTGTTCCCCCGTAAATCCCATTCAACTTCACATTCCATATTTTATTTCTATACCTTTCCACTTCTTTCTTCCATAATTTAATGTTGTTGTAGTTTCCACGCTTATTTGTAATTCTTCCATCACTATTTCGATTACAACAATGATCCTAACTCTGGATATTCAACTTATCCATAAACTCAATAACCTCTTCATCCTCACCCTTGCCAACAGAAATCTGTTCTGTATCTTCAACGATCCCCTTCGTATATTCTTCCATTGACTCCTCTATCTGTTCACTGCTCGGCCAGTGGGATGGAACATCGTACACATTAATCGTGCCATCCCCATTACCGCTATAGGTTACGACTCCATCAGCCATGGCTTTCCCGCTTAACACAATGACGTCTTCTGGATAACCCACGCTGTTGTCATCATAAGGATTCAGCTTTTTTCCTGCCGGAATATGACGAACGTTCAGTTCTCCAACGTCTTTATTCTCTATCACTTGCAGCCAGACGCGGGCGTATTCGATTTGATCTGATGGGTATGCAGACAGGGGATCTTCTGTGCTGCTCGTTTGATCCTGGGACGTTGCGTCTTCCAGATTGACGGAATCAACGGATTCATCCGCTTCCACCTCTTCTGATGCCGGTTCCTCGTTGTTGCCTTCTTCAGCGCTTTCCTGATCGGGCTGCGCCTGTTCCGTACTTCCACTTTGCTCCGCTTCTCCACCGCATGCCATCAAAAGCAATGCCGTGGCTACAATCATCATATATAGCAGTCGTTTTTTCATTTTCTCTCCCCCTTTTCCGCGCTATCCAATACTCTTTGAATAAATGCTGCTTTCCCTTCCGAATAGGCTTCCCGGTCGTCGGGAAATTGATGGGCCAGATGCTTTTTCAGCTCGGCATATTCTTCTCTTAATGAAGGATTTACGTTCAAACGATCCCGGAATGACCGCTGCTGTTCCCACCTTAGTTCACCTGTCAGCATGAGGTGTAGATGTGCAACACGTTTTTCGTTTTTAACTTTTATGAAAAACCTTCTCCACGGCCGTTCATCCAGCTCAACAGGTACAAAATGCCATTGATCCTCCCCTAGTCTACCAGCAACCTCTTCAAGATCGTCAAAGGATGGGATCATCGCCATCACGTCAATAATTGGCTTCGCAGGAAGGTCGCGGATCGACGTACTTCCAACATGCTCTACTTCCTTTACACCAAAGGGACTCAAAGAGTGTAAGAGCTCCTTCACTTCAGCTCTTCCCGCCTCGATCCACTCCGGGTTTGGAGGTTCAATCTCGACTGCTTCCACAGCCCATTTTGGCCAATTACGATTTTCCATCCGTCAGATTCACACCCTTCTCCAGTTCAATTTCATCCCTAATCGGAATCCCGTCATACCCTATCAAAGGGATCTCGGGCTTTACCTTTCTCGCCTTCTCCACCGCGAACCGGTGAATAGTTGAAATCATGTAACCCCTCTTTTGGTAAAATTTTAGTGCGGTTAAATTGTCGTTGGTCGTAATCAGTGTGATGCGCTTGCATCGATTCTCGGCGGCCACCTTTTCTACTTTTTTCATCAGGGAGGTGCCGATCCCCTTCTTCTCTTCCAAACTATCAAGGGAAATAATCTCGCATTCTTCGTCTTTTACCACATATGTAATCAAACCTGAGATGACGGTTTCTTCTTTCAGGAAGGCAAAGCCGTCTAAAGCAGCACAGTCATAGATCCCACTGGAAATGACCATATTCGGACTGCCCCAATGCCTATTGAAGAATTCAACCAGGTCCTCTTTCTGCATCTCTTTAAGTGATACGATGCTCATTCGTCCTCTCCCCCTTATCCGATTCGTGAGGTACTCTACTGGAAGATACCATAGATTTAATTGTAAAAAAAGGAAATTAATAGAGATCATATGGTAAAATGTAATAAAATTTTCCATGTCTTATAAACTTCAAAAATACGTGTATACAAGGAGCAATGGACATTTTGAAAAAGGTACGAGTTTTACTTTTACTATTGGCAGCGGTCTTATTTGCCGGGTGTAACGGGAAAGAACTGAATATGATCGAAGGAGATAAACAGATAACCAAACAAATCGATAACGCGATTTCTCAATATATTATTCAAAACTACTCTACCTCCTACTACGGAACAGAAAAGCAGTTTGAAGTCCATAAAGTCTATGGAACGAGCAAAACAGATGGAGTCCTGAGTGTATATATGTGGTCGTATTACGGAGGCTTTAATAAAGCAACCGGAATTGAGGCCCAGTCCGGGCATTCTTTACCCGCCGTGATCCGGTTAAGCAAAGAAGAGGAAACGTATTCTGTGATCGAATACATAGAACCAAAGGACGGGAGCATGTATCAGTCCTCCTTAGAAAAAATGTTCCCGGCGAAATATGTTAAATCCGCTCAGCGAGATAGTGGAAACATTGGGGGATTGCAAAAAGAGATGGAGAAAAAAGTGAATAAATGGATCGAGAAACAGGACTAAGAATCCTAAGGGGGAAAACAAGCATGAAACTGACCATTAGAAGAAGGACCGAGGACGATATCCATGAGTTCATTACGTGGACGTATGATGGAATCTATTCGTTTTATGATAATAATAGTCAAAAAGAAAAGATCGAAGGATTGAAAGAGAGCGTGCATTTGGAAAGAACCTTTTCAGTCGTTGACGAGAACGGGAATCTGATTGGAAATTGTGAGTTTTATGATGTAGAAGAAGACGGGGAAGACATCCTGGTCCTCGGGGTGCAAATGAAGCCCTCCATGACAGGAAAGGGATACGGTTCAACCTTTGTGAAAGCCATCATCGATCAAGGACGGGAACGGCTCAAGTTCATTCATTTGGAATTGGCCGTTGTAGATTTTAATGAACGGGCCATCCGGACGTATGAGAAAGAAGGGTTCAGGAAAAGAGGAGAATTTGAAAATGAAATAAGGGGTCAGGTGTATCGTTTTATCATAATGGCTAAGGATTGGGAGTAGCTTTGGGAGGGTCCGAACCCCTTCCCCCTCTGTAGGAACGGTGCCACTCTCCCCTTCTTGTTCGGGATCACTGATAACAATAAGCAAGTATATGAAAAAGAAGCTAAAAAACCAGTTCACTGAATAAGAAATGAGGTACTAAAATAATGAAAAGCCTAATTCTAAGTCTATCCATTCTTTTCTATGTTCTAAGTGGTTGCTCCAATAGTGAACAAGTGATGGAAATCGATCATAAAGAAAAAGCAGGTTCCTTGTTTATTCAAAAAGTAGAAAACCATACATCGTCTGAAGAATTGACTAAGGTTGTACAAGATAAACAAAAAATGGAGCAAGTATTGACGATGGTAGAAGGTCTTAAAGTGGAAAAGAGTAGTTCAGAAGAGATGATGGCTAAGATGCAGTTGGCCAACACGTATATGTTTGTCTTTTCTGAAGGCAAAGAAATGAAGTCTGGGACAGCAGCACCGTTTGCTTTTCATGTTTTGGAAGATGGAACCTTCCTTTTCCCCTACAGTGGATTTAATTCACCCCAAAAACCCCTTATAACAGTTGAACAGCATGAAGAACTATTAGATGAATTGAAACAGTTGCTAGGAATTAAATTTTAAATTTTTTTCTCCTTTTCATTTCCTATAATCCCCCTCTAGTAATTTATAAACCAGAGGATTCCCGAATATTCAGGAATCCCCCCATTACTTTCCTCCACTCGCACCAACGCCACCATCCAATACTTTCGCCTTTACCCAGCTCCCGCCAAACAATCCCGTATACACAAGAACGGTACCAAGCATAACGATGAAACCGATATAAACACTCATCATCGTCGGCATCAAGAAGGCACCGATAATGATCGTGGACCGTGCTACAAGGTCCGCTCCGCTGAAGGACAGGTTAGAAAATGCGGAGTAGGAGCCCCTTTTGTCGCTTGGGATCATGTTGGCCTGCTCTGCGTTCCGGATTGGAGAGTAGATCAGTTCCCCCATTGTTGCAATCAGATTGAAGGCAATCAGGACGTACCACGTATTGGCGGATGTGACCGTCACATAGCCGATGCCGTACAGGATGAGTCCGATCAAGAGGGCGTTCTTCTTATTCAGGCGGTCTGTATAGCGGTTGATGATGAACGTGAGGCAGACGACGAGCATCATGTTCTCAATGTTCAAAATACTGAGCATCCTGACCCCGACGATTTCAAAATTCCCGATGTTCACGGCCTTGAAGGTTTCCGCAAGACGGATTCCTATATAGCTGTTCAGGGAAAATTCCGCTGCGAAGATGAAGGTGGACCCTGCCACCACTTTCACGAATGCCGAATCCCTGAAAGCAATCCGGTAATTGTTTACGAGGTCGATGAACACATTCTCGTGCTGCTTCTTGAGCTGTTCCTTGAAGTTGTCCCGAAGCCAGATTCCATAGGCAATAGGGATTGTGATCGACGTGAAGGTCAGCATCATGAACAATTCTGTTTGGTGGTTCAGATACAGTAGTCCACCAAGGGCTGCCCCGATCGCCATCGACAAATTGACGAGCCAGTAATCCAGGGCGTAGACGGCTTTCCTATTCTCCGGTGTCGTCGAATCGATGATGATCGCATGCATCGCCGGGCGGCCCAGGCTACTCGTGATGATGAACCCGATATAGGCACCTGCAAATAGCAGGATCAAGTTATCTTTCGGAAAAAGACTAACGGTCATGATGAAAAAGAACACGGCGTTCAGCCAGGACGTTGTCAGCAGTACTTTCTTACGGGGAAAGCGGTCTGATATATATCCTCCGACCAGATTGACAAAGAATCCGATTACCACGGTAACGATCAGGAAGATCCCTGCCCAGATCTTATTCAGTTCTTGTGCAAAGAACAGCGCCATGAACGGCATGACGGCGGATGAGACGGCACGGTTGAAGAATGACGTGATCATCCGTACTTTTATGTTTTGAGGTAATTCCTTCCACTTCATGTTGTTCTCCCTCCTCTATTTACTGTATAGTAAACTAGACGAAAGATTATAAAAATAGACACTTTTCAAATCGATGTCCCCTTTTAGGAGGAGAAGCAACGTGGAAAAAAAATTACTCACCCTTTGGCGGTACTATCCATCAGGCAGCATCAGAGTGGAGGAAATCTCTGAAACCCTACAATTGAGTCACAAGCAGACGACCCGCTATTTGAAAAAATGGAATGAAGAAGGCTGGATTGCTTTCACACCGGGACGCGGACGGGGAAATGTATCGACACTTCTATGGAAGAAAGATGTGGAGGAAGAGTTCGAAGAGGAAGTCGTAAAGCTTCTGGACGAGGAACCAATTGAGACTAGCAGCAAATATCTCATGTACAACTGGTCAACCGACAGCAAGATGAGGCTGATGAATAAATTCCACAGTAAACTCGGATTTGTGAAAGAGTCCAAAGATAAGCTGCTCGTGCCGAAGAGATATCCCTTTTTCTCCATCCATCCATTGGAGGCGGCCGACGTCCTCAGCGCCCATCTAGTGGCGAACGTATTCAACCGACTCGTTACCATCACAGAAGAAGGGGACATCCTACCGGAACTTGCGCACAGTTGGGATGCTTCATCTGCGAAACTGCGACTATATGTAAAAAAGGACATCCGATTCCACGACGGTTCCATCCTGACGGCAAAGGATGTTGCCCATTGTCTCGAACAGCTTCGGATTTGCCCTCATTATCAAAATCTATGGGAACCAGTTGAAAGGATCGAGGTAAAGGCCCCCCTCATCATCGACATCCATCACCCCCGGGGCTGCAGCTACATCCTCCCCATGCTCAGCATGATGTGTGCGAGCATTTATAAAGAAAACAAGGGACGGACCTTCGGAACAGGATGCTTCTCCCTCGAGGAGAATACCGATGCGAAGACAACTCTCGCTGCCTTTAAAGAGCACTTTCAGGAGAGGCCTCTCCTCGATGCAGTAGAATTTGTCCAGGTGCCGAAAGACTTCAAAGGAATCTATCATTCTCACATTGAAGAGAGTCAGTCTTCTTCTGTTGAGGTCGAGAGTGACTCGGGGTTTGGGATTGTTGTCATGAATGCTCTCCCTGGACGAGATTCTCAGATTCAAAGAAACGACGTCCGGGATTATCTGCACTGGGTGATTGCGAAGAACCGCCACACCCTCCGTGACCTCGATCCCCGCCTGACACCGAACGGCAAGAGCATCCTGATCGGACAGGATCAAGCCATGACTATCACCGAGGCAGAACGTCCCTTGTTTAAAGAGCCGATTGTGATCCGTTGTGCCAATCATACAGCGAAAACCACCGAGTGGCTTGTGGAAGTTTTTGAAAAAGAAGGCATTCCAGTCGACGTTAAGTGGTTTTCCTTTGCCGACACCCTGACGAGGCAGCCCGATACCTTCCATGTGGACCTATTCGTTCACGGAGAAATCTTTGAATCCAACCAGAACTTCTCGTTTTATCACTTTTTGAAAAACGGGTACTCGCCTCTTTATCCCCTTTTTGAAAAAGACAGTACGTGGAAAGCCTGTCTGGAGGAATATCGACAAACGTCATTCGAAGACTGGACCGCCTTGAATATGAATCTGGAGAATAGGCTCATGAGAGAATCAATCATGATTCCACTCTATTACGAGAAACGGTACATCCCATTTTCGACTGACATTATGAACATTGAGATCAAGCATTTTGGGTATGTGGACTTTTCGAAGTTGTGGGTGCGGCCAGAGGTGTGAGAGCCGTGGGGGCAGGTTCCGTGGCTCTTGGCTGTTGATATCTCTTATGCCATGATACAGAAACTAAAAAAAGGAATACTGAGAATAAAAAGCATTCCTTTTTTGTTTAGAAAGCATCAGAGCTGCCCCCATGCTTTCCCGGGACAAGGGACCTGTCCCCACTGTCCCATTCTATGATATGATAATTAAATTGTTTGCCTATACTAATATTGATGTCTATCCATCCTAGAAAAGAGGTACTTATGCAAGAGACTGTATTAACCAAACAGCATTGGTTTCTTATCTTCACACTTAGTTTACTAACGTTTGTTCTCGGGACAAGCGAATTTGTCATCGTTGGGATCTTAACGGAGATTTCCTCGAGCCTAGATATAACGAACGCGAAGGCAGGTACGCTTGTGTCGGCGTTTGCGATTACTTTTGCCATCGCCACCCCGATCGTGATGTCCGCAACAAGCCATTTTCCAAAGCGCAAATGGATGTTGTTTTTGATAGGAACATTTATCATCCTGAATGCATTGTGTGTGATTTCGACAAGCTACGTCATGCTCCTTGTCCTTCGCATGCTGACAGCCATTGTCACAGGAGTATCGATTTCCCTTGCCATGACGATCGCCAGCGAAGCGATTCCCGTGACTAAACGGGGAGTGGCCATTTCCTTCGTTTTCGGCGGGTTCACTCTGGCAAACGTGATCGGAGTGCCCATCGGTACCGTCATCGCAGAGTGGTACGACTGGCATGCCACGTTCCTGTTGACGACGATCCTCGGCGTGGTTGCCTTTTTGGCATCGTTCATGAATTTGCCCAGTAAGCTCAGTCAATACCGCAGTTCCATGCGTGATCAATTTTCATTATTGACCCACCCGCGGATCTTGATGGCTTTCTTCATCCCGGCTCTGGGGTTCGGCGCAACCTATGCGGTATTTACGTATCTTGTCCCGATTTTGGACATGATGGGGGCACCAGGAAGCTCCATCAGCTTGATTCTGTTTGCCTACGGATTCATCTCGATATTCAGCAACATACTGGCCGGAAAGATTGCCAGTCACAATGCCATCGGACGCCTCCGATTCGTTTTCCTTATCCAGGCCTTTGTCCTGATGGGATTGTACTTTACGACCGGCCATTTTATCATCGGCTTGATCAACATTGGATTGATGTCCTTGATGGCAATCCTGCTAACGACCTCAACCCAGCTATACTTGATTGACCTTGCCGGTGTGTATCAACCGAAAGCGACAGGGCTCGCCGCTTCCTTGATGCCCGTTGCAAGCAATGTCGGTATCGCCATGGGATCGGCACTCGGGGGCCTTGTCTACCATCAAGGGCCATTGATGAATGTGTCGCTAGTCGGTGGAGTGGTTGCCCTTTGTGCGAGTCTGTTGACATTCTTAAGTCATCGATTGGACCGGAAGCATGAGACATTGGCTTAATGATGCTATAAAAAAGAAGTATCAAGAACTTGTATGGTTCTCGGATACTTCTTTTTTTCAAGAATTAATCCCTTTCTCTGTTCCACTGCGTATCCCGTATGTTTTGTGGTAATGGCGGCATAGACAAATGACATTCCATAAAACATTTTCGCTTATGATGCATGATATAGTCCAATTGCCAACAAGAAAATGGCAACATGACACGCTAACCATCCGAGTCCATAATAGTTGCCGGAAACAGGAATATCCTCTTCATTGTCCCTTACCGCTTTTTGCAGGGAAACTGCTGGATACAGTCCGAATATCAATACCTCAAAATCCTTATTTATATACAGGAGAGCCGTGGTGCTCTTCTCTCTTTTTATGACTCAATGTGTGAGACCCCCGGCAGATTCGCCATGCCGGGGGTCTGATACCTCTTTATTATTCCTTCATCTAAACCATCCCCTCTTCCAAAACCACCCGATCATCAAGATGCATACCAAGCCCCTGACTCCGAGTACAAGGGCGTAGCCGTAGGTCAACCTCAGTTCCGGCATGTGAACAAAGTTCATCCCATAAATTCCTGCGATAAACGTCAAAGGAGCGAAAATGGACGTAATGATCGTAAGGATTTTCATGACATTGTTGGTTTGCAAGGAGTTCAATGACAGATAGCTATCTCGGATATCCACCGTAATTTCCCTGTTCGACATGACCATTTCAGATAGTTTTAGAAGATGGTCGTAAATATCCGAAAAATACTTCCTTTTCTCTTTGATCCCTTGTAAGTGTTGGGAGTTGAGCATTCTATAAAGGAGATCGCGCATTGGATGGATGATATGGCGTAGTGTCAGCAATTGGGAGCGTGTATCAAAAAGCTCGGTCATTAAAACATTCATCGATTGGTTTTGCCGATTATCTTCAATTCTGTCCAAGCGGTCTTCTATTTCATAAATAACGGGAAAGTAGTTGTCCACGATTTTATCTACCACTTGATAAAACACATAATTTGGGTCCCAGTTTTCAATCCCAGCTTGTATTTCCCGTATCCGTCTCTGTACTTGATTGATCTCTATTGATTGATACCGGTGGAAGCTTACTATGAACTGTGTTCCGACAAAGAATTGAACCTCTTCCTTTGACAGTCCTTCCCGTCCTTTCTTCACCGAATGGGTTACGTAGAAGGTATGATCCTCGTAATAGTCCAATTTAGGTCTTTGAATCGATTGGAGACAGTCCTCGATCGCTAAAGGATGAAAGTGGAACGTATCAGACAAATGACTGATTTCTTCATCCGTAGGGGTATCGAAATCGATCCAGATCCATTTATATGATTGGAGTCCCCCTCCAAACAAAATATCCGTCTCCAGCTTATTTTCATGTGTAATTCCATAAGCGTGAATCACGTTACCTCCTCCATTTCACAGAAAGAGCCCAGCATGATGGTCTGGACCCTATATGACATATTCATTAGCGTTGGTTTTGCTCAAATGACCAAAGCCTGATTATTCGTAGCGCAGCGATTCCATCGGATCCAGCTTTGATGCTTTGGCAGCTGGCAACAAGGCAGCAAGGATGCTGATGATCACACTGATCAGGATTCCCGTCAGAACATTCCCTGCACTGATTTGGATCAACTGGGCATCGAACGCCTGTTGCATCACATTATTTCCCAATATCCCGATGATGCTTGCCATCAGGACCCCGATCACGCCGCTAGCAAAACCGAGTAAAGCGGCTTCTGAAAAGAAGATCCGTTTGATGTCTTTTCTTCTTGCCCCCACGGCACGCAGGATCCCGATTTCCTTTGTACGTTCCACTACGCTGATATACAGCACGACAATGATCATGATAGCGGACACTAGAAGGGAAATACCAGCTATCCCGGCTAATACATTGGTGGCGATTTTTAAGTAATTTGTCACCTGGTTCAGGATGTTTCCTACCCCGGTACCGGTGAAGCCTGCTTCCTCCAGATCTGCCTGTACCTTATCGACATACTTATCCTCCTCCACCGTCACATCCAGCTGGGTGGCCATTAATGTGATGTCTTCACTTTGAAACATCTCATCTAGTGTCTGATACGATGTGTAGGCAAGATCCTGATTCATGCTGCCTTTGATGACTCCTGACACAGTCATTTCTTTCTTTAGGATGACCGGCCTGTTTTGATCATCTGTTGTATTGATGTAAAGTTCCACTTGTTCTCCGGCAAGTTTTTCAGGAGAGTCTTTCACTTTTTCTGCGGCCGTTTCGGAAAGCAGTACTTCATCAACCCCGGGGAGTTCGCCTGCAATGAGATCCTCTTCATTCACACTCTCATTCATCGTTTGGTATTGTACGATATTCACTGATGTATCCTTGTACAAAATGGAGCTTCCCATCGTTAATGTATAGACATTCTCGACTTTCTTGACATGGTCGATGTTCTTTACTCGTCGTCCATCTTCCTGTTGAAGGGGCACCGTTTCCTGCACTGGATTCGGTAGGGGTCCTGAAGCGGCATTTTCATCACCTTCTGGCGCTTTCGTCACTTGAATGAGGTTCGGATTCAGATTGGCATTGATTTCTTTATTGATATAGTCGGTCACCCCTGACCCCAACCCCAACATCAGGATGACGCTCAAGATTCCGATTGCACCACCGAATGATACGAGCAGATTTCGTTTGAGATTCAATCGGATATTGTTGAAAGCCATTTTCATGGCTGCCCCAAATCTCAAGTTCTTCGTTTTGACCTTCGGCGCGTTCCCCTTTTGGCCATAAGGTTCTCTCAACGATTCATCTTTGATGATGTTCCCATCATCCATAGTGATGATTCTGGTCCCATAGTCCGCCACCTTTTGAGAATGTGTAACCGTAATAACGAGCTTTCCTTGTGCCGCGATATGATCCAGCAGCTGCATGATCTGCTCGCTGTTTTTCTTATCAAGAGCCCCTGTCGGTTCATCTGCAAGGATAATGTCAGGGTCATTGGAAAGCGCGCGTGCGATGGCCACCCTTTGTTTCTGACCTCCGGAAAGTTGATTCGGTTTTTTAGCTATATGATCTCCCAAGCCTAGGTCGGTCAAAGTCTTCTTGGCTTTCTGTTCTCTTTCAGACGCACTCATGTCCGTCATCTGCATAGTCAGGACAACGTTTTCCAATACGGACAAATGACTGATCAGATTAAAGCTCTGGAAGATAAATCCTACTTTAAGCTTCCGATACGCATCGAGCTCATTTTCCTTCATCCCTTGAAGGCTTGTTCCGTCCACCATCACATCTCCTTCGAAATCCCTGTCCATCCCGCCGATGATGTTCATCAGGGTGGACTTCCCGCTCCCGGACTCCCCTAGGATGGATACGAACTCCCCCTGATTGAATTCCACATCGACACCATGCAATACTTGAACACTTTCACTTTTACCAAGCTTATAAGATTTCTTAATGTTGCTGATTTTGATACTCATGTGTTGTTCCTCCTTATAATGAATATTCTTTTGTTTTATCCATTGCTTATTTCGTGGACTTCTGTTTGCACTGATGCTTTCTTTTTTAAGAAGAGGGATAGAACCAGTGCCCCAATGGCAAGGAATGAAGCAAATAGAAATGCCTGGTTATATCCATGTACCATGGCCATCTCACCGATCATCTGTGATCCGTCGCCCTCTATCGTAGGATCTTCAGTTCTGTAACCTTTTGAGGACATTGTCATAATCGTGATCAATATGGCGGTCCCGATCGAACCCGAAATCTGCTGGAATGTATTGGCCATTGCGGATCCATGGGCACTCCACTTAACGGGGATCTGATTCAGCCCATTCGTCATCACTGGCATCATTGCAAGAGACAATCCGAACATCCGAAGACAATAAATGGCGGACAGGTAGACAATCGACGTCTCCATGGACAAATTCGTCATCAAAAAAGAGGTCACGACGACGATCAGGAGTCCAGGAACAGCCAGTTTTCTTGCCCCCCATTTATCGAAAAGAATTCCAGTCACCGGGGACATGACCCCCATCACAATCGCCCCCGGCAATAGCATCAAGCCGGATTGGAGCGGACTGAATCCTCTTACATTCTGCATATACAGTGGCAGCAATGTTTCCGCGCCGATCATCGAAATGATAACGACCATCGTGATCACTAGAGATAACGTAAAAGTCTTATAACCAAAGACTCTGAATTGAAGTAATGGCTGTTTGAGTCTTAGCTGCCTCCATATGAAAATTCCAAGCGTAATGAAGCCCATTGTGATGAAGAGGAGGACGGTTTGGCTGGACCAGCCTTTTTCCCCCGCCACGCTGAAGCCATAAAGCAACCCTCCAAATCCCAATGAAGAGAGGAAAATCGACAGGATATCGATTCTTGGGCGAGTCAGCTTTGTCACATTTTTCACATACACAACCGCCAACACCATGATCACAGCCACAATGGGCAGGACAACGAAGAATAGCGCTCTCCAAGAGAAATATTCCAGTAAGAACCCGGATAAGGTTGGTCCGATCGCTGGTCCAAAGGAAATGACGATTCCAGCCCATCCCATCATCCGACCTCTATTCCCCTTGGGAATGATGGTCAGGATGATCGTCATGATCAGTGGCAGCATGATTCCGGAACCCGCTGCCTGGACCACCCTCCCCAACAATAGCAATGAAAAGCTGTGGGAGAGGGCTGCAAGCATAGTCCCCAGACCGAACAACCCGATCGCTGACAGGAAAAGCGTCCTTGTCGAGAACCGTTCAATCAAATAAGCCGAAATGGGAATCATGACGCCGTTGGTCAGTAAGAAAGCCGTCGTCAGCCACTGTACCTTATTCTCATTCAGACCGAAGTCATTCATAATGGATGGCAACGCCGTAGACAATAAAGTTTCATTTAGAATGCCCACGAAAGCCCCTAACAGCATGACCGTAAACATTGGGCCAAAACGGAAGTCCTGGTTCTTTGCGTCTGTCATATCGATCCCTACCCTTTCAGAAAGTGATGAATGTAATGTGCCGTTTCTCCGGCACCATTTTCTTGTTGCAGCTGTCTTCCCAATTTGAGAGCATTCTTTTTCACCGGTTCTTGTTGCATGGTTAGAATAGCCCGTGATAGATTTTCCACTGTCAATTTCTTTCTCGGGATGGGGGCGGGCCCTACCCCCAATTCTTCTGTCCGTTTTCCCCAGGCGAACTGATCATTTCCATGGGGGATGACGACACTTGGGACACCTGCACGGAATGCGGCTGCTGTGGTACCCGCCCCTCCATGATGGATGACCCCGGCCATTTTAGGGAAAAGCCATGTATGAGGAACACTTTCAATGAAGTACATATCTTCATATCCTTCTTTGTCCTCAACCTGATTCCAACCCGTCCCGATAATCCCTCTTTTACCGGATTTACGGAGTGCCTCTACGACCAGTTTCGTTGTTGTATCGGCACGCTCATCATAAATGCTCCCGAATCCCACATAAACGGGCGCATCCCCTTGATCCATAAAGTCGACAAGATCGCGGGGTGGAGTCCACTCGCTCAGGTCTTCATCCAGAAACCAGTAACCCAAGGACTTCATCCCGGCTTTGGGTTGTGGAAATACGCAGGGACTCATCGACATGACAGAGGTATGATCCGTTGTCGACTCTCTACCAAACGGGTTGGTGAAATGGAGCGGGAGCGCCACGAAACGTTCCTTCCAAAATGCAGCGATTGAAGGCTTGATCGTAAGCCAGAATCCTTTCTCGAACAATTTATGTGTCAGAAGATTGACCGTCTTGCCCCATCTCAGCTGATAAAAGATGAGGGCCGGGTATTCTTTTGTAGGTGCCATGGGAAAAGGGGACGCAAGAATAGTCGGCACACCCCAATGTTCACCGGCGAACTGGCCGATGGCTGCTCCCGGATGATAGATGATGGCATCTGCTCCTTCGCACGCCTCGAACAGATCCCTCTGCATTCCCATCTGCTTATCTTTTATATAAGGCTTCATCTTTTGAAAGCTAGAAAAAAATTTAATCGGGTTGTCGGACTCAATTGAGCTTTTGGCCATCTCCCTTGAAATTTTGGCGATATCCCCTTTGATTGGATGGAAGAGTAAACCATGCTGCTCCACCAACTCCCCATAATTTTCAAATGCGGCAAGTTTCACTTCATGACCAAGGTTCTTTAGTTCTTTTCCAAGTGCAATGTATGGCTGGGTATCTCCTCTTGTACCTGTGGTTAATAATGAAATTTTCATTCGTTTACACCTCGTATCAATTAATTTAGTTAGACTAACTTACCTTTAAGGAGTTTCATTCGTTAGGCTAATTGATGTTCAAGGAACTTTCTTTTAGTTAGACTAACTTATCTTTTAGGGGAACAAGGGACTTTCCCACTGTTCCAGAACGTTATTCGGCGCTTTTCTCGTAGAACCCCTTGATCAATTTCTCCAATGTCCGTTTGAATTGTTCAGCCTCATCCGGGGTAAGCAGCCGTTCGATGAATGCGACATAATCCTCCAAAGCCTTTTGATGCAGACGCATGAATGTCTGGCTGGATTCAGTAAGTGTCACGTGATAAATCCTTTTATCTTCGGTTGATTGGCTTTTTTTCGCATAGCCGAGTGAAACCAATTTATTAATACCTGTCGTGGCCGATGCTTTCGTGATGTTGAGCGCTTCGGCTATCTCACTGATAGTAGGATACCGAAGTGTGCCGATCGCTTGTATATACTGAATCTGATTGACACTTAAATTGGAGACACCTGCTGTTTCAATCGTCTCTTGGACCAACTTCTTAAAAGAAGTGTCAAGTGTCACGATAAATTCGCGAAGAATTTCTTCCATAAATAACAACCTGCCTTTAAGTTAGTTTGACAAACTAACTATATATCATTAATTACTTACTGTCAAATGGAATAAATAAAATATCTTTTTTATACGGAGCCTGCCCAGAGTAAGTTATTACTTTACCGTGCCCGAGGTCATGCTCCCAAGACCATGGTGAATCCATTTCATTCAAAAGGGTTCCGTTTCTAAAATCAGCTAAATTTTAACTCATCCAGGGGTCTTTCCTTCCCAACGATCTCATCCATCACCCAATTCGTTCGTGCCCCTGAGTCTCCAGTACTCGGACAACAAACGCCACCCCCGGTCAGCTCTTTCATGATTGTAGCAACAAGCGGCTGATGAACATGGAGGGGTCGTTCAAAACTCCATTGTTCTTTTCCTTCATTTGTCGTCAAGGTCACGGGATCATCCCCGAATGTAGAAAAGGTGATCTTCCCTTTACTTCCGACAATCTCATTCATGTCCACATGTTCAAAAGCCGTGAAACACCACTTTCCGATCCCTTGAACGCCAGATGCAAATCGATAGGTACCGGTCACAATATCTTCTGCCTCATAATAGCCCGCCTGATTCGAGGCAAATCCTTTCGCTTCTTGTATGGGTCCGAGCAGAAAATCAAGAATATCGAGGGTATGGCTGGCCAGATCGAAGAATAATCCGCCACCGGCAGCATCAGGCTGGACACGCCAGGGAAGACGTTCTGGATCCTTCACGTCGTCCCCCGCTTTTTGATACTGAGCCGATGAGACAAAACGAACGTCCCCGATCGCCTCTTGATCCAGCAGTTCTTTTATCTTCAAAAAGCGTTCCTGTGCGCGACGGTAGTAAGCTACATACAAAGGAACACCGGCACTCTTACAAGCAGCCACCATCTGATTGCATTCCTCAAAGGTACGGGCCATCGGTTTCTCCACATAAACCGATTTCCCTGCGGCCGCTGCCTTCAGCGTATATTCCTTGTGAGAGCCTGGAGGCGTGGCGATATAAACCGCATCCACCTCAGGATCGTTTATCAGATCATCCGCATCATCGTACCACTTCGGAACCTGATGCCTTTCCGCATAATCCCTTGCCAGTTCCCCTGTTCTTCTCATGACCGCAACAAGCTCAGAATTTATAACCTTTTGAAAAGCAGGGCCGCTTTTCTTTTCTGTCACATCTCCGCAACCGATGATTCCCCATCGGACTTTTTCATATGGCATGGGTGGATCCCTCCTGTGAATGTCATTCTTCTGTTGTTCCTTTACCCTTTTAGTCTTATGCCCACAGAGTATACTCTCCTTGTGAGGGCATGACCCAATCATCTTATGAATCAATAAAAACGTCCATGATCCTATCACAAATATCATGATGAATAGTCCCATCAAAATTCAATAAAACCACCACTCCCAGATTGAGCTCGGGAACCATGGTCATCAGGGACCTTACCCCCAACTGACCTCCCCCATGCTCGACGATTCCATATTCCCTATAAGTATCTGTAAACCATGCAAGTCCATAGCTCCTGACATCACATCCAGGCGCCCTCCATTCTTCGCTTACAAGATGGATGGGCTTTTGCATTTCTTCTATTAATTCTGATTGTAAAACAGTCGATTCTTTATTCAAATGGAATGTTACATAGTTGCCTAAATCATTGGCGGTTGAATACAAATACCCGATTGGAGCAGAGATTGGATTGATGGGAAAAGGCGTTTCTATTTTATCCTCGCCTACATAATATCTGGCACTGTTCTGATCTTCCTCAACCTCATATGAGTCACTCGTAGTCCGCTTCATATCAAGGGGTGTGAGGATGTCATCGTGAAGGGATGCTTCCCATTTGCTGCCTGTCACCTTTTCAAACAGATCGGCAAGAATCACATACGCATCTGTGCAATAATTCCATCCCTCTCCTGGTGGGTATTCCAATTCTACTTTTTCAAACCATTTCGTGATATCTTCGCGATTTTTTATACTAGCAATCTCTTCTTCTGTCAGCTGATAATGGTCCAATGCTTCCTGAAATTCCGTAGGTGTATCTGAGAATATTTCCCTTACATTCGGAGCAATCATATTGGCGATTCCCACTTCTGAAGGAAAACCCGCCGTATGAGATAACACATGCCGTATCGTGATCGCATCACTCTGTTCTTTATTCTTCGTTCTGAAGTATGGCAAATAGGTAACAACCGCATCGTCCAGTGCAATCAAATTCTTCTCTACAAGCTTCATAATGGAAAGCGCCATAAAGTTCTTGGATATACTTTGAATGCTCATCTTTGTATCACCATCAATTGGGCGTTCTGCGGATCCGATTCGGGCGTTTCCGAAACCTTTAGAATAGATCGTCTCTGAGTCTTTCACAATGGCAACGCTTACTCCGACTCCCTGCTGATTCTGCATCAATTCATTAATATATTCTGTTACTTGGGTACATTCTTCATTAAATTGCTTCATATGAACCTCCATATATGCGTTTCCGCGATCGCTTCGTCATTCTTAACGATCGTATACCCCACACTTTTTGAGTAATCTCTCTTATTCTGTCAACCTGCCAATTAATTGATCTATCTTCCCTATATGTTACCAAAAAAAAACGGTGCCTGACCCCCGATTCACTCGTTTCTGTTTCTTGGGATCAGGCACCAATATATGATTGATTTATATTTCTTTGTTATGGCTGATTCCAAAAGAATGTTGAAACAAGTGGAACAACTACGGAAAGTAGAAGAATGAAAGAATTACCTATGATTCCGAATGTTTTAAAACCGCCTTTGCCTTTAAGACCCAATATCAGTCCGATCACCGGAAGCACTATTACGATCATTATCATTACTTTTCCAGAGAATAAGTCACCTGTTAAAAACATCGATATAAAATAAACCGAAAACCCTGCTAAAAAGAAAAGAACTGACAGTAACCCGTACTTTTTCATTCTATATCCCCATTTCCCTTTTATTTTCCATTATATTACTTTTGTGTTATTTATTCAAAATTATTTCATGCAGACGGCGGATCCTTTAGAATGGGTCCATTACTTTTGCAAAATCATATCAATATGAGGGATTCCATCATCCAGATAGGTTTCCGTTATCGCCCTGAATCCAAATGACCCATAGAACTCCCGCAAATATTCCTGAGCCTGGATTTTCACCGTTCTTTCCCCTAATTCATCATGAATGAAATCCAGTCCTCTTTTTACTAATTCGCTTGCCAGTCCTTTACCACGATATCCTTCCTTCACAAGAACTCTGCCAATGGATGGTTCTTTATATGAAACACCCGCCGGTAATAGTCTTGCATAGACAACCATCTCCCCGTTTTCTTCTTTATAAAGATGATACGCGTGCAGATCCTTCCCATCGACTTCCAGGTAGGGACATTCCTGCTCCACCACAAAGACCTGGGTCCTCACTTGTAAAATCCTGTATAACTCGTGAGTGGATAGTTCATGAAAGCTCTTTAATATCCAGTTCATGATATTGGACACCTCTTATGTACTAATTTTTTGTTGGGTTAGAGAAGCGCGGGGACGGTTCTTGTGCTTCCTTTTGGTAAAGACGAAGCAGCAGAATTGTCCTCATGCTCACTTTCGATTATGGTACACATTTAGAAAATGGTCGAGGATTGTACATCGCCGACCTGTTAAAGTTTATTTCATATGGAATATACCTTTGCCGACATACTTTTTGTATCCCCAAAGGCTTAAAATTGCATGAGAGGCACCTACCAATGCTAATACCGTACCAAGCTTAACGACATCTGATATTGTAACAATAAACAATCCATATCCAATCAACAATCCTGCAATTACACAGTTTATGGCCCAAAATATCCTCTTTCCTATTTTAATCACCTCTCTTTTATTAGCAGGCATATGCAAAAGCAAAACCCTATATCGCTGAACATGCCACCCTTGTGATACCGTTTATTAATACCCACATCTTTGTAAACTTCTTATTCCATTAAAGCCCCCTATAACGGAACAAGGGGAGCTATCCATGGGAAGCATGGGGACGGTTCTTGTGCTTCCCTTTAGTAAAGACGAAGCAGCAGAACCGTCCCCATGCTTACTTTCGATTCTAGACCATGATTTGAAAAAGGTCGATAATTGTACATACCCGACCTGTAAAAGTTTCCGTCATATGGAATATTTCTTTGCCGAAAAACTTTTTGTCTCCCCAAAGGCTTAACGCCACATTAGTTTATTATACAAATTTGTACATAAGAACATCATCAATATATTCACCATGATTTAACTTGTATTCTTTAATTAATCGACCTTCTTCCAAAAAACCCATCTTCTTGTACAGGGAAATTGCTCTTTGATTTGTTGAAAAGACCCCTAAACTTACCTTTTCAATTAATGGGTTTTCTTCTGCCCAGTCTAATAATGCCTTTAAAAGTGCCTTCCCTATTCCCATGCCTCTGTAATTCTTACTTATCGACATTGAAACAGAGCCAGTGTGTGATAATCTCTTTCTATTTTGTGAACGAAATTCTATCGATCCGACAACTACCCCATTCACTTCCGCTATAATAAGAGTTTCTTTTATGTTATCTAATATACTTTGTATTCGTTCTTTCTTCTCCTGTAATGGCTTTATTTCTACCTCTTCTGATACTACGATGAAATAATCACCTTCAGAAATAACAGAGCTCTCAATATCCAAAAGTACCTCAGCATCCTCTACTTTCACATTTCGAATTATGTATTCTACATGACCTTTAGACACTGGCATTTAAACCCTCCTAAGTGATGATCTCTAAGAAATAAATACTACATCCGATTATAATATCCTTCTTCAACGATCTGACTCTATTGTGGATTACATATAAGTACCTTTTATTCCAGATAACTGCCTTTTTAGTGAATAAATAATGATTCTTGAACAGTTGAATTAATGATCAGATAGATTGCTATTTATCGTAAATACACAAAAACACTGAAGGGAACATGATAAAATAAATAAGAGATAATTAACCATCGAAGAAGTGACTTCTACGCACTACATTTCAAGTTATGGCAGTTAGGAATCAACAAAAAAATCCGTGATAATTTAATGATTCAGGTGAAAAAGTTTGGACCCTAAGGAGGAAAATCTTATGTCGCACAATTTTTTAGAGGATTCAAGAACATCGGGAATGAAACTTCTCCTAACGTCCGCGGGCGTGAATAACCCGACGATCCACAACGCGCTTGTGGACATGCTGGACAAGCCGATCTCCGACTCCAACGCTCTGTGCATCCCCACCGCAATGTACGGACACCCCTGGGTCGGTCCTGGCGACAAGGCCTGGCAGTTCATCAGCGGGAATTCCGAGAATCCCATGGTCGACCTGGGCTGGAAGTCTGTCGGCATTCTAGAGCTCACAGCTCTTCCAAGCATCGACGAAGACCGGTGGGTGCCTCTTGTCCGGGAAACGGATGTCCTGCTTGTGTCGGGAGGCGACGCCCTCTACTTGTACCACTGGATGCGGCAATCGGGGCTTGCAGACCTTTTACCATCACTGGATGCAGTCTATGTGGGAATGAGCGCTGGAAGCATGGTGATGGCCCCGAATATCGGCGAAGAATTCGTAGGCTGGCGTCCGCCCACAGGGGGAGATAAAGCACTGGGTCTGGTGGATTTTGCATTGTTTCCTCACCTAGATCACAAGATGTTACCGGACAATACTCTGGCCAATGCTGAAAAATGGGCCGCAGGTGTCTCAGTGCCAGGGTACGCGATTGACGATCAGACGGCCATCAAAGTGACCGATGGGTCCGTTGAAGTTGTTTCCGAAGGGCAATGGAAGCTATTCACCCCTTAAATAACGAGACGGTCAGCCCACTAGCTCCGTACATTTAGGCAAGGTGCGTTAAGGGTGTATTGAAAAAGCCTGATTTCTTAACTTATATTGAGAAATTAGGCTTTTTCATATTCATATGAATCTGCATCTTCCTCATCATACAATACCCTTATACTTTACAAAAAATGGTGTTAACAATGAACCACCCAGGAGAATGGATATCCCAATAACCAAAGTTAAAATAATATTATTGAAAGGGGATAGGAAATTCCAGAAAATCAGCGCAGGGACAATTGTGCAAAGAACAAAAGTTAACCTCCCCAAAATGGTTATTCTATGTTCCGTTCCACAGTTATTACACTCAATTGGTTTGTATGTCCATATAAAAGATTTATAGATTTCACTCCAGCTAAATGGAGTATTACAATGATCGCATTTCTGCAAAATAAAACACCTCGATTCGGACTTTTCGGCAGTTCCTATAGTTCATTATAAATACATTTCATAAAGATCCGCTCCCTTTTGGTTGATAAGAACTAAGCAATACAAAATTGAAAAACAATTAAGATGGCTGTTATCACCAAGATCATTTCAGCTAACGTCAAAATAGCTTGTTTAGGATATTCGCTGGATTTCCATTCAAAAAATGCTCTTACACTATAGTCCAATGCCGATAAGGTGGTAAACCCTAGTATGTATAAGTAGGTTAAGTCTTCATCATTTATTATCATGATCCCTAAAACCATTAAAGTGATTGCAGTAAGAATCCTCACCCATTTGTCAACTTTACGATGGGACTCATTGATATGATTATTGGAAAAGAATTTTCTTTTCACTTTCTCTATGTTAAAAATCTTTCTTAAAAGAAACTTAACCATTGAGATAAGGCCGAAAACGATTATCACTATCAAACTAAATTTTACCCAGAACACAAAACCACTCCTATAAAAAACTGCTCTTTGCTTGAATAAGACTTTAGTAATTAGACGAAAGCACAATTGTTTAAGTTTCGAATTGTTTCATTCTTAGAGCCACGGGGACAGGTACCGTGGCATTTTGATAAAAATGTGGCCAAGGTGTGCCCCGTACAAACCTTATTGCACGGCTTCGGTTCTGGGATTGCTGTCCGAATTGAAGTCCATCAGTCCTCTTTTATCTGCTTTTCGAGAGGAAAGGACGTTAGATTGTCCATTTTTAGTTGAGGACCGCTCTTGGTGGGTATGAGGTGCCAGATGTAGAGTCTGATTCCTCGAAAGAAATCCCTTCGGCTATGGAATTGATCCCGATTGGCCTACATTCAATCCTGATTTTCAGCTATTACTCCTGTTCAGAATTTATCGATCCCCTTTTTTGTTTATTTAATCCTCTTTTTACATAATTGATCCTCTGTGTCGAATTTTCATTATGAAAAACCACGTAGACAGGTACCATGGAACTTAGACAAAATGGAGCCATGGTACCTGTCCCCATGGCTCCTTGCTTCCTTATCGTAAAGATCAAGCAGCAGAACCGTCCCCTTGCTTCACCGTAAGTTGAATAACACGTTTTATTTACTAAGCCCTTTATTAATTGACAATTGATCGCGATGATCTTTTTTAAGTGCCAAAAATAAAGCGGCGAACCAACCAAACAAACTCCATCCTAAAAAGAAATTAATAATATAAATGAGTATTTTGTTATGCTTATTTTTTTTGCTAGCTATGTAGCTTGGGATAAAATAAATGAAACCTATTAAAATTAAAGGTAAAATTACAAGGATAACTTCCATAAAAATTTCTCTCCCTCCATTTTTTTCGTACTTCTTATACCGGTATTTACGTCAACGAATGTAATAAATTTGAGCTCAAGTCTTATCATTATTTATTTTTCTTATTTGACTATCCTTCCGTTAATGGAAAGCACTACGTTTCTAAAAATATTTTAACATAAATTACCTTTTTCACACGTTTATTTTTTACAAATTCGATCGTTTCTCCATGTTATACGAACTACTTATTTTCATTCACTATCTTCTTTTCAAAAGCAAACTCATTTACCTTATCAACCAAGTAAAAAGGTTCCAATCTCTCAGATCAGAACCTTTCCCCCATTATAAAACCCTATGCTTATTTATAAGCCTTTTTAAACCCATCATAGCTATTAATCACCGCAGTAACCAATAATCCAACCGATATGGTCAGGTACAGCCACTGGAAATTGAAAGAGGCGTCGAACAGTTCCTGTATCCTATCTATGAAATCGGTATTCAGCACCTCCATGTTCCTGAAAATAAACATAAAGGCTAGAACAGGAATGAACTGAAACACTGCATTCACGATCGCAAGATTCCTGGTCCAGACCCCTGCTAACCATTTTCTAAGAAGCAGGAAAAGTTCCAATCCGATCAGGAACACGACCAACGGCCAATACCCGATGAGCACATCCCCATCAAAGAATGGGGTGAACGTTCTTTCATTGTCACCTTTTTCATACAATCCGACGATACTTGACGCTTTAAAGTAACAGGTTGACCAGATGACCGTCCAAATCAGACCTCCGAAAATCTCCAGCTTGGAAATTCGTTTTTCCTTCGGGACATACGGGATGTCTTTCAAGTCATCCGGCGTCCACTCTTTTCCTCTCATGGTGATCGGAAGCTGACTGTCCGAAGAAACGGTCCGCTCGATGACGGCGAATATGAGGGTCAGCCAAAAGAAGACCTGCATTCCTGTTCCGATGGCCTCGGCAATCCCATTTCCTGCAATAGACAGGAATACCCCAATGGGACTTGATTCCCCTGAGTAGCTCAATACAGATGATACGGCTAACACGATGAACGTGATCGCTGCAGAAATCGGGAGAATGATCTTCAAGAGCGTCATATACAGATCATAATATCTTGGACCGATCAGGTGCATCGGCCGGTCTTGATAATTGGAGGCCAGCACAGCAGGGTTCCCGAGTGTAGTCAGTACTTCTCTCACATCATCCTCTGTATACTCCTCCGGCAGCATGTCTTCAATCGTTGATTTCAATTCAAGGGCAATATCCTCCCGATTCTTCTCCGGCAGCCTTCTCATCACTTCTTGAATATAGAGTTCAACAAGTTTCATCCTTCCTCATCCCCCTTTAATAAAATGGACAATTCCCCAGACATCTTTTCCCATTCGGCCTGTAACTGTCCCAGGATCTCAGTGCCGTATTCGCTCAGCACATAATATCTCCTCGGCCTGCTTTCCGTCCGGTCCCAGCTGCTTGTGACCAGTTCTTGCTTCTCCAACCGGCGCAGCAATGGATAGAGTGTACTCTGCTCCATCGAAATTCCGCTTTTCTCCAGTAATTGGACAAGTGAATATCCATACTGCGGTGTCCGCAATTGACTTAATACCGCCAGGGTCAATGTCCCCCTCCGCAGCTCCGTCGTCAAGGATGTCAGCAGTGACTTATCCATATGTTCACCTCTTTGATTGAATTATACTGTGTATCGTACACTATATGCTTTATACTATGTATCATACACTATTGAGGTGCGTAATAGAATGTTTTTTTAAAAAAGATATGTTAAATAACTCTGTTGAAATAATTAGGGTAGAAGAAAAAAGAACCGGGGCGTACTTTGTTCGGTTTTTTTAATATTTTTGTAAGATATTTGAGTTTATCGCGTCTTATATGTAAGGAGGTGAGATGGTGACACAGCTTGAGGATATTTATAATACATACTTTAAAGATGTATTTTTATATGTGTATAGTTTATCTGGCGATAAGCATATCTCTGAAGATATCACTTCGGAAACTTTTATGAAGGCATTAACATCGCTAGACAGTTTCAGAGGGAATAGTGATATCCGTGTTTGGTTATGCCAAATTGCCAAAAACAGTTATTACTCTTATTTGCGTAAGAATAAAAGCTTGGTGGATCTTGAGTCGGTTCCAGAATCAGCTAGTGGAGACAATGTAGAACAAGAAATAGCCGTTTCAGAAGCGTCTATGAAGGTACATGAAGTTATCCAGAATTTGAAAGAGCCATACAAAAAGGTCTTTACACTCCGTGCATTTGGAGAACTGTCATTTAAGCAAATTGGCAAATTGTTTGGAAAAAGTGAAAACTGGGCTTGTGTTACTTATCACCGCGCTAGAGAAAAAATTAAAGCGCGATCGGAGGATTATCGATGAAAATTAGCTGTAATATGATCAGGGATATACTGCCGTTATATATCGAGGATATGGCAAGTCAAGATACTAGAGATCTAGTTGAAGAACATATAGCTTCTTGTGAGAACTGTAAAAAACGACTTGAAGAAATGAGGACTTTTGAAGAACCGCCAGTAGATACAGATATAGCTCCCTTAAGAAACATACAAAATACATTGCGAAAGAAAAAGCTGCAAACGATTATTCTTTCAGTCATGGTAACATTGGTTTTTGCAGTGGTTACAATCGCTTATCTGACAACCCCAGCATACATCTCTTATAATGAAAATGCGGTTTCAATTATTGAAAAGGATGACGGAACCGTACTTTTGAATTTTAGTGAAGAAGTCTCTGGATTTAATGTAAATCAATATCCAGCAGCAGACAATTCAGGTTATGTCTATGATATAACTACATGGGAAACGATTTGGCAACAGAAAATAAACAAAAACAACCTGGAAAATACGGTCTTAAACCCGAATGGGGAAACGGTCGCTTCGATCTACTATTACAATACCGATGGAACTGAAAATACTTTAATTTATGGAGATCCAATAACGGATGGTTCTGTCATGACGTTACCTCGGCTTGTTTTAAACTACTATGTGTTGTTTGCTATAGGATTTTTACTTATTTGTGGAATTGGATTGGTCATATTCCGTAAGAACGAAAAAAGAAGAAATGGACTAGAAAAAATGATTCTATTTCCTATCTCGTACCTGTTTGCTCACTTACTTATAAAAGGTCTTTACTCTGCCACTTACCTTGCTGGACGAGACATTTATGTAATATTACTTGTGACAATTTCTTTATATGTTGCGTTGTTAGCTGGAAGGAACATATTAAAAAAATTATCAATTAAAAAGCGGAAAAGCACTTTATATTAGTTGTTTCTTTCACTGGTTAATAATAGGCTCACCAATCAGCGATTCTTTTCTTAATTTTAGCTCTATATTACTTGATACCGAGGGGTCCCTGATAGATTCAGATTTCTAAAACATGACCAAAAAAGTATCCCTTGAATTGGTTGAACCCCCAAATTCTACTGATCAGAGTCCCTCTTCACCAAAAGGGAGTCATTGTTGAATAACTCAGGGAATCCCCACTGTTGCGGAGTTCCCCTTTTTTTTAGTTCAATTATCAACAATAACCTTTAACATAGCTTTTAAAAAAGAAGAAGGATCAAAGAACGTTGGGGTGTTCTTTGATTCTTCTTTAACTTACTCGAACCACTAACCACGGGGACAGGTACCGTGGCTCTCATACAAAACAGAGCCAAGGAATCAGTCCCCATGGCTCTTGAACCTTCCTACTATATCTTCACAGATCTACTCCAGCTTCACTCAGAAAGTTGTCTTAGAAACTTAGGGAATTATAAATTAATAGGATATTGTTGCATTTCTATCAAACTTTGTGATGGTTATAGCATGACCAATAGCTTAGCTCAAATCACTTTCGTTTGAAGAACCACGGTAACAGGTACCGTGGTTCTCATACAAAACGGGGCCAAGGAACCTGTCCCCATGGCTCACATCCCCATGGCTCACAAATACCTCTTCAATCCTTCCTTCACCTCATCACTCGCAAAACAAGCTTCCACACTATTCATATAAATCTCTCGATAATCCTCCTCACTCATCGCAAATTCACCCCAGACCAGCTCGCATTCCTTAGTCATCGTTGTATCGGATACCGTTCTGTTGTCTGTATTGATGGTGATTTTGATTCCATCTCTATGAAAATCGTATAGGGGATGATCACGGAATTGGTTTACGGCTTTCGTTTGAACATTACTTGTTGGGCAGATTTCAAGCACGATCTGTTCTTCCTTTACAATCTGATACGCTTCCGGACAGTCTGTAATATACACACCGTGTCCGATTCTTTCTGCCCCCAGCCATTCAACAGCCTCGAGCACATTTCTTCCAATTCCCGTTTCACCGGCGTGGATCGTGACTCTGTAGCCATATTCCCGGGCCAGTGCGATGGGTTCAATGAATTCCCCGCAGAACCCTTCCTCTTCGGAAGCACATAGATCAATCGCCACGACTCCTTTTCCAAGGAAACCCTTCCCCTGTTCGACGACCTCAAAGGCACGTTCCGCCGACATCGTTCTCATACAGGACAAAATGATATTCCCCTTAATATCAAATTGTTTTTCTGCTTCTTTCATTCCCTCAATTACACTTCCAATGATTGCTTCTACAGATAACCCCTTCTGTGTATGAAGCAATGGGGCGAACCGAACCTCCATATATTTCACGTTTTCCTTGGCTGCATCCTCATAAAGCTCAAAGGTGATTCTCTTTAGATTTTCTCTTGACTGCATAACCGCATTAGGGATCGAGAATTTCTCCAAGTATTCATCCAATGATTCGCAGTCTAATGGGGCAATGAGCTCCTCTTTCATCTCTTCTATATCAAAGGAAGGGATATGGATTCCCTCTCTTTTTGCGATATCAATGATCGTCTCAGGTCGGACACTCCCATCCAAATGGCAGTGCAGTTCAATTTTAGGCATTGTAGAATAATTCATTATTGTACCTCCTCAATTTTTCAACAAAAAAAATCCTGATTACGAAGAAAATACAAATAAATGTATCTTCTTCGTAATCAGGATTTATTGGTTCCTGGTAGAGACCTCCAAACCATATTATTGGAGTTATACGAATGTGTGAAACGTATTAAGTTTTTTATTACGATAATAAAATTTTCAATCATTGTCAAGGGGAAGCGCGGGGACGGTTCTCGTGCTTCCTCTTAGATCAAAACGAAGCAGCAGAACCGTCCCCATGCTTATTTGATCCTTCTTTATTCATACAAAGCGAACCAAGGAGACTGGTACTATGGCTCTTACGCCAAATGAGGCCAAGGTACCTGTCCCGATGGCTTTCATTTCCAGTAAAGGGAGCGAGAGGGACTGGTTCCTTGGCTCTCTTACTTATGTTACTATTATATTTGTAAAATCCGGTAAAGGAGAGATTTCCACTACATGATCAATCAAGTTGACTTCAATTACGCTAAGGCAATATCTGATAAAATAATGGATAAAAAGCAAGAACTTATCGTTCAAAAGAACAACCTGAGCTCAAACCAACCCGCCAACATAGAATCACAGCTTCATATTTGGCGTGAGGATATAATTGAAATTTATGCAAAATCTATCAATAGTGACTTAGATACGTCCTTCCAACTCTTAAAGGAGTGGGGAGCAGAAGCCGTCGATACACTGGTTAACTTCAATCTTCCATTAGAGATTGCTTTGGACGAAGTAAGAGATTACCGGAATTTAATCGGGCAGATCATTAAAGATGAAGCTTCGGGTTTCAACTTGTCAATTGATCAATTCTATAACCTGATTTCAGATTTTGATGCAGTGGTAGACCGGGCCGTACATTGGTTAAGCATCTCTTATTCCAGAAGATTTTATACGCGTATCAATGCTGCAGAAGCTACGGCGTTAGAATTATCCATCCCGGTAATCAAAATATCGAATCAAATAGGGGTACTGCCTTTAATAGGCGATATTGATACCCAAAGAGCTCAAGAGCTAATGGATAAAGCACTCTCAAAAGGCAGTGAATTAGGATTAGAATATATGGTGATTGATTTATCAGGCGTTCCCATTATTGATACGATGGTAGCCGACCGTATCTTCAAAGTAGTGGAAGCCTTATCCTTAATCGGAGTGGAAACCATCCTATCCGGGATAAGACCCGAGATCGCCCAGACCATGACCCACCTGGGAATTAATACTTCTACTATTACGGTCACATCAAGTCTTCATATTGCCTTGGAACAATTTCTGAATATAAAAATCTAATGTAATGATTGGACCCGGCTGCTGGCAGCTGGGTTTTTTCAAGCCAGGGTGACTCTCCCCTTGCCGCCGCTACTCTACTCCTTTTTTATAAATCCATTCTTAAATATATCATACCATCCATCTAATTCTTCACCCTTTAAAACACCCAATTTACGTAAGATATCTCTTGAAAACTCCACTGCTCCACTTCCATTCGCTGTAATCAGACAGCCATCACTAACCGATTGTTCGGCTATATAGTTCTCTTCGCCCTGATAATGAGGTGCCCCCTCTTTTAAATAGGGTAGGGAATTACCTGTATGTTTCAGCTGATCAAGATACCCGTGATTTCCGAGAAAAGTCGTCGCATCACAAATCGCTGCTACCGGAATGTTATGCTCAAAGCAATAATCGACAAGTTTCTTCGCCTGCTGATTCTTTTCCTCTCTCCACCCGGTTCCTCCAGGAATGATGAGCATCTCAAATTCCAAAGGAGAATCTTGTAAACGATAGTCCGGAAGAACCGTCAATCCACCCATTGACACCTTAGGATCCTTGTCGATCGCAATGGTCTGAACTTGATAACCCGTTTTTGATTTATTGATCTCAGCCGTCACGTAACTTGCTTCCCAATCGGCAAAACCATCCGTAACCAATACCAACACTTTTTTCATGTGTATGTCCCCCTTATTTGTTCATTACATATGTACCTAAGAAAGGAGCTGACCCTCGTTACTTTACTTTGCTATGCCCTCGATTTCATTAACCCTCAATCACCAACGTTTCCCACCCATCATACTCCCCGTCATATGTTTCAGAGATTTCGACAAGGAGGTCCGTTACTTCATTAATGGAGTGAAGATCGACTAAATCAACCCGGGATATCGTCAGCACATATTTACCTTCTTCATTAGGATGACCCGTTTCACTTTCAATGGAAAAGCCTTCTTTCTTGATGGCTTTGGCAAAACGTTTCATACCCTTTGGAAGATCAAAATACACCCAGTGGTCAACCTTGCGCGGGACCTGTAATGTGTCCCCCGACTCTTCCAGACGTTCCACTACATGACGGTTCCCCATATGCTGTTGTTGATACTGATTAGGATATAAGAAGTCATAATAGAATTCCCAATGTTCATCCTCTTCAATAGGAAAGACTTCCACCTCATAGCCGGCCGGTTGACTGAAGCGACCAGCTGCATCGACTAAAGCATATGACTCTTCTTGATTTGAATAAAAGATCAGATCCCTGATCCCATCTGTTGTCACCCGCCCCACGTGAACAAAGTGTTGAGGGTCCAGAGAGTCAATAAGCGAATCCTCTATCTCTCCCAATCTATCGGCCTCAGCTCCTACAGGAAATCCATCTTCGTTCGGCCTTTTCACTTTGAATCTGATACAGTAAGGATGATGGTATTTTTCAGTGTTCACTTCCTCAACGATATCCATATCCAGAACAACCGAAGCCATCCGATCCTCAATATAACCAACATAAACATCCCAATTCTCTGACATTTAACAAACCTCCATCATAAGGAAATAAGTGGTTTCATTCTTATTGGACTTACACCAGACTGTATAACCTCCTATATTTTAACACGTCGTTTTGATTTTCTTTTCAAATAGTTTCAACAATCTGAAAAAGCTGATTCACTGTACGCAAAAGCTTACTGTATGGAGGGCCAGGTACCAATCTTAGAGATGAATGATTTATTTATTTCATGTTAAAAACAACCACAAACCGGCATCCGTCATCATAAGTCCCATCCAACTCAATGGTTCCACCACTTTGCTCGATGATTTTTTTCACAATCGCAAGTCCCAACCCCGTTCCCCCGGTCTCACCATTCCGGGATGCATCCATCCGCACAAACGGTTCGAATATCTTTTCATGGTAGTCGACGGGTACCCCGATTCCCTTATCCTCGATCGTCATGATGGCCTGATTCTGTTTTGGTTTGAGTGAAATGGACAGATATCCATCACTGTACGCCATCCCATTCTGGATAATGTTCGTAATCGCCCTCTCAAGCTTGGAAGGATCGAACTTCACCATCAGAGTGTCTTCAGTAATATCCAGGTGATACTCCATCCCTTTCTCCTCGAACTCTTCTACAAAGGAAGTCAGCATGGTACGGAGCCATTCGGCCATATCATATTCCTTAAGCGAAACCGAATCGCAGTCTATATCCATATGGGACAGGTCGAACAGGTCATGGATGAGCCGGTTTGCTCTCTTGCTGTTGGACACGATGATGTCGGTGTATTTCTTCTGATCCGCTCGACTCAGATTCGTCAAGCTGGTCAACGTTTCAGCGTAACCCTGTATATTGGTCAATGGGGTTTTCAAATCGTGGGAAATGTCCAGGATCAGCTGCTTCCTCAAGTTCTCGGACCTTTCCTTCAATGCGATTTCCGTGCCTATCGTCTCTGCCATTTGGTTAATGTTATTCTTCAACTGGTTCAATTCCTGATTCGCCTCGAACTCGATTTTCTCTCCATAGTTTCCTGATGAAATCGAATCGATCCCCTTCAGAAGCTTCTGGATCGGCTGAATGAGCTGGACGGATGTCCTCTTCACGTACCAGTACAGAATGACGATCAAGCACACCATGAAAAAGAGGATGGTGAAGAAGAACACATCATCCAATTGGAAATAGTCATCTGCGGGAAAATAGAGTAATAGATACTCTTCACTATTCTCAGGTATATATAAATCCGTATCATACGTGTCGGTTTCCTTCAGAAATTCATTCAATCCATAGGTAAACCCGATCTTGTGAGGACTATTGAATTGATCGGTCACCTTATAATCGAGACTGACGATTTCAATATAGGCATGATCCGGCAGCTCATTCTTCTTGAATGCCGCTTTCATCCCCAATTTCTTCGCGTCTTCATACGTCCCTTTCAGGAAGTCCTGATCCAAGTCCTCATACACGGTCTCGACATACACAAAGTTCGCCACCAGGGTGAATGTCCCTACTCCGAGTAGAATGATAAACAGTAACGCATAGTTGATAAAAAACTGCTTGGTGATGGAGATGGACTTTTTAAGAAGAATCGGATTAGTCTTCATGATTCTCCATCCGATAGCCGAGTCCTTTCACCGTCGTAATGTACGTCGGGGATTTAGGATCGGATTCAATTTGCTCTCTGATCCGACTGATATGGACCATGATCGTATTGCTGTCCCCGATGTAGTCCGTATTCCATACAAGCTCATACAACTGGGCCTTCGTATACAACCGGTTCACATTCTTCATGAAAATCGATAGCAACTTCGTCTCCTTCGGGGTCAATAAGAGCCGCTCCCCATCCTTCGTCACCGTCTGATTGATCGGATCATACTCCAGGGATCCGTTGCGAATAACAGGTTCTTCCTCCACCACACTATAATCAGTATACCTTCGAATCTGGGCATTCACCCTCGATACGAGCTCAACCATACTGAAGGGCTTCACCACATAATCATCTGCCCCCAGCCCAAATCCCAATACTTTATCCGCATCATCCGTCCTCGCTGTCAGCAGCATAATCGGGACCTTACAGCTTTTCCGAATTTCCTTGATTACCTGAAACCCGTCCACTTTCGGCATCATCAAGTCCAGGATGAGGAGGCTCGGCCGCTTCTCCCTGCATTTACGGATCACTTCAGCTCCATCATAACTCTGCTCCACCCGATACCCTTCATTACGCAAATGAAGGGCGATCAATTCATTAATTTCCAAATCATCTTCCGCTATATAAATCAACTCTGCCATACCCTTACTCCCAGTCTTGTAAAATCAAATTTTCATCCTATTTTACCATGAAATTGTCAGCGATTTTTGAGATTTATGGTTAATTTAAGGTTGCTTTAAGGTTGGGGTTAAGGAAGTCGTGTACAATGAACTAGTTAATGGCTTTGAAATATAAGGCTCATTTTAAAAAAAGTAGTAATTGGTGGGTAATGAACATGACAAACAAACTAAATGAGTTCATCATAAAAGGACATTTTGAAGAGGCCAAAGAAATGACGAATGAACTTTCCTATTCAGAACTTGATGAAAAACTGATGGAAACGGCCTTCAGGGATTCCAGTATAACGAATTACGCCTTCATTATGAGTTTACTAGTCGAAGAGGAAAACGTTAAGTTACATGAGATGGCGTTTAGATTGATGGTGGTTCCACTAAATTACCTGGACGGTGCTTATTACGCTGCCCTTTATCATGCAAGGCGATGTGTGGAATTAACAGACCGACAAGATATCAAGTACTTATCCAATCTATTATTCTTGCATCAAATCCCCGATAAAGTAATCAGTGAAGAGGAAGCCTATGATACGGCGAAAAGGATGCTGGCATTAGATCCCGATCATGTAGTTGCTAAAGAGTTTTTGAATAAGTGAAAGAGGGACGGACCTTGCTAAAGTAGGAGGTCCGTCCCTAAGAAAGGGATGAGTTCCATGAAACCACTTCATGAGGTATTCCATAACTGGCAGGAGAAACTTGATCAGGATGAATGGTATTTCGGCCATTTCTTTGAGGAAATCACTACTAGCATGACTTCAGAGGAAGCTTTTCAGTACATACCTGTCGTCATCCAAGAAGTAATGAAATTGCGAAATGGGTTTTTAATAGGGGAGATGGTCGATTTTCTACATGCCGTCTATGAAGTGGCCAATACAACGGAAATACATCCAATCTTAATTCAGGAAAAAGAAAACATAGAAGGAGTCATTCGAAAGTTTGGGGATGAGTACTCTCAGCAAGCGTTTCGTGAGTTTAAGAAATCGTTGCGATGGAATTGAAAGAGGGACGGATCTCGCTAAACGGAAAACAATGCCTGCCCCCGATTCGCTTATTGGGAGGAAGATTTAGTAGTGACGAATGCTAAGATATGATCCTAGAAATTGAGAGGAAATCAATATGTTTTTTAAAAACGATGAAAGAATTAATAAGAAAAGTGTTAATACCGCATTTCAGAGTACATTTATATTTTGGGGAGTTACCCTTTTTATTAATGCACTCTTTGAAATGGTAAATAATAGACCGTTAATAAGTAGTTCATTTATTATTTTAACTGTAGGGTTAATATTATTCTATTCTACTGAACAAATAGCTAACTACTTTAATAAAAGAAAAGTGTAAAGGGTAGAGCGGGAACCGTCCCCAATATACCCTAGAGGGACGGACCTCGCTAAGATAGGAGGTCCGTCCCTAATTCTTTTATTTCCGGTATGTTCTTAGTTTATATATGTGCAAATATCCATTTCTGCCTCTAAGTCGTTCACAATAAAGGATAATGTAGACGGAGAGAAGTACATGCCAGGCACCTCGTTATCATAAATCTTAATGACTATGGTCAATTTACTTTCAAGTTTATTGGCTCTTTTAATCTCCCTTATTTTATCTGTTTTTTCAGTGAGTATGTCTTCCAGTTTACTCAAAGCATCATTGATATCCATTGATGGAGCGTAACCTGTTTCAATCTCCCAGCATCCCTCCAGTCTTGTCATTATTCTATTTTCTTTAACGAGATCACCTTTTTTATAACTTAGAGAAGGTACCAATTCAAGGTGCTTAGTAATATCATTCGGGTTTAAGTCATCACCATATAGGCAATATTCCACATTGATCTCCGTTTTCATTTATTTTAGCCCCTTTCGGCTTTACTTAATAAATTCTTCTGTTGGTATTGGCGTTCCTTTTCCACCTTTTTTGTATATCCAAACTCTTTTGGTATCTTTATCTATATATAAATCATACTGTGATATTTTCGCTTTTTTCCCCAAATAATCCTGCTTTAACTCATGTGCATCAATACCATTCTTCTTTAGAAATGAATCATCGATTTTCTTAACACTCTTTGGTAAATTTTTTAGTGCAGCCTTTACTGCTGTTTTACCGAACTGCTTTTGGGCTGCGGATAACCCCACCCTCGCAATAATTGCAAGAATATATGGCCAAATGGAAGCTGAAGCCTTTATTGTATCCATTTCATATATTTCACCAGTTTCCTTATTTATGAAAACTGCATTAAAATCATTCTCTTCAATAGTAAATAAGATAAGTGAACATCATAGGAACTTTCCTCAACCACATTACCTTCTTGAACCCGTCCCTCCACGGAAATGGTCCCATCATGACTATCGATATTTATATAGGCGACCGCATTCAAGTCCTGAGAATCATACTCACTCTTAACAACCATATTATTAGAATCCATTTGGTCTACAGAAACGGACATATTTTCTGCGGCTTCTTTACCAAACTGTTCTACTAATATATCATCTTCAATTTTAACCTCATCTTGTGCGCGGCTTACGACAGGTGATATGGTAAATAACATTGTGACAACCAACAAATAGGATACAACCTTTTTCATATATCTCCACTCCTCTTCATAAACTCTACCTTAATTTAATTACTCCGTTTCCAAATTCTTCATCGTGCCCTTTTTCCCCAAGATCTTGAACAAAAGGTTTAAGAAAGTTATGTATATTTTTGTATGTTATATCTTCATCAGAATGACTCATTAACACTGAAATGACACCTGTTAACATAGGAGCAGCAAATGAAGTTCCTTTCAATAATCCAATTTGACCCTGGTTATTAATTGATAAAATATCTTCACCTGGTGCAGCATAATCAATTTTCCCTTTTGCAGAAACACTGGACCTCTTACTATCTTTGTTTATTGAAGCTACAGAAATAACACCTTGATATTTAGCCGGATACTCAACATTTAAACCTAAAGTGTTACCAGAAGCAGCAACAATAATGATTCCTTCATCCAGTGCTTTATGAATCACACTCTCTAATTCGGGGTAATTCTTTTCAAATCCAAAACTGATATTGATTACATCTACTTTTTCTTTAATACACCACTCTATTCCGTCTACAACCGTGCTAACATCCCCAAGCCCATTTTCATTTAGAACTTGTACATCATATAGTATCGAGTGTTGATTAATTCCTTGAATCTCATTATTGATTCTTTCCCCACCTATAATCGCTGCTACTGAAGTACCATGATTGAATGAATCTTTCGTAACTTCATCATTCTCAATGACATCAAATGACTTTATTACCCTGTCTTTAAGTTCGGGTAATGAAGAATTAATTCCACTATCAAGCACAGCAATTTTAATGGGTTTTCCGCCTTCTCTTTGAATGTCACTATTAATGAGTTCATATCCCCAGCTGCCAGTTTCTTTGTTGCTTGAGTCTTTTCCTTCAATCTGAGAATCACAAGCAGATAATATCAATGCAATAACACAGTAAAGTAGGATACCGATTGTCCTCACCCACTTAACATCCTCCTTTAATCAATAGTTGAACCGAACTTTATTATTATAATTGCAGTACGTTAAACTAACCTTAATCCATCCTTAAACAAACCTTAAATATACTTATTTATCATTAAATAGCTTACAGGAACTCCTTCTCTTGATGTCCTTACAACATTTCGTGGATAAGATGTTATTAACTTCAAACGCCAAATAGCTCAGAACATGGAACTCATGTCCTGAGCATATGTTTAGTTGTTCCTGAAAAAGAGTCTGACCCCCAGAGGATCAGACCCTAATAAACTTATTGTTGTATCTTGTCTTTATTTCACCTTCTGAATGGCTTCCTCCAGGCGGTCCCACGTTTCGGTGATGCCTTCTATCACACCCATATCAGTAACGGTCTTGAGAGACTCTGCCGAATCATATTCAGCACGGTTGATCAGCTTCGTCCTGCCACCCAAATCGATGAATTCCAATATATTAGTCGTTGATGGCATGTCTTCATTCGTATTGCCTTCCGGATCTGAGAAGGAATCGACGTAGATGATCTTCTCCGGCTCGATGATCTCCTTGTAAACCCCTTTTCCCCAAGATTCCATACCGAAGTATTCTCCTTGACCTCGATCTGCGCACTTCATGCAGTAATGCCACACACCTCCCGGCCGAAAATCCACGTTACATACGGGAAGCTCCCAGCCTCTTGGTCCCCACCACTGTTTGAGATGTTCAGAGTCTTTAAACATAGTAAACACTAGCTCACGCGGCGCATCAAATTCTCGCTCAAGAACAAGTACCCGATCATTCTCCACCCTTGAAGTCAACGTATTGTTAGACATTTCATTTCCTCCCGAACATTAGAGTATTTTGATTCGAATCACATCATAAAACGGTATTTCATTTTCACTCTGAATAAAGCAGGACACTGCAATTGCCTATGATGAAAAATACCCAAAGTTCACCCATTGCAATAGAGAATACATGACACATGTCTACTCAATAGCCGACATGAGATCTGGAAAAGAGCCTAAAAGCATGAATGGGATCAACAGCCTGTAAGAAATCAGTATCCGCTATTACTATTCTTCAAAGATTCCTTATTCCCTTCTTTGGTTTTGAAGTTCTTAATAGGCTTCTGATTTTCAACAGGAGGGAGTAACGAAAAACGGTGCCTGTCCCTCCATCCTTCCCGTGCTGGGGGGCCCCACTCTACTTTAACAAGTCATGAACCCACTTAATATCCGTAGAAAATTCCTTATTTGCACGAACCCAATATTGAAGAAATTTTTCCTTATCCTCTTCCCATTCAGGATACGCTTCTTTAAAGGCGTCAATGAATGCAGTATTCCCGGCAAGGACTGCATGATCTTCATGAGATATTTGCAAGCCCCACCCTCCTTGTGGTGAATAGAGGGAATTCTCGACCACAAGAGGAATGGATCGGTAGTCTTCGTAGGCTATGGTACTTTCGGCGCCCCAGTGCTGTGGTGCCAATTCGGAGTGAAAGTCCTGCGAGAGGTCAAAAGGATCCCCTTCCGACTCCGACAAGATAAAGGTCCCCTGTCCAACCTGTTCAATGGTTTTCATCAGAGCATGGAACTGAGCTTCCTGAAGATAATATCCCTTGGTCGGGAAGATCAGTACCCTTTTGTGAAAGCTTTTCTGAAATGGAGCGCCAAATGGAGCCGATTTCGTAAATACTCTATGGAAGGCTTCCTTTAACCGGGAGATGTCGTCTGCGTTTTGAAATCTTTTCATTATTAATCCCTCTTTCCTTAGAGAAACTTTATTTTTCTAACTCCTTTTATGCCCTTTACATTGATGGTGGGAAGCCCTGATTTAGAAGACTAACCTGGTGAACCGAGGCATGTAGCAAAAAACGGTGACAGACCTTCCGGAGGTCAGGCACCATCCATTAAAAAACTTATGTAGCTTAAGAACCTATTAAATATTGCATATGTCATGCCGAGATGTTTCAATCTTCGTTTATTTCCTCATAACTAAGCTAAAGATCATACTCGTAAGGATATAATAGATTCCTATGATTGATAACGCATCTGTCATCATGGTCCATAGTCCATTTCCTTTTATAACGAACCCCCATAACAAGAAGCTCGTGATAAATATAAGTGGGATTATAAGAAAGTATCCCAGGAAGAATAGTTTCTCTTTTTGTTGCTCCATCATCATCATCCTTATCTGGGTAATGGATTTCTTACACTAAAGTAATTTAAGATCAGCCGCCAATTCCTCCACTTCTTCTTCGTTCGTCATGGGTGCCGCACTAACAGATGGGCCAACCGTCCCTACTACTAACATCAGAGCTATTAATAATAGTAATGTGTTTCTACCTATTTGTTTCATGATCCCTTCTCCTCTCTAAATATGATACCTCGGCACTTGTCTTATTCAGTGATAAGCTCAGCATTAAAAGGTTCATAGATAGAGGATACATTATTTACCTTATAGGAAACTTAAGGGAAGGTTAAAGAAACCTTAAATGAATTTGTTTGCTCTTCAAGGAGCCATGGGGACAGGTACCTCGGAACTGTTTTAAATGGGCCGAGGGGTAAGCGAGGGGACGGTTCTCTTGCTTCCATCAAGAACCGTCCCCATGCTTCAGAGCCTGGAAAAGTGGCAAAACCGCCACTTTACTTCACGCCACCCCTTATAAATATCCCCATTCCTCCAGTATTTATCGACTAATTTTTGAGAGACGGTACCTGTGCCCTCGGCTCAGCCCAATCGATCCTACTCCAACTATCATTCTTCATTATGTTAAAATATAATTGGAAACTACAGTAAAAGGAGAGACTTTGAGTACATGATCGATCAAGGTAAAAAAACTTACATGAAAGCAATCTGTGATAAAGTATTGAGTCAAAAGCAAGAGCTTATCGTTCAAAAAGACAATCTGAGATCAAGCGAATTCAGCAACATAGAGTCGAAGCTTCATAGTTGGCGTGAGGATATCATTGGTATTTATGCAAAATCCATTGAGAGTGATTTGGACACCGCATTCGAGCAGCTACAAGAGTGGGGATCGGAAGCCGTCGACACTCTCGTGAATTTCAACCTACCATTAGATGTTGCTCTGGACGAAGTGAGAGATTACCGAAACCTAATCGGCCAAATCATTAAAGAGGAAGCGTCCGCTTTCAACTTATCCTTTGATCAATTCTATGATTTGATCTCAGATTTTGATGAAGTGGTAGACAGGGCCGTACATTGGCTGAGTATGTCGTATTCAAGAAGATTTTATACACGGATCAATGCGGCAGAAGCGATAGCGTTAGAACTCTCCATTCCAGTGATCAAAATAACCAATCAAGTTGGTATACTTCCATTGATAGGTGACATTGACACCGAAAGAGCTCAAGAACTGATGGATAAAGCACTCTCCAAAGGGAATGAGTTATCCCTAGAGTACATGATCATTGACCTTTCCGGCGTACCGATCATTGATACGATGGTAGCAGACCGCATCTTCAAGGTTGTGGATGCCCTATCCATGATCGGAATCGAAACCATCCTATCCGGAATAAGACCCGAGATCGCACAGACCATGACCCATCTTGGAATTGATAGTTCTAGGTTCACTGTGACCTCGAGTCTTCATACCGCTATGGAGAGATTTCTGTAAGACAAGGGGTCCAGGAAGCGCGGGGACGTTTCTCGTGCTTCCGTCAACATCCTTATACTATCGTTGTAATTTAGTCAAGTTTTTTCCTTCCATGACATCCTCTAACCCTATTTTTCTTATCATTATTGTTCCATATGCAATCAACCCATTTAAGAAACTGTTCGTCTTTGAAAAGTTTTTTTAAGAACTATCAACTACTTCACACTCTCAATAAACGCAGTATACCGCATAATTCTTCACGATTTCACATACTTGTTCAGAAATTATCCAATCGACATTATCAGCATTATTATTCTTAGGCTTGATGAATTGCACGAAATTTTTCATTCCTTTAAATGGTTGTCCAATTAAAAGTAAAAGACCAAATCACTATGCGATTTGGCCTTTAAATTGATATGTTATTTCTTATGTTCCCCACAAAAACTGAACTACTTAAACCAAGCAGCAGTCCCTTTCTAAATAAATTCACTCAACAATAACCAATAACAAGGATTTAGCGGCAGATTAGGCGGTACAGGAATAACGGCTGAATTATATCCGACGATAAAGCTTGCCGGATCTGTTGCGGATGCCCATCCCGCAGTGAAAAATTCATTTACAATGGTATTACCGGTACTGAAAACATCTGTGCTGCCCAAATAATTAGTATCGATGCCAGCAAGTCCTTTCCCTGCAGTGTTCTGAACGGTGTTACCGTAGAAAGCCATGAATTTAAAAATATTCAGGTTTGCAGCATTCAGTAAGACAGGAACATTTCCTTCACTAATGGTCGTATTATCGATGATATATAACCCAAAATTTTCACCTGTAAATTCTTCCATGAGAAGAAGGTGACGGAGCGTAAAGGGAGAAGTCAATTGTGTATTATTCCTTATGACCAAATCCCCCTTTAGTGTACCTGAACTGGCTGCTACATTCGTGATAATGATGAAGCTGCACCTGACAGCCCCTGAATCTGAGACAAACGTATTGGTGTCGATAATACTCTGACCTGAAGTAGAAGAAATACTGATATACCGATAACTATTGTTAAGCGCAGCACCCGGTGCATAATTAAAGTCACAATTGGTGATCTGGAATTCAGAGGCAATCAGTGAAATACCGAACTCACATACAGAGAGTTCACAATTATCGACATAAATTCCGGTAGCTGACAAATTATTCACTCTTATGACGGACTCAATGGATGCTATTGATACGAAATCTTGAATGATGGACATGTTTTGGAAGACCACATTCGATACGGTGACATTAAACATGGTAGTTACAGTATTATTCGTGGTATCCACGATCGTTGCGCCTTTTCCTTGCCCCTCTATCGTTACCGACTTGTTTACATTTATCGTGGAATTTATCGTAAAGGTTTCAGCGTCTAGTAATAATCGATCCCCATTTCCTGCCGCAGTTAAAGCAGCTTGGATCGTGGTAAATGGTCGGGTGGACCCGACAAGCAGGGTATTCCCTGTTGGAGGAGGTATGGTCCTTGTTGTGGGAGGAACAGGTAGTTGTTGCTTATAAAAAACATTCCCTGTAGAGATATCAATATATAGATCTCCATCATTACCAATATCGCAGGGTGGTGAGCCCACTCCTGTTAAAACGGGAGTACCAGCCGGTCCTTGTGGTCCCTCAGGTCCTTCTGGTCCAGCTGGTCCCTGTGGTCCCTCAGGCCCTTCTGGTCCAGCTGGTCCCTGTGGCCCAGTTGGTCCTTGGGGTCCTGGTGGTCCTGGTGGTCCCGGTGGTCCCGGCGGTCCTGGTGGAGGCGGGTAAAAGTCACACCCCTCAGGAGGGAGTATACGATTAGGATCACACTGGATTCGTCTTTTTTTATACAATTCATCACCCCTAAAAACAATATTTAATATAATAGTATGATGAGTTTAATATAATGCTTGGACGAAAAATGAACCAAGGGGACAAGTACCATGGCTTATATACAAAAGGGGCTATGGTACCTGTCTCCTTGACTTAATAAGTTTACAAATAAGGAGTGATTCATTTAAATAAAATCACCTTTATGACTTAACGAATATTAATCAGTATTATTATGGTAATCCGTTTGAAAGGGCTATCATATTGAACCCTTGCCGCCCTATCAATCAATAATTGAAAAAGACAAAGGCAGGGCATGCCTTTGTCTCGATTATCTTTTTATTCAATACCTAATTCATTTTTGATATCTTCCAAGGACCTACCTTTATATGTCTCCATTGGTTTCGGTGCAGCATTCACACCAGGGTCTGCTTCAAGGAAATTGTATTCGACTAATTCGAAGTCCTTTGCATCAACCGTTCCGTCGAAATTCAGGTCTGAATGTTGGTCATCTGTTCCCCAGCTGTTTTTCAACTCGATCGCATCCATGATATCAATCACACTGTCCTGGTTGATATCCCCGGCATCCTGCGTGCGCAGAGGCAAGCCATGCCATGTGCCGACAACCTTATCTTCACGTTGTTCAAAGATATTGAAAGTGGATTTGACCGGAAAGTGGCCAGGAATGGTCACTTCAATCTGGAAAGGCTTATCGGTTACTGGGTGCTTAGCTACAAAATCATTGTTACGGACCATTTCCCCGTCATGAACGTTGCCTTCCCAATCGGTCACCTTTATGGAAACTGGAGCATTTGAATAGTCTGTACCATTGTCATATTTTCCGTCGGTACCAAAGAATCCTTGGGCTTTAATGTCCCCTCTTATCTCTGAATAGCTGCGCAGCAGTTCCGGATATTGTCCTTCAAAATATCCCTTTAAATTAGTCGTTTGACCGTTAACGTCTGTATACTTGCTTGAGAAGGTCGGCGCAGTTACGTAGTTCATTCTATAAAATTTGGCATCCTTCGCTTCAAAGGTAACTTCTGCCAATGGAATGCCTCCATTCACTTCAGCTTCCGGATTCTCCAAATTCACTTGAACATCAAGGTGTCTTGTAGAACTGCTTTTTCCCTTGTCGTCATACGTAATCTCAGAATCACCATACTTAATGAAATCCGGATGAATCTTCACGTCCATCAACTCAAGTTGATTGCTGTCGTAATCTACTGAGAAGGATCCTTCTTTCAGTTGTTTCACATTATGAGACGACAGTGTCATCGTCAGCTTATCGCCAGCCATGATTTCTTTTTTATCCATGGAAGCAGTGGCGTACTGTGTCCCTTCTTTAACAAAGCTATTGATAATGGGTCCACCCTGTGCGAAGTTTCCGACGGAATCGTGTGCGAAGAACCCAACAGGATACCTGCTGAGGATCGGGTTCATCAAGATTTCATCCGAAAGGTTCCCCTCACCATCAGTATTCAATGCCCCTGTTGGAAATGGTGATCCATAATGATAGACAATGTAATTATTGGATTGGGATGTTTCGAGTCCCGCTTTCTTCATATCTTCAATGGTCTTATCAAAAAGGGACATGGAGAATGGAACCGTTTCTTGTCCTTCCTTATACTCATACACACCCGTCGGCAATGTACTTGAAAACTCCGGAGCTGTATTATCAATGAATGTATCCGTTTCTTTCGTGAACGTTTTACCTTCACTGTTGGTCCCCACTAATCTTAGCTTGTAGTGGCCTTCCGGTGCCAATGAAGGGTTGACTGAAATACGGTTATCTTCATACCGGTAATAGTAACCTGCAAAGGCAGAATTAATGATGATCCTCTGTCCCTCTTGAATTCCTGAAGAATCCATGACTCCGACCAGTCCCAATTCTTTATTCGTCTTCCCGTCGACCAACACGACGCTGATCTGTTCCATAGGTGACTTCAAAGTGAAATCCATTGGGGTATAATTGAACAAGGCTCCGAATTGATTATTCTCTTTAGTCGAGAAGTTGAAAGCTCTGACTGATTCAATTCCTTCTTCGGAAATTCGGATACCAAATGGGATTTGATATTCTTCAGATGGATTTTCCTCATTCACATAGCGGATATACCCTTCATAGTAACCCTCTTCCGCTGTTTTAGGGATATTTAAGAATACGTTCGTTTTTGTTTTCTTCCCGGCCTTCACCTTAACCTTTTCATCAAAAGATAGATGGATTCCGTTTTTGGAAGCGTCATGGGACTGATTGGTAAACTCCACACTACCATTAAATGTTTTCGTTTCTTCACCGGAATTCTCAATCATAATCGTACGCTGATCTCTTAGTGACTTGTCAATATACTGAAATCCGAAGCTCATACCCCCGGTCTTCTCATTAATACTCATTTTTCAGAGAAACCTAAGAATAGGTATCAGATTGCAAAAATAAAAGCAGTGATAATTAATGAAAAAAATAAACTAATGAAAAATGAAATGGTCCAATGTTTCTTATCTGTTAGTTTAAAAAGAATATTCAGAGAAGAACTAATGAAAAAACAAACGATAAATAGAAATAATATTATTAAAAGTATTGGCATTCTTTCACCCATTTCCATTATTTTAATCAGATATCAAATTCCTCTTACTTAAATTCTGGTGCATCGTCTTGTTTATGTCAATTAAACCCAACTCCATAGCTTTTGAATAAGCTTCCATTCGCGAGCTTACACCTAACTTTTTGAAAGATTTAGTTAAATAGTACTCTACAGAACGGATACTCATATAAAGTTGCTCAGCTATTTGCCTGTTCTTCTTTCCTGCAGCTACAAAATTTAAAATCTCCAATTCTTTTGGAGACAATAATGCGTGGGCCATTGAATTCTTAGCCATACGATCTAATTGCTGAGAATCGGCTAACTGCTTTATCAACGAAAGTGGAAATAAAGCTTGACCATTTAATACTAGTTTTAGCGTGGAAATGAGATCTTCTGTAGGTGTAGTCTTTTTTATGAGACCAGAAATCCCCAGTTCAGCATATTGGTAGATTTGAGCTATATGTCTTTCATACAAGCAAATGACCTTGGCCTCTGTATTTGTCTGGAATATTCCTCTCGTTAAATCATTGACTGAAATATCAGGTGACTCTAAATCAATTATATATATATCGAAAGAGGACAATGGGGGAAGTATACCTGCCTTATTTTGAAGTTCTTTAATAAAAGTAACCTTAAAATCTGATTCTTCTAAGACCTGCTTAATCCCTCTTCCTAGCAATTCATTATCATTAATAATTAAGACTCTATTCACAATACACCTCCTTAATAGAGTAAATCATCCATATTCCAAATAATAACTTACCATATAAAATTAGATAATTCTGCAAAATCCCTAAACATTAATTTTTTTTAAGGTTAGACAAAGTCTTTAGCTCCAATTCAATATTTATGTTTAATAGTAAATATTTGCACAAATACACAATGCCACACAGTGGAATTACAAAAAAAAATGCGGAATTCCTTACAAGTTCTTTCGGTGACAATTCAACCGAGTTTCCAGATAATGTAGATGTGATCAATTAAGATTGCTTCTGTTTCTTGCGCAGGAAACACCAAAAGAGGAGGAGAAACAATGAAGAAACTACTATTAATATTAGCTTTCGGGCTTATACTTTTTATCTCTGCTAATGGAGCAAGTGCTGCTGAGAATCAAACGAATGGTTTTCTTACAGATGAAGAAAAAGAAGAAATTAATGCAGAACTACAAGTCCTGAAAGAAGAAATTAACAAAAAGTTGGCAAATGGTGAAACCAATATTGAGGTACAATCAGAAAATATGAAACTAGGTTTAATAGAAAAAAATGTAATGGCACCTTCAAAATTAAAGGGCGCTCCCTTAAATACAAATGGTAGTTTTGCTGCTGCCTCATCTGTTGGATCTAAAGAATATCAAGCGTATATTGCTCATACTAAAGGTGCAAATTTTTCTCATGCGGTATTTGGGACTTTTTCGTGGAAGGGAGACTACCTAACTGCAGTTAATGCAGACGCTGATCTTACTGGTCTCTTTTTCAGTAGATCATCAAAAGAAACCGTTGTAGGAAGAGATGGAAGAATAGGTAAAGATGCCAAGGTAGGAAGAGTAACAAGCAAGGGCACATTCACACCTGTAAAATATTGGCCAACAAGTTCTTATACAACTATAATAGTTGACGTCTATGCACCCACTAAGAGCTATAGAGTTATAGATGCGTATATTCAATAGTAACATTTTATTAGGAGTTGAAGAGTAATGAGAAAAAGTATTTCATATAAATTATCCTTTATTGTTGTGTTAATAGTAGTAGCTTTCGGTCTCGTTGTAAGCCCTGCAGCGGCTAGCTTACACATCACAAATTTCAGTGGTACAACTAAAAACACCGGAACCAGTAATCCCGGGAATTATCACCACTTTTATTCAAGTAAGAACTCAGTAAAGGTTAATTTTGAAGTTGAAAGTTTTATTCAAACAGGTGGTAAGGCAGGTATAACAGTAGAATTACAAAAGAGTAATGGATTGTGGTGGTCCACTAAAGTTTCCAAGACAGTTAGAAATGACTCCCCAGTAACGTTAAGCAGTGATGCAGGAAGAGGAGATTGGAGAATTGTCGTTCAAGAGATAGCTATCCCTACTGGACATGATAAACCACCTCTGTATAAAGTGAAATCTACTAAGTACACTGGAAAAGTAACAGGGTATTAAATATAAGCCCTTACAAGTATTTAATAGTATCTAAAGTCTTTCAATGTGTTTGTCGGGAATCTACACCCTCTTGTGACCCTTCCGTTTTTTGGGAGGGTATTTTTAGTAGAGTGGGGACGGTTCTTGTGCTTCCTCTTGTCTGGACCAAAGCACCTGCCTCTCCGCTTGCCAGTTCATACAATATCAGGGTAGTATCATCTATTCATTTCAACTATTATAATAGTAGGAAGGTGAGATTTATGGACAAGCAAATCGTGAACATGTTATCCGATATTCAACAGAACATGAAGGAATTCGACCGTAACCTAAAGGAATTCGGAAGTGATTTAAAAGAGATAAAGGAAACGGTCAATAGAATTGAAACATCACAAACAGAAGATGTCATTACTAAGTTAAAAGTAGAAAACCAACGTTCTGAGACGGACTTTCATTATCTGAACACAAGAATCACCGATATTGATAAACGGGTTTTCATCCTTGAGAATCGATCGGAAGGTTAATCGTCAATTCTCGATAAAAAGTTATGACGATTACCTTTTACCTACTCTTCGTTCCCTCTCACCATGATCCACACTCCATTTCTTCTAAGCACAGGGACGGTTCCCATGCTTCCTTTACGTCAAGACGAAGCAGCATAATCTCCAACATGCTTCACTCACCCCTCCCCCACTCACCATGTCCAACATCACCGCAAACCTTACTTAATACCCCGATAAATCCCTATTTCCTGACACACTCAAAAAATGACGCATCTCCATTCTTACGCCACCTCATTAGATCCCAACCCAACAACCCCATATACTCTGAAACTCTTACCCCTTCACACACTCCCTCATCAAAAGCTGGCTCAAAACAAAGCCACAGAACCCTCCCCCCTCCATCCCCAACAAAAGAACTGTTTTTCTAGGAAAAAAGGGTCAGACCCCTTTATTTCAGGTAGTAAAAGGGCTCTAAGCCCTTCACACCTTTATCTTCCGCCCTTTCCACTTCACAGAATGAAACACATTCACACGAACGAAAGAATAAAGGAAAATCACCGCAAAGAATAAAAAGAACAAAGGATAGAAAGGGAAATACCCCCACCTGAAATCCCCGACCCTGCGGGCAAACCATGCTGTTTGAACGCTATAGAGGATATACAATACTCCATAGACGATCATAGCGGCAGTACTTCCCTCTATAATCGAAGAGATCAATGAAGACGCACTGGTTAAACTTCCAGTAATCCATAGGATGACCATCAGCATGACAACGGGATGAGTGGACTTGGAACCAACGGCAAAACTTTTGCACCAGCCTTCGATCAGGCTTCCCACACCTTCCGGATACATGCGGAACGAAATGATCCCCCTGCCACCTAAGCAGCGAACGGGAATGTTCTGATCAAGAAAGGCTTCTCCCAGCGCCAGATCATCCATGATGGCTCCCTCGATTTTTTCATGCCCTCCGGATAAAAAGTAATCGTCTCGATTACATAGAATGCAGGGACCGAACGAACCGGCAGCTTTGAACCGGGATCCCCAGACCGTAAATAGATTCATCCCTACCACCACGATGATGTTAAAAACAATGGAGAGATGCTCATACACACGCTCCACGGTGTGATAGGGCTGCAAGGCGAGGATCCCCCTGGCTCCTTTTCCCTGGTAGACATGAAGAAGATTCCGTAATCCATCCACACTGGTGAATCTGGTATCGGCATCCAAAAATAGCAGCCAGGTCCCTTTTGCCTCCTTGGCACCGCGCCAGCAGGCAGACGATTTTCCTGCCCCTTTATTCTGGAGGACCGTGACACCGTAGCTTTCTGCGACCTCAACAGTACGATCCGAAGAATCGTCATCCACCAACAGAATTTCATATCCCTTGTATCGCTGCTCCTGCAACGACTTCAATAACGGGGAGATCCTGCCTTCTTCATTTCTGGCAGGGATAATGATGGACACAAACGGCAACCCCGCCGTATGTTTGGAGGTGAATCTTGGAACCGGCAAGGACCAAAACATGATCACGCCAATGATCACACCCAGGAAACCCAGGATGAGATTGATCACTTCTGAAGCTGTCATTTATCTACCTCCTTCCTCTAAAACTCACAACCGTGCCAATCCCCGTTCAACCTTTATGTAGCTGCATTTCCTTACAGTAGCTTACTTCATTTCTTGCCAACACCCGACGTAATCGAAGATATGCGCCCCCGATTGTACCGTTGAACCACGATAATCGGAAGGTTGAAGACAAGGGCATACAGGACCATCCCCCATCCTGCCCATACGGGATTCCAAATGAAGAACAGTGGAGCAGGGAGAATGGAGAGCCAATGGGTTAATTCCGCACGTTTCGTTTCCGCCGCAAATACGATCAAGTCCCTCGACTTCGTTCCATGCAATCCCTTTTTGCTGTATCCCTTTTTGAGAAAAATAGTGCCATCCAGAATCAATCCCTTCCACGATTTCACCCGGAATAAACGCTGCCACAATGCCCCGGACTGTTCAAAAGGGAACGTCCGAAACCAGAAATGGTCTCTCAGAAACCACGTCAAAGGCAGTTTCAAGCAAATGGCCGAGATGGCGAGATGAAAGAACGTCCAGGCAATCACATCAATGAGTATGATCCAATGGTCAGGCAGTGAGACGATCATGACATCACCCCTTTATTATCCAGAATCCCTCTCCATAATTTTCTCGCCTACAAGCTGGCCGCTTAAGGTAACCATCGGCATTCCGCCTCCCGGGTTCACCGTTCCCCCGACAAAGTAAAGATTGTCGTAGCGTTCACTCTGCTTCGGATGCTTCAAGCCTTTATTCTTCTTACTGTCTGACACCGTTCCATAAATCGCCCCGCGGTCGGAGCCATACGTACGCCTGATATCTTCCGGGGTCCACATATCCCTCGTGACAATGTTCTCACGCAAGCCATCAAGGCCCATCTTCTCCAACTTGATCAGGACCCGCTCAGCGAATTGTTCATAGTCCTCTTGCGTATACGGATTCTCATCCCGGATAAACGGAATATGCGGCAGCACCTTGATATTTTCATGTCCTGGAGGGGCCTGTGTCGGATCGGTTTTATTCACATTGACGAGATAAATGACCGGGTCCTCCGGCAGTTCATGGCGGTGGAAGATCGATTCCATTTGCTCCTTCATATTTTCGGCGAAAAAGAAATTATGATGGCGGAGCTGCGGATAACTCTTCTTCACACCCAGATGCATGACGAGGCCGGAACTCGCCGGTTGGAATTTCGTTTTTAATTTTTCAATATAATCGCTGTCTTCCTCCAGTAATCGCTCGTACACCGGTATGACTTCCATATTCGACACATAATGATCGGCCGTCACCCGTGTTCCGTCATCCAATACGGCTCCGGTAATGTCGCCATCCTTCTTGTCTAGCTTGACGATCTGCTGTCCAAGGTGGAAAGTCACCCCCACTTCTTCCGCCAGCTTCACAAGAGCGTCCGCTAGCTTGTGCAAACCGCCGGGAACGTACCATGCTCCCTGGTCATGTTGCATATAGATCATCATATTCATCACGGCAGGCGCATCGTAAGGGGACGAACCCACATATTTGATAAAATAAGAGAGCATATCGCGAAACTGCTCATGACTAATCCGCTTATCAAGGGATTTATGCACTGTGGACATCAGGTCAATGTTCTTCAAGACACTGAACAGTCCCGCCTGCTTGACGATTCCTTTTGCCGTATCCGCACCTTTAAATAAGGTTTTATCCGTCATATCGTAATGAGTCTTCGAATGCTCCAGGAGACGCTGATATTCACGAATGTCCTTTTCACTGAGTGAGGCATTCTTCTCTAGCATGTCGTTCACATCTTCATACAAGTCTATGACATTTCCATCGGGGAAGAAGGAACGCCACTGATGATCCAGTCTTTCAATCTGCACATAATCCTCCATGGATTTCCCGCTGGCAGCAAACAATTTCTCAAAGATCTGCGGCATCGTCAAAATGGACGGGCCAAGATCAAAACCGAAGCCGTCTTGCTCGAGCCGGTTCAACTTTCCTCCAATGTGATCGTTTTTTTCATATAAGGAAACATCGTATCCTGCCTGTGCCAGTGTTATGGCAGCCGAAACCCCACCGAGTCCCCCTCCAATGATCAGTACCGTTTTATTTTTCAATGGTTATTGTTCCTCCTGTTCGGAAATTTTGTTTTGTGTATGTATTTTTTAAAAACCCATTCATCATCCGCCTGTCCTTGTGCCACTTCCATATCGAGCTCTTCTGTACCCCTCTCTGGATAATGGAACTAGACCCGGTTTGGCCTTCTTTTTCCAATACATCAAGTCTGTATCTTTAACACTCATCTTATACCCTAACTGCCTCTAAGAAAAAACTTGAATGTGTTTGGGTCATGGTTCAATTTGGAGGGGCTTCAGCCACAGCTTTGATTTTGCCTGAGATCAATTGCCAAGCCTCTTCTGCTCTTTCTTTTGGGCCCAGATGAGTAAACGCATGAGAACAGCCCCTGAATGTCGCCTCTTGAACGTTCACCCCTGCTGCTTTTAATTTCTCCGTCATAACATTCGGCTTCCGGCCTGAATACATCGGACTCAGGTATGAGAATCAGGGCTGAGGCTAAGCGGCCGCTAACCTCGGCACGGGCACGGACCGTGGAAGCGAGAAGATGCCCCGCTTGTCCCTGGAACGTATAAACCGGGGATGATCCTTATCCTACTTTTCTGGTGAACTGGGCGTTTAGTGGAGCTTTTTATTTGTGAGTTTTCCCCCTTGTAAAAGAAGAAAAGTAGAGTGGGAACCGTCCCCACTCTACCCAAATTTCGATGGAGAAACTTGGAATCGAGCAAGAGGTTGGGCTCTATGGAAGGCTTTAATAACCTACAATTATAATGAGCATTCTAATAAAGCAATGGCAGATGAAACATTTAATACTATAAAAACAATCCTAAAAGATTACGAAACTAAAAAATAACGATACAAAAAAGAAAACTCTATTTCACTAAAGAGGGCTTATCCGGAACAGGATGAGCTTCTTTTTTGTTTAAAGTTTTTCTTGAGTAAGCTGCTCGATTTTGAAATAATTGGTATTAAGTTAAAGGAGCAGGTTAATCGAATAAGAGCGTTCTGTAAGTCAGGTAATAAAATAATTAAGGGGGTTAGATAAAGATGAAAAAAACCGCCGTTCTATTATATCCTCAGTATAGTGAATATGAATTAAGTGTGGCACTATCAATTTTAATGCAGGGGGGAAAACCAGTAGTTACAGTGGGGAGAACTATGGAGCCCATACGCGGAGAGTCTGGTTTAACTTGCTTACCAGACACCACAGTTGATGAGATAAACATTGATGAGATAGATAGTCTTTTATTAACAGGTTGTATGGATATTTTTTCACTAGAGAATGAAAAAGCATTAGTTGACTTTATAGGTAAAATTGAAAGTCGAGTAACTACCATTGGAAGTATTTCAAGTTCGCCTTATTTACTCGCAAAAGCTGGAGTCTTAAAAGGGAAAAGATATACTATCGGAATGACAGAAGAAGATAGGGATAAGTCAGGTATTCTCGAAAAAGAAAATTTTTCCGAAGACCTGGTTGTTCAAGATGGACAGGTGATAACTGCCAGGGGAAGGGGATTTATAAAGTTTGGAGTGTGCCTCGGAAGAGCATTAAATCTTGACTTTGATGAAAATTGGTATAAAGAATAATATTCTTTGTAGTCAATTATAGGGGGCAATTACTGAAGATCAGCAAGTCTCCATCCGGCTATTGCCCTTCTTCAATTATTGGGGCAGGTTAATGGAAAAAGAAGGGGATTTTTTACGATGGTAGAAATCAGTTTAGCGTAATAGGAAGGAGAAGTCTATGAATAATTTAGGTTTATATTTTACTATTGGAATCCCAATTTTTTGCTTTATTCTTCTACTTAGATTTTCTGGGCTGATTGGAAACCCAGCATTTCTAATAATTGTCACTATCTTTATTTTCTTTTTACAAGTTCTAAGAAAGAAATTAAAAATAAATTTCAAAGGGTAAGCACTCTTCAACTATAGGGGGCGTTTGCTAAACAAGCAGCCGCCTTTTGTTCAAATATTGGGCAGATTAGCTAAAGAGGGATACATACAGAAACTGGAGGTGGATTTATTTGGATTTTACAACGCTTAAATCAGGAATAGTAAGTTTGATTGCTGCAATTTTAATATTCGTCAGTCTGTTTGTTTATGAGCCGTATTTTATAACAAGGGTTGTCGCTTTATTGGTAGCAATTGGAGACGTAATTATTAACCTATATAGAAGACGGATAACAAAAAATGCTTTTTATTGGTTTTCTGGAGTGGTTATTATAAGTATGGGCATTATCGTATTTTGGGAAGAAGGTTCTTATACTAATAGTTATGAAGTGGTTTTACCTCTGTTATTTATTTTCACCATACTCCTAGCTACATACAGAGATATTTTCAAAAAAAGAAACAATGAAGGGTAAGCAATTTATTGTAAGTAACCTACTCTTCAATTAAAGGGGGCGTTAGTTGAAGATGAGATCAAAATAAGACCTACCATTTTAGATAAGTCTAATATGCCTTCCCGTTCTAACCTTTTGCGTTGTGAAGGCAATTGAAGAAGCCTCCAGATATATCTCCCTTATGGGTAGTAGTTCTAATACAGTCCGTGGTTATTTTCCTACTATGTAAAGTAGTTGCTGATTTTTTTATCCGATATAGGATAGAAATACATAAAAACATTGGCACTGAATCAAACAGTACCGTGGATGAAAGCAGTCACGGTGGCTAGTAAAAGGATGGGAGATCGAGGATGAGAACGTTAGCACGTATACTATCTATTATTATATGTATTCTATGCCTCGGAGCTTTCATCAGTCTCTTCCAGGGAAAAATCAATCTCAGCTTCTCATCTTTCTGGCAAAACTTCACACATCTAGTATATACGCTCACACACCCTGACACGATGACCTTCCAGACCGAGTCGTTCGCCCATGAAACGAAGTATGATGTTTTTCCAGATTTCTTCGGTTTTTACTTTTATACGTTGACGATATTGTTTCTGGGCTTTCTCCTATCACTAGGGTTCGCAATTCTTTGGATTCTGATTACGTTTCAGCTTTCTTTGAAGAAGAGGCTGCTATTGATCAGAAGCTCTACCCTTCTGGAATCGGTCCCCGATGTCTTTGTCATTGTCCTGGCGCAGCTCTTCTTCGTGTACTTATTTAAAAAAACCGGGATATTGGTCTTCGAGGTGGTAGGTGGATCAGAACGACCCTACGCCCTTCCACTTCTCACCTATAGTATCCTTCCGACGATTTTCCTTTACCGAACGTTGATGCTCATATTCGAAGATGAATTGATGAAGCCGTATGTGGAGCTCGCTACAGGGAAGGGATTGACGGGTTTTCATGTATTAATGAGGCATGTTTTCCGTAATAGCTTAGTGAGTTTGATTAATCATTCCAAGATGATTATTTCGTTTATGTTTTCCAATCTGATTATGCTCGAGATCCTCTTTAATACATACGGACTCACCTGGTTCGTTATCAATCATCCGGCCTATGAGATTGCCACCATAAGCGTCATCTTGATGTTTATCCCTCTTTTTCTGCTGGAGGAAGTGGTTAAAAAGCTAAAAACGAAGTATGTAGGAGGGGAATAGAATGATCCGTGTTTTGAAAAATAAGTCATTTATGACCGGCTTTCTATTTGTCTTTCTCACGCTCATGGGAAGCTTAATGTATGGGTGGTTCTTCGATAATTATATCCCGGTAGCAGAGCTTCGCTTTACAGAAGATGGGGTGAAGAGCCCACCCTATTCCCCCTGGGAATATCCTCCTTTCGGGACCAACAACCTGGCACAAAGCATGTTTCATATCCTCCTCATCGGAGCAAAATATACCCTTGGCGTCGCATTACTGATAGCAGGGTTGCGCTTCATGTTGTCTTTTGTATGGGGAACGATTTCTGAGCTTTATGCCCCTAAGCTGAATCAGTGGAGCCGCCCGTTTCTTGAAGCATTCTACTACTATCCGGTCACCCTCATCGCCTATTTAATGCTATATTGGGTTCTGTTTGCCGACGGTCAGTTTAACGGGGTCGACAGTGAGTTCACCTATGGTTTTGGAGCAAGGGTGATCATTGAAGTCATAGTGTTAACATTAGCTGCCGTTCCCATCACCTCACTGACGATTTCCAAAGAGGTCAATCAGATTCTTCGAAAAGAGTTTATGGAAAGTGTGCGAATCCTCGGCGGGAACCGCAGGCATGTTCTCATGAAACATATTTTACCTTTTTTGAAACCCCAGCTCGTAATCATTTTTTTGCGGGAGATGATTCAGGTGCTGATTCTTTTGGCTCACTTAGGAATTCTTGGCATCTTCTTCGGAGGGGGGGCCATGAAAGAAGACCTATTTAGAAATGTCGTCTATGTCTCCCTTTCAAATGAGTGGTCGGGGATTATCGGTAATAATTTCCGCTTTTTATTTACGACCTATTGGTGGATTGCGATCTCCCCGATTTTCTTACTAACATTGACTGTCTTGGCTTTCAAGTTAATGTTGGAAGGGTATCAAAACATGCAATCGGCGCCTCCTAAAAAGAGTCCGATAGCAGAACCAAAAGAAGAAGGCCCGGTTAAAGAAGAGGAACGGTTTGATCGGGTAAAGAGATCTATTGGTTGAATGGGGAGAACCATTTATGTGGTGAGCTTTACTTCTTACAATATAAACATTTACATATACAGTTGAGGGAGCTGAACTTTCGGTTAAGTACTTACTTACGGTAGTGCGGGAGCGAATCCAAGTTTTTATCACACTTTGTCCTATTGATAAGCATTCAACCTCTTTTATGTTTTTGATATTATAGAATTGAGCCATAATGAATAAATTAAGTGATTTAAAAATAAGGAAACAGAAAGAATGATTCTAGAATATATATTATTGAATAATCCAGGGGGACAGGTACCTCGGCACTAAAAAAATCAGCGTATGTTAGCCCACAAATAAAAAGAGCTTCACTTCCAAAATAATGGGGTGAAGCTCTTTTTTATCCCTGCCGCAACTCCTTCCGTATCGGTAAAAACCTATCCAATGTGAAGCACAGGGACGGTACTCATGCTTCCTTTTCTCATCAATCAGAAACATCAATCACCCCACGCTCCTCACCCAACTCCCCCCACTAACCCTCTCCCTCCCAATCAATCCCCCATCCTCTACCACACCCAACATATCCATCATCACCGCAAACGGCACTTCATACCCCGACAGGACCCCAGCTTATAATTGAAATCTCTTTATAAGACCTTTTTATTTTTTATGTATTTAACCTGAGCATCAACCATAAATATATTTTTAGATAAATTTGGTATCTAGCAAACTCCAAAATTTAACTTTATAATGAAAATCAGGAAATAACCTTACAATGGAGGAAAAAAATGATTAAGAAAGTCAGCTTTTTAACCTTATTATTCACTTTAGTATTTGGCTCAATCGCATTTGCACATAGTGGTAGAACGGACTCAAGTGGAGGTCATAATTGTAGTGATAAATCCAAAGCCAAAGGATTGTGTACTGGATACCATTCTCATAATGGAGGAGGAACTTCTTCAAGCACCTCTTCTCCAACAAGTCAGCCAGCTGCTACTCGTAGTGATAAAGACTGTACAGATTTTGGTAGTTATGATGAGGTTGTGAATTACTGGAATGCTAAAGGATATTCTGCCACTTATGACCCAGAAAACCTTGATGGTTGGGGAAATGGGGCAGTCGATGACGGCATACCCTGTGAAGCACCGAGCGGATACGATAAAACAAAGATAAATAATAGTCCAGAGCAACTGCAGCACCAACAAGATGAAACTGATATGGCTAACGGAGAGGAACAAGGGTACGCTCAAGGAGTAAAAGACGGTTATCAAGAGGCAACTTCTAACAACTCAACCACTAAAGGATCTGATGCATTCAATGAGGGATATGCTGCAGGTTATGACAAAGGATACGCTGAGGGCAAATCAAAAATAGATTCTGAAAAGAAACAAGCTACAGATGACGGTTACTCACTTGGACAGAAACAAGATGAGCTAACTTTACCTGATAAATACGCTAACCATGCCGGATTAAAAAAGTCATTTGAAAATGGTTTTAATAAAGCCTTGCAAGAACGTCTTGAAGCAAAAAAGCAGGAGTTTACCAAACAAGGATACAATGATGGGAAAAAGGATAAACATTCCCCGCCAAACGGGCAGGGTGATGAACTAGTCGCTGCTTATGAAACTGGCTATAAAAAGGCACAAGAGGAATTAAGACAAGAATATTACGATAACGGATATAAAGCTGCCTTTTCTTTAATTGAATACAAAGATCCAGGTTATGAGAATGAAAAATTCAAGTCTTGGTTCAAAGATGGCTTTGATTCCAACAAAGAAGTCAAAAACATTGAAAAAGCTGGATTTTCCTTAGGACAGCAAGGGGGAAAATTATCTATTCCAACTGAATACACTAAAGGCGAGAAAATATTTAAGCATTATTATGAACTGGGATATAAAGAACATGAAAAAGAACAAAAAAAGACAAGATCGGCTGCTGCAGGGGGATTTGGATTAGCAGCATTAGGATGGTTCGGTAGAAGGCTATATGTTGCTAAAAAAATGATTAGCTAAGAGGTGAAAAAATGGGCGTTTATAAAAAGTTATGCTATAAAGTTGAAGACTTCTTCATCAAGACACTTACAAAAAATCAAGATGAAACCATCATTAGAGAAAAAGTAACTAATTATCGAACTAAAAATGAGGAGCGACTTCTCCAGCTAAAAGAGGAAAAAAAGAAAGATGCAGTAGAACAACAACGCATTCGCGTTCAACAGCAGCAAGAAAGAGAAAGAGTTAATCGTGAAAAAGAAGCCGCGGAAAAAAGGGAAATAGAAAATCTAATCTCTCAAGTGATGGATACCAGCAATCATTCTTATACTGGTTATGAATTTAATGAGATTAAGAGAAATAAAGCTTTCTTTCAATCCCTTCTGACTAACGTACTTGAACAAAATGAGAAGGTACTGACCTTTATTCATTGCGAGTATGACAAAACGAAAAAACAAGAAATAAAGGGTTACTTAATTCCCACCACCAAAAGGATTCTCTTTCTGAATAAAAATCTTACATTTATGGATAAATTCAGATACCAGACCGTCATAAACGTCAATTGGTTCAAAGACGGATTGCTTGAAAAGGGCCTTAAGATACAATATGGGAAAAGAAGATTAGAATTTGATGAAATCTTTGATCAAGGTCAAATGCAGAGAGTTGGTGACATAATATTAAATAAGTCTAATAAAAGGTTAATTAAGAGTTGAGAAAGTATTATAACCTTGAGTAAGAGCTGGGGTTTCTATACACCCAGCTCTATTTTTTAGACAAATAGATTAGATAATGAAGTGACTACTCTATCTCATGCTCCAAAAGCAATCGAACAAACGGTCTTTTCCTACCTTTGAGCTTTCGAATAGATTTAAAGCTATAAATTGGTCCACCTTCGGTACAATCACAAAGTTTTGGTCTACCCAAGGCACCTGGATATATCTTGCCGGAGGTGACCCTGCTTTACACAAATTCAGATTCCCCCATTAATTTCGCCAATAACTTTTTTTCTGAATGCTCACTTTCAACTCCAGGAACCATTTGAATGGCACCCATTTTATAGCTATCATGATACCCTTCCTGAAAATACCTCATCGTTTCCACTGAATCATCACTCGTCGGTGTCAGAATATACACTTCACGGACAGCTCTTTCCCCTGTTCCCCTATGAACGATCCCGTCACGATACTTGTGCATTTCTCCAAGTGAGGTACCAAGGTTCCCGGGCACCCGGTATTTTGGATCGAATACGAAAATTTCTTTTTCACATTCCAACACGATATCAGGAATCATCCTTTGGGTATAAGTGTAGAATTCTTTTGAATCGTACTGATATTTTCGTTGAAAGTAGAGTGACTTTCCATCTCGAAGCCTGATCCTGCTTTCTTTGTTTTGGACCAGGTCGATAAAGATCCCACTTTTAGTCGTCTTGTATAACCCCCTGGTATCCTCGACCAGGTTCATCTCCCTCAATACCCTGACAATTCTCATGAAGCACCACATTTCATATAATTCAAAAGTATCCTTCATGGCAATGGGGTAATCAAATCCGATCCCTTCCATGTCATGCTTGTATAACTGCTCAAACCACTTATACCATTGGCGGTAAATGGGGTGTTTCCTGAATTTCTGGGTGATGGAGTATGGCCCTTGATGCATGGAAACTTCCTGAAGAAAAAGGGAGTTCATCCACCTTCTGATTAAAGAGTGAAACCTCGCTGCCTTCTTGGAAACGTCCACTCTTTCCACGGTCATGTATGTCTTCAAGAGATTCCGCAGGTCAAATAGCTGCTTCTTCAAAACCTGATTTTCATACACGTCCACTGTCTCGAAAGTTTTGGTCGTCTCGACATTGAGGGGAATATCTTCACCGTACCCTCTCTTATCAAGCCAGTGTAAAGTCGGTTGTTCAACCTGTTGTACCCTTTCCCTTTTCTGAACGATTGGAAGCTTGACTAGCCTACTGAATGGCTGTTTTTCGATACGGGCAAAAATCTGACGGAGCTTTTGCATGGACCTTTCAATGTAAATCCACTGCGTCCAGGAGACTCCCAGGCTCTTACCTGATACGGAAACTTCCCTCTCCAATCCGCTCAATTGGAAGCAGCTGTTGCTTTCCTCTAATATCTCCTCAATCATTACATCAAATTGCTGTTCTGATAGTTTACGGGAATCAGGATATATGAATGTTTCATATTCCTTATCATTGAGGAATATTTGGACCAATCCGCTCTGGAAGGGAGTAACGAGTGAAGTTAAGAACAGGTTCCCCTCCTTATGAAAAGGTATCGGTACTCCCTGTATCCTTAAATCGATACCAGCCCCCTCATAACGTAACTTGTATTCCGTTGCCTCTGTTAAAAAAGCTTCCTCAAAGGGAATCCAGCCCTCCGGAGACATCCATACTTCCAATGATCTATCTCCAGAATTGAGTGGCGCCATAGTACTCCAACTCCTCTTGCATCCGTTTCACATGCTGCAAGGAGACGGAACTGCCTTCCAGATTGGCAGTCAACCAGCGATTCAATTCAATAAGCATTTCCGATATTCGTTCGTCCCCCCGAATCTTCGTCAACACTTTTTCGGCAATCACACCATCGAGTGCTGCATTAGAATCCATTGCATGATCCGGTCCCAGCTGATGATTTGCGTAAAGTTTCTGTAGCATTTCACCCATAGTCCTGTAGCCAAAATGAAGCTCATGTACAGCCAATGTGGCATGCAACTCTTTCAGAAGGCGGAATTCCTGGAACAGTGAATCCTTCAAGTCCTGGTCCACACTTTCCCAGAAGGAAGTGAAGTCCACATCCGATAATGTCATGACAAAAGCACGGTCCAGCACTTTATCCGATATGGAATGAGTAGTTTCGTCAATGTTGATGGTCCCTAGTATATAAATATTAGGCGGTATGCTTAATTTTTGAGGGACATCCGTTATATGCTCATCCTGATGAAGTGGGATTTCCTTTCTTGACTCCACCGCACTTAGATAATCACTCAAATAGTACTCCACCCGTGCCAAGTTCATTTCATCCAGTAGAATGAAATGTGGCTTTTCCCGTTCCTTCAATGCATTCAGTATCACTTTCAAGAATTCCGTTTTCACATAACGTTTCTCGAATGAACTGTAGTACCCGAACAAGGAACTGGCATCAGTCCAGTCGGGTCGGACGGGTATAATGCTGAAATAGGGATTTTCACTTTCATACTCCAGCCCATATACAGCATTGGCGTATAAACGGCAAAGCTGTGTTTTCCCAGTCCCGGAAATTCCGCTTAGTATAACGAAATGCTTGTCATCAAGCGCTGTCAGATTCAAGTGCAGATCCCTTACAATAGATTTGGAAAAAGTAAATTGACTGTTATCAATCATGTCATGGATTTCTGCGAACCTGAAATTAGGCTCAAGTGTTTCTGTTTCGGAAAGCTCAATTTCCCCTTCCATTTCCAATTCATTGTTTACACTATCAGAAGGAAGCTCCACCGTTTTTCGTGCATGGGCAAACAGAAGAGCTGCATCAATAAAGTTCTTCTTGACCTGATGAGCCCCTTCAATGAAGGTTTCACTATCGTTGTCATATGTGCCTACACAATAAGAAGCATCCTCCACCTGTATCCCATGTTTCTGAAGCAAGCGCATGGCTTCCGCCTTGATTTCATGGTTATCCATGCTCTGAGTGGCAAATAACTTCTTGATCCACCACTCCTTTGTACCATTAGCCAAAATCTCACGTACATTGGTGAAAATCTGATTGCCTCCTGCCACCCTAACGACAATTGTTTGGAATGGTGAGTTTTTGTCATGATAATCAAGATAGTCAATATTTCCTTTAGTGATCATTTGATCTCCATCATTGATTTGAAAAGATTGTCTCTTCCCTTGATATTTAAGGTTTTCAACAGAAGAAATCTCTACAGAATAAGGTCGTCCAAGCAGTTGGGTTTCTTCAATATCACGTATGGAAGACAATTGTTTTAATGCAGTCCAAGCTCTCTGTCCTGTTTGTATTTCCATATTGATGAATTCCCTGAATTCGCTCAACCCGTCCCAGACTTCCTGTAAATATCCACTCAGTTCTTTCTCATCCATCTGTCCTTCAAGGTCCATACTCTTCCCTACTTGGAACCATGGCCTCTTTCTTGGTTTGATACAACTTTTCACAAAATCTTCAAATTCTTCTTTAGGCACTCTGGACTTTTCCTTCCATCCAGTAAAAATCGAGTACTCATCAGGAATCGAGGACAAAACGTCCCGGATGACACCACTCCTGGACCAGGACCAAAAAGGTATGAGGTTTAACTCCGTATGCATCAATAACGATTGATCAATTCCATTAAATTCTAGTGTCAAAAGGTTGTATTCCTTCTCATCGGATTTCATATATAGACCCACAAAGTATTTCCTGCCCATATCAGAGTTCTTTTTCTTTTCTGCATATGTTGGATTCCGCGCATCATGATAAGTTGTCGTCAAAGTAGTATCGTAGTTGCGGATATATAGCTCTTCCCCCAGAAGAATATCTCTTGAACCAATGAAGCGTTCAAATATCCCCTTTACATTTGGAGCCACTTCATCAAGCACCCTGCGGCACCTTATCTCCGTATTGTCTTCTTCGAATAATGATTGATAGTATGTAAGGTTTAACATTGTAATCACCCACTTATTGTTAGTTATGATTCTAGACTAGCATACTATTGGGAGGAAAAGGGAAAGAAAGGTTATCTATGATGTAGTGCAAAAAAGCCCTTCCATAAAGGAAAGGCCTCTTCAAAAATCTTCAAATACTAAATCTAAAACAAGAGTGAAGGGAGTCCGAATCTTGGTTGATTCCTGAGGAATATGTCACTAGCTGACCATCAACTACCGATCTATTAAAGATGTACATCCCCCAGAAGAAAAGACTACACTTTTTTTGTGAATTCCGTATAAAGTGCTGAAGGTATTTCATGCTCTAATTCCATCTTAACTGTGATAGGCTTTTCTCCTTTATATTCCACAACATTTCCTTTTCCGATATAAATATAAGGCTCTGTTTTTTCGTCAATCTTTTTGTATTTCCTTAGGAAGAGGTGAAGGTTTATGTTCCTTTGTAGATTAAAGATAATATTCTTTCCACGTTCTGAAGTTTGACCAGTACTATTTGGTGTTTGCCACTGAAAGTACTTTGAATCGATAAACTTGTCCTTATAATTTATACTTTCCTTAATATCTTCTTCTTTATGAAGATCTATATATAGAAAATACTCATTTCCATTCGCAAGTAACCCTGAACCCCGGAAAGAACTATGAGTTTTTCTGTAGTTTGAGAGGAGTGCTGCGTCCACCATTTGATATTGCTCATATAGTTTAAAGTGTGGGACACCATAATTCTTATTTTTATATTCTTTTTCATAACGAAAAATCCCGTAATTTAAAATATCTTCTATAAAAAGGTAATAGTCTTTATTCTCTAATGTATTCTTAAAAGCGTTTGTCTTAACTAATCGACCGTGAGGATGAGCCACTAACTTTTCTTTCGTTCTTATTTGAACACTGTCATAGTAATCTTGATTTAAGTACTCAAAGGCATGAAGGATACTTTCTTCTTCTACTCCTTCAACAATCTTTAAAATTTCATACTTTGCTGTGTGTAGCGTAATTTCTTCATGGTTTATCAAGTAACGCAAAATAATAAATTCATAGATTCTCTTTAACGGCAACTTACTTGATAACTCTTTTAGAATACTTTCAAACGTATCATCTAAAAGTAAGTTCTTTAAGCGATCGTCTTTTTCTACTTTGGCTACAAATTGTAGATAGGACTTTTCTTTATCAATGAATTTAGTCGGGTCAGGTGCACCATCATACTTTAAATAATCCATAAGGTATAAAGGAACCTTCCCTTGGTTTAACTTCTTAAATTCAAAGTATTCTTCCCTTAAATATTTCATGGAATTAAAGTTTTCCCTATCAATCTGTTCTAATATACGCTCTTGGGCAATCTCATCCATTTGTATATGAGTGGCTCCTGGGATATTTGCAAACCCTGTGGCTATAGCAACTTTTAAACTTTCTTTATCATAATAACGGCTACCGTTTAGTGCAATGGCAATTAAAAATACCTTACTATGATTCCCAATAAAATCGAGAACTGTAAGAAAAAATTTATTTTCGTGTTTACGAAGTCCACGACCTAGTTGCTGAATAAATACAATTGGTGAGTTCGTGGGTCTTAACATCAGCACGGAATTTATTGAAGGAATATCCACTCCTTCATTAAAAATATCCACTGTGAAAATAATCTCTAACTCATCTTCATCATTTTCTAAGCGTTTGACGTAACTGTCTCTCTTTTCAATAGAATCTCCACCATTTAGACTAGCACTCTTAAAACCTCTTTTATTAAATTCCTTTGCCATGTATTCTGCGTGCTCAATACTTGCACAAAAACCAAGACATTTTCTCTTTTCTCCATCATGGCCATAGAAATTCATCTTCTCAATTATGAAGTTAACTCGTTTATTAACCTTTAGTCTTTTGGTTACCTCAGCAATATCATCAATTGAAACGTCACTCAGATCTACACCTTCAACATCTGTTATTCCAAAATAATGAAATGGAATGATTAATTCATCATCTAAAGCTTCGTGTAAACGTACTTCTAGTGCCACATTGTTATTAAATAAGTCCAAAACGTTACCATGATCGCTTCTCTCAGGTGTGGCTGTCATTCCAAGGGTGAACTTAGGTGTAAAGTAATCCATTACTTTTTGATATGAAGGACTGGTTGCATGATGTGCTTCATCATAAATAATATAATCAAACTCATCTCGCTCGAAATCCACATAACATCTGGACATCGTTTGAATTGTTGAAAATAAATAATCAGCACTGATTTGCTTATGATTCCCTGTAAAAAGTCCAAAAGTAATTCCATTATTGGCAATTAGGGTTTCAAAAGTATCCTTTGCTTTCTTTAGAATCTCTTCTCTATGTACAAGAAATAATAATTTTTTGGGTTGAAATCCTTTTACATCAAAGGCAGACATATATGTTTTGCCTGTACCGGTAGCTGATATAACTAGCGCTTTGTTTTCTCCGTAGGTTCTTAACCTCTCTAAATTTTCCATTGCTCTTCTTTGCATTCTATTTGGCACAATATATTTAGCTTTCTCAAATATTAATTGATGTTCCTTTTGATTTTGTTTAATTTTATGAAGGAACTCTTCATACTGAGAAATAAAATCTTCGTCCACATTTTGACTTTTCTCCCACAAATGCTGATATTCTTTTAGTATATCTCTGATAAATGCTCCGTTTTCTTTAGTAACAATTTCCACATTCCATTCAATATTACTTTTTAGTGCACTTTGAGTAATATTAGAAGACCCAATAATAACTTTATAGCTTTCTTCATATTCAAACACATAGACTTTTGTATGAAAACCTATTTCTTTATCCGTAACAAATACTTTAAGATCAATGTTCTCAAACTGTTTTATCTTTTCCATAGCTTTAGGATCAGTAAAGTTTAAATACGTAGAAGTGAGAATCTGACCTTTTATCCCCGTCTTTTCGGCTATTTTCAACGATTCAAGTAGCAACTGTAAGCCACTAAAATTAATAAAGGCTACACTAAAATAAAATCGTTTACATTCTTTGATTGACTGAATAAGTTCATTTAAAAGATTCCCACTATTTGAGTTTGTGATTAATTTATTTTCTAATTCCATATTGATCCCCTGACTAACCAAGTTGTATTCTTACAATAATTAACTTTATTGTATCAAACAAATACGGAAGGTGCTCTTAATTTAGTAACATAGGTTCATAGTACTAAGACAGTTTTGTTAGTTAATTTGAACCGAACATTTTTTAAAATTGCGAAAAGCTACCCAAGAGTGGATAGCTTTTCTTTTAAGCATATACTTTTGCGATTTTTTCAATAGCAGGGATATCTGCAGGCGCCCACTCAAGAGTAGGCAACTCCTCAGGTGACAACCATTTTATGGCCTCATGTTCAGTTAATTCTGGTTCTCCCTCAATCAACTTACACTCATAAGTTGTCAGATGAACAATGCCGAAACTATACTCGTGAATCGTATACTCTATTTTTTCACCAATTTCAATAGAACAACGCATTTCCTCATGAATTTCTCGTTTTAAAGCATCTTCAGGCTTTTCACCCTTTTCAATCTTTCCGCCTGGAAACTCCCATAATAGTGGCAAAGATTTCTTTGTACCTCTTTGTGCGCAGAGGATTTTGTTATCCCTAAATATGACTGCCCCCACCACATGTATGTTCTTTTTCATATGTTCCTCCTTTAGGAGATATTATAAGAATAGAGTACCATAAGAAATTAAGCACCTACAATAATATCAAATAACTCAAAGATCTAAAAATCTATTCTATCTTATAAACTCTTCCTCAATTTTGATTAAGGAGTCCAAATTGCATCAAATCCATTTTTAATAGAGTAATCATAAAGCATAATCAATTTCTTTGGATTATAATTCTGCATATGCTTATTTAACTGGTCACTATTTATAGGATGCAATAACTCCTCATTACGTTCTATTATCTCTTCAAGATAACCTCTTTCTGGCAATTTATCACTTTTTGAACTATTGCACTTGTTACAAGCCAAAACTAGGTTCCATATATGATCCGATTGTACAAATGACCACGGAATAAAGTGATCAACGTGTGTTTCTCTCTTTTGTCCAGTCAGTGTCTTATTACAATAAAAACACTGAGCTAAAAAATGTGATAAAAGTATATCCTCAAAAGGTCTAAGCGAAGATCTCTTAGCAATACTCTCTACCTTTCCTAAAAGATAGTTAATGCTAGGGACTTCATTAAGTTGCTCAATCATTGCTGCCATATGGTAATTTGTAAGATTCGTAATGAGTCTTTGATAGTTCAACATGAAAGCATGGACAGCTGGATTGAACCTTAACAGTTCCGTTTTGTGATCAAATGCATAAAATTGTCCTCTTGTATCACCATATAATGCCCCAAATACATTTATCTTCATAGTTGCTTTAACTTTACTGACTAACTTTAACTGTAGGGGATCAGGTATTTTATCGAAAATCATTTCTGGTGGAATTGAATACTTGCTCTGTTCTTCTATTATTATCGATGCCACTCTTGCCATTTTACCGCTATTTTGTTTTATTAAGTTGTGATGGACGATTAAATTCCAGTATACTTTTGTAAATGTGTATGCTAATTGATCATAAGTAACTTTGAAATCCCCGTCAATTTGATATAAGTTTTCAATTAATGCTTTGATTAGGGCATATTTGTAAGTAGAAGATTTAACTGATTTGCTTGAAAGGACGATTGTAAATCCACGCCAGATCTCTTCATCTGTTAAATATGTCTCTCTTAACTCTCCTACCTTTAGCTTATGACTCATTTAGTCTCATCCTTTTTAACTTAATCCTCTACATCCTTCAAAAAAATCTTTTTATCGAACGAGCCTCTTTTTTCAGCTTTTTCACGCCGTATGGCTTCTATTTCATCTAAAGACGTATTATGTAACTTGGCAAACTCAAGAACAATCTCCATCAGATCAGCCAATTCTTCTATTGCATCTTCCCTTGTTTCTGAATCATGGAATTCCTCTAATTCTTCAAAGCTCTTCTTCTTCACCTCAATTAGATATTCCTCGTCTGAAAGAATTCTTGTTGTGAAAGTCTTCCCGGTTGCTTCAATGATTTCTGGTATTCTATCCCGTACTAGTTTGTTATATGTAGGCATTAACTTTCCTCCATTATAAGCTTAGATTTAGTTATCAAACTTAATTAATAATCCGTTTTCCCTTCGGCAACCATACTTTCACTTCTAAAAAACTCATTCCCACCATACTCCTGACTACTCTCCTCAAACCGTTCCCCAAAATACTGTCCAAGCTCAGGATCCGTACAATACACATAGCACCCCTTCTGCCCACGAGTCATCAACGTCCGATACGTATTCCGTATAATCTCATCCGCTACCTTCTCAGCTCTTTCTGGATCTTCTTTCAGCATTTTCTTTATACCCTTCAATGAAGAATCAGTCTTAGCTCTTTCGGTGTGATCTGTAATCACCTGTCCAGCTTCATATCTCATGTCATCCCCGATGATTACCCCTACGTACTCAAACTCCAGACCCTGGCATGTATGGATGCAACCGGCTTCTTTGACGGAATCGGTATCGATCGCCCAGGTCGCTGAGTTATCCAGGTTCCAACTCATCTTGAAGTCGAATTCATCAAGCACAATGTCATGATAGTCCGTGTTGCTTTTCCCCTCTTTGTCCCAGTTCCAGCAGTAGCCTGCAACGATTCGGGATTTGTTGTTGGCGTTTTTTCTCTCGATTTCATTTCTCAGTTCATTCGGATCGTTGAAAACCCGGAAATCATACTGGCTGCCGATATAATTAGCATTTGCTGTTGTTCTAATCTGAAGAACATCATCTAGCCATGCTAAGTAACCATCGGACCCACTGCAGCGAAATTGAGATTCGAGGTTCATGATCGTGAGCGGCGCATTATTTTCTTTGGCAAATCGTTCAATTTCTTTAAGACTTCCATGATCCTTTAACGTGACCCGCTGTCTTTCATCAATGAAGAAGATGGAAAACTTGGAGGCTTCGATAATTTCCTTTGTTTGATTTTCACCGAGATGCTGAAACATCCCGGACTTCAAATTCAGTCTGTGGGCTTCATCTACGATTAGCGCATCGAACTCATCTTCAGGAGCATCGAAGTAGCTGCCGGATCCTTTAAACAGGTTATCAATATGTCCCTTTTTGAAATCTTTTTTCAGTTTGGTAGAGTAAATGTATCGAGGTGCCGCGTTTTTCGTAACGTACTGACAGACCATGCTGAGATTGGTTAGGTGGACCAATAGATTGATAGCGAGAACCGATTTCCCAGTACCCGGGCCACCCTGGACGACCAGTACCTGCTTTGTATTTGTTCGAAGAGCTTCTTTTGCCAAATGAATGGCCTCCTCGTATACCACTTTCTGATCATCAATCATCACAAACTCATCATTTCCCTTTAGCATTTGATTTAACGAGTCCTGAAGTGACTTTGATGGCCGGATGCGACCATTCTCTATTTTATAAAGATTCTCCTTGTTATCCCCAACCTGAATATAACGCTTAATAAAGTCCCGAAGCTTCTTGGCCTGACCCTTCACAAAGACTGGAGCCTGATCTATATAATAATCATAGACTGGGTCTGTCAGGGGATCCTCTTCCCCCTGATTTAAGTAATTATGTAAATACGCACAAGGATACAGCTCCATCTCCGCGTTTTGGGCATTCTCATTGTAATCCTTGATGAGAGATGCATACGACCAAGCCTGATAGGACGGATGTGTCGTCTCCACAAGACCACGATTCATCGCCGTCTTTACAATCGCTTCCTTTCCCCTGATCACCTCAACAGACTCCCACTGCTTCAGCTCCACTATCACAATGGAATTCTTCTCCCCATCCTTCCCAGAGATCAGAAAATCCACCCGGCGCGACGTATGCGGAATCTTAAACTCAATCGCCACCCCAGCGTCACTAGGAATCTCTTGATCACTAAGCACACGAAACATATACTGCATCGAATTATCCCAAGATCGCACCTCCCGCTCATTGATCTTTCCAATCTTCGACGTGTAATTGCTGCATATATTATTGACCAATTCATCATGAAAAACGTCTTCCAGAAATTCTTGTTTAGTAGCTTCATATACGATCATTATCGTCAGCCTTTCGTCTAACAGTATATTCCTATTATTTAGTTAAATTTGGGATTTAGCAAGAGGAGTCCTCATTTTATGTCCTTTATTTTCCTTACATAAAGATGCAAATGGAGAAATAACTTTTAATAAATACCATTTATTGTAATAAGTTGACGACTTGTCCGTTCCAAGCCATTTTTCACCATTTGATAATGGTTGTAAAAGGGGTCAAAGCATTGGATAAGCCATTGACAGAACGGCAATTATACGGGAAATACATATCCATTTTATTACGATTAAGAAGAGATGAAATGGGCTATACTCAGAGAGAACTGGAAGAAAAAGCAGGTCTGGCCAGAACCACGATAAGCAATATTGAACGCGGCAAACGAACCCCTGAATCCTATACCCTATCGAAAATTGCAATAGCATTGGGTATCAGCGTGGACCGCTTAAATGAAGAAGTGTGGGAGAACGTAAAGAAACATAAAGACAATAAATCTTCTGCATTAAAACAGCAAGACTCCGATTTATACTATAGAGGTGATTGAGATTAAAAAGCAGGAATTTGTTTTGATGAAGGATAAGCAGGTTTACAGTTTTAAGATTGTTGGGTTTGATGGGAAGAATGCTTATGGGGAGATCTATTTTACGGAGAATGATCAATCTACTTCTATATTTAGGGGTTCGGATGTGAAGGAAGTTATTAGGTTGGTGAAGCAAGAAAGCAGTCGCTTACGGGGGAGGTAAGCCACTGCTTTCTTTTGGTTGTCCATGCCTTTACTAACTTCATTTTTATAAATGAACTATGGAACCATTCCTATGTTTTTCAACTTGGGGATTATCTACAGCAAGATATTGTTATTCTGATTCACCTCATAATTCGTTGGTCTGTACGATTCATGAATTCTTCAATCTCTTCTATAGAAAATTGGTTGCAATCTCCGTAAATGGTGTGTTTCATTGCGGAAGCAGCAGTTGCGAATGATACGGTATATTCATAATCCTGTTTTGTTAGTAATCCGTGTAAAACGCCTGCTGAAAAGGCATCTCCCCCACCCACACGATCAATAATAGGTGTGATCATGTGTTTTTTTGAAGTATATAAATTACCTTTATTCCAAATGGTCCCTACCAAGGTATTGTAACTAGTTGAATGTATTTCTCTCAAAGTTGAATAAAACAACTCGATATTAGGATAAAGCTTACTCATTTCTTCGTAATAATAGGTAAGATCGCTTCCAGCCTCTTCAATATCTAAAAGGTGAATGGCGTCCAATTTCCCTGCTGAACAATAGTCTACGAGCGGAAGCAAAGTTGATAATACCCTTTTTGCATTAGAGTGACTCCATAATTTAGCTCTATAATTAATATCAAAACTAATTTTCACTTTCCGTCGTTTTGCTTCTTTCATTAATTGTTGGGTCAATATTGCCCATTGCTTTGATAGAGCCGGTGTAATTCCTGAAATATGTAATAATTCCACATTATTAAAAAAAGAATCCATTTCCCATTCAAAGGTATCCATTTCTGAGAAACTAGAATTAGCACGATCATATATGACAGAAGATGTACGTTCCCCAACACCAGTCTCTAAGAAATAGCACCCCAGTCTGGACCCGCCAAAGAGCAATGAATCTGTAGAAACCCCATAATGCTGCATATGCCTTTTTACTGCTAGTCCCAATGCATTATCAGGGACCTTGCTTGCAAAAGATACATTATGGTTATAGTTAGCAAGACTAATCGCTACATTGGCCTCGCAACCACCATAATGAACTTGGAATTGTTTCGATTCATTTAATCTCGTATCCGTGCGAGTAGATAACCGTAGCATAATTTCGCCTAACGTCAAAACATTGCTCATTTTACCTGTCTCCCCTGATTGTCTTAAGCTGCTGTATGTATTTCTGTGCCAGATTCGTTATTTTATCAAAATCGCCTGTCTTAGCAGGTGCTAATAAACCGCCGCCCACTCCAACAGCAACACTTCCATTTGCAAACCACTGGTCCATATTTTCCAAGCTGACACCACCTGTGGGCATGATATTAACTTGCGGCAGTGGTGCTTTTACTGCGCTAACAAAACTGGGACCACACACACTTCCCGGGAAAAGTTTCACGATATCAACACCTGCTCTTAAGGCGGCGGACATTTCTGTTATAGTCATACAGCCCGGAAGATACGGTATCTGATATAAATTACAGCATTCCGCTGTTTTCTGATCAAAGGAAGGACTTACAATATACTCAGCCCCAGCCAAAATGGCCATTCTGGCTGTAGTCGCATCTAAGACTGTACCGGCACCTACTACTACTTCCTCATTGTTTGCATAACTTTCTTTTAACTCACGAATGACCTCTTCTGCATTCGGTATTGTGAAAGTTATTTCTAACCCTGTCATCCCACCCTTAACGATTGCGTCAGTTACACGCAAAGCTTCATCTTTCGAGTCAGCTCTTATCACAGCAATGACGCCACTATTAATTAATTTATGTAAAACCTTTATCTTTTTCATATGTCTCTCCTTATCATTTTTTCTACAAGTCCATTCAAAGTAAATGCCTGACCTCCAAAAGGAAGTCAAGCAGTTACTTTCATGAAATGGCTAAGATTTCAAGAGATCGTTATAGTGGAAATGAAGTCTTCCCATTTGCATCTATCTGTTTTTCATTTATGCAGCGTTGTTAACTGTTTTAACACTTTTGTCGGACTTCTTTACCATAAAGTAGGTAACAAGGAACGCCGTACCAATGGCAATCGCGATGCCAATTAAGGCATAAGGGAAGTACGGTCCTACATAAGCAACTAAACTTACGATACTTGAAAGGATATAGCCATATATTCTAACACCCATAGTGGCAAAGAATGTCGCGGCTACTGCGCTGCCGATCGTACAGCCTATAAACGCTTTACGATTCTTTATAAGTACACCGAATAAAGCAGGTTCTGTAATACCTAAAAGGGCTGAAATTGTTGCTGATATAATGATAGACTTCTCTGCTTTACTATTTGTTTTAAATAACATCGCAAACGTTGCACCTGCAATAGCCATGTTTGTCATGAACATCATAGGCATCAGCATGTCATATCCTTTGTCAGCGAAGTTTTGTAGTGCAATGGGAGTCATTGCGTGATGCACACCAAATACAATTTCAATTGGCCTAAGACCTCCCATTACCACTCCTGCCAAGATTGTTGAAGTATCAAACAATGAATCTACCAAGAATGCTAAGCCCTGACCTACGTAACTTCCTAATGGTCCAGTTACGATTAATGCAAAAGGCAAAGCAAGAAGCAAGGTTAATGTAGGAGTGAATACCGTTCTCAAAACACTCGGCATATATTTATCAACATTTCTCTGAATCAAACTTAGTGCCCAAATCGATAGAATGACAGGTATGACGTTACCGGCATAGTTAATGACTGGTACTGGAAGACCTAAAAAATGAAACTGAGAGATTTCCCCTAACTTAGCCGCTTCATTTAAAGTCGGGTACATAAAGCCCGCTGCAATAGCAATGGCAAGGTACTGATTGGTTTTGAATATTTTGGCTGCGGAAGCCGCGATGAAAAATGGCAAGAAATAGAAGACACTACTTGCAATCAAGTCTAATATTTTTACTGTGTCAGTATCCGTTGAAAGTACTTCCAATGCAATTAGACCTGCTATGATCCCTTTGACCATCCCCGCTCCGGCAATAGCCGGAACAATTGGCCCGAATACACCTGAAACAACATCCAGTAATCGTGAGAAGATGCCCTTTTTCTTATGATCTGCTTGGTCTTTTTCTGGCATTTCATCAAGCTCCAGTTCTTCCATTAAAGCAGCATAATATTTCTGTACGTTCGTACCCATTATGATTTGATACTGATCACTTTGCAGCTGTTCGCCAATGACCCCGTTCAATTGTTTCACCTTATCATGTTCAATCAGGGAATCATCATACAAATCAAAACGCAGCCTGGTCATACAATGCCAAGCTTTCTTTACATTCTCCTTTCCACCTATATACTGGATAATATTTTTTACGGTTTCTTTTTCTTTCACGTTTGTTCCATCCCCCTTGAAGAATAAATGTATAAATGCTAAGCCATGCATATTCATTTGCAGTTCGAGTTGACATGCCAATAATAGCACAGGAAAAAAATCTTTGAAAACGCTTAAAAAAGGACCAAAAAAATTAACAAACCTTATCAAATCAAGCATTTATGCTAATAACCTCAGAAAATTGGTACGGTAAATGTTCTGTATGAACTTACTTCTCATACCAAATTGACGCTGCGTTTTCACTATGCTTTAATTTAGGTATAAATTGCTTCGAGTTGACAAACGCAATTTAAACCGAGAGGAAGAATCACAGTTGGAACCGACAATCATAACAGACGTAAAATCATTTGTGACTAATCCACATAGACATAATCTTATCGTTGTAAAAATTGAAACAAATAAAGGTATCCATGGATACGGCTGTGCAACGTTTCAGCAACGCCCTTTAGCTGTACAGACCATTATAGATGAATACTTAAAACCGCTACTATTAAATATTGATGCGAATAATATTGAAGACATATGGCAGATGCTGATGGTCAATTCTTATTGGAGAAATGGTCCTGTTATTAATAACGCTATTGCCGGTGTTGACATGGCTTTATGGGATATAAAAGCTAAAATAGCCAATATGCCACTCTATCAATTATTGGGAGGGAAATCCAAAAATGCTATTGCGGCTTATGCGCATGCGGATGGATTAACACTGGAAGAGCTATTCTTGAATATTGATTCATTACTAAGTAGAGGATACCGCCATATTCGTTGCCAATTAGGTTTGTATGGCGGCAAAAATCAACATATGCACTTACCAAGAGATCTAAGTGAGGGAGAATATTTTAATCCGGATATCTACATGAAAGATGTAGTAACAATGTTTAAAGCTTTACGTGAAAAATACGGTTATGACGTTCATTTTCTTCATGATGTCCATGAACGATTATTCCCTAACCAGGCACTTCAATTGGCAAAAGACCTTGAACCATTTAAGCTCTTCTTTTTAGAAGATATTTTACCTCCTGATCAAAATGAATGGCTGTCTCAATTACGAACACAATGTACTACACCAATTGCAACAGGAGAGTTATTTAATAATCCAACCGAATGGAGAAACCTCATCATAAATCGTCAAATTGATTATATTCGCTGCCATGTATCTCAAATCGGCGGAATTACTCCTGCAATTAAATTGGCTGCTTTATGTGAAAACTTTGGTGTTCGAATTGCATGGCATGGACCATCTGATATGACCCCTATTGGAGTCGCTGTTAATACACATTTGAATATTCACCTTCATAATGCAGCCATACAAGAGTTTCAGGAACCAGATGAAACGACGAAACAAATGTTTCCTAACTCTGTTGAAGTAGTCGATGGATATATTTATCCTATCGAACGAATGGGGATAGGAGTAGAATTTAATGAAGAGATGGCTAAAGATTACCCGGTCATTTATCGCAAGCACGAATGGACCCAATCACGCATTCCCAACGGGACTATTCACACACCATAATAATCAGAGCTTTTTTCGACCCGCTCCTCTAAAGCATTTTCGCTTTAGAGGGATTTTCAAATAAAAAAGCTCTGGTTGTTAAAAAAATTCTCGAGGTAAAAAATATGAAGAAACGAGATTTCATTACGGATGATATCCTCAGTAAAATTTATCAAAATAAATACAGAGCTGGCGAAAAAATCCCTACTGAAAGAGAACTTGCACATCATTACGAAGTATCACGGTATACCATTCGAGAGGCATTAAAAAAACTTACGAATATTGGATGTATCAAAGTGATTCAAGGATCTGGTGTTTTCGTAAATGAAATCAAATACAAAAGCCCATTGATCTATAATTCTCTAACTGAAAAAAAATTCAAAGACATCCAATCCAAAATCATTTATTTAAAAAAGATAACCCCAGATAATAACTTAGAGAAGATTTTTGATATAAACGGGGAACAAACAACACTCTGGGAATATAAGCGAGTCCGAATTGTGGATTATCAAAAAGTGCAAATCGAAACCACAACATTGCCCTATTCTTACTTTCCAGATCTTAATGAAGACGAAGTAAAAAAATCAATACATGATTATGTTCAGCAATGTGATTATAAAATATCTCACTTTATCACAACATACAGTGCTGTGAACGTAAATAAAGAAGACGCTAATTTACTTAATTGCAAAAAAGGAAGCGCCGCGATGAAAATTATTAATAGAGGAATTCTTCAAAACGGTAAAGTATTTGAATATAGTGAAATCATTAATTTGGACTATTCCGTTTCCTACTTTACGCCTTTTAACCCCGATAGCCATAAGTACAGAATGAATTAATCATTCTTTTAATCTTCGCAGACCGTCTTAGAAGACGGTCTCTTCAGGTACTCACTGGACTGTTCTTGTGCTCTATTTTCAGGAGGAGCTTTGAGTCTATTGTGGCCAATACGCTGGGAGAACCGTCCCCATGTCTCTTTAGGTTAATGAAAAAAGAGAGCTTTGGCTTACAAGTGAGGTAAGCCAAAGCTCTCTTTTTTGTTTTGTCCATGCCTTAACACGACTGAAATATTTCTTATAAGTCGGGCTATGGGAATCATTGGGTAGAATCACCCTCATATCACTGACGGTTGCCTCGATCCCCTTATCCTCACAAAACATCTTAACCTTTTCGTATGTAATCGGTTCAATGATTTCTCCTGCTAAAACTCCTTTTACAATCTCATACCCTAAACCTTCACCATGTTTGGCCATAATGTTCTCCTATCTATGTTCAAAAATATAAATCACCTACATGTAATATTATGGTAACATAAAAGGAGTATTTTACTAGTATCGAACGAAACAAGGAACCACTTATGCCTATAGCTGAAAGAGACTACTGGAATGATAATCGCTATCGACCTAAAAGAAAGAAAGCTCCCAAATGGTCATGGGGCGTCATCGGATTTATCCTCCTGGCGTTGTTCGCAAGCGGACTACCCATGAAGATCTACAACGAAATCACAATACAGCAGGAACAAAAGATACGAAGCTACCTGCAGGAACGACAACAATACTTCAGTTCCAGCGATCAAAGCTTCAAACAGCTGATGACCAAGATCAATGCTGCTAACGGAAACCTTTCATCCCTGACACTAGACATCAACGAAACGGATATGGTGCTCACTCAGAATTACCAGAAGCTAATTAACCTCAATCCTCCTCGGGAATTTAAGGAGCTACATAACAAAACCGTCGAACTGTACGTCATCAAACAGGCAACCGTCGACTATCTGATGTCATCGGCAAATGCCAACTCGTATCATTCTGAAATACTCTCTACTTATATAGAAGAAAGTAATGAAATGATGAGTGACTTACGTCCATTGATGATTGAAGGACTACAGAAAGCCGACCTGCGTTATCAAATTGAGCAGGATGGGACGTTGACGTATTGGGTGAAGGATCATTATTCTCGGAGTTTGGAGTGGATGGTGATGGGAAAGTCCGTCCCTCCTTCCCTATAAGCCTTAAGACCTATACAAAAGTCCATCTCAGGCTCATTCTCAACAATAGCTTTACTCTATAAACTTAGTACATAGGCATATAGAAGTGAGGAGAGTGGAGAAAGTGACGCAGAATGTTTATTTGATTCATGGTTTAATGGGAACAGGAGAAATGCATTTTAAAGAGCAATTAGGTTCGTTAAGTGAGGAATTCACTGTTATTCCAATTGATTTGCCGGGACACGGTCAGAATAGCCGGGATGCTGATGACCCCTTTTTCGAGCATACACTTGAGTGGCTTATAAGTGAACTCAGGAAAAGGGAGCCTGGTATCTTGATTGGACTTTCGATGGGAGCAAGTTTTGCCCTGCACGCAGCAATCAGATATCCCGAATTGTCAAAAGGCATTGTCCTGACAGGCTATGTTCCAAAGATCCCCGAAGACATGCACGCTATCATGGAAAGACAATATCATTTTTTACATAACATCAAAGCAGAAGCGCCTGAAGTAGCGAAAGACTATCTTCTTCTCCATGGCCCACGTTGGGAAACCACATTACACAGGGTGGTGAAGTGCTTCACTTATCATTATCCGGCAGTATCTGATGAGCAAATAAAGAAGTTGACTGTCCCTACACTACTTATAAACGGCGGAAACGAAAAACATGAAGTGGATTCGGTCCACCAGCTATCATCGTTGAATAGCCTCATTACACGAGGAATCATTCCAGACTGCGGGCACTTAGCCAACATGGAAAACCCTTCGATGTTTAACCGAAGTATCCTAGACTTTATTAGTAGTATTGCTTAGGGCGGCCAGATAGACAGGTCTCTCGGCCCTTCTTGTCAGTAAGAAATTTGTCCCCTTGTAAAAAAAGCACGGGGACCGTCCCCGTGCAATCTTTCATTAGTATAGATTATATTAAGCTCATGCCATAATAGTTTGTTGTTTAAAAAAATATAAGTCATTCTAAAATTATTGAATTTCAGAAAGGAATTCTGTAAATGTATTAGTGATAAAATAGGTTACCGGATCTAATTCAGCTGACTCTTCATGACTCCATACCACGACGCTTGGATTTTTTCTGTTCTCCCTATAATCTAAACATACAAAGTCACCTGCAAATAAAACCGCAATCGGAATCATATCTGCACCTACAAGATCTTCATTATCTGTAAGTCTATCTTCAAGTTGGGTTAAGGTCACATCTATATCATAAATACCTAAATCACTTTCTCTTGGAGTCTTTAAAAAGCAGAGAAATCGATCGATAGCATACTCATGATTATTACAATTAAAGGTACCTTCTATTGGTTTACCACCATTATTTTCTTTCATAAAGTCTACAAAGTCTTTAGGTAATTCAACGCGCCAAAACTTTTCCTTCCTAGCAAATAATTCATCCGTCGGTAAAGGTAGTGCTAAGGTTGATTTATCAATATCCACATAAACTCCTCCTTAAAATCATCTAGGGGCATCTGCCCACATTCCTGTTGTCCTTCCGCCATTATGGAGTGTTATATTATGAATTCCATAGGGAACTAGCTCCATTTTTCCAGGTATTTCAGTATGATGCCATGTCATGCCTTTTCGATGACCACCAATTTGTTGATCAAGCCAGGTAAATTGTTTTTTATCAGATAGCTTCCAAAGTTCCACTGGTAAATGAACAGTCTCTTCTACTAAACCAGCACCAACAAAATCAGCAAATCCATAACGAATCCCCTCTACTTTATTAACTAGAACTTGTGGTATATGAGAATTTGAAATAGCTTGTTCTTTTATCAAGCGTTTCTGCTTTAATGATAAATTCTCAGCGCCTAAGATGTCTTCTCCCCAAGACCAGGGTTCATTAGAATTAATCTTCTCAGCATACATTTTAGCATAATCATCTAGGACATCATCGAATTTTTTATTACCTTCTATAAATGCAGCAATATTTTGAGAATCTATGCTACCTTTACTATTCTCACCAGCTGTCTCTGTAATTTTACTACCATCATTAACTTTCTCAACCTGCAGAACCCCATCCTTCCCAGACACCACCACATGCCCATCCTCATTCAACAACACCTTTCCCATCCTGGAGAAAGCCTCAGACTGCGCAACCCTCGAAACCGGACCGGTAACCACCTTTTGATACGTCTTCTCCATCACCGATTTTACTTTCTTCGGATTTAAGACGTTTCTAGTTTTCCTGAATAGCTCTTGAAGATGTCCAGAAAAAGCGTTCAGTCCCAGTGCCCTTTTTCCAGTTCGTGAAGAAAGCAGCTGATGCGCAGTGTCTTCCACTTTTCCAAAGGTGCTTTTGACTCCGTTGTGGATGAAGGATTTGATTTTGGCTGTCGTCATGACGTTGTAGGGAACGTCGGTCTTGGAGCTCATTTTGCCGGTTTTGCCCATCTTGCCGACTTTGTCTACGCCTTTTGCTCCGAAAATGGATGCGGCGATATAGGTTCCCGCATAGGAAAAGTATCTCGCCCTGCTTCGCACGTCTCCGTTGACGACTTCTTCTTCAAAGGATTGTTTCAGGTCCTTCCATATGTACTTCGCCGTGTCGATGGGGTGAAGGACGGTATGAATGATGCCTTTGAAGAATCCGATGGGATCGGTGAACAGGGCGATGAGCGTGTCGACGAGACCGCTGACGATATCGACGATCGCAAACAGGGCTCCTTCCACGGTCCCAAGAAACTCGGATAATTTATTTTTGGCCATGACCGATGTAAACTCGGATAGTTTGGATAGAAACGATGAGTCTCCCTGATGAGTCTTCTTCTCTATTATACCAAGCTTTCCTTTTTGAAAAACAGTTTGAAGCTGTGCGATTTGCTGGGTCATCGTGTGGACCTGTTCTTCAAGGGAAGAAAGCGTAGCCGTTTGAGTATGATCAAACTCATGCAGCTTTCGGAGGCTGCGTTCTTTTTCCTCCTGGGCATGGGTCACCTGCTGTAAAAAGGACCAGTCCTGGATTCTTGGCACCGATACGATGTCTGATACACTTCTGATGGTAGCATTGGCTTCCTCCGTCAGTTCCACCGTTATCTGCCGTGCCCGGTGAAGACCTTCTTCTACTTCGTTGTCCAGAAAGCTCTGCCTCATAAACCCGTCAGGCGATGGCTCCACGTGATCAAGAGCCTCCTTCATCTGTCTGATGATGGATTGATAGTCGGATAAAAACAATTGGTACTGTTCCAACATGGGAAGGTGCTGACTCCGGTAGAAATCCCGGATCGCATTCCCTCCCTCCCCCTTAAACGCATCATCCAGATTGACCACGTCCTGAACGGCTCTTTCAATCTGCTCTACCTGATCTCTCTGGGAAGACAGGGTTTCCTCTATCTCCTTTATTCCATGTTGAAAGCCGTCAACATCCAGTATTTTCATAGAGTGCCTCCCTTACCGGCTCAAGGCCATGGTAGAAGAAAGAGTACGATCGGCTTCTTCCATGCCTTCTACGGAAAGTTGCGTGGCCGACTGGTTTTCTATCAAAAGCTGCTGATAGCTCTCAAGCATCTTCTGGCATTGCTCATTGAGTTCATTCAGCTTGTGGATGACCTCCAGTTCGTTCGCCCCGCCAATATGCTTAGGGAACGTTGTATTCCAGGCGTCAATCGTCTGACGAAGCTTGGAGAGCGCCCTTTCCGTCTCTGAGTACTGAATCTGGATTTCAGTGTGCATAGGATCGGTCCTTTCTATATAAATCTATTTATTTTTCAACATCCTATAAAATTCCAATTCATAGAATATCGTACCATCGTTTCTATGTTCGTTCTATTATGAATCAAGGACATTCTATAAAATAGTCATTTTTACTCAATTCTTAAGTAACAGAAAAGGAATAGAAACTTTCTTTTATAAAAAGAAGCATGAGAACCGTCCCCATGCTTCTCTATGCTTCGTATGAAAAAAAATAGAAAATGTGTAAAAGCATAGCATGAATATTATAAATTGGTTTATAGTGGAAACTATGGTATTAGCCATCATGCATATGCTTGGTGGTTCCATACGATTAGAAAGGTGGCTATACAATGAAATATGTAATCAGCATGTATACCGTTATGGCAATGATGGTATTAGTGAATTTAACAAGTGAATTTCTACTAAACGGAGAATATTCCGCTATTGCGAGCTGGTTGCTTATCGCTTTATTTTTCTTCGGTACTTTATTCTTCATTAATGCTAGATATGTATTTTCAAAGAAAGAGGAGTGACGTTACCTCTATTACTATAGGTTTCAATGTTAAAGCTTGAAAGTTAAATAAAGAAGCATAGGGACGGTTCTGTTGCTTCTCTTATAATAGAAAAAGGAAGCACGAGAACCGTCCCCGTGCTTCCTTCCGTCACTCTGTATTAACTTTCCGAAGCTCCCAGGCAATATGTGCACTTTCCTCTAATTCTTCTAATGCAAAAAATGCTTCCATGATACCTTTTCCGGGTACTACTGGGCCATGATGGCTCAACAGCCATCCATCACTTGCATGTACGCGTTGCTCAAACACGCGAAACAATTCTTGACTACCCGGTTGTTCATAAGGAATTAAGCCGACTGTTCCCAGTTTCATTTTCAAGTATGGAGTATGGTCCGGCACACAATCCGATTCATTCAGTTCAGGCAGACAACTCCAAAGCACACTATACGTGCTGTGAACATGAAGAACTGCACCAGCATTAGGCTTTGCTTTGTATACAGACAAATGTAATGGCCATTCTTTGCTTGGTTTCATGTCACCATATTGCATTCCATCCATGTCCAGTACAGCAAACTCCTCATGTTTCAGATTTCCAAAGCATGTTCCAGTAGCAGTCACATACATTTTGCCCTCGTGGAGAAAACTTAGGTTCGCAACACTCCCAGTTGCTTTACCGCGTTGAAAGAGACTTTTGGCAACCCAAATAGCATCTTTAATCTTCTTTTCTAATGTTTGATCCATATTTTCCACTTCTCTCTTATGTTAAAGATAAGGCTTGAAGGAAAAAGTCAGATTGTCCAAAGTTTCCGCTTTTAAACACCATTCGAATACGGTTATCTTCAATTGGTATCATAGTAGGTACTCCTGGTGAAATACTATCTCCAATATGATACCCATTGTACCCAAGCCTTTTGGCCACCGCCCCACTCGTTTCTCCGCCTGCCACGATGATTCTGTGAAACCCGGCTTCAACAGCCAGTTCTGCCAGATCTGCGGTGGCTTTTTCTAATCTTCCGGCCACTTCTTCTTTGCCTTTTTGTTGAATATCCCGCACTTTTTCAGGTGTGTCACTGCTGTATACCAGGATGGATTCTTCTTTGTTTTGAGAAATAACATTCCAAATCTTCTCGACCGATTCTTCGCCTGAAATCAATTTAAGAGGATCCATAAAATAGGTTTTACCACCTGATTGTTGATATTCTGTAATCTGGTTTCGAGTCGCTTCACTGCAGCTTCCTGCTAACAGTAACGCAGGTGAATCTGATCGCTCAAAGTCATCCGCATCCGCTTGTTCCTTATGCATTTTCGCCAATGGATAGGCAAGACCACTTCCACCTGTGATGAGTTTGAGTTCTCCAAATAACTCTACCAGCTTTTCCGCGTCTTCTTCTTTCTCGTAATCTGGTACGATATAAAAAGGCGAATCCTTATGTTGTGCGGCTATTCCTGTCATCCATTCATTTACTTCTTCCTTGTCTAAATCGCCGGGCATTTTTACACTGGGAAATCTGCTCTGAACGTCCATTAAACGAACCAGATCACAATCCCGCATGGGCGTAAGAGGATGATCTTTCATTGGGCTTTCATGCAATGGAACCCCATTTACATATAAACATCCATTTTTCACAACCCGTCCATTTACGGGAAGGGCAGGACAAAGAATCGTATAAGGAACGTCCAGTTCTTCCATTACAGCATCACAAATCGGGCCGATATTCCCTTCAGGTGTAGAATCGAAGGTAGAACAATATTTTATATAAAACTGTTGCGCACCCTGCTCTTTTAACCAGGCGATCGCCTCGAGTGAATCGTCGACAGCGTCATTTGGATCTTGAGTACGTGTTTTCAAGGCAATGACACATACCTCTGCCTTTGGAACCTCATCCATTTCAGGTATTCCAGAGTATAAAACGGTACTGAGTCCGCCTTTCACAAAGAAAGAAGCGATGTCACTGGCACCGGTAAAATCATCTGCAATCACACCAAAGCGCACTAAATTCACCCCCCTGCTATGTTTTTATGTACTACTTTACCAATTCAGCTTCTGCTTCTTGAAAGTTCTTATTACGGACCTTTACACCTAACAAATCTTCAAAATAACAAATCATGGCATGCTTGTAGAAATCACCTTGTCCGTTTTGTAATGCCAATTGATACGTTTGCATTGTTCCACTCAAGGTTGGTAGTGGAATTTGGTATTTCATTAACACTTCATTCATACTTTCCATGTCTTTATAGGCTCTTTCAAGTGAAAAACTATGTTCAAAATCCCCTTCTAAGACCTTGGGAATCAATGTTTTTGAAGCAAAACTTGATCCAGTTGCCGTCATTAATACATCACCGAGTTTCTCTGGATCCAAACCAAGTTTCACTCCAACGGGTAATAATTCACTGAAGCTTGCACAACAAATATTCAATACACAGTTATTAATCATTTTCGTCAGCTGCCCAGCCCCATTGTCACCCATGTAGAGGATCTGTTTCCCCATCCGGTCAAGCATAGGTTTTAATGTGTGAAATAGTTCTTCGTTCCCGCCGCACATGATCGTAAGTGTTCCTTCGACCGTTGTTCTGGGATGACCCGAAATGGGGCAATCCATATATTCGATACCATTCTCCCTGCAGGTTTCTGCGACTTCTACTGCTCCTAAATAACTGATGGTGCTAAAGTCGACAATTGTCTGACCCTGCTTCATATATTTCAGTAAGCCGTTTTCCCCTACTACAACCTTTTTTACAATCTCTAAGTCTGGCAGACAAAGAAATAGATAATCACTATCTGCTGTCTCCAAGATATTCGTTGTGGTTTTAATCCCTTGTGCATTGAATTCTTCTAATGCCTGTGGATTGGCATCACACACAAGATAATCATACTCACCTTCTTTTTCACCTTTTGCGAGATTGAATGCCATACCTGTGCCCATCACGCCTAATCCAATAAAACTTACTTTCATTGAAATCTCTCCTTTTTGTTTGAAATCATTTCAAGGACTGAGGAACGGGGAAGTACCGTAACTAAGCGTTTACTTTATCCCCTTGCAATGCACCGATAACTGCTTTTACCGCTTCTTTCGGACTGGTTAACACCGGGAGTCCTAATGTACTCGTTTCAACTTCTGCACATGCCTGCGTGATCTGTGCAAGAATGATTGCTTCGCATCCTTTTTTTTGTAATTCCGCTGCCGCAAGACGATTCAGATGATTATGTGCGTCCTCATGACCAGCCTTCAATTCTGTCATCGCCTGCGTAATAATCTCCGTTTCAACTTCCACTTCCCTGCCCCATTCATCGGCAAGCTTCTCTAATTGGGCTTTCGTTGCCGGCCCGGATGGCGCAGTCGTCGCCACAACGCCTATTTTCGTATAATGAGTTACGGCCTTTTCTAACATCGGACGATCCACCGCAAAGATCGGGACGGATATAAATGGCTTAACCGAATCCAGTACAGGGGTTAGCACGGTGCATGCTACAATAATCGCGTCTACTCCCGCTTCCTGTGCTTTACTGGCCATATGGACAAAATCCCGAAATGATTTGTCATCGATTCCATTCATTTGGTTGGCATGATACTGGATATTCTCATCAACAAAATTTAAAACCGTCACGTCTGGTGCCAATTGTTTGAAGGCTTCATTCAATGGTGCTACAGCATTGCAGGTTGCATGTATAATACCAATTTTCATTTCGATTCTCCCCCTAGTGGATTCCAGTTTATAGAGTGACCTTTACCTTACTTGAAGTTTTTTTTAGCACATTAATCATTTGATTGATATCTAAAACTTTTTCATTGATATTTAATGTATTGCATAACCGGCTGATATGAGGCTGTTTTAACATCGCTTCTTCCAGGACACCATGGTTCCAGAAAACATCTTGCTTATGACTATCCTGAACGACTCTTTTATTTGCCATCACGATGACGCGTTCAAAGTTGTTCACGACAAATTCCATATCATGTGTAATGGTAATGATCGTTTTCCCTTCTTGAACCAATGAATCAATAATGTACCCCAGTCTTTTAATGGCCAGGGAGTCTTGTCCGGCCGTTGGCTCGTCTAAGATAATCGTATCTGTATCCATTGCAATGACCGAGGCAATGGTGACAAATTTCTTCATGGAATAAGGCAGGTTATACGGATGTATATCCAAGAATGGCACGATTCCTGTCAATTCTGCTGCCTTCATGACGTTTTCTTCAATCTTCTGCTCTGAAAATCCAAGGTTTTTAGGCCCGAACCTAATTTCACTTTTTACAGTTTCGTGAAAAATTTGATCATCAGGGTTTTGAAAGACATATCCCACTTTTTTGGATATCTGAGCTGTTGTGTAATCTTTTGTATTCAACCCATCAATGATCACATCACCTTGTGTTGGCTTTGTTAATCCATTCATCATTTTCACTGTTGTGGTTTTCCCGGCACCATTTTGTCCAACAATGGCTACTGATTCGCCCTTTTCGAAAGACATGCTGACATTCTCAACCGCTTTAAAACCATTGGGATAACAATAGGTAACGTCATTTAAAGTTAAATAGCTCATAATTTCACCCCTTGTAATTCCATCCATTGTTTCATCACTTGAACGGAGTCCCTCTCAGTAATGGGTATTCTTTCGGTATGCATATTGTGTTTTCGCATTTCTAAATCCAATAGCGTATACTGGGTCAATCCTAAACCATAGTCCTGTGTACCCTCTTCAGAAAGCACTTCTTCCGTTCTTCCTTGTTTCTTAATCTGTCCATCCTGAAGAACGATCACATAGTCTGCATATTCAGCAATCAATTCGATTTTGTGCTCTACTAAAATAATTGTTTTTCCTTTTTTCTTCATAATATCGATTACCCTGAATATTTCCTCCGTACCTTGTGGATCCAGCTGTGATGTCGGTTCATCAAAAATGAGAATATCCGGCTCCATTACGATAATCGAGGCTAAAGCCACCCGTTGTTTTTGTCCTCCTGATAGCTCATTCGGGTTTTTGTCTTGAATATACTCAATACCCAGCAATTTAATAATGTCTTGAACTTTCTGTTTAATCACACTGATTTCGACCCCTAGATTCTCCAGTCCGAAAGCAATCTCATCAAAAACAGTTTCCTTCACGCCGCTGATCTGGGTGAATGGATTTTGAAACACAAACCCCACCTTCTGGGCAAGATCACTTGGATCCCAATCTTGAACATCCTTCCCATCAATCAGCACTTCTCCAGTTCGTTCTCCCTTGAAAAAGTGTGGAATGAACCCCCGAATCACATTACAGAGCGTTGTCTTCCCTCCGCCGTTCACGCCGGCGAGCGCATAGAACTTCCCGCTTTCAATCGTAAGATTCAGATCATGCAATACCTTTTCACTTCCGGTAGGGTACTGGTATGATACATTTCTAATCTCTATTCCACTCATAAGAAAAACCTCCAGATCAGGATGGAAACAAATACAATCAATAAGATGGCTCTTACTACATGATCACTCTTCGTCTTTTCCAAATGGTGCAAGCTTGTCTTTTTGGTCCGGGCTGTGAAAGCTCTGGATTCCAACGTGATGGCTTTCTCATCTGTGCTTGAAAATGAGGATAATATCAGTGGGGTCAATGCCGGTACAAATGCTTTTATTCGTATACTTAGGTTTCCTTCCGTTTCAACACCGCGGGTTCTTTGTGCATCCATGATCCGTATTAAATGCAGTCTCATTTCCGGAATAATAGTAAGTGCGGATGAAAGTACATAGGTAGCTTTTGGCGAAACTCCTGCTATTTCTAAAGCCCGTGATAAATCATTGATTTTTGTAATCTGAAAAAATAAAACAATGGCTGATCCCACCGCCAATATTTTGGATGTTAATTGTAAACTGAATTCAATTCCTTCTTGTTTAATGGAGAAGATGCTCCATGACCACAATATGTTCTCTCCAGGGTAGAAAAATGATTGCAAAAGAAAAATCATGACAACAATCGGTACCAATCCTTTTAAGACGAAGTCTACGTACAGTTTTGTTTTTCCAGCTGCCATTGCAATAATCAAACACAGCACGGGAACCAAATAGGAATAGATATAACCTGGCAACAGTAACGGGGTCATCATCAATAAGGCGGTAAATAAGAATTTAGTAGTTGGATAAAGACTTAGAATAAAGCTTCTTAGTTTTTCCATAAGTATATCTCCCCTATCATAGTAAGGTTCATTTTTCACTGATTCATGGAAAGAATCGGATGAATGCATACAAGCCCTCTTGTAAGAAATAATGGGGTGATTGATGCAGTGACCGCAGATTTATCAACATGTTCACCCCATGCCATTATGAAATGCTTTTAAGCTCCAATTTTAGTGTTTTTATGATTGTAAGTATTAAGATATAAGTGGCCGTATTTCTGTTTTGACAAGTATTGATCTGACATCTTTCGAACAATCATATAGGCAACCATGATCGAAAGGATTTTATCAATACTTTCAACAAATATCTTCTGTGTTAGAACAGCTGTCCATATTTCTTTGCCTGAAGCTAAAAGGACGGCAGTGACTGTATCTGATCCAGTTCCTGAAGCTCCGCCAAACACGATAACCGTTGTCGGGGTAGCGATTAATATGGCAACGATGGCCACAATAAACCCTGTAAAAGCAACCTTCCAAACATTTTTTGTCATCCCCTTTTTTGCCATGAAACCGACAACAATTCCTGAAGCCATCGCAACCGGCATGAACGCCAGCTGAGTAGGGTTGAATATCCCAAATATCAGTTTCGAGACCCCTCCGGTCACTGCCCCGACCCAGGGGCCGGCTACCATCGCGACAATCATCGTGCCAATTTGATTTAAGAAGAGAGGAATCTTTAATATTTCAACCAATTCACCGGCAACTACATTGACTGCAACACCAATGGGAATGAGCAATATGGAAATAAGCGTAAAATCCTTTGCTATACTTTTCATCTTTTATCCTCCTTCAAATATGGGCTTTTACTAAGATTAAATTTCTTGAGGCATTCCTTGCTCATGAGCAGCATCCGATCTGCTGCCAGCTTTTTTCTCCCCAAGATGATGATGAAACTTTTTATACATATTGGTGAAATACGGCTCATATTCATTCGCCAATTGAATACTTGCCTGGCTTTTTACAACCAGGGACTCATGTTTTTCTTTTACTGCTTGAAGTATCGCTTCTTCATCGAATGTAACAATGTTGCGATTCCTGAGAACCCATTCTCCCTTGACCATGACCGATTCTATCGAACTCCCATTCTCGTAATACACAAGCTGAGAGATAAGATCTTCGTTCATCGCCAAAGCAGGTGAACGTTTGGTTAGTAAAACAAGATCCGCTTCATAACCTTTTTTTATTTTTCCGCGCTTTTTCTCTTCACCCAATAAGTGTGCCCCGCCAATTGTAGCCATTTTCAGCACATCTATTGGTTTCAGCCATTCTTGGAATTGAGAATGTTCCTGCCGGCTGTGCATAACAGCTATCCTCATTGCTTCAAAAAGGTTATGGGAGATTCCGCAATTGGAGGAATCCGTCCCCAAGGCCACGTTCATTCCTTTTCGCAGATAGGATGATACGTCCGCTCTCCCACTGCCAAGCATCATATTACTGACTGGATTATGAACAAGGGAAACACCACGATCAGCTAACACCTCTGCCTCATCATCTTCAATCCAAATGGAATGAGCCGCTGACAACTTTCTTGAAAGCAATTGTTGGTCCCGCAGTCTGCCAACTATCCCACCGGAAAATGCAGCATCTCCGACTTCCTTTTGAATTTTTGTTTCCAGAAGATGAGTATGAACATATGCCCCTCTTTGTTCACTTAATTCTCTACATAACGCCAGCATTTCCTCGGAACATCGCTGCGGAGCATTCGGTCCTAATAAAATTTCAATACGATTATTTTTATCATGCCACTTGTTGAAAAGGGAGTTATAAAACGCTTTCATTTCTTCAACTGATATCGGTGCTGCTTCGTCTAGTTTTCGCTTCCTATCGCTCGGCAGCTCAACTGGAAGGAAATGATGATCAGGTACATCATGCATCATGGGAGCAAATCCAACTCTAATCGATGATGCCTCATATGCTTTAAGTGCGGCTTCTGATCTTCTGATATGCGGAAAATGGTCAATACAACTGGTCACACCGCTTTTAATCATATCGATTACACCTAAAAGTACTGCATTGTAGATATCTTCGTCATCAAGTGAATATCCATATGCTGTTGTATAAAGGGACCATATCTCCAATGGAAAATGGCTGGTTGTCCCTTTTAACAGATTTGAATAGGAATGATAATGAGCATTTGTCATACCAGGCATGACGATCATTTCGGATCCATCGATTGTTTCATTGGCTCCAACTGACGGTTCACTCCCGGGGTTATGCGGGATCACTTCTTTTATGAGTCCGTTTTCCACCAGGACACTGCCCTGGATGATACCTGCATCATCATCCATCGTAATGATTGTGACGTTTTTAATGAGAGTTGACATGATGTCACCCCTTTTAAGTATAATTGTCTAAAAATTCAAATATTTTAACACGTTATTTAGGCGATTCGGCATATTGTGTTTCTAAAGTAGAAATACGTTCAGCAAATCGTCCTGCCAAGGTCTCTCCGTCAACATCCATCAGGATAGAGGTATTGGGTTCTGAATGACCCCACTGTCCTGTAAACTCAGTGACAGTCTGACCAGCTGTAAGTTCCCCTGACGTTTCAATGGAAACATAGGCCGGCTGTACCTCAAAGAGTTCAGGCCAAAGCGCATAGGCTACGGCTGGTACGTCATTAAAGAAAACGCCGGTCTCCGTTTCTGACGATTGCTGGACGGCAACGTAAGCCTTACGCCGGAATTCAGCGGCCTCTAAGAGGAAGGATCCTGGACGGGTATTCGTATCCCTTATGCGTTTTAGATTTTCTGGTGAGATTCTCACCTTCGTACATACATCGAGACCGACCTGAACGATTGGCGCACCCGAATCGTACACTGCCCTTGCAGCCTCAGGATCAGCTGCCAGATTGAAGGACGCAACCGGTGAATAGTTCCCGGCGACACGGACTGCACCGCCCATGACAATAATTCTTTTCACTTTCTGCGCGATACCAGGGTCTATAGAGAGAGCCAGCGCCACGTTCGTCAGTGGACCTATCGCCAAAATAGTGATTTCGTTCGGTGCTTCGTTACAAATCCTCACAATCTCCATTGCCGCATACTCCCCCGCCTCCGATACAGAAGGGTCTGGGACCTCTACTCCGCCAAAACCATTATTGCCGTGGATATGCTTGGCAAAGTGCGGTTTGCGTATAAGCGGCTTGCTTGCTCCGCGATAAACAGGGATATCTGTTCTGCCTGCTAATTCAAGTAATGAAAGTGCATTATGCGTCGCAGTTTCCACCTCGATATTTCCATGTACTGTCGTTAAAGCTTCGATACGCAGTTCCGGAGACGCAAGCGCAAGATAGATTGCGGCAAGGTCGTCGACTCCCGGATCCGTGTCAATAATTACTCGTTCCATCATCATGTTAACTCCTCCTATTATCTTTTCTATAAGAATACCGAGAGACAAACATCAGCACTAAACCCCTAATGAAAATAAGGTTTCGTATGTATGAGGGCCATGATCGGTCCCAATGCCTTCAATACTCTGCTTCTATTAAAACTAAACCAATTGAGAGTTTCTTTCTCTGTCTACCCCTTCGCAGAAGCGGCGTGTTTTGTCTTCGTCAACCGGGTTCGTCATAATATCATCAATCTTTGCCCCATATCCAAAGACAGCTCCATCCGCATATTTGAGCAGATTTGCAGTTTCAACTTTCATTCCGCTGCCAATGATGATTGGAACATCAGGGACTGCATTCCTCACCGCCTCTAAATTCTCAATTGAAGGAGGTTGAGCTGATTCTTCACCTGCAAGAATAATCGCGTCTGCCATTCCGCGATAGGCAGTATCGCGAGCCAAGACATCAATAGGTCGAGCTGCTAAAGGAGCTGCATGTTTTGTTTGAATGTCAGCGAAAATCTTGACTTTCTTCTCTAAACCAAGAAATTTACGATATCTCGCTACTAAGTGCGCAGTACCGTTAATGAGACCCTGATCGGTCACGTACGCATCAGTCAGGACGTTAAGTCTGATAAAATCAGCCCCTACTGTTCCAGCAACTGCCAATGCAGATTTCCAAGAGTTTCTTAGGATATTAATCCCCATTGGAAGCTTTACTTCGCGGCGAATTTCGTGAGCAATCAATGTCATCGCTGCTACTGTTTCAGGTTCCTCTGTTTCAGGGTAAAATGGGTAGTCATTAAAGTTTTCTACCATAACTGAGCTGGCTCCGCCCTTTTCAAGACTTTTCGCATCACGGATGGCAGCTTCTAATACTTGATCGATATTCCCTTCATATAGAGGTGATCCAGGGAGCGGACCTAAATGAACCATACCTAATACAGGTTTTTCCACACCGAAAATATTTGTGAATGACGTTTTCATACTATTTTCCTCCTCCTTTTTTCTATTTATCATGTACTTAACCTGGATGACTTCTGGTCATATGATTGAACTCTCCATCTTTTCTATGAAACCAGTCAGAGTTGTGGGGGAATGCATTTATCCTTTGCTTCCGGTTGAAGCCATCCCTAAATCGATTTCGTCGAGAGAGAGTGCAACATCGGCATCCATACTTGGCGCCCGGAGCTGAGAAGTGAGTCCGCCATCAATGACTAAGACATGACCTGTAATGTATGAAGCATCAGGCGATGCCAGGAAGCGAACTCCATTCCCAACGTCTTGCGGCATTCCGAGCCTGCCGAGTGGGATGAGAAGGTCAGGTGAAGACTCATTTCCCACTGCTGTACGGTTTTCAACCCACATGGAGCCCGGCATCACAGCATTCACCCGAATTTTCCATGGAGCCAGATCAAGTGCCATTGCTCTTGTAGCGGCCTCAATTGCACCCTTCGTCGCATCATAAGCGACACGATTTCGATGGGCGCGTGTTGCCCCTCCAGAACTCATATTGATAATGCTCCCGCCCTCACCCTGGTGGACCATTGCCCTTGCTGCCATTTGGCTGCAGTAGTAAAGTCCATTAAGGTGTACATTCATGAGGTTCTCCCACATAGCGAAGTCCGTTTTCAGAAAGTGTCTTTCTGAGAGCGGCCCGTGACCAATACCAGCATTGTTAACGAGCACATCTATACCGCCTTGGAAATGACGGGCTTCCTCAAATAGGTTTTTCACATCTTCACTTGACGCTACATCCGTATAGACGAACAGACCTTTTCCTCCAGATTCGATGATCTCCTCCACACAGCGCTCGCCCGCTTCAGCATCAACATCAGCAATGACCACCGATGCACCTGCCTCTGCGAAAGCCAGGGCAATTCCGCGTCCAAGTCCCTTAGAGCCGCCAGTCACGATCACACGTTGCTTTTTTATATCACTCATTTGTTTTCACACCTCATTTAATTTCAATTATCAATTTTGTTTGGATTAAATTCTTCAGGCAAACGTTTATTTTTATCTATTACTAAAACGCTGTCTTGCGAAAGAAAAGACATGTAAGCCTTTTCATTTTTTTATTGAACACCCCCTTAAATATTTTCGAAATATGGGTAGTCCTATTTGGTCTGTTCAGCTAACGCTGATTCATCTGCCAATTCGATCGTTGTATAATCCTCCAATGTATCAGAAAACCAGAATTGCAAATCTGCTTTCCTTTCATGGAGATAAACAGGTTCCCCGTTAACAAGTTTCATGGGGATATCGTGTCCAGGTACTAAAATACTGTTCTCCCTTTTTCTCCACAATCTCCAAAGGTAATCGATTGATTGTTGGCTTTCTGATAGATTCAGTGTCATATCCGCATTCCTTGATAAGAGTTCCGCCCTGTTCTTAGCGGCATCCCCGCTGAATATCAGATCATAATCACCATTGTCTACGGTGTACGCCAAGTGACCCGGTGAATGTCCATCCGTCTGATGCGCAACAATCCCAGGAACGATTTCTTCAAGATGGTTGACCAACCTTATTTGTGAAGAAGAATTTAATTCCTTCACATACAATTCAGGAACATGCCATCCTCCAGGCGGTTCGTTTAATGCCCACTTCATATCCGCCTGCCCCACTACGATGGTCGCGTTAGGAAACATAGTCCAATTAACGCAATGATCCCAATGCGTATGTGTCAGTAAAACCATCGATATGTCACTCGGAGATAAACCTCTTGCTTCGAGTTTATCTAATATTAATGGCCTGACCCCGAAACTGCCGACATCAATAATAATGTGTTGGTCCTTGTGGGACAATAAGGTGACTGTACTCCATCCTAACCCCCCATGGGTTGATGACTTTCCGGGAAACCCTTGAATAAATATGTTGTAGTCGAACATTACAATCCCCTTTCATCGTTGTTATTAAGTCGGATACCTCTAATGAATCAAAAAATAATTTCAGTGTTAACCCATTCAAATAGTTTAGATTAACCAATCATCTGTAAACGAATAAATAAATAATTTTTAAAAGACTATTTATGGAAACGTTTCCACAAATACCTCCTTCAACTCTATTTGATTTTTGAAATTAACGATCTGGATATCATTCAGAAAAAATGAAAAAGCTGTTTTTTTGAGCTTCATGCAGGTTTTTGTAAATAAAAAGGTTATTCTGGAGCTGATAATAGCACAAACACCCTAATGTTTAGTTAAGGGAATAATACATATTGTATTCAGACAAAAAAATTGATTTAAATAATATGGAAACGTTTCCACTTATTTAAATCAAATTATACATACTTAGTAAATCACTTTCAATAATTTTTTGAAAATTTATAAAATTATATTCATTTACGTTGAATCATCAAATGCCTTTTAATTATTTGCTTCTATCGCCATCGTTGACTCCCTTTCAATAAGAGTCGGATAAAAGAGGACAGTTTCTTTAATTATTTGTTTTTCCTTAATTGCTTTCACCATGATTTCTATAGCCCTTTGACCCATTTCTTTAATTGGCGTACGTATTGTTGTAAGCATAGGAAATAAAATTTGAGCATATTGAGAATCATCAAAACCAACAACTGACAATTGCTCGGGAATTCTAATATTCAGCTCTCTTGCAGCTTTGTAGACACCAACAGCAACACTGTCGCTAACCGCAAAGATTGCCGTAGGCCTATCTTTTTTTTGTAATAATCTCATTGCATTTTTATACCCGCTTTCAATATAAAACTTGTCAAAAATTACATAATCGTCCTTTATAGGAAAGTCTCTTTCATTCAATGCTAACTTGTACCCTTGGTGCCTTTCGATTGAGGCGTAAGTTTCAGGATCCCCGCCGATAAAGGCAATATCCTTATGACCTAAATCCAGAAGATGTCTCATCGCTTTATATGCTCCATCAACATTATCAACTATGATCTCATTTAGAATTAATCTTGGGAATTTCCCCCCTAATATGACAACTGGCAGCTCAGGATAGTTTTCCTTCAATTCTTCTATATTTCCATCATCAACCTCTGGAGATGAAAAGATGATTCCATCGACTCCTTTAGCAATCAATAGATGTATATACTCTGCTTCTTTCTGCAAATTGTTATCTGTATTACATAAAAAGATGTTAAATCCATGACTATTCGCTCGATCTTCTATTGTTCTAGTCAGATCTGAATAAAAAATATTCTTTATATCAGGTATGATTAAACCAAGGGTTAATGTCTGTTTTTTCTTCATTGCAGCAGCTACCAGACTCCCTTGGTAGTTAAGTTTCTTAACTGCATTAAGAACCTTTTCTTTCGTTTTTTCACTTGTATACCCGCTCTTATTAAGTACTCTTGATACAGTGGAGATTGAAACATTAGCTTCTTTTGCAACTTCCTTTATTGTTACCAATACTGACACATCCTTATGGAAACGTTTCCTCATTTTTTACCACTAATATAATTCTACTATAATTCTAAAAAAATTGTCGTTTTCCTTTTGGTGATGAATAAACCAGTGTAAAAATCCATCCAATCTTATAAATAAATATACCTGATAGTTATAAATATACCTGTGTGTATGTTTCACATTATTCATTATTCTGATAGTTATTGAAGTTTCTGCTCTTTGTTTTTCATCATACATACTGCCCTCAGTTACTTTGTTTTTGTGCCATAAAGGGTATTAGAAATCGTATCACAAAATTTGAAGAACAGAAAGTTCTGTCATTTGCAATTCAGAGAAGCTCAGGGACGGTTCTGATGCTTCCTTTTCATATATAAAGAAACACGAGAACCGTCCCTGTGCTTTCATGGGTGCTCTAAGCAGACAAAAGATGAGCCCATTAATGTCACAATTGAATGGGACGATCGAGAAGAGTCACTTACGTTAACTTCCGAATAATAAAGAAAAGGTATGAACAGACGTCTGCTCATACCTTTTCCTTTTTCATGCATTTTCCCCACAGTCCAATACAAGTTAAACATACAGGTCTTACCAGAATCAATGTTGATGGAGAAACAGGAGTACGGTATGATGTGGATTTGGTACATGGAGAAGGTGGTTTCACAAGCCTTAGTTACTGCACCAAATACTTGGTGAATACGGCCACTTAGAATGGAGATCTAGAGATATTACTCTGGGATTTAGTATAGATGAGTGCATGCTTTGGAACTAACGTAGAACAAGCTTCTCCCGCTTACGATGCTTATGATTTTTAATAAGGGAGAGATATCAATTGACTAAAGATTTCTTATCAGGCGCATTCGTGTTTATCCTTGGACTATTCATTGTGATAATAGTAAGTGCAGCATCTTCTACTCCTGAACAATCTTATCAGATGGGTATGGTAGCTGCGATTTTATATCTTGCATCTGTCCTTTACGTTTCCTTGAAACAAAGGAAATAATATCACTTGAATAAGCTCCTTCAAAAATGGGTGCCTGGTCTTCGTGGCGAAGTCTATAACGCAAGAAGTATCAGGCACCCTATGGTTAACCTTCCCTTTTACTACGGATCCAACCTCTCCTTATACCTTCCTCTGATACGCCATCACCACAATACCTAGAGAAAGCACAAATATGGCCACATAATTAACCGCAATGGGAACAATCGGCTCCTCCATGAACATCCCTGCCATCCCGAGACTTGAGAAAATCACCATCAGCAAGCATAAGAACCGAATCATTTTCATAGAATACCTCCTTTTACCTCTCTGTTGTATCGAAAAAAGGGAATGACGGTTCGAGAGCAGTGAGACAATAGGCTAGTATATAACTAGACTTTAATTTGGATATTTTTGTATGATTGGTGTATGTGCACGGGGAAAAGTTTTCGTGCTTCCAAATAAAAAGGAGAATCTCATGCTCTTAACACTCCCCATGATCATTGAATTCATGAAGTATGTATTGATTGCCATTTTACTTACACAACTTGGTTTCGGTTTTTTGATTTTATTATTAGGGAACACCATGGTGGATTTCTACAGCGTCTCCATTTATGAAAACCCGGAAAATCTCATTCAGAAAATGAGTAACTTTTTTCAAAAGACCACCATAGGGTTAGGCTATTTCATTTACACCAAACTCTCAAAATTCCATTGGATTCTGAAAAAAGGTCTATTACTCGGATGTTTAGTCATCCAGGCAATCGTATCGATCTTACTGTATGAAATCATACTGAGATTGCTCGATTGGTTATTTTTCTAATCCGGTAAAGTTCGAAATAAATCCCCAAGATAACTAGATAAAAAAAGAAGAACGAGAAATCGCCACTGCTTCAGGACTATAAATAAACAGATTTTCCGTTTATATAATGAAAAGAAAGGAGGATTTTCATGGAAATGAAAAACATCGGTATTTTAATATCCACTCTCTCCGTCCTAACCTTTTGCATTGTAAAGGCCATTGAAGAAGCATCAAGATATATCTCCAATGGAACATTTGATTCCATGGGGTGGTACATCTATGGCTTGATTGTCATCGTTTTCTTGACTGGGGTATTTTTATAAATCAAAAGGGATGAAAGTAACTCCTAGATTTCCTTAAAAGGATATGGGGACGTATTTGAAGCGTCATCTACGCCCCCGAGTTGTTCCATTTTACCCTCTCAGTTAACCGACGAAGCAGCCGCTTCATCCGCCTTCACACAATCAATCGCAATAACAAGAGCAATCATCATCGTCTCCATCTCTTCATTCATTACTTTCACCCTGTAACTGTCGCCCCAAGTGAACCACTCCTTGCCCACTTCACCTACAACGTTGCCATGCTGTAATATTTGAAAATCCATATCCCACCAATTACCCTGCATTTCAATGCCTGCCGCATCAATAGTATAGCGTGCTTTTAAAAAGGAAAATTCCTTCTTGATCGTTAATACCTCTTGCCCATTCACCTCAACTAAAAACATCGGTAAAAAGCTGAACGTTTTCTTCGTGATGAGCGCTACTTCATCCCTGCTTGCATTCATAATGGAGAATGTCTTCGGAACCTTCATAAAGCTTCCCTCCACATAATATCGATCCTTCTCCTCTTGATCCTTTACCGTGAATTTCCCGCTAAGACTGAATACTTTTTGCTTGATATAAAGCTGTTTCATGATTTCCCTCCCCCATTTATGTCCTTACATTATCTACGATTGAGTTGGGATCAAGTTCCAATATTTTGACACTTACCCAAAAACAAAAGCCATTCCCTCACAAAAGGAATGGCCCTTACTCATTCTTTATCTCTCACACGCCCAGTCATCCTTATCCCGGTCATGCTTAGATGCATATGCAGGATGATCGGAAGGGACTCCATCCGGATAGACTTTTCTCAGTTCGGTACAGTTTTGATAATACTCTTGTTCTTGAGCAGCTGCCGGTTCTTCCGTTGTGGCACTGGAGCTGGATTTAGGTGTAGCAGCTGTCGTTGTTTTCATTTCTTCTTTTGGATCCAGATCCCCTTTGGTGGTGCCATTTTCACCGTAAGCCCATAGGCCGGTTCCATTCTCCCTTGCTTCCCGGGCAAATTTCACGAAGTACTCGCTGTATTTAACATCCGGGTTGTAGGTGGACGGCTCTGCATATCCGCTTAATACCAAATCCGCATTGAACATCTTGGTCCGGATTTCTTCTTCATTCATGTCATCCTTAGGGATCTCCAGCCAGATAAGGCGCAGGAAACGATTGTACCGGTCCGTTTCGGACACATCTTTTTGGAGCCAGACCGTCTTGCCTTCTAACTTTTCCGTCGTGTAGTTACTTGCTTCTTTTCCGTATTCTTCTGTTCTCGTAGTAGACTCGGGAGTGTTGACGCCGATGAATCGTACTTTTCTTCCATCCTTCAATTCGACCGTGTCACCGTCGACCACACGGGTAACCAGTACTTCTTCTAACCCGAATGTATCGGCAAGTTCTTGCTGCTCTTGCTCAGCTTCCGCTTTTTCATTTGCCTTTTCTTCAGCTAGTCTCTTCTCTTCTTCTTCCTTGGCTTTCTTCTCTACAGCCGCCTTCTTTTCTTCCTCTGCCTTCGCCTGTTGATCAGCTTCTTTCTCAGCCTGGGCAGTGGTTTCTTTATCCACTTCTTCTGATGGAGCTGCACAGCCCCCGGTGATGACCACCAGAATCCCGATCGTCATCAACCAGCCTGGCTTTCTTAAAAACTTCCTCTTTTGAGAAGTTTGGTATAAACCAAACCCCACGATCAATAGTCCACCCCATGCTACCGGCGTTATTATCGCCATGAGCAAGGTGAAGATGATGGTCACGGCAGCCATGATGACACGTAATCCGTTCATTTCAGCACCTCATTGCAATATTTCGTTAAAATCGTTCTCGATTCTCTTTTGCTAACTGCGTAATTTCTATCAGGTTGTATTTTAATTGTATTACAAAATCCCTTATTTATCTGACAATCTCACAATTTAGTGAAGATTTTTCTGCTTAGGACTGGAAAAAGAGCAGAAGCCTCGGGAAGCACGGGGACGGTTCTCCTGCTTCCAACTCTTCAGAAAAAGAAGCATGGGAACCGTTCCCATGCTTTCAATCTAGTAGTGTATTTAATCTTCTTCTTTTATAAATAATAGGCGGAAGATACATAAGCGACGACGATAGAGAGGCTTATGTATAAGGAAAACATTATAATCTTTTTCTCCGTGATTTTTTTGATAGCTAGAGTTAATAATAGTAGGCATAGAAGGGCAGGGCCAACAATATTCACATAATAGGCGAATTCAGTCTCATGTCCATATTTTATGAAGTAAAAGGCTTGAAACCCTGCCCAAAATAATAACAAACTACCTATTAGGTTTTCGATCATGCTTGTTTTCCCCATTTTCCCTTTCATTGAAATACCTCCTTGATAGGTTAAGAAAGCCAGTGAAAAAAATCCCTTTACCTACTTCCGATCACCACCATGCCTCACCCTATACAGAATCGAAGCAAACAGATTAGCCAAAAAGAATAACGGGTTCCCCTGCATATTCCCATGAAGGCTCAGCTCACCGGCATTCATGGCATCATACATCTCCCCCTGTTTCTTTCCTTTCAATCGGTTCTTTTCCTCTTCCGCTTTTAAAGCGATCAAGAAGCGATATTGCATAGGTAAGATCAACAGGGAAATCAACACATATAAACCGAAAATAGCTAGAAAGATATACAATTCCATTTTGAGTGCCTCCTCAAGTCCACCACTGTTCTTATTCCTTATTTATATGTATACGTTTTACTGAATTGGAAAGTTTCGTAAATGACAGTCTTTTGTCGTGAGGATAATTTGAGTATGATAGATAGAGAGTTGCTTAGAAAAGGAGATTCATATGTATGTGTATTTAGATTACATAACTGAAATCATCAAACTATTTATCATCGTAGTCCTCTCCACCCAGTTTGCATATGGCTGCACGATTCTGCTCTTAGAAAGAACCATGTTAGATTACTACGATTTGGCCGTTTACCGCCCTGCCACCACGATCTTTCAAAAAATCACGAACACCTTTCAAAAGGGCATGTTCGGCTCCGGGTACTACATTTATACAAAGATCGGAAAGTACAACTGGTTTGTGCGAAAAATTCTATACTTGCTATCGCTGATTGTTCAAGGTGTTCTTTCCATTATCATCTATTACATATTAGCCTGGCTGGTTGATTTAATCTTTGGTTTGATTATTTAAGGGGAAGCACGGGGACGGTTCTCCCGCTTCCAACCCCCAAAAAAAGAAGCAAGAGAACCTTCCCCTTGCTCCCAAATCTCATTTTTCCCGATTCCTCCAATCCTCAAGCGTCATCATCTCAAACTCTTCCTCATGATCCAACCTCAAAGGCGCAATGAACTCAAGAGAATTTCCATCGGGATCATGAAAATAAAGACAGGCATGGGCCTGTGGATGGTTGGGGAGTACAAGAGGCTGACGTTCCGGTGAAAAACCGAACGCTTCCCTCACCTCGATTCCTCTTTCCTTTAACCATTCCTTAGCCTCTGTTAGATCTTCTGCTTCTACATGAAAGGCAATATGTCTAATGGAGGGATGATACGGGATGTTTACTTGATCAGCCTCCCACAACCCAAGCCAGCTCTTTCCTTTCTCAATCCAGACGAATGAAACCCTCTCGCTTTCATACGCTACTTCCAAGCCGAGCTTCTGATAAAAATCGATTGAATTCCCCATATCGCTTACAGGTAAATGGGTTTCATATAATCCTTTAATCATGATGGTACCTCCTTTTTTTCCATTTTAGTATTCCTCATAGAAAAGTGGCTCCGGAATTCGTTCGACCTTTTCCTCAGACTTTTGATTGAAAAAGATAAATGGATAATCCTGCTAAACACGCACATACTACCTCTGAGTAAACACATGTTTACATAAAAAGATCAGGAGGTAGAGTAATGAAAAATAAAACATTTGCTTTGATGTTAGCTGTATTCATGGCGTTCATGACCCTTTCAAACGGTGTATCAGCAACTGAAGGCGGGGCACCGGCAACGAAGGATATCGTTGATACCGCTGTAGAAGCAGGTCAGTTCAAAACACTTGCTGCCGCTTTAGAGAAAGCCGGCCTGGTGGAGACATTGAAAGGCGAGGGCCCGTACACGGTATTCGCGCCGACTGATGCTGCGTTCGAGAAGCTATTGAAGAAATTAGGCATTACGGCAGAAGAATTATTGGCAAGGGAAGATTTAAAAGACATTCTCCTGTACCATGTGCTTTCTGGTAAAGTGATGTCTACAGATCTTAAAGATGGTACACAGGCCGAAACACTAGCCAAGAAGACAGTTGATATCTCACTGGATCCCGTTCGTGTCAACAATGCCAATGTGGTGAAAGCGGATATTCAGGCTTCCAATGGTGTCATTCATGTGATCGACGAAGTCTTGCTTCCAGAGTAAGTTCCAGCAAGAAATAAGCTCGCTCAAAAGTCCGGTTACGACTTTTTGAAGCGAGCTTTTTATTTATAGGAATGTAAGGGAACAGAGAAGTATAGAGACGTTCTGATGCTTCTTATCAATATATAAAAAGCATGAAAACCATCCCCATTTACTCTGAATCTACCTTCGGCTTCGACTTGATCCACCCCACGATTCCAATTCCAATCAATACTGTCCAGAAAATTCCTTTCCAAACGGATCCCTTTGCAAATTCATACGAGATGATCCCTAGGGAAGGATGGGCTAATGCGTAGACTGCAAGCTTGACGCCGACCCAGCCGACGACAACGAAGGCAGCGGATTCGAGCCCGGGACGTTTCTCCAGCAGGCTGACGAACGCCGATGCGGCAAATCGCATGATCACAAGTCCGATGATTCCCCCCAGTAAGATGACGATGAAATGCCCGCCGTCAAGCCCCCCGATGGCAGGAAGCTTCGTCTCGGGCAGGGTCACCGCAAGAGCGACCGCTGCCAATATGGCATCCACCGCGAATGCGATATCCGCCAATTCCACTTTGACGACGGTCCACCAGAAACCGGATCCCTTTGTCTCTTCCAAATCTTTCACTTTTTCAATCTGTTTCTTGATCACATGTTTCTTGAGTAAATGGTAGATAGCGATCCCAAGCAGGTACACGGCACCGATGGCTTGCACCTGCCAGATGTCGACAAGATACGAGATCAGGAACAAGGAACCGAAACGGAACACAAACGCCCCCGCCAAACCGTAGAACAATGCTTTCTTCCGCTTATCCTCCGGCAGATGCCGGACCATCGTCGCAATGACCAATGCATTATCCGCAGCAAGAATTCCTTCTAAAGCGATCAAAATCATCAATACCCATCCATACTCCAGTAATAGAGACCATTCCAATGATCATCCCTCTTTCCTTATTTTTATTGAATAACCTTTACATGGACGAACGGTTCGCTGCAACTTGTTTTGAATCCAACTCCTTCCCCAATAGAAAAAGACCTCTACCGATTGGTAAAGGTCTTTCGTCTGCATCTATACAGAGGGGTCCCTTTACCTTGTAGGCAAAGGTCTCGCAAGCAACATCGCGGTTGCCAAGCAGGCCGGAGACGGAAATCCCATCACGAAATGACGACATACTTGAAAGCTACTCCCCTTTGGAGTCTTATTCATTTTTTTTACCAAAATAGTGATCTTGAGATAAATATAGCAACTGGACAAGTAGTTGGTCAAGTGGGTAATTTGTTTATTTTTTCCTTTGTAGACATGTGGAGGAATTTCTTCTCCTTATTTCAGTGACCGTATATTTCCTTCTCCCTCTATTCATTTTTTTATGTAGTTTTCTTTTCACCCATGTTAAGAAAAACGGGACTGAGCTCCCATTGAAAATAGGCGAAATCTGCTGAATCTTCCCTATTTATTAAAATATTCAATCAATAAACATCCTTTTGTCCCGGGCATCATTACCCTCCTATCCTATCCTCTATTTACATTCATTTACAGCAGCTTAAAACGGACCCCCTATACTATGAACTGTTCGATTCAATAGATTCATGAAGGGAGTCATCCACATGACGAATGAGAGATCGATGGAAAATTGGATTCAAAAACTGAATGAAGAGACCTTACATAAAGGGCTCGACCGTCGCGGATTCCTTCAAGGGGCGGGGAAAGTCGCCGGCATTTCGTTAGGGGTGGCGATTGCTCAATCGATGGGCGGTTTCTCTGTCTCTGCAGAAGAAGCCGGGTTAGAGGATTATCCGTTTTTACTTGGGGTGGCCTCTGGTGACCCGCTACCGGATAGTGTTGTGTTATGGACCCGTTTAGCCACGGACCCGCTTAATGGCGGGGGTATGCCTGACCGCAAGATTCCTGTGAAATGGGAAATCGCAAAAGATGAACATTTCCGTCGTATTGTTCAGCGAGGCACTGAAGTGGCAAGTCCGGCCCTCGCTCACTCCGTTCATGCAGAAGTTGGGAACCTGGAAGCAGGTACGGTGTACTATTACCGGTTCAAAGTCGGGAAGGATGTCAGTCCGATCGGAAAAACGAAAACCCTTCCTGCCCTGAATGCAGACGTCGCAAGCCTTACTTTTGCCTTTGCTTCCTGCCAGCAATATGAGCATGGCTATTATACAGCCTATAAGCACATGGCCAAGGAAGACCTTGATCTCGTTTTCCATCTTGGAGACTACATTTATGAATACGGTCCTGATGAGTATGTAGCCAAATCAGGAAATGTGCGACACCATAAAGGTCCTGAAATCCGTTCGTTGGAGGACTACCGAAACCGCCATGCACAATACCGGACAGACTCTGACCTGCAGGCAGCCCATGCGGCTTTCCCCTGGGTTGTGACATGGGATGACCATGAAGTGGAAAACAACTATGCGGACATGATTCCTGAAAAAGGCCAGTCTGTGGAAGAGTTTGTGCAACGGCGTGTGGCTGCCTACCAAGCCTACTATGAACATATGCCGTTAAGAAGATCGTCGATGCCGCATGGAGTGGACATGCAGCTCTACCGTCAGTTCTCATACGGGAACTTAGCGAATTTCCTGGTGCTCGATTCCCGTCAGTATCGTTCAGATCAGGCGAATGGAGATAAAAGCTCTCCGCAGACGGAAGAATCCCTGGATCCTTCACGCACCTTGTTAGGCGGCGAGCAGGAACAGTGGGTCCTTGATCATCTCGGCAAATCGACTGCTTCCTGGAATGTCCTTACTCAGCAAATCTTCTTTGCCAAGAGGAATTATGGCCCAAGCCCTGATCAACCACGTTACAGTATGGATGGATGGGATGGATACACACCTGCGAGGGAGCGCATTACGGAATTTGCCCGCAAGGAAAACATGGATAACTTGATCGTCCTGACAGGTGATGTACACGCGAACTGGGCTTCCAATATCCTGTCAGACTTTGATGATCCGTCTTCCAGAATGCTTGGAGCTGAGTTTGTCGGCACGTCGATCACATCAGGTGGAAACGGGGCGGACAAGCGCGCTGACACGGACCGTATTCTTGCCCAGAATGAACATATTAAATTTTTCAACGATTATCGCGGGTATGTCCGCTGTCATGTCACGCCGAACGAATGGAGAGCAGATTATCGGGTGGTTCCATTTGTCTCGAGTCCCGGGGCAGATATTTCTACCAGAGCCTCATTTGTTTACGAAAAAAATTCAGAAGGACTGAAGGAATTATCAACGTCAACCGTTCCCCAAGGGATACAGACATCTTCTGAGGTAGAAGATGATCGTCATGAAGCGCACAACCGGGCCCATAAGAAGCAGGCCCAAAAAGGCAAACGCCTGCAAATGAACTAGCACCAAGGAGGCTGAGGCCATGAAAAATCGCAACCAGCAGCTGATTGGACACTTGGAGGAGCTCAGGAGCCGGGCCATTAAAACGGTCCTCGCTTTTATTGGTTTCCTTGTAGTGGGGATGGCCTTTATGAAGCCGATCTATGGGTGGCTGATCAGGGATTTAGACATGAAGCTTGCGATTCTCGGACCGAGTGAGATTCTTTGGGTGTACTTGATGATTGCCGCTGTCTTCTCACTGGCTGCAACCATTCCCGTCGCTGCCTATCAAATTTGGCGGTTTGTCGCTCCCGGTCTGAGTCCGACAGAAAGAAAAGTCACGTTACGTTTCATACCCGCCTTGTTCTTTTTGTTTATTTCAGGCATTGGGTTCGGTTACTTTTTACTTTTTCCAATCGTCCTGAATTTCCTGACCACCCTGTCAGCCGGCCAATTTGAAACGATGTTCACGGCGGAAAAGTACTTCCGCTTTATGCTTCACCTTACTCTGCCTTTTGGGTTGTTATTTGAAATGCCTTTAGTGATTGTCTTTCTGACGGTACTTGGCATTTTGGATCCGGCCAAATTGAAGAAATCAAGAAGGATCGCCTATTTCTTGCTAATTGTGATTTCCGTGCTGATTACGCCGCCGGATTTCCTTTCGGATGTGCTCGTTATCCTGCCGCTCCTTCTTTTATATGAAATCAGCATTACCTGTTCAACGATCGCTTATAAGAAACGTGCTTCTCAATCGACAGAATCACATGCAGGTCAAGAAAATTTAGTTCTAGGGAGTGAAAAGACGTGAATAAACACGATATGAACAGAAGAGACTTTCTGAAAGCAAGCGGGATCAGTACAGCTGCCCTGGCCCTCGGTAGCACTGGATTGATGTCTTTCGGTGGAAATAAAGCATTTGCCGGCACATCTCAAAACAGGAAAACGACCGGCGGCTATGGTCCCCTTGTCAAGGACCCCGGCGGCGTGATGGACCTTCCCCGCGGTTTCCAATACCGGATCATTTCAGAGGAAGGCAAAGCACTATCCGATGGCAGACCTGTCCCTGCCAAGTTCGATGGGATGGCCGCCTATAGTGGCCCCCATAATTCCACCATCCTGGTGAGAAACCATGAATTGAGCGGAAACAGCAAATATCCCGTAATCGGGAAAAATCCATACCGCCGTGAAGAATCGGGCGGGACAACCTCCTTGGTCGTCGGTCCTGACCGCCAAGTAAGGAAAGAATACGTCTCTTCTTCCGGTACCATCCGTAACTGTGCAGGCGGAGCGACTCCCTGGGGCACATGGCTCACGTGTGAAGAAACGCTTGCAGAAGGTCATGGCTATGTGTTTGAAGTCGATCCAAACAACCCTGAAAACAACATTTCGAAAACCCCGATCCGCGACATGGGTGCCTTTTCCCATGAAGCCACGGCCATTGACCCGGCAACAGGCATCGTCTATTTAACCGAGGATGCCGGTCCCAGTTACTTGTATCGCTACCTTCCGAACGACCGCAGTCAAAAGGTCGGTGCCCTGCAAAAAGGCGGAAAGCTTCAAGCGGCAGCCATCGAAGAGATGAGCAAGGATGAAACAAGCTCTTTCCATACCGGTCAGAAATTCGGGGTTGTATGGAAAGATGTCAATCCGGAAAAACCGACCCTTGATGCAGGCAGACAAGGATGCATTGCCTTCAGCCGTCTCGAGGGGGCTTATTTTGAAGGCGGCGTGTTCTGGTTTGACGATACATCCGCCGGGAATAAAGATCTCGGTCGTGTGTACCGCTACATCCCGGCCACCAACACACTGGAGCTATTCTATGAATCTACTGCGCAAAATGATCTGGAAATGCCTGATAATATCTGCATCACTCCATGGGGAGACCTGTGGATCGCGGAAGACGGCGACGGTGTCGATCGTATTATCGGAATGACACCAGAAGGCGAAACATACGTGTTCGCAGAGAACAAAGTGAACAATTCAGAGCTTGCAGGACCAACGTTCTCGACAGACGGCCGAACCTTCTTCATCAATATTCAATCACCCGGGATGACCTTTGCGATCTGGGGACCATTCGCCAGAAAAAATGCATCCCGCAGAAGGCTCATGGGCCACGCCGCACCACCGGCTGCCTACGCACCAAGAATTTCAGACACACTATCAGCCTTTGCCGAAGTTCAGGGAATGTCAGACCTAGAAGCAGCTGCATTCGCACGCCACGGCATGCCCATTCTATAAACCCAACAGGAGGCGAAAATTATGCTAACAAACATCGGAATCCCAGGATTAATTCTTGTACTGGTCATCGCGATGATCATCTTTGGACCTTCCAAACTCCCGGAAATCGGACGTGCTTTCGGAAGCACATTAAAAGAATTCAAAAGTGCTACCAGTGATCTAATGAATGGAAACGATCAAGAGAAGAGTAGCTCTGCAGACGAAGGTCAACGACTGAAAGCAGTGGAGAAGGACAAACAACATACAGGCAGCTGAGGTTTATTACAAAAAAGCGTCCAGGTTTTTTTACTCTGGACGTTTTTTGATGATAGTAATCCATTTCTTTACCTTTGATCGTTCTCCTCTTTTTCTCTCAAATAGTCTTTATATGCCTCTTTTGCTTTATCAGCTCTCGGTAAAACCAAGCGTCCCTGTACATGAAACCACAGACGATGGACATAGATGTGATGGTTAATATTTATCTTAGGTGGAAATCTATTAACAATTCAAAATATTAACATAAGAAAAATCCCTCTTCACCTTAAGTTTTGTTAATGTTTATCTTAAATGGATTTTTATTTGCAAATTAGAATAGTTACAATATTTTTTTAGCGTCTTATAGAATAAAAAAAGAACCCATCATCAGGATAGATTCTATTTGTGGTTTTTTTACCACAGTATTATTTCGTTGATATATCAGTTTTTCAGCCACTTTTCTTGATCCAGGGGAGATACAAGTGTGCCGTTTTGACCTCGTGAAAACAAACATTGCAATATTCACACTAAAATAAACAATTTGTATATATTTTGGAGATTTTAGTTATCCTTCAGTAAATTCTACATTTCATACTCAAGCTATTGTGTAGGAGGACGGTTCTCCTGCTTTTATTGCATAAAAAAAGAAGCAAGGGACCCCCTTGCTTCCTTCCAGTTAAATCGTGCTCGTATCAATAACAAAGCGATACTTCACATCAGAACCCAATACCCGTTCGTACGCTTCATCGATATAATCAGCCGAAATCACTTCAATCTTCGGAACAATTCCATGTTCCCCACAGAAATCGAGCATTTCCTGCGTCTCACGAATTCCTCCGATCAAGGAACCGGCAAATGATCGACGGTGACCGATCAATGAGAATACATTGACTTCCAGTGGCTCTGCAGGTGCTCCGACATTGACCATCGCTCCATCCAGCGTCAGCAGGGATAGGTGCGCATTGATATCGATCTTGGCGCTTACCGTGTTAATGATCAAATCAAATGTACCGGCCAGTTTCTCGAACGTATCCGGATCGGTGGTGGCATAATAGGCTTCTGCCCCGAATTCCAGGCCATCCTCTTTTTTATTTAACGTACGGGAAAGGACGGTCACTTCGGCTCCCATGGCGTGTGCAATCTTGACTGCCATATGACCGAGTCCACCCATGCCGACAACGGCTACTTTCTTCCCTGGGCCTGCATTCCAATGGTTTAATGGAGAAAACGTCGTAATCCCTGCACATAATAAAGGAGCCGCAGCGTCTAGCTCAATGTTATCAGGGATGCGGAGGACGAAATCTTCCGTTACCACGATATGGGTGGAATACCCACCTTGAGTAAGCTCGCCATATTTGTCCACACCTGCGTAGGTAGGTACGTTCCCTTTGAGGCAGTACTGCTCTTCCCCTTCACGGCAGTTCTTACATTCGCCGCATGAATCAACCATACAGCCTACTCCTACCCGGTCGCCGGCTTTGTACTTCGTAACCTCAGGACCTACCTCAGTGACGATTCCCGCGATCTCGTGTCCGGGTACGAGTGGATACTTCACTTCTCCCCATTCCCCGTGTGCCGTATGGATATCAGAATGGCAGATCCCTGCATACTTGATTTCAATCAGAACATCATGCAGATCCAGATCGCGCCTCTCGATTTCAGCCTCTCTGAAAGATTTGTCAGGACCGTCAACAGCTCGTGCTTTAGCAATTACCATGAATAAAAACCTCCTGTATTAGTAGCTTTCAAGAGACAGGTGAACATACCTGATGAACTCTTGTTAAACCAATGGTAAACCCTATAGTTAACTCTAGGTCAAGGGATAACCCTTCTCGAATCTGCACATTGGTTTTGCTTTGACAGGAGGTGATAACCGTGCTACGATTTCCCACAAACATAGAGTTGACTCGACGTCTAGATAACCGGAAAGGGAGCGCGAATATGAAGACCTATTCAATTGGAGAAGTGGCAAAAGAGTTGAACCTCTCGATCTATACCCTGAGATACTACGACAAGGAAGGCCTCATGCCTTTCGTCGAACGAACAGAAAGTGGCACCAGACGATTTAAAGAATCGGATATCTCCGCATTACACATCATCGAGTGCCTGAAATCCACCGGGATGCCGATCAAGGAGATCAAGCATTTCATCGATTGGTGCGCAGAAGGCGATGCCACCCTTCAAAACCGATACAATATGTTCCTGGAAAGAAAAGCAACCGTGGAAGCAAAGATCAAAGAACTCCAGCAGACAATGGAAGTCATCGACCATAAATGCAGCTACTATAAGACCGCATTGGAAGCCGGTACGGAAGAGGTTCATAAGAGGAAGTGAACTGTCCCTTTGGCTTCGAAAACGAGCAGCCCTTAAAAGAAGCCTCCAACCAACTCCCCATGCTACAATGAAACAGAAAGCGTTTGATATTTAAAGGAGGGAATCACAATGTTCACAACAGTAAGTAGTTTCGTACAAGAATGGAAACAAGAAGCCGCCGTAACCCAAAAGGTCCTCGATGCATTGACAGATGAATCATTAAATCAAGAGGTTGCCCCTGACTTGTACAGCATCGGAAGCGTCGCCTGGCACATCACGGGATCCGCTTATTACTTCCCGGCTCAGCTTGGAATAAACTTTGAAGTGCCGGATCTTCGAAAAGAAGCACCTACATCTGCCTCAGAAATCAGTGAAACGTATAGAACTGTAAGTACACGCCTTGCTGAAGCCGTTTCTGAACAGGTTTCGGATGAGAAAATGAACGAAGTGGTGAACCTATTCGGGATGGACATGCCGGTGCAAGCCGTATTCCGACTGCTGATTCAGCACCAGGCTCATCATCGTGGGCAGTTGACGACTCTTATGAGACAGGCTGATTTGAAGGTGCCAGGGGTGTATGGCCCAAGTAAGGAAGAATGGGAAGCGATGAATGCTCAGAAGAGTTAATATGAGTGAAGACAACCGGCGGGAGCCGGTTGTTTTTTTGTGAGACATCATTATACCGAACTATTTTATGTTTGGGTCTCCAATATACGCCTGCGCTTTCTACATCCTCATCTCTTACCTGTAAGATAAAAAACGGTTCTCATTTCCTATATTCGTAGGTTTTTTCAAGATTCTTTTTCATAAGATTTCCCCATGTGCTATAGTATCCTAGTATTCAATTGGAACGGAGTGATACTATGAATGCAACAACGAAAGAAATTACACTGATCATTATTGGCTCCTTATTCTTTGCCCTCGGGGTGAACTTGTTCGCGATCCCGAATGAGCTTGGGGAAGGCGGCGTGACCGGTATATCCATGACTCTCTATTATGTATTGGGATGGTCACCGGGAATCACCAACTTCGTCATGAACGGAGTCCTCTTAGCGATCGGTTATAAAGTATTAAATAAACGAGTGACCTGGTACACCATGCTTGCGATCTTCTTTACCTCCCTCTTCATTCACTTTACCGAAGGCATGGGGAACTCTGTCGACATCATGCTCGGGACGGTCTTCGCCGGTGTGTTCATCGGGTTAGGCCTCGGGCTAGTCCTGCGCTCAGGTGGGACGACGGGCGGATCCACCATCATTGCCCGCATGCTGAATCAGCATTTCGGCTGGGCCGTAAGTACAACGATGTTCGTGTTTGATATTATTGTCGTTCTCGGTTCATCGTTTGTCATCGGGGTAGAGAATACGATGTACACGGGAATTTCCATCTATATCAGTACAAAGATCCTGGATTACTTGATTGATGGTTTCGATACCCGAAAGGCCGTCACGATCATTTCCGCTCATACCGACGCCATCGCTGAAAAAGTGAGCGCCGAAATGGACCGCGGGGTGACCGTCATTAATGCAAGAGGTCACTATTCGAAAGAATCAAAGGATATCTTGTATGTCGTGATCAATAAACAGGAGCTCTTCCTTTTGAAAAAAATGATCCAGCAAATTGATGAAAAAGCGTTTGTAGTGGTCCATGATGTAAGGGATGTGTTTGGGGAAGGGTTTACGTTTCCGAAGACATGAAAAATAGGACCTGTCCCGTGGTGGATGATCGGATTGTCGATTGTCGTACCACGGGACAGTTTTATTTGGTCCCCATTCGCCCTGTGACTTGTCTCCTACACTCTGATTTTATGTAAAACAGTCCCTTTTTGACTCTAATCATCTGAAAATGTTCTATTTTCAAGCAGCAAGAATTGTCATAAAAGGTCTATAGCCTCTACAATCACCCTCCCAGCCACTTTTTGAACCGGTTTTCACTCTTTATGATCCACTTTTCAAATATATGAACCAGTTTCCCGCATTTATAATCCGGAATTCTGAAATATGGACCCCTTTTCGAATATTATGAACCCTTTGTCGAAAAATGTAGTTTCACATTGTTAAAATGAGGAGGATGGGTAGTCCTTCTTTTTTAAATTAGCCTTCATCAATGCTGAAATCCGTTGCTCATCTGTATGTGGAATGTGGTCAAGCTGATTGATCACCCGCTCTTGTCGTTGCAATGAATGATTTTGACTTAACTTCGCTTTCCCTTCTAATTTACTGATTTTTATTTTGAAACCCTGCACTCCCTTGCTCATACCAGCAAGATACTCAGCACCAGCATCTTGTAATCTATATGGACTCTCAGGAGCCTCATACTTCATGACCATATCATGGAACGAATCCATTAACTCCTTTTCATCCTCCAGAAGCTCGACTTCCCCATACGCATGAACGGTCACGTAATTCCATGTCGGCACTGCTTTATTCGTCTCATACCAGGACGGAGAGATATAACAATGAGGACCATGGAAAACCGCCAGGACGGTTTGATCTTCAATATCTTTCCACTGGGGATTCGGCCGGGCAAAGTGTCCGTATAAGTACTTCTCCTTTACTATTAACGGTAAATGAGTGGCACATGGCATTCCATCGTGTTGAGAAAAAAGAGTCGCAAAACTATGTTCTTTCATGATCTCGTAAGCTAATGATTCATCTGTGATCTTAAAATCCTTTGGGATATACATCATGATCCACCTTTCAGCTATCTATTTGTTCGACTCTCCACTGCTGCTACCGCTTCGATTTCCACCAATTGATCTGTGTACCCCAGCACAGTCACTCCTGATAACGTACTCGGGACGTCATGATCCCCAAACTCTTCTCTTATCGCGTTCCAGGCCGTCACTAAATCTGACTGATTATGAGAAGCCACAAGGACCCGGGTATATACGACGTCTTTCAAGGAGGCACCACTCTCTTTCAGTACTTCCTTCATATTGTCCACACACAGTTTGGCTTGAAGTTCGTAATCATTGATATAAGGAACTTCCCCTTCTTTGTTCAGAGGACAGGCTCCGGCCAAAAACAGGAGATCCATGTCCGAAGGTACTCTTGAAGCGTATGCATAATCAACATGCGCTAAATGTCCTGATCGAATCATTGATATTTTTTTGTTCATGTTGTTCCCTCCATTTGCTTTTACAAACCATGTTTAAGAGTTCAATACCCCTAAATATTCCTTCCATGGTCCCACATCTTCCATATAACGATTGGAAAACACCCGTACAATCTGAGAAAGATGGGTCAGATCATGCACCACCCAAGTGGAGATGAGTTCACGGGCACTGACCCTTCCGAAAGCAGGATGCATACCCGTTGCATCAAGGGAATGCTGAGCCGCTAACTCTTTTAACTCATTCACATTACTTGCTCTGAGGGAAGCAAATTCCATGATCTTTTCCTCAAGACTTCTTGAAGTTCCCTCTTCTAAATGTGAAAAACGATCAAAAACAGGAAACACCGTACTTTCACCCTCCTGGAAGATCATCTTCAATCTCGGAATCCAATTGTGTTTTTCCCCTTCGATTAAATGCTCCACAACTTGAGTGGCATTCCAGGTCCCTTCCCCTTCATCACACTCCAACCATCCTTTTGACAAACCGGAAAGGAAATATCCAAGGGTCTTCGGAGTCCTCTCCAAGACCTCGATTCCTTCATTTAATTCAAAGTTCATACGCTTTCCTCCTCTATGCTGTTCCACCTTCCACCTCTATGCCTTGCCCAGGTTAAGGAAACAATCCTATTGATCTCTTAAGTTAAGTTCGACGTGAAATAATGAATCCCTTGTTATATTCGTCTACATGCCCGACACACAAAAAATAGGCTGCCCGCTCGTCAGGGGCAACCTATCTGAATGAATTACATAAAATGTACCACAGTTCCAACCACTAAATATCCAATACAAATATACGTGACGATCGTCTTCACTTTCGAGTCGCCTTCCATGTTCATCATGCCATGGTGATGACCGGATTTCATGAACAGTCGATTCAAATAGATGGAAAGCATCGCAACGACGGCAAATACGATGTTTAACCAGAAGGTATAATCGATTTGAAAGGGTGATTCATTCATCACTTGTTTGGCGCTTTCCGGGATCAATCCGATAGCCGTAAACGCATAGTGCATCCCCATCGCAGTCAGGATAATGGATAAGTAGAAAATGCCTGCAATGTATAAGGCCGTCTTCAACCCATAATACTTTTTGTGAACCGCCACTATCGGTGGAACGACCAAATCAGAATAGATGAAGGCCATAATCCCTGCAAAGGCCACTCCGCTCGAAGCGAGGATCGTGGCAATGGGGATATTCCCCATGGACCCGATGAATGTAAGCATGGCAACGATCGGACCGATCAGTGCGTTCTCCAGTACTTTCAAGAATGAGTCCGGTTGATCGGCGAGGAAGAACATTTTCCACGTATCTTCTGATATGAATGTCGCCATGATCCCCGCAATGGTGAATCCGATGGTAATCTCTTTCCACACCATTTGCCAATTCATCACAAATTCATGTCCGACCTGATACCAGCCCTCTTTGGACTTGATTTTCTCCTTCCAGTTGAATCCTTCTTCGTCTCCCTCTTCGTCCTCTACATGATCCTTTGCTTCCTCCACCAGCTTCTTAGGATAGGTGGCTTTCACAAGAATCCAGGTAATAAAGATCAGAACGATGCCCCCGATCATCTCTGCAACCACAAACTGCCAGCCAAGAAAGATATAAATAAGTATGCCTAATTCAATCACCAGGTTGGTAGAAGCAAATAAAAAGGCCAGGGTAGGAATAAAATGAGCCCCTTTTTTAAAAAGGTTCCGTCCCGCTGCCAGGGCTGCAAAGGAACAGGAGGAACTGATCGCCCCGAAGATTGTCGATAACCCAACGGACTTCAAGCTTGGATTCCCCATATACTTCACCATTTTATCCTTCTGTACAAAGGCCTGAATCATGGAACTGATTAAATATCCAAGTACGAATGCCCAACCGGATTTCCAGAAATACCCCAGTGAGGTCTTCGCGGATTCTCCAATTAACTCTAACAAATGACCATCTCCTTTTCTGTAATTGATATCTGCTATAGGTTATTGTTACCCATTAATTTTGCAAAAACTATGCACATGTACGAAAACGGTTCTGCTCCCCCACACATTCGTTGTACCTTTACCACTAACTGTCTTCTGTAACACTTCAAATGTACAAAAAAATGCCTGCCCCGTTGCGTTCATACGATAACGCAACGGGGCAGGCACCAGAATCGGACCAAGGAACCTGTCCCCTCGGCTCCCTCATTCCACCACCCTCGGTCCCACCACATGCAGCACAATATCCGCTGTGAAATGAGCGATCATGGCGAATTCCAGTCCCACAAAGACGAAGAGTGCTCCGAACACAAGCCCTCCTATCCCATTGATGACGAGCATGCTGAGGAATAGGCCCAGGGTCATCTCAAAATTAGATGCCGCCACACCATAATGCATGATGCCGAAGACTAGGGAGGCAAGGACAATGGCCGTCCATTTCTTAGTCTTTGTCGCCGTTCCTTTGAATAATTTCATCTGGAGCCAAATCAGCAAGGTGACAAGGAACAGACGGAAAATCGATTCTTCATTCACCGCCGCGCCGAATGACCCCAATGTCCCGAGCCACCATACTGGTTCATTGAGTGAAGAATTGTCCACTCCAAGGGGCTTCGATACGATCAGGCTGAAGATACTGATCGCAACACCTGCCAGTACCCCATAGAGGGCGGATTGCAGGACTGGTTTGTTGAATGAACGAAGAGGCTGATTCTTGTTGAAAAATGCTTCAATGATCGGTGTCTTGAGCTTCACCTTCTTTGTGAGCCATAAGGCGATAAATAGCAGGATTCCCGCTTCCAACAGTACCTGGATGACGTAGAACAGGGTGAAGGACAGCTTGCTCAGTCCCATGACTTCATGAAGGTTCTCACGCTCCATGGCATAGGGGGAAATCGCCAAAGCTCCCAGTATGTTCAGGACAAGTAGAGTGAAATAGACCTTCCAGTTGATGATACTCGGTCTTTTCCCCTCATAAGCGGCAGCGACCAATCGATGTTCTTCCATGTCTTCACTTTCATCATAGCCGTCCACTTTTTCCTGAAGATCCATGATGAACGGTTCCGGGTTGTCCATCGATAGCAAAGCTTTCTTCACTTCTTTTTTCTGGCCGAAATAACCTCTAGCGTAAATCGGCTCCTTGAAGATGATTTCATATTTCAGTTCATCCATCATGCCGAACACACGGGTGAACACCCTTGGAAGCATGCTGACATGGTAGGCATTCTTCTCATGGATGATGCCGCCGCCCTTATTATACTGCGTCCTAGCCGGCTGAATCGCTGCCACATCCCTGATATGAAAGGTCAATGACCTTCTCACCCCGATGTTCATGACGACTTTGTTCCCTTTTATCCGGATCGGCGAGTTCCTGACTAAGTTATAGTCCCCCAGCATGTAGAGGATACTGTAGACATGCAGCACAACCAGGATATTTGCCCTGAGGGGATCGATTTCTTTTAAGTAGATATGAAAGACAATCCCTTCAATTACCTGCTCATGAAGGAGCGCGATGAACAGCCAGAAGTAATTCGATCCTTTGTGATAATAATAGCTCTGGATTCCTTTAGCATTGCCTTTCTTCCTCTTCCATTTAAACAAGGCATAGAAAAGAATGATCCACTCTTTTTTCAGGATGGTCATGAACGGGTTGCTGTCCATATCCCCCCTTCTGTATTTCACAAACAGGATGACGGCGCCGACCTCCGCCAGGGTGATGAGTATGATGATTGAGATGATCAACTGAGTATCCATCTGTTTCCCCCTTTAGCTGAATCGCTTCATATGGAACCAATAAATGAAGTATTGAACGACGCCCATTCCGATTAATAGAATGATAGGAAAGTAAGGAATATGAGTTAAATAAGCCGTGAGCGCAATGCCGAGGGGAATCGCGAAGGCAAAGAAGATATACACCTTCCTCGTCGCCTTGAACGTGAGCCACTGCATCCCCTCATCTTCTTCCCGCAGCTCCATCGGGATTACGCTCGGCTTGATCCGATTTTGCGGATGCCGTCTGTTATAAACGGGAATGATCGCCATCATGATGAGGATCGGAATCCCGAGCACCATCGAATCCACCACGAGCCAATCCGGGATATGAGCCGCATAATGATCTCCCAACATGATGATCCCAAAGCCAATGATGAGAACGGCATTGAACAATGGTGACTGAAATATCTTCTTTAACATGAACCTCTCTCCTCTTCCAAGCGAAATATCTCTTCCACTGGCACATTAAATGCGTGAGCGATTTTCAGAGCCAGCGTGATGGACGGTGCATAATCCCCTTTTTCGATCAATCCGATCGTCTTTCTGGTGACGCCGATTCGATCCGCCAGATCCTGCTGGGTAAACCGGAACCTGGCGCGCAATTCACGAACAGAATTATTCAACATCTGCCATTTTTCTCCTTTTATGGATTTATTACCTTAAATGTAAGGTATCCATTGCATTATGTATAGGATGATTTACTTTATTTGCTAAATGGACAATTGATTGTGTCTAAATTGTTAATAATTGGATTTAAAATTGACAAGGATGGGTTTATATGGAGTTGTTATATACTTTTATGTGACTTTGGGTAATCCTTTCTTTAGGAGATAGTAACGATAAAAAAAGAGGTTGATCAAACGTTGGCAAAGCAAACTTCAAAGCTTGATAAGGTAGAAGATCTTTCCTTCGAGGAGCAACTTAAACGGTTATCAAAATCCATGGGGATCATTGATTTTGGCGGAAATTTCGATCAACTCTGCCGGGAAGTTAGAGGAAAAGAATGATGACTGTTTACTTCCTTGAAAACAATAGCATCCCCGGAAACGATGATCCGGGGATGCTATTATTACATTCTATATTCAAGGATACGTCCTAACACCTCACATACTTACGCTTAAACCCAATCTTCCCTCTCTCCACTTGCTTCAGAATATCATCGGCAGCCTTGAGGATACTGTTCTTTTTCCCTTCCCGTACCATTTCCACAGGTCCGATCTCTTTTGCCGTCTGAAGAGCCAGTTCATGAAGAGGTACATAAGAAACCCCGACTGTTGTGACAAAATTACTCATTGCGGATTTCGTCCGTTCGGGGGCATTGTGGATGGTTTCTTTCACTTGCTCCAGCATACTCGCAAGCTTCGTTTCCGAAAACTCTTCATCCTTGCGATTCCCGAGCAGCCAGCAATAGCAGCTCCACCCCGCGGACATTTTCAACTCTTCCCCGCTTGAAATCCACTTATCGGCAACGTCTTGTCCGATATCGGCTTCAGCCAAAGTGACCGCCACCACGTAATCGGACAGCATATAAAAATACGCCCCATTGATCCATCGGTCAAAGTCTGCCTCCGTCATGGCTTTCGGATCGGCAATGACGCCGGCAAAATACATGGCGTCGTAGTTCCCCGTTGCATATAACTCTTCAGCCAATGCCTGATCCTTCTTGATTTTCCTGGCGATCGGCTTCATCGCACCTGTCGCGACGCCAAAAACCGGCTCATGGGCACCATTGGATATGTACATTTTCTTCGATCGTTCCTTGCCGAGAGCTTCCAGTTCCTGCATGACCGTTTGTGAATCCATTCTATCCACTTCCTTCCTATTATAGGTGGTCATCTTACCATAACTACACTTGAATCAAACCGGTTTATGATTTTTTTGCAAAAGACAGCCCTTTTTCTTTCAGAGCCTCATTCAGAATTCGCACTGCTTTCGGTCCTACCCCATGAATCTTCAGAATATCGGATTCCGACACGCCGGTAAATTGCTCAAGGCGATAAAAGCCGGCGTTATGAAGCTCACGGTACGCAGGCTTACTCATCTTGGGCAATTCGCTTTCTGGTGTTGAGTTATTGGTCATGCCCCTGTCCCCCTCTCTTTTCATCTGTCTTGCAAACTAAATCGAATGCTCTTGTTTAATATAAGTATTCTCCCTAAATAGTGCTGTTCCTTTATTTCATCACAGAAAAAAGAGCTGCCACAATGACAGCTCTTTTTAAGACTATATTCACTCAAGGGCAGGTGCAGGCTTCCCTGCTTCGATCAGCACTTGGTCGCGGCCCAGCATGACGGAAAGAAGAATGGTCAATACACCTGTTCCGATGAGGAGCCATTCAATGTCGATGATATCTGCCAAGGGTCCGAATATCAGCATGCCAATCGGCATCATCGAGGTGGAGATCATCCCCATGACCCCGAAGACTCTTCCCAAGTAATTCTCTTCGATTTTCTCCTGCAGCAGCACCATTGTCGGTGTATTGAAAATCGGCATGGCCACTCCAAATAATGCCATGAACACGAGATAGAACCAAAAGACCGGCACGATGCCAAGAGCGAAGGTGCAGAATCCCATAATCAGACTTGAGAAAGTCATCGTGGCAATCTTATTTTTAAATCCGCCCCATGAAGCAATGATGGCACCGCCTGCCATCATCCCGATGGAAAAGGCAATTTCGATGGCCGTCAGTCTCCAAATATCGTCCCCGAAGCTTCTGGTGACCTGCAGCGGAGTCAGAAAGGCTGCAGGTGCCATCAGAACAAAGAAGATCGAGAAGAACAGGAAGAACTTCTTCAAGAATCCATGGTTGTTGACATATTGCAAGCCTTGCTTGAAGTCACTGAAATAGCTTGTTGTTTGTATGCCAGCTGCCTTCTCATGCACCGAGATTTTCAAGAAGGCCAGCAGTGTGATGATCGCAATAGCTGCCGTAATGACATCGATGAAGAAGATGATCTCAATTGATGCCATCCCAAGTAATGCCGCACTGACCATTGGGGACACGAACATGATGACAGCCTGGATGCTCCCATTTGCCCCATTCACCTTCGTCAGCTTCTCCTTTGGGACAATCTGCGGCAAAATCGCGCCGACAGCCGGTGTCTGAATCCCGGTTCCAAGGGCCCGGACCGCTGCCATGACAAACAGCAGCCAGATCGAATCGTATCCCATTAAGAAGAGAATCGCGAGAACCAGTGTTGAAGTCGCGATTAATCCATCCGATAACACAATCAGCAACTTCCGGTTATAGCGATCCGCCCAGACACCCGCAACCGGGGACAAAAGGAAGGTCGGAATAAATCCGCAAATGATGAACAACGTCATCATCAACCCGGACTCCGTCTCTAACGTGATATGCCACATGATCGCGTATTGTACAAGGGACGACCCGAATAATGAGATCGTCTGACTGCTTAGAAAGAGAATGATATTCCTTAACCAATCTTCCTTCAGATTTTGATTTATTTTATTCATTTCCCACCAACTCATTTCTATTATATTTAATATAAAAATAAGCCTTGCCTACTTGTTATTTTTAAGACACAAAAAAGAGAGGAGACTCCTCCCCTCTTTAAAAATACCGACAAATACAGGTTTTCTTAAAAATAGACAGATCAATCCCTTTGCTCTGAACATAGGCAGAGCCTTCAAACGTATTCAATTAACGAGTGAAAAGCGGGAAACGCAATCTAATTGATGCTGTCAACAGGAAAACCTCCATTTCATTTATAAGTAAGATAATCATAGCAGAGGGGCCATGCTGGCGCAATCGTTTTTGAAGAAGAGGCCCTACCATCTATTCACTTTTGTATAAGGTAAATCAGGTTTCTCGTTAACATCTGAACCGAAGACCATAACTGTTTACCATTAAGAAAAAGAGGCCTGCCAACGAATGGTGTTAGGCATTTACCATGTAGTGAAGTATTTCACTCGTCCCTCTATTTGTGTCCCTTGCTTTAGTCAAAGCATTAAACGTGGGAAACGATCAGTTCTAGCACGCCGTCTATTTCAAATGTTCCTATAGTTGCTGGAAGGATAAAGTGATTACCCTTTGTAAGAGGATATACTTCACCTGCAACATTTAGTAACCCATTTCCATCCAATACACTTACAAGTTGGAAAAGTTTATCCTGAGTAAATGAGGCCCCTCCATCTACTTTCCATTTATAAACAGTAAAATATTCTGCTTCTACAAACTTAGTAATCTCAACCCCATCACGGTGTTCAACCATTGGTTCCACAGCTGCATTTCGGTGAGGAATGGTTGTAACTTCGATAGATTTATCAATATGAAGCTCTCGTATGTTTCCATCAGCATCCGTACGATCATAGTCATATATACGGTATGTAGTATCAGAGCTTTGCTGCGTTTCTAATACTAATGTTTCTTTACATAAAGCATGGATAGTCCCGCTTGGAACATAAAAGAAGTCACCTGGCTTCACTGGAATACTGCGCAACAAATCATTCCACTCACCTTTTTCAATCATGGATACAAATTCTTCTCTAGTCTGAGCCGTATGACCGAAAATCATTTCCGCTCCTTCAACGCAATCGATGATATACCAGCATTCCGTTTTCCCTAGTTCACCACTCTCATGTTCTTTGGCGTATGTATCATTCGGATGCACTTGAACCGATAAATCTGCGTTGGCGTCTAATATTTTCGTTAATAAAGGGAATACAGGTGATGTGTGTCCTCCAAATATATCACGGTGTTCACTCCATAGCTCTCCAATCGTCTTCCCCGAGAATTCTCCATTCACAACAGTAGTTTGTCCATTGGGATGACCGGATATTGCCCAGCACTCCCCTGTTTCACTGGAAGGTATATCGTAATTGAAACGATTTTTTAATGCTGTTCCACCCCAGATTCTTTCTTGGAATACCGGTTTTAAAAATAGTGGTTGGATCATGGCAGCCTCCTGTTAACATACTTTCTTCAATCATTGAGGTTGTGCAATTCCTCGTCAAATTGATCCGCTGCTTGATTATCAAGTTTAATACTGTCTAAAGGTTTCCTTAACCATATGATTGGATGTAAAATTCCTTACCACTTTCTGACGGGCAGCAAGAATGATGCACTTTCTTAGTTCCCAATCGGATTTTAATGATATGATCTTTTCACAAAATACTTCAAGGCAATGATTGTCTACCATCATTCCCGTTTCCCCGTCTGCAATGGCTTCCGATATTCCTCCCCGGTTAATCGTTACCACAGGAGTGCCTGTCGCCATTGCCTCCAGGATGACCATAGGGAATACCTCCCTCTCTGAAGTAAGCAGGAGTGCATCCATTGATTGGAGAAATTCATGGGGTTCTTTTACTTCACCGAGTAATGTTACCCGATCACTGATACCTGACTTTTGAATTTTTTCTAGGATAGATTCCCTTTCCGGCCCGTCCCCGGCAATATAGAACTGTATATCTTTTTCTGCCTTCATGGAGGCAGCAATATCTAAAAACAAATGATGATTTTTTTCTTGAGACAATCTTGCAAGGATCCCAACCTTAAATACATCATGCTGAGGCTTTTCAGTGAAAGGAAACTTTTCTAAATCAACCCCATTGTAAATGGTGGTGATCTTTTTTTCCTTGACCCCGTATTGTACGAGCACTCTTTTCTCGTACTCACTTACCGTAATGATGCCTGTTACACAATGATTCATCAAAGTCGAAAATAATTTGGGGAATTTTTCAAGAGAAGTAATGTTATGCTTGGTATAGACAATTTTCATCTTTCGTTTCCAAGCAAACATTCTTAAACATCCGGCATACAAGACCATCCGCAGGCTGTTCGCATGGATGACGTCGATTTCCTGCTTATTAATATGCCGGGTAAGTAGCCATAAATTTAGAATGTGATTTTTCCTGGATAATTCCATATAGTTATGCTTATTGGAAATATTATCGGTAAGTTCTCCTCCACCGGCAGCAGAATAAAAACGGAAGCCAGTGCCGTTCATTTTGTTTTCCAGCTCAATGAAATAATTTTCTGCTCCACCCATGGTCAATTTATCCGTCAACATCAATACGTTCATCCCTATCCTGCCTCCTTTTTCATATATACGTTTTCATTGCTCACACCAGTTTTTCTTTCATAGGAACAGTATGTAGATAAGATTGCAAGAAATAGTAAGAACATGTCATTAAAAACCAGAGACAGAAACATCATCTGAAAGATGAATCCAAGGAAAGTCAAAAAGAGAAATGGATGCTTCCTATGAAAATTGGCTTTGAAAATTTGAAAGAGTACGGTGAAGACAAACAGAAGATAGATAAGTAGTCCGATAAGCCCCGATTCTGTCAAGATTTCCAGGAATGTATTGTGAACGACAAGTTGATCACCGTATTTAAAAGCGTTGTAATCGGCGAAATTGCTAGCTCCAATTCCGAACAAAGGATTGGATGTAAAGAAATCCCACGCACGTCCCCATAACTCAAGCCTTCCGCTTCCTCCATCATTGGAAAAGTCCTGAAACCTGTTCTGGAGTATATCCAGGACACGGAAACCCAGAAGGTAGCTTGCCACCCATGCAATGCTTAGGAAAAAAAAAGTGGATATAAATAACCGCCATTGGTTAGCAGGTTTGTTGAGGAAAAAATAAACCATGAAGATTACCATAAGAATCAACAATCCCCCTCTAGAAAACGTGAGTACACTCGTTATTAAACACAAAAAGAGCCCGAAATTATTTTTCCACGAGTCACGTTTACATAGGTAGAAAGTAAAAAAAAGAGTATTATAAAATACAAAATAGTTAGGGTCCTCTATCAGGCCGATCAATCTGGGGTAATCTCTGTCAAACCAAGCCCCATATCGTATCACTCCGTCTCCAAATAAGGAAAACCCATTGCTTTTCAACCCCCACACATAAAGGAGAAGACTCCCACCGTTAAATAGAAGGCCAGCATTCGCAATCCCGTTTTCCAACTCCCTCTCCTTGAACATGCCGAGGATCCCCTTCATCAAGATATAGAATATGACATATAGAATAATCCCAAGCATAATTCTTAGACTTGAAGTAGCATACAGTGAAAAAGCACCGGAAAATACATACACTAAATAGAAAAAAAGAAGCATCACCTCAAAAACCTGCAGTTTTTGAAATCGAAAGGAAGCCGCAAGGAACAAGACAAGAATGCCTAAATACATCATATACGGTTTGAACGCGAAGCCGATGTAGATGTGATACTTGCCAAGCATAACTGAAAATAGCAATACAAACAGCATCAGGCTGTTTCGCGGTATGTTAGATGCATCAGGATACCCCATCGTGTGCCTCCTTTCTGAATTTCGCCTTCCATTTTTGGTACAAGGGAGACTTTCTCCTAAATTCCATGCTTTTCTTCCTCCATTCCTTGTCCAGGCCTGCAAGGGAAAGAATAAGAAGAAAATGGATGAAAAAAGCAAGGATCGGGAAAGAAGATAAGAATAGCTCTACCGCCAAAAGGCTGAGAAAAAAGGAACTCAAATATGGGAAGACTGCTCGTTTGAATAGGAAAGACCGATCCGGATGCCAGAACAATAATCCAAATAACAGAACCAATTCAATGAGAACTCCCGCTGTCGCTGCTCCTGCCAAACCGTAAAATCGACTGAATACTGTATAAAAAAACACCCCCGATGCTACGGCAACAGCTTGTATAATCATCCTTCTCGACTGAAGGGCCCTTGTCGTCAACCCATCCCCGAGAGCAATGCTCACACCCTGAAAAACCATGACCAAGGATAATAGTTTCAGTAAAAATGCGGCTTCCATCCATCTCTCCCCAAATAAAAGTGAGATGACAAAATCAGAAAGATGGTAAAAGGGTATGGCTGCCAGCATCCCAACGAGCCCCATCAATTTCACCTGTGAGATGCTCTTCCTTACATGCTCCTGATGGTCACCAGCCTGGAATAAACGGAATAAGACTGGATAAAATGCGCCGGCAATGATAAAGGGTACTTGTTGCAAAGCTTGCGGGATCCTGTAAGCTACAGCGAAAAAACCGACTTCTTTCCATGACAGTGTCTGTTCCAATACAATTGGACCAATCTGCGGCAGAAGGATAAACAATAAACCTGTCACCATAAAAGGAACCCAGTTCTTGCGAAGCCCTTTATAAAATGACGATTTGAAGGAAAATGTCAGATTTTTCGCCGTCCAGTATATTCCAAAGCATCCAGCCAAAAAATAGGCAGATCCATATAGGAAAAAGACGATCTTATGATCTAAGTAAAACCATTTTCCTACCATGACAACCGTAATCAGCAGCCCCGCGGAGATGATTCGTATTAATCCGGAATATTGCATCTTCTCTAACATCTGAAAATAGGTAATACTGATGCTCTGCATGGAAATCCCGGTCACAAGCGGAATGATCAAGCAGTAGGAAAGAATAATTAATTCCGTGTCATTTTGGTAAATCCAATGAATTAAAAGGAATCCAGTCACTAGCGTTGCCAGTGTCAATGCTAGGCGCAGTTTTATAAAAGATGCCATGATTTCCGGAATGGGGGCTTCTTTTTTCGCCCCTTCACGCAGGACAATCTGGTTTAAGCCGGCCTCCGACAAATAGGCCATAATCATAGCAAAGGCGAGCACCACACTAAATCTTCCATAATCCTCTGTGTGGATAAAAGACGCAAGAACAATCAATGCTGCTGCATTCATGATGCTTGATAGCGCGGTACTGTAAAACAGATGAAAAACATTCTTCACAATGGAATTTCTATTCTCCCTCATGAATGGTAACCCCTTCGTCATGAGTCATTGTTGGTAAACCACACCGATTACTTTACATCCTGCGGTTTCAAGCTTGGCTTGGATTTTCCTAATATCTTCGGTTTTATCCTTACGTTGAAGGACCAGCACCACCTCCCTGCACTCTTCAGCAATCAACTCCATTTCAACACCGGAATGTAAAGAAGGAGCAGATAATACAACCCGATCATAGGTCTCCCGCCAAGACACGATATGTTTCCTAAAAGACGGTGAAAGCCAGATATCTATCGGCTTTCCGGAATAATAGTTTGCCAAAACCACATCCAGACCAGGCAGAAAAGTCGGAAAGACGGTTTTTAAAGGCTCCTGATGAATCCCACCAGGTTGCTCTATATGGAACCATTCATGGAGCGAAGGTTTCTTCCAATCCCCTTCCACAAGAAGTACTCTTTTTCCTTGAAGGGCAATGGCTGCCGCAAGTTCTGCTGTAACCATGCCTACTGATTTTCCAGCAGGAATCGAAGTAACCATTAGCACTGAAGGACCATGCTTCTCTACTTTGCTACTGATTACTTTCATTTGATCAAAGTTAATAATCCCCTTTTTTTTCTGGTCCTTTCCACAGATGATATCCTCAATGGGACTTTGCATGGATTTCTCCTCCTTTTCCCACATTTCCTTTCGACTCTCTAAACTGTTTTCGGTAGACTTTCGGCAAATCGTCTTTAGTGGATACCACTACACCTAGCACTGGCAAACCCAATTCCTCTTCAATTTGAACTACACTTTGTACGGAATCATCCCAGTGGTCTTTTAACAAAGCCAATCCAATACCACAAAATAATCCCACCATCGTTCCTATCATTAGGTTTACGATTGGGTTCCCCACTTTTTCTGGTTTATTTGATCCCTCTTTTTTATTGAGCATTGTTATATCTTCCATTTCCAAAGAACTCTTCATCTTTTCCACTGAAGTGGTAGCCAGAAGGTGAGCAAGCTCACTGGACCGTTCCATATCCTTATCTCGTATAACAATCGAAATAATCTGGGAATCTGAATTGTTTTTTACTGTGATTCTTTCCTCCATCTCTTCTGGGGAAAGGTTGAATTGATCCTGTACAGTTTCCAAGACAATCGGACTGGTAATAAAATCAACAGTTGAAGCAATCAGCCTGTTAATCGTTTGGGTATCCGTGTATACCTCCCCGTCATAACCGAAGTTTCCTATCAGGATATATTCTTTTGCTTCATAAGTGGGTTTTAATAAGAAAAAAATAGCTGCACCACTTAATAGAGAAATGCAGATTGTGGTGATTAAAATGGTCACTAACCTTCGTTTAAATATACGGAAGAATTCTTTAATATCCATCTGTTCCCTCATGAACTCACCTCCTCAAACCTGCAAGAGATTCCTGCTGATAGAAATGAACGGTATCCGATAGTCCTTCTGGAAGTGAATGGCAAGGTAACCAGTGCAGCATTAATTGTGCCCGATCATTTTGTAATACACTTGAGCGAATGTCCCCTTCTCTCCCTGGTCTAAAAATAGGTTGGATAGGCTTCCCCATAATGTTTTCCAATTGATCAATGATTTCTTGTATTGATATTTCCTGACCAGTCCCTATATTAAGGGTTTCTTGATTACCGTTTGTTAACGCGGCAACATTTGCACGTGCTACATCTTTTACATAGATAAAGTCTCTGGTCTGCTTTCCATCCCCAAATATAATAGGTGATTCTCCCCGGATTAATTTCTCGATAAAGACAGCTATGACTCCAGCTTCTCCCCTTGCATCCTGCCTTGGCCCATAAACATTGGCGTAACGCAAAATGGAATAATCAAGATGATGAGTTTTTGCGAAGATTTGGATACACTTTTCTGCGTGTTCTTTAGTCAGTCCATAAAAGGATATAGGCTTAAGGGGATGCGCTTCATCTACGGGAAGATAAACTGGGTTACCGTATACGGCTGCGGTAGATGCAAATACGACTTTTTTGACATTATGACGAACACAGGCTTGTAGAATGTTGAGTGTACCAATTATATTTTCTTCACAATCATATAAAGGGTCTATGAATGAGTGACTTACAGAAACTTGTGCTGCCTGATGAATGACATAATCCGGCTGCTCTTTGGCAAAAAGATCATCTATATTCCTCCGAACATCCTGCTGATAGAAACGCACATGAGGTGGAATATTTTTTAAATGTCCTGTCACTAGGTTGTCTACCACGACAACCTCGTATTGCGTATCAATAAGTGCTTCCACAATATGCGATCCTATAAAGCCCGCCCCACCAGTTATTAACACTTTCATGGCAACCTTCCTCCCGATATTTATCGTAGAATATCCTATAACAATCGGTCACTCTTCCAAGGCTGATAAACGGTTACCCCGCCCCTCATCTTCGACCCTGTCTTGCGTTAAATTCAATTTCAAAAGATTCTCCGACGAATCTTTGGTCAATTCTATTAAGGCTTGACGATCTTTCATGAAAGCAATGTCCCACACCATACCCTCTATGATGTTATTGGATCCGGATAACATCACTACTTTGTCCGTTCGCTCTGTCAGTTGGACCTGAAGATTATCAAACATGTTACCCGATACCTCATTCGGAATGGTCACCCCGCTGTTGATCTGTATACAGACAATACAGTCATCCAACGTCATATTGACGAACCGGTTACCATTTATGAAATTGTAGTCTTCTCCTCCCTCAGGCGGTGTAGCCTCTAAAAGCACAGCTGAGTGAAATCCACTTACGTTCACTCCCGAAACATTCACAAAGCTGATAAATTCTCCAGATGATCCTGCGTTAAAAAAGATTCCTTTTCCACGATTGGTACCGCTGGAGTTGTACAAAGTCACATTTTCAATATTAATTCGATTAGTCGTCCAGACCTGTTCCTTACCACTAACATAAATTGTTGCGTCACGAAATTCAGGAGTCGTAATTTCAATGGTTCCGTTCGTAATCGACGTTTTTCCCTCTACCTCCAAAACGTTAAAATTCCCTTCAACCAAAAGTTTCGTAGCCATCCCCATTTCAAGCATGACTCCCTCTTTCAATTGCAGGCCACGTTTCAGTATGTAGCTCTTCCCCAGTAACAGGACAGGCTGATTATCGTTTTCATAGCTAAAATCAATTGCTGCTTGGATGGCTGAAGAATCGTCTTGTTGATCATTTCCATCAGCTCCAAACGCTTCTACCTTGACACCGCCAGGCTCTTTAATAACCTCTTTGGATAGTGAGCCAATTAACAGCACGACCGTTGCCGCGAGCAGGGCAATGGTTACGATATATATATACTGCCTCTTCATATTTATTCCCCGCCTATGAGTACTTCGAATACACTTGCTTCTTCGTGTCCACCTCAAAACTGTTGTTTTTTCTTCGATGTTCCATCAAGTGTTCCCCACTCCGGATGACGATCATTTCCATATCACTTCCCGCCTTCCAGGAATAAGTTTTCCCTGCTGGAATCGTAAGGGTGGTACCAGCGCCGACTTTCGAGAATTCATCATTCAAGACCAATGTTCCTTCACCCGCCGTCACCGTCCACACTTCCCGGTCCCCTTGACCCTGTTCATGTAAATTCCTGCCGGCGGTCACATGAACTTTTTCTGTAAGTGTTTCTGTCCCTACTTCCTTTTTGCTATACTCAAGAACCCTGCTCCATCCCCACCAGTACTCTTCATACATCGGACCATCTTGGAAATGGGTAACATACTCCTTGATTTTGTGGCTGCTCTTTTTATCCGTCACCAACAATCCATCCGGGCTTGCAGCCACCACGATATTCTCCACTCCAATCAATATGATGGGAATTTCCAGTTCATTCACGATACAAGATTTCATTACATCATTACTTATGACCCCATTTCCGATTACCGGGGTTTTCATTTCATCCGTCAGGGTGTTCCACGTTCCAAGATCTTTCCAGTAACCTGAATATGGAATGGCGATGATATTGCTCGCCTTTTCAACTATTTCATAATCAAAGCTATTGGATTTGAGCTGACCGTAATATTTCAGTAAAGCATCGTATTGTACTGGGATATTTTTACTTTTGAGCAGTTGAATAATATAACCCAGCCGGAAACTAAACACACCACAATTCCAAAGTGCACGCTGATGAATCAGCTTTTTTGCTGTTGTCTCATTCGGCTTTTCACAAAACTTGCTTACTTTAATAAAGTTGGCTGGCATTCCACTTTCCGGAACAATATACCCATACTTTTCAGCTGGGTAGGTCGGTGTTACTCCCAAGAGAGCTAAATCAGCACCACTTTCGTGCAGCGCACGTTCAAGCTCGATTACGGTTTCAAAAAAATGGTCTTCCACGAATGGATCAACAGGCAGTACTCCTATGACCTCATCCAGGCTACATCTTTCCACGGAATAAAGATACGCGGCTACTAATGCGATTGCAGGAAACGTATCCTTCCGCTCTGGCTCGACAACTACGGGAATATTCGGACCGAGCTGTGAATGGAGCATTTCTACCTGAGAACTGCTTGTTGTGACAATTGCCTGATCAGCAAGGTTAACTTTCCTGAGCTGCCTCCATACACGCTGAACCATTGACTCCATTTTTCCATTTTCATTTTTCAGTACTTTTAGAAATTGCTTGGACCTAGCATCGTTGGAAAGCGGCCATAGCCGCTTTCCTGAACCTCCTGATAACAATACAATCCGCATTTAATCACCCTCTTTCACTAATGAACGAGCATTTGCAGCATTTTTTCCGATGATTTAGGATCTCTATGCATAACGGCATCCTTCCAGGTTTGGACTAACCTGGAACAGTTATGTTCCCAGGAGTAATTTCTTTGGACAAAAGCTTGGCCTGTAACGGCATAATGCTCTCGTAATTCTGGACTTTCAATCAGACCCTTAACAGCGGCAATTATCTCTTCTTTACTTCCCGCGCAAATCAGCTCATCCCCTCTCCTTCCTGAAATCCCCTGCAAAGCTATTGGATAAGCGATTGTCGGAAGTCCGCACGCCATCGATTCCACAATTTTGTTTTGCATTCCTGTACCTGATTTCATTGGATAAATACCAATTTGCGCCTGTAGTAGTCGACTACATATATCTTCAACGAACCCTGTAACCACCACGTTATCTTTGCCATGCAAAGCTGTCACTTTCTTTACAGGATCTTTTCCTACAATATAAAATTGGTAATCCGGGTATGCATGATGAATATGTGGCCAAACCTCTTTTACAAAGTCAACAACAGCTTCGACATTTGGATAGTATTGCATGTTTCCATGAAAGAGAATGATTTTTTTCTTTGTAGTGTCAGGATAGTGGGACAAATGCTGTTTCGTGATAGAGGTTCCATTTGGATTTACGACAATATGTCCGTTACTTAAGTATTTTTTATCACTTTCTGAAACGATCATTGCCCGGTCAAATTTCTTCAATATCTCTTTCTCATATCGTCTCATCAGTTGTGACTCCAACTGGAATAACGGCTTTAGCCAATTGCTTTCCGTTTTGGCACGCCGCTCCATATTCAGTGACAGAGCATCAATCATATCGATACATTTCGGGACATTGGCATCGATGAAATACTCGGCAACCCTGGCAGTCTGGACGTGAATAATTTCCGGGTTAATCCTTTTATAAATATCCATCACACGTTCTTTTACGTTAGGATAAAAAAATAGGTTGACTTGAATCGGTTTTAAATTATATATCGTTTTTAACGACCTGAGCAGGCTTTGTAATGGATGGGCAGTAAATAGAAAGACCTCCTTACAGTAAGGGGCAAGTTTATCCCTAACGAGCTCCCTTTCTTGCTCCGATTTTACAAATGTAATCAGATGAACTTGGTAGCCATTTGCTTTTAGTTGCTTGATCTGTTCCCACGCAATCAGCTGGTCCCCTTTATGTGGTGGGTATGGTGGCCTGGAAGACATATACATTACGTTCATTAATGTTCCTCCTACTCATTTATCTAGCACCTTCACCAGTCATCACAACTTTGAAAGTCAAAAGAAGTATTTTTACATCGAGGAAAAAATTTCTCTTATGAATATACTCTAAATCGTAAGCGAGTTTTTCTTCAGGGGTAATATCATATCCTCCGTTTACCTGGGCCCATCCTGTCAACCCTGGCTTGATGGACAATCGCTTGATAAATCCAGGTGTTTTCTGATTGAAAATCTCGGTAAAGACAGGGCGTTCCGGTCTTGGGCCAATTATACTCATATCCCCTTTTAACACATTGATTAGTTGTGGAAGCTCATCGAACCTTTTCTTTCGAAGATACCTGCCGATTCTGGTTACCCGTGGGTCATTGGTGCCTGCCCATCTCGGTCCATCTTTCTCGGCATCCATTTCCATAGTGCGGAGCTTTAGCAACAGAAAATATTTTCCTTTCACCCCTACCCTCTCTTGTCGATATAACACCGTACCTTTCGTATCCAATTTTATAGCTATAGAAAAAATAACCAAAAGCGGAAAAGCTACTACTAAACCAGCAATAGCGAGAACAATATCAAATAATCTTCGGACCATGAGATATATAGTAGATGACAAAGAATTGTTTTCTATAAAGAACGAATCATCATTCATAGAATTACCTCTAATAACACTGGATTTATCGACTTCTATCGACAAAACCATCACCTCCTAAATAGTATTCAATGAATTTCACTGATTACTGTTCATTATAAAGAACTTAAGCTTGCATGTATATTAACAGATTTTCAGTTTATTAGAAAGTGTTTTTTAAAATTATCCCCTATTTTTTCATGTAACTGTGATCAACCCGTTCTGACACTTTGAGAATAGGTTGATGTTCCCGAAAGAAAAATACGTGACGATTAATCCAGAAGGGAATCAAGCAAATGAAAGTAAAAAATTTTGGAACAATTGGTATTTTCATAGAATAAGATAAAAGACAAGCATTACATTTGTGATGATTCTCATGGAACCATGCTAAACATAGGAAAGTAGGAACAAATGATGAATGAAGACATCTATGTGGAAAACTTCAGCGGTGCGAATGACTCCCTTAAAATACAGACTGCCATTGACTATGCTAGAAACAATAACGGAAAGACCGTAAAGTTGGGAAATAAAAATTATTTAATTACAGCACCAATCGTTATTAAGCAAGGCGTCAAATTACTGTTCGATTATGGAACGAAGTTTATCGTCGAGGGGAACTTTCGGGTATTAGAAATTCAACAAAACGCCTCACTGGAAGGAGCATATATTGCTATCAATGACCCGGCATTTAATTCAGAGGTTATCTTCTTAAATGGGAAATACAAATATTACAATACCTGGCACCGGACCCAGATAAAAGATATAAATATTGTCAACTGGCACAGTAGTCACAAAGGGATCGGCTTGTCATTATTCTCCGGCGGTGCTGGCCATGAAATCTCTTTCGTTCATTTTGAAAATATCAAAATAGCTGGAATGAAAATTGGTTTAAAGCTGGTCGCCAACCGGCCCTCTACTGGATTTGCCTGGATCAATGCGAACCGATTTCTCAGCTTGTCACTGGATGATTGTATTGAAATGATCACCATGACTAGCAGCTCTACAATCCCATATGAAATCAGTGGGAATCACTTTAAAAACCTCCAAATTCAACCCACATCCATAACAACCAAAATCATGAAAGTCACTGGACAGTTCAACTATTTTGATGGAATGATTTGGGATGTGTCATCTATCCCGCACAACGGCCCTGTGATTGAACTGACCGCTGACAGTATGGATACAACCCTTAATACTCCCTCCGTACCTGACAACCGAATTATCGATAATGGGCAGCGAAATAAGGTCAATCTCTAAGAAATAAATGTTGCATTCTGATTGGAAAAGAAAACGTATAGGAAAAACTGAATTAAACACAACTCCAAATGGAATTGAGCCAGTACTACACCTGTGGCATTCTCTTTTAACTCTGTCTTTAACCATTTATGATTAGAGTAACGGTTACAATTTCCTTACATTGCATTAAACTCCCCCTAAATCAAAAGAAAATAAAAGGTCCGTCCCTCATCACTGTAAAACTTTACCGCGATGAGGGACGGACCTTTTTCTTTTTTTATTATTGTACTATCCATTACGACATGGATTTCATTCTACCTTTCAGTTTTAAATTGCCGATCACGATTCCACATAAAATGATGACAACTCCCATCCATTGTGAAAAACTGACTGCTTCGGCTAATATTAGAGCGGACATGGTTACAGCCACTGGAAGTTCAGAAGCGGTTAAGATCGTACCAAGTCCTGGTCCAACATGGGGCATGCCGATTGAAAATAAAAGTGGTGGTAAAGCTACGCCAAAGAAGCCGAGCAATAAACCATATTGTGCGACCCCCGTCAAAGTAGGTAAATCAAACAAAAACGCCGGTGGAAAAATTAAAAATACGACAATTAAACCACCTGTTGAAAGGAAGGCACTTTTCAAGACGGGTGGAGAATCTTTTCCCACAGAACTGCTCAGTGAGATAAAAGTGGTAAACGTCAAAGCAGATAGTAATCCCCAGACAGTCCCTTGCATGGATAGAACGACTTCACTCTTTGCAACTGCACCAGCAGCTAATATGGAGCCGATTATTAATATGCCAATTGAGATGATTTTACCTTTAGTTGGCTTTTCTTTATATAAGATCCACTCGAATAACGTGCCAATCCAAACAAATTGAAATAGAAAAATGATGGCAAGCGAAGCATTCAGTGTCTGCAGCGCCTGGTAATAGAACACACCTGTCAATCCAAATGGAATTCCAGATAATAATAGTTTAAAAGCTTGATTGAAAGGTATTCTTTTCTTTTTTGTAAAAAGAACCAGCATCCAGGTAAGCAAAGCTCCAAATAAATATTGGCCACCTGTCACCTCTGTTACTGAAAAACCTGCTGAATAAGCAAGTTTGACAAATGTGGATAAGATCCCATAACAGCATCCACCCAAAAAAACAATCAATGCATATTGCCACGATTTCATTTTTCTCCCCCTTTTTACACATAAAAAAACCACACAATGGTCAATAGACATTGTGTGGCGAAAATAGAGCTGACTCTATAAAAATCCACTTCCTAAAAAGGTTTTATCATTATAATAAAATGTACGAGATTAAAACTACAGACTGCTTTTAACGCTAACTTTCCTACTAAAAGATTATACCATTTCCGATTTGCACTGTCAGGAGCTAGCCACTTTATTTTTTTCCAAATAATCTCTCAAGGAATCCAAATCCTTTGCGCAAGCTTTCTTAAAGACGCCTGCCATTAATTTACCGAACCATTTCGACAGGCCGGTCAATCCTCTGATTTCACCGAGTAACGTCACTTCAGTTTGATCCCCTGATGAGGCCAGCAAATAGGTAAATACAAATTCCTCTTTACCTGTCGTCCTTTTCGTACCGTAGCATCGCCACACAATCTAATTAGATCCTTTAAGCTCCACTACCTCAAAATGTTCCGAAGCCTCTTTGCCGAACATCTTCCTCGTTTCCCCCATTGACTGCCTTCACGGAGTGGTCCTTCATTCATCCGCTCTATTCCTACCAACCCTTGCATCCAGTGGTTGGCAGCATCAAGGTCTACTAGACTGCTATATGCTTCTTCTTTGGAAACAGGAAAGTTTCTTTTTACTTCGAAAGGGATACTCAAATGGGATGATCTCCTAATATAGCGTGCTTATGAATAGATTTGACAAGTTTGTCTTAATTCCCCTTTTTTCTTAATAAGGATGGACTATCGGCTTAAACCCGCCTAACTCCACCAACTCTTTCTTTCCATTAACCGTCACCAGGTAGAAGTCTTCCCGGTCTGTTCTCGCTATGTCTTCCACAGTCCATCCCTTGTCAGCATAAAACATTTCAATTTCCCTTCGATCATGAGGGGATACTTCGACTTCTAGCAGCGCTTCTGGAGGAGCCGGTTTGGACGTTTGCGATGTGGAGGGTTCCCGCTGGTTGAAGATCCCTTGAAGAAGCTTGATGATTTCGGAAAAACCGAAAAACACAATCCCCCACACGATTCCGTTTATCATCAAAGCGAACCCCAGCATTGCCTGTAGGGGACTAGGCTGAACAAATTCGTCATTCTGTCCATAAAATAAACTGCCAGAAATGATACCGATTGCGATGACGAAAAAACCCACAACTTTAAGAGCTGATGCTACTTTGTTTTCTTTGTTGGTCAAAATGGATCCTCCTCCCTCTATTAATAGAAGATGTTTAGTTATAAGGACATATTCTCTTTGCTCAGCACTATTTCCTTTTTTCAGGGATGATGGCCATTCAGTATTTAAATGAATGCTTGAATCTCCATTTGTGAATACTATGTTAAAATTCACCATCCTTGGAAGCTTCAAGCTTTCAATAAAAATTCTAATCTATTATAATGATAATTAAGAATTATTATAATTATCACACTTTTAATCGTGGTAGTTTCTTCACTCTAATCTTTGAAAACAGGAAGGTGAATCGTAATGGAAAATAATCATCGCCCAGACCAAAAGGATCACTCAGCAGCATCGGGCCAGTGCCCTGTCACCCATCATAAGGATAGTGCCATCACGACGACGACAGCTCCTGGGGGTACGACGAATAAACACTGGTGGCCGAACATGCTGAACTTGAACATCCTTCGCCAGCATGACACGAAATCGAACCCAATGGGGGAGAACTTCAATTATAAGGAAGAATTCTCGAAGCTGGATTATGATGCCTTGAAGCAGGATCTTCACAATCTGATGACAGACAGCCAGGACTGGTGGCCAGCAGACTACGGTCATTACGGTCCATTCTTCATCCGGATGTCTTGGCACGCAGCAGGTACATACCGGGAGACGGACGGACGCGGAGGCGGTTCGTCAGGTTCACAGCGCTTTGCCCCGCTTAACAGCTGGCCGGATAACGTCAATCTGGATAAAGCCCGCCGTCTGCTATGGCCAATCAAGCAAAAGTATGGGAATAAGATTTCATGGGCGGACCTGCTTGTATTAACCGGTAACGTCGCCCTTGAATCCATGGGCTTGAAGACGTTCGGATTCGGTGCAGGACGCGAAGATATCTGGCATCCTGAGGAAGACGTGTATTGGGGTAATGAAAAGGAATGGCTTGCCGATAACCGCTATTCCGGCGACCGTGAGCTTGAAAATCCACTCGCTGCCGTCCAGATGGGTCTGATCTACGTCAATCCCGAAGGCCCGAATGGTGAACCGGATCCACTGGGAAGTGCCCGTGATATCCGCGATACGTTCGGACGCATGGGGATGAACGACTATGAAACGGTAGCCCTTGTCGCCGGCGGTCACACGTTCGGTAAGGCCCACGGAGCCGGTGACGCTGATCTTGTCGGTGACGATCCGGAAGCTGCGGAAATTGAAAATCAAGGATTCGGCTGGCTCAGCTCACACGGAAGCGGGAAAGGCCGCGACACGATTTCAAGTGGTGTCGATGGTGCCTGGACGACGAATCCGACAAAATGGGATAACGGCTACTTTGATCTTTTATTCGGCTATGAGTGGGAGAAAACGAAGAGTGCGGCAGGCGCTTCCCAATGGGCACCGGTCGGCATGACGGAAGAACATATGGCACCGGACGCAGAAGATCCATCGATCAAAGTGAAGACGATGATGACGACGGCCGATATGGCGTTGCGTATGGATCCTGACTACGAAAAGATTTCCCGTCGTTTCCACGAGAATCCGGAAGAATTCGCCGATGCCTTCTCCCGTGCCTGGTTCAAGCTCCTTCACCGCGACATGGGTCCGAAAGCAAGATACTGGGGTCCAGAGGTTCCGGAAGAAGAATTGATCTGGCAGGATCCGGTTCCTGCGGTGGACTATGACTTATCGGATAGCGAAGTGGCTACTTTAAAAGAAAAAATCCTGGACACAGGCTTATCTGTAAGCGAACTGGTGAAAACCGCTTGGGCATCCGCAAGCACGTATCGCGGTTCCGACATGCGCGGAGGTGCGAACGGTGCACGCATCCGTCTTGCTCCTCAGAAAAACTGGGAAGTGAACGAACCACAGCAGCTTGAAAAAGTCCTGGGTGTTTACGAAGACCTTCAAAGCAAGCTTGATAAAAAAGTCAGCCTCGCTGATTTGATTGTACTCGGCGGAAACGCAGCCATCGAAAAAGCCGCTCGTGACGCAGGCTTCGAGGTAACCGTTCCATTCTCTCCTGGACGCGGCGATGCAACGGCCGAGCAGACTGACGCTGAAAACTTCGGAGTACTGGAGCCCGTGTCAGACGGATTCCGTAACTACCAGAAGCAGGAATACGCTGTCAGCCCGGAAGAAATGCTTGTCGATAAATCACAATTGTTAGGACTGACGGCACCGGAAATGACCGTCCTTCTTGGTGGTATGCGTGCCCTTGGCGCCAACCACGGTGATACGAAACACGGCGTATTCACAGATCGCGTCGGTACGCTGAACAATGACTTCTTCGTGAACCTGTTGGATATGGGCATTGAATGGAAACCGGCAGGCTTCAATCAGTATGAGGGCCGCGATCGTCAAACGGGTGAAGTGGTGCGCACGGCATCACGCTTTGACCTGGTGTTCGGTTCCAACTCTGTCCTTCGTGCACTTGCAGAAGTATATGCGCAGGATGACAATCAAGAGAAATTTGTCCGTGACTTTGTTGCCGCCTGGGTGAAAGTGATGGATGCGGATCGGTTTGATTTGAGACAATAGAAGATAGATGAAACACGCCTCTTCCTTGTTGAGATGGGGCGTGTTTTTTTTGCACATTATGGTCTTACCTATGAAAACAGTAGAGCCCCTCTTAATAGGGAGAGGTTTTTCGACAAAGCGATCATAAAATGAAATTCTGATTCATAAATCAAATTTTCGGATCATAAGTCTCCGAAAGCGGATCATATATTTTTATTGTGGGTCATAAGAAGCGAAAAACCGGTCATAAATCCGATAAAGGCTCCTATTTGAAATAGATTCAGCCTTAAAATGACTTTTAAGCCTCATCAACAGGACACTTTTCAACCCTATTTGTGCAAAACCATTATGATTTCAACCCAAAGGGCAGTATTTCCCCCCCCCAAAAAACCTTCCTCATGCAGCCGCCCTTATCCAATAAAAAAGATCCCTCCCCGGCTGGGAAGAGACCTATTTTTCAAGTGGGAACCCTTCAAGCCCCCACTCTCTCACGTTCACGAACAACACCCTGTTTCTCATCCGTCCGCTTCTCCAACTTATACACCAACACTCCGCCAATCAACAATCCGATCCCAAGCAGCTTCTCCCAGGACAATGCAGACGGTTCAAAGCCGAACCAGCCTCCTGTATTGACGATAAACGCGATGGTGATTTGAGAAATGAGCGCGATCGAGATCGCATACGCCGGGCCGATCAACGTGACTCCCCTCATCAGGAAGAACACGATCCCGACTCCGAATACTCCGCTGAACAGAAAGACGGGATTGACCCCGCTGAAGTCCAGCAGGCTCTTATCTTCCATTGTATAAAACACCGGCAGTGAACAGACGAGACCGAGGCCGAGGACCAGGCTAGTCGTTGCCCATGGGCCTGTTTTTTCACTGACTCGTGCATTGAATACATTTTGCAAACTGATTAAGATTCCGGCCATGACGGCTAGTCCAATTCCGATCATATGAGATCCTCCTTATTCATAGATGTTTCCTTTCGTAAGGATGCTGAGTTTTTCCAGATCTTTGATGGTGATGGACCCGTTGACCCGTTCGATGAGGTCATCGGTTGCCATCTTCTTTAGTACCCGGTTCAGGTGACGGTAGCTGGTTCCGATCCATTCTGCGAGCTCCATGAGATTGGACGTATGCATTTCCTGATGGAACATGGTCCCTTCTCCCGCTTCTGATATGGATAGTAGATAGCTCGCCAGGCGTACTTCGACGGGATACAGCATGTGCATGCTCGTGATATGGGATTCCGTGTAAAACTTGTGGGCCACTGTATCAAAGAGAAAGCGCATGATCGCTGGATGCTGTTTCTCAAGTCTTGAGAGATCCGTGAACGGAACCGATAGGAACACCCCGTCCGTGACGGCTTCCACGGAATTCAGAACCGCCGTACCCTTCGCATATTCCACATCCCCGATTAAGGCGAGGGGCCGCTTGAACCGGTTGATCAACAGCTTCCCTTCCGGTGTATGGGTGAAGATCTTGATTTTCCCCTCCATGAGGAAGTATAGTTCATCGAGCTCTTCCCCTGTCGAAAAAAGATTGTCCCCTTTTTCAAAGGAATACATCTTGATATATTGTCTGAAATCCGCCGGGAATAACGCATCAAGCTCGAATTGTTTTATATAATGGTCTGGTTCAACACTCTGTATTTCTTTCATCGTATGACTCCTTCTTTTACAATTGGAAAAGGACGACCCCTGCAAGCATCATCGAGAGGCCAATTGCCTGCCTCGGCGTAACCGGGATTTTCTTCTCCCCGAACCATCCCCGTGACTCGATAAGGAATGCTGTTCCGATCTGTGCCACGAGAAGGATCGCAATGGCCGATGCCGGACCGATCATGTGAATCGCCGTCAGTTCCGAGAACACCACGATCACACCGAAGGATCCCCCGATCAAATAGAGGAACGGCACCTGCCTGAAGCTCTTCCCTTTTCCATCTCTTACTTTCATATATATCGTCATCGCAATCGTAAAGGCCACTAGATGAACCATCGAAGTCGTATGCCACCCGCCGATCGCGTCACTCATCCTTGCATTGAATATCCCCTGCATGGTGATACAAAGTCCACCAAGCAGCGCAAATAAAGCACCTTTCATCGTTCAACCTCCTATTCTTTGTTCTATTAAATAGGAGGACGGCGTTTTGTGAAAGGACATATGTCCTAAGGGTTGCCGATTTTGTGATTTGGTAAACCGGGAGCCTAGGGGACAGGTACCGTGGCTCGATTTTTCATCCCCTCAAATGAAGACCAACCGATTAAAAGATAATAATTGGCAACACTGATAGTAAAAAAAGGATGACAATGCATGCAAAATCTCTTTGAAACCGCTTTTGATTACCTGCGGACCACCTTTGATACGGAAGCAAAGACACCGCCACATATCGGTGAAGCGATGGGGTGTTGGATCTATTTCACTGCCCTGGCAGAAGAAGTACCTGTCCTTGAAGCTGCCTTGAATACAACGACAGACAACGAATTGATCCAACTCATTAACAAATCAAAGGATCTTGGGGAACACCAATTGAAAATACTTCAACAATTTATGGTAGAAGAAGGCATCCCCCTTTCGAAAACCTCAGAACCCAGACCTAAATCCGACCCCAACAGTGTTCCCTTGGGGGCCAAAATGACAGATGATGAAATCGCCAACTTCATCTCCATTAAAATTGCCACGAATATTGTGATGTGCGCGACAAACATGAGCCAAAGCATTCGCAATGATATTGGTCTCATGTGGGCACGATTTCAGGCAGAAAAAATGGTGTTTGGGATGGAACTGAAAACAGCGATGCGCAAAAGAGGATGGCTAAAGGTGCCACCGTACTATTATCCTCCAGGGGCACCTAAAAATCAGTGAGCACCTTCATTTAAAAAAAGCTGAAGATCCTTTATCTGATCTTCAGCTTCTATGGTCTTGGAAGTCATGGGAACAAGTACGTTGACACCCTTTGACCACCAGCAAGTAATCGATAAAAATCAATCATTACCACTATAAATCTCAGACTAAAAAAGATCACTTGCCCCAGGGCATTATTTCGAGCTATGCCCCCGGACTCTCCAGAAATCCATCACTATCAGCACCAAAGTGATAACGACAATGACATAAAGAAGGCTGCTATTAATCAATTGCATAGTCATTTGAACCGCAAATAATAGCAGCAAAAACGACGTCCTCCAGATCAATTTTATCCTGCTCACCTTCTCCTCACCAATACCTTTACTGAATCTGGGGTAATAGATTCCCAAACCGAGCAGGACGAGGATTGTAAACAGATTGATAAAAGGCGTAAATCCTCCAAACAGATTCAATCGACTGATGGAAAAATAGAATATGATTAAATATAAAACCAGAAGGTACAGGTTGTACCGCAGTATGTATGCCATTTTATTGTTATCCCCCTTCTAATTTGCCTCCGGGCCTAACCTTATCCATGTCTACTCACTCTTCCCGCGTTCTTCCGCTTCCGAATCAACGACCCCCACCAAACGATCACATACATATAACCGAACATAAGATAAAGAGCCCATAACTCCCCTTTTCCCAGGTGGCTCAGCCATTGCTCAAACTCATTCTGATTTCCCTCTCGATAAATTCCATTCACAAAGCCGACAACCGGAATGGAAAGGGTGACAAAGATGGTGATCATGGCCCTCCATATATCCTGTTGTTTTTTAATTGAGAAGAAGGCTGATGCGATCGTTAATAGCATGAGAGAATAATAGAGTAGCCAAAACCAATTTGGCAGGGTTTCTGTAGAATACATGTATCTTCACCTCTTTGTTTATGTATTTTTCGCGAGCATTTCTCTTTATGCTCTCATTCGACAGGCAGGAATCTAATCCTGCACCACTTCATAAATTCCACTCCGATGGCTTTCATCAATCAGTCAAGCTGACGTAATAATATCCCACATCCTCCAAAACTGCCTGCACTCCTATAAATGACGTAATCGCATAATACACCGCGCCAAGAGCCAAACAGGCTATGATCACCCCACTTACCCGGGGGATATGTTTCGTTTTTTTATAGAAGACCAGTGAGGTTATGCAGACAATAATAAGGTATGACATGGATAGAATGAGCCCGAATGTATGACCGCCAAGCTCATTCACAGCCGTTCGAAAACGATCCAGATAATCTTGATTCCCCTCGTTCTCGTCAATCGTCACCAGATGATCTTGATAACCGATTTTCCATATGAGCCCATCTTCCCCCTTTAAGACCGTGTACTGATAACCACCCGCTTCCCCTTCCCCGATCACTAATGGCGACCCCGCATAGATATGGACGGGAAGCAGGGTGAAAATCGTCATAAGCAGGACAAGCAATTGTTTCTTCAACTCAAATCTTCCTTTCTATCAGAACCTCAATCTTTTCCCTTGACAAAGAAACGTATTTATATAATAATAAATATCGAATTAGAATTATTATAATCTATTAATGATTCTCAATCACACAAACTACTAGGAGGAATTTACACTATGTCATTAATCGGTTCACAAGTCGTACCATTTAAAGCAGAAGCATTCAAAGATGGTGAGTTCATCACTGTTACAGACGAAAGCCTGAAAGGTCAATGGAGCATTTTCTGCTTCTACCCTGCAGACTTCACATTTGTATGCCCGACAGAACTTGAAGACCTTCAAAATAACTATGAAACTCTTAAAGAGCTTGGCGTAGAAGTATATTCTGTTTCTACGGACACTCATTTTACACATAAAGGCTGGCACGACAGCTCTGAAAAAATCGGTAAAATCAAATATGCAATGATCGGTGACCCGTCACAGCGCATCACTCGCGGTTTCGACGTATTAAATGAAGAAGATGGTCTTGCTGACCGCGGAACATTCATCATCGATCCGGATGGTATCATCCAGGCAGTTGAAATCAATGCAGGCGGAATCGGCCGCGATGCAGACATTCTAGTAAGCAAAATCAAGGCGGCACAATATGTGCGCAACAACCCAGGCGAAGTGTGCCCGGCTAAATGGCAGGAAGGTTCCGACACTCTTAAGCCAAGCCTTGATCTAGTTGGTAAATTATAAGGAGTGCTGAGCATGCTTGAAGCAGATATTAAAGCACAATTAGAACAATACCTGCAAATGATGGAAGGCGACATCGTCCTGAAAGTCAGTGCAGGCGACGATGACATTTCGAAGGATATGCTGGCTCTTGTCCAGGAGCTCTCTTCCATGTCATCACGCATCAGTGTTGAAAAAGCAGAACTGACAAGAACACCAAGCTTCAGCGTGAATCGTCCTGGTGAGGAGACCGGTATCATTTTTGCCGGGATCCCTCTTGGACATGAATTTACGTCACTGGTTCTTGCCCTCCTTCAAGTGAGCGGCAGAGCACCGAAAGTGGATCAAAGCGTCATTGACCAGATCAAGAGCGTCAAAGGCGAACACCACTTCGAGACGTATGTCAGCCTAAGCTGTCACAACTGTCCTGATGTCGTACAGGCACTGAACATCATGAGTGTCCTGAACCCGAACATCACGCACACGATGATTGACGGAGCTGCCTTCAAGGAAGAAGTGGAGCGTAAGAACGTCATGGCTGTTCCCGCTGTCTACCTGAATGCTGAATTCTTCAATGGCGGCCGCACGACTTTAGAAGAAATTCTATCTAAAATCGTGGAAGGTCCCGGCGCAGATGAGCTATCGGACAAAGATCCGTATGACGTCCTTGTCGTCGGTGGCGGACCTGCAGGAGCCAGTGCCGCGATCTATGCTGCACGTAAAGGCATCCGTACAGGAATCGTCGCGGAACGCTTCGGAGGTCAGGTCCTTGATACCATGAGCATCGAGAACTTCATCAGCGTGAAACAAACGGAAGGTCCGAAGCTTGTAGCAAGCCTTGAAGAGCATGTGAAGGACTATGGCATCGATGTCATGAACCTTCAGCGCGCAAGCCGTCTTGAGAAAAAAGACCTTGTCGAGCTTGAGCTTGAAAACGGTGCGGTCCTGAAGAGTAAGAGTCTGATCATCTCGACAGGTGCACGCTGGCGTAACATCGGCGTTCCTGGTGAGCAGGAGTTCAAGAACAAAGGAGTGGCGTACTGCCCTCACTGTGATGGACCACTGTTCGAAGGCAAAGATGTCGCTGTCATCGGTGGAGGAAACTCCGGAATCGAAGCAGCCATCGACCTTGCAGGAATCGTCAAGCACGTAACGGTCCTTGAGTTCAATCCTGAACTGAAGGCGGATGACGTTCTGCAGAAGCGTCTTCACAGCCTGCCGAACGTGACAGTACTTACGAATGTCCAGACACAGGAAATCACCGGTACTGATAAAGTAAACGGAATTACCTACACGGATCGCGATACACACGAAGAGAAACACATCGAACTGCAAGGAGTGTTCGTCCAAATCGGTCTCGTTCCAAACACAGACTGGCTCGGCGACCTTGTAGAACGCACGAAATTCGGTGAAATCGTCGTGGACAAACATGGTGCCACCAACGTCCCTGGCGTATTCGCCGCAGGAGACTGTACAGACGGCCCATACAACCAAATCATCATCTCCATGGGATCAGGCGCGAACGCCGCACTTGGCGCATTCGACTACCTCATCCGAAATTGAGATTTTTAGAGGTCCGTCCCTCGTTTTGAGGGACGGACCTCTTATGTATTACTTAAAAGCCTCTCCCGATTTCTTCACGAATAACTATAAATAAAGCTATCATGAGCAAAGTAGCATCGATTTCCTCACCTTATTAACCTACTGAATTTTAACATATCTACTCGTTTATTGCCTGTTAACAAGTGAGGGACGGACCTTCTGTTTCAAGGAAACAGAAGGTCCGTCCCTCCAAAAGAAGTTTTATAAAGGCTCTAAACCGGCACCAAATCCCTATACAAGAACCGATCCCGTCCGCTTCCCATGTCCTGGGTGACTCTCTCTTCCCCCAGTTCGTACCCAATCGCAAACCCGAAATTCGGTCCATCAAACACAAAGGAGTGAAACTCCCCGTTCTCCCCGCAGATATCATGAGTCTCTTCAGGATAATCCTTTATGAACGCCTCATCATACACTCTACCTGCGAAAGACCGATCCAATTGATCCATATCCACACAAGTGATGACGGTTTGAAACCCAAGGTCAATGAATTCACGGCCGAGTTCCCCGACAGGCCGATCCCAAAGTGGAAAGACCGGAGTGATCCCCGTTCCCGAAAGCATCTTCTCCCTATACTCCCGAACATCCTGAAGGTGAATATCCCCGTAGACCATGTGCGTGATCCCGTCCTCCAGCATATCTGAAACCGCCCTCTCCATCCTTTCCTGATACATCTCATTCGAACACTCCTGCGGGATCCAGACTTCACGAAGCGGAATCCCTAGCGACTCCGACTGCTTCTTCAACAGCTCATGCCGGACTCCATGAATCGAAACCCGGTCGAAACCTTCCGTCAGGGTCACGAGCAAGGAATCTATCTCGTACTCAGGATTTTGTTGAATTTTATATATCGCCAGGGTGGAATCCTTTCCACCGCTGAATGCTATGACTGTTTTCATGTTCGACCTCCATGTATACGATTTTGTCATTCTTCCACTATCTTAAAACCATTATTTCAAAGGCTAGCAATGAACTCAATCATTACTTCGTGGAGATACATTTATGTAAATTCCACGAACGCCGTGAAATAATCAAAAAAAAGCTTGGGTACCCAAGCCTATTTTCAAAATTACAAGTTGAATCTTCCTTTGATAACCTTCGCCACTTCTTCTTCACTTAAGTCTGTATTGTTGATCTTTATATAGTTTGAATATTTTATTTCACCTTCCAAAGAATTCAATCTGTAGGTCTCCATCGACGTCTTCAAATCATTTTCAGACCATTCGATATCCCTCTTTGACGGCTTATGTTCAAGTCGATTAGAACTTTTATTTCTCTCAAGCCTTTCTTCTAAATCTGCCTCAAGCTCGACAAAGTAAACCGTGCCTCCCCTGGACTCGAACAACCGGGAGACTTCATTAACATAATCCCAGTCCTCTTGCATATCAAATGCCCAGACGTAAGTGAAAATCATTCCATACATATCACTCTTTGCTGCTTCTTCAAATATCTCACGACGAAACAGACTGACTAATCTCTTTCCTTCTTTCGTCCCGTAGTCAAAGAAATGAGCGACCAAGTCAATCGTCATGTGATTATGGAAAAGTTTCAAATCCGTTATTTTAGCTAATTCTTGTCCAACTGTCATTTTACCAACTGCCTGAGGTCCAAATACAAGAACAAATTTCATAAGCTCCCTCCTCCATTAAGAATTTACAACATTATGTATCACCGTTCTGGAACTCCCACACCTCTATTGATGCCGAAAATCAAACTCCTCACCAGGCACATCCAATGACACCTCATTGATCACAACCGTATCCTCATCTGTCCACGTAATCTCTGCCGTCTCTTCTCGGTAATTCCAATAGATATTTTTCCTCTTGCCCTCTTTTTCGTTATAGACTAACTCACCCCTGACAGCATAGGCAGTCGTCGCTCCCCCATTCGTCACATAGGCCCGCAATGTGTACTTCCCGTCCGGGGACGATTCTTCTATCAGGAACTCCCCTTTCGGCAACCTGTCCATATCATAAAAAGCCCAATAGACCCCATATATCACGAATGCCGCGACACACAAACAAAAGATGCCCAATATAGTAAAAACTACTTTCTTTTCGGTTTCTACACCTGGATTTGACCCCATGTTATGTACTCCTTTTGAAATGCTTGCATTATTGTTATCAATTTCTCAGTAAAAATGGCCTCTTAGGTGAAAAAAATAATCCTGGATCGGCCAATATACTAGAGTCACACCACCACTCCGCTCCATCATAATAATTCACATCCATATATCAGCGAATCGCCTCAATCAGGGACGGACCTCCATTCTCTAAAATACGAACTCTTAAAGGAGCGTTTGGAGGTCCGTCCCTCTTTAAACTCTTCTCACAACCCCCGTCTCAATATAACTCCTCACCAACTTCCAATCGTCACCCTCCACTTGCTTAAACGTATCAAAGAACAAGTGACATGTTTCCATCGCTTTCCCATTTAACACAATCGTTGCAGAAAGAATCGCCATCACTTCATCATCCTTCAAAGGAATGACCGATACCTCATTGATTTCCCACTCTGCGCGCTGTTTTTTCACAAAAGCAAACCCCTGCTTCCAGCCTTCAATGGATTCCTCATATCCAAAATCCACGACTTCTCCAGCCCTGATTTCCCTTGCTTGAAAATCCGAAGAAATGAATGTCTCCAACTCTGTAATAGACGAATTCTTCCAAGCTACTATAAATGCATCAAGAAACGGCTTAAATATATGTTCGTTCATCCTTACCTCCTAAACTATGTCACTACCAATTATTTCAAAAATGAGCCATGAACTCAATCCCATATAAAAAAGAAGCTCAACTATTCGTCGAGCCCCTGCTGATCATTATAATACTTCCCGATCTCCCGCCCCTGTGCAGAGTATCGTTCATTCCCTTGTAAGGAGAACTCCTCCCCGCAGGCCGAATTTGTCACCTGGAATTGATCATATACAATCTCTTTTCCATCAGAACTGGTCACGTCTCCACCTCCTCTATGGTGAATACACTCACCTTCAAGGCGGGTCCGATTTCCTTCTTCATCCACATAGAAATACTGATTCTGATTTATGCTATAACCCCTGTCCTGCGTAGAGGTTTGATAAATTCCATACCGTTCAATATCCGTCCTCATCAACGTGGGCAGACTCTCAATCTCTATAGGAATGACAGTAAACTCTCCATCTTTTTCAAGGGAAGGTTGGTCGGGCATACCATAGAAGATGACAATCGTACCTTCGTATCCTTCAGGAATCAGGTAACGGTTTTTGATTATTTCTCCTTGATCGTTACCGGATATCCAATTCACACCTAACATCACAATCGCCACAGCGCAGACCACGCTACCTAATGTGAAATAAAATCGCTTGTTCTCCCGGTGAGGACCCGGTGTCTTTTTCCTTTTCAACCATTCATCTATGAAGAAGAATATTATTGCACAAATGACAGCAATCCACGCAAACCCGTCTATCACAAAATACGTAATAGCTCCAAAGAACGCATGGATGAATGCCGCAATAAACAACCGTCCCTTGACGAGCTTTCTCGTTAACCAATCCGATAGCAAGGACACGGGTGCCCCATACGCGAGGTTACCGGCAAAGGAATATGTAAAGACAATAGGAAAGAGCCAGATGCCCCCGTCCAGTATGGTAAAGATCATCAAAAAAGTAGAAAGAATCAAACTCGTATAAATGGCCGGCTTTAATTTATTCATTCCATCAACCTCCATATGAGATTGTGAATCATTTCACATTATAAAAGTATCATAACTTGTGATTTGTTGGAAGGAAAATATGCAGGTTTTTTTCTGAATGTATCTTACCTCTCTTCCAAAACACCCCATACCTCAATGTGCTTCCCATTGTTTAATGTTATTCTGCAGGGGAAAGACACTAATACAACTAATAAGGAGGAATTCATTATCGCACACGATCCAAAACAGGCAGCCGCACAAATGAATGAAGACAAAAAGGAAGAGATCCTGCAGCATTTCGACTCTTTCAAGAACTATTTAGGAAATCAAGTCCAAAAGGGTGAGAAATTAGGTCTTGGTGAGGAAGCTCTTTCTAAGGGGGCTAAGCGCGTGGCCGACTATTTAGCAGAGCATGAGGAGCCACGAAACCGGGAACAGAAAGTACTGAATGAGATGTGGACTGTGGCTAATAAGGAAGAACGGGAACATATGGCCCATGTGCTGGTAAAGCTTACCGATCAAACCAACTGAATCACACACGGACGCCCCCAACGGTATGACCGCTGGGGGCGTTTTCTTATTATTCTTCCTGAACATTTATATGCATATAAGCAAGGGCATCTTTCACTGTAGCAAGCGTTGTGATCGATGCAAAATCGATGTTCTGGTTTATGGCACTCATGGCCATTTCCGGCCGTAAACCCGTAATAATCGAACGTACGCCAAGTAAAGCCAGCACACTCGTAATCTTAAAAAGGGCATCTGTGACGACTTGATCCAATGAATAGACACCGGAGAAATCAATGATCACCTGATTGACGTTCTGTTTTCTTACTTTTGCCGGAATGATATCGAGGAGCAGGTGGGCTTTCTCTTCATCAATCTTCCCGACGATCGGAAGGACAGCAATATCGTCCAGCAAGGGAACCAGCGTAGCAGATAATTCGTTTATTTCATCCACCATTTCCGCTTGCTTCTTTTCCCTTTCTTTCCTGTCCGTGATGTCATGTACATACGTTTGAATCGCCTTGGTATCCCCTATCATGAGGGGATGACAATACAATTCGACTTCCACGGTTGATCCGTCCGTTCGATAGACCGTTTCCTCAATGACATCTGCGGGGTTTCCATATGCGGATTGGATTCTTTTCCTGATTGCGTCCTTTGAGGATTCCCGGAAGATATCCAAGGGACTTTGGCCCATGACACCTTCTTTATCCGTCCGAAAGAATTCCTCCGCCGCCCCGTTCACATAAATGATTTTGTAATCCGTATGGATGATGAGTGGATTTAAGGAATATTCCATCACCTCGAGATATTCTATTTCTGCTATGTCCTCACTCACGATGCTCACTCCCTTTCCCTAACGATAGCGTTAATATCTATAGTACGCAAGAGATAAGAGAAACCTTCCCCCTCCAACACATGACCTTTATCACTTACATGTGTCAGGACTAAATATTAATAGCCCCTGGACCGGTAGACATAAAAAAGACCTGTCATAGATGTTTGACAGGCCTTTTGGGTTTCCGGAACGATCCGGCAATTTAGTTGTTTGAGTTGTTAGATCTATTGGAGCTATTGGAATTATTGGAGCTGCTCGAATTACCGGACTGGCTTCCGCCTTTCGCCCCAATTTCCTGATAGAATTTCTTGTCGTGATTTTCTGAAGTTGCTTCTCCACCTTTTTCACCGATCTCTTGGTAGAATTCTTTGTCGTGGTTCTTTGCTGTTTGTTCGCCGCCTTTACGACCGGCTTCCTCGTAACTCATTTTGCTGTTGTTGTTATTGTTGTTACTGTTAGACATAAATAAAATCCTCCTTAAGTTTAGTAAAATGGTGTTGTACGTTTGTACATTGGTTTTATACCTCGTGAGTTGAGGACTAAACACAAATGTATCTTTTTAACAATTTTGTAATTTAATTTACACTGAAGGAGGATTCATGAATCCTTACTATTAGAAGTGCTTCCCCAAGAGGGGTATGATAAAGGTATCAAAGAAGATTAGTAGAAAAGGAGTCTTGCTACATGGATTACATCAAACGGGGAACACCGGCCTTTAAACATGCAAATCTTGCCCTGTTTGCAGGCGGCTTCAGCACTTTCGCCATCCTGTGGGGAACACAGCCCCTGCTTCCGGATATCGCAAATGAGTTCCATATCTCACCGGCCACCTCAAGCCTTAGCCAGTCTTCCACTACGATTGCCCTCGCTATCAGTCTATTAATTGCAGGATCCTTATCTGACGTCTATGGAAGAAAATCCGTCATGACCTTTTCGTTACTGGCATCTTCCATTCTTGCCGTATGCACAGGATTTGCATCAAGCTTCCATATGCTCGTTGCCGGCCGGATCCTGTTGGGGATAACGCTTGCCGGACTTCCCGCCGTCGCCATGGCCTACTTGGGTGAGGAAATCGAAGCGAAGAGTCTCGGGATGGCCATGGGATTATACATCAGCGGAAACTCCATCGGGGGAATGTCGGGCCGGATCATCAGCGGCGTCCTTACCGACCATTTCAACTGGCATATCGCGTTGATGGGTGTGGGGATCATCAGCTTGATTTCAACCGTCATCTTCCTTGTGCTTATCCCGCCGTCTGCCCATTTCAAACCGCAAACTTTTCAGCTGAAATCATTGGCGGGATCCCTGTTCAGCCAATTCAAAGTACCGGGGCTCACCCTTCTCTTCACCATCGGATTTCTGTTGATGGGAGGATTCGTGTCCCTCTACAATTACATTGGATTCGAACTGATTGCACCACCCTATTCACTGAGCCAGACCGTAGTCGGCTTCATCTTCATCGTCTATATCGTCGGTACCTTCAGCTCGACCTGGATGGGGATGCTAGCCGATCAGTATGGAAAAAAAAGAATTTTGCCTCTATCGTTAATCATCATGTTATCCGGGGTATTCATCACCCTGCATCCGAATCTGTGGGTAAAAATCATCGGGATCGCCATCTTTACCTACGGATTCTTCGCCGGCCACTCCATCGCCAGCAGCTGGGTCGGACGTCTCGCCATCCACGATAAAGCACAGGCGTCAGCTCTCTACCTATCCGCCTATTACGCGGGATCGAGCGTCGGTGGTACCGTCAGCGGTAGCTTCTATCACCATTTCGAATGGTCCGGTGTGGTGTGGATGATCGTAACTCTTTCCGTGATCTCGATCGGGATATCGATACGATTGGGGAGAAGGAACGTGGCACAAACATAAAAGAGGACTTGCCATCAAGTCCTCTTTCTTAGGAGTTACCCCTTCACACCAGCTTGCGGATCCCACGACCCCTGTAATTTTCTAATATAAAGAATTTGTCCTGCATGGTAAGTGGTGTGGATGGTGAGGTGGGCAATGCTATCAGTCCAGTTATTCAGGTTCGCTTCATCTGCCTCTTCAACCGCTTTCTTCCAGTCAGCCATCAATTGATCTATCCTCATGATCGTTTCTTCCCAACTGAGACCTTCCCTGTTCAAAAACGTGCTCTCACCTGTACTCTCTTCATTATCGACCCCATTCAATCGATTTAAATGGCGCTGATTATAGTAGATGAGATGATGGATGATTTCAGAAATCGAATTGGTGGCCTCATTCGGCTTCCACGTTGCCTGTTCCTCCGTAAGACCGTTGATGGAATTGATCAACGAGACGAACCATGTATTCTGATCGTGGCAGGCATCCAGTTGCATAAGTAAGACTTGTTTAGCATTCATTTTATTTCCCTCCTGCATTTTCATATCACTTATACTTTCAAGCTGGAGAGGGGTGTTTCCTTTTTACATATGGATTCTCCATTCAAAAAAGTCCTCTTTTTTTAAAAAGGGACCTCCACCGTTTCATGAAACGTCATCCCGAAGTACCGATACTCGATCATCACACGATTGACTTCTTCGTCATGAAACACATTCACCGCATGGATGGTATCGTCTTTTGTGGCAGTTCCATCCTCCAACTTCTTATACTGTTCTTCCTTAGATGGGACCGCTTTAACCGATACATCCTCTATATTTTTAAAGCTTATTTCTTTTGGAAGCTCATCTTGATCATCGTCGTCTGTGATGAAGTACCCTTGGATGAGGTTACTCACCTGCATCTTCACCTTTTCAGGAGCTTCATCGTTATTGACGGTGACTCCCACCACTTTCGCATCACTGAAACCATGATTCGTCACCTCCACCAGAACAGATGTCCCATCCACATTTTGACCAATGACGCCAACCTCCATTGGGGGATTTTCTCTTATCCAGAAATAAGTGCCTCCCACTACGGCAACCACCACGAGCAGTACAACTGCAATCCAACGTTTTTTCATCCGCGTAGCCCCTTTTATTATCTCCCAAAAAACTCCGGCAACGGTACACCAAGATCGAATAATGCGCTCGTCACAAGAAGGATCAGCAGAAGTATCACACAGAGCATCACGATCACCGTCCAGATTTTATGGGAAGAGTCCTCACGCTTTTTCTTCCGATATAGCTCTTGAACCCGTTTTTGCTTTTCATTTGTATGTTGAGTCATGTGTTCCTCCTTACCTATCGCAATATTTGATTCTCCAATAAATATCCGTCCCCTCATTCCCTGTTTTCACTCTAAAATATTCGCCAGCCCATAATAATAATCCTGTTTTTCCCAAGTTTAATATATCTCCAATTCTATGTTGAGAGCACTATATCGGAATAAAAAAACGATCCTAAGCGTGGACCGTTTCGATTACAGTATGGTTCTCTCCGCATTACAAAAGTATTTCCTAATGAACTGATCGCGCACTCCTTTATAATAGAGAGACTTAAAACCCTGAACCCATATCAGCCTGTTCACCTTTACCACCAGAATCATCATGAACTCCTACTTTTAAGGGAGCGGACAAATTTAACCTACAAATCACTTTCCTTTTTCACTTGAAGCTGATGATATCCCCACAATACAGCCACCAACCCCATCACAAATAATATCCCGCCACCTACCAAAAAGGTATTCATATATCCTCTTATCACAATGTGGAAATATCCCGTATCCGCTTCTCCACGACTGGCTAACCAGGCATCTGCAAAGGAAGTTCCGAAGTAAACGTTAAAAAACAGCATGATAAAACCAACAATCACTAACGCAGCACCTAAGATGATGACATTGGTCAAATAATCTTTTGACATCGCTTCTCCCCCTATATGGAGTTCATCTAATTAGAAATAAGTAACCATCATCATCACAAAGCTGATCAACGTAAACAAAACCGCTCCATAAAACACTCCCCCTACATTGCTTTTCAGTTCATTATCCTTTTGAATCTTCCACCCTGCCTCGCTCGCTTCCAGAGTGGCCCCCTTGGATAACGCACCGCCACTGCTGTTGAAAAAGAAAAGTCCCACCGTTATTCCGAGACCGATGAAGAAGCTCCATTCCCCGTAAGAAAAATTGAATAGAAGGCTCCCGATCCAGATAGCAATAGAAAGAATCGCAGCCGTTACTAATGACGTTCTTGTTATGAATTTCTTCATATTTATACCCCCTCGTATGACTTATATTTACGAATGGAGGCTCTGAGAAGTTTCAATTTTCAGTCAACGTTGCATTGTAATACTTCCACTCCTACTGCAAACTAAGCTTATCTTCTGTTGATAAATTCCCTTAAAGCGCTTTATCCATGTACCCAATCAATAGAAATCCTATCACATGAGGTAATATCTCACTCATAATCCCTAAAACCATGAAAAACATTCCATACCGTTTTTTCTCGTAGTCCTTTTTTAAGACCAGCCCCACACAAAAGGCGATGATACCGTGAAAAATCCAGGGAGTGAAGAAGGCCAAAATGACCGACAACCAACCGACGAATATCAGTATGTTCGTGCCTTTCTTATCTTTCATAGTATCTCTCCTGTCTTAAATAGACTGGTTTCTTGGAGCAGACTCGAAAAATGCCCCTCTCACATAAATCGTATAAATCAAGACGATGACCGAGAAAACAACATTTCCTATAAAGGGCTGTTGAAGTTCGTTCGTTAATAATAGGAAACTAATGACTCCAAATAGGACCGAATACATGATCAATAACCAAAAACCCCATTTTTTCATTCTCATGTATCCATAAACCATCCACAAGGAAAAGACCGCCACCACCATTCTCATGATTCGTTCAGGTACGACCGTTACTCCAAATCGCTCTGAAATGCTAATGGTGTCGGCACCAGCTTGATAAAAAATAGCAGTATACAATAATACGATGCTACCAAAAATATAAAAATAACTAATGATTGATACACCTAAAGGTCTTTTCACCCTTTTACCTCCAGCGGTTTTTATGTCATCTAACTAACTACCAATTATGTTAAGAAAACCATAATTAGAACTGTACCTACTCTATGTCCTTCTCCACCCAATACCCCTCTTCAGAATTCCTCACCACTACATCAAAATTCTCATGCTTCGGATGCATAAATACCTCATATTGAATTCTGCGCTCGTCGTGGGTTTTCCTTAAATACTCCACATCCATCCCTCTTTCGGAAACATCGCGGATTCCCCTTCTCATGAGCTCGGTTTCACCATCCGTATAGAAATAAATCTTAAGGTCGTAAAGATCCGGTTTGCTGAATGCAACAGACATCCCTTCTACAATCGTCAGGCTATTTCGGGACGAGATGAGCCGACTTCGCTCATAGGGGACGTCCAGTGTGTAGAAATCCATTCCCTCCCTCACCATCTTGACGTCCCGGTCGAGGGCGAATAGATGGTGGGCAGCAGGATGGCAGGCGGTCATTTTGGATTGATGGATGTCATTGTTGTATTCATATTGAATGGAGGTGTGCTTCCTGACGTCGGAATTGACGATATAGGAATCTGTGTTGATATAATTGACCCTATTTTCTTCCAGGAGCGTCAAAAGTTTTTTGGCAAACGTAGTTTTACCGGAAGCACCGTGTCCTGAAATGCCGATGACCATTCTGCCATCCTGCTTGTTTAATCGATTGACTATGTTATGTAAGACCTTGTCCATGAATTCTCTCCTCATTCTTAAGCTATTCTCAATCATCCCCGCTGACATCGATTTCTGAATCACCCTCGTCCCCATCCTTGTGCCGATCAAGATTCCGGTCTGGATGCCCCATTTCAAACATCCGATTCCGCAACCTTAATTGCTTGATGACCATTGCCAGGAAGAAACCGGCCAACGATAGGTAGAGCAGGTAATCGAGATCGAAAAACAAAGAAACACATAATAATAGAATGGAAGGAAGGGCAATTAGCCATTGTATCTTTTTCATCGGGAAGCTGCCAATCTCACAAATTCCTCGCTATCCTCTACACATAGCCTCATCCCTTTTTCCCAAAAGGCTTCCTCCGTAATGTCTTCCCCCAGATGCTTCATGACAAGATCTTCAGCCGACATGCTCCCTGAATCCCGCAAGAGGTGCATATAATGATCCTCAAATTCTTTCCCCGTTTCCTTCGCCCTGACGAAGAGATTCAGTGCGAGTAAATACCCAAAGGTGTAAGGAAAGTTATAGAAAGGAGATTCTGTTTTATAAAAATGGGGCGTCCATACCCATGAATGAACCGGAATCTCATCCAGGGAACCGGCATAACCTTCTTCCATGGCAGCCCCCATCAGTTCGTTCAAGCGTGCTGCCGGGACAAACCCCTTTTTCCGTTCTTCGTGAAAATTCTTTTCAAAGATGAATCTGGCATGGAGGTTCATGAAGTTCATGACGCTGCGCTTCAGTTTCTCATCGAGGAGAAACAGCTTTTCTTCGTCCGTCTCCGCTTTCTCCATGGCCGATTCCAGTATGATCATCTCAGCGAAGGTCGATGCCGTTTCGGCCAGGCTCATAGGGTAAGCTTTGTTCATCCCGTTCACCGATTTCATCGCATGGTTATGAAAGGCATGACCCAACTCATGCACAAGGGTCAATACCCCTTTGAATGTGCCGGTGAAGGTCAGGAACACCCTGGACTCCCCCGTTAACGGGAACCCTGCACAAATGGGAACCGCTGACTTACCCGGACGATTTTCTGCCTCGACCCAGCCTTCACGGAATGCTGTCTCCGCAAACTGCCCCATTTCAATACCAAATGTACGAAATTGCTCCTCGACCAAAGCCGCCGCCTCACCGTATTCCATTCCTTGATGGCGATGATTCATCGGGGACCAAAAGTGATAGGACTTCATTTTGGCATCGCCGTTCATTTCTGCCTTCACATTCAAGTATTGGGCAAACGGTTCCTTATATCTCTCCATCACCGAAAACATCGCATTCAGCGTTTCTTCCTTCATCCGGTTTTGGGCCAGAGGAATATGGAGGACGTCCTCGATCCCCACGCTCCCATACATATTCAACCGGAAACCGGCCAAATGATTCAGGATTTGCGCAAACTGCCCCTCATGCTCGGTCCACTTTTCCACCAGCGCTTCATGAGATTCTTTTCGAACGGAAGCATCGTGGTGCGAACGCAGATTGATGGCCTGCCCAACAGAGAAATCCTGACCATTCACCTGGACTTTAATGCTGCTCATGAACGATTGATAGATCTGTCCCCAGGCGTGGTACCCGTCTGCCATAAGTTCAGACACCTCCTGCGAAGGCTCACGGTCCGCTTCATCCCGCCACTCTTGGAGGGTGAAGCGATACTCCTTCAGACCCTCTGATGCAAGCAGGATCTTCCACTCCGATTCCCCTGCAAGTGCTAATTTCTTTTTCAGGTTACTCGTAATAGAGTCATATTTTGATTGAAGAGCCGTGGTTTCCCCTCTGTAGAATTGTGCTCCCTGGTCTTTCGGATTTTCTGAAAGAAGACAGATGGCGTAGGATCTTGCTTGTGATATGGACATCTTTATGTCCCTAAGTCGATCAAGAACATCGACCAGTTGATTCGACTCCAGCATCACCTCTCGCATGATTTCTTCCAGGTCGGAAATTCTGTCTTCCGTCTGTTTCATATGATTATGTAATTCAGGTGATGTGCTTCCACCTTTGAAGATGCTGTCGAGATTCCATACTGGTTTATATTTTGTGTGAGTCATCATTATTCCCTCCTATCAAGCTCCGAACGAAACGTATGTTCTTACTCTACCTTATTTTGTAATTTGTTCCAACTTATACTAGTCTGAAATTCAAAAAGTTTGAATCCTACTAATTTTAAGGAATGATAGCTTGAACCCCACTCACAATAAGCTAAAGAAAGTTTCCCTTTCTTCTGATTCACTAAAATCCTCAAGATTTTTTGACAAAAGGATCATAAGTTGGAAATTAGGGGTCATAACTCAAAAACCCGGATCATAAAGTGCTGAAACCGGGTCATAAATCCTCAAAGCGGATCATAAATCACGGAAACCGGATCATATATTCCAGGAAGGCATGAAATTTTTATAAATGAACAGACAAGTGAACCTACATTGAGGCTTAAAAGCACACTTTCAAGCCCAAAAGTGATTATTTTATCAAAAAAAAGCAGAATTCTATCTCAAAATGACGAACTCGATAAATGTCCCGCCCTGAACCTCAACCATCTAACGATTGACCATCACTAATCTATCCCGGCCGGCTCTTAAATAGTTCATAAACACATCCTTCACCATCTCTGTCTTTCCAACCTCGATCAACTTGTTCCCTTTTACCGACGTGTATCCACATACCTCTTCGTACAATAACGGAGATCCTGTCCCTACCAAGTAGACCTTCTCTTCCACCAGGCTTTCCCCATTCACTTTAACATCGGAAATTACGCCATCATGACGACTCCATGTAACTCCAGAAAACCCTAAAGCCCCAATCGGGATGCCATGCGGCCTGAATCCATTTCCGTATACCTGTTTGGAGGTAATCTCCCCATTAAAACTATCCTCTATCAATCTCGCAATTTGTTCACCTTTAAGCTCCATCAACACAGGGGAATGCATGCTTTTGCATCGATTGTACACATCCCCCTTCGTCACATCGCCCGATTCCAGGTCTTGGTCCACTGCTGCTCCCCCATACATAATGCCAATCTCAGACTTCCAGTAGCCCCGAACAGCATCTGCCATTAATTGAATGACATCACCATGGGTAAGTTCTTCCCTCGTCGTGAACAATACCTCAGACAGAAATTCATTCGTTTCCTCACGACCCTTTTGTAAAATGGCTTCCATGCTGGCATCGATTTCGGATTCGAGAGTGATTTCTACTAATTTCCCTTCGAATGATTCAATCGTATAAGGACCCTTCTCGGTATGTAAATCCAATTGCAACTCCCCGACAAATTGCCCGTGAGAACCGGCTTGAACAATCACGACACCTGATTCCACAACGGGACTTTGAAGCACCGTATGAGAATGAGCCCCTACGATCACATCTACCAGGCCACTAACATCTTTCGCGATTTCCACATCGGCACCATACCCCAGATGGGATAGAAAGACGATGACATCCGCCCCCTGCGCTTTCAAATCAGACACGGCTTTTTTGATGGCCGTAAGGGTTTCCCGATTCCTGAATCCATGCTTGTTCTCATAAAGATCCTCGAATTGATCGGTCGCTCCAAATAAGCCAACCTTCAAACCATTATCCACTGTCACAAGAAGCGTTTCCTTCATCCCGCCGATGGGAGTCCCATCACCCTCAACAAGATTCGATAACAACCACGGGACACTGGACTCCAGGCTATGCTTTCGAATCAACGCCGGTGTCGATCGCAGCAGCTCATTATTCCCCACCGACATCGCATGATACCCGACATCCGCAAGCATTTCCAAATGCATATCGCCATTCGTCGCAAGGCACTCATTGATGCTCATATCCAAATGATCCCCGCCATCCAGTAATAAATAACTTTCCCCTCTCTCTTTAAGTTCACTGACACGTTTCTTTATGTATGCAGCCTGCCGTACGACCAGATCATAGTTTCCGTGAAGGTCATTGGTGTGAAGAATGGTGATGGTTTTATTCATATGTAGTTCCCCCTTTTTATAAGTGCTTGCTTAACTCGATGTCCGCGTAGTGATCAGGACCGTGGTCTTTGTGCCCCAATGTACGACAAAATCTTCTCTTTCAAACCAGCATTACTTGTGAACAGAATATACGTTTCTGAACTTGTCTGGATGACGACTCTATCCGTATGTCCATATGGATAACCAATTCTCATTGCTGTTTTCTCTTCACCGCCATATGTATCGTCATTTTTCACTTCTTTAATATCAGATAAAGGAATATTGATGTTACTCAATTGCCACTTAATATTTAAGTTATCGTCATTTTTTGATACCTTTACTTCCATATCTTACACTCCTAATTTTATTTACATTTACGAAAATTCCGACAAAACCTTCCAGATTGGTCACGAAAGTATTACGAATTTGTAGCCTCTTTCCAAAATAAACTACTCCCCCACAATCCTCATATCCTTAAGCGGATAAAACACCACATTCGTAGTCCCTACAATCTCCTCCATAGGAATCGCGCCAATATGCCGGCTATCCATGCTATCCCTTCTGTTATCCCCCATCACAAACAGATGACCTTCCGGAACGGTCGATTGTCCAACAGCCGTATCCTTCAAGGTAAAAGGTATGGTCAAGTCACCCTGTACATTCTCTTTTTGCTCATCCAGGTAAGGCTCCTCATACGCTTTCCCGTTTACGTATAACGTGTCTCCTTTATACTCGACCGTATCTCCAGGGAGACCGATCACACGCTTGATATAATCCTGTTCCTCATTTGCGTGAAACACAACGATATCAAACCGCTCGGTGTCCCCTAATTTAGACACAATCATCCGTTCCTGGTCCTTGAGCGTCGTATTCATGGAAGATCCCTTCACCATGATAGGAGTGACCAAGAAGGTACGGACAATAAATACAACAACTAATGCGATCACCAAAGCTTTCACCCATTCTAATACCACATTTTCCTTTACAACCACGCTCTCCATCCTCTTTTCTATCCTTAAAAATGAAAAAAAGCATCTTTTACACTGCTGCCCTTTTTACTTTTTCTTACATACGTTTGAAACTGGTGAAAGTTTCATTTATTGGAAAAAACACAAAGAAAGCTGAAGATCAGCTGGTATAATTGAACTCTATCTCTTGGACAGTTAATCTAAATATGATTATTCAAACAATCCCAAAAAATCAGTGCTGAAGATCAATAACACCGACAATGAAAGAAAGACTAGCTGAGAAATAGTGAATTTATAATCATTCCTATTTTCTGCGTATCGCTTCTCCATAACAGCAGTAACTGTTTCAGACAAAAGAATGAGAACAATAAGCAGGATATGAGTTTTCAAAAACCATATTCTCTCTAATGGTGACTGAGTGGCATTATAAAAACCGCCAACGACAATCAGAAGAGCAAAAGTTATTCTAATCGTCCAATCTATCTTCTTATGTTTTTCATTCAAATGATGATAGGAGAAAATCTTCTTCTTTTTAACATTAAATAACTTTCGCATTCCTTTATTAAACAAAAATATCAGTAAAGCATAACCCGCTATAAACAGAATGAATTTTAACCAGAATGGATCCATCATACCTTCTCCTCCCCCTTGTCTATTGGATTCTATAAATCTACCGAATCAATGATTTCCCGAGTATCCTCACGCAGCAACTTAACCTGCTGAGCATTAAGGTTTTTATCGCTTTCAACATACCAAAGATATAGCCCCTCCAATTGATATTCCTTTACTATCGAGGGGGATAACATGGCCAAATCTAATACCTTAGCTTCTTGATCGTCAACCATCACCACTCTTTCATCACCATTTCTGATCAAGCCATACACCAAGCCCTCTCCATGGCCTTCGATTCCCTGCAGCTTTTTATATTCTCTTTCAGGATCCATCGACCCCCAGGTAAACACCCCGCTTTTCCAACCGAATATTCCCTTTCGAACCACCGTAGCCCCTAGATTGGTTTTATCTTTAATGAAAAAGTACAGGGATTCATCCCCCATCTTATAGGCAGGAATCAACTGGAGACCCTTATCCACGGCTTGAATGGCTTGGTACGGTTCCGTATAAGAATCCTGGTCTTCTGCATAAGTCCAGGAAGCGGATAGGGCTATAACAACTATCAATAAAAAAACATATTTTAGAATGGTAGATTTTTTCACGTTTTCTCCCTTCTTTATTTTAGGAATAATAAGTGGGAAACTTCAGCGCAGATTTCATATAATCAAAGTCTCGATGTGGTTCATTCCCTCGATCGCTGAAAATCCTCAACGGTCAGTTAGATTAAAATCAAGGGCTTCGAATAAATAGCTATTCCCTGCATGAACCCATCATTCAAGGTATTGTTTCCAACTCAATAATAGTATCATTCCGACATTATTCCAAAGCAGTCTTCCCCTTATTTATATGGTGAACGACAACCCCAGGCCAAGTCCCCTTCCAATCCTTCTTCCTGATCCGCTCTTCATAAATGGAAACCCGCTCTTCCGTCTCTCTAAAAAAAGGAGTCGGCTTCACTTCAAGATTGATTACATCATCCAATCCACAAGGAGCCGTCAGGACCAACTCACCTTCCCTGTCCATCCTCACTCCAAGAGCCGTGACTGTCTCAGGAAACTTTGAAATTGCATCCTCGGATGAAGTATAGGGAGGAAGGTCGTTTACAACATGCATCCTTGCCTGATTCTTAACAGACCAGGGGATGAGGGGCATGATGGATCGTAAGTCTGCTTCTAACCTTTTTTCGATTTCTTCATCAAGATTTTCTTTATCAAAATAGATGACGTCCACATCTTGCGTATGGGCTCTCTCTTTATATCCATGAAGAGTGTCCCATATTTTTGAACGCACAAATCCTGCGCAGATCCACCAATCCGGTAGATTCAATGATCCTGCGGTCTCAATAACCTCTATCATGCCGGGATCGTTCTGAATCAACTTGATGACATCTTCTTTATTATTAACCATCTAAAAAAATCCCCTCCAGCCAAACGAACATACATTCTCATCATAGCATAACAGGTATATTATTCCATTAAATACTGTAAAACAAAAACCTCCACCTCAGATTATGGTACCATTTTTATACAATCAAAATAATGTAAAATTTATTTGAACCAAATCCCAAATTTTCATATCTAATGATAAACGGCCAGGAAGTACGTAGGAGGTGTGGGCTTTTTGCCGGATAACAAACTCATCAGGAAAGCGAAAAAAGGACATCATCCATCATTTATAAAATTGATGAAACAATATGAACAATCCATGTACCGTGTTTCAAAGGGAATTTTAAAGAAAGATGAAGATTGCGCCGATGCCATCCAGGAAACGATCTTGATCTGTTACAAGAAAATGTCTGACCTGAAGGAAGAGAACTATTTCAAAACGTGGTTGATCCGAATTTTGATCCATGAATGCTATGCTCTGCTAAATAAACGAAAAATGGTCATTCCTGTCCGGGAATGTCATGAACGGGATAAGACGGAATTCGATTTGAAGCTTTCTGTGCAGGAAGCCGTATCATCCTTAAACGATTCTTTACGAACGGTGATCACTCTTTATTACTTTGAAGACCTGACCATCAAGGAAATAGCAGAAATTGTGAATATACCGGAAGGAACCGTGAAGTCACGGTTATCAACAGCGAGACAGCAGTTGATGTCGTTTCTGGAAGAAGAACAACCCCCTTTGAAAAGGAGTGCCTGGAAATGAAAGGAGAACAGTTTGACTCGAAAATGAAAGAGTTGTTTCAAGATGAGCCACTCCCGTCTTCTGTCAAAAAAAGAATTGAAGAAACGTATGACATGATTGAAACAGAAGGCAGGAAAAAAAGGCGTTTTTTTTCGTTACCCTTAAGTAAAGGCATTAAGGCCGCGCTGATCGGTGGAGGACTCGTTACCGTTTCCACTGTGGGCGTACTTGCTTCACAAGGGTTTCAGCTGTTTGATTCAAATGGGGAAGTGGTCATGGAATTGACTCAGCCTGATTCAGACATCAAAGAGTGGGATGCAGGGGCAGCCGAATCGTTTAAGGAGAAGGTGAAGCCTGGTGAAGCCCTTATTTACTATAATGTAAGTGACTATCCCGAGAAGAATTTCACGGTCTACAGGCAGCCAAGAAGATTTTCGGATTTTGACACGTATAGTGATTCCATTCAGCATTCCTATAGCCCAAGTGAAACCCTTCCTTTCGGCTTCCGATTTGCAAGCGGCAAAATGACCGTTGATGCAGAACCAAGCCAATTCAAACGAGCAGAATCGGAGCTTTATGCCAAAGCCAGACACAGCGATAAAGACATTCTCGCCAAAATAGTGGAGGTAGAGGAAAAGGACGATCAAATCGTGACCGTGACCGAGTATCGAAATGACGAGACCGAAGTCTTTATACGAAGCTCCTCCAAGGTGGAATTATACGAAAATATGCCTTTGGATGACGGCGAGCTGGTCATTACCAAAGTTAAACTGAAGAGGCATGATGCCTTTTACCTTAAACAGGAGATGGGGGAATTTCCTTATCAGTCCATCTTATGGATCAAGGAATATGACGGAGAGAAGATCATGTATGAAGTGCTCACCTATTCTCTTGATAAAATGACGAAACAACAGCTGATTGAAATCGCTGAGAAGGTCGATACATAAATGAATAAAGGAGATTTAGTATGAAAAAAGCAGGATCATCCATCTTACAAATCGTGATGATAGTAACCGGAATCTTTGCCATCAGCCTCCTGCCTTCCATCATCAATGAAGTATGGCAGATTCTCTCGGGGTTCTTTTCCATCGCAAATTTAGTATACATCAACCCGATTTCCGGGGTGAAAAGAGAGCTTTTCCCCTTCTTTTGGAATGCATATGAATATTCACTGATTGTCTTTTTTTCAGCGTTGTTTCTTTCCTTGTTGATCGCCATCGTCGTCCTGTTCTTCTACTTCCTGATCGGCAAGCCCTTTCAGCTAGTGATTGATTCCATTTCCTTTGTCTTCAGCTCACTTCCAGACATTTTCATCATTGTGGGAAGTCAACTGCTCGTCGTATGGCTGTTCAAGAAGACAGGTGTTTTTCTGTTCGACTTTGTGGCACTGGGGGAAGATAGGGCTTATCTGTTGCCGATCCTTTGTTTATCCCTCCTTCCGACCATGTACTTCATCAAGACCCTGACCGTATTGATGAATGAGGAATTTGATAAGCAATATGTAGAGCTTGCCAGAAGCAAAGGTTTGTCTTACTTTCGCATCTTGATCATCCATGTGTTCCGGAACACCATCATCAGTCTTGCTTACCACGGTAAGAACGTCATGGCACTAATGTTGTCCAACCTACTTATCTTGGAATATTTATTCAACATGCTGGGAGTAACCACTTTCTTGTTCTCTTATAATACCCCCACCCTTTTCGCCGTTACATCGATCCTGCTGTTCGTCCCGCTTTTTTTATTTTTGAAAATGGTCCAACGAACAGCCAATTCCATTACAGGTAATGAGGTGGACTTATAATGTCGAGGGTCATCAGACAGCCCCTATTCATTTTAGGATTTCTTACGATCTTTCTTATTACACTTGCCAGCATTATTCACGCGACCCATTTCGATTCAGCCATCCCACAGACTGAGTGGTTGAAAGACAGTGAAGGAAATATGATCGCCGGAGCTCCCTTAGAACCAGCCAAAGACTATCCTTTTGGAACAGATAAATATGGGAACCACATGCTTGAAAAGCTTCTTCAAGGGGCCAAATATACGTTTGGAGCCACTTTTTTGACATCTCTTCTTGGATTTTCACTGGCTTTCCTATCGGGAACCCTTCTTGCCTTTTGGAAGAAACAAGGATCGATGGCCATGGTGAAGGGAATGTCATCGTCTTTTTATTTTGTTCCATTATCCATCATCGCTTATAACATCCTTCATCCTGTTCTTTGGGAGCCACCTGAAGGCTTTGTCTACTCATTAACCGGAAGAGTCATCTACGAAATCATCATGCTGGCCATTATCCTCACCCCAACGACCGCTCTGTTGATTGCGGATGAAACGAGGGAAATTTTAAAGAAGGAATTCATCGAGAGTGCCATCACTCTGGGGGCATCTCCCTTTCACATTTTCAAGAAGCATGTGATCCCTCACCTGCAGCCAAGACTCTTCATCATATTCCCGAGGATCGTCGTTCAGGTGCTGCTCATCATTGCGCACCTTGGCATCTTCCAAATTTACTTTGGAGGAACCTCGGTATGCTACGACATCTATTGTGACCCGCCCATGCCCATTGCCAACGAATGGTCCGGGCTGCTCGGCATGTATATCAAACTGATCAATTATCAGTGGTGGCTCGCCATTGGACCTTTAGCCTGCTTCACCATCTCCATTTTGGCGGTCAACAGCATGGCAGCTGGTATTGAAAAAGGGCTTGCTCCGCCAAAAGTGGCTCATAGAAAAATCAGATCCCGGAGAAAAAAGAGAGCAATGTCCATTCAAGGCACTACCTACAAAATGGATCCTAAAGATTTCAAAAGAATCTCAAACGGATAAAGCAAAGAAAGGGAACTCCAGGATATCACGGAGTTCCCCTTTTCCTATTCTTATTTCTCTACTTTCACCACAAAACTGGTCAATTTTTCTTCATCCACCATCACGTCAATCTTCCAAAGCCCTTCTCTCCCAAGGGCGAATATCGCACCACTCCTGTGATTGTCGATTCCCCATTCATATAGATGTATCGTTTCATCGGTTTCCTTATGAGTGGCTAACATCACACTCTTCTTTCACACTATCTCTTCAGAGTGAACTCATCCTCTTTCCCATCCCACTGAATCACCACATGAAATTCATCGTCTTCATCAGGTTTGGCACAACCGGAACAAGCTGTTGAGTGTGTAAAAACTTTCCCGTTCACATTGATCTTCCCACTACTTTCCCCTGCACGGGAAGTGATGTAATATTCGATCTCGCCTATGCTCTCTTCCCCGGTATATCCAAACTTAAATTCACCATTTTCACTGTTTGAAGTCTGATTACTGATATAACTTCCTTCCCAATAATCTCCTTTCCCTTCAAAGGAAAGCGTTTTTTGCTGACATCCCGTCAGTAAGGTAACAACGGTATAGAAGGTCATACTGACAAGCAGCATCCTTTTCATCCTGTTCACCCCACTTTTTCTACTCCCATCAATCCCTTGGCAACATCTTTCGTATCATCCTTATTTGACCTCTATGATTGATTTCATCCTCGTATACGTGAAACCATATAAAATAGTGATTAGAAGGATGGCCATCCCATTGTCGATCCTCATACAACCAATCATCTTGCAGATGGGCAAATTCCTCAAGCGTCCTGCGTCTTACTTCTTCAAGCTTCTCAATATAAAACTCTAACGGGTTCCCCTTGATGCTCTCTCGACCTTTGTCCCCAAGGCTGTACGGAGGTGCCCAATCCTTCATCTCTTGTTCATTCGGGCGTCTCCCATCAAATATTTCGATTTGAAACCCTTTTTCAACCGCCGCCATATGTAATAATAGGGCCCCGATGCTATTCCCATCCTCACTTGGCAAGAAGTCCAATTCAGATGTGGTTAGACCCTTTACTGCTTCCAAAGTTGTGTACCTCGCATAATCCATCTGCGAGACAAGATGACCGACCTGTGGAGTGAAATCTAAAATAAGGAAGCTTCCCCCTTTTTGAGGAACCCCCCTGTGATTGTAGTAATTTTTATCATAGTAGGCATGGCGATGATTCTCCAGCCATTATCAATTCAATCTTTTTCAGATCTCTTCCGCTGGTCAGCAAACTATCCCTAATCCTCTATAGCTGTCGATAATATAACAGTATCCCCAGTAAAATTACCTGTACATCGCTTCAAGACATACTGCTTCTTTCGACCATCTTCATTTATCACGACATTTTCACACCGGTATTCTTCAATGAATTCTTCGTCTACACTGCGATAAACGTGGACATCATCCCCATTATAGGTCAATTCTTCAACCACTCTCTGTCCCTCAATCCCATAATGGATCACATTGTTTTTTGCTTTTTGTTGACCTTTCAACCTATCAACAAAGGTATCCAAGTCTTCTAGATTACTGATGTTTCCGTGTTCATTGATGACTTCTTCTACGTTCAATTGGGAGGCTTGCTCTTCATCTGAGAATCCATCCTTGATTATTTCTTTCACCTCTTCACCTTGAAATACAAAGAACGCAACGATCGCTATCGTGCACAAAATGATACTTCCGAAAAGCAATGAAGGAATGAATCCTTTTTTCTTAGCCATGCTATGTCCCCCTTCACCATTTTAGTGAGAAATTTCATTGGTATGTAATCCTATTTCTACTCTCTGAATTGTTTATAATCATCAACATAGAAAGCCACATAGCCGCAGTTCGTACAAACGGCGGCATTAGGTTTTGCCGAAACTTTATTAAATAAACCTTTCCGTTTTTTACTTATCTTCATCCCATACATGACACCTTCAACATTGACGTTACACCCTTTTACCATTTCAATTTTGCAATGAGTACAGTTCATTTAATTCCCCCCTAGAGCCCCAGTTCTTTCACTACCAATTATTTCAAAATAGACTCCCAATCACAATCATTAATTTTCACAAAAAAAAATGACCACCCTCACGAAGGTCACTCTTCTTTCAGCATGATCAGCTTCTGAAATACAGGAAATTCGACAAAGAGATTATAAAATGAAAAGGTGGGTCATATTTCAGGATTCCGGATCATAAATGGGGAAACCGGTTCATATATCCAAAAACCGGATCATAAGTAGTGAAAACCGGTTCATAAAATCTTTTCATGAAGAAAAAAACCTCTAAATGCCTATCAGCACGATTCTTTTCACTTCGAAAATCGAAAAAATAACGATTATTTCACTCCCTAGGCAGGATTTTCACTCAAAATGGAGAACTTTTCTATAACCACCCAACGAAGGAGTGATCCCTTGATTGCAAAAGAAAGAAAACCCCCTCGCAAACTTCTCCAAACCGAGGCCATCTTAAGAAGGCTGCAACCCCCAAACCATCCGAAACGCCCCACCATTGAACAGGATCTGAAGAAAAGAAAAGCGGGATACAACGGAGAAAAAGCCGTGGATTATCACTTAAGTTTCCTGACAGACAAGAAGTACATGATATTCAACGACCTGAAACTCCCCCTTGCACCGGATTACTTCCAGATTGATAGCCTTCTTGTCACCCCACACTACTCACTCCCGATTGAAATAAAGAACATCGCCGGCACCCTGACGATCGACCCGGAATTCAATCAACTTTCTAAGCATTACCAAGGTATCGAAACGGGTTACCCCGATCCCATTACACAGGCGAAGCGTCAGATGCTGTTCCTGCAAAAGTGGTTTTATAACAACAAACTACCGTGCCCTCCCATTGAATTTCTCGTCGCATTCAGCAACCCGTCAACCATTCTGAGAATGGCTTCCGGTCACAGACTCATCCCCCCATACGACAAAATGATTCATGCCCAAAATCTCGTCAGTGAAATCAGCAAACTCAATACAAAGTACAACGGTGAAGAAAATGAAATCATCGATCTCAAAAAAACCAAAAGACTTCTATTGAATCAGCATCAAGAACACCACTATTCATCCATCCTGACCACCTATCAATTACAAGAAGCAGACCTGATAAAAGGGGTCCTCTGCGATCAATGTACGAAAGTCATGACAAGAATGACCGGCACCTGGTTTTGTCCCCACTGCCTTCACTCATCCAAAACCGCTCACCTGCAAGCCATCGACGACTACTTCCTATTAATCAAACCAACTATCACCAATCGGGAATTAAGGGACTTCCTGTTGCTTCCCTCACGGAGAACAGCTGCCACTATCCTTCAATCCCTCAACATGAATGGATCAAAAAAAGGAGTCTTCTACACCCAATCATTTTAGAAAACAAAAAAAAATGACCACCCACAGGATGATCATTCCTTCTTCTCCATTATACGTTTCTGACAGCCTCTTCAATCCCATCATTTCCTGAAATCAAATCGAAGCCCTTATTAAATGTACGTTCTTCTCCCAGACTCACTACGATCGTGCCCGCTACATCTTCACGTGGAATCGATGCTCTTGATAGATTCTCTCCTGCGGTCACCTTCCCTGTACCCGCTTCATTCAATAAACCGCCAGGACGGATGATGGTATAGGTTAATCCGCTCTGTTCCAGTGCACGGTCGGCAAAATGCTTCGCCACATAATACGGCTTCAAGGATTCGTTCCAGTTCTCACGGTTGTGAGCCTGCAGGGCACTTACCATGATGAACCGCTCGATTCCTGCCTGCTTGGCGGCATCCATCGTTTTGACCGCTCCGTCTAAATCGATGAGCAATGTTTTATCCGCGCCCGTGTTACCACCGGAGCCGGCTGTGAATACGACGGCATCGGCACCCTTCAGACCCTGTGTAATCTCCTCCACCGTTCCTTCCAAATCAACCAGTGAAGATTGGACCCCATCCTGTTCGAAGGCTTGGGCCTGCTCTTCCTTTCTCACAATGGCCCTTGGCGTATGCTCGCTGCTTTCTTTTAAGAGCCCGATCACTTGCTTCCCGATTTGTCCGTTCGCTCCTACTACTGCCACGTTCATATCCTCATCTCCTTATTCCGATAAATTTGGTATGAATTCATCTTCACATGTTTCTTTAATGATGACAAATCATCTGTTTGGGAAGTACGTTTCATATAAATTGATTCTATCAAAGGAATAATCCTTTTTTTCTATCGATACGTTATATAAATACATCATATTTGGTTAGGAGAATGTCCGATGAAGAAGATCATTCTGTTTGCGGATCCCGGCATTGATGATTCCATTGCCATCATGTACGCCCTGCTGAACCCTGACATTCAGGTACTCGCCATCGTATCAAGCTATGGGAATACATCCAAAGAGCAGGCAACGGATAATATCGCCTACCTGCTCAAGCTTGCCGGGAGAGAGGATATCCCGATCATCGGGGGAACCAATAGTCCATCCTCTGGGGAAATCCCCACGTACTACCCTGAGATCCACGGACAGGAAGGGCTCGGACCCATCAGACCGCCTGAGAGCTTTTCAGGTGAACTCACTAATTTCTCGGAACTCTACAAAATCATCAAGGATCAGGAAGATATCACCATCGTTGACGTAGGGCGGAATACTTCCCTTGCCTCCCTTCATTTGTTAGGTGAAAACATCGTCGAAGAAATCAAGGAATTTTACATTATGGGAGGCGCATTTATGGTTCCCGGGAACGTGACCCCGTCTGCGGAGGCGAACTTCTATGGAGATCCCATTGCCTCACAGGTGGTGATCAGAGATCTGAACAATCTATACATCGTTCCCCTGAATGTCTCGAACAAAGCCATCATCACCATGGACCAAATCCGATACGTCCAGCAGATGTCCGATAACCCATTGATCGAGATCATGGATGAAGTCATGGAATACTATATTGAAGCCTATAAGAAGCTCGTTCCCGGTATTAACGGTGCACCTCTGCATGATGTCGTGACCCTATCCCTGATGGTGAACCCGGAAATGGGGCAGTCCATCAGAAGGGAGGTCAACATCTTGACTACGGGGATTGGAAAGGGAACGTCCATCGCGGATTTCAGGCCCAGTTCCAAGCCGGCTGAAAAAAACATCAACATCTTCCTTGACTTGGACTATTCAAAGTTTGTCGAGGATTTCATCAATGTCATGGGAAAAGCAGATGGAAGACCCAGAAAGATCCTCACACCCGATTAAGAGCTTTTTTTTCCAAATAAACAAAGACATTCGTGATCCATTTCGCAATCAGACCGACCACCACGTAGCCAATGAATAAGATGAAATAATTTGTCCCCTTGCTCATTTCAAACAGACCGATCGCAACAAGCAATGGCTTGAAAGCAAATGCAAACACCGCACTGAGGAGCACCATGAATAGATAATAATTTTTATGACGGTTCAATGTAAATTGATACATGAGCATATAGGAAACCGGGACTACGGCCACATCCAATGAAACCGAGCTCGCCAGCACCGGGAAAATTTTATATGGATAAAACCACTTCACCATGTTGGCTCCTATGGCATCTACGTATGTAAAGAAAACATGAACATTATACCCATAGAACCCTAAAAGAAGGGCCTTTCGTTTATCTATTCTAAAAAAAAGCACGATTAAAGGAAGAACAAATAATGCAGCCAATACCCAAAACGGCCAGGTGGCAAAATCGGAATATTGCTGCCAATAGCTGGTCCACATTTCGGTTTGATTCTCCTGGATCTCTTTTAAACGGCCAAGCATGGTCTGCTGGGATTCACTCATGGTACTCGCTCCTTTAAACGTATATGGTATAGTATGAGCATGGAAAGGAACGATTATGTTTTTTCAGTATAAAAAGCGGGTCATCCTATAGGACGACCCGCTTTTCTTATTGACCATCGATGCTTCCTGCTCGCCTCTCTACACCTGAAGAATAAGTAGCCTATGCTTCGATTTTTTGACAAAAGGATCATAAAATGAAAAAGTGGTTCATATTTCAGAAATCCGGATCATAACTGAGGGAACCCGGTTCATAAGTGAAATAAGCAGATCATATATTCAAAAAACGGATCATAAGTAACGAAAACTGGGTCATATAGTGGAAGATAGCAGGATCCTATTCAACTAAAGTGCGCCCCATCCCTTTTCACCTTTAAATACCGTCCTGTTTTACTGATCTGATAAGCAGCTTCTCCTCTATTATTCAAGCCTCAAATGATCGAATACAATTCTTCCACACTTGTCACAACGTAATCAGCATGAGGGTTTTCTTCAACCTTATCCGTAAAATAACACGAACTGATCCCTGCATTTTTTCCAGATAATAAATCCAAATCCCGGTCCCCGATCATGATCGCTTCCGAATGATCGATATGATGGGTTCGAATCAGGTGCTGAATGGCGTTAGGACTCGGTTTCCTCTCAAACCCGTGCTGGGAGGTGATGAAGTCAGAAAAGTATTCTGTCAGCCCATAACTCTCCAGCATCTTGATCGAAGACTCGCCCCTGTGGGTGTACAAATAATTCCTTCTCCCCGTGGAATGAATATACTTACAAAGCTCCACGATTCCTTCAAAGGGCTTGGACAAATCGAATTCCACTGCTTTTCTGCGTGAATCGTAGGCTGTGATAAACTCGTCCCCGATTCCGTACTTCTCTCCATAATGATTGAAAGCATATGTCATCGTTACCTTCATATGTTTCATAATTTCCTCCAACGGCTCTTCGATTCCCTGGCTTTCAAGCGTTTCCTTGAAGCTTCCCGCCATCACGGGATAGGTATCAAAAAGAGTGCCATCGAAGTCCCATATGATGTGTTTGTACATGATCATTTCTCCCCCTTATGTAAACTATCCTAATTTTACCATAAACCTCACTTTCTTTGTCCATCACGAAAAAAGTACTCATTCAGAATAGGAAAAATATGCTAAACTATACATAAAGAACAACCAAGGGGGACCCCATGATCCGTTCACGGCAAACGCTTTTCCTCATAAGTTCGGCCGCCCTGTTTTTCGCAGGGATCATCCTTCTTTCCTATCGAGCATACAACTGGGGACTACTGCCGCTGCTAGGGCTTCTAATCCTCTATCTCGCTACCAGAGTCAACCGGTCCGTCGTGTCCTTATTCCTTTTCTTCCTTCTCGGGTTACTACTGTTTCAATTCGCAACCGGCTGGATGAACGAATGGGATATTTCAAAAGAAATGAAAATCGTATTGAACAGAGCTTTCCTTCTATTGATATTGATGTCTATAGCCGTCTCACACCTGATATCAAAAGAAAAGATCCGTTTTCACACAAGATTTCCGGTTTGGAAAAAGCGCATCTCCATGCCCTCCCATACCATTTCACTGCCCTTATTCTTACTGATTGGACTGGCGGGATCAAGCACCATCTTCATCCCCCTCTTCTGGTCACCGGGAATCAGTGAGGTGAAATCATTATTCCTATTCGCACTAGGATTTACCATCCTGAATGCTACCCTGGAAGAGCTCATCTGGAGAGGCGTCATGCTGTCATCGTTGAAACGAAACGTCTCCGTCCTTTATGCCGTCACGGTCACAAGCCTCGGATTCGGTCTGTTGCATCTATCTATCGGAATTCCGCTACATCTCAGCCTTCTTTTTTCTTTTGGTGGACTCTTCTATAGCATTGTCGTGCTTAAGACGGATAGTATCTATCCTTCGATCGTGTTCCATATGGTGATGAATATGGGGATGGTGTTGAATGGGTGGATAAATTAGTTTTCGATACTTCAAGAAAGAGGGAGAAAGATAAAAAGAATAAAATATTTGTCTTTCGTTCCGGTTATGACAGGAAATTAATTCACGCTGTACCTGGCTTAAAGAATCAAAGAATAGAATAGCCATAATGTATGCGGAGGTGAACATATGGAAATTCCATTCATCATTTTAGGGGCACTCGTTAGTCTACTAATCTTCTACATGATTATTGAAAGAGCTGTCCGGGACGGCATCAATAATTCTTCAATCGGGAGATACCTCGAAGAAAAGCATGGCATGAAAGAACCACAGGGGGATGAGGATTTATTCGACGATAAGTAATTCTCATGGTGCCCTTTTTACGGGACAATACAAACCTTGAGCCAAAATAAAAAAGGACTAAAATTAATAAAAATACGGTACTATTAATGAACAAAAGGAGAAGAAAACATGAAATACCTTAAATCCTTTCTAGCTTTCGAATGGATCACGATCATCGGGGCTTCAACAATCCTCTATACACGCTGGGACTTCCCCCTTTCTATTTGTATCGGCATCGTGGTACTTGGGGTGATCCTTACGCTTTATTTCACGAAAAAATATGAGCCCAAAGATGAAAACGTGAACGATATGTAGTGGATATGGGGAGAAAGAGATCTCACTTGATTATGAACATCATCCCCAACACACTTCATCCCTTACGTCACCTTGGTCACTAGTGGACACGAAGTCTGTATCCAAAAAAAAAAGCATCATCAACATTTACGTCAATGACACTGAGATCTTCACTGCATTTTTTCCCCACTTACCTGCTACAACTTCCCATCTACCTCAGACGTATCTACATCATCCCCGAACCAGTCACTCAACTTCGCCTTAGCCTTCGCTTTCACCTCGTCATCGATATACATGGCCACCTGCAATAAAGCAATACCCAGGGCACCAAAGTCGTCTGTGAAACCAATCCCAACTGCCATGTCCGGAATAAAATCTGTCGGAAGGATGAAATATCCAAGTGCCCCGATGATGATCATCTTCGACTTCTTTGGAACATCCGGCTTTTGCAGGACAAAATAAAGAAGCAGCGCCGTATACACGACGGAATGTCCCGCCTTCAAGCCGTACCTTTTCAACTTCCCCCAAAACTTTTCCTCTGAATAATGTTTCTCGGTATTATCCATTACTTCCACCTCCAGTATGAGACGAACGCCCATCTCTTGTTCCTTTTATTGTAGAAGGTTTGGTGGAAATAGACAAATGTTTGGATAGGTGGATTTTAAACCTAAGGCACCGAAGTACGTTATAATCCAATTACCATAAACTTATATAGGAAGTGATCCACATGTTAAATGCCATCATACTGTTTTTCATTGCAGGAATCGCCGAAATTGGAGGAGGATACCTCATCTGGCTATGGCTCCGGGAAGGGAAACCAGTCTATTGGGGCCTTGCCGGCGGAATCGCCCTTGCCCTATACGGAGTCATCGCTACCTTCCAATCCTTCCCTTCATTCGGCAGGGTCTACGCCGCTTATGGAGGGGTGTTCATTGTCCTGTCCGTTCTATGGGGATGGGGAATTGACAAGAAGACACCTGATCTGTATGACTGGGTTGGAGCGGGGATTTGTTTGGTTGGGGTTGGTGTGATGCTGCTTGGGCCGAGGCAGTAAACAAACACCCGAACAATCGAGCAAAACTAGAATCGATGCCATCGAAGCCTGGAATGAAATCAAGAAGCTTCCTGAGAGTAATAAAGTGTCTTCTCTCTGCGTGAAGACTCCTGCCTAAAAACACCATTCCACTGGACTTCCATTCATATGTACGTACATCCCATTCACAACCCCATATGGTTTCACCCTTTATATAGAGTTTAAGAAAAGAAGGCTCTCCTACCTTAATGGTGGAAGAGCTCTTTCAAATTAAATTATTTCTTTTTTACAATTGACCCAGAAATCAGGAAAGTATTACCCTTTCCCCCTCTCTCGCTTCATCAGGACCCCCATGGGAAGATACGTCACCAGAAACACCACAAGTGCCGCAATTTCCAGATTGATATAATACATGACACCCGACCCGAAAAAGGAAAGGATCGTTTTGGATTCCGTTGGATTGGCTAAGTAGAAGAAATTCGTTTCGAGAAGAAGGTTAAGAAAGAAAATCGGCAAGGCGAGAAGGTTGATCATCAGGAAGCCGGTCCATATCGCTTTTCTTGGTACCCGGTATCCCTCATACACGATGAAATAAAGGACGGACCACGCAATGGCTCCATGATGGAGGAAATATTTAAGAAAACGATAATGGGGAAATTGGTAAAACATCTCAGGCGTCACCATACTTAATATCGGTGGAAGCAACCCGATAAAGAACAGTAAATAAAAAGCTTTCTTATTCGGTTTCAAAAACAAATAAATCGATACGAATGTACTGATGGAACAGAGCTGCAGAGGCAGGTCACCCACCTCCCACTGTCCCGTTGCCACAAGCCAAATATGCCATGATAGCTCGCTTAGGACTAAGATTCCGAGTAACGTCCACTTGATGATCGGCTGATAAGGTTTCAGGAGCCGTTTACCATAAATCAGAAAAAGAGATATACCCACAAACATTATAAGCACAGTAATATGGGGAACAGAAAACAACTCGAACGTACGCATCTCTGTCACCGAAAACATCATGCCACCCCTATTCCTCTTGAAAGTGGTTATCATGAATAGTCTATTCGGCTTATAGGTTGATTAAGAATGGAGTTTACAAATAGAAAAAGCCCCCTTTAAAAGGGGGATCCCATCCTACATCGTAAACGGCGGAATATATCGTCCATCCACATCTGTGAACTCATACTCCTTCGCCAGGTCTCCGGCTTTTAACACCTGTCCCGTCTTCTCCATCACCCCTGGATCCATTGCCAGCGCTGTGATGGCACGTCCAATATAATAAGGGGTTTCGGATTTCCTTAAGTCTTCCGATTCCTGCCAGTGTTCCTCGTCCACCCCCATGTGCTCGAGTACAAGCTCCGTCCTCATAAATCCAGGTGAAACAGCAAGAACCGCGATATTATCCCCTTTTAATTCTTCTGAAAGTCCGTACGCCATGCGAACGAGAGCATTCTTCGCCAGATCATAATAGAACTGTCCCGTGTACTTGCCATCATCCCAGAAGGTCGTGTGAATGACGAGTGCTTCTTTATTCTCACGGAGTAACGGGATGGCAAAACGATTCGTCGCCAACTGAGCCCGCACACCGGCCGTGAACATCGTATCCCAATTGGTCAGGGGCAGCTCCCAGAATGCCCCCGGGTTAACCCCGATGTCGTGCGCTCCCCACACATTATTGATCAGAATATCGAGCTTCCCCTGTTCTTCACGAATCTGCCTGATGACCGATTCCGTTTCCGAATCAGCCGTATGATCACAACGAACCGCGATCCCCTTTCCACCTGCTTCTTCGATTTGTGAAGCCGTGTCATCAATCGTTCCAGGAAAGCCTTTCGTGGAATTCCCTTTCGTACTTCGTCCCGTGACATAAACCGTTGCGCCGGCTTTACCCAATTCAACAGCGATCGCACGGCCCGCTCCCCTGCTCCCTCCCGTTACGAGAGCAACTTTTCCATTCAATGATTTCATTGATCCCATTCCTTTCATCTACAAGATACGTTTATTATACGATCCTATTCTTGACATCCACTGTCATATTTAATTAAATAAACTTAATAAATTCAGGAAAAAGGTGAAGCAGATGAGAGGCGACCGACTGGTATCCATTCTATTATTATTACAATCACACGGGCAAATGACCGCAAAAGCACTGTCAGAGAGATTGGAAGTTTCCGAACGGACGATTTACAGAGACATGGACGCTCTGAGCGGAACAGGGATCCCCGTGGTGGCAGAGCGCGGAAAAAACGGAGGGTGGTCATTACTCGAAGACTATCAGACGGATCTGACCGGTCTGAAAGAATCTGAAATCCGCGCGTTGTTCGTGTCACCTTCATCCCAGCTCCTTGACGATCTCGGCTTGACCCGAACGTCCGAAGAAGCCAGAAACAAACTCATCGCCTCCCTTCCATCTATCTACCGTGAAAACGCGAAAGACGTATGGAACCGGATCCATATCGACACAAGTTCTTGGAGGAAGCAGAAGAAAAAAACAGCCTCCTTTGAAGTCATTAAAGAGGCCATTTGGAAGGAACAGAAACTTAGGATTACCTACCAGCGTGCAGACGGAAAAACAGACGACCGCATTGTGGAACCACTCGGACTCGTGGCGAAGGGTGATCTCTGGTACCTCGTGGCTTCCAAGGAAAACGGAGACATCAGGAATTACAGGGCCTCCCGTATCCTCTCCGCCGATTCTTTGGCCGGAACGTTCGTAAGACCCCAGGGATTCGACCTGGCTCAGTACTGGACATCCTCCACTCAATCCTTCATTAAACGTCTGCCCTCTTATGAAGTGAAAGTCGAGGTCTCTCCACTTGCTTTATCCAGGCTGACATTCACCGGACGCTTTGCCCGTGTCCTTGAGATGGGGGATAGAAACAAAGAGAACTGGATACCGGTGACCCTTTCTTTTGATACAGAAGACGAAGCAAAGGGGTATATCCTCGGTTTTGCCGATCAGGTAAGAGTGATTGAACCGAAGAATCTTCGTCAAAAGATACTAGAGATGGCAGAGGCGGCTGTTGCCTTTCATCGATAATAGACTTGAATGATCAGAGGATTTCATCTTGGTCAGGAGAGAGAAAATCGTACCAAAAAAGGGATGGGCATCTACTTCCACCCACCCCTTCCACTCTTTTATTTATCCTTATCTCCTATAGTGATCAACTCTTCAAGGAACACGTCAAGATCCCCCACTAACACTCCGCCGTGGCCTGTACACATCACGTCCGGGTCGTATTCCTGCATGATTCTTAGTCCGTTCAGAAATACCGGTAAGTCCAACTTTGCAACTCCACCACCTTGAAGATATTCAATCCAGGCCTGTCTAAGATCGTCCCCTTTTGAAACAAGCCCTCCATCAGACAAAGGATCCCCAAAGAAACAGAGGAAATCCCCCGTAAACAGAGTTCTCGTGGGCCGATGAAAGAAAATCACAGAACCCGGAGAATGATAGCCGACTCTTGTATATTCGTAATCCCCTATCGTTCCCCTATCAAGGAGCTTCCCGCTAATGGAAGACGCCACCGGCAACGTCTCATCAGCATGAATGACCTTCCTTGCCTTAGTAAATAGCGGCGCCCCTCCCACATGATCCTCATGTCCATGGGTGACGAGCATAAGCTTTACATCGTCTGACGTTTTCCCGATTTTGTTTAGGGCGTGCTGGAGAAACACCACGTGCTTCTCTTTACACGAATCGACCACTGTCATTCCAGCTTCTTCCTGAATCAAGTACGCATTGGTATATGTATTCCATTCCGGATCCCAAACCGCCACTACATATATATGATCCTTCACCCGTTCTAACAGATAATCCACTGTCGCTCCCCCTCCTGATCTCTACTTGAATCAATTCAACAAACTTGGGGGATTCTCCTTTTCAAGATGAAGAAGTTAGTAGATAAAGCCTTCAATGGCCACCAGGAGCAAGAAAGCAGATACACCAAATAACAAATAGCTTCGATACGACTTCCGATTCTTCTGAAGTTCTTCCGCTCCCATGATCACCATGAGGACCGCCAAGCCTGCCATCGTATAAGGAAGCATTTCATTATGATTTGAAAACAGTCCATAAAGTGATAGACCCAGAACGGTGATGCTTATCGTCATTCTTATTTTTTTAAGCACAGTTGTTCCCTCGTTTCGTCTTATACAAGTGAAGTTCTTCCACATCCTTATTTTACCACATCAACCAAATCCCATGGATCCTTACTTTAAACAATAAAAGGTGCCTAACCTCTATTTCAGGTCAGACACCCATCCATTCGCTAGTAATCTTCTACCAACCCTACTTCGCATCCTTATCCGGATGATGAATCCCGAAAATATTTCCTTCCGTATCCACATAATACCCCTGCCACGCCATTCCAGGCAGGGCATACTTCGGCATCGCTACCTTGCCGCCTTGGTCAAGAATTAGTTTCTCCGTTTCATCATAATTCTCGACGCCCATCGTACATGAATACCCGTTCATCGGTTGATTCGGTTGTGGCGGAGGACTTTGACGCTGCATCAACGCACCATTGATCCCCATCTCATTTTCATCCCCTGTCACCGCCCCAAAGTAAGGCATACCAGCGAATTCACTCCAGTCTTCGAACTTCCAGCCGAATACTTCTCCATAAAATGTCTTTGCACGTTCCATATCATCCACATGTACTTCGAAATGTACCATTCTTCCCATTTGTTAACCTCCCGAAATATCGATTATTTTTACTATACCCTTGCCTTTACTGTTAAGAAAGGAGAGCATCTGCGATTAACTTGTCAAACTTTCGAACATCGATCCCCTTTTTCAGCTTCACTTTAATATGACCAGCTCTCGTCCACAGCTCAACTTCTGCGTTGACATCAAGAAAGCTGCCAGCATTCTCCGTCGACCACATATTAATAGAAGAATACGGAAGTGAATAGATTTCGACCTTTTTCCCTGTCAGCCCCTGTGAGTCCCTGACGATTAATCTCTTAGTGGTGAAAATCGCACTATCCCGAATCGTCTTATACGCAGCAACGGCCTCTTCCCCTTTAATCAAAAGTTTCTCTACGTCATCTGGAATCGGACACTCCGACAGCAAAGTCCATTCCAAGATCCCTGTCGTTACAGCCATTCGTTATACCCCCTGAAAATATCATTCACTCTATTCATTTCTTTATCGTCAGAAGAAACCCTTCTTTTTTCCAAAAGAAAAAGAAACATTTCATGCACTATGCAAGAGAATCAGTGAATCAGAGAGATCGACTTTGCTATAATGAATTCACAGACAAATCCAAACAGAAAGGAGCCCCTCCTTCATGATCATTCGCGAAACCAAGGATTCATTTATCATGATCAGACAGCACGACCACGCCTTTTTATCAGGCGAAACCATCAAGCACTTGAAGCCGTCTCTACTAAAATCTGATTCATTCTTTGACGATGCCTTATACGCAGCCTATCAGCACGACCGGAGCTGGATCGGTTTGGACGACACTCCGATCTGGAATGACAGGGAAAAGATCCCCTACACCTTTTCAGACTACCCCCTCCTGCCAAAGCTCGCATTCTACAAAATCGGTGTGGACGAGATTGAGAGGGTGAACACCTATGCGAGTCTCCTGTGCAGCCTGCACTTTTGCTCCTTCTTTTCCCAATCTAATAATAAAGACTGCCTCGTTTTTTTAACAGGAGAAGCCAGAAGACAAATGAGACTTAAGGAGTCGTTCCCTGACCTTGATGAAGAATTGCTTCAGCAGCATTTCCGCTTACTGCAATTCTCAGATAACCTGTCCTTATATCTTTGCCTGAATGAGCCGGGAGTGGATAAAGAGGATGAACATCCGTGGTTCAAAGATGGATTTCAGAATACAGAGGTGTTTCATCAGGAAAATCAGCCTCTTATGGCCCTATGGATGAATGAAAAAGAAGTGACTCTTGATCCTTACCCTTTTGACAAGGACTTCCACGTATCGTTGAAGTACAAAATGGTAGCCAAAAGCCTGATTCAAGAGGTGGGGATTGCGGAGGCATATGAGAAGGGCACTATGGATGAAAAAGTGATTTTCGTTCGCCAATAGTTTCGAAAAAAACAGAAAAACATGAGGACGACTTGCTCCCCATGTTTTTCTTGAAATATTATTTTTCCGGAAGCAAAAGGATCTTCCCGAGTTTTCCTGAATTCTTGAAGTACGTTTGTGCTTCTCCCGCTTTTTCGAGAGGATAGGTACGATCGATGACCGGCTTGATCTTACCTGCAGCGATGGCGTCAAGCATCCGTTTAAACTCATCTCTCGTTCCTAATACCGATCCATATAACGTGATATGTTTTAAATAAACGGTCCTAAAATCGAGTTCCGTTTTCTGTCCCCCGGCCGAGCCTGATATACAAAACTTCCCGCCATTCTTTAAAACGCTTATGGATGTCGCAAACAACGCATCCCCGACTACGTCCAATACTGAATCCACCGGACCTCCATTAACTTCTATTATTTCATCGGCAAGGGAAGGGGACTTATAGGATAATACATGAGTCGCCCCCAGTTCTTTCATTCTACCTTCTAAACCCATGTCTCCTACAATCGCAATCACCTTCGATCCGAATACGTTGGAAGCGATTTGAACATTCAACGACCCTACACCGCCATTGGCACCGGTCACGATGACCGTTTCTCCCGGCTTAGCCTGGATCTGTTCCACCATATGCCATGCTGTCAATCCGCTGACAGAAAATACGGCACTTTCTTCATATGTTGGGAGAGGCATATCATAACAGAGTTCTAACGGCCAAACGACGTATTCAGCATACCCTCCATCATATTCGGAACCAATGAACGACATATCCTCTGAAATATGCTCATACCCCTCCATGCCACTTGAAGTGAAAGGAAACAGAACGACATTCTTGCCAATCACCGTCTCAGAAACATTGGAACCTACTCCTACAATTTCACCTGTTATATCCGATCCGGGAATTCTCGGGAACTGAACACCTTCAGGACGCCAGCCTGACTTCTCCCCTGTTCCATAAGCGCCTTCTCTCATCCAAATTTCCGTATTGTTAATGGCACATGCCTTTACCTTTACAAGGACTTCGCCTTTTCCCGGAGTCGGGGTCGAAATATCAACGACTTCTAATTTGTCGATTCCTCCATATCCGGTGACTTGAACAGCTTTCATCATACTCGCCCTCTCTTCTATTGAATCTTCATGGTTAGTTTATACCCTTATCGGGAAGCCATACAGACTCTTGTTTATTTCTATTAACTTCCCTGAACAACCCTGGTGAAAACATCAGGAATTCCACACACCACAATATAACTTTCAGAATTAATTGACAAATAAGCCGCGTTAGAACATATAATGGTATTACCATATATAAAATTGGTAAGACCAATAGGGAGGTGTACACTCCAGTGAAAGAACGTTCATCAGACATCATCGCCGGAAAACTCATTCAATCCATTTTAGAAGGGCACATCAAGGTTCATGAATCACTACAATCAGAAAGAGAATTGGCCACCCGTTTTCAAGTGGGAAGACCTACCATCCGGGAAGCTCTGCAGCGGATGGAACGGGACGGTTGGATCACGGGACGAAAAGGGATGCCCGCTGTTGTGAACGATTATTGGAAGCAGGGGAACTTAATGACGATCGTGAATATCCTCGAGCACCAGGAAGAAGTACCCGACGAATTCATCCATCATATGCTCGAGCTGAGAATCTCTTTGACACCCACCTATTTCAGGGATGCCCTTCACCATCACAGGCTCAAGATCATTACACTCTTCGTCCCTCTTGAAGAGGTGCAGGACGATGCGAGATCATATGCGGATTTCGACTGGCAGCTGCAGCAAAGCGTGGCCAAGTTATCGGCGAACCCCATCTATCTTCTCATCCTGAACAGCTTCAAAGACTTCTATAGCAGGATGGCGGAGAAATATTTCAGCGATCCGGATCATCGCAAAGCTTCACGGGACTATTACGAAAAACTGTTGGACTCCATCTTAAAAGGGGACATGGAAGGAACAGAGCGCCTCATTAAAGAAATGATGGAAACCAGCTTAAGGTTGTGGAAGCAAAAAATGAATGGGGGAAGTTGAGGATGAAAGAAAATCGATTGTATCGGGATTTCTTCTTACACTTTGATATTTTGGTCATGGTAGGCATCTTTCTTATAGTAATCGCCTTTTTGATGACCATGGATCTTTCTTTATACGCCTTCTTATTTTTTGCCATCGGGATCGTCGCTTACATGTTCAGTGAATACCTTACCCACCGCTTTGTCTTTCACATCAAGTCACCGAAGAACGCTTTTCTTCTAAAATTGATTAAGCGCCTGCATTACGACCATCATAAAAAACCGAATGACCTGAAGCTCCTGTTTTTACCCATTTGGTACAGTGTACCCAGCCTGTCCATCCTATGTCTGCTGTTTTACTTCGTGGTCGGCTCGATCTCAGCCACCCTTGCCTTTGCAACCGGCATTCTGTTCATGTTCTTTGTCTACGAGTGGAAGCACTATGTCGCCCATCGCCCCCTCAAGCCGAAAACACGGTTCGGAAAATGGCTCAAAAAAACTCACATCCTGCATCACTACAAAAATGAAAACTACTGGTATGGAGTATCCACCCCTTTCGTCGATGCATTGTTCGGCACCTTGAAGGATGAAAAAGATGTGGAAACGAGTCAAACTGCGAAGGATTTGGAAAAGAGGGCGTGAGAAAGTCCAATCGGGTTGATCCGATTGGACTTTCTCATGTTACTCCCACTTAAACACATAACTAGCCAGCGCAAACCCGCCAACCAGCCAGGCACCCAATATCATCGTCTCCATCCCCAATTCCATAAACGGGGTTCCAAGATTCATCGTTTCCCGCAGCGCCGAACTCAAATGGGCGATCGGCAGCACCTTTACGATCGGCTGGATAAGATCCGGCATATTGTTGATCGGGAAGAACACGCCACCAAGAAACAGCATGGGGAACGTCACGAATCCAGCAATCGGTCCGGCACTCTCCGGGTTCTTTGCCATACCGGCGATAATGAAGCCAAGTGCCATAAACGCAAGGGTTCCGAGGATGATGAAGAAGATCATGGCAAGCCATGAACCGGCGACGTTAATGTCAAAGATGAGGTCGGCGATCAGGACGACAAGCAGTGCCTGTGTTCCGTTCAGCATCAGGCGCGCCGTGATCTGGGCTGCGATGAACGTGGAGGCTTTCAATCTCGTCCCCTGCATTCTCCGCAGGATCCCCCGTTCACGCCACGCGGAAATTTGACCTGCCACCCCGTTCATATTGTTGCTCATGATCATCATGGCAACGATCCCCGGTACCAGGAAATCAACATATCGCAGGTTCAACGCCTCAATCCCTACCTTCTCGACCGTCACTAGCGGCTTATAGTCAACCAGGTCCTTGCTGTATTGATCAATGATGCCGTTCACCACCGTCAAACCAAGTTCTGACGTGGTCAGGTTTTTTTCATTATAGTACACAGGAAGAGAGGAAGCCTCCTCCCCGTCTTTCAGGTTCGCTTCATAGCCTTTCGGGATTTCGATGAGAAGCTGGATATCTCCATTTTCAACGGCTTCTTTACCCATCTTGACGCTCTCATATTTCGTGGTCTCGAGTCCCTCATTTTTATAAAATAAGTCCTTTAAGTCCTTCGAAGCTTCGGATTGATCCCCGTCGATCATTCCTACTGTTAACGAGAGGGAATTTCCCCCGCCTGCAAAGGACCCGAGTGCCACCATCAGGATGACCGGGAACAATAAAGTGAAGAATATCACCTGCTTGTTGCGGGCAAAAATCCGTAATTGTGCAAGGGTTAACTGCCAATAAGCTCTCATGATTCCCGCAACCTCCTTCCTGTCATATGAATGAAGACATCCTCTAATGTCGCCTGGCGCGTCTGGAGGTCCTGAATGGTCAAATTGTGCTCAGTCGATTTGGAAATCAAGGAGATCAGTGCCAGCTGAAGTTCATCGGTATAGAGCTGGACGAACGTATCCTTGATGGCCGCTTCCTCGACCCCATCAATTTCTACAAACCACTCCTGTTCAGGTGGATTGTGGAGATGGAATTCAATCGTACTCGTTGACTGCAGGGTTTTCACCAAATTCGTCGGTGTGTCAAGAGCAATCAATTCCCCTTGGTCCATAATGCCGATGCGGTCACAAAGCACATGGGCTTCATCCATATAGTGCGTTGACAGAATTACCGTCTTTCCACGCTCCTTCAGCCGCAGCACAATGTCCCACAACGTCCGTCTGGCCTGTGGATCCAGTCCCGTCGTCGGTTCATCGAGAAACACAATCTCTGGATCGTGAATGAGTGCAAGGGCAATCGCAAGCCGCTGCTTCTGACCTCCCGACAATCCCTTGATCCGGTCCTTCCGTTTCTCGGTCAACAGCATCTCCCCGATCAATTGGTCGATGTCCACATGGCTCGGGTAGAAGCTCGCGTACAAATGAAGGATCTCCTCTACTTTCAACAATTCAAACAAAGAGGTCGATTGTAGCTGAACCCCGATGACCTCTTTCACCTTATTCACTTCTTTCTTCACGTCGTACCCCGCCAGAGCGGCCGTCCCCTCATCCGGCTTTCGAAGTCCGACGAGCATCTCGATCGTCGTCGTCTTCCCGGCCCCGTTCGGACCAAGCAAACCGAAGATCTCACCCTTTTCCACCTGGAACTTCACTCCCTTCACTGCTGTGAAGGAGCCATATCTTTTCACTAAATCTTTTACATCCACCATGACTTCATTAGGCATAACGAGCCTCCTTTAACAAAAATGTAACCGCCCAAGAGTGAGCGGTCCTTCTGTGTTGTTTATACTCGATGATGATCTGCACGCCAATTTTGTATAGCTTTTTTAATGTCGTTAGGAGATAAGTTCTCTGTCACTGATCTTTCCACTAATCCTGGAAATTCTTCATCTGGCGCAAAGCGGAGCGCAATCATCTGCTTCAAGGATAACCTGGCATCGGGTGATTTCCCGGTTAAACGATAATAGCGGAAACTTTCCTCCGTGCGGATGATGCGATCCTGCAGCTGAAGAGCATAGGTTCTTAGCTTTATCCCTATAAGGATAATCGTCAACACAACAAACAGCACCACGAAGCTTAGCAAAGTCTCTGTCCCTACATTCTTGACGAAAAACGTAATCGTCAAAATGAGTGTGATGAGTGATAAAAGTGCAATTCCAACATGATAGGCGGGATCGATCTTACTGTGGTTTCCATAGTTTTGCTGTTTCATATGTACCTCCTGAGGGTTATAGGTATATTATAACTTAGTTGCGGAACAAAAAAAAAGCACACCTAAGAATATTATTCCGGTTTGAGATCTACCATTCCTATTAGATCTAAATCTTATTGGCAACGAGATCAATGATTCATCCTATCTTGCGTGTGCATTAACATCTATATTTTTCCATATGATAATGGTAAGATAGTAGCAGAAGCAACACCTGCAGGACGTTCACCCGCTTTTACCTAATAAGGTATTAAAAAAAGGAGGTTTTCAAAAATGGTTTGGTTATTCGTTTTAATTCCCTTATCCTTCATGGCCGGGGTCGTCATCGTGGGCAGTATCAAAGAGACGTACTTTTCTCAAGGCTATCTTACTGGTGATTGCTATGATACACACAAGAGTGAGGGGTATAAAGCTTATTGCCAGGGGCAGTCCCATCAATTCAAGTTTTATACAGGCGGGCGGTAATTTGATAGAGAAGAAGTAAAGAACCCTCCTGAAAATCCATCTGTTAAAGAAGGCTGTTTTCTTTCAAACAAAAGGACATTTCAATCGTTTTTATTCGATTGAAATGTCCTGTTTTTAGTTTATCTTATTTATTTGTTCCGTCAGCTGTTTGAACTTTTGATCCAGCTCAGCATACCCCACATCCCCCGGTACCATAAAACTAAGCCTTCCCAACACTTCCTGCCTCTCCGTCTCAAGCTTTAACCGCCATACTTCTTTGTCATCCCGTTCTGATACCGGTTCATTCAACTGCTTCCCGATGGTCCTATTCTCGATCACAAGCTTGATTTTCGTCGTTTTTTCAAGGAAATACCGGTCATGGGACACGACGATCAAAGTTCCATTATACTTCGAAAGGGTGTCCTCCAGCTGTTCACGGGAGGCCAAATCGAGATGATTCGTCGGCTCATCAAGGATCAGCACATCCCGTTCCTCCAGTATATACTTCATCAGCTTGCACTTTACGCGCTCACCCATGCTCATATTCCTGATCGGTTCCCGCCAGTGGGACGTCTGGAATCCCAGGTGCTTCATGAGCGTCTGGACTTTCCCTCTCTCCTCGAAGGTTTCCTTTTGGAAAAGCTGCTCGGGCGTTTCCTCAAGGGGAAGGTCGAACACTTCCTGTGTCAGATAGCCGATCTCTGCACATGGTGAAATCCATACATCACCGTCAGCCGCCTCCTGCCCCAGGATCACCTTCAATAATGTCGTCTTGCCGCTTCCATTCGGTCCGATGATCGACACCTTTTCCCCATGCTGGATCGTGAAATTGGCATTTCTGAATAGTATTCGTCCCTCAAATGCTTTCGTCAGATCTTTCACTTCCAAGAACCGCTTCCCTGTCTTATGCGTCGCCTTAAGTGAAAATCGCACAGTATGTTCTTCCTCGACCGCATCCACCTTTGCCCTCTCAAGCTCTTTCTCGAGACGCTTTTGCTTCGATTTCACCTGGCTGTCCGTCCGCTTCGCTTTTACCCGGTAGTATTCTTTATATCCTTCCTTTTTGGTGGACTGGGCGTGGGCTTTTTGTGACCATGACGAGAGTTCTTTCATCTGACTTTCAATCCGTTCCACCATCTTCTGCTGTTTCTCATATTCACGCTGCTGCGTAAGCCGTCTCTGTTTCCGTGCCTCCATGTAGCTCGAATAATGGCCCCGGTGCTCAATCAGCTTCCCATGTTCGATCGCCCAGATCTTTGTCACCGCCTCATCTAAAAAATACCGGTCATGGGAAACGAGAATGACCGTCCCTTTGTACTCCTTGATCTGGCTCGTCAGGAGTTTCATGCTCCCGTGATCCAGGTGGTTCGTCGGTTCATCCAACAGAAGAAGGTCGGCATTCTTCGCAAACCCTTTTGCAAGCCGGGCCTTCAGCTTTTCCCCACCGCTCAGCTGCTGGAACTCATGATTTGGCACACTCCACTTTTCCAAAAGCATGGCTTCAGAAGGTGTCGCGTCGTAAAAGGAATAGGACTCCGTTTCCTGCTCGACCATACCGATGTTCAAGTCATGCTGCAGCCACTGGATGGTACCTTCAGAAGGCATTAAGTCCCCGTGAATCAACTGAAGAAGCGTCGACTTCCCTGCGCCATTCTGCCCAATGATCCCGATGACATCCCCTTCCTGTACACCCGCATTGACCCCTTCAAAGATAGGCTGATCCATCATTTCATAGCTTATATTCACTAACTTCATTAATTCTCTCAAACCATCTTCTCCTCTCATCAAAGGGAGAACAAAAAAATCCTCCCATTTTTTCTGGAAGGATTAGCCGTACCTGTCGCGCTCAAAGAAAGCTATTATCGATCAATAGCTGAAACAATGTATAAAAATGGGCAGACTAATCCTATTTTGGTTAATTTGAAATATGGAATTTCAAACGTCTCGAAAATAAGATCAGTGCTTCATCGTCCACCCATCACTCCTGTCATATTTAGTAAATTCACTATAGCATGAAATGATTCATTATGGCAAAAGGAAAATGAACTTCCGCCATTCGATGTTACCTATTCGTTTAGAACATTTGAAAGAAGGTCTACTTTTAGTTATTTTCATTCTTTAATACATACAATTTCTTTGATTTATTCATAGTACCCAAAAAAACATCATTTATATCTGCAATGTTTTCTTTAAACAACTGACTCATTAGCCATCCTTCGTCTACTTGAAGTTCCTTTAAGTTCTCATGTACGATTCGACCTTCATTTATGACGACGAGGGGGATTTCAGTGGCACTTACAGGGAGATTCATGTCCTTGGATGTAACATGGGATTCCCGATCGTATTTCATGACGGATATAAACCCGTTTGGCTCTAAGATGGCATATTTGACCTGGCTTATATCGAAGACATCGTTTACCCGGAGTTCAGATAGGAGCAGCTCTAAATTGATAAATTGCCGCTTTAGATTTTTCAGGACAACCCTTCCATTATCGATCAGGATTGCAGGCTTGCCATTAAAGAAGAAGCTGAACCTTCTACTTTTCAGTGAAATCAGGCTGAACACGATGTGCCAAAAGAATAAAGTCAACAACGGAACCAGCATATAAGTAAATGATACCTTTCCATCCAACAAGGGAGATACCGTAATGGCACCAAGTATCCAAATGAGGGCAAAATCATATGTAGTTAATTGACTTACGGCTCGCCTTGATACCAGCCTGCCCACAAAGAACCCGACAACTCCTACAATCAGTGTTCTGATTAAATATCCAAATAATGAAATTTCCTCAATCACGCCAAATACATCAGGCAATGGATGTTCCTCCTTAATGAATGAACAATTCATTCTGTTCAGTAATAAGACCAAGATTGACATCTGCAATATCCGTTACATTCTGCTCTTTTAATTGAAGGTAGACCCAGTCTATATTAAGCTGTTTCTCCTTCATTATTTTCCTATCAACCTTTCCATCATAAATCAAAATTTTAGTGAGTTCTTTCGTGGTCATTGGTATACCCATAGTGGATTTCGTGACCGGTAAAGTATGGCTATCTTTCGCCACACTGAAGTCTCCATTTGGTTCCGCAATGACATATTCGACGTTTTGCAAATCAAAGACATTCTTTTTTCTTAATATTGATAACAAGTTATCGATGGTGAGCATGGTCTTCCTTAAATTCCCTTTATTCACTTTACCTTTTTCCACAAGGACTTTCTGTCTTTTAGAAGCAATGTATGGAGATATCTTTATGTAACTATAAGAGACCAATAAGATGATCAAGATATATACAAATGTAATCGCAATCGCATCAATTGGCCGTGACGCAGGCTGCACCATTCTTGATGCAGCGATGTGACTAATACCGGCAGCCACCAGGAAATTATAAGGAGTCACAATACCTGGCTGTCGAAATCCCAACGCTTTATCAGCTAAAAAAAGAACAAAATACAAAATCGTGGTCCGGAGAAATAATTCCAGATAAGTAAGCTCTTCCGCTTTAAAAAGTAAATTTTCCCACTCCAAGATAATCCATCTCCTTAATAACCCTAGATGATTAATTAATGGGGTATGTTATTAGTATTTGAGGTATTTCACTAAAGAATACCCATTCTTCGAACGGAGTCCGCACGTAATTTTTCTCGAAAAAACTAATGTCCTTAAAGTATCAGATGTAAAATAAGTGGTAAGATAAACACTGTGGACTTATTTTCAAAAGGATGACATCACTGCCTTTTCACTAGGAAGGAGTTTTACGTTTGGAATCAATCTGGTTAGAATACGGATGGACATTACTGATCCTTATCGGCCTTGAAGGCTTGTTATCAGCGGATAATGCCCTTGTCCTCGCCGTCATTGCGAAACATTTGCCCGATGAGGAGAAGAAAAGGGCAATCAAATACGGGATCTTCCTCGCATTTGCCTTCCGATTTGGTGCACTATTTGCGATTTCCTTTATCGCAAACGTCTGGCAAATCCAGGCGATCGGTGCAGCCTACCTTCTTTACCTGGGCTTAAAGCATGTCATCAAAGCACGGTTTGGAAAAGAGAATGAGAATATCCGTGAAGATACAGAAGAAGATGCGGCCGGTAAAGGCTTCTGGCCGACAGTAGGAAAGATTGCATTGGCAGACCTTGCTTTTGCGATTGATTCGATTCTCGCTGCCGTGGCTCTTGCCCTTGGTCTCCCTGATTCTCCCCTTGATGATTTTGGAGGGATGGATGGCGGACAATTTATCATTGTTGTCCTAGGTGGAATTGCCGGGCTGATCTTGATCAAATATGCTGCAACCTGGTTTGTGCAGCTGCTTGAAAAGCGCCCTGCTTTAGAAACAACCGCCTATGCCATTGTCGCCTGGGTCGGGGTGAAGCTGGCGGTCATTACACTGGCTCATGAAGATATTCATATCCTGGATCACGATTTCCCTCATAGCACCCTTTGGACCCTCACGTTTTACGGAGTCCTTGTGGGTATCGCCTTGTTTGGGTGGTTCGCACCGGGAAACAAAGAATCTCAGCATAGTGAAAGTTAAATAAAAGAAATGCCCTGTGAATCTTCACAGGGCATTTCTTTTCAAGACTGACTCTCTACACTCCCGGGAACCAGCCAGGCGTATTCACAATTGCATTCCATAACGGATCGGGAACGACCAATTCTTCCTGTTTCCCTTTATCGATCTCCGTTACAATTTCATCTTCTCTTCCATCTTCTATCTTCTTCAGCCAATCGGGATCAATGATCAGTTCACGTCCAAGGGCCAATAACGGAACGCCTGTACCGAACGCTTTATGTGCATCGTCGGCAGAGTAAATCGAACCTACACCGATCAGAGGTGTACGGTCACCGATGGTTTTCAATAAATAATCCATTCTTGTTCTCTCAACGTCCTCCACGCCTCTTCTTGGCTTCGAGAAGAACTCGAACAGGGACACGTGAAGATAATCAAGGTCCTTGTCTGCAAGGGCATCCACAAGGGTAAGGGTGTCACCCATCGTGAACCCATTGACTTCAGGCTCCTCAGGTGAGAAACGGTATCCAACGAGGAACGATGGATCCGCATGCTCAGCGACCACACTCTTCACCTTATCGACGATGGCAAGCGGGAACGTCATCCGCTTTTCCAGGCTGCCGCCAAAACGGTCTTCACGACGATTTGTCATCGGGGAGAAGAATTGATGGATCAAATAACCGTTCGCTCCGTGGATCTCCACGCCATCATATCCCGCTTCAATCGCACGGCGGGTCGTCTCACCGAAAGCATCGATGATATTCTCGATCTCTGCTTCTGTTAAGGCTCTGGCTTTCTTTTCACCATTTTCACCCATTACGTCACTCGCACTAACAACGTCCCCGTCAGGAACCAAATCTGGTGGGCATTGTACACCTCCGTGGAAAATCTGGAGGACAGCTTTTGCGCCCTGGTCTTTGATTCCCTTTGCCAATCGTTCAAGGCTCGGGATCATTTCATCGGAATCCCCGCCGAACTCACCAGGGAACCCTTTTCCATCAGGCGTGACATATGTGCAGGCAGTAATCACCATGCTGACATCTTTTGAACGTCTTGCATAGTAGTTGACCTCTGCATCCGTTACGTTACCCTGCTCATCCGATGAGAAATTCGTCATCGGTGCCATGATGATGCGGTTCTTTAATTCGACTCCATTTTTGAAAGTATAGGGAGATAATAGCTCTTTATATTTATTGTTCATGATTTTGCCTCCTTGTGGTTGTTCAAGGGACATCTTAATAGATAAACGGGTTTATTGACCAGACATCTGCTTGGAGGATGTGCCGATGTGATCTAAAATGGGCATCCCTCAGCGATTGAAGGATGCCCTATTGTTTGTTTTATAGTGTGGTTTCAATCAAATACTCAAAAAATTTCTTTACGGCTTCATGGGAAAAATCGATGTCACCTGCATTATCTATATCGACAATAATAGGAGTAAAGTCATCGCCATCACGAACAATGCAGTACCCATCTCTTTCTTCGAGGATTCTCTCAATCCCATAGCCGAATTCAATATCTGTAATCACAAAACCATCATTTAATCTACGTCCAATTGTATCTGAATAGAAGTGTCTATCATGAATATCATCATACCTTAGATACCTTACCTTCACCTTTCCCATTAAACTCTTCCTTTCTAATAAAATTGTCGCTGTTAAGAAAGAGGATTCCTACAATTTTTATTTGAGAACCAGCCTCGCCACAACCTCCACATGCGCGGTCTGCGGGAACATATCCACCGGCTGTAAATATTCCACCCTGTACTGTTTCTTCAAGTAATCGATATCCTTCGCCAGAGTCGATGGGTTGCAGGAGACATAGACAAATGTCTTCGGTTTCACTTCTTTCAACGTATCCAGAAGCTTGTTGTCACAACCGGTCCTTGGCGGGTCTACCACTACGACATCCGGATGCCAGCCTTCGTTTTTCCATTTTGGCATGAGGGTTTCAGCACCGCCGACGAAGTATTCAGCATGATCGACTCCGAATTTCTTTGCATTCTTCTTCGCGTCATCGATACCTTCCTTGATGACGTCCATGCCGCGGATTTCTTTCGCTCCGTCTGCAAGCCATAATCCGATGGTTCCTACTCCACAATAGGCATCGACCACTTTTTCCTCACCTGTAAGGGCCGCTGCTTTTTTTGCTTCATTATACAACTTGCTCGTCTGAATCGGGTTGAGCTGGAAGAACGCACGTGCCGATAGCTCGTAGGTGAACTCTTCGAGGCGCTCTTCAATACTTTCTTTCCCTGATAGATGGATCGTTTCATCTCCGAATATGAGTGCCGTTTTTTTCGGGTTGATGTTTTGGGCAATCGATACGACTTCCGGGAGATTTTTCTGGATTTCCGAAATCAGCAATTCCTTGCGCGGGATCTTCTTCTCTGCAGTGACGAGTACGACTTGGACTTCGCCTGTTTCAAAGCCGACACGGGTGACGATCGTTTTCAGGATCGGCTTCTTCTTTTTATCATCAAAGACAGGGATGTTGAAGTCGTTGATGATGCGTTTGATTTCGGTTGTCACTTTATTTGTCAGCGGGTGCTGAACGATACATTCATCGATGTCTATCAGCTTGTTTGAGTTCATACTGTATAGGCCTGCGATGACCTTGCCGTTTTGGATCCCCACTTGGAATTGGCTTTTGTTCCGGTAGTGCCACGGGTTGTCCATTCCAATCGTCGGTCGGATGTCCAGGTCTTCCAATCTAAGCTTCGTGTGACGCTCGAGAGATTGAAGCAGGATGTCCCGTTTGGCCTCCAGTTGTCCTTCATATGAGAGATGCTGAAGCTGGCAGCCTCCGCACTGCTCGTATACCGGGCATGGAGCTTTAGTACGTTGTGGTGACTTCTTCCGGATCTTCTTGATGCGGGCTTCGGTGAATTTCGGGTGGACCTTGGTCACTTCCACCACCACTTCTTCCCCTGCAAGGGCCCCGGGTACGAAAACGATCTTTCGTTTAAAGAACCCGACTCCTTCACCGTTGATGCCGATTTTTTTTATGGTTAGAGGAAACTGTTGTTTCAGCTCGATTTTCACTTCATTGTGCTGCTTTTTTTCGTATTGCTTTTTCATTGGTTCACGTCCGTTCTATTCGATACTTCTCCATAAATACAAGGATGCATAGCTTAAATAAGGATGCCAGGATTCGCTGAATTGGTCAAGCTCATCCATGGTCGGTTTCTGATCCATTCGAAATAATTTCTTGATGGCATTTTGGATGCCGATATCCGCTTTCGGGAAGAGATTCGGCCGACCGAGTCCGAATAACAGAAAGCTTTGGGCTGTCCATGGGCCGATGCCCCGGATTTTGGTAAGTTCCTTGATCACTTCTTCGTCCGGCTGCTGGGCTAGTTTGTCCAGGTCCAGTTCGCCATTCGATACCTTTTGCCCGATGCCGATCGCATATTCCGCTTTCCGCTGACTGAATTGCAGCTCCTGCAGTTCTTCCACAGTGAGCCCGGCGACTATTTCCGGTGATGGATAGAACCAGACCCCATCCTTTTGCCAGCCATATTTTGTGACAAAACGATGGGTCAGGGTGAAGGCAAATTTCAGGTTCAGCTGCTGATGGATGATGCTTTTGATAATCGTCGCAAACGGGTCGAATTCCAAGATGATGGGCGTCCCGATATGCTCCTCGAAAATGGGCTTCAGATCGGTCTGTAGGAAGTGCTCATGCATGTCCCGGAGACCGGTGTGCCACTGGAAAATGTCCGAGATTCGGCTCTGCTTCTCTTCAAGGTTTTCTTCGTTTTCAAAGGTCATGCTGAATTCAGGTCGATCCGTGGTGCCTGTCGCCTGAACCTTGATGACCTCCCCTTTCCCATCAGGGAGATAGTAGGGAACCTTCACGCTTCGGTCTTCCTGATCCACTGCGTTCAACGGATCCAGCGCCAGCCTCTCCAGTACCCGGTCAAAATCATAGGGACCCTCAACCTTAACATTCCTTATCACCATCATCCTCATCCTTCCGCACAAAACTTGTATGTGTATTATAGCATACCGTCGGTGTAACACCTCAACGTTGTCGTCCGTCTAATACAATAGCTGAGGGACGGACCTGTAAAAGTATAGGGGCTATAGTATAGGGACGGACCTCATGGAATTTATGAAAGGGATGATTTGGTTCGTGAAGAGATGGATGATGGCTGGTTTGTTCCTTTTATTCTGTGTGGGTGGTTGTGAGGAGCCTGGCAACCAGGTGGAAACTCAAGTGGGGAAAAAAGCGGGGGCTTATGAGCCTGTGGAGACAGATATAGTGAATACTCATGGAAATGTTGAGAATATGGAGAGGTTTGAAGAGTTTTATCAGAATGTGATGGATGATGTAGAGGATCGCATTCGGATTGTTTCTTATACAGAGGAAGGAGATCCTATTTTGCACGACCTCGAGTTTGACGGGAATGTACTTCATTCCGCTAGGGACTCACGTCGGGATACGTTCGGTAATGGGGAGATTGTAAAGATGTCCTGCGAGAATATCGAGTATGTACAAAATGGGGAAATGGCGGACAATATGTATAGATTGGCCGATTGTGACCGGAAAGATGCCGATGACAGTGTGCTTTGGTATTAAAGTGTTGAGGGACGGACCTCATTTCCTAGGACCAGGTCCTAGGAATGAAGGTCCGTCCCTCTTATTTTTTCATCATTGGATGTTCATCCAGGCTTTTGAAGGTGTAGCCTCTTTTCTTTAGGTCTTTTATGGCTTTTTCCATGGCGTCTGCGTTGTCTTTAGAGACGGAGTGCAGAAGGATGATCGCGCCTGGGTGGGCTTGGGCCATGATATTGTCGTACGAATATTGCCAGCCTCTTTGCTGATCGGTCTTCCAATCGATAAAGGCTAGTGACCAGAAGACGTGAGTGTAACCTTCCTCTTTCGCAATTTGGAGAGTACGTTCAGAGAATACACCTCTTGGGGGGCGCAGGTAGTTCATTTCTTTCTGACCTGTCAGTTCCTTCGTTTTCACTTTTACTTTTTGTAGCTCTTCCCGGATTTTTTGATCCGAGCTTGCCGTGAAGTCCGGGTGATGCCAGGAATGGTTCCCGACGATATGCCCTTCTTTCACCATTCGCTTGACCAGATCTTCAGCGCTAAGTAAGTAGTGACCTGTCACGAAGAAGGTCGCCGGTACTTTTTCCTGTTTCAACACATCAAGGATCTGACCTGTGTAGCCATTTTCATACCCGTTATCAAAGGACAGATACAGGACTTTTTTATCCGGTGATCCTTTGTAAAAAGCTCCATATTTCTCAAGCAACCGATCATGCTGAGCTCCTGCTTCTGCAGGAACTTCATTCTGACTTTTCTTAAATCCCCAGCCAATCGGGTTATTCGAAACTGCATAAGCTTGTGCCGGGATGAGTAATACTAAGATTGACGCTATAATCAACACTTTTAGTGAATTCCGCAAAACTGAACCCTTCTTTCACTTCCGTTTCCCTTAGTTTTTGAGAACGGAGAGGATTCATGTGTACTAAAAGTATCCATATATGGGTGTGATGACATGAATTTTTGTTTGTTGCCGCACTTTTGCTAACTGTTGCGGCACCTTCAATGATTGTCGCGGTACTTTTCAACACTTGGTGCGGCAAATTGTGAACAACCGGTCCTAAAGGTCCGTCCCTCACTCAAAAAACGTCTGATACTTCGTGGCCATTTCGGTTAGTTTTCCGTTGTGTTCATCGATGAATTGAGATACGGTCTTTTTATCCCAGATGGCCTCCCCTGTTGGGAATTCTTCAAATTCATCCTGGAGGTTCTTGACCATTTTGTCCCTTGAAATGGATACCATGGATTCGTCTATCTGGAAGTGATATTCCTGGGCATTCGGAACGAGTAGGGTCAGGTAGATGGCGTTGTAATAAAAGTTCTTCTGGTCGGCATGATTACCATCAAACCAAAACTCTTCCACGTCACTTTGAGTGAGGCTCCCTTCTTCATGGCCATAGGTCACCTTCACCATTTCCCCTGAAAGATCGATCTCCTGAATGGTTTCCCCACCAGGCAATTCCTGAAGGATCGCACTGACCTTGGAGTTATCCCCCACATAGGTTCCACTGTTTTCTTTTAACGTATCAACGTTCACATCTTCAATGGAAGTGATATTCGATTTTTCAGTATTATTTGCACACCCTGTTAAGAACACCATTAAGGAAAGAAACAACATGCTCACTAATTTATTGAAAATCATCGTAGCCCTCCAGATCCTGTTTGTATGTAATACGAAAAATAGGTCTTTATGGTTTCATATTTTAACATAAATACCCAATAGAAAAACCACCCCGCAACTTTAACGAGGTGGTTCGATTTCCTTATTTAAAAACAGGCTCTTTAAACTGAGCTAATTTTTCCAATGACGATTTATCCACTTCTTCATGCAGGCTGTTACCATGGGAATCCATCGTTACAACTGCTGTGAAGCCTTCCACATTCAGGTGCCACATGGCTTCAGGAATACCGAACTGCATCAGATCCACTCCGTCTACACCCTTGATACAATCTGCGTAGTACTGAGCCGCTCCACCGATGGCATTCAGGTACACTCCGCCGTGATCTTTCAAGGCGGCAAGGGTTTTCGGACCCATTCCGCCTTTTCCGATGACCGCCCGGATACCGAAACGCTTCATGATGTCCCCTTGATAAGGCTCCTCGCGAATCGATGTCGTCGGACCAGCCGCTTTCACGTGCCAGTTGCCTTCATCGTCCTTCAGCATGACCGGACCACAGTGATAGATGATTTGACCGTCAAGATCAACTGGCGCATCGTTGTCGCTCAAATGTTTATGGATCGCGTCACGGCCGGTGTACATACGGCCGTTGATATGAACCACGTCTCCCACCTTCAGCTCACGAATTTTTTCTTCCGTAATCGGTGCTTCCAGTACGACTACGTTTGGCTGTTCCCCGGATGAAGCTGCTGCCGTTTCAAGCTCAGCCTCTGACCCTTGAGTAAGATCGATTTTCTCACCTTCCTGGTAGAACCATTCGTCAATACCGCCCGATTCCATATCAAGCTTCACACCTAAACGACGGAATGCCCAGCAATTATAGGCAACAGATACGAAGAAGCTGGCAGGGATACGATTCATCACGCCGACTTTACAGCCAAGCAGAGTCGTTTCACCGCCGAATCCCATCGTGCCGATTCCAAGCTCATTCGCATGGTCCATTACGTACTCTTCTAACTTACGAAGATCTTCATTCGCATTCACATCATCAACGGAACGGAATAATTGTTCTTTTGCCAGATCATAGCCTGAAGAACGGTCTCCCCCGATTCCAACGCCGATGAAGCCGGCACTGCACCCTTGTCCCTGGGCCTGATACACCGAATGCATCACGCATTTACGGATCCCATCCAGGTCACGTCCGGCACGGCCCAGTCCTTCAAGCTCACACGGAAGGCTGTACTGGATGTTTTTATTTTCACAACCGCCGCCTTTTAATATCAGACGCGCATCGATATAATCCTTTTCCCACTGCTCGAACTTGATGACCGGTGTCCCTAAGCCCAGATTGTCTCCTGAGTTTGCCCCAGTCAATGAATCAACTGAGTTTGGACGAAGCTTCCCGTCCTTCGTCGCCTGTACCATGGCAGCATAGATCGCTTCTTTGATTTCAAGCTGATTCACGCCGACCGGTGTTTTTATTTTAAAAGTCGGAAGTCCCGTATCTTGACAAATCGGTGATACATTTTCATCCGCCATCTTTACGTTATTTGAAATCGTGTCCAAGCTCATCGCCGAACGCGTACCGGCGTTCTCACGGGCTTTCGCCGACCGGATCGCACGTCTGACATCCTTTGGCAGGTTCGTGGATGTTTCCACAATCAAATCGTACATACTTTGCTGTAATGTCTCTTTATTCATCGTTCTCCCCCTCTAAAGATCTCAAAAACAGTCTTAATTTTCATACATCATTATACTCCTATAAGAATAAGATTGAAAGGGATTTCACAATGGAATTTCCTTCTCGAAATAACACGAAACCTCATCTTCCCCCTTATAGATGTACCCGTTGTTTTGGTAAAATCGGATGGCGTCCGACCACTGTTTGTTCGTTTCGAGGTTGAGGCTGCGAGCCCCAAAGGAGTGTGCTTTTTCTTCCAGAAATTTGAGCATGATGCATCCGAGACCACGTTTCCTGTAGGGGGATTGGACTGACATTCTCACAATCTGATACGTATCTGGTGTTTCTTTTCGAATGGCGCCTGTGCAGATGATGTCGTTGTTCTCTCTCCCAATAAAAAAATGATAGTCCCATCATACTCTTCTGAAATATCACGGATATCGGGATTCAAGCTGTGATCGATGAACCCGAATCGCTCGAGGAAACCGGACAAAATCACATCTTTAGCAGCCTGGCATTGGTGTTTTTCGATGGGTGTGATGATCATGGGGATTGTTCGCTCCTTTAATAGATGGTTTTATGTGAAGTTTGACGTTTCGGTGGGGAAATCCTGCTTGACATTGTTGTCTGCTATCCTGAATAGGATGAGGTGTGGGGTTGATGGAGCGTTGTTGGTGGATTTAGACCGTTATTTGAATTTATCAACTGTTATTCTGTTTTATCAACCGAAATCACTTATATACCGACCGTTCTACAAAATACGACAAATTTCACACCCGGCCCGGCAGAACCATACCGCCAACACATACATCCAAGGTCCGTCCCTCAAAAAAAATAAGAGCCCCATCCAGGACTCCTACTCACTCTTTTTAAATTGCTCGCATTTTACTTCTATATCATCGATCATGGCAATAAGGCGATCGATATCGTCTATATCCGCTTGTTCGGGATCGATTGAGTCCAGAACGTCGACGAACAGGTTCAGGCGTTGTTTTAAATAGCTTACTTGTGAGTCTTTATCGTTGATTGCTTTACCCAAGAGTTCTCTCTCCTTTCAATACGTTTACTATGGTAACCAATAACTTTCGGATTGACAAGGGCTGGACGTTTCTCAATAATGAATAGGTACTTATTTATAAAGGAGCTTTTATAATGAAAACTGATACTCTCTCCAAGAAAATGTCGATTGACCATGATCCTTGGGAGGCTTACTTAGATGTGGATGAGCATGGTGACATCACGCTTTCCAATATAGAATTCACCACCACGACGCTCTGTAACATGAGGTGCGAGCACTGTGCCGTCGGTTATACCCTGTCCCCGAAGGATCCAAGCGCCCTTCCCATTGAATTGATTCTACAGAAGCTCGACGATATCAAAACACTTCGTTCCCTTAGTATTACCGGCGGAGAGCCAATGATGTCCAAGAAATCAGTTGAAAATTATGTCTTGCCATTACTGAAGTATGCACATTCCAGAGGCGTACATACCCAAATCAACTCAAATCTGACCCTGGACCTCGATCGCTACTTGATGATTGCCCCATACTTGGATGTGCTGCACATCTCGCACAACTGGGGAACGATCGATGAGTTCATTGATGTCGGTTTTGCCAATATGGAACGAAAGCCGACAAGGGAGCAGCGTCAGAAACTGTTTGACCGCATGATCGAGAACAGCCGTGCTCTATCTGAACGCGGAGTCCTTGTATCGGCAGAAACCATGTTAAATAAGAACACCCTGCCTTACTTGGAAAAAATCCACCGTCAGGTAGTAGACGAAATGAAGTGCGGTCGTCACGAAATTCACCCAATGTACCCTTCCGATTTCGCGTCAAGCTTAGAAACTCTTTCATTGGAAGAAACTAGGGAAGCCATCAGGGACATTCTGACCTTCCGTGATGAAAACATATGGATGCTATTTGGAACACTTCCATTCTATCCTTGCAGCTCTTCACAGGAAGACTTGGATTTTCTAACGGAACTTTATGCTGCTAAAAATGTCAGCGTCCGTAATGACCCTGACGGCCGTTCTCGTCTGAATGTAAATATTTTCACTGGAGATGTCATTGTCACTGACTTCGGTGACACGCCAGCCCTTGGAAATATAGCGAAGGATACGCTGCCTGCCATTTTTGAAAAGTGGAAACAACAACCTCTTGCGAAAGAGTTGAATTGCCACTGCCCTATGGCCCGCTGCCTTGGACCAAATGTGCTTGTGAAATCTATGTATTATGGAGATGTAGACTTTTCGAAGCGTGAAGCGAGGATTTCTCGATAGAAATAGTGTGAAGGCTCAAATCTGTTATGGGTTTGGGCCTTTTTTATAGAAGTTTGGAATATGAACTTCCATCAATTGACTAAATTTCTGGCTTTGTTGTGCCAGTTCCGCCCCAACTTGTGCCACTTTTCGGGTTTGTTGTGCCAAATTGTGAACAAATCGACATTCGCACCCATTCCAAACCCGCTACTTCTCCCCTCACTCAAGGTCCGTCCCTCCCATTCCATTTCCACTACCCTACCCCAAAACCAAGGTCCGTCCCTCTCCAATAAAAAAAGAAGCACAACGGAAATTCATCCGGTGTGCTTCTTATCCGATTGGGCCGCGGTGGTTTTCTTTTACGGGTTGGTCCATTTTCTGTAGTGCCGGGTCCATTACGTTATATTGTTGATTCTTGAGGCTTTCGGCATATACTTTTGCCCTTTTTGCTCCGAACCAAATTCTCATTGCTGTGTACGCAATCAGGATCCCACCAAAAATAAGTAGATACTCCATGATACCCCTCCTTCAATTCTGAATATTCTAATTATTATAACATATCAAAGAAAATAATAAAAGAGTGAAATAAGTTTTACCCCACTTCACTCTTCTTTAAACATTTATCTTGGTGTTTCGCTTGCCATGAAGCCGAAGTGGACGTGATCCTGGACTGGAATCCAGGCTCCGACTCCTTGGGATGTAACATTTTTCACGACTACGGAGCGTTTTGTTCCCTTCATCACAAGGAACACTTCACCGTAGGTCACTTTTCCTTTTTCGTTGATCGCCGGAGCGTAGGCATAGAGGTAGCCAAGTCGCTTAGGTGAAATGTTGTACACCTGATCCTTCTTCGTTCCTGCTCCTACAATCGTTTGGAATGCAAGGGGCAGCTTTGATTTATCCATGGCTTTGATGAGCATCATCTTTTCTACATCATCGGCGTGTGGGACTTTAGCCGTCAATCCACCCTTCACTACTTTTTGTGCTTCCTGGACGTAGTGAATTTGATAATTGGATTTCCCGCCGCGGTTATCGAAGTAGTTCGTGTTGACCTTTTGATACTCCCAGTTAGGAGAGGTCTCGGTTGAAGCATAGTTCAAAGGCCATTCTCCTAAATAGATCGTTGCCCGCAATCCAATGGTTGGTGCTTTATTCATGGTGGATTCATTCAGCATCCGGATTAGATTCGGGTTTTCAATTCTCACATTCGATGTTTCGATTAATTCCTGGGACCATTCGCTCGGTTGAAGATACGGTTGATCCTGGGTTGAGTTGGGATACGTATTTTCCTTTGCGATGTTTAATACTGAGTTTGGGATCTTTACGCTGGTATCTTCAGTTGGTTTCGGAGCTTTCTCCGTTGTTTTTGGTGCTTTGTCATTTTCTTTTTTAGGACTATTTTCAGCGTGAATACCCGTTGTTGCAACGAAAAATGCGAGTATGACCATAAGAACAGTGCGCATGATTTTCATGTTTTGACTCCTTTCAAGCTTAAGGGTTTGCCGTTAGTTTTTCCTAGTTGAAAAAGCTTATCCCAAAAACTTTATTTGAAAGAATATTTACAAAATTCAAATATTATTTTATACTAATATTTATAAGAAAACAGTCAGGCTTCTACCTACAAAGCAAACTGGCCTGTTTTCAATCATTCCTACATTCCCTAAAAAAAGCAGCGGAGTTCATGATTGAACTCTGCTGCTTTTTTTATCCTACTCACAGGAACATTCTTCAGGTGGACAGACACATTTAATGTGTACTTCATATGGTTTTGTGGAAACCTTCTTGCCATCAATGACGACAAAAGCTTGGATTGAAATACGATCATGCATTCCGTATTCAGGAATGATTTTTGCTGAATAGTTTCCTTCCTCGTCTGTGATGGCAGGATTGGGTGCGATGATCCCCTTAAAGTGCTCTTCTTTCACTTCAAAGTAAACCTTTATATCTTCAAGTGGACTGGAGTCACACAGTACTCTCCCTGTGAGGCGTGCTCCTTTGCATCCCACATAAGGCGGCACCTTAAATATCAGTTTCACTTCACTGCATTTCAGGCATCCTGCATAAACAAAGGCTTTTTCTACGATTTCCTCATCCTCTATCACGGTGCTTGCCAAATATATAACGTCTTTGAACGGCGTGTTCGGCGGCACTTTGGCGTCACTGGTAAATCTCCCATGTTCATCTGTAGACACAACAGGGGGTTCAAACTGTAAGGTCGGACTGGACAATTTCACTTTCACATCATGCAGAGGTTTCTTGTCACAACATACTTTACCGCTCACCTTTCCATAGCAGTCTATTTCTTTTATATGATCCAGTTCAATGGTCGGATCTTTGCATTGGCAATGGATTTTGACCGTTTTGATCATCGACTTGATCACCGTGTCACCAAAGATGGTCGTCGCCTGAATCGATATGTCTTCGGATTTTCCCGAGACTGGAGTGATCATCGTTTCATATTCACCATGCTCATTGGTCCGGGCAGGATTAGGATTCACTTCCACAGCACCTGGTGATGAATCTATGATCGCAATCGTGATTGCTGCATGTCGGATAGGGGTTCCGTCACATGTTAATTGTCCGGTCAATTTAGTGCCTTTACAAGGGATGACCTCGCACGGAACTTCGAGAGTCAATTTAGGCTTTTCACACTTGTCACAGCCTGCAATGACTTGATCAGTGTCCGAAACTGTTTTTCCATCCACCATTGCTTCCACTTTATAGAAAGCGGACTGAAACTTAGTTCCGTTTTTCACCTTGACGACAGATGAAAATTCTCCCTTCTCATTGGTCACTGGGACAGGCGGCTTAAACTTCAAAATCGGGGAGCCGGTTAATGTTACCGGGACATTCGCCTGAGGTACGCCATCACAGGTAACTTTCCCACTCACAATGGCACGGCAATCGATTTTCTTTAAATTAGTTACCTTTATGTCCGGATTCTTACATTTGACGCATCGAACCTTCACTTCTCTCGTTTCTGAGGTAACCTTTTTACCTCCGAGTTTCGTTATTGCTGTAATTGTAATGGTCTCCTTCACATCAGGAAAAAGGACCAGGGTTGCCGTGAACTTCCCGTCACTCTGAGTAATCGCAGGATTTGGAGTGATCACTATACGCTTGGATGGTGATTCAATGATAAATGAAATGGCCGCATTCCCTATTGCCCTTCCATCGCATATGAGCCGTCCTGAAAGTTTTGCCCCCTTACACCCGACCGGTTCCTTGATCGGATCCAGCATAAGTTCAGGATGTTTACATATAATACAGTCCACTCTTACCGATGTCGAATCCCAGATGGTTTTCCCGATGACCATTGCCGTTGCGGTCACAATTACGTTAGGTATGATCGAAGTACCCTGAGCCACAGTCACTCTCGTTGAAAACCGGCCGGTGCTGTCCGTGACAGGAGTCTCGTTATCAAATATCAGTCCCGTGAAAGATGACGACAGAGTAACCGTGACACCTTGGAGGGGTTGATAATCACATAGCACTCTGCCGCTGATGATGCCTTCACAGCTGATCATTCCTTTTTGATCTAGTTGAATGATAGGATTTGTACACCCTTCAAAGGGAAAAATCCCGGGACATCCTCTGGGAGGTAAATCGATTTTACAATCAATGACTTTGCCTAAGATCGGTTTTTTCTTTTTTCTCACCATTCTCATTCCTTTGCACAAAAACTCTTCTGTTATCTTATTCAGGATTGAGTAGGCGGTTCTCACGAATTTTTACGGGACAAAGAAAAGACCCGACAGACTAACCTGCCGGGTTCTCGATTATATTATAGTAGATAAAATCCAATCCCCATGATGAAGTAGGCTGCCAAAAGGGTTAGACCCTCAAACCAGTTCGTCTCCCCGTCATTGGATATGACGATAGTGACAAGTACGGCTGATACCATGGCCACCAGTTCCGGTAACGTAAACACAAGCGGCATGCTCGTTTCGAAAAACAGTGAAATCAACACAAGAACCGGCGCTACAAACATCGCAATCTGCAGGGTAGAACCGACTGCAATCTCCACAGCTATATCCATCTTATTTTTATAAGCCATAATGATCGCTGACGCATGTTCAGCAGCGTTTCCGACGATGGCTACGATGATGACCCCGATGAACAGTTCGCTCCAGCCGAACGTGTTCCCGACCTCTTCAAACGTATGAACGAGGCGTTCCGATACATAGGCAACGGCTGCAGTGGAAGCGGCAAGGATCAACAACGCTTTCCCCTTACTCCACTCCGGCTCTTCATGAGCGTGCGCACCCTCTTCGCTTTCATGCTGATACACTCCGCGGTGAGTCACTAACTTAAAGAATAAGGCAAATAAATAAAGGGCGATTAAGATGACCGAGACACCGATGGAAAGGGTCATGGTCTTCGCTTCGTTCATATCCTGGGCAAATACTTCCGGAATCACGAATGCCACGATGATCGCAAACATGAGCAACCCCGAGTTGTGACGGGCATCAAACACATTGAACTTCTGACGTTTGAACTTGATTCCCCCAACAAAAAAAGATAACCCGGCAACTAAGAGCAGATTCCCAAGCACGGAGCCCGTCAAGGACGCCAGCACGACGCCGATCAAGCCAGCTTTTAACGCAAAAATAGAAATAATGAGTTCAACCGCGTTTCCAAAGGTCGCGTTCAATAATCCGCCGATACGGGGTCCCGACACAACGGCCAAACTTTCCGTTGACCTTCCCATAAAAGCTGCAAGGGCAATGATCGTCACACAATAGATCACGAACATGATGACATTCGGCCAATGAAGCAGTGAGCCGATGACCGAGATCGGAACTCCTGCAAATACTAGCAGTGCAAATACTTTATTCATGTGTAAGATCCTTCTTTCCTAAAGAAAATTTGTTTAAATCAAGGGAGATGAGACACATTATAGATAGAACCCAATTAGGAGGTACAACCCATGTCCCAATCCTTAAAAGATAAGATCGTTGAGCTTTTTTTCCACCATAAAATCGGCACCCTTGCCACGATTCGCGACAACAAACCGTATTCACGCTTTATGATGTTTTACCATGAAGACCTTACACTCTACACCGCAACCAATGAGCATGCACACAAAGCGGAAGACATCGCGCAGAACCCTCATGTTCATATCCTTCTGGGCCATGACCGCGATTCCGATCATGAACACTATGTAGAAATCGAAGCAGAGGCTTCCGTCGAAGAATCCAAAGAGCTCAAAGAAAAATTCTGGAACGACCAACTCAAATCCTGGATCGCAAGCCCCGACGACCCGGAATACATGCTCCTCAAACTCACACCCAAAACCATCCTCTACTACGAAAAAACAGGCAAAGAACCACAGGAACTAAACCTGTAGAGGGAACCTAAGAGGGACGGACCTTCACCTGGGCTATAACCTTAATTCAATGAGGCTTGTGCTGTTTTGAGGTCCGTCCCTCATCACTTTAATGCACTGAAGGACGGACCTTTATCTAGTTATAAACCTTGATTCAATAGGTCTTATACTCCTTGAAGGTCCGTCCCTCAACGCTTTACTGCACTAACTCAAAGGTTTCTTCGATTTTGATGCTGTCTTGTACGGATTGGACCATGGAGCAGTTTTTGCGTGTGAGCTTCATGGCTTTTTCGATTTTGTTTTTGTCGAGGTCCGTCCCTCTGATGGTGAAGTGAAGGGAGATGGCTTCGACGCGGTTGGCTTCGGCTTCGTTTCGTGTTACGTCGGCTTTGATATGTATGTCGTCAAATTTGATGCGCATTTTCTCCAGGACTTTGCGGAGCACTCCCCCGCTGCACACGGCTACGGATGAAACCAATAATTGGAATGGACGAAAGCCATACTCTTCGTTACCCGAAACCTCCAGCTTCCCAAACCCTAAATCTGTGTAAAATCCGCCTTCTTGCATGTTAAATTCCATTTCCACTTCATTCCTTCCTTATTATGTTAGTAGATGTTTTGATTTTACTCTATTCGTTTCGTATTGCCAAACAATGAAATTGGGGGTACCATCTAAGAAGTAATCATCAATGATTGGGAGTTTTTGCAAATGAATCAAACACTAACCTTCCGTTTCTGGGTCCTTGTCGGAATCGTCGCGATTTCGGGATTTTCACAAGGGATGCTCCTTCCTATAATCGCCATCATATTCGAACAGGACGGCGTTTCTTCCTCTTTGAACGGATTAAACGCAACCGCATTATATATAGGAATCTTACTCGCCTCTCCATTAATGGAAAGACCACTTCAGAAGATCGGATACAAACCGATGATCATCATCGGGGGAATCGTGGTGGCAGCGTCACTCTTACTGTTCCCGGTCTGGAAATCCTTCTGGTTCTGGTTCTTCCTGCGTCTTTGCATCGGAATCGGCGATCACATGCTTCACTTCGCCACCCAGACATGGATTACATCGTTTTCATCGAAAGAACATCGCGGACGTAACATATCTATCTACGGGGTCTCTTTTGGAGTCGGTTTTGCCGTCGGACCGATGATGACGCAGCTCATCACCATCCATCAAGCACTGCCATTCATCATCTCTTCCTTATTAAGCCTGACCGTGTGGATGTTCGTCTTTAAATTACAAAACGAATTCCCCGACCAGCATAATATCGGCAGTGCCTCGTTCCTTGGATCTTTTCACCGTTTCGGAAAGGTTCTCAAGTATGCCTGGGTCGCTTTGCTGCCTCCATTGGGATATGGATTCCTGGAAGCTTCATTAAATGGAAATTTCCCTGTTTTCGCACTGCGAAACGGCCTCTCCATTGAAGCCGTCGCGATCCTCCTGCCTGCTTTTGCAGTTGGAAGCATCATATCCCAGGTTCCACTTGGAATTCTGAGTGACAAATATGGCAGACAAAATGTCCTGCTCATCGTCATGATGATCGGCTTCCTCTGCTTTTCTGCCGCAGGAATCGTCTCTGAATCCACCATCGGCCTATTTATCTGCTTTACTTTAGCCGGCATGGCCGTCGGATCGACTTTTTCACTCGGTATTAGTTATATGACGGATCTTCTGCCAAAAGAATTACTTCCTGCCGGAAACATCATGTGTGGAATCTTCTTCAGCTTTGGAAGCATGATTGGACCATTCGTAGGAGGGATTACGATAGACTGGTTTAAAGGCTCGAGTTTCTTCTATTTAATCGCATGCATGATGCTGATGATTTTTGTGAGCCTACTCGTCTTTTCCCTTCAAAATCGACGCAGTGAAATAACCCAGAATAACTAGCACAAAACTCTTTCCATTCTCATATACATGTGATAGGATTAGATTATAATAATTATAAATTACTAACTTCATATAAAATCATCTAAGAGCACGTGCAGTTTTGCTGTCACCTTTCATTGGTGGCAGCTTTCGTCGTTTTATAGGGGTATTGACGTTGATTATTATTCTCAATGAGAATCTCGTATTTTCATTTAACTAAAAGGAGGAATACGCTATGAGCTCACAATCCAAAGCCTTAACCATGGGGACACCTAATGAAAAAATTAACTTCTTTGAAAAAATAAAGCCTCATGCAGAATTGATCGCCGCACTGGTCAGCGGTGTGTTTATTTTACTGGGATGGTTGACGTCTAACAATGACTCCACCTTAAGCATCATCTTCTATCTCCTCGCCTTTGCCATCGGCGGGTTCGCCAAAGCCAAAGAAGGAATCGAAGAAACCATTGAAAACAAAGAACTGAATGTAGAAATGCTGATGATTTTTGCCGCTGTCGGATCTGCCATCATCGGTTACTGGACAGAGGGCGCCATCCTCATCTTCATCTTCGCAGTCAGTGGCGCACTTGAAACGTATACCATGAACAAAAGTCAGAAGGAAATTTCCGCACTCATGCAGCTTCAGCCTGAAGAAGCATGGCTCGTGACAGGGTCTGGTGAAAAGAAAGTCCACGTTTCAAGTCTTGAGATCGGCGACCATATTTTAATTAAACCAGGTGAACGCGTGCCAACAGATGGTGTTGTCGTAAAAGGAACAACGTCCATCGATGAAGCAGCCATTTCAGGGGAAGCCGTCCCTGTAACAAAAGGTCAAACAGATGAAGTGTTCGCTGGAACGGTCAACATCAACGGTGCCATCACCATTGAAATGACCAAACCAAGCAGCGAAACCCTATTCCAAAAAATCATTGATCTGGTGCAATCAGCCCAAAGTGAAAAATCGCCTTCCCAGCAGTTCATCGAACGCTTTGAAGGAACCTATGTAAAAGTCGTGCTTGCCGTAGTCTTCCTGATGATGTTCGTTCCCCACTTCTTCCTCGGATGGAGCTGGACGGAAACATTCTACCGGGCAATGGTCCTGCTCGTTGTTGCTTCTCCTTGTGCACTGGTTGCCGCGATTATGCCCGCGAGCTTATCGGCCATTTCAAACGGTGCCCGTCACGGAATTCTTTTCAAAGGCGGCGCCCATTTGGAAAACTTAAGCAACATCAAAGCGATTGCCTTTGATAAAACGGGAACGTTGACAAAGGGGAAACCAGTCGTGACGGATATAGTGGTTACGGATCATGTGGATGAACGTGAAGTCATGTCTACCGTTGCTTCGATTGAAAACCAGTCGAATCATCCACTTGCTCAGGCCATCGTCCGCCACGCAACCCGCGAGTTAAACCTGGAACTCTCACAGCCTGATTCCCTCGAAGACGTATCCGGTTGGGGAGTCAGAGCTGTTGTGGACGGTGCCGAATGGAAGATCGGGAAAGCCGATTTTGTGGATAAAGTGTTAGCAGAACAATTTATGGATGGTGCCTTTGGACGGATCGCTTCTGAAGGAAAAACGACGGTCTTCGTTGCCAAAGAGAATGAAATTGTCGCATTGATCGCACTGAAAGACGTGGTACGTGAAGAAACCATTAAAGCTTTGCAGCTCCTGAAAGATGAAGGCGTCCAAACGATCATGCTGACAGGAGACAATGAAAAGACGGCCCGTGCCATTGCCGAAGAAGCCAAGGTTGCCTCCTTCATTGCCGAGTGCCTGCCGGAAACGAAAGTAGACGAACTGAAAAAGCTGAAACGGCAATTCGGTACCGTCGGAATGGTCGGTGACGGAATCAACGACGCGCCGGCACTTGCAACGGCCAACGTCGGAATCGCCATGGGTGAAGGAACCGATGTCGCCCTGGAAACAGCCGATGTCGTGTTGATGAAAAATGACCTTACCCGAATTGCGGAAGCGATTAAACTATCGAAAAAAATGAAACGGATCGTGCAACAAAATGTAGTCTTTTCCATCGCTGTGATCATGCTGTTGATCGCGTCGAACTTCCTGCAAATCCTCGATCTCCCTTATGGAGTGATTGGGCATGAAGGTAGTACGATTTTGGTTATCTTGAATGGGTTGCGATTGTTGAAATAATGGTGATAAGCATCCAATCTTGAGGGATTGGATGCTTTTTTTGTGGATATCTATATAATTCCATCCTTATACACATCAATGCAAATAACTACCTTCAAAATTATCCACAATCCACAAAGGGTAATTCTATCCACATTTCAAATTCACTTACTACCTAATCCTTCTCCCCCACTACCAAACAACCATACCGATTTCCTCCATCACCGCCAGAACGCCCCCCCCCTACCAAGGTCCGTCCCTTCACCTAATAATATTTTACTAAAATAATATTTTGTTGTTGCTTTCTTGAAAGGGATATCATAAAATGTGTTTAGTTAGTGCAAACGGTTGCATCCATTTTCATGTTACATAGGACTCTAATGATGAAGACGCACCAACCAGCATTTCATTTAAACTGAAATGTAAACGCACACATCTCATTCCATGTAAAATATATAAACAAATAGATTGATATTTAAGGAGGAAACGGGTTTATGAAGAATTTATTGTCGTTTGATTTTTGGCAGAAGTTCGGGAAAGCACTGCTTGTGGTCGTGGCCGTCATGCCAGCTGCAGGGATCATGATTTCTGTCGGTAAGTTGATTGCAATGATGGGTGGAGACATCACATTAGTGCAAACGATTGCAAGAGTTATGGAGGATATCGGTTGGGGAATCATCACCAATCTTCACATCCTGTTCGCCGTGGCCATCGGTGGCTCGTGGGCGAAAGAACGTGCGGGCGGTGCCTTCGCTGCATTGATTGCCTTCGTCCTGATCAACCGTATTACCGGAGCGATTTTCGGAGTCAATGGAGATATGCTCGGTGATCCCGAAGCAACGGTCTCTTCTCTTTTCGGACAAACATTAGTGGTTTCTGATTACTTCACATCGGTTCTTGGTGCACCTGCTTTAAACATGGGTGTATTCGTCGGAATCATCTCCGGTTTCTTAGGAGCCAATCTTTTCAACAAATATTATAACTACAGTAAATTACCCGATGCCCTTTCCTTCTTTAACGGAAAACGTTTCGTACCATTTGTCGTGATCGTCGGCTCCATCGTCATTGCTGTCATCATGGCGATTGTATGGCCAGTCATCCAAGGGTTACTGAATGACTTCGGTCAATGGATCGCAACTTCCCGGAACACGGCACCAATCATTGCGCCATTTGTATTCGGTGCATTAGAGCGTCTACTATTACCATTCGGTCTGCATCATATGTTAACGGTTCCGATCAACTACACGGAACTCGGCGGAACGTACAAGATCCTGACTGGTTCTGGCGCAGGTTCGACGGTTGCCGGTCAAGATCCATTATGGCTTGCCTGGATCGCGGACTTAAACAACTTCCTTGCTGCAGGAGATACAGCAAGCTACAAACAATTATTGAATGACGTGACACCTGCCCGCTTCAAAGTAGGTCAAATGATTTTATCCACAGCTGCCCTGATCGGTATCGCTTATGCCATGTACCGTAATGTGGATAAAGACAAGAGGAAGAAATACAAATCGATGTTCCTTTCAGCTGGTTTAGCTGTATTCTTAACAGGTGTTACAGAACCAATCGAATTCATGTTCATGTTTGCTGCCCCACTTTTATACGTTGTGTATGCAATCATGACGGGACTTGCTTTCGCGATTGTGGATATCGTCAACATCCGTGTCCACTCTTTCGGATCCATCGAGCTTTTGACTCGTGTTCCAATGATCATCAAAGCCGGTCTGTGGGTCGACCTTGTGAACTTTGTGATTGCTTGTATCGTATTCTTTGGCCTTAACTTCACGGTTGCCAACTTCTTAATCAAAAAGTTTAACTTCCCGACGCCGGGTCGTAATGGAAACTACATTGAAGACGAAGCCACTACAGGAGGCGGGACTGTAAGTAAAGATTCCATCGCGCCGAAAGTCGTTGCCATGCTTGGTGGAAAAGACAACATCGTAGACGTGGATGCATGTATGACCCGCCTACGTGTAACAGTAAAAGACACAAGCCTTGTCGGGACTGAACAGGAATGGAAGAAAAACGGAGCATTGGGACTCATCCTGAAAGACAAAGGCGTACAAGCCATCTATGGTCCGAAAGCAGACGTCATCAAGTCTGACATTCAAGATCTACTGGGAGCGTAAGACATGAAATTACTCACGTTGAATTGTCACTCATGGCAAGAAGACAACCAACTCGAAAAAATCTCGATCCTGGCCACTGACATCGCGGAGAAATCCTACGATGTCATCGCCCTCCAGGAAGTCAGTCAGCTGATCGAAAGTGAACCAGTGGAGGGCTTAGTTAAAAAAGACAATTTTGCCCTCGTCCTTCTTGGGGAACTGGAGAAACTTGGCGTGACGGATTACACACTCGTCTGGGACTTCGCTCATTTAGGGTACGACGTCTATGAAGAAGGCGTCGCCATTTTAACGAAGCACCCGGTCGTTGAAGAACACCGCTTCTTCATTTCAAAAAGTCACGACCAATCCTACTGGAAAACCCGTAAGATCGCAGGGGCCACGATTTCGTATGAAGGAAAGCCCCTCACCTTTTACTCCTGCCACCTCGGCTGGTGGACGGACGAAGAAGAACCGTTTAAGTTTCAGGTTGACTCATTGATTGAGCAAGTCACTCCTGAATCCCCCTTCTTTTTAATGGGCGACTTCAACAACAATGCCCTGGTTCGTGAGGAAGGGTATGATTATCTTCTTTCAAAAGGACTTGTAGATACATTTGATGAAGCTGTTCAAAGGGACAGCGGCGTCACCGTTGAAGGGAAGATTGCCGGATGGGATGAGAATAAGGTCGATTTAAGGATTGATCTTGTACTCTCCAGTGAGAAAGTGGATGTTAAGTCTACACGTGTCATCTTTAATAATGTGAATAAACCTGTTGTCTCGGATCATTTCGGGGTTGAAGTGGTTTTGGGTGACGGGGAAAGCAGCTGATCTTGGATTGGCTGCTTTTTTAATGATTTGAATGGGGTTTGTGTTGTTTTTGGAGGAGTTTGAACGGGAATCAGATGAGTTTTGGGTGTCAGAGTCGTTTTTGACCGGGGAGATTATGGGCGCTTTGAGATTTATCAACCGTCACAGAGATTTATCGACCGTATTTTCAATATATCAACTTTATTTTCATTTTATCGACCGTTATTTCTTTTTATCAACCAAAAACACTCAAATATCGACCGTTCTACTATTCTCGACAAAAACTGCACGCCCCCCCGACCCGACGGAACATTTAGTTCAAAGCTTTCACACACCCTCACACCCTCACACCTCCCCACACTCAAAAACTAAACAAAAAAGTACAGCGCCCAATAGACGCTGTACCCCAATCCTTACTTCAACTCCACATTATCAATGACCACATCATGTGCGCCAAGCACCTCTCCAGAGGCACCCAGCAAAAACTTCACACTCGTCTTCTCCCTCACAGGGGTGATAAACGTATATTCAAAGCGACCCTTATTTTCTTTAAGCTCTGCAATTTCCGATAGGTACCTCGTATATTGACCGTTTTCCAGCGTCACTTCCATCGACCGGGCTACCGAAGAGCTTGCATCGAAGGAAAGCGTGTATTTTTTCCCGGGCTCAAGCACCAGATTCCCTTGAAAGAGTTGAACGCTCCATGGTTCCTTCCCTTCATTCCCGATGGAGATATGCGCTTCACCATCAACATGCTGAATACTTGCCCCTGCGTCAAAATGAATGTAGGACTCCCAAGGTGCTAAGCCATTATCGAATGACCCGTTTTTAATAGGGAACGGATCAACGGGACCCACTTTTTTCAATAGTTTAATATTATCAAGCTTCACCTCATCGGTGCTTCCACCCACAAGGATGACCATCTGCGATTCCAAATCCGTCACATCCGGCATCGTGAACGTCATGCCATGACTTTCCCAATCAGCAGTCAGAGGGATCGTTTCCGTTGCATAGAATGCGTCCCCGTCCTTGCTTCTCAATTCTACCTGGATTTCACGGGCACTTTCAGCCACCCCATCCAACGTTAATTCATATTCGCTTCCAGCCTTAAGCTGAACGCCTTTTTGTACTAATCCAACCTCGTCCGTTTCATTTAAAGGCTTGGCAGAAAACACCCGCTCTTCGGGATCCACACCCATCGATTCAGCATTCTCAGAATCTACCAAATTCCAATAAAGCAAGCGGTCAGGGAATCCCTGGTCGAAAGTTCCATTATAGATCAGGTTTCCACTAGGAAGAGCCGGCTTGGAAGCATCCGGATCCACTTGCACAGGAGGGATTTCCTCCACCCTGACATTCCCGAGCCACACTGGCAGCTTCGACAATCCGAGATTCAACTCCACACGTGCTGCAAGATCGGTTTCCTCGGTCATCTGGAACACCAATTCATAGGATTCCAACCCGTCTTTCAGTGAAAATGATTCGCTGTTTGAATAGGCTGCATATCCTCTGCTTTCACCTCCGCCGACTTTTACATTGATCGGACGTGATCCGGTCGACTTTGCATCGAAGGATACACGGTAATACCGGCCTTTCCCAAGAGAAACATCTTGAATGAGCTGCACGGAATATGGCTGGCTCCCGGGTTCTTGAATATCCACTTTGGCAAAATTCCTTCCCTCGACCTGATCAAGGGACACATTCGCCTTCCCTCCAAAATCAGGGACGGTCAAGAAATACCAATGATCTGTACCCGGTACTCCTGCAATCCCTTCAACGTCTTCCCATTCCTGATCAAACCCATTGTTATAAATGAGGTTTCCGTCTTCAAGGGGCTGTTTCGCCTCTTCCGGTAATGGCTGCTGTTCGAATACAGGCAGCTCCGGCGTTTTATACGGTCTTCCCGTCAGATCATAAACCCTCACATAGTCAACGTCCATGGACTGAGGGAACATCGTATCCTCTGTCGGTTCCCCATCGAAATTCCCGCCGATCGCCACATTCAACAACATGTGGAAAGGCTGATCGAATGGTGCAGGATACGTGAAGCTGGCCGCATTGCCTGTCCCTTTGCTATACCAATTGTTTTGGGTTTGACGGAGCTTCCCATCCACATACCAGCGGATTTCACCCGGCTCCCACTCAACCGAGTACACATGCTCGTCAGCAATCGTCGATCCATCTTCAAAGGCATAGTGAGCGCCGGTATATTTATTATTCGGCCACGTTTCACCGTAATGAATCGTCCCGATCGCTTCTTGTGGATTACTTCCCTGGGCTTCTAAAATGTCAATTTCTCCAGACGCTGCCCACCCGCCATACTTATCATCCTCCGGGAGCATCCAGAACGCCGGCCAGTAGCCTTTCCCGACTGGAAGGGAGGCCTTCATTTCGAATTTCCCGAATGCCTTTGAAAATAGACCCTTCGTTTTCAAGCGGGATGACGTATAAGCAAAACCTTCATATTCTTCTTTCTTGGCAGTGATCAATAGCTTCCCATCTTCTGTCCTCGCGTTTTCCGGACGGTCTGTGTAATATTGTTTTTCATTATTCCCCCATCCGGGAACATACGCACCGCTTGCATCGGTAAACCCGTTGCCGATATCGAAGGTCCATTTCGAACGGTCAATCTCGGCCTGATTGAATTCGTCATTCCATACGAGGGACCATGGTGAAGCAAAAGAAGATGCATCACTTGTTTCTTCTCCCTTATATGTAATGGTGCCGTTCAAGGTTGCTTTCTCCACGTTACCCTCTCCATCGATGACCGATCCTTGACCGGATGCTGATACAGTAAGTTCCTTTACTAACGCATCCGCAGCAAGGTTAACAGTTGAAAGCGCGTTCATTTCCAACCGATCTGCAACGCCGTCAAGTTCTACTTTGGCCTCTCCTTTTTTACCAGTGGTTGTAATCGTTTCGAACTCGCCTTTTAAATTAGCCTTCTTCGTTTTGACCGTTGATGCCGATACGCTTACATCCTGGAATCCAGCGGAGGTAATCTCTCGTTCTTCCAGCAATACATTTCCATCCAACACGGTTTCTTCGACGATCGATTCCCCAGAGACGGTGATCTTTGTAGGGTGACCAGGTCCTTGAACCGATAGATGGTGTAACTCCGAATCGGACAGCTGAAGGGTATCAGGAGCTTGCCCTTTGATAAGGGTCTTCCCGTGAACCGTCACGTTTTCAAGGGTGATGTCTTTTCCGGCATCAGGTGTGATCACCAGGTCGCCTTCAATCGTTTTATCTATTAATGTCGAATCCTTGAGGTGAAAAGGCTTTTCTTTCTGTGCTGCTTTTCCTATGTTTCCAGGTGTAAGACTCATGATGAGACATGCGGCGGTAAAAGAAGTGACTGCTTTTTTTATCATTGGAACGCCTCCTGTATTCAATTATGTCTCACGTGGGACATTTGTATATAACTATAAAACCAACCCCACTCTTTGACAACATTTTTTTACAATAACAATCTCTTTCTCTATTAAAAAAATGCTGACTCCCTTGGGAATACAGCATTTTCTTTTCTCTTATTATTTTTTTTGACGGCAGGAATCTCGTTTGACGAGTGTCGCTTGAAATGGACTCATATTTTCATAGGGGAGCTCCTCGATTCTGTGAATCAACTGCTCCACCAGGGACACCGCCATCTCAACTCTTGGAACATTCATGGTCGTTAATGCAGGGGACGTATATTCCGTAAGCAATAGATTATCAAAGCCAATGAGAGACACATCGTCAGGAACACTTCTGCCGGCATCTTTTAACGCCTTGAGGGCACCGAATGCAATATGATCATTCGAACAAACGATAGCTGAAGGAAGAGTTCCCTGCCCGATCCAATGATTGACGGCATCCCTTCCTGAATCCTCGATGAACTTACCTTTAAATATATCATTCGATTGCACGGGAATCCCTGCTGTTTGCATCGCTATTTGATAGCCTCTCAAACGCGCAATTGCTGCAGGATTATCTTCATCACCCGTAATGATCCCAATCTCCTCATGACCAAGCTCAATGAAATGATTGGTCGCCCCCATTGCACTCACCTCGTTTTGTAATACGGGCATCGGGATCTCGGGTGTCCATCTTGACACGTTGTTTTGATCAAAGACCCCCACCAAAAAGCCCGCTGCGGAAATTTGATCCACGATTGATTGGACGTTGCTCCAACTGATGATGATCCCCGCATCGATGCTCTTTTCACGGTAAAGTTTTAAAACGGGGGAGGAATCGTTCAGATCCGTCATGGTCACAAGCATATTATAGCCCCGCTCTGAGCAGGCATTGATCATAGCCCCAATTACCACACTGTAAAAAAGGTCATCCGAATATATACGATGCTTAGAAGGATCTTGAATGATAAAAAGGCCGATCGTGTGCGTCTTTTTCTTCACCAGCCTTCTCGCTGACACATTGGGCTGATAGTGATTCTCCTCCATAATCTGCAGAATGCGATCACGGGTCTCCGCTCGTACCTGATCCGAATTGTTCAATACACGCTGTACCGTCTTCCGCGATACCCCCGCAATCCTCGCAATATCAAATATATCCATAGGCTCCTCCTGAAATGGTTACTTCTTTCTATTATAACGAATGATTTTTGGGTTGGATATATGACCATGATTGAACGTCCTTCTCCATCTTCAAAAAACAGTTGAAACCTCCCTACCCCCTCATCCGTATATACACTATAAACAGAAGCACTTGAAAGGGGAACACTATGGGAAATATATTACTATTTTCAGTCATTGTCGGATTGGTCATGGCCTTACTCGTCGTACCGATGGCAATCATGAAAAAGCAGAATAAAAAAGAGGGCTATCCGTCATTTGCAGCACTGTTCGGAGCCACCCTCCTGATTACGACTATCATTGTATTTGTCTTCTATTACATGACAAATCTTGATCAGAACTTTACGAGCATGTGGATCTTGCTTATCGTAGCTGCAGGATTCGGCGCCACACTTGCAACTGGGACCGAACGAATGGTGAAGGGTGCACTGTTCCTAGGAAGTCTCCTCGTCGGGGCTTACTTCCTGACCGCCTTTGTGTTCAACGCCGATCAGAAATTTGAATCAGCGCAAATGGACGTGAAAACGGAAATCGAAGCGTTTGATGAGAAGGAAACGCCTGCAAGCGTTCCTCCACAATTCGCCCGCAACAAGATGAAGAAAGCATTTGGTCAGGTTCCGAATACGAGTTACTATGAGCTTGGACGCCTGCAGATTCAGAAGGTCAATGGGGAGTACGTCTACATTGCACCGGTTGAATTCTCCGGGTTCTTCAAATGGTTCAAGGGAGATGAAACACCTGGTTACTTCACCCTAAGTGCCACCGACTCATCATCAAACCCTAAATTCATCAAAGAAGAAATGGTCTTCACACCATCTGCTTTCTTTAATAAAAAAATCGAGCGACACATCCGCTTGAATTATCCAAAACAGATCTTCAATGGAGATGTTCAGCTTGAGATCGATGACGAAGGAAAGCCATTCTATATTCGAACGTACGGTGAATTCATTTCCGCACGTAACGGATTTGAAGCGAAAGGTATCGTCATGGTCGATCCAAAATCGGGTGATACCAAGTCATACAAAATCGATGAAGTCCCGTCTTTCATTGACGGCGCGATTTCACCAGAAACCGTCAGCCTCCAAAACAGTTATTTCGGTAACTACGTTCAAGGATTCTGGAACAGCCGCTTCGGTAAATCAGACGTCAAGCTTCCTTCTGATGAAGGAACGGAAGCCAATGTGAGCCCTATTTTTGACGAAAATGGTGACATGTACTACTTCACCGATTTCACCTCGCCAAAAGAAGGCGTCGATTCCATGCTCGGTTACTCCTTAACGAACTCAAGAACGGGAGAAGCGACGTTCTATACAGGAAATCTTGAAGATTCCTACATGGATTCACAAGGTGCCCTGCAGATCATTCAAAAGAAATTCATCGAGAAAAAATGGGATGGCGAAATGCCTGTGCTCTATAATTTCTATGGAGAAGCAAGCTGGCTGACTCCGGTGCTCGATGCGAATGGTTTCTTACAAAACTACTTCATCGTCTCAGCTGCCAACCCGGAAATCTCAGCTTATGCGAATACACCAAACCAGGCATTGAAGCAATACAAAACTGCGCTTCAACGGGGAGGCGGCAGTGTGGACGGCAGCTCGAAAGCTGAGGAAAAACAGACAAATGGTACAGTCGTCCGTGTCTACAAAGAAAAGACAGGTGACTACACGGTCGTATCATTCTTACTCGACAACGGCCAAAACTATATCGTTTCCTCGGAAAGCAGCTTACTTGCGATCTACCTGAAGGAAAATGACAAGGTGAACGTGAAGTACATGGATACAGGGGAAGAATTCCTGCCAGTGAAAGAACTGACCATCGAAGGCTTATAATAAAGAAACGATGAGGGCCATGAGCTCTCATCGTTTTTTTATTACTCTCCTGCATTCACATAATACACCAGATTATCCGTCCACTTCCCAAACTCATAAATGAATCCTTTCCGCGTGCACTCATACTGCATTCCGACACTTTCTGCGAGACTGATCGATGGAGTGTTATCCAGATTGATATGGGCCTCGATCCGGTGATAATTCAATTTCACAAAAGCCAGCTGAAGGGCTGCCTTCACCGCTTCCTTCCCGTAGCCACGGTTCCAGTAACGATTATGAACCGTGTAACCGACCCTGCCCCAGTTAAAGTTGTACCGCATCAGAGTGGAAAAGTCGATGGTCCCGATACTCGCACCACCTTCTTTCAGAAAGATCCCCAGAATATAGACCTGGTCCCGATCGATCATCTCATCATGCTTCAGAAGCATCTCCCGGAACCAAAACTCCGTGCACTCACTCATGTCCTGATAGCCAACGTCAAATTTATGCTGGGATGGGAGCCTGTTCAGATGTTCCCTTAACCAGTTTTGGTAATCACGGTTTACAAAGGGTCTGATGACCAACCTTGGCGTTTCAATGGTCAAGTCCTTGTGCTTCATCCTTGCTCCTCCCTATTCGTTTATCTCTATTTTTAATAGTATCAACCTGCCATTTAGAATGGTAGTCCTTTTTTGAAAAAACGGAAGGCGTCCCTCTGCTGAGAAACGCCTTTGTCATTACTTGTCTTTATACCATTCTTCCTCTAATTCCTTCTCAATCTGCTCATCGGACAAGTATTCTTCATCCAGCTGCTGCACATGCTCGGTGATCCGGTTGAGCTTGGAATGCACGACCCAAAGGCTGACTACCACGACTGCCATGAATAAAACAAGGATGAGTTCAAACTCCATATAATCGATGCCTCCTTTACCTATGTTTATTAATCAAACACGGGAAAAAGAAGGCTTTAGGGAGAAAAAAGGCGAATAGGTCCGAAAGTCCCCTCTTCATCCGGAACTCACGAAATACCAGTGTTCATCCAACTTTTCTATCTTGTTGAAGTCCCCTCCAAAGTCACCTGTACGGGGTCTCTCCCCTGATGACGAATAGACAAACCCGGAGAAACTATCCAATATCCCCCGAAAGGTAAAGAAAAGGACCTTCATATCCTTCTCCTTCTTCTCTACCAGAATATCGCCTCCACCTTTGGACACACCTTGGTATTCCCCGGGGAGGTGAATGATAGAGTCATTGTAGGGTACATTCGGGGTAATTGCCCCTTCATTTATTTTATTCACCACACTCATTCGATCATCATGATTTCTCTTGAAATCCATCTCCAATATGACCTTTGTGAAAGGGAATAAAATCATGAAGATAACGGTAAGTACTTGAATGAAGAGCGGTATCCAGTTCTTGTTTTTAAAAACGTCTATAACGGCGAATATGATAATGACCAAGAAAAAACCTCCTGCCATCAACCAAAGAAAAGGCATCAAGAACGGCGTCAGGATGTGTACGAGTTCCCACTGAAAAAACGCCAGTGCCACTATCATCACACTGCTGGCTAGAGACAATAAGAGAATGACACTTCCCTTCTTCAATATGCTTTCGCCCAATAAACCAAATGTTTCGCATCCATACCACAACACACACATGTATCCGACACCAGCTCCTGCTCAAACGGCATGCACCGTGAAGTGGCACTCGTTTCTTCCTTGATCTTGTCTTCACAAGCTCGGTCCCCACACCACATCGCTTTGACGAATCCGCCTTTTTCCCTAACCATCACTTTGAAATCTTCAAACGTTTTAGCTACAGTGGTTTTTTCATCGCGATGAGCTCTTGCTTTCTCTAAAAGATTGAGTTGAATGTCCTCCAGAAGTTCAGCGACTTTCCCTTCAAGGTCTTCCATCGTGACCGTGATTTTCTCACCTGTATCACGTCTCGCCAATACCACCTGCCCGTTCTTGATGTCCCGTGGACCAACCTCCAAGCGAAGTGGGATGCCCTTCATTTCATATTCATTAAACTTCCAGCCCGGCTTTTTATCACTCGCATCGATGTCGACGCGGGCAACGCCGGCAAGCCGGCTTTTCAGATTATAGGCAAAATCAAGGACGCCTTCCTTGTGCTGGGCAATCGGCACGATCATCAGTTGAGTCGGTGCGATCATTGGTGGAACCACCAGCCCCCGGTCATCCCCGTGCACCATGATCATGGCACCGATGATCCGGGTGGTGAATCCCCAGGATGTTTGCTGCACATACTGAAGCTTTCCATCACGGTCCGTAAATTGAATGCCGAATGCTTTCGCAAATCCGTCACCTAAATGGTGGGAAGTTCCTGATTGCAAAGCCTTCCCGTCATGCATCAGGCTTTCGATCGTATACGTATACTTCGCACCGGCAAACTTTTCTTTTTCCGTTTTCTGTCCCTTGATGACCGGGATCGCCAGTAGCTCTTCGCAAAGCTCCGCATACACCTCCAGCATTCTCACCGTTTCATCATGAGCCTCCTGGTCCGTTTCATGACACGTATGACCCTCCTGCCAGAGGAATTCCAATGTTCGCAGGAATGGACGGGTCGTCTTTTCCCAACGGACCACATTGGCCCACTGGTTATAAAGCTTAGGCAAATCACGGTAGGAATGGATGATGTTTTTGTAGTGCTCCCCAAACAATACCTCAGAAGTCGGACGTACGCACAACCGTTCCCCCAACTCCTCTTCTCCTCCATGGGTCACCCATGCTACTTCCGGCGCGAAGCCTTCGATATGATCCTTCTCCCGTTGCAGGAGGCTTTCTGGTATGAAAAGTGGCATATACACATTTTCATGCCCTGTTTCTTTTATTTTCGCATCAAGGGCATCTTTGATATTTTCCCATAGGGCGTACCCGTAAGGTCTGATGATCATCGACCCGCGGACGCTTGAGTAGTCGATCAGCTCCGCCTTCGTCACGACATCCGTATACCACTGGGCAAAGTCTTCATCCATGCCCGTTACATCTTTTACAAATTCTTTTGCCATTTGAGAGCACCTCTTATTTTAAATTGGATTGGTTTAGTTATCAGCGGAAATCTGAATATATCAGCGTAATTTCCATTTTATCGGCGAAATCCCGGATTTATCAGCAAATCGCCCGTTTGACACCCATATAAAACAAAAAAAGCCCTGCTTCTCATCAGGGACCATTTCTGGCGGTACCACCCTGATTCAAAGCAAAGCTTTACACTCATTCCATGATAACGGTATCGGACCGCTGATATCTTCATTCGATACAGAACTTAGAGGCAGGTTCAAAGGTTCATCCATAGGAGCTTTTCACCAATTTAGCTCCCTCTCTTTAAAAGACAAGATTCTTTTACTGATCCTCGGCAATGTTTCAGTTATTTTAGATGATTATATATAGATATGCTGGGGCTGTCAATATTTGTTACAGAGAATAAATCTTCTCCATTTCCCGACTGAAGAAATCATTCCCATTTCTCGCATCAAAATCCCCGGCGATCTCTTCCGCAATCTCACTCATCACATCAATGGCAAATCCCGGACGATGGCCGGCTTCCACAAGCTTTCGGTGAAGGACAATCGCACTCATATAAAAGTAGAACATTCCATAAGGATCCTTCCCACTATCCGCATACTCGATGTGACGCTCCAATACTTTGATTCCCCTGACAGGCTCGGTCAGGGCAAGAAACCTGATATGTTCGGAAGCTTCGACCAAAAAGTGTGGTTTATCATAAATGAAAAAGTATCCTTCTGACTGATAGTGTGAGGCTTCCTCCACCCTACCTTCTTCAAGATAAGGCAAGAGCAGCTTACTATAGGTCAAGTGGGGAATTTCTCCACATGTCACTTCTTTTGATAATAAACGTTTTTCAATGGGTCGGGCTTTCTCCTTTTCCCCGGTAAAATAAAAATACTCAAGCTGTGTCTGATATTCACAGGCTTCACAGTCGGAAAGGGAATCCCTTTCCGACGCTATCCACTTTTGATAATACTCTTCCGCTTCTTCTGCATTCCCTGTTTTCAACGCCCGTTTATGCTGATGTTGATAAAAGGGACGCAGACTATAGCCATAACGGTCATACGCTTCTTGAAAATCACTGAAAAAGGCTTCTAACAGTTCTGTGTCAATGCCGGGCATCTTCACCAGGTGTTCCGCCATCCATTTATAGATCCAGAAGAAGCTTTCCACCCAATCCTGCAGGCTCTCTTCATTATCTAAAAAGAAGCCGTTGCACCACTCGAAGTGGTCGAATAATTCCTCATACTCCCCAAGATAGTTGACGGTCCTCATGATCCCGAACCGGCAGCAGAACTCCTTGTAGAGGTCCTTTTCTTTCTGCGCAATGAACAACAGATCTTCTAATCCGTTCCACTTCTCATAACTTGCTTCTTCCCGGTGCATCCACTCTTCCCACCGGTCCCAGTACTGATCTGCCGTCATTTTCATCCATTGACCCCCTTTGTGTCTTTTTTATTTATTATAACATTCAGCATTACGTCTCACCTGTTTTTCCCAAGAATTCCAGGTAGAGCTACTATATAAAATCACTGTGACCCCAAGCATGATGACAGAACCCGCTGCCACAACAAATCGAATCGACACCAGTTCAGCTCCCACTCCAATAAGCACCGTAGAAAGGATGACCAATACCCCTTCCAACAATCCATAAATACTGCCTACCCGCCCCATGATCTCCACGGGAATATGTTCTTGATAAAAGGTTTCAAACCCTGTCGTTGCAAAGGCCAGGGCGAAGGATAAAACAGCGAACCCGATCGCCGCTAATAAGAAACCTTCCGAGAAAGAATAAATCAGATATCCTCCGGAAACGAGCAGAGAACCAAATCCCATAAGATGCATGTGATGGAGTTTATGGGAAAGGGACGCATTCAGGATCGACCCCAGTACAAATCCTCCCCCTGCAATGCTTACAAGATATCCATACGTACTGTTCGAAAGGTGCAATACCTCTTTAGAAAATGCGGCCTCAAGGGAATCGAGCGCTGCAGTCATTACAATCAGGATGCTGAACAAGACGTAAAGGACCATCACATAAGTAGCGCGCCGGCTGAATCTCCACACCATCCGCCAATCCTCTTTGATGAAGTCCCATTTGGTATCACCTGTATCAACAGGGACCCCACTCTCTAGCTTCGGCAGGAATAGGGTGATCACTCCTGATAAAAAGAGGGCCAGTGCATTCATATAAAGGGCAAACGTAGGTGTCCCCATCATGAACATCAGTCCGGCAATTCCCGGTCCAATGAGAAACGCACCCGATCCAATCAGCCCCCTGAGAGCATTGAATCGCTGTCTATTCCCCCGGGGAATGATGGTCGTGATGTACGCCATGGACGCCGGATAAAACATGGCGCTTCCCATATTGATGATCAACACAACCGCATACACCCACAAACTCGACGAAAGAAAAGGCAATGCCGCAATCAACACCCCTCTGAAAAAATCAAGCCATGCCATCAGATTCCGCTTGTTGACCCTGTCAATCAAGCTTCCAGCCCAGCCATTTGTCAAAAGGGCCGCCACAGGCTTCAATACATATAAAACCACCACTGCCAGAGGTGATCCCCACTCGTCTAAAACAATCAAATTTATGGCGATTAAATAAATCCACCCTCCTACATTCGAAATCCCGATGCCTGACAGCAGCAGTAAAGGATACTTCCACTTCCTCATTGGTTATTCCTCCCCGCGATATGTTTTGTGAAACAAAAAAATCCCACCCCCAAGACGTTGATCTTGGGGGCGAGATTCTATATCGCGGTGCCACCCCAGTTCGTTAATATGTCGCCATACTAACCTTTTCAGGTACGGCCAACCGGCTTATACCCTAGCCCGATAACGAGAGCTCCCGTCACACCATCCCCTGACCCGGTTCCGATGCACTGCTCAGAGTCTTGGTTCAATACCGTCCCTCTTACTCCTTTTCAGCTGCCGGAGCTCTCTGTTAAAGAATTCAGGATATCTACTCTTCTCTTCATGGCATTTAATTGAAATTTTTATTATGATAGCATGTTTACGGAAGGAAGTAAATGGAATATTCACATCGGCAGTCTTTGATTCAACATTTCTTGGTATCCTGGTTTTTGTTTGATGATGGTGATGATGAGTTGTTGAAGTTCTTCAAGTTCCCTGGTATCTGACGTCGTTTCACATTCTGAATGATAGTACTCATATTCATCATTATTCATTCTTATCTTCATCATGTAATTCTCAAGGGAAAGAATGGTGCAATCTTCTCTGTAAGACAACGGTTTGTTTCCTTTCAGATCCAGGCGCTCTATTTTTGTATAAATCTCACTTTTTTCGTTTTTCGTGAAGGCCAGTGCTTTCACTTTCCCATCCTGATTTGTGATCGTGTCCGTAACTGTACTTATGGTCGTCCCCCCATCGTAATGAATCTCCACATCAAAGTTCGATTTATTTGTAAAATAACCACTCAGTTTCTCGCTCCCAAGGAATCCCCATTGCTCACCCTTTACTACGGCAAAAGCAAAAACGACGATAAGAACAATAGCGAAACTGATCAATGGAGCATACCACCTGCGCCGATACTCTTTTTGCGTCTTCCCCTCAGCCACTCTTTTCCGTACATGATCCTTCATTTTGTTGTTAAAATCGAATCCTTGTAATCCTTCATTTGTCATTTTTTTAACCTGTCTCTGAAGCTCTCTATCCATCATGATGCACCCCTTTTGGATACATTTTTTGCAGTTTCTCTTTCCCTGTTTTCAAACGGGTTTTAGCCGTATTGATGTTGATTTCCAAGCACTCGGCAATTTCCGTGATTTTCAGTTCCTCATAATAAAACAGGAATAGGACTTCCCTGTATTTGATTGGCAAAGATAATAACCTGGTATCCAACTCCCTGCCCATTTCCTTATGTATCGTTTGGGATTCCGGACATGAAATCCTGCTCTCTTGAATCCATTCACTCAGCTTATTTGTAAAAAGCAGTTTCCTCGTTTCCCACTTCTTGAGATGATCCTTACTCTGATTGATGGCAATCCGGATGATCCACGTCTTCAACGAGGAGTCTCCCCGAAACGAATCGTACCTTTGATAAAATCGGACAAACACCTCTTGAGCAATATCTTCAGCAAGACTGTGATCCTTCACATAAGAATAAGCGATATACAACACCTCTTTGCCGTATTCATTCATCACTTCTTCCAGAATATCCTCCTTTGACTCGGTGAATTCGCATTCCTGGACTTCATTCAATCGGAGATCACCTCTTTTCTAGTACTTTGACGACAGCGGAGACGAAAAAGTTTGATTTTTTTGGTGGAATTGATTTTCGAAGGGAATTGTGGTGGGATGATGAGGTTAATTTCGGATTTATCGACCTTTCACTTCGATTTATCGACCGCTATTGGGATTTATCGACCGTTTTTTCTTTATTTAAACCGTATTTTCAAGATATCGACCGTTCCTCATATAGCGACATATTTCGCACACCCAACCGCCAACATCAACACCAGCACAAAAAAAAGAGCACTCCCCAATTCCTGAGCGCTCTTCCCCATTAGCTCCCCATCTTACGACGAGTATTGCTGGGCTTCTTCGTTTGTTGACTTTGCATGCGTTGATTGGAAGCAAGGCCCCCAGTTGCTTGCTTGCCGCCTGCCTGAGCTTCTTTCTTCTTTGCCAGCTGCTGCTTCATTGCTTCCTGCAGGCTGATTTTTTTCTTTTCTGGCTGTATTTGCTGATCATTATTATTCGACATAATGGAATCTCCTTTTGAGACTACTAAATTTTTGAAACTACCTCTATTATAATACATCCACCACCAGAAAACATCTCAAGTTCCAAATAAAAAAGCCAACCCGTAAAGGATTGGCCGTCATTTTCTAGTGATATCCATTCTGCCCGTTAGCAGAACCGGATGTTTTCTGTTTCGGTTTGTGCTTGCCGTTTTGCTTTGTACCGCCGTCTTTTTTCGTTTTCTTTGTCATGCTGAATCACTCCTAATAATTAGTCGTCATCAAGAAAACTTGTGGTTTTTGAACCATTCTTATTTTGTGCCAAAAATGAAAAGAGTCTCCCGGTAATTACCGGAAAACTCTTTTCTAATCAAGCTGCCGTTTGAGGTACGTCTTCGTCGACTTGAATGACGGATCCATCGTTTAAGCGCTTTCTTAAAGTATAAATAAATGCTAAGATCGCGGCGATAGTTACAACTGTTGCTCCCATATACGCTGTGCTCATTGATAAACCGAATCCGATCGGAGCGCTCAGAATATATGTGAATGTCACCATCGTCATGAAGATCGCTGGAATCGTTGCGACCCAGTGAGGTTTCTTTTGCAGAGCCAGATACATGGCACCTACCCAAAGGGCAATCATCGCTGTCGATTGGTTCGCCCAGGAGAAATATCTCCATAATAGGTTAAAGTCGATTCGTGTCAACACGACTGAGATCACGAACAATGGAATCGCAATCCAAAGCCTGCTGGAGATTTTCACTTGTCCTACTTTGATATAATCGGCAATGATCATACGCGCACTTCGGAATGAAGTATCACCAGACGTGATTGGAAGAATGATAACACCAAGGATTGCCAGTGTTCCACCGATTGACCCAAGCATAAGAACAGATACTTCACTTACAACCGCTGCAGGTCCGCCTTCTTTCAAGATGGCATTCAGTTCACCCGGCTGGAATAAGCTCATGGAAGCTGCTGCCCAGATCATCGCAATGATCGCTTCTAAAATCATCATACCGTAGAAAATTTTCCGTCCGTTCTTTTCATTTTGAGTCGTTCTTGAAATGATTGGTGATTGTGTGGCATGGAACCCTGAAAGTGCCCCACAAGAAATCGTCAAGAATAATAATGGGAAAATCGCTACTGATTCAGGATGCATATTCGTTAAGCTGATCTCAGGAATATCCGCCCCTGTGATCACTAATCCTGCACCGATTCCTACTGCACTCACGACAAGCAGTGCTCCGAAAAGCGGGTAAACCTTACCGATGATTTTATCAATCGGTAATAGAGTTGCGACAATGTAATAAATAAAAATTGCGGCGATAATGACACCTAATGAAATCCAGGCTGGCGTCAGATTCGCGATTAATGCTGCAGGTGCTGTAACGAAAACCGTTCCCACCAGTACGAGTAAAAGAATCGAGAATGCGTTTACCACATGCTTCATCGTCTTACCAAGGAATCGTCCCGCAAGCTCCGGCAAATGAGCTCCTCCGTTACGGATTGAAATCATTCCCGTTAAGTAATCATGAACCGCTCCGGCAAAAATCGCACCAAGTACGATCCAAAGGAAGGCAACCGGCCCATAAAGTGCTCCCATGATCGGACCGAAAATGGGTCCTACACCAGCAATATTCAACAGCTGGATCATGGAGTTTTTCCCAGTCTTCATTGGAACATAGTCCACTCCATCCGCTTTTGCATAAGCAGGAGTCGAACGACTTTCATTGATTCCAAAAATTTTTTCAATTAATTTTCCATATGTGAAATAACCTATAATTAATACAACAATCGAGACCAGAAATGTGACCATGCTTATGATCCCCTTTCGTTCATTTATGAATACGCTTTCATTATAGCAATCATATTCACAGATTCGTCACATTCTGTTTAAGATGTCGGAAATTGGAGTTGAGGTGTTCTGTGGGAGGGTTAACATGCAAGGTGGAAAAGTTGGGTGCCTGGCACAATTAGACGTTCTGGTACAGGCACCGATTGCTCGATTGGTGCCTGGCACTTAAAACCAAAATTGTACCAGGTACAAACACTCCTCTTTGTACCTGGTACACTCAGAAAAAAACCCACCTACAACTCCAACCGCTCCCTCAATTCCTTCACATAATTCCGGCTCACCGGAATCGCCTCATCCGCTCCATGAACCTTCAACTGATACACACCGCTCCCCCACGGGATGAGTTCTTCCACGAAGGGCAGCTGAACGAGATAGCTTTTATGAACCCTGAAAAATGGATATGTACTGAGCTTTGATTCCAATTCCTTGATCGGCAAGCGGCACGTATACTTCTTTTTCTTCGTACAAATAAAGGTCTCCCGCTCTTCCCGGAAGATATATAGAATGTCTTTCGGGCTGATGAAAACAATTTTATCTTCATCCTGAACCGCCAGTTTCCCCATTGACGGGCTCTCGCTCTGCTCTTTCATTCCGACTTTCAGAAGATTCTTCAAGCGCTCGATCGTTTGTGCGAGCTGATCTTCTTCAAATGGTTTCAATAAGTAGTCAACGGCTTCCACTCGGAACGCTTTCAAGGCATAATCCGGATACGCAGTGGCAAAGACGATTTCCGGTTTGTGCTTCATTTTCTGAAGGGCTTCGGCTAAGTCGACCCCGCTCATGCCCGGCATTTCTATATCAAGAAATAAGACGTCGGGTTCTTTTGTTAAAATGATTTCCAATCCCTTTTCAGCAGAGCTTGCTTCTCCGACTACTTCCACCCATGAATAACCGCTTAATAGATGCTTCATTTCCTCCCGGCTATAGGGTTCGTCATCGATAATGGCGACTTTCATTCTTTCTCACTCCTTACCGTAAATTCAACCGTGGTTCCGTTTCCCGTTGATGATGTGATCGATAGTCCTGCTTCTTTTCCCATCATCATTTCCAATCGTTTGTTCACGTTATAGAGCCCGATTCCTGTACCGGACTGTGATTCTACGGGTTCAAGCAAAAGCTTCTCCACTCTCTCTTCATCGATCCCCGCACCGTTATCCTGAACACGAACAGTCACCTCATCACCATCCAGCTCAATCGAAATCTTCAACACAAATCCTTCTTCTATATTCTTCATACCATGCTTAATCGCATTTTCAACAAGAGGTTGCAGGGTAATCGAAGGGACTTTCGCCTGCAGGGCATCTTCGTCCATCTCATACACCACTTCCAGCCGGTCAAAAAATCGTGCTTCTTCAATGGCGAGATAGGCCCTTACATGCTGTCCTTCTTCATTAAGGGTCGAGGTGGATTTCGTGCTTCCTGTCAGATTCTGACGGACAAATTGAGATAGTGAAATCAGCAGAGTCCTCGCCTTATCCGGATTGATCCTCGTCAACGACACAATGACATTGATGGTATTGAACAAGAAATGCGGATTGATTTGTGCCTGCAGCGCCTTTACTTCCGACTCTTTCGCAAGCTCTTTATGGGTATCGATTTCAGCAAGCTCCAGCTGGTGACTAAGCAGGGTCGCAATCCCCTTTGTTAATTCCATCAGGATCGGCGTTATCTCTTTTTCCGAATGAAAATAGAATTTAAGCGTTCCGACAATTTCATCTCCTTTTAAAAGAGGCGCCATGATTGCTGCTCCCAATGGACATCCATTCCGGTCGCATTGAATATCCTCTCTTCCCACCTTCATGAGCTCTCCCGTTTCGATGACCCGTTTCGTCGCTTCGGTTTGAATCGGGCGCCCTTGTTGATGGTGATCGGAGGCCAGGCCGACATGAGCGAGGATGTGGGAAGTGTTCGTGATGGAAACTGCCAGAGCGTTCACATCTCTCATCAGGATTTCACACGTAGCCTGTGCAGAGGCGGCATTCAATCCTTTTCGCATATATTTCACCGTGCTATCAGCCAATCGCAATGCTTTCTGGGATTGAGCCGCTCCCATCCGCTCTTCTTCATAAAAAACACTTTTAATGATCAACAGGAAAATCCCGGCTCCGACTCCATTTGCAAGGATCATCGGCCATCCGATATCAGAAACGAGTAAATAAGCATCATCAAACGGCTTTGACAATAGAAGAATGAGAAGCATCTGCATCCCTTCTGCGACAAATCCAACCAAAAACGCTTTTTGAGGGGAAACAAGCCTGTTTTTCTTTTCCCGCTTCCCGATCCACCCTGCCAGCAATCCCGCTAAAACCGTCGAGACCCCGCACGAGAATGCCGTGAATCCACCGAGAAAATACCGGTGGACCCCAGCGACCAATCCAGCTCCTAGTCCGATCCATGGACCACCCAGTAACCCGGCGACCACGACACCGATCACCCTGGAATTGGCGATCGCTTCATTCTGCTGAAGATGCCACTGCCATTTTGTATATTCTTCTTGAAATGGATTCACGATCAATCCTGTATATGTACCAACGATCCCAAAGAAACCAAACAGCAGGATAAGGAGCAGAGTCTGGGTTTTCTTTACATGGGTCCGCTTCTCGATTAAATGACGGAAGAAGCTGATCCTCGTCATGACAAAGGCTATCGTCACAATGATACCAAGCCTCTCCACCATCGCAGCTATCAACATAGGCTCTACCTCGCTTTCTATTTCACATCAAAAAAGAAGACCCCCTTAAACACGAATGTTTAATAGAATCTTCCCCTACTTGAACCTGTACTATGTCCGGGGAATGATTTCCCCTATTTTAACACGAATCTTTATCTTTAATCGTTACAAGTGCATTGATTTCTCCGCCGATCATGATGATGATTCCGGTTAAGTAGAACCAGATCATGAGGACGATGATCCCCCCGATGCTGCCGTATGTGGCCGAATAATTCCCAAAGCTTCCGACGTAATAAGAAAAGGCCAAGGATGCGAGTACCCAGCCAAGCGTCGCAAAGATTGCTCCCGGGAATGCACTTAAACATTTGATCCGTTTACTTGGAGCAAAGAAATACAACCCAACGAAAATAATAAACAGGATGATGGGACTGATCGCCCACCGAATCCCGTTCCATACCGTTAAAAATTGCTCTGAAAATCCGAATTGAGAAAATAATAAAAGACCGATCTGTTTCCCGAACACCGGAAGCAAAAGAGCTATGACAAATACGAGAATCATGGCTAGTGTCAATAGAATAGACATGAGACGGGTCGCAATGAATGATCTCGTTTCCTCTACATCATAGGCACGATTTAAACTTTTCACGATGGCATTCATCCCATTGGACGCCGACCATATCGTGGCGATGATACTGACAGACAGTAAACCGGAATTCCGGTTCGACATGACGTCCTGTAGCGTTTCCTCGATCATGGACATCGTTTCTCCTGGTGCAAAATCCCTGACCAGACCCAGTATGTCTCCCTGCTCGACGGGAAGGTATGGCAAGAGTGTTACGATAAAAATCAGCAGTGGAAAGAGCGATAAAAGAAAGTAATAGGCAATTTGCGCGGCCAGCCCCGTTACATCATTCGCACTAATATGTGAGAAAAGACTTTTAGAAAATCCTTTCCATCCTCCTTTGACCGTCTCATCCGACATGTACTCACCTCGTTTCGTTAATACCCCTTAAATGAAGACGCAATAGGTTGACTCTCTTCACCCTGAGTTGTTAGTTCATTGGACGTTTCCCTATCTGAAAACGTATCCTTATAAGCTTCTGAAGAGTCTTCAAAGGTTTCCTTTGTCTCCTCGATGATCTCTTTCACCTGCGGGGTCATCCCTTTGATTTCATCCACTTTTTCACTGATAAAATGAATATCCCTGCTGACTTGATCGGCTGTCGTGCGTAATTTCTCATATACTTCCTTCGATGACTCGACCAGTCTTTGTGGATTTTTTGAATACGTTGATAGATAATTCCCGCTGTTCTTTAAAGATGTCCCCATTTCCTGACGAGTCGTTTTATCCAGCAGGGAAAGAAGACCTCCTGCTACGGCACCTAACAAAACCCCTTTGAAAAATTTATTGCTTCCCATATGTATTACCCTCCTTTAAATTCTTTAGATTATTTTCTATAAGAATGGCTAAAGTTCCTTCATGAGCACAAAATTGATACCATGAACGCTCTTTTTTAACGTTTTAGCTTACCTACTCATTTCCCATTCCTTAATAGTGTAAAACATTCTCCGAAAAAAATCCTTATCGGGAGGAAGTTATGTTGACAGGGTGAAGGAATCATGGAAAGATAAATGTAATGAATGCACGTCAGAAAGGACGATCCAAATGGATTTATCACAAAACACAACCGAAAATATTGAATTCATGGTCACTGCCATCAAAGAAAAATTAAAAATAGTCAATGCCGGTGCCGTAAAGCCAGAAGATTTCAATGAAGAAATGTATGAAGACCTTCACGACCTTTATGTAATGGTCGATCGCAAGGACAGATTCAGCCCGAGTGAAATGACTGCGATTATTGAAGAAATGGGTAACCTGCGTAAATAATAGTCAGTCGTGATAGGAAAAAGGGGACATTCCCTCTAAGGTACAAAATACCTTGGGGAATGTCCCCTTTCATTTACTTGTCCTATTTTGAAAGAAGCGCCAGTGATTCACGGTTGAATGCCGGAAGATCATCCGGTGTCCTGCTTGTCACAAGCTGGTTCCCGCATACGACGACTTCTTTATCTTCGTACGTCACACCTGCATATTCCATATCTACTTTAATGGACTTGAAGCCTGTCGCTTTTCGTCCTTCCAGTGCTTTTGCCGTAATTAATAATTGTGGACCGTGGCAAATCGCGAATACCGGTTTCTTCTCATCCATGAAATGCTTCGTGAATTTAACGAAACGGTCATCTGCACGCAGCTGATCCGGAGAGAATCCGCCTGGTAATAATAGGGCATCAAAGTCTGCAGGATTGATGTCATCAATGCTTTCATCGATTTTCACCGTTGCATCCCCCTGCTTGCCTTTCACTGATTTTCCTTTTTCTTTTTCAATCGTCACAACTTCATGTCCTGCTTCTTTAAACGCTTTTTCAGGATCTGTAAATTCTACGTCTTCAAACATGTCTGTAATTAACGTTGCTATTTTAGCCATAAAATGAAACACTCCTAGTTATCGTTTGTTTTTTTTTCACACATGTACTTTACCCTTTGTGTATAAATCCAAACACGACTCCCTTATTTATCCATCGTGAATTGAGAAAAGATCGTGTTCCTCTGCACTTCATATACCTCTTTACCAACGATGTCGTTGATGATTTGAATATTCCTGTCCACAGCCAATCCTAAGTTCGTTGCCCCTGCACCGTGAGAATGCTCCAGGCTCGTCACCGTATAGAAATGATGCCCCCTGTCTCTGTTCTCTTTGAATTCCAGCTTATAATTCCGGGAGACTTTATACTTCTTCTCATCTTCCCAGACAATTTTGTCCTCGAACTCCTCAAAAAACCATTCGGGAATATTCGGCTTATAACCCGTCGCCAAAATCACCTTATCCGTCTGATAAGAAAAATCACGCTCTTCTTGCCATTGACGGCAATTCAGGACGTACTGATCCTCCTCTTTCCGGATCTTATTCACTTCCGTTAAAGGCTGGATCGTGATGTCCGGCGAGTGATCACTGACCGAATGATTATAAAGGATGTTGTAAATATTATTGAGGGTATCCGGATCGATCCCATTTCTGAGCTGATCCAACGTTTCTAATGCCTCCACACGCTTCTCATACGTCAATCCATGAAAATAATCCACATAGTCAGGGGCAAAGAATTCCTGCCCGAGCTTCGACGACTCGAGCTGCAAGATCCCTTCGGAACGGGTTAGCCATGTAAGCTGATAGGAATGATCCTTCTGTTCTTTTAAAAGGTCAAAGAACACCTCGGCAGCACTTTGCCCGGACCCGACAATCGTAATCGATGATCCTTCCATCGTCGTGTTTTTATGGAACAGATACTTACTCGTATGATGGACGTCCACATCCGGCAGACCATCCATTCCGTCTAAAATCAACGGCTTGCTTCCCGTACCCATCACCACATGCTTCGCATAATAAATCTCACGCTCGTCGGTCAACCGGTTATCGATCACAACCTTATAGCAGTAGCCCTCATCCGTGACCCCGATCACTTCACTATGGAATTGACAGCAGCTAAGCTGACTCACCACCCAGCGGGCATAATCATTGTACTCCTGCCTCGGCATTTCAAACTTTTGAAAAAAGAAAAATTTATATAAACGATTATGCGTATGTAAATAATTCAAATAACTGTACCGGCTCTGTGGATTCGCAAACGTCACCAAATCCGCGATAAATGGCACCTGCAGATCCGTCAGATTGATCAACATCCCCGGATGCCACTGAAACTCCGGAGTCTGATCAAAAAACTTCACCTTCAGATCCGTTTTCTCCTCCATCAACGCCGCCAAACTTAAATTGTACGGCCCGATCCCTATACCGATACAATCATATACATCCTGTCTTCTCAATTGGCACTCCTCCACATTTGTAATCATCTTTCTATTTTTACCCTAAAACGATGGGTGATTACCCTTTTTAGTGAAAAAATTGTGACGGATGTGTGCGGTGGGTGAATATTTTGACTCTTGAATTCCGCTTGATATTTAACAGTTGATTTTTAAACGGAATTTGACTGTTAAAATATACCCGAGATTCAGCTGCTGAACTATTTGATTGATTTGCCTTAAGAATTGCACCCTCAACGGTGTTTTTTATAATTCGCTATTGAATTTTGGGTTCGGGAAAGGGACAAATGTGCATTAATGCGGTACTTTAAAGGGGCCGCGAAACTTTTTATTATCGAATTTCCAATATATATTATCGACTTACTGATTATATTATCGACTTTTCAGATATATTATCGACTTTGGCACTTTTATTATCGACTTTTCAGTTTTATTATCGACTAAGAAAAATCGACACAAACCACCTCCGCCACACGCCAACAACACACAACCAAACAAAAAAACCGATCCCCGTTAAAAGGATCAGTTCTTCCTGAATATCATCACGTACCATCCGCCTTCTTTCACGATCGGTTCGACGGATTCCACTTTGAAGTTTGTTTTACCGGCCAATGTCTCCATCTCCTTCTGCGACGGAATCGGATACAGGTTCTGGAATGTCATGAAGAAGCTGTTGAAGGCACTGGAAAACTGTTGCCCATGCTTTGATTTCTGCATCGGGGTCAGAACAAAGAACAAGCCTTCTGATTCCAGCCACGTCGATGCTTTTTCAAAGAATTGCAGGCGCTCGGACGGATCGATATAGTGAAAGAGATTATTGGCCATGATCATATCAAAGAGCTTTTCAGGCTCATATTCATGTAGGTCCTTACAAAGGATTTCAATATTTTCATAGTCTTGAAGAGACTCTTCAGCAGCCTTTGCGACGGCTTCATGAATCTCGACCCCTACCATTCTCTTATCAGGATAGCGGTCTCCTATTCTCTTCACATATCCGCCTTCACCACAGCCAAGATCCAATATCGAATTCACATTATACTTTTTAATCGCCTTCTGTACCTTTGGAAAGGCAAAGCGCTCTAACAGAATCGACGTTTTTGCTACAGTAGAACCATGGACATCCGAGTTGAAATGCTGCTTCGTTTGATTACGTAATAATTGTGGATACGACAGCAGGGCCGGTATGTGCAGCTCCATCATCTCTTTCAACAAAATGCCTGATGAATGCGGGTCCTTCTTTGAAGTCGGCAGCTTCCAGCGGTTCCTCGTGGTGACTTTCCCATCCTCCACCCGCTTCATATGCTTAATGGTGATCCCGACCTCTACCCACTGTTCAAGGAGGTCCATTTCGATGTTTTGAGCAAGTGCGACTTCCTGAATGGAGGCAGGCTTTGTAAAACGATCAAACAGATCCATTTCATAGCCTACGTAGGCATGCCAGCTGTACAGGAATGGAACATTCTTTTTCATCCATGTTCTTGCCCTCCATACTTTCACCATTTCCCCGATCATAGTAGGCCCTCCTTTCCTTTCCAGGGATAATCCTGGATTTCTGTAAACTTAGTGTTTGATTTCTCTTCTTTTGTCAACGAATCCTTTCTGATCGGGAGCACTCCCCCCTGGACCATCCGGTCGTACAGGGTTTCTCTCCACATGCCGAGACCGGATATGTTGAGCATCTGCTTGTAATGGGAGATTGAATCCCTCTCCATGCGCTGAAGGCTTTTATTTCGCAGCCAGCCGACCGGGCGATACGGATACGAGTAGACGAGGGCCGATAAATGACTGAGATGCATTTGATGGGCCACCCTTCTTTTCCGGACCTTTGGATACCATTCCAGATTAGCCGGATCTAATCTACCGGCCGAATACATATCACACAACAGTTCTCCAAGAATGCTCCCATCCTGTATGGCCATATTCATTCCTTCTCCTGCCATGGGGTGAACCGTGTGCACCGCATCTCCAATCAGGGCAAGATGGTCCTTCACATAGGTTTCCGCATGATATTTCAAGGGAACCATCAGCTGGATTTTCTTCCAGTCCTCAATTTGGTTCACGTAGCCATCGAGATCGGGACACATTTGAATATAAAGCTTATGGAATTCTGAAATCGGTTTTTTCCGAAGGGTCTTGTATTCCCCGGCTGGAATGAGATATACGGAACGAACTTCATTGTTTGGTAAGGGGAATAAACCCAAGAATGATTGATAGGTAGAAATGATACGTCCCTTCACCATTTCCTTGGGCCGTGGAAATGTCACCGTTAAGAAATGATGGTTGTACTTTTTTTCCTTCACATCCACTTCCATATAGTCACGGGTGACAGAGCTTCTTCCTTCTGCCCCGATAATGAAATCACTATGAATCTCTTGTGCCTCTTTCGTCTCGCGATCCTCGGTGATCACGGTATGACCGTCTATTTTCTTACAAACGGTATTTGATTGATAATGGAAGGAAGGGTACTCCTCTCCTTTTTTCCGTAGAATCTCCTTTAACGTTTCATGATGGATCATTAATGAATAGGGGTATCGGCTGGGAAGAATCGAGTAGCTCATCGTGGAGTTCTCAGCTTCTGATTTCGCACTTTTCAATTCAATGAGTTCCAAATCGGAAATGATATGACCATTTTTGAAGACGGAGTCAATGACCCCCAATGAATCAAATATTTCCAGACTTTTTGGCTGGAGGAGCTCTCCCTTGTATACGGAGCTTGGCCCTGGTAACCGTTCCACAATCGTTACGTCTATATTGCACTGTGCTAATTTCAAGCCAAGTGTCAGACCGCCAATTCCTCCACCACTAATCAAGACGTTTGTCTTCATCTCTCCTCACCTCTTTCTCTCTCTTTAACCTTTTCCCAGGATGTTGAAACGTGGCGATGTGCTCCCGTTCAATCGCCATGAGTAGACAAGTTCTTATGAATGAAAAGAGAAATAAGAAATTTGTAGAACGTACTATTTCCCGGAAAATATCAGCTTTTCATGATTCTATTCTCTGGTATTTACATTTTTTGTCGGAATATTCCCTAATGGCCATTCGACAATTCTCGAGGAAATAAAAAACTCCACAGCAAGAGTTTCCTCTCACATGTGGAGTTCTTTCTATCTTTCTTTTGCAATCGGCAGCAAAATCGTTACGGCCGTTCCTTCCGTTACATTGCTTTGGATCGATAGTGAGCCGTGATGCTCTTTGATGATTTTCTGGCAAATCATCAATCCAAGACCGGTCCCTTTTTCTTTCGTGCTATAGAACGGTTCACCTAAATGCTTCATACGCTCCGGCGGTATTCCGTTTCCGTTGTCCTGGATGGAGATTTTCGCATAACCGTCCTCTTTTTCAAGTTGAACACTCAGGAGACCCCCACTCGGCATGGCTTCCAGGGCATTTTTCATGACATTTAATATGACCTGTTTCATTTGGTGGGAGTCACAATAAATTTCCGCTTCTTCCACAGAGAATCTTACATCGACTCCTTGCTTCAGACATTCCATCTTAATGAATTCAACAGAGCTTGTGAGCAGGGTCGTTAAGGACGTCAGGGAAAATTGAACGGCTCTTGGTTTCGCCAATGCGAGAAATTCATTGGTGATGATTTCGATTCGATCGAGCTCTCCCTGGATGACCCCCAAGTAAAAGTCATCCTTCGCGTTTTCTTTCATCAGTTGAAGGAAGCCTTTCAGGGTCGTCAGGGGATTTCTGATTTCATGGGCCACTCCTGCTGCAAGCTGTCCGATCATCGCTAACTGTTCCGATTTCTTCAGTAAGTCTTCATTTCGTTTCTTCTCGGATAAATCCCGGATGATGGCCGAAATACCGATCAGGTTTCCATCGTCATTTATGATCGGGTTCATGTTAAAGGCAATTTCGATCGGCGTGGCGTCTTTTCGGTAACGCACCGTTTCATAGTCTTTTATTCGCTTCCCGGCCTTGATGGTCATTAAATTCTGTCTGAACTGTCCTACTTGGTCTTCCTGGTGAATAAAGGTGATTTTCCGTCCTGTAATTTCATCCTTTTTCCAGCCGAACATCGATTCAAACTGCTGATTGACCTTTAATACGCTTCCCTCTGGATCTAAAAGGACAATCCCGTCTCCGGCATGCTCGAAGTACGCTTCCAGTAATTCTTTCGCTTCCTTTAGTTCTTCTTCCATCTTCAGTTTTTCTGTGATGTCCTGTCCGAATCCATAAATTCCGATGACCTTGTTTTTGACCCTGATCGGGATGTTGGTGACCGCTACATGGCTTTTGCCACCTTCTCCATTTTCGAAGGTGGTGACAAATCTTGACGCTTCTCCTTTAAGGGCGACTTCAAAGTGATTGATGGCTGAATGCTTACTGCCTTCCGCGATGAATTCACTGAAGTGACTGCCGATCATATGAGGAGAGATATGATTCCACTGCGTTTTCACAGCGGGGTTTACCTCCTGGATGATCCCTTTTGTATCGACCATATAAATATTGTCAGGACTGTATTTCACAATCGACTTATACTTTTGTTCGCTTTCGATCAGTTTTCTCTGAATATCTTTGATCAGGGAAATGTCCGAAATGGAACAGATGATTTCCACGACGTTTCCATCCTGCACCACTGGAACGATGGAGGCGATATACTCTAATTCCTTGTATTCATCCTCATACGTCAACTCTTCCCCTGTTTCCCATATACGCTTTAGTTTAGGTTGGATTTTACCTAAGTGATGGGAATCAAATACTTCTTCAATGGTTTTACCAATCACCTTTGAAGGAGTCAGATTCAATTTTTTTAATAGCTCCCCTGCCGCCATTTCGATCACAAATTCATTGCCTCTCTTGTTGATCTTATAGGTGATCGTCTTTTGGAGCCGGAGCGTGTTCTCGAGTTCCGCTTTCAATGAAACCAGTTCGTTTTCATAGTTTTTCTTCTCCGTGATGTCGTGAAGGATGATTCCGACACTGTCTACGGTCCCATCACTTTTGTAATTGGCCGGGGAGATTGTAATATTGCATGTAATCTTCCGTTCCTTATTCATTATGAAGGTTACTTCTTCCCCGGTTGTATTCACTCCCCTTATTCCGTTCATCACTAAGGTGATAAAGGATTGATTCTGAAGGGGTGTTTGATTGCAAAGGGACTCACCAAGAACGGTATCCGGAATATGAAACAGCTCCTGAAAGGACTGATTCATTTCCACTACCTTCCCTTTTTTATCAAGGATACATACACAAGTCGGGGTGTTATAAATAAGAGACTCATATATGGCCGAGCGGGAGTTATTGGAATAATCATGGGAAACGTGCTTCTCTCCACAAGCCTCTGGAACAATCATCACTAATTCTTTTTGCTCATCCATCTGTTTTCGTTTAACTGTGTAGGTATAATGATTTAAGCGAATGGAACAATTCTTTTCTTCTAACATTCTCTGAAGAAGATTGTCTTCTTGCAGGGTCAATCCTTTCCACTCTTCATTTCCCTCTATAAAAGCTTGGTTTTTCACATCTATTATTGCAGCCGGGACTGGAATCGAATCAACACTCAATGCATGATAGGGTTGCATATCAGCCATATTACCTTCCTTTTTCGTAACGTTATTTACCACCATTTTACCCTACCTCTAGTTACATATAAATGATCAATATATTTAAATGAAAAAACCCGGGCTTTTACAATCTGCCCCGGGTTCACTATTTTCACATAGATTAGAAGCTTTCTACCTTAGCTAACTTGGCGTAAAGAACCGCAATATCGGCTCCTAAGTGAGCATTGTTCTTCACAAGGGCGATATTCGCTGTAAGGCTCTTTCCGTCTGTTAATTCCTTTACTTTACCCAAGAGGAATGGCGTTGCTTCCTTTCCGGCAATCCCTTGTTCATCCGCTTCATTTAACGCTCTTTCTATGATTCTATTCATCTCGTTTTCATCCAGGGCATCCTCGGCAGGGATCGGGTTAGCGACCACCACGCCTCCCTTCAATCCAAGATCCCATTTCGCTTTTAAAATATCAGCCGTCTCTCCGGGCGTCTCTACTTTATAGTTCACTGAAAAAGGACTGCTCCGTGTGTAAAAGGACGGTAAGGATTCTGTTCCGTACCCTAGGACAGGTACTCCTTTTGTTTCCAGGTATTCCATCGTCAAACCTATATCCAGAATGGATTTTGCCCCTGCACAGACTACGGCCACATTCGTCACGGCAAGTTCTTCGAGATCCGCCGAAACATCCATCGTCACCTCTGCATTTCTGTGAACTCCGCCGATGCCCCCTGTCACGAAAACAGAAATATCAGCTAGCTCCGCGCAAATCATGGTAGCAGCAACCGTAGTCGCTCCGTCCTTTTTAGAAGCAAGGATATAAGGGATGTCGCGGCGACTTGCCTTGATTACATCTGTTGCCTGCCCTAAATATTCGAGCTCTTCATGGGACAACCCAATCTTGATTTTCCCGTTCAAAATGGCAATCGTTGCGGGAACGGCCCCCTTTGAACGAATGATATCCTCTACTTCACGGGCGGTCTTCACATTTTGTGGATAAGGCATTCCGTGAGAAATAATCGTTGATTCCAATGCCACAATCGCCTTCCCTGTCTTTCTGGCTTCTGATACTTCCTGCGAGTATTCAATATATGAGTCGATATTCATGTACATTTCCCCCCTCTAACTAATAGAAAAGACTAAACTCTTGTTGAAGCTTCGTCTTGTTCAGCGTAGGTGCCACCGTAAATTTGGATTGCAGAGTGATCGACGAGCAGATCACCCCGATCCGGCAGGCACCGTCTGTATCGGATCCTTTTATATAACCAAATAATATTCCAGCGACAAGGGCATCCCCTGCACCGGTCACGTCAGCGACTTCAACCTTGGGAGGCAAAACGGCTCTCGCCTCTTTATAAGTAGTGTAATAGATTAATCCCTGATCTCCCCGGGTAATTACGACCCTTTCCGCCCCTCTTTGGGTAATGGCTTTGGCCGCTTTAAAATAGTCACCCTCTGTCTCAATTGTCATTCCTAAATACGTTTCCGCTTCCCCTTTGTTGCATATGAACCAAGAAACCCCTTCCAATGATGTTGGCAGCTTCAACACTTTCGGTTCAGAAACCGGAATGATCGTAAGAGGCACTCCCTCGGTTTGGCACCTGCGGATGATGTATTTAAGTACATCCTCTGGAAAATTGGTGTCGAGCAGCACCATTTCCGATGAAGAAATCAACCCCCATCTCTTATCAATAAAACCAATGTCAACGCTTTCATAAATGTTCATATCAGCCAGGGCAAACAGCATTTCCCCTTCTTCGTCCAGTATGGCGGAGTAAGCCCCGGTGCTTTCATTTAGAAGTCGCTGGGATGCCGATACATCGGCAAACGATTTCGTATGAGATAAAAGAAAGCTTCCTTCTGTATCTTCTCCAACCACCGTGATCAAATTGGCCTGTTTCCCTAAACGTCCTAAGTTCTCGGCAATATTGCGTGCCACACCACCACTGGATTGCTCTGTTTTCGCCGGGTTTGAGGTTTCAGGAATCAATTTCCCATTCAACTGAAGCTTGCGGTCGATATTGGCTCCCCCGATGCACGTGATCCCGTTTTTCTTTGGAAGAACATACGCACGCCCCATGATTTTTCCCTGTTTCACCAAATTCGAGATATATCCTGCAACGGCTGACCGTGACAATCCACTTCGCTCGGACAATTCCTGTTGAGTCATAAACGGATTTTCCTCAATATACGTCAACAAAAGCTTTTCTTTTTCGTTCACAAGCTCCCACCCCTATTAAGAAAAATGACTTTTGTTAATATTCTAAACTTTTGTTTAAATTTAGACAAGATGGAAACTTAAGGAAATCATTAATGTTTATTATCTAAAACGATGCAGGATAGAAAAACAAAAAAAGACTTGCTCTCCCTCTCGGAAAAACAAGTCTTTTGGACTATGATATCTTCTTTTCTTTTACCTTGCCAGTGTCTTTCAAGTAATACTCATCTGACGTAAAGAATTCATTTGTAAGTCTCTTCACTTCTTTACTTAGGAGAAGAACCGCAATGATATTCGGAATTAAGATCGCCGCAAGAGCCAAGTCAAGGAATTGCCAAATGACTTTTGCTGCTCCAACTGAACCAAGGACAATCGCAACCGTATAAACAATCTTGATCCCTTGAGCCGCTTTGTAGCCAAATAGGAACTCTGCCTGCTTTGCTCCATAAAAGACGATGACAATGATCGTCGATAGTACGAAGAAAATCAATGAAATCGTCACAAGGATACCACCAAATTCGCCGAAATAACTTGAGAAAGCCTCTGTTGTCAGTGCTGAAGGATCATCCAAAGCATTCTCAGCTGTCCAGACCCCTGAAGATAACACGACGAAGGCCGTAGCTGTACAAACGATGATGGTATCGATCACGATTCCAACAATCGCCCAAAGCCCCTGGCGAACAGGGTGATCGGTCTGTGCCGCTGCATGGGCAATCGGCGCCGTTCCAAGTCCGGCCTCATTGGAATACAATCCACGGGCAAATCCCCAACGGATTGTCTCAGCCACCGCTACCCCGGCGAACCCACCCATTGCAGACATGGGTTGAAATGCGTTCGACAGAATCAGACTGAAGAATTCCGGTACTGCATCGATATTCATAAATAGAATCACCAATGCGCTTCCTACATAGATCAAAGCCATGAACGGTACAAAGATTTCCGTTACTTTCCCAATACGCTTTATGCCACCAAATACGATTAATACAACGATGAGGGCAATGACAATGCCCGTGAAAAGTCCATCTACATTAAAGGTTTCCTCTACCGTTGATGCTACAGCATTCCCCTGCACCATCACACTTGGAATCAGCTCGATCATAAGGGCAAATGCAAACCATACACCGAGCCATCTCATGTTTAATCCTTTTGTCATGTAGTACATGGGACCGCCAACATATTCTCCCTTTTCGTTCTTCTCACGATAGCGAACCGCAAGTACACTCTCAGAAAACTTAAGGGCCATTCCAATTAAGGCAATCACCCACATCCAGAAGATGGCCCCCGGTCCACCAAACATGATCGCTGCCGGTACACCGACAATATTCGCGGCCCCGATGGTGGATGAAAGAGCCGACGTTAAGGCCTGCAACGGTGTCACCGTTCCTTCGCCTTTCGGCTTCTTAAAAACGCTCCCTATCGTTTGCTTAAATATGTAGAGAGGATAGCGAAATTGTATAAATTTCAATAAAAATGTCAGGTACAAACCCGTGGCACCCAGGACAATGATTAATGGAGGCCCCCATAACCATGCCGAAACTTTACCTATGATGTCAAAAAACGTATCCAATCGTGCTCCTCCTTTTTAGTAGAGGCAGTGGCTAAGGTTTGGAATAGTTGGGTGGGAAAGACGTAAATGAAATTGCAAAAATATGTATAATGCCTTCGTTCTCATATTGAGACCCCTGTTCCTGAAAAATTAGCCACAGCTTCTAAATGGTTTTTCAAACTTTTCCCTAAATTTGGTTGTGTGAAACATTTTATTTGAAAATGAAGAAGGATAAAGATTATTCAGTTGGTGAAAACCTATTTGATTGGGTTTCAGGAAGTGGTTTCCATTCGACAAAAACCGTTCATTTCCCTGGAAATACGGCAACTTCTGCCCAATAAAAAAATCTGCAGCCGAATTCTGACTGCAGATCCTGTTTCTTATTCTGATACCCTTGGCAGAATCAACACTTCCACCCGGCGGTTTTGTCCCCGGCCATCTGATGTAGCATTGTCGGCAATCGGTACGAATTCTCCAAATCCTTTAGCACTGAACCACTGGGGGTCAAGCTTAGGATTGTCCAAAATGATTTTCATGAAATTAACCGCCCGCATGACGCTTAGCTCCCAGTTTGAATCGTATTCCGCGTTGCTGATCGGCACGTTGTCCGTGTGACCGCTAATGATAATGTTCCGTGGAGGATTCATTTCAAGCAGTGCCGATAGTTCACCGGCCACGCTCAGGTCACTTCCTTGGACTATGGCTGATCCCGAGGCGAATAATACATTGTCCCGGATCGTGAGAAGTAATCCTTCATCAGTAAGCTTTGTGACGAATTGAGCTTCTAAATTATTCGTTTTGATATACTGATTGATTTTTCCCTGAATTCCCCTTAACTCTTCTTGATCCTTCAGGAAAGCCTGCTTTTCCAAATCTTCTTTCGTTAGTTCCTTCTCTTTTTCCTCTTCATTCCCTGCAGAGGATGCCTGTTTGCTTTCCTGATCGCTCGACTGCTGAGGAGCTACGGGACTGGGATACTCCATCATTCCCGTTCCTCCTGTGAAGATTTCACTAAATACCTGGGAAAGTTCCCTGAATTTTTGAGCGTCCACCGAGCTTGACGCATAAAGCACGATAAACAGGGCCAGTAGCAGGGTTAGCAAATCCGCGTAAGGTATCAGCCAGGACTCGTCCATATGCTCGTCTTCATGTTTCTTCTTACGCCGCCTCATCCTCATCCCCCTTTAACAACAATAATCGTTCACTTGCCGGTAAGTAGGATGCCAGCTTCTGTTCGATCACCCGTGGCGATTCTCCCTCGATGATCGACAGAATTCCTTCTACCATCATCATTTTCATCTGTACTTCACGCTTTGACTTACGCTTCAGCTTGTTGGCAAACGGGTGCCAGAGAACGTATCCCGTGAAAATACCGAGGAGCGTAGCAACGAAGGCCGCTGAAATGGCATAACCAAGTTCATCCGTATTGTCCATGTGACTGAGGGCCGCAATAAGTCCAATCACCGCTCCAAGTACGCCGAGGGTCGGTGCATAGGTCCCCGCTTGTGTGAAGATGAGCGCCCCGGCACTATGTCTCTCTTCCATGGCATCAATTTCTTCATGCAGCACATCCCGTATATAATCAGCGCTTTGTCCATCCACGGCTAATGAAAGTCCGTCCCTCAAAAAAAGGTCATCGACTTCCTGGGTTTTGGCTTCGAGTGCAAGCAGTCCTTCCTTTCGGGCAAGATCTGCTAATTGGGAGAAAAATTGAATCGTTTGTTTCGGGTCCTGCAGTTTTTGTTCTTTAAACAGTATGCCGAATAGCTTCGGTACTTTTTTAATTTCATGGGTTGGAAAGGCAATGGTCACCGCTGCCACTGTTCCAAGTAAAATAATCAAAATGGCTGCAGGGTTAAGCAAGGCAACAGGGCTTACTCCTTTGAAAACCATCCCCACTCCAACCGCTATCAATCCTAAAATGACTCCTATTAAAGACGTCTTATCCATCGATCGCTCCACCTTACTCTTCGTAGTCTACTACTAATATCGGATGAAACTTCTAATTATTGAGAGGAAAAAGCGTTCGAAATTTTCTCATAAATTACTGTAAACCGTTATAAAGAACAACCTTTTTTTGTCGATATATGTAATATATAGGTATTTATATTAAAGGAGAGAACCGTCATGACCCCAAAGCAATTAAAAGAAATCGATAGTAAAAGGAAAAATCTGCTGCTCCTGATCACCTATTCCATCAGCCTGGCAGCAGCCCTGACGTATTCCATCATAAATGAGTCAGGAATCATTACCGTAATCGTTTTCGCTTCACAGATTCTCTTTCTGTCCGCATACTTCATTGTGCTGCAATTAATATTGAAAAAACCACATTTCTTTGTTTATTTCAGCATTCCTACTGTTTATGCCATTATCGGAATCTGGCTGTTTTTAGAAGGGTCCAATCCGAATGAATTAGTCATCTTATTATTTTTGGCTGTCATCAGTGCGATTCATTTCAATCCAGTGATCTTTGGAATCGGTTACGGGTCCGGACTTGCCTTATTCATCTTAAATGGAGCTCTTGCTCCTGCAAACGACCCGATTTTCACAGAATTATTTGTTCCGGCTCTGCTTGTTTATGTACTATTGGGGACGGTCCTTGGAGTGGTGATTCATTTGAACCGCAATCAATTCAAGCAGCTTCAGGAATTCATCAAGATGACAGAAAGCGAGAGCATGAAAAAAGAAGAACAACGAAACTTTCTACAAAAAGAATTATCCACCATCTCTACAAGCATTCATCAAATCAACGAGCAGATTCAAACTCACCTCGTTTCACATGATGAAATGAGAACGGCCGTGAATGAAATATCAGCGGGAAGCGTCACACAGAGTGATCAGATTAACAACATTGCTGCCGTTTCCGAGACGACGATGAGTAAAATGGAGGAGGTTTCCAAGCTTTCAAACAACCTCACTGTCCATTCTACTCAAGCGAATTCCATTGCAGTTTCAGGCAGTGAGCGTGTCACTTACTTGCAGGAAAACATGATTGAGTTGAAAAATATCATTGAAGGCCTTCGTCAAACGTTCAGCGAATTAACAAGCAAAATAGAAGAAACGAATACGTTCATTGGAAGCATTCAAGACATTACGGATCAAACCAATCTGCTTGCTCTGAATGCGTCCATTGAAGCGGCGAGGGCAGGTGAAGCCGGGCGGGGATTCAGTATTGTGGCCGATGAAATTCGGAAACTGGCAGAGATTACACGAAACACAGCCACCCGCATTAACGACAATCTCGCTTCCGTTAATTCAGTGAACTCTTCTGCTGTCGAAATCATGAATCTCAGCTCAGAAAAGCTGGATGAAAATGTCGGAGCAACCGGTGAGGTAACAGATTATTTCACGACACTGCGTGAAAAGCTTGCTTCCTTGTCAAACGAGTTCAATACGTTAACCTCTACGGCATCAGAAGTAAGAGGCCAAACCGAAGAAGCTGAGCTATCGACGAAAGAGCTTGCAGCTGTCATTCAACAAACCTCTGCAGGACTTGAGGAAATCAGCGCTACCATTGAAACCCTTCATGGTGATAACCGCATGATTGCTCAATATGTTCAAGACACCGCTACAAGTGCGGAACGAATTCAACGAAGTGTCGAGGTGTAAAATATGATAAACTAAAAGCATCATTAGAGTACTAAAGGATGTGGCACCTTGAAACGAAGAATCATCATGATGATTCCCATCATGTTTATCGTAGCCGTGGTAGCAAATTGGATGCTCGGCAAAGGATACTCTGAAATTCCTTCCGAAGCCAAAACGATGATCATCATTGGAGCGGCACTCTTATCCGGAGTGATCTCATTCTTCTTATTTAAAGAGGAACCCCGGAAGAAATAAAGAAACACCACTTTCCTTTGTCGAAAGTGGTGTTTTCATTATTTCAGCAGCTTGTTTTCTATTTTATGATCATAATTTTTGAATAAAGAACCATTTGTATTGATTCTCTTCTTGGAAAGCATGGCGTTGTATTTCAGCATGTTTTCATTCAGATTCTTCTGCAGCTCCTGCTTCTCCAAGTCGTCATCGCATGCTTTGATCAAGTCTTCTATGCGCATCATTTCTTTTTTTACATTCATTTCATCCGTTGTATATCCGGCATTCTTCATCATCCGGTGAGCCATCTTCAACTCCTGGGGCACTCCTGAATCATCGTCTAAATGAAGAGGTTTACCGTAGCCCGGCAGCTCTTTAAACTCGCCCTCTTCATAAGCCTTCTTAATTCGTTGTTCAGATATGATCATCGAAAAATCCATCCATAACCCCTCCTGCTTCAAACTAAAGTGGACGCGGCTGGTCTTTGACGTATCAATTACTACCCACTTGTTACCATTAGTATATCCAAAAGACTCCAGGTCTGTATGTGTAAGATACGTCTATTTTCTGACAATTCCTCTTCACATATTTTCGTATGAGCTGGAAAAACTACCTGTATCACGGATGAAAAGGAGTGGCTTACATGGCACGTGGAAAATCGTTCGACTCAAAGAAAAAGGGACATCCAGGAAACTTCCCTCAGCATAGTGCACCAGAGGGGAAACACTCAGAAGACGCAGCCGGGGATGAAGAACTGATCGTGACCCAGGAAGCGTTTAAAAACCGGGTGGATGAGGACGAACATCGACTGTAAATACGAAAAACGCCAGGGCTTCCTGGCGTTTTTCTGTTTGATTGGCTGAACTCGGGACGAATCGCGACGGTGAAAGAGGCAAAAACTTAGTTTATTTTCAACTTTTCAATTTCGGCCTTTCAACTTTCTCACTTTATTTTCAAATCCAATCTCCGACCCGTTTATTAAACATTTACACTTTCCTTCTTCGATAAATCCATCGCTGGACCGAAGAATTCGAAGTGAATGTTCGATTCAGGAACTCCCATCTCTTTCAACGTAGAGATGACAGCTTTCATAAATGGTACCGGCCCGCATATATAGCATTCCGTTTCTCCATCGACATATTGGGAAAGGATCTCTTTGTTCACATATCCTTTAAAATGACCTTGAGATTCGTCACGGGGATTTTCGTAAACATAGCAAGCTTCCCCATTCATCAACTCGTTCATTAGACTGTCGACATCTGTTCTAAAGGCATGGATCCCCTCATGTTTGCTTGCATGAATAAAGGCAGTAGGTCTCTCCGGCTTCGTTCGCGCGACCGTTTCAAGCATACTCATCATAGGCGTGATTCCTACACCTCCGCTTATAAAGGCAACGGGTGATTCGCCATCCCCTAAATAGAAATCGCCGGCTGGTGCACTGACTTCAATCTCACTTCCTACGGCTGCTTTGTCATGCAAGAAATTAGACACCTTCCCTTTCGGATCGAATTCTGCTTCTCTTTTAACAGAAATTCTGAAGAGATTCTCCATAGGCGCACTTGATAAACTGTACTGACGGATATGGGTGAACTCTTCACCAGGGATCGTCACTCGTACAGAGATATATTGACCCGGCATGTAGGTTGGGACATTGCCCCCTTCTTTTGGTTGAAGATAGAAAGAAGTGATAACATCGCTCTCCACTACCTTTTTTGCGACTACAAACGGTTTAAAGTCTCTATATCCGGCGTCTTTGTTCTCCGTTTCTTTGTACATTTCTTCTTCTACATCAATAAATACTCCGGCGATGACACCGTATGCTTCTCCCCACGCTTCAATGATCTCATCTGTCGCTGCGTCTCCAAGAACTTGTTTGATGGCTTGAAGTAAATGCTCTCCAACAATCGGATAATGCTCCGGCTTAACCCCTAAACTTCTATGCTTGTGAGCGATTTGCTTTACAACCGGCAGAATCATCTCGAGCTTATCAATATTCTGTGCAGCTGCATACACTGTATTGGCTAATGCGGTTTGCTGTCTTCCCTTTTTTTGATTGGCATGATTGAAGATATTTAGTAGTTCCGGATGATTAGTAAATAAATTTTTATAAAAAGTGGACGTAATTTCCGTTCCTTTGACTTCTAACACAGGTGCAGTTGATTTCACGATTTCAATGGTTTTTTGAGATAGCATTTTGGTCACCTCGAAGATATATTTTGAATACATCTTTAGGGTACTCCTCTTTTTTTTATAAAGCAATATATAAAATACATCTTTAACAAAACAGCCACATTTAGACACAAACATGCTTCCTTCTGTATAATAAAAATAACGGATTGGAAAGGTGAGATAAATGAGACTAACTTTATACACTGACTACTCACTGAGAGTCCTGATCTTCCTGGCTTCAAAACCAAAAGAGGAACTCTCTAATATAAAAGAAATCGCTGATGCCTACAGCATCTCAAAGAATCACCTGATGAAAGTGACGTATGAACTGGGGAAAAACGGTCTGATTGAAACAATCCGCGGCAGGAACGGCGGTATCAAACTGGCACAATCCCCAGAAGATATAAATATCGGAAAACTCGTCCGAACCACAGAAGAGGACTTCCATCTTGTCGAATGTTTTGACGCCAATAATAATAACTGCGTCATCACTCCCGTCTGCGGATTAAAGCATGTCCTCGGCAAAGCGTTAAATGCCTATCTCTCTGTCCTTGACGAATACACCCTGGCCGATTTGATCCAAAACCCGATGGACTACCGGTTCTTGTTTCAAGAGCAACAGCAGGATGAAGCGTCAACTTAGGTATAAAAACTCCTCTCCATTTCGATGGGGAGGAGTTTTTTTGTGGAGTGGAGCAGTTTTCGATCAGATTGTACCTGGTACAACTTATCCACAAATCCCTCACACCCCATACCAAAAAGCCTGTTTTCCAACGAAAACAGGCCATCTCTTACTTCTTGCTCTCACTATATTTAAATGTCATGAACACGAATAGGAAAAAGCTGAGTAATAACGTGCTTCCTCCTACTATATAGAAGACCATCGTGAAGCTTGCCGGAAGGTTGAATGGATTTAAGTTGTACATCCACATTCCGACAGTTAATCCAAGCGAACCGATAATTGCCGTCCATACGTGGGCAAATGCCAGTTTAGAAGATTTCGGTACTTGATAGGAACGATAGTAGGATGAAAATGCAAATAAGCTTAACCAGCCGACTACTAAAATATGAGCATGTATGGGCTTAAATGCATACGATCCGGCTCCTGCCATGTGAGACCCAAGAAATGCTCCAATAAACCCATAGATGGCGGACATTCGTAATAAAAGGACATTCCACGGCACTGTTTCTTCCCCCTTTTTTATCTGGAGTCTTGCTTCAATCATTATAGTATAGTTGCCCCTTGGTTTGCTATGTTTCTTGTTTGGATGCCACAGAACGTTCATTTTCATCGTGCACGAAACAAATACTTTTCCATACTTTCGCATACGATAGAAAGATGGGTGTAAACACTTGCAAACGGTGTCCGCACTGATACAATAAGAATGTAATAGAACATTCTGAAAAAAGGAGAATACATATGTCTAATTTCCAACAAAATCTTGAGAAATACGCAAGTCTTGCTGTTGAAGTCGGCGTCAATGTTCAAAAGGGTCAGACCCTGGTCATCAACACTTCCATCGATTCGGCAGAATTTGTCCGCTTAGTGGTAAAGAAAGCCTATGAAGTTGGGGCTAAGCATGTCTACGTCAACTGGAATGATGATGTGGTAAACCGTACGAAATATGATCTTGCTCCAGACGAAGCATTCCAGGAGTTCCCTCAATGGAAAGCAAGAGAAGTCGAAGAGCTTGCTGAAGGCGGAGCTGCCTTCATGAGCATCGTATCTTCAAGCCCTGATTTGCTTAAAGGGGTAGATCCAGATCGTATCTCAAACTTCCAAAAGGTAGCTGGAAAAGCAATGTCCAAATACCGTCAATTCATTCAATCGGACAAAGTAAGCTGGTGCGTACTGGCCGCTCCTTCTAAAGATTGGGCTGCAAAAGTATTCCCGGATGCTTCTGAAGAAGAGCAAGTGGACCTACTTTGGGAGGCCATCTTCAAAGCCGTCCGTGCCGACCAGGCTGACCCTGTCCAGGCATGGAAGGATCACGACGCAAACCTGCACGAAAAAGTGGAATACCTGAATGACAAAAACTACAAAAAGCTGCACTACACGGCACCGGGGACGGACCTTACGATCGAGCTTCCTCAAGGTCACCTGTGGGTAGGAGCTGGAAGTGTGAACGAGCAAGGAACCACTTTCATGGCGAACATGCCCACGGAAGAAGTATTCACGGTTCCATTAAAAACTGGTGTGAACGGAACAGTATCAAGCACGAAACCACTCAGCTACGGTGGAAATGTGATTGACAACTTTACGATTACATTTGAAAACGGCCGCATTGTAAACGTTAAGGCAGAAGAAGGCGAAGAAATCCTGAAGCGCCTTGTGGATACAGATGAAGGATCTCATTACCTTGGGGAAATCGCCCTTGTTCCTCATCAATCCCCAATCTCTCAATCGAACGTGTTATTCTACAACACATTATTCGATGAGAACGCATCCAATCACCTTGCGATCGGAAATGCCTACGCATTCTGTATCGAAGGCGGAAAGAAAATGAGTGAAGAAGAGCTTGAGAAAAACGGCTTGAACAATAGTATCACTCACGTTGATTTCATGATCGGCTCTGACAAAATGAACATCGATGGAGTGAAAGAAGACGGCTCGACTGAAGCCGTATTCCGCGATGGCGGTTGGGCCTTTTAAGATTTAGCTGTGTGGGATCCCAGAAGGTGGTTTGGCTGCCTTTTGGGATTTTTTTATGGAGATGAGGTCGGGCATGGGATAGGATCGTTTGACTGAGCGCTCAATCTATTGTAAGTAAATGGAAAAAGGCGCAATTATCGAAATTTTGACGCATAAATTTGAAAAAAGACACATAAATCAAAATAAAGACGCAATCCTTTCCCTTTCAACCGGTGTATCCTTCTCCCATCTACCTTCCCTTCATCATGTTATGAGTCCATTTTCGAAAAAATTCTCCTCTTTCGGTCAAAAAGCTCACCCATACTGCTTCGTCAACGCAATGGCTGCAATCGTCGCTCCGGCTGCCTGGGCATAACTTCCGAACGCAGTAATTTGTAAGCCGATTTCTTTATTTCCCTTAAGAATATACAACTCTCCCACCCCTTCAAGTGCGGCACCCAGAGATTGAATGGTATTTCCCGTTGCAAGTAGATCTGAGAATTCAAGATTAATAAGGGTTGCTCCGTAAGCTTCAAGTGCGGAACCGATGGATTGAGAGGTATCCCCTAATATATCAAGATTCAATCCTTCCTCTTCTCTACCTGCAAGTTGGAGCTCAGCGGCCACTACATTTGTGACGTTTCCAGATGACTGGATCCAGTCTCCTACAATTCTTAATGTTTCTCCTTCCGAGCCGTCGGAAAGCTTTTCAGCGCCTACCGCCTGCAATGAGTTTCCTGCTGCTTCAATGCCATTCCCGATGGAGACTAACCGAAATCCGAGTCGCTCCTGATTAAGCCGCTCCTCTCGTAGAACCATGGTTTCTCCAATTGCTGCAATCACCGTTCCGATCACCTGCGTCCATGCACCGGTAATAAGGATAAGCCTATCGATCACCTCCACCCACCGTTCCTTTCCCTTTCAATACTTTTAATGTATTCAGAAAGGAGGAAATGGTATCTTTTAGACGCCTCTTTTGCATGAGTAAATATTTTGTAAATACCAGTAAATCAGTCTTGTTTATTTTGTCCTATCGAGCTATGATATTCTAGTTCATCTAGCGTTTCATCGAGGGGAGGAATATAGATGAGAATTAGAGATTGGGACCGTAATTTAAAGGTTCGGCTGTTTGGGGAAGCAGCGATTAACATTACCTTCTGGATGTTCTTTCCGTTTTTGACGATTTATTTCACAGAATCATTCGGAAAGCAGACGGCAGGATTACTATTGGTTCTCTCGCAAGTGTTTGCCGTACTCGCAAACCTGATGGGAGGCTATTGTGCGGACCGCTTTGGCCGTAAGCGAATGATGGTCATTTCGGCCTTTGGACAAGGCTTTGCTTTTTTAATCTTTGGACTGGCCAGTTCACCTTGGCTCGATTCAGCTATGATTGGCTTTATCTGTTTTAGTTTAGTAGGGGTATTTGGATCGTTTTATTGGCCTGCAAGTCAGGCCATGGTGGCCGATGTAGTGGATGAAAAGGACCGCAGTCATGTGTTTGCCGTCTTTTACACATCCATTAATATTGCCGTGGTGGTCGGCCCGATACTAGGTGGGATTTTCTATGTTCATTACCGCTTCGAGCTTTTAATTGCCGCTGCGCTTATTTGCATGCTCTTAGCTCTTCTTTTATATAAAATGACGAGAGAAACTGCACCTACAGACACTAGTAAGCTATTAGTGACAGAAGGAAAAAAGAAAGTCTGGCATAGTGTGATAGCAGATCAAATGAAGGATTATAGTGTTATTTTTAAAGACAAAACGTTTTTATTATTTATTTTAGCCGGAGTCCTGGTAGGTCAAACGTTCATGCAATTGGACCTCCTGATTCCTGTATATATTAAAGATGTCGTCGATCAGGCCACATTGTTCAGCTTCGGGGACTGGTCATTGACCCTTGTGAGTGAGCAGGTATTCGGATTAATTTTATCTGAAAATGGATTCCTGGTGGCCCTTCTTACGGTGGTCATCACGAGATGGATCACGAAATTCCGTGAGCGTAATGTGTTCATCCTATCCTCCGTCATCTACGCCGTTTCAATCTTTATGTTTGGACAAACGAGCTCGGTCTGGATGTTCGTGTTTGCCATGGCGGTGTTCACATTCGCAGAGCTCATGACAGCGGGTATCCAGCAAAGCTTCGTTTCAAAGCTTGCTCCGGATCATATGCGGGGGCAGTACTTTGCTGCAGCCAGCCTGCGCTTTACAGTTGCGAGAACGATCGCACCTCTTTCCATCACTCTATCACTTTATGTAGGATACGATTGGACGTTTATCATCCTGTCGATACTTGCGCTGGTGAGTGCGGGACTCTTCTTCATCATGTTCGAGCGCTTTGAAAAAGAAGAACTGGAATTGAAGAAAGCTGTTCAATAAAAAGGAATGATCCGTTGAGGATCATTCCTTTTTCTCATATTACAGTCCTAAATTAGAACCTTCATCACCAGACTGTAGCATTGTATTTAGACCAAGATCTGTCGAAAGACCAAGGTTGAACTCAGAGTCTGAAGAATCTTCATTCTCCCATTGAGTGTAGCTTGCATCTGCATTCACCCCAAGGTTAGACATTAGAGAAGATTCATCTTCTTCATCAGAAGACAAGAATCCAAGAGTTGTATCTGTACCAGCATTCAATCCAGCACTTGTATACTCTCCTTCTTCAGAATCCATTGATTCAGCCCATAGTCCTGCTTCAACTGCGTTCATGAGAGTAGCTGCAGATTCGTTATCTTCATCGTTCGTCATAGCACCTAGCAACAGGTTGTTTGCTGCGTTTGTTTCAAACTTAGAATAGTCGTCGCTGTTTTCAACTGTTGTCATAAGAGAAGTATCGTTCATCGCTTCTACTTTAGACGAGTCACCATCTTCTTTATCTTCTGTTCCCAATACAAGACCATTTGTCGATTCAGTACCAAATGAAGCTTTAGAAGAATCGTCTTCTTCGTTGCTTTCAGCACTTACCCAAACATTTGAATCGGTCATAGCATCAGCCATTACTTCATTATCATCATCAGATGCAGAAGCATTTAGACCAGAAGTAAGGTTTCCAGAAGTAGTAGTGGCATAAGAATCATCTTCTTCACTGTAGATTGTTTCATTCATGATTCCAGCGTCAGTATCTGCATTCACTTCTGCTGATTCGTCTTCTCCCTCAACAGCTGCGTTTACATCTTGTGATGCTCCCGCTTCTGTTGTTGAAGTAGCTGAATCTTCTTCTACCATTGTTTCATTCATAACAGCAGCATCAGTATCTGCATTCACTTCTGCTGATTCGTCTTCTCCTTCAACAGCTGCGTTTACATCTTGTGATGCTCCCGCTTCTGTTGTTGAAGTCGCTGAATCTTCTTCTACCATTGTTTCGTTCATAACAGCAGCATCAGTATCTGCATTCACTTCTGCTGATTCGTCTTCTCCCTCAACAGCTGCGTTTACATCTTGTGATGCTCCCGCTTCTGTTTTTGAAGTAGCTGAATCTTCTTCTACCACTGTTTCGTTCATAGTAGCAGCGTCAGTATCTGCATTCACTTCTGTTGATTCGTCTTCTCCTTCAACAGCTGCGTTTACATCTGAAGTAGCTTCCGCACCATTTTTAGTAGTAACAGAATCGTTTTCTTCATCAACGACTGTTTCGTTTACGACGTTTGCATCCGCATCAGCATTTGCATCCGTATTCGATTCTTCGTCTGATCCACCGATGTTCAATCCATTTAATAGACCATCTTCAGAATCAAGAATGTTGACGTTCTCCAATAATCCATCATTGCTGTTAAGCAGTGAATCATTCCCTGCCGCTAAGCTTGTGTGACCTCCGATTGCTAGACTTGCTGCTAATCCACCTGTCATAACTAATGTTCTAAATACGCTTTTTCTCATTTTATTTTTCTCTCCTTTTAAAAGTTTTTAGTTTATATACCTTTGAAAAGAAGAGATTGCCTGAGGTGGTTGGGACGGTGGTGCGTTTAACCACTGATCATAATAAAGATTCTTTTTCTCATATAAATTAGCTTTTTGGAAGTTGACGGCCCCTGCTTGCTGGTCCGACACATACCATAGAGAGCTAGATCCGGTGGTTTGCCCATTCATTCCACTCGTGCTTGAAGGCTGACTTATGGAATTCGTGGTTGTTGTCGTTAATACCGGTTCCATCTTTTTGGCAGGTGTGAAAGGTCGTTCCTTCTGATTTTTCGGTTCTTCCACCTTGAAGGCTTCCTTTGCCTCAACTTTAGCCGGTTTGGTAAGTATTGAATCTTTTAATTGTTTTGCTTTGCTAATTCTAATGGAATTTTCATCAGTACCTTTGGATGATGCTTCATCAGGGACATCTTTTTTGAATGTTTCCTTCTGAACATCTTCTTTCTCCACTTCTACTTCCTCATCTACCTTAATGTCAACCGATGGCTCATCGTTTACTTCTGTTTCAACGATTCCAGTGTCCACTTCAACAGATGGTTCGTCTGAAACATCTGCTTCTACTACTCCTGTATCCACTTTTACTTGTGGATCCTTAGAAACGTCGATATCGATAATCCCTGTATTTACTTTCACCTCAGGATCTTCTGATAGATCGACTTTTAATAAAGGCTCATCGTCTGACAAAGAATCTGTAACTGGTTCTGTTGTTTCTTCCACCGTGTTCGTGACCGTATTGGTTGTCGATTCAACTGTATTGGTTGCTGTTTTCGTTGTTTCTTCAACAGTATTGGTAACGGACTTCGTTGTATTGTTCACCGTTTCCGTTACAGGAGCCGCTGATTCCCCTACGATATCAGTAACCGGTTTTGTTGTACGTTCCACGGTTTTGTCTACAGTATTTCCGACCGTTTTGGTTGCGGAATTCACTGTATTTGAAACGGTCCCAGTCGACTGATCAACCGTTTCTGTCACCGAATCAACTGTACCCGAAAGTAAATTCCCTTTTGATTGATTCTCCTCCTTTGAAGTTGTACTTTTCTCTTCAATGGAAGGTTTGTCCTTCTCCTCGTCAGGAGCGGATACGGCTTCATTCACGGTTGACGTTGCTTCATCAGTAACAGCGTCGACTTCATTTGTGACATCGGAGAGAAGTCCGCCATCTGCAGAAGCAAAAGTGGGAATACTGATGACTCCCAGAAATAACAAAGCCTGAATTAGGTGTTTATGCACTGCGTCTTGTCACCTCCTTCCGATTCGCTTTATTGGGGTGAGGTGTACCTGATACAGGCACTCTCCATCCAATTTTCACAAAGCTAACGAAGATGGTTCAATTTTGGATCACTTTTTTTCAAAAAAATAATCCCCCCTGAAAAATATTCAGAAAAGGATGAATCCGAAAAATTCCCTTTCCCCCCTTTTTTCATGAAATATGAGATGTTACAATGTACAACCGTAAGCAATCTTAACGTAGCTCATGCGAAGAGCTAGTCGGAGATTCCACTCAATAACAAGCAAAGAAAGGATGTTGATTTCAATGCATATCGGAAGCAAAGGCTGGTACGTACAAGAACTAAAAAAAGCAGGCGTACGCCACTACGAGGAACGCTATGTAGAATCCTACAAAAAACACGTTCTTGCAAACCTATTAGAGCGTACAAAATAAGAAGACACAAGATAGGGACGGACCTCGATTCCTATGACCAGGTCATAGGAATGAAGGTCCGTCCCTCTTTTTTATTATTTTTGGAATTTTGTTAAAAATAGTGAAAAAGAATCACCACGTTTTTCCATGCTTTTCTTTTTTAAAAAACCATTGTGATCGTCTTCAGTCGTGTGATAAAGTAGAAAACATATTTCAAATCAACTTCATACGAATTCCTTATATATCTATGGTGATATGGACCATAAGTCTCTACCTGGCAGCCTTAAAGTGCCGGACTATAAGGAAAGTCTTTTCTATATGCTGTTTGTGTATGGAGACTTTCCCTATTTTTTAGAGAATGTCTTCATGCACTTTTTTATTTGTTTTTTCAAGAGGTCTGACATCATACGACGTAAACTTGAGAATTCGTTGAAGATTACATTTTGGGGGATTGGTATTGTGAGTTTAGTATATGGCATCTTATCATTACTTGGAGTTCTATTTTTAGCCTGGCTGTTGAGCAGCAACCGCTCAAGCATTCAATGGCGCACGATTATCATCGGGATTTGCCTTGAGTTCCTGCTTGTCTTATTTGTATTAAAAGTCCCATTCGGACAAACCATTTTGAAAAAAGCAGCCCTCGGCGTACAGAAAGTGATCGACTACAGCAATGAAGGAATCATGTTCGTGTTCGGAGGATTCTTCGAAAAAGGTACAAATATTTCATTTGTCTTCGCAATCAATGTTCTGGGTGCAATCATCTTTATTTCTGCACTCATTTCAGCACTTTATTACTTACGCATCATCCCGTTCTTTGTAAAATATATCGGAATCGGGTTGGGTAAAATCCTTGGGACGACAAAGGTTGAGTCGTTTAATGCGATCGGAAATTCCTTTCTTGGTTTGGCAGAGGCTCCCCTGTTGATTAAGCCTTATTTAGCTAAGCTGACGCGTTCTGAACTTTTTGCCGTGATGGTTGGGGGGACAGCTTCAGCAAGCGGAGCGATATTAATCGGATATTCATTGATGGGTATCGACATGAAATTCCTTCTTTTATCCGTCTTTAGTGTGCCTATCGTCTCTCTTGTGATTGCCAAAATCATCGAGCCGGAAACGGAAGAATCCAAGACGAATGGGGATATTTCGTTAGGAAAAACCACTCATACGAACGTATTCGAAGCGATTTCCGAAGGTGCCCTTAGTGGTACACAACTGGCCATCAATATTGGGGGACTGCTCATTGCGTTCATCGGTATCCTTGCTCTCGTCAACGGACTGCTGGGTGAAGTCGATATGAGTCTTTCCACAGTATTCGGTTACTTGTTCTATCCACTGGCACTCCTCGTCGGTATTCCAGTGGATGAAGCGTTCCGTGCGGCCTCAATCATCGGGACGAAGCTTTCTGTGAATGAATTCGTTGCATACAAAGAACTCTCAGGAATGATGAACGATCTTTCACCAAAGACCGTTGCCATTCTTTCTGTTGCCCTTTGTAACTTTGCGAACTTGTCTTCGATTGGTCAATTGATCGTCGGATTGGGTTCTTTGGAGCCAACACAGCGTCCGATGGTTTCTAAGTTAAGCTTGAAGGCCATCATAGCCGGTACACTGGCCAGCTTCATCACGGCCATTATCATTAGTATATTTCTATAATTTTTTCTCGTGATTATGTTTCTTCCGACCCCCTTTAGTGAATAGTATAAGGTAGCAATCTTTTTTCACATTGACAACGGAAGGTGAATTCATTGAGAGAAAAAAAGTTCATGAAAGAAACGAAAACAAGTAAAACGACCCACGTTCTTCCACCCGACACCAACCATCATGGTACATTGTTTGGTGGAAAACTGATGGCTTATATAGACGACGTGGCCTCCATTGCCGCTACCCGTCACGCCCGCAAGCCCGTCGTAACGGCTTCAACAGATTCCGTCGACTTCCTGCAGCCCATCAAAGTCGGGGATGCTGTGACTTTGGAAGCGATGGTCACGTATACCGGACGCAGTTCCATGGAGGTTTGTGTGAAGGTCACTTCAGAGGTACTTCTAACAGGAGAAACCAATGTGGCAGCCATTTCCTTCTTGACCTTTGTTGCTTTAGAAGGCAATAAACCAGCCGTCATTGCGGAAGTCGTACCGGAAACAGAAGAAGAAAAATGGCTGAACGAAACAGCCAAGAACCGTGCCGAGCACCGTAAAGCACGCAAAAAACATAGTCAGGAACTTGCGGAGTTTTTCCGTAAAGCGTATTGAGGAATGGGAGATGCTTATTGAGAGCATCTCTTTTTTTGTGGAAGAGTCCGTTCGCTGATATATCGAATATTTCGCTGATATCTTGTGTTCGATGCCTAAAACACTTCTCATTCTCCGTCCTAAATTCACCCCTTCCCCTTTTTCCGATCACTTCAATTGCGATTCTACCTCAGATAATTGTAATTTTTCATTTAGTTGCCGATATCAAAACCACACCTTCTCTCCGTAAACTCCAGTCATCCCCACAACACTTTTTTCCCTCCTCCCCTTCAAAATAGGTCCGTCCCTCCGATAATACAGAGGTACGGACATGTGAAGTGTCTCAACATTGACTTATTTGGAGGTAGCGTTTTGAAAAGAATAATCAGCATGTTTCTTCTTGTTATGCTTGTTGTGGCGGGATGTTCCACTCCCATGACGGAAGAAGCGGGTATAGAAAAGCAGCAGAGTATTGGAATCCTTCTCTCTGACACAGGGCTGGGAGATGGATCGTTTAACGATTCGGCATTTAGAGGATTAGAAAAGGCACGGGATGAATTAGGAATTTTATTTGATTATAGAGAAGCACCGGACGGGAACTTTGAAGAAGCACTCCAGGAGCTTGTCGATCAGAAGCATGAGCTTGTGATCGGTCTTGGGTTCTCGATTCAAGTTGCGATTGAAAAGATTGCAAAAGAAAATCCTGACCAGAAATTTCTATTGATAGACGGATATTCAGATGTGGAGAATATTACATCCATTACGTTCAAAGAACATGAAGGCAGCTTCCTTCTCGGTATGGTGGCGGCCATGAAATCAAAAAGCAACACGATTGGATTCATTAGCGGGGCCGATGTTCCTGTTATTCAACGTTTTGAAAAAGGGTTTGAACAAGGGGCTCAATACATCAACCCTTCCATAAAGGTATTGAAAGACAATGCCGACAACTTTGGTGACGCTGAGCTTGGCGGGAAAATAGCTGAGAACCAAATGAAAAAAGGCGCCGATTTTATTTATCCTGCCGCTGGTTTTACAGGAGTGGGAGCGATTCAGACTGCGCAAAAAGCAGGCATTTTGTCTGGAGGGGTCGACTCGGATCAATACTTCATCGCCGAAAAGTCCGTCGTCACGTCCATGGTGAAAAAAGTGGATAACGCGGTTTTCAACGTTACAAAAGAGCTCATTTCAAATCAAAAAATAACTCAACAAGCCTTCGAGCTGGGTCTTAAGGAAGACGGAGTGGGATTAGCTCCCATTCGAGTCACCAGCTTGTCTTCTGAAGAAACGAAACAACTAGAAGATGCTAAAAACAAAATCATCTCTGGGGACATTACGATTAAATTGCAATAAATCTCATCTAAGGAGTATTCTCATGGCATTAAAAAAACGTTTACTGATTTTGGGACTTATCCCCCTTATCCTTTCGACGATTATCATTGGGTACATCGTCTCTCAATTGATTTCTCTTCAAAATTCTGCAAATGAAGATGTACAAGTGCTTCTTGAAACAGAGACATTGCGGGGAGATTTGATTGTGGCAAAGCAGGCACTATCCAATTACTCCGTCAATTCAACAGCAGAAAACAAACAAATGGTAGAAGGTATCCTGGAAGAAACATCTACGCAGATATCCGTTTTGAAAAAGCTTCTGACCGTTAAAAATCAGCAAGAAACCCTTTCATCCATCGAGACGAAATTCACAGATTTGAAGACTGCCTCAGATGCAGCTCTCACTGACATGAACAAAGCGGAGATCAAACGACAGTCGATCCGTATCTCCGGAGTCCTGAACGATATGTATTTATTAACGAAACAAACAAATGATTGGTATCAAAATCTATTAAAAGAAAACAAGAGGCAAATTGAATTTATCGTGTGGGTGGCAGTGATCGGATTTATCTTAACCATCATCCTCTCTATGGCAGCATCCACCTTACTGACACAGCGGATTGTGAAGCCTTTAAACATTATGGTGGATAACGCTGAAAAGATGGCCAATGGTGATTTAACGATTTCAGTTGCTTCGGTTAAAGAGAGAAACAGTAAATTTGAAGTGGACAAACTTCAAACGGCTTTCCATCATATGGTTCTGAACCTGCGGAGTACGGTTCAATCCGTCCATGAGATCGGATCAAATGTAGAGAAGTTCACCCAGGATGTACGCTCACAAATGACGAGTTTGGCAGAAAGCAGTAACCAGGTGGCGATTTCGACTGAAGAACTGGCAAAAGGAAGTCAGTCCATCTCTGAAGACATTCAATCAACGGCTGCATTAATGTCTCTGATGGGTGATGATTTTGCCCAGAATGTGAAACAAAGCGGAGAGTCGTCCGCTAGCAGTAAAGTGGCATTGGATTCGGTTGAGCATGGCCGGGCCTCCTTAAATAAGCAGCAGCAATTCGCTGAAATGATCGCTGAATCTTCTTCATCCATCATGGATTCCATCGAATCTTTTGCCCAGTATACCGGGGAAATTGAACATGCCTCCCATGCGGTCAGGGAAATTGCCGATCAAACCAATCTCTTGGCACTCAACGCAGCAATCGAGGCAGCCAGAGCCGGGGACGCTGGAAAAGGATTCGCCGTCGTTGCCCAGGAAGTCCGAAAACTGGCAGAAGACTCATCTGTTGCAACCGAGCGAATCGGTAACATGGTCGGAAATATCAAAAACGGCATCCACTCTATTATGGAAGCTTCCCAAAAGGGGAAATCCCTTTCTACTCAGCAAGTGGACTCCATGAGTGTGACAGAGCATGCGTTTAAAGACATCTCCGGAAATGTTTCAACCATTTATAAAAATTTAGTACAACTTGAAAATGGAATGCTTGCTTCGAATGAGCGTACCAACCAGGTGATTGCAGCCATTGAAAACATCTCGGCGATCACAGAGGAAACCGCTGCCGGAACAGAAGAAATTTCTTCTTCAACAGAAGAGCAGCTGAGGTACTTCGAGCAAATGAATGAACAGGTAGGAAAATTGAACGGAATGACAGCAGAAATGAAAAAAGAATTGGAGCGGTTTACGCTTTGATAATGGGAAAATGCCTCTTGGTGGGGGCATTTTTTTTGTTTGATAGATTGAATGTGATATAGACGGAGTATCGGCTACCACCATCCGACTACTACAAACATCCCCATCTATATTACAGAACGTTTAAATTTTTTTAACGAACAAAAATTCAAGCTCCGTCCCCACTTACCCATATAGGTATACAAAACCCCTCCATCACACACTTTTTATTTTTTCGAAACGCTTTCACTTCTGTCATACTTTGTAATAATTTGTCGGTGGTAAATATCTCCACCTTCATAACCCTCAAAAATCTCCTATACTGTATAGAAGGTTATACTGTCTAGAATTCTTATAGTTGGAGGAATATTGATGTTATCAAACTCTGAAATTGGTATCGATTTAGGAACTGCAAATATACTTGTTTATAGTAAAAATAAAGGAATTATACTTAATGAACCATCTGTTGTCGCGATTGACACAGAGAATAAAACGGTATTGGCAGTTGGAACCGAAGCCAAGAGCATGATCGGGAAAACGCCAGGAAAGATTGTGGCTGTGCGCCCGCTTAAAGATGGTGTGATTGCCGACTTTGACGTGACAACTGAAATGTTAAAACAAGTGATGAAAAAAGCGAGTAAAAAACTTGGATTCTCTATCCGCAAGCCAACGGTTGTTGTTTGTACGCCTTCTGGTGCTACAAGTGTCGAGAGAAGAGCGATTCAGGATGCCGTGAGAGGAAGCGGTGCGAAATCCGTGACTCTTATTGAAGAACCTGTAGCTGCTGCCATCGGTGCTGACTTGCCTGTAGGTGAGCCTGTTGCCAACGTAATCGTTGATATCGGTGGTGGAACGACTGAAGTAGCGATCATCTCTTACGGTGGCGTTGTTTCCTGTAACACGATCCGTATCGGTGGAGATCAAATGGATGAAGATATCGTTCAGTACGTTCGCAAACGTTACAATCTACTGATTGGTGAAAGAACCGCTGAATTAGTAAAAATCGAAGTAGGTCAAGCACTGATCGACCATGAAGAAAGAACGATGGATATTCGTGGACGTGACCTCGTGACTGGACTTCCAAAAACGATTGAACTATCATCAAACGAAATTCAGGATGCGTTGAAAGAATCTCTTCTTCACATCTTGGAAACGATCCGAGCGACATTGGAAAATTGTCCTCCTGAACTAAGTGGGGACATCGTCGATCGCGGTGTGATTCTGACTGGTGGTGGAGCGCTATTAAACGGACTTCAAGATTGGCTAAGCCAAGAGATCGTTGTACCGGTTCACTTAGCTCCAAACCCGCTGGAATCAGTGGCAATCGGCACAGGACGTTCCCTATCCGTGATTCACAAGTTACAAAAAGTAAAATAAACACGAGGTATCCCCCATTTCATTGGGGGATATTTTATTATCAATCCGAAACTCCCCTATTTACCCCACTAACATTTTCTTCAAACATTTATGATCCAAAATCTAATTCCATTCGTTAGCTTATTAAAATTGAGTTCCTCTCCGTTGTTTAGTATCCTTATTTTATATGTCAAAGATAAGGAGCGTAATATGCCCAATGATCGTCACGATTTAGAACTGTATCAGCAAGTTTTAGCCAAAGATTCAACAGCATTACGACAACTTTATCAACAATACGAAAAACTGATTTATTCATTCTCTTATAAAATGACAGGTGATCGGGAAATTGCAGAGGAAGTGATTCAAGAGGTATTTATGAAACTCTGGAAAAAGCACTCTCCCTATGACCACAGTAAAGGAAAATTTTCATCATGGCTGTTAACGATGACGAGAAATACGTGCCTTGATGCGATCCGCAGGCGAAAGAAACATGAGTCTGTTGAATATATAGAGAAAGACTCCCTGCAGGTGACCCATGAGACTCCTGCCGATCAGTTGGAATGGAAAGAAAAAGGAACCGCGATTCGGGAGTGTATCCAGTCGTTGAAAGATGAACAGCAAAACATTGTACAATTGTTCTATTTCAAAGGGTTGACTCAACAATCCATTGCCGATTCCACTGACATTCCACTAGGTACTGTCAAAGGAAGAATCCGTTTGGCGCTAAAGCATTTACACACGTGTCTTAAAGGGAAAGGAGGTCAATTCGAATGACTACACACCAATGCGATTACTTACTGGATTACTACAACGGTCATTTATCTGAACTTGAGAGAGCCCAATTTGAAAAACATCTGGAAAGCTGCCCCCAGTGTCAGGAAGAACTTCATGAACTGGAGCAGTTAGCAGAATATATGCCTTTCGCATCTGATGTTGTCGAGCCTCCTAAAGACCTGGAAGACCGTGTTTTGGCTAACATTCTGGGTGAAGAGAAGCCAAAGGCTAACGTCGAACCTTTCTCCAATAAGAAAAAGAGATCATGGTTCCTCCCTTCTGTCGCAGCAGCCCTGGCCTTTTCCTTAATCGGGAATGCGTATCTGTTTACACAGATCGAGGACCAGAATGAAGTGGTTGAACAAGCAACCATCGATCAGGTAGTACAATATGTCGACCTGGCTGCCGTCAGCGGTGATGCCAAAGGTACGGCAAGTATCATCAAGCAGGGTGAACAAACAAGCATGGTGGTCCAGGCTTCAGAGCTTCAGGGTCTCACTAACGAAGAAGTGTATCAGGTCTGGCTCATTAAAGATGATAAACCCGAGCGAGCCGGAACATTTGTCACGAGTAAGGATGGCAAAGGATCGGTCGTATTCAAATTTAACGAAGAGTTCACGAAGAAAGATTGGGATACGGTGGCCATCACTCTCGAGCCCGATGCGAACAGCCAGTTACCTCAAGGGGAGATTGTTTTAGCTTCGGAAATATAAAAAAGTTCAATAAATGTTTTCGCCCGGCAGTCCAGTACTGCCGGGCTTTTTTTATTTCTATTGATGATTATTTCGTTTATTCGCCTATCCAAATGTTTAAGAAATTCGCACTAGGGAATTTAGTCCTACATAACAGAAGTTATACAAATGTTAAACAATGATTATTCATTATTTATTTCTACTTTTTTTAATATGGCTACATAGTAGAAGACCCCTTATCCTTGTTATCTTTTACACCCTACTTTTCGCCCCTATTAAAAAATAATAGAAAAAAATTAAAAAAATGTGATCCATGTTCGAACTTCTGTCGTTAGCTTTATGAAAATATAAAAAAACAAAAGGAGAGATTCAATTATGAAAATGAAAAAAAGTTATTTAGCCGTCCCTTTAAGTATGACATTACTAGTACCGACTGTAGGTACAGTTTCAGCCCACAACGGTGAAGATCATTCACACGAGGTGAAAGTGGATACTCCAGCAGGAGAATTAAGAACAACATTAGATCACTTACTTACTGAGCATGCATACTTAGCGGTGGAAGCGATGAGACGCGGAGCTGAAGGAGCTGAAGATTTTGACGCAGCAGCCGGTGCCCTGAATGATAACGCAGCCGATTTAAAAGGAGCGATCGCTTCGGTATATGGTGAAGAAGCAGGTAATCAATTCAACACAATCTGGACGAATCACATCGGATTCTTCGTTGATTATGTAAAAGCTACAGGTGCTGATGATCAAGCGGCGAAAGACGAAGCACTTGCAAATCTTGCAGGCTACAAAGAAGAGTTCTCTAACTTCCTTGAAACGGCAACTGGTGAACGTTTAAAATCTGATAGTTTGGCAGAAGGACTTCAAATGCATATCAATCAACTGATCGGTGCATTTGATAGTTATGTAGCCGGTGACTATGAAAAAGCTTACGAATACGAGCGTGAGGCTATCGGACATATGGGAATGGTATCAAAAGGATTATCAAGTGCCATCACGGATCAATATCCTGACAAATTCGAAAATACGATGGCTGTTACTCCCGCAACGGATTTACGTTCAACTCTTAACCACTTATTAACAGAGCATGCTGCCCTTGCCACGATGGCCATGCAAAACGGGATTGACGGATCAGAAGATTTCGATGCTTCTGTTGGTGCATTAAATGCAAATACCGAAGACCTGTCTGCAGCAATCGCTTCGGTATACGGTGAAGAAGCAGGTAACCAGTTCAAAGACATGTGGTCCAAGCATATCGGGTTCTTCGTTGATTATGTGAAAGCAACAGGTGCTGAAGATGAAGCAGCAAAAGAAGAAGCCCTTAAGAACCTTGATGGATATCGTGCAGAATTCTCCAATTTCCTTGAAACGGCAACGGACGGTCGTTTGAAATCTGACGCCCTGGCAGAAGGACTTCAAATGCACGTGGATCAACTGATTGGAGCATTCGACAGCTATGCTGCCGGGGATTACGAAAAATCTTGGGATCAAATCCGTATGGCGTATGAGCATATGCTGAATCCTGCAAAAGGATTATCAGGAGCATTTGCTGATCAATTCCCTGACAAATTCAAAGCCAATATGCCTTCTGAAATGCCAAACACCGGTATGGGTGGAACAGCCGGAAACGAATTCCCATTTGAATTCCTTCTTGCAGCGCTCTTAATCATCGCTGGTGGAACAACACTAGGAATGAAAAAATACGCTACACACAAAAAATAATAGGAAAAGATGAGAGGGACGGACCTATTAAGGTCCGTCCCCCAGTGTGAAGATGAAAGGAGTGGCTTCACATAATGTATACTATGAGGGTTGTACTACTTGTGCTTGTACTATTGCCCATTTCTGCTTGTTCTGCAGGATTAAGTTCAAGTTCTCAACAGGAAAAAGCGGAAACGCAAACAATCGAAAAGCAAGAAGAAAAGCCGAAAGCTCAAATGGCGAGTACCACCACTTCCCCTTCCCCATTTGCTGAGACAATCATTAAAGATGATCGAAGCGGAATCGTGCCAACGACCATTGAAATCCCGGCAATCGATTTATCGGCACCAATAGAAGCTGTCGGATTAAAGGAAAATGGTGAAATGGCCGTAACCGAAAGCTTCGAGAAGACTGGATGGTACGAAGGCGGATACAAACCGGGCGAACCAGGAAATGCTGTCATCGGTGGTCATGTCGACAGCCGGAATGGCCCCGCTATTTTTTATAACCTGAACAAGCTTTCAAAAGGTGATGAAATCATTGTTAAAAATAAAGATGGTGAAGACCGTACCTTCGTTGTAACGGACATGAAGGAATACCCTTGGGATGACGCCCCTCTTCAATCGATCTTTGGTTACTCACACGCAAGTACCCTTAATTTGATCACTTGCACAGGTGATTTTGACCGTTCCTCAAGAAACTACAGTAAGCGCCTGGTCGTTTATACCGAATTGAAGCAATAGACAAAACAGCACGGACTCTTTCCGTTGCTGTTTTTTTATGGATATTTTTACAAGATAGAGAAAACCTACTAGAAAGGAAGGTGAAGATAATGAACGAACAACAACTTGAAGATCTGTTCAGCTTTTATGGATATGGGGATCTATATAAGCGATTCAAGACGCCTCTTTATGTGACTGGCATTATGGATGATGCAGATGCAGAATTAGTTGAAGATTTCTTTGAGAATTTCACATTCGATGGTCCTGTTTTATTTGATGAGTTCAGGTTTTGGTTTCAATATTATGAAGTGTCCAAACGCCCGCCATTCACGTATTAGAAAAAGCTGCTTTCTGTTAGAAACAGAAAACAGCTCCCCTTAATAAGGTCTATCCTGATAGAAATAATTAGTGGTATTCCACGTATTGTCGTATTCTTTATGAAATATATGAGTCGTTGCCGGCGATACAGGCGGAATCAGCCATGACCAATCCCCGGTCACATCACGGTCAGCGCTCTTCTCGTTCTCTTCAAACAAGCGGAACTGCTGGGCAGCCGTATGATGATCGACAATGCTGACCCCATCTTCTTTAAAGGAATGGAGTACGGCGATATTCAACTCGATCAGTGCTTTATCTTTCCACAACGTTGCCGCTCTCGACATATCCAACCCCATGCAGCTCGCTACTTTCGGCAGAAGATTATAGCGGTTCTCATCCGCAAGATTTCGTGCGCCGATTTCCGTTTCCATATACCAGCCGTTAAACGGAGCTGCTTTATATGAGATGCCCCCGATTTTCAATTCCATATCAGAAATGATCGGAACTCCATACCACTTCAACCCGAGATCCTGAAACCAATCAAATTCCGGATGACGGAGAGGGACCTCCAACCTGAGTCGATCTTCAATCTCTTTCCACTGTGGAGGTCCGTCCCCGATCTGCACGACGAAAGGCAGTACATCGAAGTGAGTCCGGTGTCCGTTCCAGCCGAGTCCTTCGCATTTCTTGGTAAACTCAACGGAATGTGGATCCCCTGTATATTGCCCATCCTCCACATAGCCGGCATATCTGATCAATTGATGATTCCATAATCGGATGTCCGGCTGCTGTGGCTGAGAGGGTCTGAAGATGGTAATCGTCGGACGGATTCTTCCGTTATTGGAAGCATAGTCAAGGTGGCGCTCTAACGCACCGAACACCTCTTCCTCCGTCGACGCTTCCCGTTCGTCAAACACGTTCAGCGAATTCCAGAACAACCTGCCGATACAGCGATTGCTGTTTCTCCACGCCATCTTGGCTCCGTGCACTAGCTCTTCTGTCGTATGAGTATAGGTTCCCTCTGTTCTTAGTTCATCTTCTATTTGTTGTAAGCGAAGCACCATGTCTGATTCGCTTTTATTTAATTCCTGATAACATTGCTCAATGAAGGCCCTCGCCTCATCCAAAATCTGTGTCAATATAATCGCTTCCCAACTTTCTTATTCAGCGCATACTGTACCTTCAAGTATACCATTTATCCTATCCTCTTTTCCTTGGTACATTTGAACAACCATTGAATCTTAATGCGTCAGCGCTTTCTCATAGCAGTGATATTCCTGATGCCCCTCTGGTTTAGAAGTGAAATAGACCGAACCCCGGTACTCATAGCCCATTTTTTCATAAAGGTAATTGGCCCCTGTGTTTCTTGAATACGCATCTAACCGGATGCTTCCGAATCCACTATCACGAGCGAACTCTTCACATTTCTCCATGAAAATTTTCCCCAATCCATTACCCTGCTGAAGGGGATCGAGAAACAAGGCATGAATCACCAACTCATTCTCAAGTTTCCAAGGAATCTCGGACCATTCCGGGGACTGCCATTCATTCAGGGTCGCGGATCCCGCTATTTTTTCATCTATCATAAGTACGTAAAGACTTCCATTTGTCATTTCTTCTTCAAAATATTCACGGCTTGGGTAGACTTCATTCCATTGAAGTAATCCCTTTTCATCCAGATCCTTTTTACATCTCAAGTACACGTCCATAATCGTGTCGAGATGGTCATGATTCGCTCGCTTTAGTTGAATGTTCATTTTATTTCCTCTTCTTATCATTGGATTTATGTACTCTTCTAGTGTTTCTTGATGATATGGTGGTTATACTGCCCCCCCACAATCAACCTTACGTTTCCTTCAGCTTTTCTGCCACTCTTTCCCCGGCTGAAATCCCGGATAAATAAGCACTTTCAAACCGTGTTCGTCCTGCTTCATCCTTTTCTCTGAGAAAAACATCTCCACAAACCATAACCCGCTGATTCCTTCCAAGTTCCACATAAGGAGAGCGAACGACCTCTTCGGCCTCAGCGTATTTCCAGCGTTTCAATTGAGCATCGACAATTTGATTACCTTCTACAAGATATAGTTCTGCAACCTTCTGAATTTCGGCCAAAATGGTGTCGTCCGCAAGGTCAAAGCGTTTCTTCGACCAGTCTCCCGTCATATACACACTCACCGTTACTGTAGAAGAAATTCCTTTCTTGTGATGATCCACCACGCGTTCTACTCCCGGGGGCAGCTGTTCGTCCTTATGTCCCGGAGCAGGTACGATGCTATCCTTATCAAAGGTGAACATACCTACGAAGCATGGAGCGAAGGTGATATGCTTTAGCTCCGTGCCCTCGATTTCAGGTAGCAGTGTAAGGGCTTGAGGTACAGGGGCCGTTACGATGATATGTTTTCCCAGGATTTTTTCACCATTGTCCAGCTCCACTTCCAGAGGTCCGTCCCTCCCATCACGGATGGAGGAGACTTTCGTATTAAGCTCTATAGGGAGTGCTTCGGCCAAGTTTTTGCCCAGGGCGTTCATTCCATTGACGGAGGTGTAGCGTGGGTAGGGGTCGCCGAACCATCTTTTGATCCAGCCAGCCTGCAGCCATTTTTCAACGTCTGTTTGAAGTTCTGGGGAACGCACCGTGAAGAACTGCGCGCCGTGATCCGCTTTTCCGTCTTGAATCCGTCTCGTGGCGAGTCTCCCTCCGACACTTCTACTCTTTTCAATGATGATGATATCTGTTATTCCTTTATCCATTAACGTTTTGGCCGCCATGATCCCTGACAGGCCGCCACCGATAATGATCACTTCTTTTTTAGACATTCACTCTCATCCTCTCTTCCTTCATTATACAAAGGTCATTGGAAATTATGGAAGGGAGATGACTTCAGCGTCATCTCCCTTCTACACTAACCCATTAGTTCTTCTAACTCCTGATACATTTTGTCCCGATCCTGCTCTTTTTGTTCTTTTTCCTTATACAGTTCCTGAAGAATGTCCAAGTCTTCTTGTGTAAGGAGCATCTCTTCAATGGAAAAAATCTCTTCTTCAACCCGTTCCAGCTCAGCTTCCACCTCTTCCATCGTCCTCGACGGTTTTTCAAGGACTGCTTTAAGGGGTGCTTCTTTTTTCACAACGGCTGCAGGCACTTCCTGTGGAACAAGTTCAGGGAGCTTTTCCTTTGCCCAGCTATAAGGGCCATCAAAGAAATATAGTTCGCCCTTATGAATCCAGTACGTTTTTTTAAATAACTTATTTAAAAAGTACCGGTCATGAGATACAGCCAAAATCGTGCCTTTAAAGTCTTCCAGGGCGTCCTCCAACACCTCTCGTGAATCAATATCCAGATGGTTCGTCGGCTCATCCAGGACAAGGAAGTTAATATCCTGATGCATCAATTGGGCAAGGCGGAGTCTCATTTTTTCCCCACCGCTCAGCTGACCCACTTTCCTGAACACATTCGGTCCGTAAAATAAAAACCTGGCGAGAATATGCCGGGCATCCCCCTCTGTCACGGGAACCTCTCCCCGGAACGCATCAATCAAACGAACACTTGGATCCGCCACCGTAAACTGCTGAGAAAGGTAACCTAACTTCACATTGCTTCCGATTTTCACCACACCTGCATCGGCGATCTCTTCTCCCAGCAGCATTCTGATAATCGTTGATTTACCGGTTCCATTCTGTCCGACAATCGCCGTACGATCCTTGAAATGGACGAGAAGATCGGCGCCACTGAACAAGCTTTTGTCTCCATATGCCTTTGAAACATCCTCCATGGAAAATACGATTTTCCCGCTTCGATCTGTTTCTTCAAACTCCAATCCCATCTTCTTACGGTCCAGAATCGGGCGCTTGACCTTCTCCATCCGTTCTAACGCCCTCTCCATGTTACGTGCCCGTTTATGCAAAGCTTCATTAGGAGGATTGGCCTGATTCGCCCATTCCTTCAATCGTTTGATGGCTTCCTTCATTTTCTTGATTTTCTTCTGTTGCTCCTGATAGGCTTGAAATTCAATCATCAGACGTTCTTCCTTTTCCTTCACAAATCCCGAGTAATTCGTATGATAAATCGTCAATTCCCCGTCCTCTAAGTCATACACCTTGGTAATCACGTGATCGAGAAAATAGCGATCATGAGAAATACACACGACGGTACCTTCATACTCTTTCAAAAAATCCTCCAGCCATTCAACGGCTCCGATATCCAAGTGGTTCGTTGGTTCATCAAGGAGCAGAAGGTCAGGTTTTTGCAAAAGTATCAAGCCTAAACAAAGCTTCGTTTGTTCCCCGCCGCTGCAGTCATTGAAGTCCTTATCCACCAATTCACTGATGTCCAATCCATTGACGATCTTTGAAATATTGGATTCAATTTCATATCCCCCGGCAAGAGTGAATCGGTCCTGGGTTTTGCCGTATTCCTCTAATAATCGGTTGAGAGTATCGGCATCTTGCTCCGTCCCCATTTGATATTCCAATTCTTTTAATCGCTCACCGGTCTTGATTAATTCGGAAAACGCAGAGCGTAATACGTCAAGTCCTTTCGTACCTTCCGGATAATGTGGGATTTGCGCAAGGTAGCCTACTTTGGCTCCCTTCTTTAAATGAACAAGACCTTTATCAGGGGATTCGACTCCTGATAATAATTTAAATATCGTCGTCTTCCCCGTCCCATTTCTGCCAACGAGACCGACTCTTGCTCTTTCTGGTATTTCAAAGGATAAGTCCTCAAATATTAAATGTCCTCCAAACATCTTGCTTAATTCCTGTGCACTGCATAGTATCATTTTCCTCTTCCTTTCGTTCATCTATTTTAAGGTAAGAGGTTCCGTTATGATCACAAAAAAGCCATGGGAAGCAGAAGGCTCTCCCATGGCTGATCGAAGTGCGATGGCACTTCCCCCTTTTATAAAAGAAGGCATAAAAAAAGAGAGCGAAAACGCCCCCTTTTTCCGATTCTTTATAGAAAAGTGATTGGAATTGAGACCTCTTACCGTTCAGTATTCATATTCATTTGCTGAAAAAGGGCATACGTGTCCCCTTGAACGCAAATGCATGAAAAATTGCACGGCAAATGTAAATATAGTCTAAATACTTCCCACGCAATCCTACAGAACGATTCATCTCAATTCCACCTCCTTCTCTATTACACGTTAGTTAATAATATTATTATATAATTATTCTGAAAGCTTTTGCAATGTGTTTATTTCTTTTTATATAAAATTCTTGATAACACAAGACCGATCACTCCGATTGGAATCAGAATCATGGCGCGGATCGTGAAATCCAGGAACACGAGATCTGCCAGGAAGAATTTCACCAGTGCCAGAGCTAAAAAGCTGATCCCCACCCAGCGGTAAAAGGCATCCTTCCTGCTTTCACCGAAGATGAGATAAGCAATGGACAGGGCGGCAATTGCCACGGTGAAGGCGGTTGTTCGTGGGGTATAATCCCAGCCGATTACAATGAAATCGGTCAAACGTAACACGAAGAACATCACAAGCCCTGTCAACACGACTTTAATCGCCGTTTTCGACACGTTTAAGAAAGAGGCCTCATTTGTATTGTAATGGGAAAACAGATACACATACCCAAAAGCGATCACAAAAATCGGCAGTTCAATCGTGAAGAAATCATCTGATGCACCGACCAGCACTGCGAGGATTGAACACATCATCAAAAGAATGGAAGCAGCCAAACCAAGATAGCTTTCCCTTCTTCCTGCAAGCCATAAAAGGGCCGTAGCCTGAATGCCAACTAAGACAAAGCGCCAATCGTATTCGAACAGTTCAAATAAGAAGAGGAGAACATGCAGGAAACCCAAGACCAGCAGAACATCCTTTGTTTGTTTCTTTTCCTTCGGTTCAATGAACGATACGCCGATATACACCGCAGCGAAAGTCACATAATAAAAGAGCGGGATGACTGCGTAAATATCATTCAATAATCCAAGAAGGATGAATGAGCCTGATACTAGAGCAGGAATCATTTCGGCACTCGCCCGCTCATCGCGGCCCAGCACGATCAACAGTAAAATATAGGCATGCTGAATCGCGAATGGGATCAGAACGGTCAGCGTCATCGCGCCTACTCCAAAGGCCGCAAAGAAAAACAATGAGAAATAAAGTAAATAATAATGAATATTCCAGGCAATCCGGTATCGTTTCACCGTACTGAACGTCATTAAGACAAAGAACAATACTAACTCATATCCGTAAAACAACCACTCATTCCGTTCGTCCCCTGCGAAAATAAACGGAAACAGATACGCTCCTGCCCCGATCAAGCACAGGATCACTTCAGAACCATGCTTATGAGAAGTCCACAGTCCGACAGAAATAATGACGATTAATAGTAGATTCGTGATGAGTCCACCTATATATCCATACAAAATGTTTGCTGAGAATAACGTAATAATCGCAAGGACAATGCTTCCCGATAGCAGCGTGATGGATAATTTCCTCTGATCCCGGCTATACCGCTCTCCTAAGAAATACATCCCGATACTGATGACAGCCCCCGTTAACACCCTTAAACCAGGCGTAACCCAGCCATTTTGAGAAGCAGCCATAAAGCCCCAGATACTTCCTATCAGAAGAACAAATAGAAACACTTTCGGAAGCCAGCGTTCCACTGAAAAATCGAATGGTTCTTTCTCGATGAATGGCTCATTTCCCTCTGCAGGTAACTGCTTTTCAGGTTCCGTATACACTTCTGTTTTCTGAATGGCAGGCGCTTCACTATCACTCTTCGCTTGTATCAGCTGCCTTTTCACAAGGTAAAGCTCTCTTTCCAGAGTGCTGATTTTCCGTTCCAGGCGTTCAAACTCTTCTTTCTCCATATTTCCACCCCCTACCTTCTATTTATACAGGAAAAGCCCAATATTTTCCTTTATTTTCTGGAAAGTAGGATAATATTTTTTGACAATGCTCATTTCACAAAGATTGTTGTTTTCAACATGAGTTCTGCAAAGCTCTGTCAATTAGTGTGTGTTGGATGGTGAGGGGAACTGCTCCGCTTGCAGCTAGCGTTCGGCCGAGCCTCCTCAGCTTAGCCGAACGGGGTCTCGGCACGCCCGTACTTCCGCAGGAGTGTGCGCAGTTCCTTCACCATCTTTAACAGAATTTTTGTGACAGAGCTTCAACGTGTGCTAGAAATCAAAATAACTTGAAAAATTATTCCTTCAGACAATCAATCTCTCCTTACCTTCAATGAGATTGTTTGCTAGAAAGCTTGTTTTAATTTTTTTCGAATAAGGATTCATGCTCAGAAAGTTGATTGGAGCGGAAGGATGATCGACTCCTGCGGGAATAGCAGGACAGGTGAGACCCCGGAGGCGTAGCCGAGGAGGCTCACCGCCTGCCCCGCGGAAAGCGAGCATCCTGGAGCGGAAATCAACTATTACTTTCTTCTCTACAATAGCCTGAACCTTTACAAAAAGAGCTTTTGACAAAGAAAAAGCTCCACCTTATTGAAAGGTGAAGCTTTGTTTCTATGCCAGTCGTTTAAAGTTTTGACCAAGGATTTCATTCATCGTGTGAACCGTGATGAAGGCACGATTATCGACCTGGGTGATGAACCCTTTTAGCTTGGAGAAGTCCTTGCGACCAAGGATGGTCGTGATGACTTCCTTTTCGTCGGACGTGAAGGCTCCCGTTGCCGTATGAATCGTCGCTCCTTTTCCCAGTTCATGAACGATATAAGACTTGATCTCATCGCTGTATCGGCTGATGATCACAATCTCTTTATTTGAATTGAATTGCTGCAATGCATAATCGATGACCAGTCCGTTCAGGATGACACCGAAGAAGGCATACATTCCGACTTGCGGTCCGAATAGTACAGCTGAGGACATAGCGATTGATAAATCTGCCAGTAAAACACCTCTGCCTACATCTATATTGAAATATTTATTAAAGATCAGGGCCACGATATCCGTTCCACCCGTTGATGCCTGCTGGTTAAACACAATGGCCATACCGGTTGCGGCAATGCATTGACCGATAATCAATTGAATCAAAATATCATCACTCAATGGCGCACTCATGGGAGCAAATCTCTCTAATAACCAAACATAGAATGAAAGGGCGAAACTTGCGTAAATGGTTTTCGCTCCGAAATTAAAGCCAAGAAAGATCACACCGACGATAAATAACACGATATTGATTATGATCATGAACAGTCCAAGGGATAACCCTGGAAACAGATCGTTCATGATGATTGACAATCCACTTACTCCCCCTGTCGCTAAATTATTAGGCGATAAGAAAAAATGGACATTCACTGAAACAAGAAATGCTCCAAGATTCATCATTAAGAAGGAAAATATTCTTTGTCGCATCACCGCAACCTCCTTTTTCTTTAAAATTTTTTTGGGTTTTCCGTAAATAGTTGAACAACGGGATTATAAAGCCCATCAAGACCCTTTGTAAAGGGAATCTGGTCAAAAAAATAAGGTTTAATAATTGTGAAAATTGGAAGGGTTTTCAGATGTGATGAGGATGGGTTTGGGGTTTAGGGGTTAACCATTAGGGTATAGTGGGAATTTTAGATTCCATCTCAAAAAAGCTATTAAAAAAAGAACGATCCCATTAAAGAATCGTCCTTCCCATCTTATCGATTATCAATTTTCTCCGGATACAAATCATGGTTCATCAAGCGATGGTCTGCCATTGTTTCGTATTTCGTACCTGGTTTTCCGTAGTTACAGTATGGGTCAATGCTGATTCCGCCACGTGGGGTGAACTTCCCCCACACTTCGATGTAGCGTGGATCCATCAATTCGATGAGGTCATTCATGATGATGTTCATGCAGTCTTCATGGAAATCACCATGATTTCTGAAGCTGAATAAGTAAAGCTTGAGTGATTTACTTTCCACCATCTTTTCACCTGGTATATAACTGATGTAGATGGCAGCAAAGTCCGGTTGACCTGTTTTCGGACAAAGACTTGTGAATTCAGGACAGTTGAACTTCACAAAATAGTCCCGGTTCGGATGCTTATTGTCGAATGCTTCCAAAATGTGTGGAGCATACTCGAATAAGTAATTTGTCCCTTGATTTCCTAATAATGATAGATCTGTTAAATCTTCGTCTTTTCTTCCTGACATGTGAAAATCCTCCCCTTCAAAGTGCCTCGAATGAAGGAGGACATAGCATTAGCCTAAGAATCGAAGTAACAGGCAGTAAAATTGCAAAAATTGTCCTATCCTGTTACGCTTTAAGGATAACATGTTTTAGAAAACCTCATGTTAGATTCATAGAACCATAGTTTTTTATAGAGGGTTAATGCTATGAACCTCTCTCAGGTACTTGAGTTTAGTGTTACAGAGGTTATATTAAATAAGAATATTGGGAAAGTCAATCCAATTATAGAATTGAAATTTGTAGCAGGATTTTCAATTCTATCTATTGAATATAGTTATTGGTATTTTTGCTAGGAGTGATCATAAATGAATCAGCTGGTCCAGGCTTTCACCAAGTCTATTCTCGCGGGAGACGTGCATTCATTAATGGAATTACATTCGTCTTCTATTCACTCAAAAATAGATAATTTTACTTTTTATGAGAAAATTATTAAACCATCTATGTATAGGATCGGTGACCTTTGGGAGAAAAATCAAATTACCGTTGCAGATGAGCATTTAGCTACTGCAACCCTTAAATATTTACTTGCTACTGTATTTACCCATCAAGAAGCTTTGGAAAACCACCCTAAAGCTCTTTTATTTTGTATAGAAGGTGAACATCACAGTTTAGGGCTGGAACTCGCGAACGAAGTATTCAAAGAAAAGCAATGGAATACTCGTTACTTGGGAGCCAACGTCCCTGTCAAAGATGTATTAACCTTTATTAGTGCCTGGAAACCTCATGCCATTGGAATATCCGTCGGGATGACAACGGAACTGACTCGATTGAAAGAGTGCGTCGAAGAGATCAGAGAGCATAATCAAGAGATTGAAATTCTGGTCGGGGGCCGATTGATATCAAACTACAACCTGGATTTTCTGGAAAAATCAAAAGTAGAAAGCTTTAATGACTTGTTAGAGCTCAATGAGTATCTGACAGATATGTCTGAACAGCTTGTTTTCCAGAAAGGCTAGCTCCTTCATCATATTTAGCCAAACTCAATAAGGTCAACTGAATGTTACCCCACATGAAACATTCTCACTAGTGAGAATGGGGCACTGACGTCCATTAACCTTTCCCAAGGGAGTGATCATGTGGAAAACCTGCATTTATGCCCGATTCCTTATCTACTATTGGATAGGCAGTTTAATTTAATAGATGCTTCTAATTCGGGTTATGACTTTTTAAAGCCTGGAGAAAACTTCATGTCTATAATAGAAGACGATAGCTCGCCAAAGTTCGCACGGATTATTCATAAGAATTTATCCGGTGAAATGGAATTGAATTTGAAGAAAAATGATTCATTTGAGCTGTTTGATATCTTCTATCAGTTTTCAGATATGCAGCAATATTTTCATGTTGCCCTCATTTCTAAGGATGCTCAATACAAGAAAGTGTCCGATCAAATGAATGGCTTATTTGATCTCATGGGTAAGTCCACGTATCCACGAAAAGAACCGAATTTAACAGAAGTACTGGCTAAAGTATCTTCTCTTTATTTGAAACTTTCCAATACGTCTGATTGGAATCGACAAGAAATTATGGATAAAATAAAAGAGATAGAAAATCACCTTCAGCTAAATGTGAAGTGATAAAAAATTTACTTTATGGGAGAGACGATATGACTTTATTAACGAACATACTTGATTACAACCAACAGTTTGTACAAGAACAATCGTACGAAGAGTACAGAACAACCAAGTTTCCAGACAAACGATTAGTTATTCTTACTTGTATGGATACCCGTTTAGTAGAGCTTCTGCCTAAATCCATGAACATGAAAAATGGCGACGTGAAAATCGTTAAAAACGCCGGTGCTGTCGTGAGTCATCCATTTGGTAGTATCATGCGCAGCCTTCTCGTTGCGGTGTATGAGCTTCAAGCAGACGAAGTACTCGTGATCGGTCACCATGACTGCGGCATGAGTGCCATTGACAGCCACCAGATCCTGGACAAAATGAAGGACCGTGGGATACCAGAAGAAACACTCGACACCGTCAACTACTCCGGCATCGACCTCCACGACTGGCTGAAAGGCTTCAGCTCAGTACAGGAAAGCGTCGCCCACAGCGTCGACATGATCAAGAATCATCCGTTGATGGATAAAAACATTCCTGTTCACGGGCTAGTCATCAGCCCTGAAACAGGGAAGCTGGATTTGGTTGTCGAGGGATACTAATAAAGCCTTGCCCTATTCTGACTACCAGCCCAACCTCCCCCTGAAGGAATAACACCTTCAGGGGGTTTTTTACGTCACTTTGAGGGACGGACCTCCAATTCCCACTAAAACCCGTCCCTATAGCCTTCTTGCCAATTGATTATAAATTAAAGGTCCGTCCCTCCAGAGAAATTCTTCAATTCCTTTAGAATCGGCATCTTTTCCATTTCGTCTTCTGATACGTGTTCCCATTCGATGCCCTGTGGTTTTGGGTATGGGGTGTGGGTTTCGGTGATGCCTGCTTCGGTGATGATCCAGTCGACGGCCAGGTCATAGGAATCTCTTGGGATATCGTCCCCTACAAGCTGCTCACTGTTTATGGTTGTGATGACAGGCACCGGCTTGTTTCCGATTTCACGCAGGATGGCGTATTCACGATCGGCATAGCCTTCCCCTTTTCCAAGTCTTCTCCCATCACGATGAATTGCAACGGAACCGACCACTATCAGGTCAATGGGAGGTATATCTGTGAGCGGTACGACTTTTCCATATGTATTCATATGCTTGATGCTCGCAGCCTTTCTCTCTTCTCCCCGGGGCACCCATCCAGGCTTAATCATGACAAATCCATCCTTTAAGCGCGGCGTTGGAATGAGCAGGGTTTTCCCGTCCTTCAACACAGTTGCGCGAAGTGGAAGCTGAGGTGCATCGGGATTCACCTTTACGACCTCGGCATCTTTGTATATATCCATATCCCGAACAAAAGAAGCAGCTGTTTCAGCTCCTTTGAAGTTTGGAATCCTGCCCGTTAGAGGAAATGGAAAACCGCCTAATTTTCTCTCTGTCAACCGATTCCATACCTTATGCCTGATTTCATCTTTCTCACTCATACTTTTCTCTCCTCTCTTTCCAAAAAAACTGGAAACTAGTGCTAATTTACTATACAATGAAATCTATTCAAAACTTCCTTAGTTGGAGGTGAAAAACATTTATTGGTTCTTGTCCACATCGTTGCTGCAGTAGCTGGACTTGGTGCAAGCTTTGCGATGCCCGTGGTGATGAAGACACCAGAAACGTCTCATCAGGCAAAATTCTCTTTAGAGCTTAGCAAAAAAATCGAAACCTTTGCAAAAATTGGCAGTATCGTGTTACTTATCACCGGTCTCATTATGGGTATTATGAACCCTTACTTATTCAAATCCGGTTGGTATATCGCGTCCATCGTGATCTACATAGGTGTCCAATTCATTGTAGCAGGCCTCATGCCGAAGAAAGTGAAGCAAATGGCTGAGATCATCCACAGTCATAAGGGTGACGACGTCCCTGAATCTTACGGAAAAATCAACTCAGAATTAAAACCATTCAATATCATTATACATAGTTCTGCCATTATTCTTATCATCTTAATGTCAATCAAACCGTTTTAATCTGAGTCGCCAGCCTGCTTGATGTGGGCTGGTTTTTTTGGGGTGTGAGCCGGCTTTGGAAAATTCTCATTTTATATATTAAACAAAAAAAGAACCGAGCGATTATAAGAGTCATCTCGGTTCTTTCGTCTATGCAGTAGCTTCTTTTGATGAAACATTCCCTACGCTTTCTTTGTTCGAAGTTTTTTTAATTTTTGGTACAGGAATGAAATAACTGCTAAATGGAACCTGCTGAATAAGTTGGATCAATCCTACACAAATTAATAATACAGCTACAAATGTTATTGGAAGATACATCATGTTCCATGCAGAAGCAGGTAAATAAATTTTCATCAAGTGAAGAACAAAGGGATGAATCAAGTAAATCCCCATTGAATACTTCCCTAATAACGTCAGAGGCTTTTTCAAGACACTCCACTTTGAAAGTAAAGGATACATTCCAATAGTAGCAATGCTTAATAGAGGTATATTCAATAAATTGCTCGCTCTTCTGTTCGTGAGATCTCCATTGATTGTATACTCTATAATTGCTCCTGCTGTTATGAGTAATGATAAGGTTAACATCATCCAGGGAAAGTCTGTTGCAAAATCTCTAATATCCTCCCAGAAGAAGGCCAATAGTCCACCGAATGAGAAATAGAACATCCATAAAGGCATGAATGATTTACTTGCCATGAAGTTTCCGATAAATCCTTCAATTCCAGGATCAAAGCCGATCAAATTATAACTGATAAAAAATGAAATGACGGTTAAAACAATCAATCCCATCTTCGTTCTAAATACTTTCTGCAGGATAGGAAAAATAAAATAAAATTGAACGATTATGGCAATGAAATAGAGATGATAGAAGTGACCACCTGTAAAGACCTTCACAAGTTCTGTTTTTATTGCTCCAATCTGTTGATTATCAAAATAATAGAGTAAGAAACGATAGACCAAGCTCCATAATATCAAGGGCATAATGATTTTTGATATTCTGGAAGTAACAAATTTATTAAAGGAATACGTGTTTCTTTTTACTTGGTAGAATAATAGAAACCCGGCAATCACAACAAATATAGGCGTTCCAAAACGGCCTACTTGATTTAGAAAGTATGAAAACCAATTAAACGTATTATCATTCATGGAGTAATTGGTAGCTGATACGTGCACTCCTAATACAGCTAAACAAGCAAATGCTCTTAAAAAATGTATTTCAAAAAGATATTTTTTCTTTTTGGTTGTAATGGATGACATGTTCTCTCCCCTTTCTTGCTGACAATATCATAGGTAATTGTAATAGAATCAGGCATAAAAATCCTTGAACAAATTTAAAAGGGAACTTTGGTTCTAAATTTATTTGGAATACTTTCAGACCACAATACCTTCAAGGAATCCTTAGTAATCAGTATTAAATCTATTAAAATTAGATTATCTGTACTTTTTTATTTGCAAAAATAAGAAAAATGTCTTATAAGAGTACACTAGCCATTTTTAAACAAATAGCGACAAATTTCAACATCAACTTACTTGAAGAAGAGGTAATAATTGGAAATGAAGAATTCACAGTACAAATAAAATAAGACCACTTGAACAATCCAAGCGGTTCATTTCTAAATCCAAGACCTCCGGCACCGATGCCCCTGACACGCAACCCTCGTCTGCAGTTTCATATATTGATACATAAGAAAAGCATGTCTACCTTTTCGAGAATCGGGATTGATTTCATTTTTCAGCTTCCTCATGAACATCCGATCACATTGGCAGCTTGGACCGTATCGCTCATAGCAAAGGTCATGGGCCTTGCATGCTGCGTCTACTGAATTGATGGGGGCACCGGGTCCGCTGCATCCTGGTCCGCACCATTTGTATTCCGGGAAAATGCACAGGTTTGGACCTGTCTTATTTCTTTTCATATCCATCGTCCTTTCTACTCACTCTGCACAATAGTACGTTTTGTTTCTCACATAAAGGGAAATACACTCCATGTAAGCAAAATAAATTACTATACTGTATGTATTTCACTCTGGTTAGGATTGTCTTAATGCCTATCTGACTGGAAAGAAAACAATAGGAGGAATGAATAATGGCAACTTTTCAATTAAATGATACGGTACCAACTTTCACGCTCCCGGCAGTTTCAGGTGAAACGTTCTCATTTGAGGACCATCAAAAAGAACATCAAAGCTGGCATCTCATCGTTTTCTTTAGGGGCTCATGGTGCCCGGTATGTCAGGAAGAACTTAGAGAGCTGCAAGCAAACAAAGAGGATTTTGAAAAACATAATGTTCACATACTAGCGATTTCCAGTGATAAATTGGAGGACTTGCAGGAGTTTGCAAACAAAGAGGATTTAACTTTCCCTGTCTTAGCAGACGAAAAGTTAGAGGCCATCAAAGCCTATGATGTGTTCTATCACGGTGAAGATGCCCCTTATGAGGATCACGGACAACATGGTGAACCGGCTTACTTCCTTGTGAATGAAAAAGGACAAACCATGTACCAGCAAAGACAAACGAGCCCCTTTGGCCGTCCACATGCCAATGAACTAAGAAAAATCGTGAAATATATCCAAAAAAACGTTAAATAATATCAGAAGAGGGACGGACCTTGTGTTACTCACCAAGGTCCGTCCCTCTTATTAATGCAAGCTCTAAACTTTTCTGGGCTTCCACTACTGTATGAGGCTGCTTTTCATGATAGCCGTAAAGAAGCAGGACGACGTTGGTGTAAATGGCTTTGAAGCGTGCATATTCCAACTCGACTTCCTCTACCTCTCCATATTCTTCAAAAAACAAATCCCGCCCCGCAGGATTGAGATAACTGTACACGAGGTTTAAATCAATGACTCGATGGCCAATATGAACGTCACCCCAATCCAGAATCCCTGATAAGATTCCATTCCCATTCACAACAATATTTTTAAAATGAAGGTCGCCATGAACCAACGTGGTTTCTGATGGTAATGGCTTTTTGGGTACGTGCTGAAGATAGTCTTTTAACCTTTCAACCTGGTGAAAAAGGTTTAGTTCTTCGATTTCATGAATGTTTTTTTCCAAGGTCGGGATCCGTTTTTTAACATCTAAGCGATGTAATTCATCATGAGGGACTCCCCGTTTCACGGCCTCTGAAGCATCCGTCAGATGAAGCTTCTTTAGAAACCATGCCAATTTGACGGCTGACTCCCCTTCTCTAACCACCCCATGTGCTCGGGATGGAATCGTTCCTTCTACAAAACGGTAGCCTAGAAAGGGCCATTTGTATGGAGGGGAAGGCTTTCCAAAAAAGGTCGGAACCGGAATTCGGAGTCCGAGACTCTTTTCATCGAGCAGTGGCAAGAGCTTTCCTTCTGTTTCCAAAAGCTTCACGGCTATATCCCTTCTTGGAAACCGAAACACCCAATCTTTGTTCACTTTCATAACTGTGTTATCGAATCCATAGTCTATGATGTCTATTCTTGCTGGATGAAGTTCCGGAAACTGATTCCCGATTAATAATCTTGCCTGTTCAATGGTGACAGCGACCTCCGCATCCCAACTATTCGCCACATTCACCCCACCTTTCTCAAGTGTTATTCTTTGTAGAACCTAGACTCCATGTGATAAGTTTCAAGTAATAGGAAAAAAAATTTTCAGCTTAAAATTACGAGGAGGAATCATGATGTTACCCGAAAAGCAGCAGCAAATCCAATTAGTCGCCCGTCCTGAAGGAATGCCTGTAAAAGAGGATTTCAACTTCAAAGAGATTGAAGTTCCTAAACCATCCAAAGGACAAGTATTAGTCAAAACACTTTATCTTTCCGTGGATCCCTATATGCGGGGCAGAATGTCTGATGCCAAGTCGTATGTAGAACCATTCCAATTGAACGAAGCGTTGGCTGGCGGAGCGGTTGGAGAAATCGTTGAATCAGAATCTGAACACTTCCAAAAAGGGGATTTCGTAGTAGGAATGCTGCCTTGGCAGGAATATTCCCTTGCCAATGAGAAACAGGTCCGCTCCATCGATCCGAATGTTGCCCCTATTTCTACTCACCTTAGTATACTGGGAATGACTGGATTGACCGCATACTTCGGACTCCTTGACATCGGTCATCCAAAAGAAGGCGAAACCGTGGTTGTATCCGGTGCTGCAGGTGCAGTCGGCTCTGTTGTCGGACAAATAGCCAAAATCAAAGGAGCTCGTGTTGTCGGGATTGCAGGTTCGGATGAAAAAGTAAGCTACCTGACAGATACGCTTGGATTCGACGAAGGAATCAACTACAAAACAACGGACAACATCTACGCTGCGTTAAAAGAAGCGTGTCCAAACGGCATCGATGTATATTTCGAAAACGTTGGTGGTGAAATTGGTGACGCTGCCCTTAGTTTACTAAATAAACATGCACGTGTACCAGTGTGCGGAGCGATTTCTTCTTACAACAAAACGGATCGTGATCTGGGGCCTCGCGTACAAACCAGATTGATCAAATCAAGCGCACTCATGAAAGGCTTTGTCGTCAACGACTATAATGACCGCTTCAAAGAAGGAGCAACAGAACTTGGCCAATGGCTTTCCCAAGGAAAACTCCAATACGAAGAAACCATCACTGAAGGCCTAGAAAACGTAACCGACGCCTTCCTCGGACTCTTCCAAGGCAAAAACATCGGCAAACAACTCGTCAAAATCGCAGAACCAAGTAAATAACCCTTATGAGGGACGGACCTCCATTTTTACTCAAATCCTATTAAATCAGCACTTTGGTTGAAGGAATTGTGTGAAACGAGGTCCGTCCCTCTATTCATTTTATTTCCAGAAGCGGACCAACACACTCACTTAACCCCTTTTATATCAAGGTCTTAGCTTAATATATGAATGGAATGAGGTCCGTCCCTCGCACATCCCCATGTTTACCCCTACCCATTGAACGGGAAAAGAAGGAGATATGATGAGAAACAGTTTTACAAGGAGGAGTAATCGTGAAGAAGTATCAGTTGTATATTAATGGTGAGTTTGTGGATAGTACGTCGAAGGATACGTTGGACGTGATCAATCCTGCGAATGAGGAGACGATTTCTTCTATTCAGATGGGAACGGAAGAGGATGTCAATCACGCGATTGATGCTGCTCATTCTGCTTTTCTATCCTGGGAGAAGGTCCCTTCCAAGGAGCGTGCCTCCTATTTATATAAAATAGCCGATAAGCTGGAGGAACGGAAAGATCAATTTGTTCAGATGCTGACAGAAGAAAACGGGAAGACATTGGATGCCTCAGAAGGTGAGCTGGATACTGCCATCGAGTATTTCCGCTACATGGCAGGCTGGGCGTTAAGATATGAAGGTGAAATCCTTGAAAGTGAACGCTCGAACGAAAACATACTTGTATACAAGAAACCGATCGGTGTCGTAGCAGGAATCGTTCCCTGGAACTTCCCTATGTTCATCCTCGCCAGGAAAGTTGCGCCTGCGATTGTGACAGGCTGTACGATCGTGATGAAACCGAGTCAATACACACCAAATACAGCATGTGAGTTTGCTAAGATCATAGACGAAATCGGGCTGCCGAAAGGAGTCTTTAACCTTGTAACCGGGAAAGGGTCCGATATCGGAAACCCAATGTCCAGTCACCCTAAAGTACGCATGGTGTCCATGACGGGAAGCTACCCGGCTGGTTCAAAAGTGATGGAAGCAGCATCTAAGTCCATCACAAAAGTAAACCTGGAGCTTGGCGGTAAAGCCCCTGCCATCGTCACCAAGCATGGAAATATTGATCTTGCCGTTGAAAAGATCAAAACGTCCAGAATCACCAACTCCGGGCAGGCATGTACGAACGCGGAACGAGTGTATGTCCATGAGGATGTAGCAGAAGAATTCATCAGCAAAATGACCGAAGCAATGAAAAACACGACAGTCGGCGATCCGACAAACCGGGATAACGACATCGGACCTCTTGTAAATAAAGATCGACTTGAAGCCGTAACGAAAATGGTCAATACAGCCGTTGAAAACGGAGCAAAAATCCTTACCGGCGGGAAACCGCTCAATATGGATAAAGGGTTCTACTACGAGCCTACCATTCTCGTAGATGTAAAACAGGATATGGAGATCATCCAGGAAGAGATCTTTGGACCGGTCCTTCCAATTATGACATACAAGGATTTTGATGAAGTTATCGAGCTTGCCAACGATACGGAATATGGTCTTTCTTCCTCGATCTTCAGTGAAAACCTCCATGAAATCATGAGGGCGGCGAATGAACTTCGATACGGAGAAACCTTCGTGAATCGTGAGAACTTTGAAGCCATCAATGGTTTCCACGCTGGTCGCGGTCAATCCGGAATCGGCGGAGCAGATGGAAAACACGGCCTTAACGAATACCTGGAAACTCATGTTGTTTATCTTGAGTACGATGAAAACTATAAAGGATAAGTACCCAAAAGAAAAGCCTGCCCGCTTTAATCCTAAAAGCGGGCAGGCTTTTTCAATGGAGAGTTTTGCCCAACAAAAAAAGTCCTACTAAACAGTCAGGACTTTTCAAATCACAACAATATGATTAGGCCAGGATAAAGAAATTTGCTAATGCGAGTAATAATAGAATAATAGCAACTCCGGAACTCATCCAAAGAATATCGTTAAAATCCATTTTCAAATCGGCTAATTTATCTTTGTTTAGCAACGAACTTCACTCCCTTGAAAATTTTCAATAAATCCGATGACTTTAAAAATCGAAAGGTCCAATTTAGGATCTGTAGATGTTGAACAATGAGAGCACTCGATTTGGTTGACATTCATCGTTGAACGGAATTCATTCTCACAGTGCGTGCACTCCAGAATATGTAAATCCTTTTTCTTCCCCTTGCGATCAAATTGAATGCGCTCTCTACCTTGGTTAATATAGCTCACTTTTCTCTCTCCCGTCGTGTGTTATTTAGTACATATTTACCCGATGGAACGAACATAAAACATCATTTATCTGATTTCTTTAAGAAAATGGGGTTCAAAAGCACATTGTAGATTTTTATAGAAGAAAAAACTTCAGTAAAAAAACACTGAGCGTACTGGAAAACTTGTACTTACAGAAACCTGATAAGTTGTTGACTGTTTATTTGAATACGGACCGCAGCGACCACGATCAGCAAGGCGGTGAATGGAAGATAGCCCTTAAAAACGGATTCAACCGCCTGGAAGAATACCTTAAAAGTGCTCCCGAGGAAAAAGAAAGGCTTCAATCGATCCGTCCGAAAGTAGAAAACTATGTATATAGTTTAGAGCGTGAACTGCCAAGAAGCTTTATCATCTTCGCTTCAGCCGATAGTGGCATTTGGGAGACCTTCCGGCTTCAAGTACCGGTTGAAACGAATTTTTATTGGGAGGAAAATCCTCACCTGGATCAATTGAAATCCTTGCATAAAGAATACCCTTACACGGGATTGGTGCTTCTTCAGCAAAATCAAATCAAAATCCTCACCTCCGCCTTTGGAGAGATTCAGTCCAGCGAATTTATGGAATTCGATTTAGAAACAGATGATTGGCGAAAGCATGAAGGTCCCCACCACTCAGACGTAAGCATGGGAAGCGGTGGCGGAAAGGCCAATCAGCAGGAAGAATTCGAAAATCGCCTCAAAGCAAATCAACAACGCTGGTGGAAAAGCCTCGGCAGCATCCTGGACAAAAAAGCCGCTGATGAGGAGTGGGAACGGATCTTACTCGTTGGCGATAAAGAAGAGGCTGCTGTGCTGGAAGACAGCATGAATAAAGAGGTTCATGAAACGATCGGCAAAAACCTGCTTAATGAAAATGAGCATAAGGTTGTAGAGAAGTTACTCGCTTAAAAATGTTTTAAAAGACCACTGTCTTGGGATGAGACGGTGGTCTTATTCGTGGTTATCCGCCATTCTATGTATATCGAAAAATCCGCACATGACAACCACCACTCCACCCCACAAAAAACAATTCCCTCAAACAAGCACACGCCTCCCACATAGTCATACACTGAAATAAGGAGGTGTGTGTCCGTGCTTTCACGAATTAAATGGTTATCATTTTCTATCGAATTGTTTCTGGCGGTTCCGATCTTTGGCAATATTGCAGGTGATGCGATTCCTTTTCTCCTGTGTTTAGTAGCTCTTTGGCATGCAAGCGTGTTGTACATTTCAAGGTCAGAAGATCAGCCGATCCTTGGAAGTGCCCTCGGTATTCTTGCTTCCTTCTTAAACTTTTTCCCGGTCATCCGATTGATTGCCCATGCAATCACTGCAATTGTACTTATTTTTGAAATTCAGAAGGCTCCCGGGATGGAGTGAGTTCCCCCCAAAAAAGGATGATTCTCAGAAAAGAGAATCATCCTTTTTGTTCTGTTCCATACTCAAGGAACTTTTCATCCAACCTACTGTACAACCCCTCCAGCATTCACATATCTTGCATTGAACTCCTGCAGGAATTGATTGGTGATGGCATCGTCATGGATGATGAGCATGTTTTCATCATTCACATTATTGCCGTTTTCACTCCAGTTGGTCGACCCTACGATGACGGTTGGATCACTGTCGGTGTCGGCATCGATGAGCATCGTTTTGGCATGAAGCTTGCGGCTTTCATTTGCCTTGTACACGGGTGCAGGGTTTGCCCAGCGCGTATTTGGATTGTTCGTACTCGTTTGCGTAGCCGTTCTTCCTGTCATTTCAATACTCGCTGACCACCATTGGTTCCAGAAGCTGGAATCGTATAGACCTTTCACATCAAAGCCGGTCAACGTTCCCTGGTTATCCACATAGCTTCCTTCCCACTTATTCTTCAATTCGTCCACAAGGGCCTGGTCGCTCCATGCGAAAATGGTGAAATAAGCATTTTCGTCTGCTTCTGTTTTCACTAGCTCTGTCATACGTCCCACCGCATCGTCTCCTGAAGAGAAGTACACTTCTACCGTATCTCCTCCGATGGTCAACGTATGAGGTGTGTTATCTACTTTCCTTGTGCTGAAGTTCGATACTGTATGATTCGGAGTCGTGGAACCACTCCCCCACATTTCTTCAAATTCCGTTTTATAAATGGAGGCAAGTTCAGGAGAGTGAACTTCCACGACATGCTGCTGGTTGCCGCCAAGGATTCCCTGGTTCATGTTTTCCTCAGATCCATATAAACCTGTTACGGTAAAATTCCAGCTTCCTGTGAAAACCCATTTTCCATCCACAACAGCAAATTTATTATGCATTTGATTCCCTGGAGAATAGTAGCTGTCCGTTTCTTTCCATTCCCCTTCTACAAACATATAGCCTGTTGTCGCCGTGCTGCCAACCGTCACGTTTCGCTGCGGGAAATCGCTGAAGCTTGCAGGTAAATCGTAAGCTGCCCGCTTCACGGCATCTTCTACTACAAACATAGGGGAATCCGATAAAATATGAGCATCATCCGCTGATCCTACTATTCCATCCTGACCGCGGACGAGCTTCTCCAGATATAATCGCATAGTTTCATATCGTTCTGCGTAATGAGGGTCCGATCCATCCTTGGCATCAGCGAGAATCCGGACGTCCACCCCTTGTGCCGCTTTGGCCATCAATGTATCGACCACTCGTGGCAAATTGATTTCATACGTGGCGAAGTCAATGGACGTTGTCGCTTCATTCAAACGTTCAATGAGACGATTTTCAAGGTTCACGTTGTAGTTTGCTTCGTTACCTGGCATGGCATATTGAGTCGATGCACTTTTATTAAAGTAGACGTTGATGGCACCCGGCGCATCGCTTACATTGGTAATTGATTCACTTCCACTTCCCGAAGGAACAGCTGAATTTGCCGCTTTAGGTGTTCCAAATCCACCTTCATAGGAAGCCGTCGAGGTGCTCCAATTGGCTGGATCCGTACCGCTGATAGAACGATCGTTTCGCTCCATCGTGGCCTTCGTGCTGTTGTCACCAGCGTACCAGCTGTTCACTTCATCGATAACCGAACCCGACGCATCCTTTAAATAAAGAACTTCATTGGAATTCCCAAGACTTCCTGTATAGACTTGATCCGCTGCGACAGTTGAAATCGTGTCATCGCTTGTCCTTTCCAGTAAAAAATACCCCTGTGCCGGCACGGATCCGCTTAAAGCTATACTCGGTGATCCGTCCTGGGCTTCAATGGTCCATCCCTCCAAGGAAAGAGCAGATGAAGTGGTATTGGATAGTTCCATCCATTCATTGTTGTAAGAGCCCGTTGTCCCCATCCAGGCCACTTCATTTATTACAGCAGACTGAGGTGCAGCTGCTACTCCCTTGTCCATACTTTCTTGAGGCTGAATGAAACCTCCAGTCAGTAAAAACAGAATACTGATAATCGATAGTGAAATCTTTTTCGTCCTCATAGCCTTTCCCCCTTCAGTTAAAAAACAAATATGTTTAAATGATTACAGTACAAGTATATTTTGTCGCATTTTGTAATGTAATGGGATAATGGGCACTATTTTTCTTATTATTTTGTAAATTACGTATAGTAAATGTAAACCTCTATCACAATCATCCTACTATATTTACTTAATTTTCTATCCAACCATCTAATTTCTTGAAAGATTGCTTTAATAGCCACGATAAATCTTCATTAGGCATAAAGTCCTTTTCATCTGACAAATAAAAAAACAGCAAAGCCCTCTCTAGACTTTGCTGCTTTCTACAATTCAAATTCCCATTCTTCCCTCAATGACAGGTATAAAAGGAGAAGGGTATCCTCAAGCTCCTCATATGTTTTATCCTGCACGTCTAATCCCAGTTTCGGATAGAGGATAAGAGCAAGCTTTTTGGTTAATTGGTTTCGTTCTGAAAGGGGGAGCTGAACGAATCGGTTGCTGTACGTTTTGACCAGATTCCATTCCTTCGCACCGAGCTGCTTTAATTCCCACTCTTCCACCGTTAAATCCTCTTTCCTCAAGCCCCGGCGACGGATTTCCTTCTCGATGGCTTTTTCTTTTCGCTTTCCTTTGACGCGTCGCTCATGAACCACGATCGTTCCGGCAACGAGATCCCCTACCCTCTTATGCTTGGAATGAAGGAAGATCATGACCATACCAATGAAATAGGAAACGGGAAGCATGTCGATGATTCTTAATAGATTGCGAATGAAACAGGATAAGAGCGTGACGCTGTGTCCGTTTTCCTGCATCACCCGGATCCCCAGCAATCGCTTCCCTACCGTCTTTCCACCCCAGAAGAATTCTAACGCAAAGAAATACCCCCAGTTGAGAAAGAAGATGGCGATGATGGCGATCCCCCATAGTGTCGAGTTGATTTCCAACATGCTAAATATGCCATTATTCCCTGACGTTATAAAGAATAGGAGTACAAGGATCAGGATGTTTACGATTGTTAACAGCAGCTGATCTATCATCAGGGCTACAGCCCGGCTGCCTAAGCCTGCAGGTTGAAATTGCAGGGAAACATATTCGGGGGTTTTAATATCGACTTGTTCTTCATGCAATACAATCCCCTCCTTATGGATGAATTTACCTTTAATGGTTTCTATTTTTTTCTTAACTTACTATAATAGGAGATAAGAAATCAAAGAACAAGTAGGTGTCACAATGAACGTGAAGCAATTTGTCAAACAGCACCGGGACGACTGGAAGCAGTTAGAAGATCTCCTCGGAACTCTTCGCAAGAGGAAGAACACAACGGGTCCGGCCATTGATCAATTCAACCGGCTTTATCAAAAGGCTGCCCAGAACCTTTCCTACAGCCAGACCTATTTTCCCGGCGAAGAAGTAACCGATTATTTGAACGGCCTCGTATCAAAGTCTCACAATCTATTATATAAAGACCAAATCTCAAGTGGAAAACAGATTAGACATTTTTTCTCTACGACATTTATCGGATTACTGCTTGAACAGTGGAAGTTCGTTGTCGGGGCGATGCTTTTATTTACGATTGGTGCTCTCGGAGCCTTTATTTCTGTCGTGAATGATCCCCTTCACCTTTATTCCATCCTGCCAGCTGAGATGTCTCAAGGGGTGGACCCTTCTAATCTCGGGAAAAGTGACGGAAGAGTGGATTCTTCGCTAATGTCGGCTGCCATTATGACCAATAACATTAAAGTCGCCTTCCTTGCCTTTGCCGGCGGTGTGACATTTGGCCTGTTGACGGTCTATATGCTTGTATACAATGGAATCATTGTAGGTGCCCTGGCCGCTGTCTTCTGGCACCAGGGAATGAGCTATGAATTCTGGGCTTACATCGTCCCCCACGGAATGATCGAGCTTACAGCCATCTTTATTGCAGGCGGTGCAGGTCTCTTGATGGGCTATAAACTCTTTGTACCTGGACGTTTCTCACGCGGCTACCAATTAAAGCAGCAAGCGAAACGATCCGTCCAGCTGCTCCTCGGGACGGTACCCCTGTTTGTGATTGCCGGGATCATCGAAGGCTTCATTACGCCTGCTGCCATACCGCTGCTCGCAAAATACATGGTTGCCTTTTTAACGGTTATCGGTTTGATTCTCTATATGACAATCGGAAAGCTTCGCTTAAACAAAGCGGTCCTACAGTAGCCCCCGGTTCATCATATCGATATAGTAAGAAACAGCCGTTGCGGCCAGTTTCTCTTCACGGGCCTCCACCATCAGGAGGCCCTGCTTTTCCCACTTGGCTTTCTCCCTCTTCTTCACGAGCATCTGCTTCTGGGCCATGCTCTTCATCATCGCCTGCTCTGAATCAACAGGCTCTGTCTTGATTCGCTTGACCAACGTTTCGTCTTCTACTCCAATCGTTAAAAAGAGATGCTGTTTCCGCAGGCGCTGTAAATAAAACAGGGCGCTATCTTCATGTAGGAAGGTGTGTACGTCACTGAATAATAAGAGCAGACTCCGCTTTTTCTGAACCGTTTGAACATAGTGGAGGACGGCAGCATAATTGGACTCGGCTGCGTCCACTTTCAAATGATAAATACGTTGAAGGATCGTTTGCAGATGCGCCATCCCTTTCGCCGGAGGGATATATACCTTCACATCTTTACTGAAAGCTAGGACCGACACATAGTCCCCGTTTTGCAGGGCCGCTGCCGTCACGGTCAGGGCCGCCTCCAGGGATTTCTCCAACCGGTTTCCTTTTTTCAGTTCCGCTCCCATCATTCTTCCGCAATCAATGAGAATCGTGATGTACTTTCCATGCTCAGGTTCATATTCATTGGTCATCACTTCCCGGAGCTTTGCGGTTTGACGCCAGTTGATCTTTCTGGGATCGTCCCCGAGTACATAATTTCTAATCTTGGAGAACTCTCCGGCACCGCTTTGCTGCTTACGGATCTTTACCCCTTCATACAGTAGGAACTGCTGAGCACTTTCCAATACTTTTTTCGTTTCAGTGAGATCTGGAATGACTTTCACCCCATCCTGGAGCTCCATTGTTTTTTGTTTTTCCCACAAACCGAGGGAGCTTCGATAGCGAAGATACAGCTTCGTCAGGTTATAGTCTCCCCGCACCTGTGTCACCACCTCATAGGTAAGGGTCCCTGCTGATTCCTGATCAAGCTTTCCTTCTAAGGGAAAGGATGTTTGAAAGCTTTGCGGTGTACCATCCAGGATCCGAAACTCCATGCCACGGGAAGATCTGTTTATGATTTCCAGATCGACGGCATAATCAAGACCCCTTTCCATTTGATCCGGGATATGGCGCTTGATGTCCACATCCTTTTTGGATGGCGACAGGGTCAGGTCCATGAGACTCACGACGATAAATAAGCCGTTCAATACAAAAATCAGCGTCCATGACAGTCCAATAAACGTTCCGGCAAGAAGGATGACGGAAAATAGGAGATACGAAATTAACAACCTCCCCGTCGGCAATATCCCCTTATCTTGGAACAGGAATCGACCCAACAAGCTCTTGGATGACTTGGTCAATGGTCACTCCCTCCAATTCTACGTGCGGGGATAGCTGTATACGATGTCTTAGGGCCGGTCTTGCCACGATCTTGATATCATCCGGTGTGACATAGTCACGTCCTGACAGATAGGCCCATGCCCGTCCGGCTTTTCCAATGGAAATCGCCGCCCTTGTACTTGCCCCGAAGCGGATCGATTCCGTTTCACGGGTTTTTCTCACAATCTGCATAATATAATCCAACACCGCGTCACTAAGTGTGACCTCCCCGATTTCCCTTCTGATGGAGAGGAAGGTTTCCATGTCGAGAACTGCCCCCACTTCACTTGCATCATAATGATTCTCGATCACTTGTTTCAATACGTTTTTCTCTTCTTCAAAGGTAGGGAAATCGATGTCCAGCTTAAACAGGAATCGATCCTGCTGGGCCTCAGGCAGTGGATAGGTACCCTCGAATTCAATCGGATTCTGGGTGGCTACCACGAAAAATACCTCTTCAAGGGGATACGTTGCCCCTTGGATCGTCACCTGCTTCTCTTCCATGGCTTCGAGCAGGGCCGCCTGGGTTTTGGCCGGTGTCCGGTTGATTTCATCAGCCAATAGTACATTGGTGAAAATCGGCCCTTTGATCGTTTGGAAGCTGCTATCCTTCATATTGTAAATCGTACTACCCGTGATATCACTCGGTAACAGATCCGGTGTGAATTGGATACGGTTAAAGCTTCCCCCCAGCAACCGTGAAAGGGTCTTCACCATCTGTGTCTTCCCTGTCCCCGGGACTCCCTCGATCAGTACATGCCCTCCTGCCAGAATGGAAGACAACAAGAGTTTAAGATTCGTACTCTGACCTACAATGCGCTCTTCATATTTCTCCATTAAGGATGTGATTTCTGGTTTCAACGATCCTCCACCTCTTTCCTGAATAATTCTATTTTTATAGACCATAGTACGTATTCCTGTTTACTGATGCGCTCTTTCTCTAATACAGCCCTTATACCAGTTAAAAACGAATCAATTTCTTTTTTAGAAACGGTGGTTAATCTCCGTTCTAACGGTTCGTTCAATTCCGACCATTCCTTACTCGTCGGAATCCCCCAACGTTCCTGGAACAGAACTCTGACATACTCGGCTTGAATCACTAAGGACTCTTTGTATTGGCGCCCTTTTAAATACCAGGCAGAAAGCGCCTTGATTCGTTCATCACTGAATCGGACCGTCTCTTCCCTTGGTAGAATAATACCTCCGAATCGTTTCCCACGCATCCAGAGCCAAAGGACGGTGATGATCAGCAATTGAAGGATGATAATGAGCAGCCACTGGGGATAAAGGGTAGTAAGGCTTGCCTCACTCTCTCCCCCATGAAGGTATTCATCGACGAGAATCGTTTTCCGGTCGGCTCCACCGCTTTCTAATAGAGTGAGAACCAGCGGGAGATGATCACTATCAAGAATATTCCCGTTCCTTACCCATCCCGGTGAAGTAGAGACAATCAATTGACCCTTTCCCATAGGAGAGCTGTAAGCAATTGTTCCATCCAGATCATCTAATAAAATGGTATCTTCATCCGTCGTTTCCAGTCTTACGTCCGATAAAATATCCGTTTGATATGTATTCCCTTTACCATCACGTATAAGAGGATTATCAAGCCCTTCCCCTAATAGGAACGTCTTCGTGTCAAACATTCCTTTTGGATTATCCTTTAAAAGAAGAATCGTATTCCCTGCCCTCATGAAATTCTCGTAAGCTTCCATTTCTTCTTGTTCAGGGATTGAAAAAGGTTCTACCATAATCAGTAATTGATCAGATTCAGCTGCAGGCAGCCTGTCAGGTGAAAAAGACCACCGTTGTATAGACGCACCTTCGTTTTCCAAATAAGTATAAAGGGCTTTTATTCCAGAAGGAGAGGGAGACTCGGAAACATAGGCTGGATACTCCTTAGGCTTTTCAGGTGAAAGAAATACACCGATGATGATAAATAAACTTAGCAGTGTAGTGAGCCAGACCCACGCCTTTATATTTGTTTTCAATGCTCGTTCCTACCTCCTTTCTCTTATGCGTAAGGCTTTGGATCCGTTTCATTTCCCAACCAGCTAAGAGCTTCCTGCTTATAGGGAAGATACTCTTCTTCCTCCACTTCCCGCTCCCCATAGGCCACCTCATCAAACAGAAGGGCCAGCCTGTAGAATCGCTCTGCCCAATCCCGATTCACTTTACGCAGTTCATCATAATACTCCCAATTTGTTTTCCAGACCTTCGCTTCGAGGTAGTCTCTTTCGTGAAAGTATAATAGGAGGGCCAGGAACATATGACGGGTTGCTTTCGAATAATCTTCGAGCCCCTCTTGTTTATGTGCTTCTTCTAAATGTCTTTCATGGGACCACTCCATCTCATTCATGGATTGAAGTGGTTTATTCGAACGGAATTTCCGTTTTCGGACTCCGTTCCGAATGGCGAAGAATGCAACAACGAGGAGAATGGCCACTACAATGACAATCAACGTGATGAGGATGCCCGATGCCGCCCCGCCTGTCGGTTCAAGGGAAGGGAACAGTTTTCCCAGCTGTTCTGAAAGCCATTCCTTTGCCTTCCCCCACCAACTGGCCAGCAGTCCCTGAGACTCCTCACGATAGGCCTTGTATTCCTCCCCACCCAAGATTTCTTCAATGTGATCTCTTGCTCTGTTTTCATTCAACATTTTCTTCACCTAGCTTTCAGATCAAAAGCCCGGAAGCATGAGGCCTCCGGAGCCAGACTGGATACTTAAATTGTTCAAAGAAGCTATTGAATAGCGTTATAGTCATCGATCATTTCATTTAAATCATCTGCGTCATGTCTCGTTTTAAGGTCAAGGAACATAACCCCGAAACCAACGGCGAACAGCATCGAAGTAAATAAAGACACAACGTTTACAATCATGCCGTACAGGACACTATTCCCTAATACCAACCCAAACGTTAATTCGAAGGCTGAGCTTACAATTCCAACGATCAAGCCGAATACAATGAATAACCCAAGAAGGATCCATCCACGCTTCTTCGTCAGTCTCCAGCTTCTGCCGAGACCAGGTGCATCCTTTTCTATGGCTGTCGCTCCAAAATAGAAGCTCCAACGTGTTAAGAAGTAAGCTACCGCAACCCCGAATGCAAGCAACAGGACAACTCCGGCGACCACAATCCCGACGCCCGGCTCCAGAAGTGCAGCACCGAATACTCCGGCAAAACCAAAGATGAAAATCGGAACAAATACGATACCGAATACAATCACTCCGAATAGGAGACTGCTTCCGATAATCGGCCAAAAGCGGGAGAATGCCTGCTTGATCACAAGCTTCACCGTAAATTCTTCATTCTTCCTCATATGATTCAGGGCAAATAAAATCGCTGCTTGTGCGATAGGAGCGAGGATTATACTGATAAGTCCAATAAGACCTGTACCAAGCTCAGCCGCCAGATTTACTTCTGGACCCCCTTCGTCCGTAAATTCACCTGAAAAGCTGTTGACAATCCCATCGAACCAGGTCTCCCCTGTACCGACCGTTCTAAAGAAGCTAACCCCTGCTGCCAGCTCAATGAGTGCTTGCAGTAAATAAACAGGCCCTAACAGAATAAGAAAAATAAGAAAAAAGTCTTTAAAGCGGTTTTTACTTAATCGAAATGTATGGTCCAATATTTCACCGAACCCTTTAGGCTTACTAAATTTTGTGTTCACGTCGTATCCCCCTACCGGTTATTTTTCAATATTTGACAATATATCGCTTATTCTACCATTATTCTTCCTCCCGTTGATGATAGATTTGTATTTTTTTCATTCTTGTTACCAAAATGCACCAATCCTTATTAGATGTATATTTCACGCTTGGATTCTCATGCTTGGCATTTTGGGGAAGGAGATCCGTTTGCTTTCTTCTTTCTATACGAAAAAGTGACCCAAAAGTTTTCTTTTTGGGTCACTTTTTCTTTATTATTTAGCTAAGTCATGTTTAAAAGCATAGATCACAGCCTGGGTCCGGTCCTGGACTCCGAGCTTGGAGAGGATATTGCTCACGTGGGTTTTCACTGTTTTCAGGGCGATGAATAATTCATCGGCAATTTCCTGGTTCGTTTTCCCTTGTGTCATTAGGAGAAGGATTTCCAGTTCGCGGTTGGTGAGCTCTTCATGGGGATGAGAAACGGTCTTCTGTCTCATACGTGTCATCATTTTCCCCGTGACTTCCGGTTCGAGAATCGATTGACCGTTGTACGTCTTACGCACCGCTTCGGCAATCTCACTCGCTTTCGACGTTTTCAGCATATAACTGACCGCGCCGGCTTCCAGGGCCGGGTACACCTTATCATCATCCAGGAAGCTGGTGACGATGATGATCTTAGCGTCCGGCCACTCTTGAATGATCTCCTTTGTCGCCTGGATGCCATCCATTTCTTTCATCACAAGATCCATGAGAATGATATCAGGCCGTAGCTCCAGGGCAAGCTGGACGCCTTCTTTCCCATCCGACGCTTCCCCGACGACATCAATATCCGCCTGAGCCGATAGATAAGAAGAAACCCCGATCCTTACCATTTCATGATCATCTACGAATACCACTTTAATCATTTTTTTCACCTTCATTCTCCACAACGGGAACCTTCACTTCCAAGCGTGTTCCCTTATTCGGTACACTGATGATTTTAAACGTACCACCGATTTCAATGGCCCGCTCCCTCATATTCTGAAGCCCATAGGAGCTTGTAACCTTCGATTCGTTCACATCAAAGCCCCGACCATCATCCACTACCCGTAAAATAATGATCGATTCCCTTTGGATCAATCGAATATCCAAGGAAGTCGCCTTCGCATGTCGCAAGGTGTTTGAAACCGACTCTTGCAGTATTCTGAAGAGATGATCTTCGATTCCTTTATCAAGGCTCATGTCTTCTATTTTCCACTCGATATCAAGGGGGACCTTCTGAGCTAATTCGACCAACAGCTCCTTCATTCCTTCTTGAAGATTCTTTCCTTTTAACGCAACGGGGCGAAGATGAAGGAGGAGGGCCCTCATTTCAAGCTGAGACTGATGAATCATCTGTTCCACCATGCCTAGCTGCTTTTCTTCATGAGCAGTTCGGCCGGGCGATGATGTTTCCGTGATGGCTGACATCAGCATCGATGCGGCAAATAGCTGCTGACTGACGGAGTCATGTAATTCTCTCGCCAAACGGTTTCGCTCCTGGGAAACGATTTCCTGAATTCTTTTTTCCTGCTCTTCCGCCTTTTCATTGGCAAGCTTCTGGGAATATCGCGCTTGATCCGTTAAATGTTTTCCTAACGAATCGACCTTTTTCCAAACCTGCTGCACTTCCGAGGTTGCCGTTTCAGGAAGTGTGATCAATCGTCCCTGCTGCACATTCATAAGGGCATCTTCTATCTCCCTCAGCTGCCGTTTATCCTTCAACCCTGTCCGGATGCCAAACACAATCCCGATAAGGATACTCACAACGAGGATAAACCCTGCTCCCGGTATATCCATAATCTCTACTTCCCATAATAGGGACCAATCCTCCAAGGGATACAAATAAAAATAGGACAGGGATAAAAAGACCACCATCCCAAGGGAAAAGAGAATGCCTGCAACAATCTGCTTACTGACCGTGCTCATATTCTCTTCACCTCTAAATCCCCAATCCACATAGAGGTGACAATCTTCACCCGCTGGACAGACGTATCATATCCAGGTGTTTGATAATAAAGGGACTGATTGATCGCTTTCGGCTCCACTTCTTCAAAAATCTCAATCGAACCGGCAAGTACTGAGTGATGGACACTCACTTCTACATCGTACGGAATCAAGATTTCAATATTGCCTAAAATGTTTCGAATCGAAACGACGGACGTCCCTTTAGGAAGCACCGTATTTCCAATATCGATGACCGAGTCTCCAATCACACCCTGAATGTTAATATCATTCCATTCGTATACGTCTTCCGGAGTCCGTTTCGGCCCGAACCATTCGTTTTGAAGAGCAGACTTTTTCATGACGAGTGGCTCATTGTTCTGGGTGAACGTTTCTTTAATCATCGGAGTGATGTATTTAGGATGTTTCTTGGAATCAGCAAAACGGACGATGATAAATAGAAGAATGGCAAACAATAAAAATTTAAACGCTACGGTATTAAAGATATTGATGGCTAAGCTGATGATCCCGAACCACAGCAGGAGCTTTCCAAGAGTACTCGGAAGCTTCTTTCTTCCAATATAGATACAGAAGGCCGCAATCGAGAGAAAGACGAGAACCCCCCCATCGTAGAATGATACTTCCAACAGTATTAAAAGGGTTCCTATTAAAATGATCCAGCTGATCCCGTCTGAACGTAAACGATTGAACAAGGGGGTTCCTCCTTTCTGGTTATGTATTTTTTTGAATGAAGATTTTTCGACAAGAGGTTCATATATCGTGATTCCGGATTAAAAAGTTCGTAATGTGGTTCATATTTTCTGATTTCGGGTCATAAATCCCAAATCCGGTTCATATCCCCTCATTTCGGGTCATAAATCTCAAATCCGGTTCATATCTCCTCATTTCGGGTCATAAATCTCAAATCCGGATTATAAATTTCTCATCCTAACATATATTTGATGCTAAAACGGGGTGAACCCGCTTGGGCTCCCCCTTTGTTTATCGTTTCAATTCGTTTTCTTAGATTAGAATACCATGTTTTACGAAGGAATGGCTTCCGTTTCCTCTTTTTTTACTTCTTTTTCTAATTTGGCGATCTTTGCGTCGATCGTATTTCGATAATAAGAGGAGTTCACACCATGCTCTAGATGATCTAAGTATGTTTCAATTTCATCGAATTTAGAGAAAGCCTGGCTATTATAGCCTGAAGACGATTCAAGTACAGAATTCACCTTGTTATGGGCACGGGCGATATTCTCTCTTCCCATCAGCTCCATTCGCTTGATGTACATATCCTTCAGCTTGTGTTTCATCTCTTCATATTTTCTCTCAAGCTCCTCAAGCTCTTTCGTTGCTTTCAGCTTGGAGTCCTGGATGCGCACGGCGCGCTCTTCATAGTATTTTTGTTCCTGCAGGGCAAATTCATACAGGCCTTCTTCATTTGCCTTCGATGCAACCTCAGCCTGGTATTTTCGTTTGTCACCTAATGCAGAAGCCTGCTGATACTCTTTTTGGAATTCTTCTTTTAATAGATATTGTCTTTCCACAAGCTTACTTACTTTTTCTACTTCCTGCTCACATTGTCTTAAATAATGATTCAACACGGCAATTGGATTTTTCTTTTCCTTTTTATCTAATGCTTCGTGCAGGTCGGACATGACTGTATTTTTAATTCTTTGAAATAAGTTTGCCATAGTGAAATCTCTCCTTTAGTTTTTTAATTGAGACCATTCTCTTTCAAAATTTGTGAATGGATCCGATGATTTTTCTTCTATAATCACTTCTTCTTTTTTCCAGTTCTTGTAGATCACATACAGAACGTATAGAGCAACCAATCCGATGATCGCAGGGAAGTTGGATATCGAAGCACTGAATGCCGCAAGACCGATCAGTGCCCATAAGATCTTCTTCATTGTGGAATCTGTTTTCACAAATCCTTTAAAGCTGTAATACATGATCACTAAAGAGATGGCGAGCCCTACGATCGGTCCCAAATTGGCAAGCAGGACAATGGCTGCAATCCCTCCGGCTAAAAGCAATCCGAATTTCTTCATATGTTGTTGCCTCCTTTCTTCTTCATGTCTCTATCCTATCTATTTTCGGGGTTTCCCATAACGAGCCTGAGCTTTATTTTCGTATCAGACTTGAGGCTTAGGGGTGGTAGGACTTGTCGTTTTTTGGTGCTTCTGGGGTCGGGTCACGAAATTTGTCGCTTTTTGAAGGACGGTCGATATATTGAAAATACGGTTGATAAAATGAAAGAACGGTTGATGAATTTTTTTAAAGGTCGATAAACTTGAATATCGGTTGATAAACCTGAATAACTTACGATAAACCACAACAACAGTCGTTCCACTACAAAAATAAGGTCCGTCCCCAAAATGGAACGGACCCTACAAAACATTATTCTGTTAACTCAAGAAATTCTTCCACATCCGCTATGCATAGCTTGATACCTTTTTCCCAGAAGGCTTCTTTGGTAATGTCTTCACCGAGGTGCTTCATCGCAAGCTCCTCGACATTCATGACCGCTGTGTCACGCAGTAATGCCATGTATTTATCTTCATAGCTTTCATCCGACTCCAGGGCTTTGGCGTAAATACTCAGTGAGAACAAGTATCCAAAGGTGTACGGGAAGTTATAGAACGGCACTCCTGTAATATAGAAATGAAGCTTCGATGCCCAGAAGCGCGGGTGAACCTCTCCAATGGAGTCTGAGAATGCTTCCTTCTGAGCGTCCACCATCAGTTCGTTGAGTTTATCAGCAGGTACAATCCCCTTCTTACGTTCTTCATAAAAACGGGTCTCGAATAAGAAGCGAGCATGGATGTTCATGAAAAACGCGACACTTCGCTGCAGTTTATCTTCCACTAAGGCAATCTTTTCTGCCTTCGTCTCCGCTTCTTTTACGGCAGCATCGGCGACGATCATTTCGGCAAAAGTCGATGCGGTCTCGGCAACGTTCATGGCATAGTTCCGATTCAATGTATGCATCGGTTTTAACGCATAGGAATGAAACGCATGCCCTAACTCGTGTGCAAGGGTGGAGACATTCGACATAGAGCCGGAATACGTCATAAAGATACGAGATTGATCACTTAACGGGAAGGATGTGCAGAACCCGCCTGGACGTTTCCCGGACCGGTCCTCTGCTTCGATCCATTGGTTCTCAAATGCCTTTTCAGCAAACTGAGCCATCTCCTCACCAAATCGGGAGAACTGCTTCAGAATGAATTTTGCCCCTTCATCATATGACAAGGTGCTCGTCGATTTGGCCACGGGTGCGTCCAGGTCATACCAATCGAGTCGGTCTTTCCCGATTAGTTCCGCTTTTCTTTCCAGGTACTGAACGAAAGGCTGCTTGTGCTTTGAAATTGCGCCCCACATGGCATCCAGTGTTTCTTGCTTCATACGATTATATTCAAGGGGTTCCTTCATCAATTCGTCCCAGCCACGCTTTTTATAGACATTCAAGCGAAAGCCGCCCAGGTGATTAAGGGTCCTTGCAAAGAGTTCCTCATTTTGTTCCCAGGCCTTCTCTAATTTTTCAAAAACCTGTTTGCGCGTATTGGCGTCTGGACTTGAGAGCAGGTTATTTGCCTGACCGACCGATAGTGTTTTTCCACCGTGTTCAATCTCCACGGCCCCCACGATTGTGTCATACATCTGTCCCCAGCCGTGATAACCGTCGACGGCTAACGCCTGGATCAGTGACTCTTCTGTGCTGGATAGCTTATCTTTCGCTTTTTGTCTCCACTCATTGAGGACGAACGTAATTTCACTCAGTTGATCATGCTGAAGCAGTTCATTCCAGACCTCCTCTCTGCAATCTGAAAGCTGCTGCTGAAACTTTGTAAAAGTAGAAGAAAAGTCGGCACTCAGGCTGGTCACTTCCGCGCGGAGAGAACCTGCTTTTCGGTCATGCATATTTTGAGCTTCAAGACAGCTCACGAAGGCACCTGCCTGACGCAAATACAGCATCACTTCTTTGGCTTCTTCAATCAGGTTCCACACCAGGTCAGCATCACTAGCCGATTGCGGCGGATGGAAAGCGAGTGCATTTTCTGCGAAGTCATTTTTCTTTTTTTCTAACGTATCGAGATGCTTTCTGAATTCCGGTGATTCACTTCCTCCTTGGAAAAAAACATCTAAATCCCAAACATCCGAATATGTATGATTTGTACGGTCCATATTGTCCCCCTAATAGATTTTCTCATTGTCCCTATCCTATTTCTAATTCTCGATAAATCCCTTAAATCCTTCCTGATCTTTCACTAATCCTTTTTGCCTAACTCTCTTCATTTGGTTTTTAATATGACAAGAGTGGAATATTATATAACAACACTACTTACAGGGGGTACACTCAATGAAACTGATCTTGAATATTTTAGCATTCGCTTTAGTGATCGTTATGAATACGCTGGCTGTGACTTTGCCTTTGAATAATCAATCCACTGGTGAAATCAGTGACAGGCTCGATATCATGATTACTCCGGCGGGTTATGTCTTTTCCATCTGGAGCCTGATCTATCTGCTGCTCGCGATTTGGATCATCCGTCAGTTCCCTAAAGACAGAAGAGATCTTCCCCTTTACCAGGAAACAAGCGGACTTTTTATCCTGAGCTGTTTATTGAACTCAGCATGGATCTTCGTTTGGCACTACAATTACTTTCTCGTTTCCGTCTTTATCATGATCGGACTCCTATTAACTCTTATTGCCCTTTATAGACGGGTGAAGAGCACAGGTCCGTCCCTCCTGGATATAGCCCCATTTTCGATATACTTAGGTTGGATTTCGGTTGCCACGATTGTGAATATCACGTATTACTTAACGGATATTGGCTGGGGCGGTTTTGGCATTTCTGAATTAGTGTGGGCTTATCTCGGACTGATTGTCGCAACGATCCTTGCTTTCTGGTTCCGCATCGGGCAGCATGACATGCTCTATCCGCTTGTGTTTGTTTGGGCATTTGTCGGTATCGGAGTAAAGAACATGGCAGAACACTCAACCTATGCCTATACTGCCTATGCACTCGCCTTTATCATCCTCATCTTTGATCTGGTCTACAAGAGAACACGACAATCATAATGTGCACGAAGGTCCGTCCCTCGGGCCTTTTTTTTGTATAGGAAGCCTTCCGATGACTTACATTATGTGATAGGGGGTGTGTAGTATGAACCAGCAAAAGAAAAACGTCACTAGTTCCGGAACGGATATTGATGAGGTTAAACGACTCAATCAGCATTCAGGGCTGACGTATAGTCAAGTGAAACAGTTACTGGGAGAACAATATAGCGGAAAGAAATAGATGCAAAAAAAGAAAGCGTCGACTTAGTCGGCGCTTTCTTGATTCGTTTCATTTTGAGCATTTATGATCTCTTTTTCACGTTGAACCGTAAGTTTCTCCTGAATCTTATTCTTTTCCTTACAGGGCTGAGTGAGACTGACAATCACATCTCCCTGCTCAATCTTAGGTGAAGCACCTTCCGTAAAGAACTCGATTCTGCCTGCAGGTTTAAGGGCAAACATCAATAATGTATTTTCATCCCGCTCCTGCAGATAAGATTCAAATGTGTACTTTTCAGTAATATTCGTTTTTCTGAATACGTCTCCCCGTTCGACACGTTTATTCAGCTCTTCCCACGTCACGTGGTTTTGGAAGAGGATCCTTCCGCCAATCGTATGAACCATATCTTCAAGATCATCGTCCCGCTGGCTGCGCAAACTCAGTTGGAATAGGTTATTACGGCCAATCTCCGGAACAAACGTCGTACAGACAAGAGCGTTGTAAGAATCAAGCTCCGTGGCCGCAATCATGTATTCATACGGCGTCATATCCAGATAGTATTCCGTTTGTTCGGACAAGATTTCACCACGGTAGAATGGGATCCCGGCTTTTCTGACTGAAAACAATCGTTGCCATGATGAATCCGAAATTAAGACGGGAATCTTCAGGTCTTGAAGGGTTTTGGCAAATTCAGTACTGAATTTACTTCCTCCCACAATCATAACTCCCGGTCTTTCATCAATGGCAAGGTCCAATTTTTTCGCCAGCCATTTAATGGAGAAGCCATGTGCACATACCGTAGAGAAAACAAGTGCAAAAGTTAGGGACGTCAGTATAGCCGCATCTTCAAAGCCTTTATCTAATAGGACTGAAGCAAAATAACTTGAGACGGTCAGCGCGACAATTCCCCTTGGGGCAATCCACCCGACAAGCAATTTCTCCTTATTAGAGAGGTCCGTCCCTATCGTAGATATCCAAATCGATAATGGTCGGACAATGAATAACATAAGAAGCACAAACGCTACGATGTTCCAGTTAAAGATTCGTAATAGCGTATCTACGGTTAACGAAGCCGTCAGCATCACGAAAATGGTTGAAATGAGTAGTACTGAAATGTTTTCTTTGAAGTGACGCATATCATCAATGGATGAAATATGCATATTCGCAAGTGTCATCCCCATTGCCGTGACGGCTAACAGTCCTGTTTCATGTGTGATCTGATCTGAAACTGTGAAGCAGGCAAGAACCAGCGCAAAAACAACAGGTGATTTCAAGAACTCCGGTACATGTCCATTTTCAAAAATGAAGCCTGTGAATTTCCCCAGTGCCCATCCAAATACCACGGCAAATAAGGAAGCTGCAAAGAAGAGTAATAAAGCTAATCCCGTGACTTCATCGCTTATAAAGAAATTAATGATTTCAAAAGCAAAAACGGCAAGCAGGGCACCGAATGGATCAACGACTATACCTTCCCATTTCAGGATCGCTGCAGGTCTTGGTTTCAACTTCGCCTGTCTGAGCAGCGGTAGAATGACGGTTGGACCAGTTACGATAAATAATCCACCAATGACAAAGGAAACAGCCCAGGATAACCCGGCCACATAATGAGCCCCGAGAGAACCTAATATCCAAGCAAGAATGGCTCCTATGGTGACTATTCTAAATAAAGGCTTACCTAATCCCTTTACCTCTCGAAAATTAAGATTTAAGCTTCCTTCAAAAAGGATGATGGCAACCGCCATGGATATAATGGGTTTGAACACTTCCCCAAAATCGTCCTTTGGATTAATGAGACCAAATATAGGTCCCACCAGCAATCCAACAATCGACATGACGACGATTGCAGGCAGCCTGAACCTCCAGGCAATCCACTGGGAAGCGATCCCGAGTACTCCGACTAACATGATGTTGAATAAAATAGAATCGATCATAGCTTTCTCCTTTGAAGGTTATGAAATCAGCCATCATAACAGTAGATATTATGTACGTGTTTCCAGGATAAAAGATTTGTCCCTCTTTGTGCAAAACAAAGAGGTTCAAAAGGGCACATCTGTTTTTTTATAGTTTACATTTTAATCGCTGATTTTAACCATAGAGTCGTTTCCAATTCTCTGCAGATCGTAAAATAATGAAGCATGGTGATCAGAACGGCTCCCGCGTTCATGCCAAGAATGACTCCCTCCATTCCAAAACGGGATCCGAGCAAGTATATCAGTGTAAAAGAAAATACACTCGACCATATGGTATGAAGGAGAGCATCCTTCACCAATCCCAGTCCGATCAGAAAGGCTTGGAGTGGAAACACCAGGAAATGAAAGAGAAAATACGGCCAGAGCAGCTTCAAATAATAGGCCGATGCCACAGAATGAAAGAACGTTTCTGTAATATAGCCCCCAAGCAAATAGTATATGAATACTACAGGGATTCCATATCCTAATGTAATCCACATTACCTGCTTAAGATGGGTCAGTATTCCATCAAAGTCCTTTGATGACACTTTTTCCGATACAGTCGGAATTAACACGATCAACATCGAAAAGGCAATAAATGATGGGAAAAAGCCGATGGTAAGGGCAATTCCAGCCAGCATCCCGAAATGCTCATTCGCTTCCAGCACTTCCATACCTGAAAGAACTAACGCCCATTTGATCAAAAATGGCTGAACGGCATGGGTGAGAGCGTGAAAAATCCGCAGCACGGTCGTTGGAACCGATACAGATAATACTGACTTTCTCATTTCAATTGTTGATAATGTAAAATGGCTTTTCTTTCTATTACCCCTAATCTCGAGTACGTAAGCATGAATTAAATAAACAAAGACGACCACTTCACTGGCAATCAGCGTCCCAAGTGCTATGAAGATGGACGTATTGATACCAAATGATAGAAAATTATAGATCGAAACCAGTAAAAATAGCTGAATTCCTTTACGCAGAAAATTAGCGACGGCAATTTTACCCATCTGCTGGATCCCCATAAAATAGCCTCTGGTGATCGAAGTAAACGCCACAATGGGAATGACAATCAAAATGAGCCATCGAATTCCTGGGTGGTATCCTTCAAATAAAGGAGTCCAGGCATATATGAGGACCATGACAATTAAGAGAATGCACGTCGTGATGACCGCAAATCGAAAGGCATAATGAAGCATGCCCCTATGATACTTTTCTTCCCGTTCGGCAAAGAATTTAGAAAGGCTGATCGGGAGCTCCATGCTCGACAAAATGACAATCAGAAACACAGTCGGCAGAATCGACATATACGTGCCAAGACCAGCTTCCCCAAGCTCTCGAGCCAAAATCATATTGATCACAAACTCCAAACACTCTCCTAAAAAAGCCGTCACCACCAGCACCAATGTACCTCTTAAAAACAGACTCATATGTTTGTACCCTGCCTTTGTTTTAGATGGTCTATTCTATGATGGTTGTCCGGGGAATATGTGAAGGGTGCGTCTATCTTCAACGCATAAAAGCAGCCCTCTACAGGACTGCTTTTTTCAATCAACTAATCATAAATGTCGTTATGGAATGCAAGGGAAGAGTCGTGGTGAAACTTCCATCGCCACAGCATAACGAAATCTCTTCATCATGGTCATTTTGATTCATGGCAACCACCACAATCTCCCCATCCTTATTTTCAAAGGCGGTAGCTATAATTCTTGTATTTGAAACATCGCTCCAAATACGTCTTGCTCCAGGCTTGATAAACTTACTAAAATGGCCAATATAATAATAAGAGCTATTATAGTGAACCTCGTCCTTCCCTGTATCTACGATCACCGGGGCATCGCAATAATTCCCTACGTGATTAGGTCCGCCTTCTTCATTCAATACCAGGTTCCAATCGATCCAGGCTTCAAGATAATTGTTCAAGTCCCCGATGATATTCCTGCCGTAACGCTCGCCGGTATCCCATGAACCTACTTGGACCCCGCCTTCCATGCACCCTTCTGTAAAAATCAGATGCTTATCAGGGAAAGCATGATGTACTTTAGAAAGATTTTCAAACTCCTCTGATACATACCAGTGCAAACCAGTTCCCCATACGTACTTAGCTGCTTCAGGATCCGATAACACGGCATGGGCACGCTCAAAAATCACATCACGATTATGGTCCCATATGATGACCTTCACATCATCATGCCCATTTTTCGCCAGGGACGGACCTAGATGATTTTTGATGAAGTCACGTTCTTCCACTCCTGAATACAAACAGGAATCCCACACCTGCTTTGCTTCCGGTTCATTTTGAATCGTGATGCCCCAGATTCGGATACCCTCTTTTTCCATCGCTTCTATATATTTCGAATAATAATCAGCCCACACAGATTCATACTCCGATAAAAGTTTCCCGCCATTGTTCATTTCACCGTTCGTCTTCATCCATGGAGGCGGACTCCAGGGTGAAGCTACAATGGAAAGCTCTTCTCCTGCTACATCCATGGCTTCTTGAATAAGAGGAATCACGAGCTTCTTCTCACGTTCGATGGAAAAGCTTTCTAACGACGTATCGCCATCCTCCACATACGTATAGTTCCCTAATGAAAAATCACAGCTATTGATATGTGTTCTGCCTAAACGATAGCCCAAACCTTCAATCGGATTGAAATACCGGCGGATGATTTCTTCCCGCTTTTCCGGGCTGATGAGGGACAGGCTGTGAGCCGCCGCTTCGGTGAACGCGCCACCAAATCCTAACATTTCTTGATATTTCCGCTCCGGGTCAAGCTGGATAAGAGTAGCGGATGGAGCAAGATCAGAAGAAAAGGAAACCGGTTCTTTTTCAGAGAAACGATCTCCTGTTTCTTTGGCTGTCAATATTACCTTTACTTGCGTCGCATTCATTGTGCAACTTCCTCAGCATTTGTATGAAGGCCATGCTTCTCTTTATGCTCCCGGATGATTTCAGCGTATCGGAAGGCGCTGTCCTTCCAAATCCGCTCCTGTGTATCGAAATCCACATAAAGGATGCCGAATCGCTTATCATATCCGAAGCTCCACTCGAAGTTATCCATCAGTGACCATAAATAATACCCCTGGATGTTCATGCCTTCCTCATTAAGGTCAGAAACTGCCTGAAGATGAAGATTCAAATAATTCACACGTTCCTGATCATGTACTCTTCCATTTTCCAATACATCGTCATAGGCCGCTCCATTTTCCGTGATATAGATTGGCAGATCCGTATATTCTTGTCTCAGGCGGCGGATGAGGTCTTTGAATTCATTCGGCGCAATATCCCAGCCCATCCCTGTTTTCTCATAATCAGAGTAGGCTCCTTTGTGCATGAAGTCATTGGCTGCACTGAACTCCACGATCCCACGGCTGTAATAATTGATCCCGAAGAAATCACATTCCGTTGAAATCAGTTCCATATCCCCTTCTTTGATAAAGTCATAGGTATGAACATATTTAGAGAACAGGTTCATCATGTCTTTCGGGTATTCCCCTTTGAATACCGGATCAAGGAACCAGCGATTCGAATAACCATCTGCATTGTTGGCAGCTAATGCATCGTTCACTGAATCCGAATTGGGATAAACCGGTGATAGATTCAACGTGATGCCGATATCCGTTTGGGATTCGAATTCTTTCTTCAGCATTTCAACCGCTTTTCCGTGGGATAGCAGCATGTGGTGGACCGCTTTGACCGCTTCATCCATATTGGTATGACCCGGAGCATGCACCCCTTGATGGTAGCCAAGGAAGCCCGCACACCAAGGCTCATTATGGGTGATCCAAGAATCGACTACTGAATCAAGTTCCGTGAAACATGCTCTTGCATATTCCAGGAACCATTGAACAGATTCACGATTGACCCATCCGCCTTCTTCATGCGCCCACATTGGCAGATCCCAATGATATAGCGTAACGGCCGGCTTGATTCCTTCTTCTTGAAGTCTTCTTGCAAGCTTTTTATAAAAGTCCATCCCTTCCTGATTGTACTTACCCTTTTCAGGAAAGATGCGTGGCCATGCAATGGAGAAACGGTACGTATCCACACCAAGGCGTTTAATATGCTGGATGTCTTCTTCAAATCGGTGATAGTGATCACATGCGACATCACCATTATGCTGCTTATACACTCTTCCCGGTATATCACAGAACATATCCCAAATGGATGGAGTTCTTCCCCCTTCCTGGTGTGCTCCTTCAATTTGATACGATGATGTGGCGGTTCCAAAGGTAAATGTTTTATCAAAATGCATATGTCATTCTCTCCTCTATTCTTTGATTGACCCTGCTGAAATACTGTTGACGATATATTTAGATAAGAATAGGAACGCAATCATGATTGGTACGACTGAAATGGCAATCCCTAAATACATCGATCCTAAATTTTGTGCTACTTGAGATCCCTTCAAGAATCCCATCAATACTGGCAACGTATATTTTTCAGGTGAGAACAGGATCACGAGTGGCATGATGTAGTTATTCCATGATCCGATGAACGTGAAGATCGACATCGTTGCAACAGCTGGCATCATGATCGGGATCGCCACTGTATGGAAAATCTTGAACTCACTCGCACCATCGATTCGGGCCGCTTCTATTAGACTTGGATGCAAAGTCGTCTTGATGTATTGTCTGAGAAAGAACACGACAAACGGACTTGCGATCGCAGGTACGATCAATGGGATGAAGGAATCCAGTATCCCAAGGTTCTTACTTAGTTCATAAAAGCCGATAAGCCCCAATTGTCCCGGAACCATCATCATCACCAGCATGAATACGAATAAGAAATTCTTCCCCCTGAATGTGTAAAAAGCAAATCCATAGGCTGTCAAAGCTGAAAAATATCCTGATAAAACGGTCGTGAGTACAGAGATGATCAGACTATTCTTAAAACCCGACCAGATGTTTACGTATTCCATCATATTGGTATAGTTTTCAACTAAGGAGCTGCCTGGGATCAAGGTGAACCCTGACAGGATGGCTTCATTTGATCTTGTTGCGTTCACAAGCATCATAAGAAATGGAATGAAGCAAATAATCGCCATCAACACAAGCACGATATAGATGATGCTCTTCACAATGTTATTTCTGGTCTTTAGTTTGGACTCATGTGGCAGAAGTTCAGGTATTGGTTTTTCTACTTTCCCAGTGGATACATTTTTTTCAACCGCTGTTTTTCCCAACATGCTTTACACCTTCCTTGCTTGTTTGCGTTCATTACCATACATCCCTTTGAAGACAATCGCAGAGAAAATCAAAGTAATGACAAACAATCCGTATGCTACAGCTGATGCATACCCGTAATTGTTAAACTTGAATGCTTGATTGTACAGGTACAGTACCATGGTATTCAGTGATCCATCCGGGGAACCGATTCCGTCTGTCAGAAGCATCGGCAGATCAAACAGCTGAAGGCCACCGATCAGGGATGTGATCATGATATAAAGTAAGATTGGTTTTAATAAGGGAATGGTGATTTTTGTAAACGTCTGCCATCGGTTTGCCCCATCGATCAATGCAGCCTCGTAGTAGTCTTTCGAAATTCCGGAAACACCCGCCATGACCACAATGAACGAATGACCGAACCACATCCAGGTAAGAATCAGGGATACAGACAGCTGTGCAGTCGTCGGCTCGTTCAGCCAATTAATCGGTTCTGATATGAGACCTATATTTAATAGAATCATATTTAATGATCCGTGCTGCCAGTCCAGTAAGATACCAAACAACAGAGCGACCGAACTAATCGTGATTAAATTAGGCAAATAAAAGATCGATCTGAAAAATGCCAAACCTTTTAACTTCATTCTCATATCAGAGAAGATTAATGCGAGTACAAGGGCCAGACCTATTTGCAGGGCAAAATTGATCCCCCATATTTTCCATGTGTTAAAAAACGCTTCCACAAAATAACTATCTGTCAGTAAACGGGTATAGTTGGCAAGACCAACGACTTCTGCTGTCCCGCTTCCTGAATAGTTCGTAAAGCTGTAGTAGAATGTAAGTGCAACGGGATAAATACTAAATATTAAAAAGATGATCCAAAACGGGGCGATAAACAGATAACCAAATCGATCTACTTTCTTCATTCCCCAGCCCCCCTAGTTGATAGATTTGACAGGTGGCACGGTTCCATGCCACCTGCCCTGAATTTTTTTCTTGTTAATTTTTTGGTACTTTTATGTCCGGATATGCGTTTTGTACTTTTTTATAGAACTCTTTAATGGCATCGTCTTTGGATTTCTTTCCGTCCACATACTGTTGAACGGCATTTCCGTAGAATGTATCAATCTGTTGATCGTATTTCGTTACGATACCAGGCTCGATTTCTTTCGCCTGCTCAAGGAAGAATTGATAGTTGTTTTGACCGCCAAGGAATTCTTCGCTGAAGTCATCCTTAATTTTGTTTGTTACCGGCAGATAAGATAAAACATCTCCCGTTTCTTTTGCCCAATCCGTCAGGAACTCGTCTTCCTGAGTCATCATTTTCACAAAGTCATAAGCAAGTTCTTTGTTTTCTGACTTTTCGTAGACACCTAACCATGTTCCACCCCAGAAGTATGGGCTTGGTCCACTTGTCACGGCCCAGTCACCGGCAGTTTCTTTTACATTCGTTTTCAGGACGCTGTGAAGTCCCCAAGTAGGAAGAACATAGGAGAATACTTGTGTTTCTTTCTCTTTTCCGTTTTCTTTCATTTTAATCGGCTTATCCATCGCTTCGAACCATGAAGGAGACCACTCAGCTGCAAGAGCTGTATAGTTGTTCTCACGAAGTTTTTTTGCAGATTCCATGTATTCGATCTTTTCATCAGTCAACTGAAGCTCATTCTTGTCGTTCACCCAAGGCTGTGGATTATCTCCTTGAGAGAACCAGCGGATAGAGCCCTCATCCGGGAACATGCTGTAGCCTTTTTCCTTCATCTTTTCAGCCACTTTGAATACATTGTCCATTGAGTTCATCATGTTTCCTACCTCGGTAGGATCATCTGTACCAAGTACTTCTTTCGCGATGCTTCTTCTATAGAAGATCCCGCCAGGAGTTGTCTGCCATGACAAAGCCCTTACATTTCCATCTTTATCTTTGCCTAAGTCGAATACATAAGGTACATATTTATCTTTGATTTCATCTACATTGTATGGTTTTTCCGATAAGTTTTCCCAGTAACCTGCGTCCACCCATTGCTTTAGGAACGCGATTTCACCAGTGAATACATCTGGTGCCCCTACTCCACTTTCTAATACAGGCTTTAATTTCGTCGGGTAATCAGCGATCGGTACAATCGTCAATTCCACTTTCACACCATTTTTCTCTTCAAACTTCGTAATCGGTTTCTTTAACTCATCCGTGAATGACCAAACCTTTAAATCTACATCTTTATCTTTTGAACTTCCCGATGACTCGGAATCTCCGGAGCAAGCTGACAACACCCCTGCCAGCAATACAAGCGTCATAAAAATCCCTAAAAACTTCTTCATCATTATCCCCCTTTGTTCTTTTTCAATATAGTTTCGAAAGCGGTTTCGATTCATTTCTTTTAAAAATTCCGAAACCGGTTTCGGAATTACCAAAAAATAAAAATTAATTCTTTTTTTCTTTTTTTACAGATGTGCATGATTCTCTAATGATTAGTTCTACTGGAATGATTTCTGTTGTTATGAGCTTCTTTTTTTGGATCATTTGTTTAATTAGTAATTGTCCTGCACGAGCACCGATTCTATCCGTGTCTTGTCTGACTGTGGTTAGTTTAGGAGTGACATACGCCGACATTTCAATGTCATCATACCCGATGACGGAGATATCTTCCGGTATTTTTAATCCCTTTTCTTTAATGGCTTCCATTGCTCCGATGGCCATATGGTCACCTGCTACAAAAACAGCGGTAGGTATCGTTTCGAGTTCTAGAAGGGATTTCATTGCTGCTCTACCTTCTTCAATAGAAAACAATCCACCATTCACAAGGTATTCTTGATGAATCGGAAGGTTTAAATCATTCATGGCCTTAGAAAACCCTTTAATCCTTTGTGCTCCTGCATCGACCTTTGGATCTCCTGAAATATGAGCGATTCTTGTATGGCCCAATGAATGAAGATAGTTCACTGCAAGCCTTCCTCCCTCAATATTATCGGAATAGACGACGCTGCAGTTCTGATTGCTCATATCAATCACGACAATCGGCAAATGATTATTAATCATGTCTTGAACCTGCGGGTCATTAGGGTCTGAACATATCACGACGATCCCATCCACTGCACGGTACATAAAATGCTCTAAATAACTAGTATCCCGATTTCGCAGATTACGAGAAGCAAAGATTAAATCATACCCTTCCCGTTCGACATGCTTTCGAAAACTTTCAATAAGGGCGCTGAAGAAAGGATGCTTCATCCCGACCTCATTGTCCTCAGCGAACATCACACCGATCGTCCAGGATTTTTTTGTCGATAAGGACTGAGCGTGGGCATTTGGTAAATACCCCATTTCTGCTGCTGCATCGAGGATTTTTTGCTTCGTTTTTTGACTCACATCTGTGTAATTATTAAGAGCTTTAGAAACTGTCGTACTGGAAAACCCAGTCCGCTTTGCTAAGTCATAGATTGTAACCATTGTTGTCTCCTCTTCATCGAAAGCGCTTTCGTTAATGTTATTATAGTCCAGACTTTTGATGGAATCAATACTATTTTTCAGAAATTTATATATGAGGCTTCCTAAAGAAAAAAGCAGCCCCGCAACAGGACTGCTTTCCTAAATTATCCTTTTACTACCTTTCGCTTACGTCGACCAATCTTTCCTTTAATCTTCATCAGGATTTCATACACGATCGGCACAACGACAAGTGTTAATAGTGTCGAACTTGTCAGGCCGCCAATTACGGTCACACCCAGTCCTTTCGAGATCAATCCGCTTCCTTCAAGACCCAATGCCAACGGGAACAGGGCCCCGATTGTCGCAATGGCTGTCATAAGGATCGGACGAAGTCGGGTGGCACCGGCTTCCAGTAACGCTTCCCTTGTTGATAGACCCTCGTTTTCTTTATGAATCACCCGGTCAATCAGGACGATTGCGTTGGTTACGACGATACCGATCAGCATGAGAGCACCAATCATGGAAGAAATACTGATCGTTTCACCTGCGATCAATAGTCCAACCAATGCTCCAATAATCGTAAATGGAAGCGAGAAAAGAATCGCAAACGGTGCAAGACCTCCACCGAACGTGATCACCAGGATCAAGTACACAATGGCAATGGCTGCGAGCATCGCTAATCCTAATTGTGTGAAGGATTCCTGGATATCTTCTGTTACTCCGCCCATGTCTACATTGATACCCGCTGGCAAATCAAGCTCTTCGATTTCTTTTTGAATGTCTTGCGAAGCTTTTGATACATCATCCGATTTTAATTCTCCGCTCACTTGAGCAAATACTTTTCCGTCCCTTCTTGAAACGGTATCGGATGTCTTACCTTCTTGAACTTCAACGACGTCTTTAATCGGAACTTCCATCCCAAGTGGTGATTGGATCGTTTTATCCGTCAAGTCGTTGATGCTTTCGTACTCTTCTTTCTCAACGTCTAAATAGACATTTATCTCTTCTCCATCCTTTTCGATGGTGGTGAGGACCGGACGCTGACGTGTCTGACCAAGTTCCATGGCGATTTGACCCGCTGTCAGGCCAAGCTCACTCAGCTTTTCCTGGTCTGCGATGAATGAATACTCATCGTACGATTCAGAGATACTCGACCCTACTTTTTTGAAATCTTCTTTATCTTTCATCATAGCTTGAATATCGTTTACAACAGGTTCGATTTCTTTCAGGGTTTCACCGTACACATACACGACAATTTCATTGCTGCCGGCACTGGCGGAAAAGTCTTGTGAAGCCCATTCCCCTTTATCTGTTGTTTCTTGAAGTTTTTTAATGACTTGTTCTTTTTCTTCAGAGAAATTCTCTGTATCATCACTGTATTGAACATAGAAAATGGCATTGTTTGAGCTTCCCGGACTCATTGGATTCTCTCCACCAACCGAGTACTGAATCGTTTCAGCCCCAATACGTCCTTGGAAATACTCTTCTGCATCTTGAGCGATTTGATTTACATCTTCTTCTGTTTGACCAGGTTCCGGTTTATACGTTGCCATGATCATCTTTTCTTCGTCTGATGGCAGGAAACTCACCCCGATGAGCGGAACCAGGAACAAGCTTCCAACAAGCATCGCGACAGCCAGGAGTGACGTGATAATTTTATGGTTCAGTGTCCAATTCAATACGCCTTTGTACCAAATCGCTAAACGACTTTGCTTTTCCACATGCTTCTTCCCGACACCTTTTTTAAACATCGAGTGAGCAAGCATCGGCACAATCGTTACTGCCACTAGAAGTGAAGCCAATAGGGCAAATACGATGGTCAATGCGAATGGAAGGAATAGTTCCCCGATCATTCCTTGAACCAATCCTAATGGCAGGAACACAGCGATCGTTACAATCGTGGAAGACGCGATCGGAACGAACATTTCCTTCGTTGCTTCCCGGATCAATTCTTTCCCTTTCAGCATCTCCCCTTTAAGGGACATCCGTCGGTAAATGTTCTCCACTACTACGATGGAGTCATCAATGACCCGTCCAATGGCTACAGTCATGGCCCCAAGAGTCATGATATTTAACGTGATATCCATCTGTTTTAAAAGTAAAATCGCGATTAACAGCGATAGGGGAATCGATACGACGGAGATAAGCGTCGATTTAATATCCCGTAAGAATAGCAGAATGATGATGACCGCAAATATGGCACCGAATAATGCTTTGTTCAGCATGGTGCTGACCGATTCTTCAATCGGTTCCCCTTGGTCAAAGGTAGAGATGATTTCAACCCCATCCAGGTCTTTTTCAAAAACTTTCACTTCTTCTTTTACCGCGTTTACAACGTCTACCGTATTGGCATCTGCTGTCTTCACCACTTGAAGTCCGATGGATTCCTTCCCATTGGTTCTGGAAATGGATTCAACTTTGCCTTTCAGCTCGATATCAGCAATGTCTGATAGTTGAACCGTCGGGATCTTCATGCCCGCAGGTGCTTCACCGGCAGGCGGGGCTTGCCCCCCAGGCGTTTGCCCTTGTGGAGCTTCCATAGATCCGCCAGATGAAGGCGTCACAGGAATTTTCATTTCTTTCAAATCTTCAATTGTCGTAATATTTCCATCAACCATCACAGATTTCTGGCTGTCTTTAAACGTATAAAGTCCTAATGGTGCTGTGACATCAGAACCTTTGATTATATTTTGGACCGTTTCTTCCGTTAAGCCGTATTCAGCAAGTTTTTCTTGATCAAAAACGACTTGTGCTTCTTGAACTTGTTGACCTGAAACTTGTACAGATGCTACCCCGTCCACTCCTTCAAGTTGTGGTACGATTGTTTCTTCTACAGTCGAAGTTAATTGAGCAAGAGATTGATCATCATTTGCTACACTGAGTGCGATGATCGGGAAAGCGTTAAAGCTTAATCTTGATACTTCCGGCTCATTCACCCCTTCTGGAAAAGGGAGATCCGAAAGAGCATCTTCCACTTCAGTCTTTGCTTCGTCCATATCTTTCGAAAACTTGTATTCTATCTGAACGGCTGAAGCATTTTGATAAGACGTGGAGCTGACAACATTTACCCCATTTAAATTCTTCAAACGTTTTTCAATTGGTTCAGAAACCTTTTCGGCTACATCTTCAGGAGTGGCTCCCGGATATACCGTCGTAACACTTACAATCGGGGTATTAATATTTGGCAAGGTTTCTAGTTTCATATTAAATCCTGAATATAAGCCTGCAATAATGACGATGATGGTCATTAACCATACGGCAAACTTATTCTTGAGTACGAAATTAATAATACTATTCACTCTTTATTCGTCCCTTCTATCATTTATCTGACCGACTAGTCATAACACAATCTAATATAACTGACCGCATAGTCATAAGTCAATATACTTATAAAAGAAAAGGTTTATTTTTTGTGACCAATCGGTCATAATGAAGATAAGGAGTTTATCAAGGAGAGGAAAGCATGAAGGAAAAAGAGAAATTAATTATAGAAACATCGATTAAGCTGTTTGCCACGAAAGGATTTAACGCCACCTCGGTGCAAGAAATCGTGAACGAGTGTGAGATATCAAAAGGTGCATTCTATTTGTATTTCAAATCAAAGGAAGCCCTTCTGTTAGCCATCATGAATTACTATTTTAAAATGATCACGGCTAAAGTAAATGAGATTGAAAACGAGGATTTGCCTCCTTATGAAAAATTCCAAAAGCAATTAGAGTGTCAGCTTATTGAAATCTGTAAACATAAAGAGTTTATCATCATGCAGATCAGAGAGAATGCCATGCCGTTTAACGATGAAATCCATGATCTCCTCAGTGAGATGAAATTGGACACCCATCGTTATTATAAAAGAAGATTATATGGGATATACGGAAAAAAAATCGAGCCCTACTTCTGGGATATCACCATGATGATTCAAGGTTTTTTCCATTCTTATTTAGAATTGGTGATGCTTGATAAAATCGAATTGGATTTTGCCTATTTATCCCGATTCATATTGAAACGTACGGATGATTTGGTGGAAGGTCTACTAAAAAGCGGGGATCAGCCTGTCCTTTCCTTTGAAAAAGTGGAGGATCTGGTGAAGGATTTCACTTTATCTAACAGGATCAATGAGTCTACACTTGTTCATATGATCGAGGATGCACGTGAAGTAGCAGAGGACGAAAACACCAAAATTTCGTTGGAAGTCATTCAGGAGGAAATTCAAAAGGATGAAACCCGGCCGGTCGTCATCAAAGGAATGATTGTGAATCTTGAAGAGGACCCGTCACTGAAGCATCTCGTGAATGCCTTGAGACATTTTTATACATTCTGACCGCGAAAGACCCGCTTAGTTCAAATGCGGGTCTTTTTTTTTGCTTATGTTATTTTACAGCTGCTGAATTTGATCTGATTCATGGATGGTTACTCTTTCACCGTCAGGGCCATTGGCGGCACGGTACATTCCATAAGCCACCTGACGTCCCGAAATGCTTCTGTATTTCTTCAGCCTGCCTACCATTACCGGGCGGATGGCTCTGGAGAAGAGTTCTCCCGCTTTTTCCCCAAGGCGGAATTCATCTCTTTCCCCTAAAAGAAGGGATGGCCTGAAAATGTGCAGGGCGGGATAATACAGGGCTATTAAGTCTTCCTCGAGCTCCCCTTTCACCTTACTATAAAAGAACGGTGAACCGGAGCTCGCCCCAATAGCTGATATGACCATATATTTTTTGGCTCCATGGTCTTTACCGAGGTTTCCTAGTTGAACGGGGTACTCGTAATCTACCTTTCTAAACGCTTCCTTCGTCTGCGCCTTCTTGATGGTCGTTCCAAGACAACAAAATACATCATCGATTTCCTCGTGGGGCAGGAGCTTCATTTGATCGAATGGGATGATTCGTTCATCCAACTTCTCATGCTTCACCCCGCTGCTTCTTCTCACGAACGAAATCACTTTTTTATACTCGGGACTCTTGATCAGTATTTCTATCAGGTGTGAACCAACCAAACCTGTGGATCCTGCAACTAGGGCAACCTTTGTCATCAGCATTCCCTCTCTCTTTTTAGTGACATGTTTATCTCAATAACCTATTCCAGCGTTTGTAGTGGTGGACAGCAATACCTGCGGGATGAGGCTGCCAGCTTGCAAAGAGTGGCAGGCCTATCACTTCATTTCCTTATCTTTCAACAAGTTTGCCTTTTTCAGTTTGTTTTATTCTTCCTTTTAAGTATAGAGTTTTTTCCTTTATTGAAAAGATGAAATTTCCGAAAAAGGATAACTTACCTTTATATGTGAAACCCTAACATTAATTGGCTATGATTAATTTCATTCTTTTTCTTTACAACTCTTTTCTACCTGTGAGATAGTAGGACCTTGTGTTTTTTCATAGGTAAAAAATTAAAGGAGCATTTGTCTTATATGTCTATTAAAAATCATTACACGTCCAAGATTGATTGGCCCGTATTTGCCATCAGTGGAGGGTTATTAATCGTTTTCGTTATCGCAGCTTTTCTCAGTCTGGACAGCGTCACCGCATTTGTGAATGGAGGCTTCGCCTGGTCTTCGAAATACTTTGGTGCTTTCTGGCAGGTGTTGATGCTAATGCATTTTCTTGTGGCACTTTACATTGCATTCTCTAAATATGGGAATGTACGGTTAGGGTTTATGGAAAAACCGGAGATTGGAACGTATAAATGGTTATCGATCATCATGGCAACCTTACTTGCAGGGGGCGGCGTGTTCTGGGCAGCTGCTGAGCCAATGTATCACTTTATGACGGTTCCTCCAATGCATGAAGGAATCACTGCTAAAACCCAGGAAGCAATCATGCCTGCCTTGGCCCAAAGTTATATGCACTGGGGCTTCCTCGCTTGGGCAATCTTAGGAACATTGAGTGCCGTCGTTATGATGTACGGCCATTACCACAGAGGGATGCCACTGAAACCGCGAACTCTGCTATATCCCATATTCGGCGAAAAGCTTAAAGCAAGCATCCTCGGAACGTTCATTGATGCATTTGCCATTATTGCTGTAGCGGCTGGTACAATCGGACCGATTGGATTCCTCGGTTTACAGGCTAGTTACGGTCTGTCTACTCTTTTCGGCATACCTGACCAGTTCTCGACGCAGCTTGCCATCATTATCTGTTTAGTGATTGTTTCCACCGTGTCAGCTGCAACAGGAATTCATAAAGGGATACAAATCCTGAGTAATTTTAATGTACGCTTGGCCTTCGGATTGATTCTCTTCGTCTTACTATTCGGCCCCGGAGGATTCATTATCGATTCCTTCGTCTCCTCATTCGGGTACTATGTGGATCACTTTATTCAGATCAGTACATTCCGGTCGGATACAAGTTGGTTGGGGAGCTGGACCGTGTTTTTCTGGGGATGGTTCATTGGGTATGGGCCTATGATGGCTATTCTTGTAAGCCGAATTTCACGCGGCAGAACGATTCGTCAAATTATTCTGGCCATTGCGATCATTGCTCCCATTGTCACCACCTTCTGGTTTACCGTTGTAGGTGGCTCAGGTATATTCTATGAATTGCAAAATCCAGGGAGTGTCTCACAGGAATTAATGAGTGGAGGTATGCCTGCTGCAATGATAGCCATCACAAACCAACTGCCAGTTGCAGGGATTATTTCACCACTGTTTCTATTGCTAACGATCATTTTTGTTGTCACAACAGGAGATTCAATGTCCTATACGATTGCGATGGCCGTTTCCGGAGAAGGAGATCCCAAGGTTTCCTTACGTGTATTCTGGGCAATCTTGATGGGCTTCATCGCAGCAATCCTTCTTTATATAGGTGATGGGAGTGTCACAGCACTCCAGAACTTTATCGTAGTAACCGCTGTTCCCGTCTCACTTCTTTTATTACCAATGCTATGGCTCGCACCCAAAGTATCAAAAGAGTTGTTGATCGAACAGTCACGTCAAACAAAATAATATTAAAAGCGCCAATCCACTTTATGATTGGCGCTTTCTTATTTCATTAACGTTTCACACTGCAAACACGATGGATTACTTCCTACAACTCTTCATCCTCAAAAAATTGCTGTAATTTCTCATCTTGTTCAGGGTCTGCATTTGCAGATGCATATGGATTATCCTTGACTCCTGCCGTATCCATATTTGTTTTGATGGCGAGAAAAGGTCCTTTCGGTTCCTCTGCTATGACACGATCATTTAACTGTTTGAAATCCGGCATGTCTTCATTTCCTTTATTCACCTTATCTTCTTCCTTCAATTGTTTCACCACCATTCTTATAAGCGATTAGAATAATATCCTCGTTCGTTTGCTGACGAAGTTCACTCTCCATACTCTGCACTTGATTCAACGTATCTTCTGATAGGTTTGCCACCGGAAACTCTTTATTCATCCTATTCTTCACCTCTTAACTATTTTCGTTTGCTTGTCCGATTTCTTTTTCGGCAATGAACCCGTTTCCTTCTTCTATTGCATGATGTTCCTCTACTGACTCTCCCGGTACATACACCTGACTGGGGTTGCGAACCTCATTGTTCAGTGTAAACTCAGGATTAAGCGGTGTATCCATACGTAGATCTTCAGGTTTCTTATGATCTCTCATCTATTCCACCTCCATTATTTAGTATGGCTACTGATAAAAGAATCATCCAAACTTCATTTAACTCAAAAAAGCGTTAAGCAACTTAAGCTGCTTAACGCCACGATTCATCTTCAAACCCACGTATAATCCCTTCCCCAACTATCCCGGGCAAGATTTTTGATTTCATCGACAATCTCATTTTCCACAGCAAAAGCATCTCCCTGTTCATAAGGGTTGTAGTGGAATGCGTAAAGCCTGGAAACAAACTCGTGAAACGGAAGAGAGCATTCTCCTTCCAGTTCCCCGTTCTCCATGACAGAAGGTTCGATACCCTGACCCCAATTCTGGGAGCCGTCGTTATTCGGATTATAGAAATAGATCCGATATTCTCCCTTGGGATCTTGGGTGATTCTCAGAATCGAAACGGCATGGAAACCAAGAAGCTTCCCATGGACATTTGTGATGAAGATCCCGACCGGATTCGGATAGATCAATCCGTAGTCATCATTGTATTCCGGGTGGTGAGTGGCATAGAACAGGCGCACGAATCCCGGATAGTCAGAAATGAGGCCTGTTAATGAATCAATGACAGTGCTAAACCCTTTTTGAACCCAATCTCCATAAAATTCCGGATTCACCCAGCGGTGTCCATCTTCCCCTCTAAGCGATACTCGCCTCATCATCTCACTGTAAATACGGTCAAGATGTGGAACGAGAACAAGTGACACAGGATCAAGCTCTTGATGAAGCTCAGGCGCCAGCCCTCCACTTAATTCTTTCGAATGGACCGGTGTACCTTCAAACATAATATCGATATCTCCGTCCCTCGCTGCCCTTGGAATCAGTTCGAGTAAGTACCCTGGAGCATGCTGTGCCCAAAGGCTGATCCCCCGCGCTGTTTGACAGGTCGGATTTAAGCCTTGGCCAATTCCGATAGGTTGACCGAGGACATTGATGACACCGGCAAGAAGGACAGAATTCGCTGTAATTCCGTCTCCTGCTTTACACGAATTAAGGAGCGTCTTCCGTACTTCCGGTCGAATATCAAGCTCAATCAGCCTTTTCAATCCCGGTGATACTGGAGATGATGATAACACTCCCCGTTCAAGCATAAGAGCTAGTCCGTAAACCGATTGCTTTGTGGCTGGATAGATGGCCACTTTTATGAGCTGAAAGACGAGTTCCTTATGTTCATCCAAGTTTGCTTTTCCTTTGTCATTTAACTGAAGGGCAGCCGGAACAAGCTCTTGAACCTTTCTACTTAGGAATCTTAGTAAAATCGCATGCTGGGGAGCAACAAGCCCCGTTTCACGCATGGACCCCGCAAAGGCAACAGCTTCCTTCTCCAGTTCCTCCTTAGACAAGTCCATAAGCTTCTTACGGTATTCACCCGGCTGGGAAATGCTCTTACTTAAGAGGGACGGACCTTCGATAGCAGACACATACTTTTCCAAAACAAGTCGTTCCGCTACGCTTAAGTCTGAATGAAGCATCTTTTTCGCTGTTTCTATCATCGACACTGTCCGCTTCACCATGATTGGACGTTGTGCGGTCAACCGTTCAATTTCTTTAATCAGTGTAGTCGTAAGTGCTTGATAGGAAAGCTTATCGGATAGAAATCGAAATAACTCCGTTGCTCTTTCACTCTGCTCCCCACCTTCAATTCGTGCTGCTTCTGTTGCTTCAGGGAAAAGCAGGTTCAGATTCAGAACCATGACTTCATTGAGGAAATCCTCTGCCATTTCAGTCGATACATCGGGATGTTCATATTGACCTTCTGCAATGGATAACATTCTTAACTCACTAAGAATTTCAATAATCGAAGGAAGCCCCTTCGCTTGAAGTGACCCGGCCACAAGAGGTGGTTGAAGCTTGGACGCCTTTTCCCATGGACCGTCCTGGAAGACCCCCGCCATTTCAAAGCGACTTGCGCTTCGATATAGGATCTCCAATCCTTCGTCCGTATCCAACAATCTTTGCGCTTCCTGATAGACGTCAGTTTGATACATTGATTTTGCAAATGAAGCTGCGCTCTCCAGATCATTAAGCGCTTGCAGAAATCGATCTTCCAGCTTAGACGTTAATTCAAATGCCATTTCAAAACTCCTTTATCAATCAAAATACCAGTGGATGAGAGAATTAGATATAGAAGTTAAACTGTTCGTATTCCTTTAATAGACCCCTCATGATTTCACTGTCTTCCCCATAGAAGAAGATCGTTCCGTAATGATTACCGAAGCCGATTCGCTGAGCTACTTTCCCTTGGGCCGGACTGAACATATCATGTTTTTCAAAATAGGCATGGTTCTCCAGTTCATCGGGCACCTCCAGTTTCTCCACATAATTAACATGCGGATGGACCATTAAACAACCTGCATGGGCTTTTGCCTTTTCACCCGTAGAAGGGAAAAACTCTCTAAGCTCTTCTTCTGTTGTATTGGGATCACTACAAAGGATTTGCGCTTGATATGCATTAAATCCATAAGCCCGCTCGATCAAATCAAAGATATGTCCGCCAGGGACTCTGGCTGCCACTTCACCGAAATGAAGAGTACCATCGGACGTAATGAAATATTCCGGATGAATAACACCGTATTCAATCTCAAACGCATCAATGAGCTGTTGAATCGCCTCACGGATGACCGGACGCTTTTCTTCAAGGGTTGGAGATGCCGGTACGAAATTAGAGTAGCCTAATCGCACATACTCCGTTATATTTAAAAATTGGATCTTTCCATTATGAATAAACGCTTCACATGAGAATTCCTGACCGTCTAAATGGCTTTCCATCAGAAGGGGAAACTCTGACTCCGTGAGAGCATCGATATCTTCCGGATTCTCAATGGCCCGGTGTCCGACAGACCCTGCTTTATCAAGAGGTTTTACGTGAATGGGATCGTTCTTATCTCCTTCGACTTTCAAGAGGGCTTCGTTCACACGTTTCAAGAAGCGTCTTACATCTTCCTTATCCCGTGCTTCTTCAAATACACCTACTTTGATTCCGGCAATTTGCGCTTTACGCTTCATCATCCCTTTATCTCTTAATAGAAGAGAACGGTTGAAGACGCGCGGTTCTTTACGGAAACGGGAGTTTAATGCCCCAGACCACTCCACACACTCTTCATACAAAGGAACAGCCACTTCTGCACCCATTGCCTTCAGCTGTTTATAAAGATGATCTGAACCTTCATTTAACCGATCGAAGTCCCAGCCGATAAAGGCAATATCATGTTTTTCTGCATAGCCCTCAAAATCGGGCGGGCCAACTACGACGAACGGCCTATTTAGCTTCGTACACGCTTCGATTGCCGGCAGACTCCAACCGATCAATGCTGTTAGATAGGGTTTGGTTTTTTCCTTTCGATCCACGTTCTGTTCTGCTTGCTGTAATTCAAGTTGATCTAGTCCCATAATTTCCTCTCCCTTGTCACGTATTTATTCAGATTCCTCTTTAGCATAACAAAGCAGATAGGGAGAATGAAGTATTTTGCTGAATTTTCAATCTATTCGACAAATAAAGTGGTAATACGACCTTTCACGACAAGAACAAGGCATACTCCCCTTTTGGGAATATGCCTTGTTTTGATTATGTTAAAAAGGGATGCCTTCTTTCGTTGAGATATCATTGTTGATAATCCCCAAACCTTTGATTTTCCCTGGTTGAACATCCGGTTGCATAGAAGGATTGGAAGGATACGTATGACCATCGAAGCGTAATAGCTTATATCCCCCTTGCATTCCCCCTCCAGAAACATACATGATAATATTCTTCCATTTGTTTGTTTTATCATTTTGGATGATGATGGGAGACCTGACTAATGAAAACGTTGTGAGAAGCTCATATTTATTATTATCCTTTGTGAATAGTGCACCGCTGCATCCCCCGCTTCCACACACAGGCAAACCGACTAAATAAACAAACGTTTCAGGCTGTTGATCATCATTCAAGTCGATATGATTATAATAATATTGAATGTTATCCTTACCCCTTTTCACATCAAAAGCTTTACTAAACGCATCCTCCAGCATGGGATCAGGTATCGTTTCTGACTGAACATACGTCACTTCACTTAAATCCACTTCGGCATTTTCCTGATAGGGATGAGCGCTTCCGTTTGAACCCGTGCTCATATAAAGGACGCCCATTATTACTGGAAACAAAAGCTTAATATTCTTCATTGGATCACCTCTAACAAGATGGTATAACAGTAGTTTTACCATCTTTACCGAGATTATCTGAAGTTTTCTATCACCAATTTAGTATTTTCTACAAAGAAAAAAAGCCCCAGACACATAAAGCGTCAAGGGACTTCATCAACGGTTATTCACCTAAATCAACATTATGATATACCTGCTGAACATCTTCCAAATCTTCGATCGCATCAATCATTTTTTCGAATTGAGCTTGACCGTCTTCTGGAAGTTCGACATCATTCTGCGCAAGCATTGTCAGTTCCGCCACTGTAAACTCAGTGACACCTGCACCTTTAAACGCTTCTTGAACCGCATGGAATTGATCTGGTTCAGCGTAAACGATCACAGCATCATCTTCTTCGATAATATCACGTGCGTCCACATCCGCTTCCATCAGGATCTCCATGACTTCTTCTTCTGATTTCCCTTCAATACCGATAACGGCTGTGGCATCGAACATATACGCAACAGATCCACTCACACCCATGTTACCGCCATTTTTGCCAAAAGCAGCACGCACTTCGGATGCAGTTCGGTTTACATTGTTCGTCAGGGCATCAACAATGACCATGGACCCATTCGGTCCGAAGCCTTCATAGCGAAGTTCGTCATAGTTTTCTTCTGAACCACCCTTCGCCTTTTCAATGGCACGGTCGACGATGTGTTTCGGTACGCTGTATGTTTTCGCACGCTCAAGAACAAATTTCAGCGTTTGGTTCAGTTCAGGATCCGGCTCACCTTGCTTGGCCGCAACATAGATCTCACGACCGAACTTCGCATAAATACGACTCGTATTAGCATCCTTAGACGCTTTCTTTTCTTTAATGTTATTCCATTTACGTCCCATATCGTTCCACTCTCTTTCACATTTATCTATAGATACTTTCTATCTTAAAAGGTATTTTCGTTTCTATTATACATGAAAACAACTATTTTTGGCTAAGTAGATTCCTTGCCACTCTTACCTAAAGAAAGCCGACTCAGATGAGTCAGCTTCCTTCCTGGTATGCACTTATCGCTTCATATTCTTCTTCCAGCAAACGTGGAACGCGAATAAAGATAGGCATCAGCTTCGTATAAGCCGCCGTTGCTTTCGGATCAGGCTGATGGGAATGAACGGAACCGACCATTTCACTCACTTCTTCCAGTGAGTCGATCATCCCGCTGCCATACATTCCAAGTACCACCGCTCCCAGACAGGAGCTTTCGAAGCTTTCAGGCACTTCCACTTCCTGATCAAATACGTCGGCAAGCATTTGACGCCACATTTCAGATCGGGCAAATCCACCGGTTGCCTGCACTCGTGTCGGCGTACCTATTAATTCTTCCAGCGCCAAAAGAACACTGTATAAATTCATGACAATTCCTTCTAAGACAGCTCGGATCATATGCTCTTTTTTGTGATGCATGCCGAGTCCAAAGAAGGATCCCCGCGCTTTTGCGTTCCAAAGAGGTGCTCGCTCTCCGGCCATAAATGGATGGAAGAGTAATCCTTCTGATCCCGGTTCTACTTTAGAAGCAATATCCGTAAGGACTTCATAAGGATCTTTCCCTAACCGGCTCGCCACTTCCACCTCTGCAGAAGCCAGCTCGTCCCGCACCCAACGGAAAATCATGCCACCGTTATTGACTGGCCCGCCAATCACCCAATGATTATCCGTCAACGCATAACAGAAAATACGACCTTTCGGATCCGTTACCGGACGGTCCGTTACAGCACGGATCGCACCACTCGTTCCGATCGTAACGGCTACGACACCCGGTTCGATGGCGTTGACCCCAAGATTCGATAGGACCCCGTCACTTGCTCCGACGACAAACGGTGTGTCGGCTGATAAGCCCAACATGTCCGTGTACTCAGATTTCAATCCAACTAAGCTTTCAGTCGTTGAGACAGGAACCGAAAGTTGATCCTTTGTGACACCTGCCACCTTCAACGCTTCTTCATCCCAAGCCAGGTTTTCCAGGTGGAACATACCTGTTGCAGATGCGATGGAGTAATCTACGACATATTTTCCGAAAAAGCGATGGAACACGAATTCTTTAATGGATATGAATTTAGCCGCTTTCTTAAATAATCCCGGTTCCTCATGCTGCAGCCACGCAAGCTTTACAAGCGGTGACATCGGGTGAATCGGAGTCCCTGTTCTGCGATAGATCTCCAATCCATTCATTTCTTTCTTAATCTTATCCGCCCAATCGGCACTTCGGTTATCAGCCCAAGTAATGGAAGGAGTCAGCGGCTGGTCCTTCTCATCCACCAGGATCAAGCTGTGCATAGCAGAACTGAATGACACAAACGAGATTTTCTCACTTGTATTCGAGGTCACTTCCTTTATACAACTGATGACGGCGCGGAAGATTTCTTCGGGATCCTGTTCAGCGGTCCCCGGTGTTGGTGTATGTAATGGATATTCGACCCCATGACGATCGATCGCTTCTCCCTTTTCATTAAAAAGTACTGCTTTTGTACTGGTTGTCCCGATATCGACACCAATCATGAATTCTGACATCTTCGTTCCTCCTAAACAAATAGAGAAAAGGAAGAAGCGACATGGCTCTTCCCTCTTCCACTTTATTCTATCCTATTTTAACCAATGAATATCCCTATAATGAATACTACGGAAAAACCTACAAACCCGATGAGCGTTTCCATCATCGTCCATGATTTTAACGTATCTTTCACATCTAATCCAAAATAACGGTTCACTAACCAGAATCCGCTATCATTTACATGAGAGAAGACGGTTGCTCCTGCTGCAATGGAAATAACCATTAAGCCAAGGACCGGCCCTTCTAAACCAAGAGTTGAAATTAATGGACTCATCAACCCTGCTGCCGTCACCATGGATACAGTGGCTGAACCCTGTGCCACACGAACCACCATGGCAATTAAGAAAGCAAGGGCAATTGGAGGCAAGCTTGAACCGGCCATCATTTCCCCAAGTACTTCACCGACACCTGAATCGATCAGAACCTGTTTGAACACTCCACCGGCACCTGTAACGAGGATGATGATCCCAGCCGGCTCAAGTGCTTTTGTCGCAATATCCTGAACGTCCTGACGGGAGTATCCACGTCTTGTTCCTAATAATGTAAACGTCAGTAGAGTCGCAATCGTTAACGCTACGAACGGATGACCTAAGAAAGTCAGGATCGAACGAATGGTATTTCCTTCATCCAGCAAAACACCCGAAAGCGTATTCAATAAAATCAGCACTAAAGGAATCGAGATAAGTGACGCAATCATGGCAAAGCTCGGAAGCTCTTTATCGTACTCGATCTCTTCCACTTGCATATAATCCGGTACTACTGCATGAATTCGTTTCGAAATGAATTTTGCAAAAAGTGGACCGGCGATGATCATGGATGGAATACCGGCAAGAGTACCGAATAAGATGACCCAGCCAAGATCCGCTCCAATTAAATCAGCAACAGCAATCGGTCCTGGAGTAGGCGGAATGAAGCTGTGTGTTACTGCAAGACCTGCAAGTAAAGGAATCCCATAGTATAGTAGAGACTTTCCAGTTTTCTTTGCCAATCCATATACAATCGGTACAAGAATGATGAATCCGACATCGAAGAATACGGGAATGGCAACCAGGAAACCTGTGATACCGAGGGACCATTGCGCTTTATCTTCACCAAATTTATTAATCAGGGTTTGAGCTAATCGTTCCGCTCCGCCTGAAACCTCAAGCATACGACCGAACATTGCACCTAAACCAACAACGACAGCGACAAACCCGAGGGTCCCGCCCATTCCGCTTTGAATCGAAGCGACAACTTCCTGAAGAGGCATCCCTGCGGCGATCCCTACAATTAAACTTACTAATAATAGGGCAACAAAAGCATGAAGCTTCGTTTTGATAACTAAGAATAATAGAAGAAAAATTCCGGCTAATGCAACTAAAATGAGCATTTGATCAGACATCTCTATCCCTACCTTTCTTTTTTGACGACAGCTTGGCTGCCAGATTTTTTTATAACGGTTGATCCTGACTGCCAGGGAAAGTAAAACGTTTACAATTTTCTCTATGTAACTTCTACTCTTTGATCTACTAAACGGAAATAGGTTAAAGGAAGTTCATTTCACAGTTTAATATAATCAGGAAAATTATTTTCTGTATACCTCTATTATAAAAAATATTTTTCTTTTTGCAACCGTTTACAGAAATTATTTTTATTTTTCTATTATTCTTGTATAATAAAAGCATGAAAACCCTTACAGGAGTGATGTCTATGAGTCAACATCAGCATTGTTTAGCCAGTATACGCTCACACTATCCTCAATTTAGCGTGACCGAGAAGAAAATTGCCGACTATATACTTGAAAATCCAACCGAGATTATTCATTCAACGATTAATGGTTTGGCAGAAGATTTAGGAGTCGCGGACTCCACTGTCTTCCGTTTTTGTAAGCGAATCGGCTTTAAAGGATACCAAGCGATGAAAATCGCCCTTGCTTCAGAAATTGTGACGGGACTTAAGGATATCCACGAGCGCATCGATGAAGGGGATACAACGCAAACCATTGCCACAAAAGTATTCCGTTCCAACATCAAAACCATCGAAGACACCTTAATGGTCGTTGACGAAAAGAAACTATTAAAAGCTGTGGATATTATGAGCAGCGCACGCTCAATCGAATTTTTCGGCAGTGGCGGATCCGGCGTCATTGCCCTTGACGCCTATCATAAATTCATTCGAACCGGTCTGCGCGTTCATGCTGCGAGCGACAGTCATATCCAGCTGATGACCGCTTCCCAAATGACGAGTGAAGATTGTGCTGTATTCATTTCCCATTCCGGTTCAACGAAAGATATCCTCCAGGTTCTTGACATTGTCAAAGAAACCGGGGCAAAGACGATTTGCATCACCAACTTTGCAAAATCACCTTTGAGCCAAAGAGTGGATACACCGCTTTTCACTGTCTCAGAAGAAACCGACTATCGTTCCGAGGCCCTCTCTTCCCGTATTGCGCAATTAACGTTAATTGATGCTCTGTACGTAAACCTGATGATGAGAAGAGAAGTGGAAGGTCAGGATGCACTCCGGAAAATGAGGAAGGCTATTTCGGTTAAAAGACTATAAAAAAGGTTGATCAGTGTGAAACTGATCAACCTTTTTTTATGCTATGGGAATTCAATCAAGATGGCTCATCAACGCTTCTTCATACTCCGTTATAGCTTCATCCAACATCGCCAATCCATCATCAATTTGTTCTTTCGTTACAGTAAGTGGCGGAATCATACGGATCACTTCACTATGATTGCCGCACAAGTAGAATAACACGCCTTTATCCAGGGCCCGATCAAGAATGTCCATTAAGCCTTCCTGATTTGGTTTTCCTGTTTGAGGATGAACGATTTCAATGCCAATCATCAGTCCGACTGATCGTATGCTGCCGATTACATTATGTTTTTCCTTCAGGAGTTCAAGTCTTGATACTGCATAAGCCCCCATCGTTTTCGTATTATCGAGAAGTTTTTCTTCCTTCATGACTTCTAATGTCGCAAGTCCAACGGAACACGCAATCGGGTTTCCTCCAAACGTCGTCCCATGGCTCCCAAGAGGCCATTGTTTCATGAGCTTATTGGATGCGACCGTCGCGCTCAGGGGAAGCCCCGAGGCAATCCCTTTGGCAATCGCCATGATATCCGGTGTTACATCAAAGGTTTGAGCGGCAAACCAATTTCCCGTACGCCCAAAGCCTGTTTGGACTTCATCGAAGATCAGTAAAATATTGTGACGATCACAAATCTCCCTTACTTTTTTGAGCCATGCTTTCGGAGGGACGATGTATCCACCTTCACCAAGGACAGGTTCCAAAATGACACATGCTACCTCCTCAGGGGTGACCTGATGATTAAAGAGAGTTTCGAAATCCTTTTCAAGCTTCTCAACCACATACCCCACTGAGTCAAGTCCCTCAGGACACTCTCGTTCGTTCGCATATGGAACTTGATATGTCAGGCCAGATGGCTGCATAAACTTACGATACTTACTCTTGGAAGTCGTGACACTTAACGCACCGAGAGAACGTCCGTGAAAACAGCCGGTAAAAGAAACGACATAAGGGCGCTTCGTTACATATTTCGCAAGCTTGATTGCCCCCTCAATCGCTTCAGTACCACTATTGGCAAAGAAGAAACTATCTAAATCTCCTGGAAGGATCTCCGCCAGCTCATCAGCCAATCGAAGGATCGATTCATACATGATTACACCTGAAGGGCCATGCATCAGCCCATCTGCTGCATCTTTAATCGCTTGTACAATTTTCGGATGGCGATGTCCAACATTCGTTACGGCAATTCCAGAGGTGAAATCAAGATATTTCTTTCCGTCCAACCCGTAGTAATAGCACCCCTCTTCTTTTACTACCGGTAAGTTCGGGTGATCCTTTGCCATACTGGGTGCCAGACGATTAGGCATATTTTGAATAAGCTGTTCAAATGTTTGTTCCATTCTAGTAACCTCCATATATGTGACTGACAAATTTGTTTTTACATAACGCTCTTTTTCTCAGAGATTGTAGCGGAAGGATGCTCGACTCCTGCGGGAATAGCTGGACAGGTGAGACCCCGGAGGCGCAGCCGAGGAGGCTCACCGCCAGCCCCGCGGAAAGCGAGCATCCTGTAGCCTTACATAAAGAAGAAATGAGCCAATAACGCGACGATTGGTAACGTGATAATCGTACGTTGGATAAAAATGATGAATAAATCTAAAAAGCTGATCGGAATCTTGGATTTGATTAATAGAATACCAATCTCAGACATGTAAATTAATTGAGTCAAAGACATGGCGGCAATGACGAATCTTGTTAATTCACTCTCAATTCCGCTCCCTACTACAGCAGGTAAAAACATGTCTGCGAAACCAACGATCATGGCAGGAGCCGCATCTGCAGCCTGTGGAATTTGTAATAACTCCAATAGAGGAACAATCGGATAAGCCAATACGTCAAATACAGGAGTATATTCTGCTACCACTAAAGCAATCGTTCCAAGGGCCATTACTAGAGGAATAAGACCAAACCAGATATCCAGAACGTTCTGGAATCCTTTTTTCGTTACCTCTCCGACACTTTTCACTTCTGATGCTTTTTCTACTGCTTTTTCAAAGCCCCATTGAAAACGGGATACATTATCAGGAACGGTTTCGGAAATTTGCATGCCAACCGGCTCGTAATAAGTGTCTTTTTTGCGGGAAAGAGGCGGGATGCGCGGACATATGACCGCAGCTGCTATCCCTGCAATAACCACTGTCCCATACAGTTGAACGAACATTGATTCCAATCCGATGAAGCTGACAATCACAAGACTGAAAGCGATCGAAGCAACGGAAAAGTTTGTGGCAATGACTGCTGCTTCCCGCTTTGTGTAGTAGCCCTCTTCAAATTGTTTCGTTGTAATCAATACGCCGACGGTACCACTTCCCATCCAGGATGCAAGGGCATCGATAGACGATCGTCCCGGTAATTGGAAAAGAGGCTTCATGATTTTCTGCAGCAGAGTGCCGAAGAAATCCATCAATCCAAAATCTAAAAGCAGGGGCATCAATAAGCCTGCAAATAAAAACCAAGTGGCTAAGACAGGAACTAACGAATACAATACGGTTCCTCCCGTAAAGTCAGAAATAATCCACTCGGGACCACTTCCATTTACCGTCATCACCGCAAATATCGAACCGAGGACACGAACAGCGATCCAAAAGTATCCTACGTCGAATAGTCCTTTTAAAAATGATTGATTAACAATCCACTGAGGCTTAAAAACTTTTGTATAAATAGCTATAAGAGCTGATAAACCAAAAACGACTGTCATGAATAATGGCAGTACACCTTCTAGCATCCCTTGAAAATAAGAAGCAAAGATCCCTACCCCGATCGTCATATTCCCTTGGTATGTTACAGGCACTAAGAACAACAATACCCCTAATAAGGACGGAATGATAAACTTCATTGCTTCCCTTGACGTTTTGCCTGACCGGGTTTCTAATTGACTAACATTTTGTTTTCCGACTTCCATTGTCAAACACCCCTTTAAAATTTATCCATAACCCCTAATCATTCGAGAACCACTTATGCGTCGTAATAAAACCCCCCTTCTACCTTTCAGTTCTTTTCACCTTACTACTTGCAAGTATCATGCCAATATTTTATTTTATTTTGTATTTTTTAAGTTTTCTGACTACTGAAGGTTGACTGATTCCCAGGTTTTGAGCCATTTGGGTTGTAGTCTTATGCTTCTCCCTCGTATTCTTCAATACTTGTTCTTCGACTGATTCAAGAATGTCTTTTAATGATTGACCATTGTACTCAAATCCTGAAATATCAGCACTATGCTTTATGTATGGACCAGGCAGGTTTTCCATTTCAATTAATGGCTTGGAAGATGTCACAATCAGCCTTTCAATTAAATTCATCAGCTCTCTGACATTCCCTTTCCAATCTTGAATCAATAACTGGTGAACAACTCCTTCATCCAGCTCTCTTTGGCGCTGATATTTTTCACAAAAATGATTTACAAAGTAATCGATCATCGTGATAATGTCTGATGTTCGCTCTCTCAGTGGAGGAATCGTAATAGGAACCACGTTCAAACGGAAGAATAGATCCCTCCTGAATTCTTTCTCATCTACAGCCACCTCTAGATCCTTGTTCGTAGCTGCCAGAACCCGGAAGTCAACCTTCCTTTGCTTCGTACCTCCTACACGATAAAATTGTTTCTCCTGAATGAATTTTAGAATTTTGACCTGGTTTGACAGAGATAGTTCCCCTATTTCATCTAAAAATAGGGTGCCGCCTTCAGCAAGTTCTGCTAATCCAATCTTTCCTTTTCGGTCCGCCCCCGTAAAAGACCCGGGTTCATAACCAAAAAACTCTGCTTCAAATAACGAGTCTGGTATCGCTCCGCAATTGACCTCAATGAACGGGCCGCCTTTTCGTTGACTTTTGTTATGTATGAATTTCGCAATATGGGACTTACCGACACCTGATTCCCCCAGCAGTAGGACGTTTACATCGACTTCTGCTACTTGCAGGGCAACCTGTAACACCTTTTTCATCTCATCACTTGAGGCAATGATCCCTTCCGAATAATAATGACGGCTTCTAAGGATTTCAAGCTCGCTTTTCACCCTCTCCATCTCATCTTCCATTTCTGTTAAATACTTTTTCATATTCAATAATTCCGTTACATCATGTGAATAGCTTACGATTCTAACTAGTTCACCGGTTTCATTGAATACCGGGATCCCTGTAACAAGCAGTTTCTTGCCTTCTTTACTCGTCTGGACCAACGTAATTTTTTTCTTTTCTTTTAAAACAATCGGAGTTAATATCGGAGAAAAAACGCCTTCTTTTTCCAGATCATATACAGATTTCCCTACCATTTCTGCCGAGTTCACGTTATATATGTCACCGGTTGCGTCACTTACCTTCAAGATAATCCCATCCGTATTGGTTACTAAAATATCATCTTGCAGCGAATGAAGAATCGCTTCATTTTCATTCCAACTTTTTTTCTCTACAGTCACAGACAGCATCCCCTTTGCAAGTCTTGAAATTATTCAAAAATGAATAATTATCCTGATATTTTTTATATTAATTCATTTATACCAAAGTTTTTTGACTTTTTATACATTTTTGAATAAATTATTCAAAAATAAATATTTTTACTCAACTCATTTGTAGGAGGCTAATTACTTCTATTCAAGATAGCAGTAGTTGATTTCCGCTGCAGGTGCTCGCTTTCCGCGGGGCGGGCGGTGAGCCTCCTCGGCTTCCCGCTTCTCCCGCAGGAGTCGAGCACCTTCCGCTCCAATCAACTTTTAAGCATGAGTTTTCATTATAGCTAAATAAAACCAAAATATTTGAGGAAATCACTTCTCTATTTCTTTTTTATTAATTACTAGTAATTCAATTTTCTTAAGGTTGTTTTTTCTCCACTTTTAAATTCTGTCATTAGAAACTCTTATAGATGGTGAGGGGAACTGCGCAGACTCCTGCGGAAGAACGGGCGTGCCGAGACCCCGGAAGCGAAGCTGAGGAGGCTCGGCCGTACGTCCGCGGAAAGCGGAGCAGTTCCCCTCACCATCTAGCACACTCTGGTTGACAGGACTAATAGCAATTTTAATGACGTAAACCACAAATATTGTTGAATAATAACTACAAAAAACCATTATACTTTGACAGACCTAATAATTGTTTTACTATTCAAACCATTTGGATTATCATTTTGGTAAGACTGTTTAAGGTGGGATAGGGATGACAGATGGAGAGAAGTTGACGTTGGAACATGCTCAGGAATTGGACAGGCAGGACTCATTGGCTCATTTCCGGAATGAATTTTACATAAAGAAAGGTCACTATTATATGGATGGGAACTCCTTAGGCTTATTATCTGAACGGGCGGAGAAGTCGTTGCTTACGTCTTTGGAAGATTGGAAAGAACATGGAATCGATGGCTGGATGGATGGGCAGGAGCCCTGGTTCTATTATTCTGAGAAGCTTGGTGAAATGACGGCCCCTTTAGTTGGGGCAGAAAAGGAGGAAGTGATTGTGACGGGTTCCATTACGACGAACCTTCATCAGTTACTCTCCACTTTCTATCAGCCCCAAGGAAAACGCACCAAAATCTTAGCGGATGAATTGACTTTTCCTTCGGATATTTACGCGATCCAAAGTCAGCTGGAGTTAAAAGGCTTCACCCCTGATGAACATCTGATTCAGGTAAAAAGCAGTGACGGATACACAATAAGAGAAGAGGACATCATCAGGGAGATGACGGATGAGATTGCTCTGATTCTATTACCCTCCGTTCTCTATCGAAGCGGACAGCTCCTGGATATGAATCGATTGACGAGGGAAGCCCATAAACGTGGCATTGTGATTGGATTCGATCTGGCCCATTCGATTGGAGCTCTTCCTCATCAATTACATGATGACGGAGTAGACTTTGCTGTTTGGTGCAATTACAAATATTTAAATAGCGGCCCGGGTGGTGTAGGTGGATTATTTGTTCATAACAGGCATAAAGGGAAAAAACCTGGCCTTTCAGGATGGTTCAGCTCCCGCAAGGATAAGCAGTTTGATATGGATCATACCTTGACCCATGCAGATTCTGCAGGTGCCTTCCAAATTGGGACCCCGCATATATTAAGCAGTGCTCCTCTACTCGGCTCGCTGGAGTTATTTGAAGAAGCCGGCATTGAGAATCTGAGAAATAAATCCCTTTCTCTAACACGCTTTATGATGGATCTATTTCAACAAGAACTTTCACAGTACGGGTTTACAATCTGTAACCCACTTGAAGATGATCGGAGAGGCGGGCACATTAGCTTAAAGCATGAAGAGGCAGCAAGAATTTGTAAAGCCTTGAAAGTGAACAAAGTCACACCTGACTTCCGTTCACCAAATGTGATTCGACTGGCTCCAGTCGCTCTCTATTCTTCCTATGAAGATGTGTGGGAGACCATCCAAATCTTGAAAACCATCATGGACAAGGAAGAATATAAGAAGTTTGAAAATACGCGGAATGTTGTAGCGTGACTTCTTTTAGAAAGGATGAGACTGTTTGAAGATCATTGATATTTCCCGCCCGTTGCACAATGATACTCCCGTTTGGCCGGGGGACACTCCCTTTTCTTTCTCATTGAATTGGACCAAGGAGGAAACGGAATCCGTGAATGTCGGTCAGCTCACCATGAGTTCTCATACTGGAACACACGTCGACGCCCCCTTCCACTTTGACAATGAGGGAAAGAGAATATTGGACCTGCCATTAGAGAGGTTTGTGGGACCGGCAATCGTTGTATCGGTGGAGAATGCTGCAGAAATAAGCAGTGAACGATTGGAAGAGGTCGACTTGTCAGGAGTTAAGAAGGTACTTTTCAAGACGAATGCCTGGAAGAATCCTGAGGAGTTTCCCGAACGCATTCCACCCATTGCGAAAGATCTCGCACCTTTTTTGAAGGAAAAAGGCGTGGACCTGATTGGAGTGGATCTTCCTTCAGTGGATCCATTGGATAGTAAAGAGTTGTATGCTCACCATTCATTACGGGAACATGACATCGGAATATTGGAAGGGATTTTCCTTGACCATGTAGAGCCTGGACGATATGAATTGGTGGCCCTTCCCCTCCCTCTTAAAGAAGGAGATGGCTCTCCCGTCCGGGCAATTTTAATGGATCTGACATGATAAGATTCCTTTACAGGTTTTCCCTTCATTTTGTATAATAGAATAGAAAAGTTCATTCATGAAATACAGAGTCCTGGCTGCCACCAGAACTCTGACAGTATACATTGCCGTGAGCAATTTTATCCTTAATAAGATCGAAGTAACCTTTCCCTTGCAGTTGTCATAGTGGGTGGGTTACTTCTTTTTTTGTTGCGTGACTGCGATTATTGCTACTGTTAATGTACCAAAGGCAATCATCAATTGTAGTACGTCTGCGGTTTCGATCATTCCTGCTCATCACCTCCCATCTTTAGGGAGCTGCCTCTTGCCCACCCAGCTATGTACACCGTAGATTCATTTTAACACAAAAACGAACGTATGTTCTATAATTATGAGCATATTTAGAAAATAGTTCCTTTTTACTGAATTAACCCTGCCTATAAATTGTTTTCAATCGCATATATTCCCTCCTCCCATTCATAGACTAACGATATAGATGTTTAAAATGGTGAAAATTGGACCATAGCTAATTTTAAAAAGGAGGCGGCACAATGGGAATCACAATCACTTTGGGTTTAATCGTGATGTTGGGAATGATTTTGGGTATTCTTATTTATTTCTTAAGACAAGCATTGGATTCAAATGATTCGAAAAAGATTGACTCTCATGATCATGATCATTTTTCTCAATGATGGTTTGTATTAAAGACCGATGCGAAATTGTCCATGCTTGCAGAGAGGTCGATCATCAAAGCAAAAAGCCCGGGCATCCTCTCTTGCAGGACGCCCGGGCTCTTTTTATTCAGTGATTTCCTTTTCACCCAGTTTCATTGAACTTGAGCATAGGGGACAAACCTTGGAATCTGTATCTTCATGGGTTTCCGGTCTCTGCCAGGCTATGCACTTGGTGTTTGTGCAAACCCAGGCCAAGATCTTACTCACCTTCCCACTCCTCGGCTTTTTATTTGTTTTCGGATGATCCGTGTGGGGAGTGTTCGTAAATAAGTCTGCAATAAAACGGGAGCATTTCCGCTGTTCACCTTGATAATAGGCAGGAGAAGAAATAAATAACTTCTCTTTTGCCCTCGTGATGGCGACATACGCGAGCCGTCTTTCTTCCTCTACTGCACCCAAAGCCTTTTCTTTCTGATTCGGATCTTTGTATACCTTATCTTCAAGCTTATTGGCATTCAGCGCTGAGCTGTGGGGAAGGTTTCCTTCAATCGCACCGATCAAAAACACGACGGGGAACTCCAGGCCTTTGGAACGGTGAATCGTCATTAATGAAACGCTGTTTGAATTCTTTTTTTGACTTTGATTTGAATAGATTTCTTCATACTTTGCTTTCATTTCATCAATGAAGGTAATAAAGCTCGAAATCGTATCAAAGCGCTTCGCCGATCCTTCAAGCTCGTCCAGCATTTCTTTAATGAGTTCCTTCTGTTCTGTTACCACATGTGATTCCTGGGCATCAATGTACTGATGATAGAACTCTTTCCTGATCCGTTTGATTGCAGCTTCCGGTGACTGGTCTCCGATCGACTTTAGAAATTTCATCCGTTCTTTTATATTCTTTACCTGAAACGGCTTTAATCCTGATAATGTCGTTAGATGGATAAGAGGATATTTCTTTCTCTCCTTACGATCTTCCTCCAGAATATGAGCCATACCCCGGTCCCTTCTTATGAAAAGAGTCGGCAGCAGTGATTCCATGGCTGAAAAGTTCCTTGGAACCATCGATAGCCGCAAGTAATCCACCACCGGTTTCACCGTCCAGTTTTCATAGAAGAGGGAATCCTTTTGATTATATGGCGTAAAAGGAATTTCCTTTAATAGCAGTTGCTCAAAGACCGCCCGCCCGCTGCTCATCGTGCGGTGAAGAATCGTCATATCCCCGTACGTATAGCCTTCTTCTATTAACCGGTGGATTTCTCCTGTGATCCAAACGGCCTCTTCATCTGCAGTCGCTGGCCTTGAATAAAGCGGCTTTTGCCCTTCCACTTTAGTGGCGATGAGCTCTTTAGCACGACGGTGTTCATTTTGTCCGATCACTTTATTACCCAACCCGATGATATACGCATCAGACCGGTAGTTCTCTTTCAAAGTTACAACCCTTGCATCCGGGAACTCTTCATCAAAATCCAAAATAAATTCGTTTCTGGCGCCGTTAAAGGTGTAGATCGTTTGGTCATCATCCCCTACTACGAACAAGTTCCGATGAGCCGCAATGAGCTTCATAAGCTCATATTGTACAAGATTCGTATCCTGGAACTCATCTACCATCACGTACTGGAAACGGTGCTGAAGAGAGGTCAAGAGGTTGGGGTTCGAAAGTAATAATTGATATGCTTCTGTCAAAATATCATCGAAATCCATTTTATGATTCATTCGCTTCCATTCTTCATATTTTAAGAGAATGTCACGCACTTCTTTTTCCGACTTGGATTTCTGTGGAAGATCCCTGATATCTTTTTGGTTCAGCTTATAATGAGAGAGTTTTGCGAGGAGCGTCTCCGCATCATAAGGGTCATATATCTTCATTTCTCTCTGTATCTGCTTCAAGATGATTTGTTTATAGCGCTCGTTCCCGATCACTTCTTGTGTGTAGTGGCGGGATCTCAATAAGTAAAGAAACAGGGCATGAAACGTGCTGGCATGAACCTGTCCCCCCGATTCCGTCCCCGGCAGGCTTGAAATACGCTGCTTCATTTCTTCCGCCGCTTTCTTAGTAAATGTCACCAGTAAAATATTTTTCGGCTGAATATTTTTCACACTCATCAAGTAGCCTGCCCGGCAAACGAGGACCGTCGTCTTTCCAGTCCCTGCACCAGCCAGGGTTAAGCACGGTCCCTTCACATGGCGCACAGCCTCTATCTGGGAAGCATTCAAGTGAATGCCTGCTTCCTCCATCGTCCGAAAGAAAAAAGAATCCTCTTCATGGGAGGATATCAGTTGTTTCGTCGTTTCCCCTTTATGGAGTGGCGCTACCGGGATTTCCTTCTTTTCCGCTTCATATGGATAAATAGAATAGTTGGTTAAAACTTTATTCAAAGCTCATTCTCCTAGCTTTTCTTTACGATTCATAACCTTCTCATCATAACAAGAGCCCTTCAAAAATAGCAATGACAATCTCAGAATGATAGGGACGGACTACTGGATATGTAAATACTGTTAAACGATTGTTTAATCCCTTGAACCCTAGTAGAATAAATGTTTTGAAGCACTAATCAAACGTTTGTTTAAATCGGATATGCTCCCCGAAGATTAACATATTGAAAGAAAAGGTAATAAAACATTAGGTGATAAATGATGAATCTAACAAAATGGGGCTTTACCCGCTTCAACAGCATAAAAGCAGAATTCGATCACTTCCCCCACTCCCTTGTCATCCTCAGGAAAATCAGAAACTATTACTTCGTAAATAAAGTTCACTGGTCCCACCTCGATCCCGTCGTGGAAACACATCATCTCGAAGAAATGGAACTGCTTGTGAACCGGGAGCTGGATTTGGAGAAGTACTATCTTAATAGAAGATTGGATTAATGACAGTTTTTTCGCCCAATTCATGAATTTATTTTTAATGAGAGAGGAACAACGTGCTATTCCTATGTAGAATGCCTGCTTTTGAAGTGACGTTCAATCCTTTTGTTAAATGATTTTTAGTGTTTGATCTATCTACTCCTTATTCTTATAAGTGATAAACAATGAAGAAGCACAGAGTGGATTGGAGCGGAAGGTGCTCGACTCCTGCGGGAAAAGCGGGACAGGTGAGACCCCGGAAGCGAAGCTGAGGAGGCTCACCGCCCGCCCCGCGGAAAGCGAGCACCTGCAGCGGAAAGGAACGGTCCTTGTTTTATTGAAACCACTCATTTTGAAGCTACTACTTACTTTTCCTAAGAAATTTAAAAAAACAAGAAAGATTGAGATAAAGTAAGATAACCCACTATTTCATCGTAAAAAACAGCCCAAATCGCATTATATTGATTATTCTGAACATTTGCATTAATTTTAGAATTTGTTAATATATAATTAATAAAAGATTTACAAACACAAAACTTTAAAGGAAGGCGTGATTCCAATGAAGTAAGCTAGCAAAGCATGTCAGCATCACATCTCGCTTTTGAGATCGGCCCGTGAAAACTGATTTCAAGATGTGTGGATATGCGGGAATGCGCAATCTTATTTCAGGAGATGATTCCAATGAAGAGTGTAAGCGAAGCATGCTAACATCATGGTACGCAAGAAGGTAGCCCGTGAAAACTATCTTCGTAACATGTGGGCGTGTGGGAAAATCAGCGGCAAATGAAAATAAACTAAATATTACATGCAAGACCATTAATTGAAATGAATGTTAAGTATGTGTATTAGTAAGAAAGGATAGTAAAGTTAATTGAATAAGGTTTACTTAAGTTAAGGCGCTGTTTATGTGATATAGGCATAAGCAGCGTCTTAAATTTTGTTTAAAACTCTTCTTTTAACAGGGAACAAACAGCTGCATCGCAAAAGATACCCTTTTCAAATGCCGCTTTTCTCAATACTCCTTCGAACATGAATCCTGCTTTTTCAAGACATTTCTTTGAAGCCGTGTTCTCCGGATCATAAAAGGCTTCTATTCGATTAAGGGACATTTCTTCAAACCCGTACTTCAAGGTAGGTCTTAACACTTCGGACATGACCCCTTGTCTCCAATAGTCTGGATGGACCTCAAATCCCACCTCGGCTTTAAAGTGTTCTTTTTCCCACTGATGAAAACCGCAGCTTCCTATGATTTCGTCTGTATCTTTTAAAGCAATCCCCCACCTGATCCCTTCGTTTTCTTGAAATTTCCCATTCCATCTGTTGATGATTTCAATGGCTTGTTTTTCTTCTTGAAATGATTCTAAATCATAATATCGAGTAACTTCATCTTTTGAAAAATAGTCAAATACTCGGGGAGCATCTCCTTCTTCCATCTTTCTTAAGCGGAATCTTTCAGTTTCAAGCACCGGAAAGGTTCTTGTCAGCATAGTCATTCTCCTTTACTTCTTGTTCTCTTTTACTATTCAACATTGTTTTTTTAATGCCTTCTTGAAAATTGAATTTCTCATAAAATCTTATACTCGTGATGAGAAGCGTTTGTTTGTATTCTTTCCTTATTCTGGTTACAATCGATTTAATAGGATGAAAAGGATTGGAGAAAAGATGTTGGATCATAAAGCTCATAAAATGATTGTAAGTAATGCCATATTTACCGGAAATGCTTTATCCCCTTTTGATGGGTTTGTGGCCGTTCGGGATGACCGTATTATTGGAGTAGGTCCCCGTTCAGAGATGGTAAGCTATATTGGACCTTCGACAGAAACTTGGGATGTCGGAAACCGCCTGGTAACGGCAGGGTTTCATGACTTCCATCTTCATTTGTTTTTAGGGGCAATGTTTGAGGGGTACTGTCAGCTGACATTCGGTTATTCAGAAGAAGCAACAGCGAAAATGGTTGCGCAGTATGCAATGGACCACCCGAATGATGAATGGGTACTTGGATTCGGCTGGCATCACGTGCGTTGGCCTGGTCAGGCCCTTCCCTCCCGTCACTCTCTGGATCAGTACATTCCCCACCGTCCTGTTGTGCTCCTGAATGAAGAAGCTCATAGCGCTTGGCTGAATACAGCTGCCCTTCAGAAATTAGGGATTCACCGTGATACACCCGAACCTCCTTTTGGAAAGATTGAAAAAGACGAGCATGGGGAGCCGACCGGCTTTTTGTATGAGACGGCTGTTCAGTATGTAATCGAAGCTTTTTCGTTTGATGAAAAAGTGAAAACCAGGCTGATGAACGGGATGTTGGCAAAGACATCATCCTACGGCATCACCTCTGTTTCTGATATGCTTCCTCTTCCCGGATATACTTTAGGGGATCCGGCTTTTTATAGGACCTTTGAGGAAAAAGGAGAGCTGACGACGAGAATTCATTTTTTGGATGTTTTGGACGGAAACCTTGAGCGTGGTATTCAATTCAAGGAAAAGTATCAATCCGATAAGCTTCAATTTTCCGGCTTGAAGCAGTTCCTGGATGGTGTCCCCCTCACCTATACCGGCTTTTTACTTCAGCCGTACTTTGACCGTCCTTCTGAAACAGGCGGCACCATCTATGATTCTCATGTGTACCAAAAATGGATTGATGAGGCTGACCGGGAAGGTTTCAGGATCCGCCTACACGCATGTGGAGACGCGGCGGTCCGGTTGGGCCTGGATTTGTATGAGCACGCCCGGAGTGTGAATGGCATGCGGGATTCCCGCCATACAATCGAGCATATTGAAGTTTGCGACCCAAGTGACTTCCATCGGTTTGAGAAGTTAGGCGTCATTGCATCCATTCAGCCTGAACACCTGACTTCAGGGTCCATGGATACCCATGCCTATTTAGACAGGCTGGGTCCTGGGAGGTCTCGATTCACTTGGCCGATCGGGTCCTTGCAGAATCATAACGCCAGTATCGCGTTCGGTACGGACTTTCCGATTGTGGAGCTGAATCCCATGCTTGGTCTTTACCGGGCGGTTACACGTAAACATGAAGACGGTACTCCACATGAAGGATGGAATCCTTACGAGAAAATTTCTATGGCACATGCTCTGATGCATTACACGAAATCCCCTGCTTACGGTAACTTCAGAGAGCATGATTTAGGAACGATCGAAGTTGGAAAGAAAGCTGATTTAGTCGTCTTGGATCGGAACTTGTTTGAAGTGGAAGCAGAGGAAATGCTGGAGACCAGTGTATGGATGACAATGATGGATGGTAACGTCGTGTATGGGAGATAGGGTTATAATTAGGGATGGGTAGACGTCACCACATCCAGTCAAAAAACAGAGGTCCGTCCCTCAAAACCTGGGGACGGACCTCTAATTATTCATCTTATTTTTGTTCTGGCGCTTGAAGTCCCCCACCGCGAATGGTTTTTTCTTGGAATGGGAGATTGAGTTCTTTGCTCAGTTTCTCGAGGAAGCTCAGTTCGCGTTTGGATACGAGGCAGATGACGGTTCCTTCTGCTCCCATGCGTCCGGTTCTTCCTGAGCGATGAATATATTGTTTTGTATCGCTTGGGAAGTCGTAATGGACAACGTGTGTGACATCTGTGATATCCAGACCGCGTGCTGCGACGTCTGTTGTCAGAAGCATCGACACTTTTCCTGAACGGAAGCGGTCCAGTGATTGCTTACGCTCCATCTTGTTTGATTCCCCTGCCAGCACTTCCAGTTCGACTCCCTTATACTTCAGCTTTTCTTCTATTTCAGAGAGCTTTTCCAATTGATTAAAAAAGACAAGAGCCTTGATTCCTTTGAAGTAGGAGATGCTTCTTAGAGCTTCCATTTTGTCTCGCATCTCACTGTATACATACACATGATCCACTTTCGGGTTATCGAGATTGGCTTCCATTTTCACGATTTCATGGTTTTGCAATAGGGATTCTGCTACGTGCTCGGTTTCGTCTGATAAAGTGGCCGAGAAGAATAAAACTTGACGCTCTTTTAAAGTTGACTTGATGATATCCTTCACTTCACGGATATGTTCTGAGGAAATCATTAAGTCGAACTCATCGACGACAATGGTTTTCACTTCATGCATCTTCATTTTCTTCATTTTCATCAGTTCGATCAAGCGACCCGTTGTTCCCACTACAATATGCGGCTTTTTCTTCAGCTTCTCGACTTGCTTTTTAATGTTTGCCCCTCCAATGAAGGCAGCACTCGTGACGTCGGTTCCCTTCGCCCACTTCTGGATTTCCTGGTGGATTTGCATGACAAGCTCCCTTGATGGAGCAAGTATCACAGCTTGAGCCTGTTTTCTTGATGGATCAATGGACTGGATGATTGGAAGTAGATACGCAAGCGTCTTCCCTGTTCCAGTCGGAGATTCACAAACAACATCTTTCCCTTCCATGATGAGAGGTACCACACGCTCCTGTACAGGAGTTAAAGAAGTGAATCCTGATTCATCCCAGTTTTTTTGGATTGATGGGGTATTGATAATAGTTGAAATTGAGTTCATGCTATTAGTCCTTTCTTAATCGGCAGAGGCAGCAGGAATCTCTTCGTCCACGATCGGCAAGCTGATTTCCACTGCGGTTCCTTTTTCTTTTTCACTTTGAAAGTGTATATGTCCTTTATGTCGTTCAATGATCTTTTGACAGACGGCCAGTCCCAGGCCCGTTCCTTTTTCTTTCGTTGAATAGAATGGCTCTCCAAGGTGGCTGATTCTCTCCGGCTCCATGCCTACACCGTTATCCTCAACGATAACATGGACGTCGTCGCCTCTAGTGACCAATGTAATGGAAACATTTCCATCCTTGTTATCAGGTATGGATTCAACTGCATTTTTAATAATATTAATGAACACCTGTTTGAGCTGATTTCCTTCACCCAAAACGTACAAAGGCTTTTCCGCCAGGTTTTTATATTGAATGGATACATTATCAAAATGAGCCTGTGGTTCCATCAGCACCAGTACTTGTTTCAGAATATCATCCAGTTTTTCACGACGAAGGTCGAACTCCTGCTGTTTACCCAGTATCAGCATCTCCCCTGAGATCAAGTCAATCCGATCGACTTCAGAGAGCATGATATCCAAATGATCATGGTTGATTCGATTACTGATTTGCATAAGCTGGATGAACCCTTTAAGGGACGTAAGGGGATTACGGATTTCATGCGCAACAGCCGCAGCCAGCTGGCCAATGACAGAAAGCTTTTCCGATGCTATCACCATTTCTTCATTTTCCCGATGAAGAGTGATATCCCTGGCAATGGCAAACATCCCCGTCACTTTTTGATTAACAATAATCGGTACAAGTGAACAGCGCAATATTTTCCGGTTGTTATTGGCTAAATGAATGGTCGTTTCAAAGGTTGACGCCCAGCCTTTGAAGGTTTGGAAGAAGTACTCCGTTACTCTTTTCATCTCGACTTCATCCAAAAATTCGCTGAATTTCACTTCTTTCAACTCTTCATGAGTTGATTCCAGCAATCCTTCAGCTTCAGAGTTCACAGATACCACCTTGCCCTCCAGGCTAAGCTCTAAGACTGCATCCGAATTTTGTTCAAATAAAGAATGATAATGCTGATTCCTTATTTGAAGCTGTCTCTCTTTTTTCTTCAACTTTTCATTCGAGATTATTAATTCACTGGTTCTCCGAAACACCAATAAAAAAATGACCACACCTGTTACAAGTGTAAATAACCAGCCTTTATAGCGCTGAAAATAGATATACATGCTAAGCTTTTCATGAGCGAGGATCATGGAAAAATAGTCGGATAGTATAATCCACAGGATGCCTAATAATACATAGGTGACGGAGATTCTTAAGGCAATGTCTTTTGCTTGTTTCATCGTTGATGGTTCACCTAAATTCAAAATAGTCTTTCTCCTATGGTTTCTCAGTTCTTACCAATTTATCATAAATTCTTTGAAGACTTATTTTCCTTTCAAAAAGAAAGTCGTCAAAGGGTAAATTCCTATGCTTTGTATGATGAGAGAAAGCAGGATGACACCAAATGTCAAGGAATGGAGCAGCTGAGGTCCTTGTCCACCTATACTCAGTAATAAAGCAACAGACATAGTTCCTTTAATACCGGACCAAGTTAATATGAATACTTCCTTCCATCCGTATGTTTTTCTCCAAGTTTTTTTCATTTTGACAACACCAATAATAATAACATAGCGAACCACCAAGGAGAGAATAAATAGGAGGAAGATCCACCCGATTAATGAGAAAGACAAATACTGTGTCGCCTGAATCCCGATTAATAGGAATAAAAAGGTCAGAATGGTCGGTTCCATGACGGTCCAGAAACCATCCAGATCCTTTCTAAAATGATGTTCCTTAATCGTTCTTCCGTATTCATACGAGAGCATGATCCCTGAGAATACAGTGGCGAGTACGCCTGAAACACCAAGCGCTTCCCCTATGTAAAAGGTTCCATAAGCAAGAATGATGCTAAGCATGATCTGATAGCTGGAATCTGTTGTGAAGTGGATCGCTTTACTCGCGAGCCAGCCGAGTGACACACCAATCGCGATTCCTCCTAAGGAAACCAGCAGAAATTCCAATAGAAAAGAAGGCACTGAAATGGTTCCTTCCCCAAAGTAGACTCCTGCCACAACCGTAAAGAGCACGATGCTTGTCCCATCATTGATCATGGACTCACCTTCTACAACATCTGCAATGTCCTGGTGACCGGAAGATTCCTTTAGTATAGACACCACGGACACAGGATCCGTAGGTGTCAGGATCGTCGCGATTAATAGAGCTTCTATAAACGAAATGGAAAGCCACGGATGCAAACCGTAATAAAAGAGCAGGCTCATCAGAAGGGTCGTAATGATAATTCCCACTGTACTTAGGATAGAGATGATTCCAACATGCTTTTTTAAGGCTTTGGTTGAAAATTGATAGGCGGAAATAAATAATAAGGATGGCAGAAACCATTCAAAGATGATTTCTTTCGTTAAGTTGACGTCAGAAAAAGCAGGTGCGTACGACAGCCCTATTCCAATCAAAAGTAAAACTACAGGAACAGGAACATTCTTTTTCTTTTTATCAATGGTAAAAACACTGTAGCCGATTACAAGCAAAAACAGAATTTGAATTGGATCGATGATTCACACCTCCAAACTAGGGGTTATACCTTTTTATTCCACTGATCCCCCTCCCATTAAACACACCCCAACCTTCTTCCTATTTTTTCAAAATTGTGTTTATTTTTCATGTAAGAGGAAAAAAGAGAAGCAATGATAGTGAAGGCAGGTGATGCTACATGTTGAGCACGATATATGGTAGCAAAACATTTAGTAAAAGCGGTACGATTACCCTCCCACACAGATGGCGAGAACAGTTTGGACTGGTTCCAGGAAGACTTGCAGAACTCGTCTACCAAAACAACTGTATCTATATTAAGCGAGCGGTCAAAGACTCTACTCATAACAAGCGCTACGTCTCTGAAAAAGGAACCGTCCACATCCCAAAAGAACTCCGCGAAGAAATGGGCATGGCCCATCAATCACCCTACTACCTGATCGTAAATGAAACGGATAATTGTTTTATGATTTCAAGAGAAAAATAACCATACGAACCAAGCTCTTCCCTCCACCAAACAAGGTCCGTCCCTCGCCTGTTTCAAAGCGACGAGGGACGGACCTTTGGTTGTTCGATGGTGATGCTGCTTCCCGATGGGGAGATGGATAGTTTGCGGACGTTCATGCTTGGGAAGGACTGTTCGAGCTGCCGTGCGAGCCATTCACTTGCTTCCCGTTCCACGAAGCAGGCAATCGTCGGGCCGGCACCGCTTAAGGCGACACCGAATGCCCCGAAACGGCCCGCAACCTCTTCCACTGCATCATAGTGAGGAAGCAGCTTTCTCCGGTGGGGCTGATGATACCTGTCTCGCTTCATCATTTCCCCAACCGTTTCCCAATCTCCCGTTAGAAATGCTGCCACCAGTACGTTTGATATCGCTCCGGCTTCCACGGATTCTTCAAAGGAAAGACTCTCAGGAAGTACATTTCGGGAATCCGATGTTTTCAGTTCAGCTTTAGGAATCACGCATACTACATCAACGGGCAGATCAGGAACCGATAAAAGACTCACACCTTTTTCATGCTGACAGCTGACTACAAACCCGCCATATAGTGAAGCTCCTACGTTATCGGGATGACCTTCGAACCGATTCGCAAGTGCCAGTTTCTTTTCCTGGGTCAGATTCAGTTCACACATCGCATTGGCAAGCTCAATGCCCGCCACAACTGCTGCTGCGCTGGAGCCTAACCCTCTCGTTAACGGAATGTCACTGGATATGTAGAGGTGACAAGGAGACGGCTTCTTACCATAGTCATCTGCCACCTCTTTCACGATCTCTACAATGAAATGTGTATCATCAGCCGGAAAGACCTCCAGGGCAGAAGAAAGGGGAATCACTTGCCAATCTTCCGCTTCATGTACCTCCACGGTTAAAAATACATTTAAAGCCAAACCCAGAGAATCAAATCCAGCTCCTAAATTGGCTGTGCTTCCAGGGACAATGATTTTCCAGGAGCGGGGGTCACGTCTTTTCATACGCCAATGGTCCCTTTAATATAGTCCTTCACCATTTCACGATCGTTTGGCAGCTTCGCCGGTATGACCGGACTGCAATCCATGGCCGTAACCGGATCCTTTAAGCCATTACCTGTCAGCACCGCCACTACCTTTGAACCTTTTTCGATCAAGCCTTTATCCAATGATTTCTTTATTCCCGCAATCGAGGCACAGGAAGCGGGCTCGGCAAAGATCCCTTCTTTACTTGCAAGCAGCTGATAGGCCTCTAGAATTTCTTCATCGGTTACTTCATCGATATGTCCGTTTGATTCCTCCAGAGCGTCTACAGCTAATGACCAGCTTGCCGGGTTCCCGATTCGGATCGCCGTCGCAATCGTTTCAGGCTGAGGAAACACCCTGTCATGGACCAAAGCTGCTGCTCCAGATGCTTCAAAGCCAAACATTCGAGGTAAAGTCGAAGCTTTGAGCTCACGATATTCTTTGAAACCTTTCCAGTATGCTGAAATATTCCCCGCATTACCAACAGGTATCGCAAGCACATCAGGGGCCTCACCCAATCCTTCGATGACTTCAAAAGCTGCTGTTTTCTGTCCTTCCAAACGATACGGATTCACTGAATTCACAAGAGTGACAGATTCGGTTTTACTCAATTCACGGACGATTTCCAGGGCTTCATCAAAATTTCCTTCGATGGAAATGATTTCGGCACCATACATGACAGCTTGAGCCAGTTTCCCTTGAGCAATTTTCCCCTCGGGGATGACCACGATACATTTGATTCCTGCCCTCGCTGCATAGGCTGCTGCTGAAGCGGAGGTATTTCCGGTAGAGGCGCAAATGACCGTCGAACTCCCTGACTCTACCGCTTTGGCAACGGCGAGAACCATTCCGCGATCTTTAAAGGATCCGGTAGGGTTTGCTCCCTCAATCTTTACATTCAACTCGATGCCCCATTCCCGGGACAGCGTTTTTAATTCAACCAAGGGGGTATTCCCTTCATTTAACGTTAAAAGAGGAGTGTCATCATTTAATGGAAGATGCTCCCTATACTGCTCCAGTAACCCTTTCCATCTCATCCTTTGTCTCCCCCTTCTACACGGTATGAACTTTCAATCGAATGAACCGCTTCATAATCCTTCAGCTCCATCAATATGTCTTCGTAATGATCAAGAGATGCTTTATGAGTCACAAGAACAATTTCAGCAAATTCATCACTGTCTAATGGATTCTGTAGAATCTTCTCAAAACTGACGCCATGATTCGAGAAGATGGAAGTGAGTTTTGCTAAGACGCCTACTTCATCCTGAACGTGCAGACGCAAGAAATATTTTGAGTGAATTTCATTCCGTTCTTTTAACTTTTTAGGGAATTGCGGGTTCACCGCACTCTTACCCGTGACTCCCAATCTCATATTCTTCATAATTCCTACCATATCTGATACGACGGCTGTGGCAGTTGGAAGACTTCCTGCCCCAGGACCGTAAAACATCGTTTCACCAACCGCTTCCCCGTATACGTATACTGCGTTATATTCATCATGAACGGATGCGAGTGGATGCTCATTTTGCAGCAGAGTGGGCTCCACGCTCACTTCAACACTTTCTCCTTCACGGTGAGCGTAGCCGATGAGCTTCATTGTGTAGCCGAATTGCTCGGCATATTGGATGTCATCACCCGTCACTTCCGTAATACCTTTTACTTTCACATCGGCTAAATCGACGTTCATGGAAAACCCTAACGTTGAAAGAATCGCCATCTTTCTCGCTGCATCCAAGCCGCCTACATCTGCCGTCGGATCCGCTTCTGCATACCCTAAGTCCTGGGCTTCCTTGAGAACATCATCGAAGGTCCGTCCCTCTTTCGTCATCTTCGTCAGTATGAAGTTCGTCGTTCCGTTGACGATTCCCATCATTTTCGTGATGCGATCGGAGGCGAGGCCATCTACTAAACTTCTTAAAATCGGGATTCCCCCTGCGACGCTGGCTTCATAGAATAGGTCGCAGCCGTTTTCTGAGGCGGCCCTTAGTAATTCCGGTCCGTGAAGGGCCATGAGATCCTTGTTTGCCGTTACGACATGCTTCTTCTGGTGCAGTGCATGGAGGAGATGTTCTTTCGTTGCTTCAATTCCTCCCATTACCTCGACCACAATATCAATTTCAGGATCAAACAGGACTTCCTCAGGATTTAAGGTCAGTATGCTGTTTACCATTTCCAGTCCTCTATCTTTCTCTAAATCCTGAACAAGGGCTTTCTTCACCTTCACAGGACAGCCGATTTGATGGGACAGTTTATCCTGATGATTCTCTACAATCTTCACCACTCCGGCTCCCACCGTTCCGAGTCCTAAAAGTCCGATTGAAATTGATTCCATAAGCCGAAAACCTCCATTTGTTTATTTCACATGTACATTTGTTCTTCTATAGTGGACATTATAGTTGAAAAAATTACCTATTACAATAGGTATTTACGTATTTCTCGAATGTAAGAGCTTTCATTATTCATATATTGTGAGAATTGTTTTTAATAAACTCCATTACTTATAAACAGAGGACCGCCCCTAACTAACAACGTAGTTAAGAGCCGTCCTTCTTTCACACAATATGGTGCAGCTGCCTGGCCATTTTTGATAGATCCCGGTACACAGGGATCTTGCTTGGATCGGCATTTCCGCCACTGATGACACAGCCGACTTTCTTTCCTTGTACCTTGACCTTTTGGCACATGGCTGCCGCTAAGGATGCTGCTCCTGCTCCTTCAACCAGCGTTTTTTCCCGTTGAAGCATAAACATGATGCTATAGGAGATTTCTTCATCCGTAACCGTAACCATATCGTCTACATACTGACGGATGATCGGAAACGTGAGCTCTCCAGGGTTCTTGACGAGGATCCCGTCAGCAATGGTGTGTACATGCTCCAGTGATCCTTTGTTTCTTCCTGTAAAAAAGTTATACGTAGCCGGTGCTCCCAGTGCCTGTACGCCGACGATTTGCACTCGGGGGTTAAAGGCTTTTACGGCCAGTGCCATTCCGGCCAACAGACCGCCTCCGCCAACAGGTACCAGGATCATGTCTAAATCACTGAGTTGCTGAAGCATTTCCAGTGCGACTGTCCCTTGCCCAGCCATCACTTTATGATCATCAAATGCATGAACATACGTCGAGCCATTTCTGATTTTCTCTTGGAGTGCTGCCCCGTAGGCTTCCTGATAGGTGTCTCCAGTCAGGACAATTTCAGCTCCGTAATGTTTCGTTGCCGCTATTTTTGTGGAAGGTGTTCGTTTCGGCATGAAGATTTTCGACGGAACTCCGCGCAGGGATGAAGCCAGTGCCACACCTTGGGCATGATTTCCAGCAGATGCAGCAATGATGCCCATCCTCGCTTCTTCTTCAGACAATGACATGATTTTATTCATTGCGCCTCTTACTTTGAAGGAACCTGTTCGCTGTAGGTTCTCCATTTTCAAATAAATCTCTCCACCTGTGAACGTATTCAGCGTCGATGATTGCTTTAACGGTGTTCGATGCACCTGATGACTGATTCTTTCCATCGCTTCTACAACTTCAGTGTTATCCATTAAATTCCCAAGCCACTCACCTCATAATTTTTTTCGTATTCTTCAATATTTTTCCCGTAATGTAACGTTAAATCAATTTCATCCAGTCCCTTTAACAACATCGTCTTCCAGTAAGGATCGATGTCAAAAGAGACATGAAGCCCTTCTGAATCACAAATGGTCTGATGCTCAAGGGAAACCTCCATTTTATATAAATCTACATGACTCTCATTTCTTAAAAGAGCATCCACTGTTTTCTCTTCAAGCTGAATGGGCAGGATCCCATTCTTCAAACAGTTGTTATAAAAAATATCTGCAAAGCTTTTGGCGATGATTACTTTAAACCCATAGTCCTGAAGGGCCCACGGAGCGTGCTCCCTCGAAGATCCGCACCCAAAATTCTTACCGCCAAGGAGAACCTCGGCGTTTTGATATTGGGGTGTGTCTAATAAAAATTCGTCTCGTAGCGACTTTCCATCGTCTTCAAACCGCCAATGATAAAACAAGAACTGTCCAAACCCTTTACGTTCAATTCTTTTTAAAAACTGTTTCGGTATGATTTGATCGGTATCGACATTGTCCCTCCTGAGAGGAAATACTTTCCCTTCCACATGATTGATCGCCACCTTCTCACCTCCTATGAAATCGGCATTTTTTCAAGCTTCCGTACATCTGTCAGCTTTCCGGTCACGGCAGCCGCTGCGGCCATGGACGGGCTGAGTAGATGGGTTCTCGATCCGTTTCCTTGCCGGCCTTCAAAGTTCCGGTTGGAAGTCGATGCACAGCGTTTGCCTGGAGGCACGATATCATCATTCATAGCCAGGCACATGCTGCAGCCTGCTTCCCTCCACTGGAATCCAGCTTCTTTAAAAATGGTATCCAAGCCTTCCTCTTCAGCCTCTTTCTTCACTTTAAACGAACCCGGAACAACCAAAGCGGTCACGCCCGGCTTAACAGTTTGGCCTTTTACTACCTCAGCCGCCGCTCTCAAGTCACTCAAGCGCGAATTCGTACACGAGCCAATAAACACATAATCAACCTCTATGTCCTCTATTCTCATCCCCGCTTCGAGCCCCATATAATGGAGCGCCCTTTCAACCCCTTCTCTTTCAGAAGGATCTGCGTACTGTTCCGGATGAGGGACGGACCTCGAGATCGATGCGCCCATTCCAGGATTGGTTCCCCATGTTACATGAGGTTCGATCTCCTCACCTTTCACCTCAATTTTGTGATCATAGGTTGCGTCCTTGTCACTCTTTAAGGATCTCCATTCTTCTTTGCATTGTTCAAACGACTTATCTTTAGGAAGATATTCTTTCCCCTTTAGATAATCGAAGGTCGTCTCGTCAGGACTGATTAATCCCGCTTTGGCTCCTGCTTCAATACTCATATTACAGACGGTCATTCTTTCTTCCATGGATAGATTGCGGATCACGTCACCGGTGAATTCGATGACATATCCGGTTCCAAATCCTACCCCGTAAGTAGAAATGATGTTTAAAATCACGTCTTTGGCTGTGACACCGAATCCCAACTCTCCCGTCACGTCCACTTGAAGAGTTTTCGGCTTTGATTGCCAGAGGGTTTGGGTTGCCATAACATGCTCCACTTCACTCGTGCCAATCCCGAAGGCCAGTGCTCCGAAGGCTCCGTGGGTTGAGGTATGGCTGTCTCCGCAAACAATGGTTTTCCCCGGCTGTGTCAAACCGAGCTCTGGACCGATGACGTGGACAATCCCTTGATCGGGATGATGAATATCGGCAAGAGTGACACCAAATTCTTCACAATTTTTCTTTAACGTATCCATCTGCAGTCGAGCGATTTCATCCCTGATGATGTGACGCTCTCTCGTCGGTACATTGTGATCCATCGTGGCATAGGTCAAATCGGGTCTTCTCACCTTCCGATTTTTTAAGCGAAGACCTTCAAATGCTTGGGGAGACGTTACTTCATGTACAAGGTGCAGATCAATATACAATAGATCCGGCTTGCCCTTTTCTCTGTGTACAATGTGTTTTTCCCATATCTTTTCGATGATATTTTTCCCTGCCATGAACTCCCTCCTGGTTTGGTTAGATTTTCATTCAGACTGTTTCGGTGAAACTGTCGCTAAGCGAGTAGTGGTTGATTTCCGCTCCAGGCACTCGCTTTCCGCGGGGCGGGCGGTGAGCCTCCTCGGCTTTGCCTCCGGGGTCTCACCTGTCTAGCTCCGGCGGCTAGCCCCTCGAGGTCATAAGCTAAATGGTCCAAGAAGGCAAAAAGCGCCTTCCCGGCCCATTCATCTTATGCTTGTCGGGGCTGGGCGAGCCGCCTTCGCTTTTCCTACTTTCCCGCTATTCCCGCAGGAGTCGAGTGCCTTCCGCTCCAATCAACTTCTTTATAATCTAATTGCTTACACAAAAGCAATTCAAGCAAATCCTACCCTACAAGTAAGCCGCCAGGATCGAAGACAGGGCATGATCCGCTTCCAGTCGCTCTACAACCAGCTGACTCATGGCACCAGTCCCTACAACCGTTCCGCGGCCCATGGTCCAAAGGTCTCCTGTACGGTAGCCTGCGTTCAGGACTTCCTGAACGGCCATTTCGATCATTTCCGCTTCTTCTTTTAAGCCGAAGGAGTGTCGCAGCATCATGGCAACCGATAGAATCATGGCCAGTGGATTGGCTTTTCCTTTTCCTGCGATATCGGGTGCTGATCCGTGTACCGGTTCGTAAAGCCCGAAGGAGTCCCCTCTTAAACTGGCGGAAGGAAGCATTCCCAGTGATCCTGTGATCATGGAGGCCTCGTCACTCAGGATATCTCCGAACATATTCTCCGTTACTAAAACATCGAATTGCTTCGGCTGATACATCAACTTCATGGCCGCTACATCGACCAGCATGTGCTCCACTTCCACATCCGGGTATTCAACGGCGACTTCATTCACGACTTCGCGCCACATTCGACTTGTTTCCAGAACATTTGCCTTGTCGACGGACGTTAATTTTTTCTTGCGCTTTTGAGCCAGCTTGAAGGCTTTATGAACGATTCGTTCGATTTCACTTTTTTCATAAACAAGAGTATCAACTGCTACTTCGTCTCTCTTCCCTTGACGACCGGACGGCTGACCGAAGTACAATCCTCCTGTCAGCTCCCTGACAATCACCAGATCTACTTCTTCTACAATCTCCCGCTTTAGCGGGGATGCACCTAGTAAACTTTCAAATGCTTTCACCGGTCTCAGATTCGCAAATAGTTCGAACTCTTTGCGGATCGCCAGGAGACCTTTTTCAGGACGAAGCTCTTTCGGAAGATGCTCCCACTTTGGACCTCCTACGGCTCCTAATAAAACGGCGTCACTATCTCTACAAAGCTTGATCGTTTCAGGAGGTAATGGTGTACCGAAGCGATCGACTGCAGACCCGCCGATGTGACCTTTCTCGACTTCGAATTCATGACCGAACCAATCACCCACTGCCTTCAGCACTTCTAATGCCCCGTCCATGATCTCTTGACCGATACCGTCTCCTGGTAGTACAGCGATTTTCTTCTTCATTAGAATTACCTCCTGTTTTGGTTGGCTTTTTTATGTGAGAGCCTTGGTATACAAGGCTCTTCCTTGTTATAAGCTGGCTTTCACCGCTTCCTTCTCCATGGACTGTGACTTCCGTTGAGCGGATCGATTCACTGCATTAAGGTAAGCGCGTGCTGATGCTTCTAATACATCCTGGGCAGTTCCGCGTCCGCTTGTCTTCTCTCCGTTATATTCGAGTCTGACATAGACTTCTGCAAGGGCATCCCGGCCACCGCCGACTGAGTTGATCTTGTAATCTAATAATCTAGAAGGACTTGGCAGGATTTTTTCGATTGTATTGTAGATGGCTTCTACACTCCCTGATCCCGTTGAAGCAAGCCGGGTTACACTTCCGTCCTCAAACTTCAATTCAATCGTGGCCGTCGGAATATTGTCCATGCCATATTGGACCTGCATTCTTTCTAATGTAAAGCCGACAGCTTCGGCCATTTCCGTTTGTTTATTCGTCAGGATGCTGAAGAGATCTTCATCGACGATTTCCTTTTTCTTATCCGCCAGATCCTTGAATGCATGAAATGCTTCATTAAGCTTCTCCTCTGAAAGTTCAAATCCCAATTCAACCACTTTATTTTTAAAGGCGTGACGTCCTGAGTGTTTTCCAAGCACCAGGCGGGTTGCATTCACTCCAATCAGTTCAGGGGTGATGATTTCGTACGTTGTTTTTTCCTTCAGCATCCCGTCCTGGTGAATACCTGATTCATGAGCGAAAGCATTATCACCTACAACCGCTTTGTTAGCCGGTACTCTCATCCCCGTCAGCTTACTGACAAGAGAGCTTGTTTTCTTGATTTCATCGAGTTTCAGGCGGGTGGTGGCTCCGTAAAAATCTTCCCGGATTCTAAGAGCCACTGCGATCTCTTCCAGAGCTGCATTTCCAGCCCTTTCCCCGATCCCATTGATCGTTCCTTCGATTTGAGTGGCTCCGTTTTCAATGGCAGCCAGTGAATTGGCTGTCGCCATTCCCAAATCATCATGACAATGAGCCGATAGCTTTACTCCGTCGATATTCGGAACGTTTTCTCTTACGTACCGAAACAATTCACCGTATTTATGAGGGGTGATATATCCTACCGTATCGGGCAGGTTAATGACAGAAGCTCCTGCCGCAATCACCCTCTCCATGATTTTCACTAAAAAATTCAGATCCGATCGGCACGCATCTTCTGCCGACCACTGAACCACCGGGAAAAATTTCTTCGCGTACTGAACGGCCTGGACCGCTGTATCGATGACCTGATCAGGCGTCATTTTCAGCTTATGGGTCATGTGAATGGGAGAGGTGGCTAGGAACACATGCAACCTTGGTTCGGCCGTTCCTTTAAGCGATTCCCATACCGCATCGATGTCCCGCTGCTGAGCTCGGGCAAGCCCCGTAACAGAGCTGTTCTTGATCGTGGAACCGATCTGCTGCACGGCATCGAAGTCCCCTTTTGAAGCTGCAGGAAAACCGGCTTCAATGACATCCACCCCGAGCCTTTCCAGTTGTCTCGCCACTTCGATCTTTTCAATCGTATTAAGATTTACACCCGCTGACTGTTCACCGTCCCGTAGAGTTGTGTCAAAGATCTCAATGGTTCGCACTCGCAACCACTTCCTTTTCTTTAGTAGAAGGTTTCTGTACAAATGGCATCATTTTACGAAGCTCTCTCCCAACGACTTCGATCGGGTGCTGACTTTCACGCTGATTGATGGCGTTAAACTCCGGACGGTTCGCCTGGTTCTCCAGGATCCATCCCTTCGCAAATTTTCCTGTTTGGATATCCGTTAATACTTCCTTCATGCGGGCTTTCGTTTCTTCGTTCACCACCCGTGGACCTGAAACGAAGTCTCCCCATTGAGCCGTGTCTGAGATTGAGAAGCGCATTCCTTCTAATCCCTGCTCATACATCAGGTCAACGATCAGCTTCAATTCATGTAAACACTCGAAATAGGCGACCTCTTTTTGATAACCTGCTTCCACAAGTGTTTCGAATCCTGCTTTCACAAGGGATGTCACCCCTCCACACAGGACTGCCTGTTCACCGAATAGATCGGTTTCCGTCTCCTCCTGGAAGGATGTCTCCAAGATCCCTGCGCGTCCTGCCCCAACACCTTTTGCATACGCAAGGGCCAGTTCTGCGGCATGACCTGAAGCGTCTTGATAAACCCCGAAGAGGGCAGGCACTCCGGCTCCTTCTTCAAATGTTCTTCTTACCAGGTGTCCCGGTCCTTTCGGTGCTACCAGGAATACATCTACATCTTCCGGAGGGACGACTTGATGGAAATGGATATTAAATCCGTGTGCAAATGCCAGTGCTTTGCCTGAGGAAAGGGCCGGCTTGATTTCTGCCTCATACACTTTCGGTTGATGCTCATCCGGCAGGAGAACCATGATGACGTCCGCCTGTTCGCTTGCTTCACGGACAGAGTAGACATCGAATCCGTCTTTTTCCGCCTGGTCCCACGACTTTCCTTTCCGTAATCCCACTACAACATCAAATCCGCTTTCCTTCAGGTTCTGAGCATGTGCGTGACCCTGTGAACCATAACCGACAACCGCTACCTTCTTCCCTTTTAAAACCTCTTCATTCACATCTCCGTTATAATATACCTTTACCATTTCCCTCATCCTCTCCATTTTTTGAATAATAAGTTTTTTTAAAAGTGTGAATTCAGCAGCTTCTAATTCACGATTGAATACTGTTTTAAATCCGTCACCGATTTACCATTTCCCCTTGCGAATGCCGTGATGCCTGTTCGGGCAATTTCTTTGATGCCGTATGGTCTTAACAGATCGATGATGGCTTCTATTTTGGAAGTTTCGCCTGTTACCTGGACGGTTACGCTGTCCCTGGCCACATCAATGATGGCGGCTCTGAAAGGTTCAACGATCCCATTGATTTCAGATCTGGTCTGCCCTGTACTCAGCACCTTGATGAGTGCCAGTTCCCTGGCAACGACTCCTTGATCCGTGATGTCGGAGACCTTGAGGACATCGATTTGTTTATGCAGCTGTTTTAAAAGCTGTTCAATTTTGCCATCGTCTTCTACATTGACGACAAACGTCATTCTCGAAATCCCTTCGACTTCTGTGTAGCCCACTGAAATGCTTTCGATGTTGAACTGACGCTTTGTAAACAATCCGGTCACCCGGTTCAGGACACCACTCCTGTTATGAACGAGAGCCGTTACAATCCGTTTCCTCATGGTTTCACTCCTAACATTTCATGTAATCCTTTTCCTGGAGCCACCATCGGGTAGACATTTTCTTTTGGATTCACCCAGCAATCAATGAGTACCGGTTCATCACTTGTTAATGCTTCTTTTAACACAGAATCGACTTCCTCCTGGGTTTTCACCTGATACCCTTTGATTCCGTATGATTCAGCCAGTTTCACAAAATCCGGCTGGGTGTTGAACACCGATTGTGAGTATCTCTTTTCAAAGAAGGTTTCCTGCCACTGTCTCACCATCCCCAGTGTGCCGTTATTGAGAAGGACTACTTTTACTGGAAGATTCAATTCTTTCAGGAGAACCAGCTCCTGAAGTGTCATTTGGAATCCTCCATCTCCTACAAAGGCGACCACTGTACTGTCTGGGTTCGCTAACTGAGCCCCGATCGCTGCCGGAAATCCGAATCCCATCGTCCCAAGGCCTCCGGAAGTGACCCAATTATTCGGCTTCTTAAAAGAGTAATACTGTGCCGCCCACATTTGATGCTGTCCCACGTCTGTTGTGACGACGGCTTCCCCGTTCGTCATTTCATACACCTGTTCAATCAGGCGTTGAGGAGATAGCACATCATGAGCCTGGTTATACCAGAAAGGATATTCCCTTTTGTATGACTTAAGATGCTGATGCCAGGCATCGAAATCAGGCTTCTCTTCCTCATGTTGAAGGAGTTTTTCCAGTGCCTGTTTGGCATCGGCTACGATCGGGATCTGCGTTTTGACATTCTTCCCGATTTCAGCCGGGTCGATATCGATATGAACCACCTTGGCCCTCGGCGCAAAGGTAGCGAGATTCCCGGTCAACCTGTCATCAAATCGGGCACCGATATTAATGAGCAAGTCACACTCGTGGAGAGCCATATTGCTTGCATAACACCCATGCATCCCCGCCATGCCGAGAAACAACGGGTGATCTGCCGGAAATCCTCCTAAACCTAAGAGGGTGTGGATCACCGGGAGTTCATATTGTTCTGCGAAAGTCTTCAATTCCTCCGTTGCCTTTCCATGAAGGACTCCAGCCCCGGCTAGGATGACCGGCTGCCTGGATACTTTGATAGCTTCCACCAGCTTCTTGATTTGAAGTGGATTGGGATAGAAGTTAGGCTGATATCCCGGTAAGTCCATTTCCACATCGCGTACCGGATAAGCTTGCTGCAAGGTCAAGTCTTTCGGAATGTCGACAAGTACAGGGCCAGGCCTGCCGGTTGATGCGATATGAAAGGCTTCCTTCACAATCCTCGGTAAGTCTTTAATATCACGCACCTGATAATTATGCTTGGTGATCGGCATCGTGATCCCGACTACGTCCGCTTCCTGGAAAGCATCGGTGCCGATGACCCCAGAAGCCACCTGCCCGGTAAAGATAACAAGAGGCAGTGAATCCATCATGGCATCGGCAATCCCTGTCACTAAATTCGTTGCTCCCGGTCCTGACGTGGCAATGACCACACCCGGTCTCCCTGATACACGGGCATATCCTTCTGCCGCATGGATGGCGCCTTGCTCATGACGAGCAAGAACGTGCTTGATCGGGGCTTTGTATAGAGCATCGTAAATCGGCAAGACCGCTCCTCCAGGATACCCAAACAGAATCTCAACCTTTTCCTCCTTCAAAGCTTTCATGAGCATATCAGCACCGTTGACATGTTCTGTTAGTGTCTGTGAAGCCAGTTCTGCCTCAACTTTTGCTCTCATTGCCTATCTCCTCCTTTATTCGAAATGCGCAGGCGGCTTGGTCAGGCCCGACAAGCATAAGGCAAGGTCGCTGAAAAGGCGCTCTTTGCCTTTTTGGCGAAATTGACTTATGACCTCGAGGGACTAGCCGCCGGAGCTGGACACCAAAATCATAGTGAAAAATTTTCATACCAATCAGATGTACATAATAAGCATTTTCCCAAACAAAAAAGACCTTTCCACCCACTACGACAGAGTTCATCTTTCGCAGGGGCGAAAAGGTCTTCATCCTTTCCACGGTACCACCCTAATTCAGAGACAACGGATATCATCTCCCTTTGCAGGCTGGTTTCACCAGCCTTTGTTTTTGTAACGAGTATCATCTACTCGATCGTTCCTACTTTCAGAGGTTCAGAACGATACTCAGAGGGGATGTCGGTATTGGATGTATTACTGGTTTGCAGCACCACCAGCTCTCTGAAAATACGATTTCCAATCCTTTTACCTCTTCAACGCTTTCCTTTATTCCGTTTTCAAAATTCCACCTGTACTGGCTGATGTTACAAGCTTGGCATACCTTGCTAAGTACCCTTTTCTGATCTTTGGAGGAGGCTGTACCCACTCCTTTTGCCTGAACTGAAGTTCTGTTTCTGAAACCATGAGGGAAATCGTTCGATTTGTGAGATCAATAAAGATGGGATCTCCATTTTCCACCACGCCGATCGGTCCCCCTTCAGCAGCTTCCGGTGAGACATGACCGATTGAAATGCCCCGGGATGCTCCTGAAAACCTGCCGTCCGTCATGAGTGCGACTTTCTTCTCAAGGCCCCTTCCTGCAATGGCTGCCGTTGGTGCCAGCATCTCCGGCATTCCCGGACCACCCTTTGGTCCTTCATACCGGATCACCACTACATGCCCTTCTTTCACTTCTCCACTTTCAATGCCTGCAAGTGCGTCATCCTGAGATTCATATACAATCGCTTCACCCATGAAGGTTTTAATGGATGGGTCGACTGCTCCGACTTTGATGACTCCTCCGTTTGGAGCGATATTCCCAAAGAGGACGGATAATCCTCCGACTGGACTGTGGGCATTTTCCTTGCGACGGATGACATCGTCATTTTGAATATGAGCATCCTTCACATTTTCATAAAGTGACTTTCCTGTAACGGTGATGCGATCTTTGTGTACAGCTTCCATTTCACATAGCTCTTTAATGATGGCGCTGACCCCTCCAGCGTTATGGACGTCCTGCATGGAGTAATCCGAGGCCGGGCTTATTTTAGATAAATAGGGGACTCGTTCAGCAACTTTATTGATCCGGTTGATGTCATAATCGATTTCCGCTTCATTGGCAATCGCCAGTGTGTGGAGGACGGTATTCGTGGAACCTCCCATGGCCATGTCTAAAGCGAATGCATCATCGATGGTATCTTTCGTTATGATGTCTCTTGGTTTAATATCTTTCTTGACCATTTCTACCAGGTATTTGGCTGCATCCTTGATTAACTGATGCCGTTCTTCCGATGTGGCAACAATCGTGCCATTCCCCGGAGGAGCCATTCCAAGCATTTCCATCAGGGAATTCATGGAGTTCGCCGTGAACATTCCTGAGCATGATCCACATGTCGGACATGCATTGGCTTCGATGTCGAGAAGCTGTTCCGCGGTCATCCTTCCTGACTGATGGGCTCCCACTCCTTCGAAAACGGATACGAGTGATAATGGCTTCCCTTCACTGGAAACCCCCGCTTCCATCGGCCCTCCCGATACGAAAACCGATGGGACGTTTGTTCGGACCGCTGACATGAGCATTCCCGGTGTGATCTTGTCACAGTTCGGAATGTAGAACACTCCGTCGAACCAGTGAGCGTTGATGACGGTTTCTGCTGAGTCGGCAATCAGTTCCCGGCTCGGGAGTGAGTACCTCATCCCGATATGTCCCATGGCGATCCCATCATCCACACCGATTGTGTTGAATTCGAATGGGATTCCGCCGGCTTCCCGGATCGCTTCTTTCACCACTTGGGCAAATCCGTTTAAATGCATATGACCGGGAATGATATCGATGTAAGAGTTGCACACCCCGATAAATGGTTTTTCCATGTCTTCGAGCTTGACTCCCGTCGCATATAGTAAACTGCGGTGGGGAGCCCGGTCGATTCCTTTCTTGATCATGTCACTTCTCACGTCATCACCTCCAACTTAGCCAACTTGAGCATTCTGTTTGTAAACTTTTCTTCCATCCTGCGTGACAGTGCTTCTGAACTCCTGCAATAATTGGGTTGTATACTTTCCAGGTTTTCCTTCACCGATTACACGTCCGTCAACCTTTACAACGGCAATGACTTCGGCGGCTGTGCCTGTTAAGAACACTTCATCCGCTGTATACACATCATGACGGGTGAAGACTTCTTCCTTCATCTCGAATCCTAATTTCCCGGCAATCTCAATGATGGCATTACGGGTAATTCCTTCAAGGGCCCCTACATATCCGGGAGGTGTAAGGATCTTTCCTTTTTTGACAATGAAGATATTGTCTGCGGATCCCTCTGCTACATATCCTTGATCGTTCAGCATCAATGCTTCGCTTACACCAGCGAGGTTCGCTTCGATTTTAACGAGAATGTTATTTAAGTAATTTAAAGATTTAACCTTTGGTGAAAGAACATCTGCACGATTTCGGCGGCTGGCCACTGTAACGATATCTATGCCCGTTTCGTATAAGCTTTTCGGGAATAGGGCCAGTTGTTCTGCAATGACGATGATTTGTGGTTTCCTACAAGTAAATGGATCCAATCCCAGGTTTCCAACACCTCTGGAGATGACCACTCGTATGTAGGCATTCTCAAGTTGATTCTTTTTCAATGTATCTACGATAATGTCGCTCATCTCTTCTTTAGAGACTTCGATATGCAACATGATGGATTTTGCTGAGTCATAAAGGCGATCAACATGCTCTTCCAGACGGAACACATTCCCATCATACATTCGAATCCCTTCGAACACTCCATCTCCATATAGAAAACCATGGTCGTACACAGATACAACTGCGTCTTCCTTTTTTACAAATTGTCCGTCTAAGTAGATCCACTGTTCGTTCATGTTAATCATTCCTTTCCCGGTTGAAATTTATTTGATTATTCAGAAATTTATTATTGCAACGCAAGTACGTTGACTTGGAGCTTACTTTAGCAGTCGGCTTGGTTCAGGTGTTGCTGGCGCTTCCTGCCGGCTCAGATTTTTTTATTGAGGACAATATTACTCCCGTTTCCCGGTTAGGTCAACAGGCTTTTTGTAAATTTTTTGACTATTTAGATTTATCTGATTATAAGTAAACGCTTACATCTTTGTCCTTATAGAGTTTATACGCATAAAAAATATTTTGAGATTTTTTAAAAAAATGGGGTGAATGACGCTTCAGTTCTGGTGTGGATCTCCTTTGAATATTTTTCGACAAAATCCTCTGAAAATGGGGGTTCGGGGAGTTTGGACCTGTGTGTATATGACTGATGTGTTCTCACTAATTATTCATAAATGAGAATACAACTCTCTACTAAATTGAAAGAATGAATTTTTATTAACTTTAGAATCGATTAACCAAAAGGCATGGATTCCATACAACACCTTCCAATTTTATAGGTCATCATCCCTTTCAACCTATAATTTTTTAAGGTCATGAATATTCTTCCATGAAGAATGATATCCACACATTAGGGAGTCGACTCTTTTTTAAACTCTATACAATTAAAAAAATCAATCCAAGCAACCAGATGGCCGTTGGATTGATTCTTCTTTTATACCCACGTGAACATATAATTTGGATCCTCGACATCCTTTGCTTTTTTAACGATCTTCAATGGTTTGAAGGTGTCGATCATGACGGCTAGTTCGAGGGTTTCTTTTTTCCCGATACTGGCTTCTGTCGTTCCTGGATGAGGACCGTGTGGAATCCCGCTCGGGTGAAGGGTAATCGATCCTTCTTTGATTCCCTTTCTGCTCATGAAGTTTCCTTCCACATAGTACAGCAGCTCATCACTGTTCACGTTGCTGTGATTATAAGGAGCAGGAATCGATTCCGGATGGTAGTCGTATAATCTTGGAACAAATGAGCAGACAACAAAGTTATGCCCTTCAAACGTTTGATGAACAGGGGGCGGCTGATGCACTCGTCCGGTAATCGGCTCAAAATCCTCAATGTTGAACACCCAGGGATACAGATAACCATCCCAGCCGACGACGTCCAATGGGTGATGATTTAACACATGGGAATGAAGCCCTCCCCTTGATTTGGTGATCACTTCGAATTCGCCTTCTTCATCCATGGTTGCAAGCTTTTCAGGTCCTCGCAGATCCCGTTCACAAAACGGACTGTGCTCCAGTAACTGTCCGTACTCATTGCGATAACGGCGAGGGGTGGTAATCTGACTGAAGGACTCGACGATCAGCATCTTCGTCTCTTCTTCAGGAACGACGCGGTAGATGGTCCCGATCGGAATCACCACATAATCTCCTTTTCCATAGGTGAGCGTTCCGAACATCGTCTCTACCTTTCCTTTACCAAAATGGATATAAAGCATTTCATCTCCATCACCATTTCGGTAAAAGCTTGTCATCTCTTCTGTAACATAAGCGGTTCCAATCAATAGATCCGAATTACCAAGTAAATACTCACGGCTCTTTAAGGCACAGCCTTTTTTCTCGACTCTGTCTGTAAAGAAATGTCGATGACGAAGTGCCCCCTCATCCTCAAACTCCGGCATATAACTCCCTAAATAATCGGTTTTGGCCACAGCCGTCGGCAAATGATGATGATACAGAATCGACTGTGTTCCCGAGAATCCCTTCGTCCCCATGACCTGCTCCCTGTAAAGCGTGCCATCGTCCTTTTTAAACATGGTGTGACGTTTGTGAGGTATTTTCCCCAGTTGACGATAGTACATGGTTTTCCTCCTCTCTTCTGCTTACAATTGTATTACGCAGAACCCCTAATCCCGTAATCTCTAATTCCACTACGTCCCCAGGCTTCAACCACGGATGCGTCTCAGTACCCAGCTCTAAAATGCATCCTGTTCCTACAGTACCGGATCCAATCACTTCGCCTGGATACAGGGTGACTTCTTTGGAGGCCCGCTCGATCATGTCTGCAAATGTATAGTGAATATCCTGATAATTACCCTTGGATAAGAGTTTCCCATTCACCTTCCCCGTCATGGGCAGGTCAAAACGGTCTCCCTTTCTATAGGTATCCAGTTCATCTTTCGTCACTAAATAAGGTCCGAAAGAAGTGGCAAAGTCCTTTCCTTTCGCCGGACCAAGCCCTACTTTCATCTCATGCTTCTGGATGTCCCTTGCACTCCAGTCGTTCATGATAAAATAACCATAAATATAGTCTTCCGCGTTTTCCTTTGAAATGTTTTTTCCTTCTTTGCCAATCACACAGGCGATTTCTAATTCATAATCAAGCCACTCACAGTCAGCCGGCTTTTCAATATGATCGAGAGGACCCTTTACAGCTAAATGATTCGTAAAATAGAAGACGGGGATGTCATACCATTCCGGCACAACATCCAGTCCCCTCCGTTTACGGGCCGTTTTCACGTGCTCTTCAAACGCATAGAAATCCCGGATGCTGACAGGCCTTGGAATCGGTGACTTCAGGGTGACTTCACGTAATGAATGTACTCCCACGTCTTTTTCCGACAAGGTACCGAGCCTCTTCATCCTTTTCATGCCTTCTTCTCCAAGATCGATAATGGATAACATGTCTTTAGGGAGCGATCCATTGCTGACAGCATGGATGTCCACGACAAGGTCATCCTGAACGAATCCTGCCCTTACTTCCCCTTCTTTTAAAAAACTAACCAGCTTCACGTAATATCACCTTTTTCGAATCAATTCAAATGAATCGGATAATGGTTTGGTGTACATCTGACCGGCAAGTCTTCCCACCGGCTTGAGTTCCTTTGAATCTATTTTTCCGTCGTAATAGAGTTCATCATTGATTCTCACACATTCTACCTTCCCGATGACAAGGCTTCCTGCACCAGGATGATCGCCGAAGTGAAGAACCTCATGAAGGACGCATTCCAACTGCACCTTGCTTTCAGATACCCCTGGAGGCTTTACCGTAAGGGACTCCTTCTTCGTCAGCCCGACCTGTTCGAATTCATCAACGCCAGGTTCAAATTCAATGGCACAGTTATTCATTTCCTCCACAAACTCTTCACTAACGATATTGATGACAAATTCCTTCGTTTTCTCGATATTTCGGAGGGTATCCTTTTTGCTGCCATCCTTTCCTCTTCTCATGGGGGAGAAGCAAACGAGCATAGGCTCTGCACAAATCGCCGTAAAGAAGCTGTAAGGGGCCAGGTTTGCAATCCCATCTTCATCAAGGGATGAAACAAAAGCAATTGGCCGGGGCAAAATCGAGCCGATCATCAATTTATAGGCTGACTGCCACTCCAGCGTCTGGGGTTTGATATCCATTTAGTTCACCCCTTCGTTTTGCAAAATGTCTTCCAGTGCCCCAACGAATCTCTTGTTATCGTCCTCTGTTCCAATCGTGACACGAACCGTGGTCGGATATCCGAGAAGAGTTCCTGAACGGACGACAATCCCCCTTTTCACAAGTTCATATGAGACCGTGTCCCCATTCATTCCCGTGTCCACCATGATAAAGTTCGATTGAGACGGGAAGTAGGATATCCCCATTCGGTCAAATTCATTTTCCAAATAAAGACGCCCCTGCTCGTTCTTATGGGTACACTCCCTGATAAATGCTTGATCTTCCAGGGCAATGATCGCTGACTTCTGGGCAACGGTATTCACATTGAATACATCTTTCACTTTACGGAGCTGTTCTGCAATCTCCTCATTCATGACCCCGAACCCGACTCTTAGTCCGGCCAGGCCATATATTTTCGAAAATGTTCTAAGGACGATCAGATTTTCAAATGCTGACAGAAGAGGCAGGGTTTCTAAATAGTCATCGGTTGTAACGTACTCCATATAGGCTTCATCCACCACCACCAGGATGTGCGAAGGGACGCTCTCGATAAAGTGCAGGAGTTCTTTTTTTCCGACGATGGTCCCGGTTGGGTTATTGGGATTACACACAAAGATCAGCTTCGTTTTTGGAGTGATGTGGTCAAGCATCCCCTGCAAGTCATGGGTACCGTCTACGAGAGGGACAATGACCGGAGTGCCTCCCTCCAGGAACACATTGGTCTGGTACCTGGGAAATGTAACATCGGCCATAACGGCTTCGTCGCCAGCGCTCAAGTAAGCTCTCGTCAACAGTCGGATCACTTCATCCGAGCCATTCCCGAATACGATCTGTTCTTTCGGAACCCCTAAAAACGCTGAAACCTTTTGACTAAGATCGACGGCAGCTCCGTCCGGATACAAAAACAGGTCGCTCCCATTTTCTTTAAACCACTGCTTCACTTTCGGGGAGCAGCCATATATATTTTCATTTTCTGACAGCTTTCTGATTGAGGAGAGACCATGCTCCTTCTGTAAATCGCCAAGCGTCTTCCCCAGCACGTATGGAGCGATATGTGTGACTGCTTCTCTTGTTTTGAACTTTAATGTCATACATGAATCCTCGCCTTCCTCATGGATGAAGGGGGTCGACTCACGTGTTAGCTTATCTTCTGTTCAAATATGGTACCTGCAAACTGTACGATATTATAAGTAGAAGCAGCTAATCTCTTCATGAGTTGACCCCCCTGACCGGTCCTTTGACCCCCGTTATATATACTAATCTCTATCTATTTTTTTATAGGTTTCCTCTGCGTTCTTGCTCGCGCTCGATGGATTCGAATAATGCTTTGAAGTTTCCTTCCCCGAACCCTCTTGCACCCTTACGTTGAATCACTTCAATGAATAGTGTAGGACGATCAACGATTGGCTTTGTGAAAATTTGAAGCAGGTAACCTTCGTCATCACGGTCCACTAGAATATTCAACTCTTTGATTTTAGAGATCTCTTCATCGATTTCCCCTACACGCTCTGAAAGCATGTCGTAATAGGAATCCGGTGTATTTAGGAATTCCACACCATTTTCCTTCAAGATCCCAACTGTCTTCACGATATCCTCGGTTAAGATGGCAATATGCTGTACCCCTGGACCACCGTAGAACTCAAGATATTCCTGAATTTGTGATTTGCGTTTTCCTTCAGCAGGCTCATTGATCGGGAATTTAATGCGACCGCCGTTATGCATAACCTTGGACATAAGGGCAGAGTATTCCGTTGTAATGTCTTCATTTGTGAAGTGGCGCATTTCCTTGAATCCCATCACTTTTTCATAGTACTCCACCCACTCTTCCATGCTCTCCACGTTTCCAACTACGTGATCCACAGCGATGATACCGGCATCTTCATGTTTAAGAGTAGAATCATATTTTTCAAAGCCCGGCATGAAGATCCCTTTATAATCTTTACGTTCCACAAGGGTATGGATCGTATCCCCGTATGTACCAATGATGGCTTTCTTCAATTTTCCATTATCATCTTCGAGGGTCGAAGGTGGCATGATTTCAATCGCACCGCGGGATACCGCTCCAGTGTAAGCCTTTTCAACATCATCCACCACAAGGGCGATATCTTTAATGCCGTCTCCGTGATGCTTTACGAATTGGGCCACCCGGCTGCCTTCGTGCAGGCTCCCCGTTATGACCAATCGGACTTTGTTTTGTTGCAGCACATAGGATACTGTGTCACGATTTCCTGTTTCCAGCCCTGAATAGGCAACGGTCTTAAAACCGAATGCTGTACAGAAGAAGTGAGCAGCCTGCTTTGCATTACCCGTATAATACTCCAAAAAATCCACATCTCTTACCGGAAAGACATCTTCTACTTTAACCTGCTTTTTTGCCGTATTCTCTTGCATCCTAATCCCTCCACTAACGTTAGTATATTCTGAATATTATATTAAATAGTTTTATAGAACTTCTCAAGAGCGGCTAGTAAAGCTTAAACGCTTCTCTGTGTAAAAGCATGTTCCTCACTTTACCTGGCAAGCTCCTCTTTTCGGGGAGGCATGTGCACGGCGTCTCCCTTTAAACCTTCGACCGCTTCGAGTAGACTTTCATTCATACTTGGGTGCGGATAAAGTGGAAAACGAAAGTCCTCATCTCTCGCTGCCATCTCAAGGCTGAGCACACCTGATGTGATCAGCTCGACTGCTCCCCTCCCCATCATATGAATCCCAAGAATCATATCCGTTTCACTGTCTGACACGACTTTCACGAATCCATCCTTTTCATCCGTCAGCTGAGCATACCCGTTTCCTCTGACAGGGTTCTCACACACTGTAACCGAATAACCTGCCCGTCTTGCTTCTTCCTCCGTCAACCCTGCACATGCAATGGGAGGACTCATCTGCACCACCGTCGGCACAAACTGCAGATCAACTTCCACTTGTAGCCCAGCCATCGCCTCGGCCGCCGCCTTACCCTGTTTGATCGCTTTGACTGCGAGGGACGGACCTTCCGTGACATCCCCGATTGCCCATATATTCGGAATGGAGGTCCGTCCCTCCCGATCTGTTTGGATATAATCTTCCTCCGTTAATTCAACACGGAGACGGTCAAGGCCGATGTCTGATAGGTTCGGCTTAACTTTTCCACTTGCGACAAAGTGAGTGCCTTCAATTGAAACGATTTCCCCGTTCCCTTTGTCAATGCTCACTGTGACTTTTGCTTCAGCTTGACTCGCAGCTTGCAACGTAGAATTCTTGATTACATTGACCTTCTGCTTTTTCAACTGTCTGAACAGTTCTTTTGATATGGCAGAGTCAAATGGAAATTCCCCGTTCAAAATAAGGGTGACACGGCTTCCCAATATAGAGAAAATAGCCGCGACCTCCAATGAAATATAATCGCTCCCATATATGATCAGCTCCCAAGGGATTTCCTCGAGCTGAAAAATCTCTTTCTCTTTTAGGACACGATCCGAGTCAAATTCAATTCCATCCGGGTATTGAAACTCACCACCTGTCGCGACGATTGCCTGTTTGAAATTAAACAGGGAAAACTCATGACCGTTTTCAACTCCAATACGGGATTCTGACAGGAAGGATGCCGAGCCCTTTACGATCTCAACCTTATTCGCTTTGCACAGTGATTCTACCCCTGCTCGGAGCTGGGTGATTTTTTTATTTTTATAGTTTTGAAGAGAAGAAAGATTGGCTACCAATTCCCCAAACTCCATTCCCATTTCCTTCAGGTGTTTCGTCTTTTTAAATTCCTGGGCAAAATGGGTGAATACCTTTGACGGAATGCATCCTTTATTTAAACAGGTCCCGCCTACATCCTCCCGTTCGATCAACGTCACCTGTCTACCGAGGCTCGCGGCTCTGATGGCTGCGTGATAGCCCCCGGGACCTCCTCCGATGACGACAATGTCTTTATCTTCCGTAATCTCTCCCACTACCATTTACATCAACTCCAAAAGCATGGATTGAGGTTCTTCAATCAGATCCCGTAATCGATTCGTAAATTTCACAGCTGTTCCGCCGTCTACCACCCTATGATCAAAGGACATCGAAACATTCATCATGGAACGGACGACAATTTCATCTCTTTCGTTCACCATCGGACGCTTCTTCGTTTTATGAAAGGCGAGGAGGGCTACTTCCGGTTCGTTAATGATCGGAGTCGCTCCGATCGATCCGTTCAGCGGTCCTACGTTACTGACCGTGAAGGTTCCTCCTTTGATATCCTTCATCGTTAACTTGCCTTCCTGTGCTTTTACGGTCAGTTCCTTCATTTCTCCGTGAATGTCCTTGATGGTTTTCCGTTCAACCTGTTTGATGACAGGGACGATCAGTCCTTCCTCTGTATCGACAGCGATTCCTATATTGTGATGGGACTGAAGCTCGACACACTCCTCCTGTTCATTGAGACGGGCATTGAAGACCGGAAACTCTTTTAAACAGACAGAAATGACTTTGATAAAATAAGCTCCAACGGAAATGGACCCGCCGCCCTCTTTCAGTGTATCTTTCCAGGCTAATAGATTCGTAACGTCGACTTCTTCAAAATGGGTACAGTGCGGGATGGTTCTGAGTGACTGTGACATTTTGGAAGCAATCTGTTTGCGTCTGCCCCGGAAAGGAATCGTTTCAGCGTCAGGTTCAATCGGTGCTACAGGGACAATAGTTTCAGGTTCTTCAACCGCCACCTGCACTGACTGACTTTCTCCATTCATATAAAGGAAAATATCTTCATCGAGGATTCTACCACCAGCTCCGGAACCAACCACTTCTTCTATGTTTATACCATTCTCCCTTGCTATTTTCCTCGTATACGGGGAAGCAAGGATCCTTCTCTTCTTCAATACTTGAGTTGTTTGTGGAAAGGACCGCTCGCCCTCATACTGCTTCTGTTCTTTTTCCATCAACAGCACCGTAGATCCAACTGGGATCGTTTCCCCTTCATTAACGGTAAACTCCTTGATCACACCTGAAAATGGTGCCGGGATCTCTGCCGTCATTTTATCCGTTTGTACCTCTACCAGTGGTTGATCCGCTCTCACGACATCCCCCACTTTTACAAGAAAGTGATTGATATTGGCTTCGGTCATGCCTTCCCCAATATCATGAAGCTTAACTTCCATGGACTCCCTCCTTGTCTAATAGCGGGCTACATTTTCCACTGCAGCCAGCACACGTTTACTGTCAGGCAAATAGAAATCTTCAAATCCGAAATATGGGACAGGTGTATCGAATCCTGTTACCCTTTCAGTCGGCGCTTTCTGATATAAAAAGGATTTGTCATTGATGATCGCCAGTACATCATTTCCGACTCCACCAGTGGCGTGTGCTTCATGGACAATCACGGTTCTGCCTGTCTTCTGCACAGAGATCGAAATAAGGTCTTTATCCAGAGGGTAGAGTGTTCTAAGATCAAGGACTTCACAGTCGATGCCTTTACCAGCCGCTTCCTTAGCAGCGTCCTCAGCTACCTTCACCATCGCTCCCCACGCAATGATCGTGACATCCTCGCCCTCTTTGACTATCTTGCCTTTCCCGATTTCCACGGTGTACTTCTCTTCAGGCACTTCTTCCCTGGAAGAACGGTAACATCGCATAGGCTCCAGGAATAGAACGGGATCAGGGTCCTCGATGGATGCAATCAGGAGGCCCTTTGCATCATATGGAGTTGCGGGACAAACAACCTTGATTCCCGGCATATGAGTGAAAAGTGCTTCCGTGCTATCGGAATGAATCTCAGGCGCCCTTACACCAGCCCCATACGGAGCCCTGATGACCAATGGGCAGGTAAAGTGTCCCAGGGTACGGGCGCGTATTCTGGATGCATGTGTCATGATCTGCTCGTATGCCGGGTAAATGAATCCTAAAAATTGGACCTCCGCTACTGGACGAAATCCGTTCAGCCCCATCCCGATGGCCGCTCCAATAAAGCCGGCTTCACTTAAGGGTGTATCAAGAACCCGGTCTTCACCAAATTCCTGTTGAAGACCGTCCGTCGCCCTGAAGACTCCGCCGTTCGTCCCGATATCTTCACCCATCAACAGAACATCTTCGCTTTCCTGAAGCATCACTCTCATAGCATCCGTTATGGCTTGAACCATCGTCAGCGTCTTCATTTTCGTTAAGGTGCTCATTCTACTCACCTCTCCATTGCTCAAGGAGCTTTTCTTTTTGTTCCTGGATCGTCCAGGTCGGTGTCGCAAATACATAATCAAAGATCACACTGGGATCGGCTGCAGGATATGCTTCCAGTTCCTCTACTGCAAGATCTACTTCCTTCGCAGATTCCTTTTGAACAGAGGTCATCCATTCTTCGTCAACCCAGCCTCGATGCTTCATGAATTTCGTCAACCGGTCGACAGGGTCATTTTCCTTGCGTCGGGTCTCACTTTCCTGTTGATCACGATACTTTGTCGGGTCATCTGCGGTTGTATGGGCACCGTATCTCCAGGTCACGGACTCGATCAAGGTAGGTCCGTCCCCGTTTCGTGCTCTCTCCAGCGCCTTCAACGTTTCAAAGTAAACAGCAAAAATATCATTGCCGTCGATGCGTACGCTTGGAATGTCATAGGCAAGTGATTTCTGGGCAATGGTCTTTGTTTTCATTTGCTTGTGCATGGGAACGGAGATGGCGTAATGATTGTTTTGATTGAAAAAGACGACCGGGGCCTCCCAGACGCTTGCCAGGTTCAATCCTTCATGAAAGTCGCCTTCAGAGGTGGCGCCATCACCAAAATAAACGATGGCTGCATTCCGGGTCCCTTTTCTCTTCTCGGCAAAAGCCGCCCCTACTGCATGGGGAAGCTGTGTCGCGATTGGTATGCCGGGAGTGAAGATATTCTTTCCTTCAGGGGGCACGCATCCTTCATTTCTCCCCTTCCAGAATAGGAGGATATGAAGCAGGGAGTGTCCGAATGTCATGGTTGCCCCATGATCCCTATAGGACGGGAATAACCAGTCCTTCTCTTGTAGTGCAAGGGCACTCCCTACCTGGGAAGCCTCCTGTCCCTCAAATGGTGCGTAAGTTCCGATACGGCCTTGACGCTGCAGGCTGACGGCTTTGCGGTCAAAGGTACGGATCCTGATTAGATGACGATAAAAAGTGCGGGCCAAGTCTTCTGAAATGTCCTTTTCATACTCACTTTGAACCAGTTGTCCTTGTTGGTCCATCACCTGGACCAATTGAAATTCCTCGATCATTTCATCACCTCTTTTGGCGCTTTTTTGATGGTACGATAACCTTTGCTTTTTTATGTCCTAACCGACCATTTCGGACGTTTCGCATGGGAGAAGAAGCTGTTTCTTCTTGTGCGTGCGTGGATCCTGTCCTCACAGAACCGGTTGGCTGCTTCGACTGTGGTCATATGCTGGTTTTCTGATTGCAGGTAAATATTTTGAAGGCTATTATAGATGGCACTTGTCTTTTGAAGGACGCGTTCTTTGTTCGGTTCGTACAATTCGTCCGCTACTTGGATCAACCCGCCGGCATTGACGATGTAATCAGGTGCATATAAGATTCCTTTTTCGTGCAGCTTCATTCCATGGGAAAGGTCTAATAATTGGTTGTTGGCAGAACCGACGACGGCTTTTACTTTCAGCTGATCTACCGTGTGATCATTAATGATTCCACCGATGGCACAAGGAATGAAGACATCTGCATCAACCGAGTAGATCTCATCTCCGGCTACGACTTTAATGGCTGCTCCCATTCTGTTTGCCTTGGCTACTAGCTGATCGATGGATTTCTGACTGATATCCGTTACATAGAGGTCTGCTCCCTCTTCAAGTAGACGCTCGGCTACTTTAAAGCCTACTTTTCCTAACCCTTGAATGGCATAGCTTTTTCCATGGAGGTCCTTTGAGCCCCATACGTTTTGGCTGGTTGCCTGTAAGCCGTAGATCACGCCCATGGCAGTCGGGATGGATGAATCTCCGCTTCCACCGTACTCTTCATTGACGCCTACAATGCAATTCGTTTCTTTTAAGGCATAAACAAAGTCATCAGGAGTGGTGCCCATGTCTGTCCCGGTATAGAATCTTCCGTTCAGGGATTCAACAAATTGGCCGAAAGCACGGAACAGCTCAGGATGTTTGTCTTTTTCAGGATCTCCGATGATGACGGCTTTTCCTCCACCGAAGTCTACATCGGCTGCTGCACATTTGTAGGTCATCCCTTTTGATAAGCGCAAAACATCCTCAAGTGCTTCATCTACTGAGGTATAGGGTCTCATTCGACAGCCGCCCAGTGCAGGTCCAAGAGTCGTATTATGTATGGCGATGATGGCTTTAAGTCCTGTTTCTTCATCATTGCAAAATACAACCTGTTCATGATTTTGTATTTTTTCGAACATATCCATTTCTCCGCCCCCTGCAAGCTCTCTGTTTGTAACCGCTTCCATTTTAGTGAATACGTTAGACACTCATCTTCCTCCTTTTATACTCCTATTGATGAAGTAGATCAAAACTAGTTCTCTTTTATTCTTTCATTTATTATCTCTTTAGGGAGTACCACTTGTTTGACTTCACCTTTCCCAATGAGTCTATTGTTCTCTCTATCTCTGACAGTCACTTCGGTCACGATGATGTTTCGTTCATATTTAATTACTCTCGCTTTAATTTCAAGAGAGGAACCGTTTTTCGCCGGAGCCATATGCTCGACGTTCACCTTGGCTCCCATTCCCTCTTCATGATCTTCCAAATAGGGTAGAATGATCTTTCTTGATGCCCATTCCATGTGGTAAACCATTGAGACGGTGGAATACACCGGGTGTACCACGTCTCCTTCAAACTGGGCATACATGCTGGGGATTACTTCTGTCGTGACGACGGCCGTATGTCCTTCTGCTAATCCAGACTTCATTGCTTTCCCCCTTTAAACCAACAAATTATATATTTTTATATAACGTTAATTCAACGATATAATAACATTTTGTTTTATAAATAGTCAATAAATTGTTAAAATTTAAAATATTATATTAATATAAGTTATGCAGAGGGACGGACCTTCGGCGAAGCCGAAGGTCCGTCCCTCACTCCTTTAACGCAAAAAAGCAACGAAACAGAGTCTCGTTGCTTTTTGTAGAAGGTTGTTTATTGTTTTTGTAAGCTTATGAGAGAAGTGCCCGGTCGCTGGCAAGTTTGTTTCCACGGATTCGCTGAAATTCGTGGAGAAGTCCTTCGACTGTGAGGTGTTTTTTCTCTTCTTCATTTACCTCTAATATAATCTGGCCCTTATCCATCATAATCAATCGGTTGCCAAGGTCCAGCGCCTGCTGCATATTATGGGTGACCATCAACGTGGTAAGCTTATACTTCTCTACAATCTCTTTTGTCAGGTTCGTAATCAGATCCGCTCTGGCGGGATCCAATGCTGCCGTATGTTCATCCAGCAATAGGATCGAAGGTTCTGTGAATGTGGCCATCAGTAGAGAGAGCGCCTGTCTTTCCCCTCCTGATAGCAGCCCGACCTTTGCATTTAATCGATTCTCAAGCCCGAGGTGAAGTGTTTCCAGTACTTCCTTAAAAAACACTTTCCGCTTTTTGGTCACACCCAGTTTAAAGGTGCGGGTACGATTTCTGGAATATGCCATGGCCAGGTTCTCTTCGATGGTCATAGTAGGAGCAGTTCCTGCCATTGGATCTTGGAACACGCGACCGATAAGCTTAGATCTTTTATACTCGGACACCTTAGAAACATCATGATCGTCAATCAGAACATTTCCCACATCAGGCAGCAGTACACCTGAAACGATATTCATCAATGTCGATTTCCCGGCTCCATTACTTCCGATCACAGTGACGAAATCCCCAGGTTTTAAAGAGAGCTGAATGTCATCAAGGGCGATTTTTTCATCGGGTGTCCCTTCATTAAATACTTTATGGATTCTATTTAATTGTAACACCGCTCTCACCCTTTCCATCTGTGATTGAAGACCTGTCCAATCGTTCTGCCATACGTTGCGCTTTTCGTTTCCTATCCTTGTAACGGTCCATCACCTTAGGCATGACAAGGGCAAGAATCACGATTGTTGCTGTGATAAGCTTCATATCCCCTGTTTCCAGGAAATCGACGCGAAGAGCCATGGATACGACTAATCGATAGATAATCGCTCCACCAATGACTGCGAGCGTCGTACGAGCGATCGTCTTGGTTCCGAACAAAGCTTCACCGATGATAACCGAAGCAAGTCCGATGATAATCATCCCGATTCCCATTCCGACATCAGCAAATCGGCTATACTGGGCAATCAATGCTCCCGACAGTGCCACCATCCCATTCGATATTCCCAAACCCAGAATAATCATCAGATTCGTATTAGCAGAGAAGCTGCGGATCATCCGCTGATTATCCCCAGTCGCCCGTAATGCCAACCCGATTTCCGTTTTCAAGAATCCGTCTGTTATAAACTTGATGACAAGCGTGATGATGATCATAATAAATAAAATGCTCCACGTTCCCGGTACAGGCTCACCAAGCCCCACTGCCGTCCACAATTTATTGAGTGCGGCATCGATTCCGAGAGATGACCAAAATCCTTCCACCCCTGTAAACGCAGTATCCTGACTTAGTAAAGGTACATTCGACCGTCCCATTATCCTGAGATTGATAGAATACAGGGCAATCATCATGAGAATCCCTGATAATAGGGCATTGATTTTTCCAAACGTGTGAAGTAGTCCCGTTATACATCCTGCAACAAATCCGATGACAATCGCTGTAATGGTTGCGATGACTGGGTTTACGCCACTAACAATCATGGTGGCAGCGACAGCGGCTCCCGTAACGAAGCTGCCGTCGACTGTTAAATCGGGAAAATCCAATATCCGAAAGGACAAGTAGACTCCGAGGGCCATAATAGCGTAAATGATTCCAGATTCAAAGGATGCGAATATTGCTGTTGGCACGAATCATCAACCCTTCCTATTTTTCTTCTAAAAATTTCCCGAGCTCAGACCAGGCTTCCTGTACTTCCACACCTTGTTCTTCAGCTGCCGCTTTATTGAACATCAACTCGAAGTTTTCCGGAGCCTGTACAGGGATTTCAGAAGGTTTTTTCTCCCCTTTTAGAATCTTCACTGCCATTAACCCAGTTTGATAACCAAGATCTTCATAGTTGAATCCACTCGCTGCAATCGCCCCTTTTTTCAATGAGTCCAATTCTCCTACAAAAAGAGGAATATCCTTTTCATTCGCTACCGTGATGACTGATTCCAGCGCTGAAACGACTGTATTATCTTTAGGGATGTAAATGGCATCGACTCTTCCCACCAGGGATTCAGTCGCCTGTTTGACATCAGCGGATGTCGAAACCGTAGCTTCTGCCACTTCCACACCTTTTTCTTCTGCAAGCTTATTCACTTCAGCTACTTGAACGACAGCATTTTGTTCGCCGGAATTATAAACAACCCCAATCTTCTTCGCTTTCATTTCATCCGTGATAAATTGAAGGGTCTTTGAAATCGCTTCCGGATGAGTATCGGTCGTTCCCGTGATATTTTCACCAGGCTCTTCAAAAGACTTAACCAATTCAGCACCAACAGGATCAGTAACAGAAGTAAAAACGATGGGAATCTCTTTCGTTGCATTCAATGCGTGTTGTGCACTTGGGGTTGAGTTAGCAAAGATAAGGTCGACACCGTCTCCAACAAAGTTCTTCGCAGCACTTTGTGAATTACTTTGATCTCCTTGGGCGATTTGAACATCATATTTTACATTTTCGCCTTCTTTGAAACCGTTCTCAGCCAAAGCCTTCTTAAAACCTTCAAATGCTGCATCTAAAGACGGATGTTCCACAATCTGGGTTACCCCGATCACATATTGCTTTTCACCATCTTCTCCACCTGAGCTTGTATCACTACCACAGCCCGCTAAAAACAGCATTCCCAGCATCATAGAAATGACAATAAGTAATAAACTCTTCTTCTTCACAGAAATCCCCCTTTTCTCTTCCTGATATATGATCAGTAGTCTGATAGACTAGCAAATCCAAGTATGATAAAAATGAACACCAACGTAAATACAACGTTATATTATCACTCCTGTCACAAAATAGTCAATAATATTCGGAAAATTTAAAAATTAATACTAGTATAGTCGGTATTGGTGATGATTTCTAGAGGGGCAGCGGGAAAATTTTTTCTGTCATGGGGCTGATGAACGTGATGCGGGGTACGTTTTTGTGATTTTGATTGTTATTGAGATGTGGCGATTGGCAATTCGTGGCGAATGCAATAATAAAACGTAATTATTAGGTTTAACAATCGTTAAAGTGTCACTAGAATAACGTTTTCTATGAAAATCCAGCTAAATTAATGGTTTTGTACTATAGTATTCCCCTTTGAATCTCTATTTTTCACTTTGTTGTGCCCGAATCTATCAAACTAGTGCCAAATTGTGAATACCACCATAAAAAAGACACTTCCCCACATCAAGGAAAAGCGCCTTTTCATAACAATCTATTAAAATTCCACACCACTTCCTGATAGCTTCCTGAAAATTTCCTTGGCATCGATTATCATTCCCTCTACCAATTCCTTCACCGTCGGAACATCCGATACTAGACCGGACACTTGGCCTCCATTGATAAATCCCTGATCCAGCTTTCCTTCAAGTGCTCCTACACGGTGATAATCTTCTGAGGTCATTCGACTGAACTCTTCAAGAGCGACTCCCTCTTGTTCTTTTTGAATCAGTTGTGTAGAATAGGGAGTTTTCATGACCCTTCTTACCCTTCCGACAGAACGACCGACGATGACGGTGCTATCGTCTTTCGCTTCCACTAGTGTCGTTTTATAGTTTTCATGAAAAGGGGCTTCCTGTGTAGCGATGAACCGCGTACCCATTTGCACACCACTGGCACCTAGGGCAAGCATGGAAGCGAGTCCCCTTCCATCACCGATCCCTCCTGCTGCGACCACAGGAATGTTCACAGTATCGACGAGTTGTGGAATAAGGGCAAGGGTTGTCGTTTCAAGGTTGGAGTTGATCCCGGCAGCTTCATAGCCTTCTGCCACGATCACATCCGCACCGGCGTCTTCCGCTTTCTTTCCTTGCTTTTTCGAAGCGACGACACAGATCACTTTTACGTTGTGTTCATGAAAATACGGAATGAGCGGGGAAGGATTTCCTGCTGATAAGGAAACGATCGGTATTCCATGTGTCACCACTAAGCGGATCATCTCTTTCAAGTGAGGAGTGATGGAAATTGGGATGTTTAGAGCGAAAGGCTTTATGGTTCTCTTCTTCGTTTCAACGATGATCCCTTCCACTTCCTCCACGGCCATGGTGCCGACACCGATTGTACCGAGAACCCCGGCCTCCGAGATTGCCGCCGTCAATGGAGCGTTACTGATGTTCCCCATGCCACCTTGAATGATTGGATATTTTATATGTAATAAGTCCGTTAAGTTATTCATTAAAATCCCCCTTCGTTAAATTAATGTTATACTTTTTCGAATTGTACGACAAGTACCGAAAATAATTTCCATCAATTTGAATTATTTATTGACATTTCATTCCAAAACACATATTCTAAAATCAGCTACTTTGTAAAACAAGGTAGTTATATTTTACATCAGTACCTTGTATTGCAATATACTAAAAAGGGAGGCACTATATGTCTATCCGCAGTCAGCTATTAAAGGGTATATTAGATGGTTGCGTCCTTTCTGTGATTGAAAAAGAGCCTGTCTACGGATATGAACTTTCCAAAAAGTTGCAGTCTTCCGGTTTACAGGATGTGAGCGAAGGGACCATTTATCCAGTGTTGTTACGACTTCAGAAAAATAATCTGATTCGCGGGGAAATGCAGCCTTCTGAATCAGGCCCTAACCGAAAATACTATTACTTAACGGAAGAAGGACATTCAGCACTCTCTGATATATCAAGGGAATGGGAACAAATCGTATCACCGGTCACAACACTATTAAAGAGGGGGAACCATGATGATTGAAGCAAAGCAGTTAATTGAATTGAACAATCAGAAACGAACAGGATTGTCGGAAGAGAATGAAAAATATTATTCAGATTTTTTGATATACATGCGCCTACAGCTTTCATTATCGGAGCAGCAGACCGAGGAAATATTAATGGAAATCCTGGATCATATTATTGATGGGCAGCGTGAAGGAAAAACAGCCAGAATGATATTAGGGGATGATCCTAAGGCTTACGCTGATGATATTATTGAACATCTTCCTACAGAAAAGAAGAGGAATGTCGTTACTTTCGTATCATCATTAGCTTTTGGTTTATTGGGATATTTCTTGTTGTTTCGAGGACTCTTATTATTGATTGGGCCGATGTTCAAAGATATAAGCAGTGAAGTATATCCAGTCACTTCCGGTATATTGGTACTTATCATCTTCATTTCCAGTTTGATTGGGGTAAAAATCATTTTCTCGGTCATTAAACATTCTTTATTTAAAGAGAAACAAACTCCTGTGAAAGATTCCATCAAGGCAGGCACAATGGGTATGGTATCGATGGGCATAATAATTTGCGCCACTTACTTCCTGCCTGACCTTGGTCCATCGCTCCTTTTTCCTTGGTATGCTTCTTTCCTTACCGGGGCATTATTATTTGGTATCTCTTATCTTCTGAAAAAATAGAGGTCCGTCCCTCAAAAAAACCACTTGCCAAACCGGCAAGTGGTTTTTGTCAGTCTAATAATAATGGGTGGGTCATGACGTTGTAACTCAGGTCTTTGTTTTTGAGTTCGTTGCCGTCTTCGAAGACACTTTCGAAGAATCGTGAGGCAGGTTCTGCAAGTTCTTTGTAGTATTCTCCGAACAGGGAGGCAGCGTGTGCGCCGAGCCATTTTTCAGGCAGCAGCTCTTCCGGCAGGCCGGGATCGACAAAGAGGAATTTACGGTATTCGTGGACGAGCTTCGTTCTTTCCACGAAGCATTCAGCATCGGTCATTTGCCCTTTCCCGATCTTACTCTTATCAATCATGTATTGTTGACTGTAATGGGAAATGAATTCCTGATAGCGGTCATTGATTTCTTTCAGGTCCCAGCTTTTTTCGATCAAACGCTGATTCTCATTGGGGCCTTCATATTCAGCAATGAAGAAATCGACATAGTCCTTAATCTCGTATTTTCCAATCAGGGATTGGACTTGCTTCTCCAGATTGTTAGGAGAGATCCACGTGCTTGTAGAAAGGGTTCCAAAACCGCTCCAAACCAGTTCTTTCCTCAGTTCATCACGGATGCTTCTAATCTCTTCCGGAATCGAGTACATCAGGATTCTCCATTTACCGTCCCATTGCTCCGGCTTCAGCTTGAAGATCCTGTTTGCCGCTTCTTCCATTCGGATCACACCGCGTTCTGTGAGGGAGTAGTAGCTTTTGTTCCCTTGTTTCTCTGCCTGTACCCAGCCTTGCTTATTCATTCTTGAAATGGCTGCACGGACTGCTTGATCGTTGTGACCGAATTCATTCAGAAGACGTATCAAACTGCCGATCCATATCTTATTGCCATAATGCCGTATGTAGTCCCCATATAGTGTAAAGATCATTGATCGTGTATTCATCGGTGCCTCTCCTTTAGATATATTCCGTTTGTTTATGACGTTTAATTTACGTTTGATTTATATATTATCATAAACTTTCTATGAAAATAAATGAATATTCATGATTTTTAAGTTTGGAAATGAATTTCAGGCACTAAAAAATCAGGCTCACCTACAGAGCCTGACCCTCAATGATACATCCTCAACATCTCCAGCATTTTAACAAATTCATACGAATTGACAACCTGTTCCTTCGACCAATTCGCCTCGATCCATCTCACGAGCTCTTCCTGGCTGTTGAACACTTCCCCACTCGTATCGGCTTTCCTTATCAAATACCTTCCGTTATCCTCATCCGCGACTACGAGACAAGGAATCTCACTTTCTTTTGTCATGATTTCAAATTCCATCTCATTCACCTCACTTCTATCTTTTCTAAATAGGGGCGATTCTAATCACAAAAAGAGCCCTGCACATACAGGACTCAAACTATTAAATTTCAATATTCTCTACTAAAGTCGCAATCCCCTGCCCGACACCAATACACATGGTAGACAAGCCGTACCGTACCTTCCTCTTTTTCATTTCATACAGAAGGGTGGTAAGGATACGCGCTCCACTTGCTCCAAGTGGATGCCCGAATGCGATGGCTCCTCCATTGACATTGACGATCTCTTCATTCAACCCAAGCTCACGGATGCAGGCAATGGATTGTGCTGCGAATGCTTCATTAAGCTCCACTAAGCCGATTTGGTCAAGGGCAAGGCCGGACCGTTTCAGTACCTTCTGTGTGGCATAGATCGGCCCCAGACCCATCACTGAAGGTTCAAGCCCTGAAGTGGCCGATGTCATGTAGCGGGCCAGAGGTGTAACACCTAATTCCTCTGCCTTCTCCCTGCTCATTAATAAAAGGGCGGATGCACCATCATTCACTCCTGATGCATTCCCAGCTGTCACCGTTCCTCCTTGGAATAAGGGCTTAAGCTTCTGCAGTTTCTCACTATTCGTATCGGGCCTTGGGTGTTCATCGAACTGGAATGTAGAAAGGTTTCCTTTACGGTCACGTAATTCAACGGACACGATTTCCTCTTTAAACCGTTCTTCATCCATGGCACGTTTCGCCTTCATTTGGCTCCAGTAAGCAAAGTGATCTTGTTCTTCCCTCGAAATGCCGAACTGTTTCGCCACGTTTTCAGCTGTTTCCGGCATAGAATCGGTCCCGTATTTTTCTTTGAGACGGGAATTGACGAAGCGCCAACCAATCGTCGTATCGAACATTTCCATATTGCCCCTTGGGTAATCCTTTGAAGGCTTTGCCATGACGTACGGAGCCCGCGTCATACTTTCAGTCCCGCCTGCAATGAACACATCTCCTTCATTAGCCAAAATGGCTCTCGCCGCATAGTTCACAGCGTCCAGTCCAGAACCGCATAAACGGTTGATGGTGGTGGCCCCGACTTCAACAGGGAGACCTGCCAGGAGTGTCGACATCCGCGCGACATTCCTATTGTCCTCGCCGGCACCATTTGCATTTCCAAGTACCACCTCTTCAATCGTATCCACCGGGACGAGGGGATTCCGTTCGACGAGGGCTTTAATCACATGTGCGCCCAAGTCATCAGGACGCACCTCTTTCAAAGAGCCTTTGTATTTTCCAATCGGGGTCCTGACAGCATCGACAATGACAACCTCTCTCATGACTGATGCTCCTTTTCCTTTGTTTCCGAGTAATCATAAACACCCTTGCCTGTTTTTCGACCAAGTCGTCCTGCCTTTACATACTTCTCTAAAAGAGGGGCCGGACGGTACTTTTCTCCGAGCTTTTCATGAAGGTACTTAAGATTATTCAATCGTGTATCCAGTCCGACTAAATCTCCAAGTTCAAATGGGCCCATCGGGTAATTTAATCCGAGCTTGATTGCTTTATCGATTTCTTCAGGAGAACCGAGTCCTTCCTGGAGCATGTAAAAGGCTTCATTCCCAACGAGGGCAGAGATCCTGCTTGTGACAAAACCAGGGAACTCATTGATGACCACTGTTTCTTTCCCCATCAGGCGGGCTACTTGCTGGATGACCTCCGTCGTTTCATCACTTGTTTCCAATCCCTTCACGATTTCAACGAGTGGCATTTTATGTACGGGGTTGAAAAAGTGCATGGCAATGACTTTGTCAGGTCGTTTCGTAAATGAGGCAATTTCCGTCGGGCTCATGGTGGAGGTATTCGTTGCCAGGTAGCAATACTCCGGGGCATGCGAGTCCAGCACTTCAAATACGCCACGCTTGATGTCTGTTTTTTCCGGAACCGCCTCGATGACCACATCGGCATCCCGTACGGCAATCGAAAGATTCGTTGAATAGCTCATTAGCTCTTTTGCTTCTACGTACTGTTGCTGAGTAATCTTATTTTTTTCAATTCCTTTTTGGAAAATGAGCCCAATCTCATTCCTGGCATGATCCAACTGCTCTTGTTTAATATCAACCAGTGTGGTCCGGAAGCCTCCAACTGCACTTACATAAGCGATCCCTCTACCCATTACTCCGGAACCAACTACCACGATATGCTGCGTCATGTTTGTTTTCCCCTTTCTTGCAATAAGGGGTTGACCCTGATAGGACAACCCCCTGCTTGTTTATGTCTTCTTACACACCAAATGGATTTAACGGACGGTTTCCGAAGTAAGAAATGATACTCTTTGTTTCTGTGTAGAGATCGAGCGTTTCAACGCAAAGTTCACGGCCGAATCCGGACTGCTTGTAGCCTCCGAATGGAGTACCCGGGAAAGCGGAGAACGGGCAGTTCACCATCACGATTCCGGCCTGGATCGCTTTCGATACTCGTGTCGCACGGCCATGGTTTTGAGTCCACACGGCTGAACCGAGTCCATATTCGCTATCGTTGGCCATTTTGATCGCTTCTTTTTCATCTTTGAATTTCATTACCACCACAACTGGTCCGAAGATTTCTTCTTTTACAACCTTCATGTCGTGATTCACATCTGTAATGATGGTTGGCTCATACCAATAGCCTTTTTCGAAGCCTTCAACCTTCGCAGGGCTTCCCCCGGCTAAGATCGTTGCCCCTTCTTCTTTGGCAGAGTGAACATAGCCGTCGATCGTGTCCAGCTGCTCCTGGTTGATGATCGCCCCGATATGAGTTCCTTTATCATGGGGATCAGCCAGTTTCAGCTTCTTCGTCTTTTCTACGAACTTTTCCATGAACTCATCGTAGATATCTTCATGTACATACAGTCTGGATCGTGCTTCACAGGATTGACCTGTATTATAGAAGATTCCGAACAGGGAACCATCCACCGCTCCATCGACATCTGCATCTTCAAATACGATGTTTGGTGACTTCCCACCTAATTCTAGAGTGACTCTCTTTAGGGTTTGAGACGCCTTTTCCATGATATTTTTACCGATAGGGGTGGAACCTGTGAAGGCTACTTTATCCACCTTTTTATGCTCAACTAAGTAATTACCGACAGAAGAACCTGCACCCGGGATGATGTTGACAACACCCTCAGGAACGCCGGCTTCAATACAAATTTCACCCAGGACAATCGCTGTTAATGGTGTAAGAGTCGCTGGTTTCACGACAACCGAACAGCCTGACGCAATGGCAGGTGCAATTTTCCACGCTGCCATCATCAATGGATAATTCCACGGAATGATTTGAGCACATACACCGACCGGCTCTTTCTCCGCAACATTCATGAATTGACCTGGTACATTATTCACCGTTCCACGATGGCCCACAATCGCTCCTGCATAGAACTCAAAGTCTTCGATCGCTTGCATCACTTGACCTTGTGCGGCGGATAGTGATTTCCCGCTATCGATGATTTCAAGAGAGACAAGTTCATTAAAACGTGATCGCATAATGCCTGCAATTTTATTGAGCACGCGGGAACGCTTATTGATCGGGAACTTCTTCCACTTACCGTAGTCAAACGCGTTTCTCGCTGCTTCAACCGCTTTTTCAGCATCTTCCACAGATGCCAGTGAAACGGTGGCAATCGCCTCACCTGTCGCAGGATTGTACGTCGTAAAGGTTTCACCCGAACCGCTTTCCATACGTTGGCCGTTGATCACCAATGAATAATGTTCTCTTTTCATTTCAAGGACTTCAAAGCTTTGCTCTTTTACTGTAGACATAACTCCATCTCCTTTTTGATTGAATTATTTTCCGTGAAAGGCTGGTCTTCTTTTCTCCATAAATGCTGTCACACCTTCGCGGTGATCTTGTGTCTTGCCTGCGATCCGCTGGGAACAGGCTTCCTTTTCTAAGTATTCGTTGAAGGATAGATCCGCGCTTCCCTTTAATAAACGCTTCATCAAACCTATTGCCTTCGTTGGCATAGAGGCGATTCTTTCGGCAAACGCCACCGTCTCTTCCTGCCAGTCTTCAAGTGATATGATTTTCGTGACAAGACCCAGCTTTTCTGCATCGACCGCCTTTATCTTCTCTCCAAACACCGCCAGTTCCAGCGCTTTTGCGTAGCCAACAATCTTTGATAAATAATAAAGATTCCCTGAATCCGGGACTAATCCGACATGCACAAATGCTTGCACAAAGCTCGCTTTCTCAGACACAAGTCTGAAGTCACAGGCAAGTGCCAGGCTGAAGCCCGCTCCTGCCGCCACTCCATTGACGGCTGCAATGACCGGCTTTTCGCACTGCTCAATTTCTTTCACCATCGGTCCGTAGTTATTTCGAAGGACCTCTCCATGATCCATCGATTCATCCACTTCGCTTAAATCCTGGCCCGAACAAAAAGCCCTGCCTTCACCTGTAATCACGATGGCTCTAACTTCTTCATTTCTTGAAGAGTCCTTCATCGCCTTTTGGATTTCCAGATTAAGTTGACGGATGAAAGCATTCAGCTTTTCAGGACGGTTCAAGGTAATCCAGGCTACGTTATTTTTCACTTCATATTTAATCGTTTCAAACATGCGGCAGCCTCCTTATTTCCCTTTAAAATTCGGTCTCCGTTTTTCCACAAAAGCCTTCATGCCTTCTTTCTGATCTTCAGAAGCAAAAAGAAGATAGAAGTTCTTCCGCTCATATTGCATCCCTTCATAAATCGAAGAATCAACGGCTTTATGGACAGATTCTTTGATCAATCTCAAGGAAAGCGGTGGCTTTGCAGCTAATTTCTTCGCAAACTTCTCGGTTTCTTCCATTAATAATTCTTTCGGAATCGCCCGGTTGATGACTCCCCACTCGAGAGCTTGCGTGGCTGTAAACATGTCTCCGGATAACAGCCATTCTATCGCTCTTGATTTGCCTATCAATTTGGTGAGCCTCTGGGTTCCACCTGCTCCAGGCATGACCCCAAGATTCACTTCAGGAAAACCGAAGCTGGCATCCTCTGAAGCGTATAGAATGTCGCAGCAAAGAGCTAACTCAAACCCGCCTCCTAATGCAAAACCCTGGACCGCTCCGATAATCGGCTTCTTAATCCAGGCCAGGCGGTCCCATTCGATGAATTGATTCAAGAGCTCTAAATCTATGGCCCCGTCTTCTGCCATTTCATCAATGTCTGCTCCTGCAGCAAAGGCTCTGCCCCTCCCTGATAAAACAATTGCTTTCACACTGTCGTTCCGGTCAAATGCCTCGAAAGCATTGACCAACTCCGATACCATAGGACGATTGATGGCGTTCAAAACTTTAGGTCTATTCAATTCAATAAAGCCAAGTCCGTCCCTCTCGCTCACTACGATATATTCGAACTCTTTACTCATTCACTTCTTCACCGATCATAAGAGTGACTAACTCTGCGGCGAAGCCCATAAGGTCCTTCCCGGAGGCTTTGCCTTCATCGGATTTCATGGCTGCTTTCATCGCTTCATGATTGTCATAATACATTTCGCACATTAAGTAGTATTTGCCTTCCCCACCCATAGGTGAACCGACGATTTTCGTTACATCCATCTTTTTAAGACCAGGAATTTTTGCCGTGATCGGAGCGTGGGTATTGAAGTAATGCTCATCAAATTTCTCTTTGTTTTCAGGGTGCTTATACAATGCGATTAGTTTTACCATAGTGGAATCTCTCCTTTGATTTTCAGTAGTTTATTTTGGTGCTATTGTTATAAAGACAGTAGTAGTTGATTTCAACAAAGCCTTACAAATCAACAATCTTTTAAAAAAAGCTTTGTAAAAAGGTAGATTTAGATAAACGGTGCTAAAAGCTAAAACTTACTAAATTTCACATCATTGTCGATATTGGCTTCATGGCTTCAAACGGGTTACGGCATTGTTTGCAGTATAGAATGCTTCTGCAGGCGGTGGGACCGAACAAGTTCTCCATGGAGGTATAGGGGGAATCACAATATGGACAGTGAATCTCCCAATCTTCTTCCCCGGTGAAATGTTCAGGCGGGGGTGCGATGCCGAACTCCTTCAGTCTCTCCCGGCCATTTTCGGTTAACCGGTCGGAGGTCCATGGAGGCGAATAGACAAATTTCACCTGTATGGATTGAATTCCAAGCTGATCCCGACAAGCCTTCTCCACATTTCCTTTGATAATGTCCAATGCAGGACAGCCGACAAAAGTTGGGAGGAGTTCAATCATCAGAGCATCTTCCTGATGATGAATGCGATTGACCATTCCAAGATCCACAATGCTGATGGAATCTATCTCAGGATCTTTCACAGTTTGAAGAACATTTAAAACGGTTGCAGTCATTTTCCTTCATCCTTTACCAGCTTGCTGCGGGATTTGTGTTATAGACTTCGCTTAATGTAGAAAGTGCCGTATCCAGTTCAGCAGTGTGTTCACCTAAGCGTCCATTCCCTTTTTTCATGCTTACATTCGGAGGAAAGGATAGTTGAGTAGATTGGAAGACCGGTTGAAGGGCCAGCTCCCATCGTTTCGCTAAGCTTTCTTCTCCTTCGATCAGAGCCATAAGTGACATTTCTTTCCCCAGTGGCCCCAGGGTCAGGACTCCCTGGAATTCATTTAATACTCGTTCAATCGCCTTATTCATTCGCTCCCTTGCTTCCCCGCCTGCATTCATTAATTGAATGAACCAGGTTTTCCAGTGCAGCAGGTGATAATATAATTCTGTGTTGATTTTGATCGCCATTTCGGCAAGTGGTTCATAGGAGGAGTTCTTTAACGAGTCAATTCGCACCTTTTTGGCGACGCTGTAGAAATAATGTCTTACAACCGCAAATGCCCAGTCGTAGCGGGGTTCTTGTAAGTAGTGTCCTGAGCCATTCACTTCTTCCAGTAAGATGGCATTTCTTCGTTCTGGCGCCTTCCTTCCATGTGCCAGATGGTCCTGATCCCCCTCCCCTAACTCTTCAAGGAGCTGATAGAACATGGTGGCATGCCCCATCGTGTCTTGATTAATGGAGGAAAACGCGACATCCTCTTCAATATGAGGAGCGAGTCCCAGCCATTCAGAACCGCGGTAAGCAAGGATGAAATCATCGTCGGCCAGTTGATAGAGCAGGCTCAGAAGCGCTTCTTTATAACCTGCGTTCGGGATGTCATTTGGACTTTTCACTTTCATTTCTTCTTCACCAACTCTCCCCATGACATGATTTCTTTCTCATCGAGCATTTCCTGTTCGTACTGTCTCCACTTCTTCTTCAGATAACCGTAGCCTTTGGCGTTCCGGTAATCTTTATTATCAAGACGGCCGACACTCTCTCTTTCCTCAGGTGTCATCATCCGCACGTCCGACCGCTTCACAACCCATATATCCGAAACCGGCTCTCTTCTCATGAAATTCTCTTGAGCCATCACCATGGCAAGCTCATGGTTGGGTGCTAACAGACTGAATTGATGCTGCATTTGCGCACCGTCCGTCCTTTTACTAAACACTTCAAATTCCTGATAAAAGTTCTGCCCCTTGTCAGACATCCAACTCATTCCCTTCTAGCTTACTTGGTCACTAGGGCTTAATGCTTCTCGAACCCACGCATTATTGTCGTAGGATAATTCTCTTAAACGAAGGCGATCCTTTGATTTCGGCCCATTGTTCCGAATGATTTCCTTGAAGCGGTTCCAGTCGGGCTGCTTATAGATCCATAAGTCCTTTTCTTCATCGAAGTACATCGTTTCATCAGGAAGAGTAAGACCTAACGACAGCATCCTCGGAACATATTTCGTGAAAAAGTCCTGTCTCAGCTGTTCATTTGTTTTCGTCCGGATGTTGTATTTGATGGTGATATCCTGCTTAGAGGAACCTGTCGTTTTCGCATCACCCGGTCCAAAGAACATAAGAAGCGATTCCCACCAGCGGTCCACTGCATCCTGAACTAATGCCCTTTGCTCTGGAGTCCCTTCTGCCAGAGCCATGATGATGGCTTCACCATGCTGTGCGTGGAACACTTCTTCCGCACAAATCCGCTTTAACGCCCGGGCATATGGACCGTATGAGGCATGGAGCATATTTGTTTGAGTGATGATCGCTGCCCCGTCCACAAGCCAGCCGATCAATCCAGCGTCTCCCCAAGTAGGCGCCTCCATGTGAAAAACGTTATGAAACTTTAAATCTCCTGAAAACAAATCTCTCATAATATGCTCACGTGTTTTCCCATAAGGCTTCATTAAATCTTCCGCTACACGAAGCAGAAGCTGTCCATGGCCCATCTCGTCCTGTACCTTTGCCATGATTCCAAGCTTCCTTCTTAGTGTAGGTGCTTTCGGTACCCACTCCTTCTCGGGAAGTGCCCCCATGATTTCACTGATCCCATGCATGGAAATCAGCTTGATCAGTGCATTTCGATATTCATCCGGCATCCAATCATCCGCTTCGATCTTTTCGTCATTCTCAATCCTTCTCATAAAATGAGCCATACGCTCTTCGTCTGTCAGTTGTTGATTTGATAATACGTCACTCATTGTAGCTCCTCCTTTATCACACAGTTACTACGCGGGAACTATATTGTGTGATAACTTTTTTTCTCAAAAAAATTTATTGAAACATGGCTTCTCCTCTAAGATCCACAATCCGGATGGCTTTCCCTTCTGAACGGGGGATTTCTTTCGGTCCCCTGATTTTCACATCCATGGAAACATAGCAACGATCTTTCATGAGGCTTTTCACTTTTGCTTCCAAGTGATTGATTCCTTCATGCTTTATGTCTTGAGACATTTCTTGGTAGCATTCATCCGTGACCTCAACCTGGAGCTCCACCATATCAAGTGCCCCTTTTTTCTTTAAGTGAACCTGATAATGTGGTGCAAGCTCCCTTATCTGAAGCAGGAAGTGTTCCATTTCAGATGGAAACACGTTCACTCCCCTGATGATCAGCATGTCATCCACCCTTCCCTTAACACGGGACATCTTCACCGTCGTTCGTCCACATGAGCATGTTCCGTGCTGAATCGAAGCTATATCTCCGGTTCTATAACGGATGATCGGAAAGGCTTCCTTCGTTAAGCTCGTAAAGACAAGTTCCCCGACCTCCCCTTCCGGCAGCGGCTCTAATGTATCAGGGTGAATGACTTCCACGAGAAAATGGTCTTCGGCAATATGAAGGCCATCCTGTGCTTCGTGACATTCCATGGCAACCCCAGGGCCGATGACTTCACTTAAGCCATATATGTCACACGCTTTAATATTGAGTTTTCTTTCCAATGTTTCTCTCAGCGTATTCGACCAGGGCTCAGCCCCGAATATTCCATATCGTAAGGATAGTGAAGCCGGATCCTTCCCCTGTGCCTCCATTGATTCTGCCAAATTGAGAACGTAAGATGGGGTGCCGCATATGACCGTGGGCTGAAAGTCTTCCAATAAAGTGATTTGTCTGGACATGTTTCCGCCCGATACCGGCACCGTGATCATCCCAAGCTTCTCACTCCCATAATGCAGGCCCAAACCACCTGTGAATAGTCCGTATCCATATGCATTATGGAGGACGTCCCCCGGTTTTCCACCTGACATGGCAATGGCCCTTGCCACAATTTCTCCCCACATGTTGATATCGTTCCGGGTATACCCTACAACCGTTGGCTTTCCACTTGTTCCGGAAGATGCATGGACCCTTACCATTTCTTCACGCTTGACCGCGAACAGGCCAAAAGGGTAATTTTCCCGTAAATCTTTCTTCTTTGTAAGCGGTAACATTTTGAGGTTTGACAAAGACTTTATATTCTCTGGCTTCAGACCTCTCAGATCAAATTGTTCACGGTAAAAAGGGACTCGTTCATACACATAAGATGCAATATGTTGTAATCTCTCTAGTTGAAGGCGTTCCATTTGCGATCGACTGGCAGTTTCAATCTCATGCAAAATCAAAGCATCGGCCTCCTGTCACTATATAAAAATATATTTATATAACGTTATTAATTCGTTTATATAATTACGTGTTATATTTAACTACTCACAAGATAACGGTTTTGCAGAAAATTGTCAATATATTTTCAGAAAATTTAATCATTGAAAGTTGGGTTTTCTTTGTGGCGGAGAGTATTTGTTCGATCGTTAGGAAAACCGGTTTGCTGATAAAAGGTTTGATTTCGCTGATCTAATCTAATTGCCGCTGATAAATTTTAAAAATCGCTGATATACATGCAGAAGCTCGAATAAACCATATACTATTTTATTATCGTTTGATCTTCCAATCTATTTTTTAGCAATTTACAATAAAAATCTTGAATTTCATCATCATAAAAACGTATTTTCTTTCTGGCTCTTTTCTATCCCCAAAAGAAGGACATCCCACACCAATAGAGAAATCTTACGAATGACTAGTTCTTAAGGAGGCTATAAAATGACCACTTACAAAGGAACAAGACAGATCCATGCTTTAGAGCTGGAAATCACGGAAAAGAAAAAGCAGCTTGCACAGCTACGCAAAGACCAAACGCCACAAAAGGTTAAAAACTACCTCTTTTTAACACCTGATCAAAAAACTGTTACACTAGAGGAACTTTTCAAAGACAAGGATGAACTAATTATCATTCATAATATGGGGAGGAATTGCCGCTATTGTTCCATGTGGGGGGATGGCTTTAATGGGGTGTATCATCATTTGTTAAGTCGTTGTGAATTTGTTCTATTCTCTCCAGACGATCCAGCCGTTCAAGAAGACTTTGCTTCTTCAAAAGGGTGGTCCTTTCCACTTGTATCATCGAAAGGAAACACTTTTTCACAAGATCTCGGGTTTAAAACCGAGAAAACCTCCATGCCAGGGGTGTCCACTTTCAAGAAAAGTGAAGAAGGAATGATTTATCATTGCAGCTCCGCATACTTCGGGCCGGGAGACGAATATTGCGTCATTTATTCCTTACTGGATTTATTACAGGCACCATCAGACGATTTTGTCCCTCAGCTAAAGCATAACCAACGTTCATCCTTTCAGCTCACTAAAAATGTTGCCGTTGGAGTGAAGCACTATCATGAGGCGATTCAATTTTACACAAATATCATTGGAATGAAGGTTGATGAGCGGGGACCAAATGAAACAAAGCTCTCGATGAATGGTCGGAATTTCTTCATTGAAGATAGTGATCATAACACCGTGCATTTCGAATTTGCTGTGGATGATTTTGAAAGAAGTAAACGAAAACTCCTGGACAGCGGCTGCAATGTAGATCACGCCTATCACGAGAAAAGTGAAATGATATCTGATCCGTTTGGATTGAAGTTTCATTTGTATGAGGTCCGAAAAACCAACTAATAAAAAGCTTGCTTTGAAATTCAAAGCAAGCTTTTCTTATTATTCAGTTGCCGGTTCCACAAATTCTGATCAAAAAAAGTCAGAAAAAATCTATAATAAAAACTTTTATAAGTAAATGCTTACATCGGAATTTACCATTTACATCCCAGTTTTCACTCTTTATAATCGGGTTGATTGTTTTTACAACTACGGTTACTGAAAGGAGCTTGCTCCATGATGAAACAAGTTCAATCCTTACTGAATATAACTCTTGGCGCTTTCTTGATTGCGCTGAATATACATTTTTTCTTATCACCAAATAAGGTCGGCACTGGAGGTACGAGCGGGGCAGGTATCGTTTTGTCACAATTCATGGACTTACCTGTTGGTGTGATTATGTTTGCACTTGATATGATATTATTCATTCTCGGCTTACTTCTGATTGGTCCGAGTTTCGGCCTGAAGTCGGTTTTCGCAAGCCTCTCATTAAGTGGAATGGTTTGGGCTTTAGAGGTTTATCATCCCCTCTACGATCCCATCGGCCATGACGTGCTTATCCAAATTGTGATTGGCACCCTCATTGGGGCCATTGGTGTCGCCATGATCTTTAACCAAGAAGCTTCCGCTGGTGGAACGGGGGTTCTTGCGAAGATTATTAACAAGTTCTCTGGTCTTGATCTCGGACGGGCAGTCCTTGCTTCCGATATACTCATTGTCATTTCATCTGCCTGGTTCTTCGGGCTGCAGATCGGATTGTATGCATTCTTTGGATTGTTATTAAAAGGAATGATGATTGACCGGACCCTTCAATTTTTCAATGAAAACAAAGAAGTGGTGATCATCAGTGAGCACAGTGAGGAAATTAAGCAGTTTATCGTTGGAGATCTTGAAAAAGGGGCCACTCTCCACTCAGCAAAAGGGGCTTTTTCTGATGATCAAAAAGAAGTCATCACAACCATTCTTGGTCGTAGAGAATTCTCGAAATTGAAATCATATATTCAATCAACCGATGAGAAAGCATTTATCACCGTACACAGTATGAACGAAATTTGGGGACAGAATTTTAAATCTTTTGCTTAAAAAGCTGATCTAATCAGGTGTCATTTTAGGAATTTGGAGACACCTGATTTTGGATCAGCCTTTTTTTCGTATATGATAGACAATATGAAATAATAGACCTGAATGGATGATGAACGTGAAAAAGAGACAAACCGCAGAGTTTAGAGTGTATGGGCAACTGAAAGATGCCTTACTTGCCAGAAAGATCGCTCCGGGAACCCAGCTTGTGGAACAAATCATCTCTCTGAAGATGGATGTGAGCAGAACCCCCATCCGACATGCGTTGAAACGACTGGAAGCCGAAGGACTGGTTCAGATCATTCCGAATCGAGGCGCATTTGTCGTCCATCCTACAAAAGAAGAGATTATATCTTTCTTCGAATTAAGGAAAGAACTAGAATTCCTTTCTGTAAAATACGGCCTCCCAAAGGTGAAAAAATCGCATATGTCAAAGCTGTATGAGTTTCTTGAGAACGAACAGGAAACCTACAAACAAAAGGACCTGTTAAAATACGTCGAGCTCAATAAACAGTTTCATTTATTCCTCGCAGAAGTCAGCGGGAATAAATTCCTGTTACGATATATGGATGAAATGCTTACTCAGTCTAACGTCTATCTGTTTTTATTTGATGTGTTTTATCATGTGGAACCAGGTGAAAACGTCCGTTTCCGCGAACATGAAGAAATGGTAAAGGCGATCGAAGACAAAGATCAGCAAACTTTGTTGGAACTGATCGATCTTCATATGAAGCATAGTTTTGATGATTTGCGATTGGAGGATAATGGGTATTCCTCACTTGAGTCTGTTTTAGTAGACGAATGAACGTAAAAAGCCGGTTCCCACCTTGTCTTTGCGTGGGAATCGGCTTTTACAATTAGAATAATTTCGTCGTCCAGTTTTCACAGTTCCATACTTCTGTCGCCACATCCTGATAGAATTCAGGTTCGTGACTGATTAAGAGAACGGTGCCTTTGTATTCTTTAAGGGCCCGTTTCAATTCTTCTTTTGCCTCAACGTCCAAGTGGTTGGTTGGTTCGTCGAATACAAGGACGTTCGATTCTTTGTTCATCAATTTACATAGGCGTACCTTCGCTTTCTCTCCACCGCTCAGCACTTCTACCTTGCTTTCGATATGCTTTGTCGTCAGGCCGCATTTCGCCAGGGCAGCACGCACTTCAGCTTGATTGAAGGATGGGAACTCATTCCACACCTCTTCAATACACGTGTTATTATTTTTGGTCTTGATTTCCTGTTCAAAATAACCGATATGAAGATAGTCTCCCAGCTCCACTGAACCTGAAATGGGTTTGATTTCTCCTAAAATACTTCGTAGTAGAGTCGTCTTCCCGATACCGTTTGCTCCAGATAGAGCAATCTTCTGACCGCGTTCCATCTTGAGATTGAGTGGTTTGGACAATGGTTCATCATAACCGATCACAAGATCCTTCGTTTCAAAAATGACCCTGCCGGCGGTTCTTGCTTGTTTGAAATGAAACTCGGGCTTCGGCTTTTCGGCAGCCAGTTCAATCATGTCCATCTTATCCAGCTTCTTCTGACGGGACATCGCCATATTTCGAGTGGATACTCGCGCTTTGTTACGGGCAACGAAATCCTTCAACTCCGAAATTTCCTGTTGCTGTCTCTTGAAAGCTGACTCTAGTTGCTGCTTCTTCATTTCATGGACGCGTTTGAATTCATGGTAATCTCCCGCATAACGATTCAGTTCTTGATTTTCCATATGATAAATAAGATTGATGACACTATTTAGGAATGGAATATCATGTGAGATCAGGATAAACGCATTTTCATATTCCTGCAGATAGCGTCTCAACCAATTGATATGCTGTTCATCAAGATAGTTGGTCGGCTCATCGAGTAATAGAATTTCCGGTTTTTCAAGTAGGAGTTTAGCCAGTAAGACTTTCGTTCTTTGTCCTCCACTTAAATCATGAACATCCTTATCCAAGCCAATATCATCCAATCCCAGACCTCGCCCAATTTCTTCTACCTTTGCGTCAATGATATAAAAATCATTATTCGTAAGGGCGTCTTGAAGAGTCCCGGTTTCTTCCAGCAATCCTTCCAGCTCTTCTGGAGTTGCCTCTCCCATTTTTGCAAATAACTCATTCATTTCTGTTTCCATGTCAAACAGGTATTGAAACGCTGTCTTCAGCACATCCCGAATCGTCATGCCCTGCTTAAGCTTCGCATGCTGATCTAAGTAACCGATACGAATTCGCTTCGCCCACTCCACTTTTCCTTCATCGGGCTCAAGCTTTCCTGTAATGATGTTCATAAAGGTAGACTTTCCTTCTCCGTTGGCACCGATCAAGCCGATATGTTCACCCTTTAACAAACGGAAAGAAACGTCATTAAAAATCGCACGGTCACCGAAACCGTGAGTCAAATTTTGAACTGATAATAAACTCATATTGTAAACACCTTTTCTTTATATACTAAAATTCGCTCCCTTTATTATAAGGGTCATTACGCTTAGAAGATAGAGGGAAATGAGCTGGTGTTTTTTTCTTCCTTTACTCGGGTGGCCCCTGCTACATCATAGTCGGCAGGATCCAGTTCAGTAGGTTCACCGAGTGCAAGCTTCGCAAGCTCCGAACCAAGATATGGGCCAACCGTCAGTCCTGATGCTCCAAGTCCATTCGCTACCAGCACCCCGGGAAGTCCTGGCATCGCTCCGAAAACGGGGAGAAAACCGGGAGTGAACGGGCGAAACCCCACCCTTGTTTCCATCACTGTACTGTCATGGATACCGGGTGCCACTTCAATCGCTTTGTGAAGTACTTCATATAAACCACCTGCTGTCACCCGACGGTCGGACCCCCTATCATTTTCATGAGTGGCTCCTGCTACGACTCTTCCCTCAGGAAAAGCAAGAAGGTATTGGTCATTAGGAGGCATGACGACAGGCCATCCACTCGTTTCTTCACCCTTTACCTCTAAATGAAGAATTTGCGCTTTTTGGGAAGATACCATAAAGGTTATTCCCAGTGGCTCAAAAAGTTCCTTCGCCCACACACCTGCTGTGACAATCACTTCATCTGCTGCAAGCTTTTCTTCGTCTATTGTGACACCTGTAATCCTGTTATGTTCTTTCAGAAGCCTGGCATCCCCTTTGCGGAATATCGCCCCGTTCTTCTTGGCTCCATTAATAAGCGCCTGCCGCATCGCTCTTCCATCAACTCGTGCCGCCCCACTTACATGAACAGCTTGATATTCTTCAGATAAAAGGGGGAAATGCCGACGTGTTTCCTCAGCCGTAAGAATCGTGAGTTCACCGATTTCAGGTGCATCCTCCCGACGTTTTTCCGCTCTCTCCACCATTTTCCGAAGCTTATTTTCATCGGTATGAAGGCTGATCGCCCCTACACGCTTATATCCTGTTTCTGTTTCCCCGTCTGCTTCCAGCTGCTGAATGATGAGAGGATAATACTTTGCACCGCCTTTGGCCAGTCGATACCACACTTTATTCCGGCGCTGGGACAGCCACGGACAGACTATCCCCGCTGCAGCATCGGTTGCTTGTCCAGGGTCCTGACGGTCTACTACTGTTACGTGCGCTCCGGCCTTAGCAAGATGATACGCCGTAGAAGCCCCAAGAATTCCAGCTCCGACCACAATATATGATTTCATTTAAAACACCTTTTTCATTACGTTTTTTCTTCATTCTACTTGAGAAGAAGGGGGAACTCAATGGAGATGCAGTTTTCAAGGAGTTTGATCTTGTTTTACCAGTACATCCTGCACCCTGACAACACCAAATACCACCAACAATTCCAGACAATTCTCACTACTTTTTTCAAAATATATTGACAAGTTGTTTTGTTTCATGATAAAAATTGTATAACCTAATATTGAATAGCTTTGATGGAAACAAGTAGCGAACATTTCCCTGTTAAAGAGAGCCGGTGGTCGGTGTGAACCGGTACAAAGATGATTGGTGAATTTCGATTCCGGAGCTTCTTTTGACGAGATCAAAAGACGGTTAAGGCCGTTATGTGTGAAGAGTGATGAGAATCGATTTCTCATAACTAGGGTGGTACCGCGATATCCAAATCGTCCCTACGATATGTAGGGGCGATTTTTTTGTGTTATTTGAAAGCGGCACGCCCCACATGTCAATAATAAACAGAAAAAAGAAAGGAGAATGAGAATGAGTCAACGTGAACAATGGTCATCAAAGATTGGCTTTATATTAGCGGCAGCAGGATCTGCGATTGGATTGGGGGCGATATGGAAGTTCCCTTATATCGCTGGTCAAAATGGAGGCGGAGCATTCTTCCTGATCTTCATTCTTTTTACTTTATTACTCGGACTTCCATTACTACTGGCTGAATTCTCCATCGGACGGACTGCAGAGAGCAATGCCGTTGATTCGTATCGGAAAATTGCCCCAGGTACACGCTGGCATTGGGTAGGGATTCTTGGAATGGTTACTTCCTTTATCTTACTCTCCTTCTACAGCGTGATTGGCGGATGGATTGTTGTTTATTTATTTAAAGCCATTACAGGTCAATTGAACAATCTTTCCTCGGATCAATACGCAGAAGTATTTGGTGCAACGATCTCAAATCCTGTAACAAGTGTATTTGTTCAATTCCTTTTCATCTTGATGACCATCATCGTGGTTGCTAAAGGGGTTCAAAAAGGGATTGAACTGGCCAGTAAAATCATGATGCCGGCATTATTTATTCTATTTATTCTTTTGGTCGTTCGTGCTGTAACCCTTGATAATGCCATGGCTGGAATCACCTTCCTGTTGCAACCTGACTTTTCAAAGGTCACATCACAAACGATATTAGAAGCGATGGGACAATCGTTCTTCACGCTAAGTGTGGGTGTATCGGTGATGGTAACATATAGTTCTTACCTGCCGAAAACGCAGAGCCTGCCCAGATCAGCCATATCCATTGTGGCTATGAATATCTTCATCGTACTGTTAGCAGGTTTGGCCATTTTCCCGGCAGTCTTTGCCTTTGATTTAGAACCTGGGGCGGGCCCGGTATTACTGTTTAACGTTTTACCAACCGTGTTCAGTCAACTTCCTTTTGGGATGTTGTTCTTTATTGCATTCCTTGTCCTGTTCTTGTTCGCTGCTTTAACATCCGCGTTCTCCATGCTCGAAATCATCGTTTCGGTCATTTCAAAAGGAGAACCTGAAAAGCGCAAGAAATGGTCTTGGATCATTGGTCTTTCCATCTTTATTTTCGGTATTCCATCGGCATTATCATTTGGGATACTTGGGGATATCACCCTATTCGATAAGACCATTTTTGACTTGGCTGATTTCGCTGTCAGTAATGTGCTGCTTCCGATTGGATCACTGCTTATTGCATTGTTCGTACCTATGAAAATGAAGAAAACAGCACTTTACGAAGAGTTGAAGCAAGGAAGTGGATTGAAGCGGGGATTATTCGAAACCTGGTTCTTCCTGATCCGCTTTGTAGCTCCATTGCTAATCGTTATTGTCATGCTTGATGTATTGGGCCTATTCTAATAGATGATGAAAGAAGAGGGTTGACCTGTCAAAGGTCAACCCTTTTTCATTAGACCCCATACCCCATAATGACTCCGCATGCGAGCCGTTTCCCCGCATCTCCTGAGGGCTGTGATCTGTAGTCATCCGGGCTTTGATGGATGATGACCCCTTTGCCTATGACGTCTTTCACTTTGAATTTATTCGTAAAAAAGGACATTTTAGCGTATCCTTCGTTTGAAAACAGGACAGGAAAATCCCCCGCATGATTACCATGAGGCTGACCCGTCGGATTCCAATGTCCCCCTGCAGAAGAGAAAGGCTCCTTATGGTCGCCTATTTCACAAACTCCCTTTTCATGTAAGTGAAATCCATGAGGCCCGATCGGATTTTGATCACCTTTTCCTTCCTTATATGATGGTAAACCTGTTACCTCTGCATATACTTCCACCCCATTTTGCACTTCCCGAAAAAAAACATAGCCCTGCAATCCTGGGGCTAATGGACCTCCCTGTATTTGAGCGAAGGCCATGTCAGGAGCGGATCGATAATATGAATAACCCGGATACCCATATTGATAATAATTCATCATTGATTCACCTTCCTTCAAGACATTTTATGTTGAAAGTATTAGTGACATGATGAAAAAACCAGAACTTCACTTTTTAACCAAACGTTTGTTTAACCTCTGAAAACCTTATCTACTCAATGGTTCATCCTATCAGTCAAACGTTTGTTTAAATTTGTGCTAATGAGATTGACACATTGACTGCAAGTCTGGAGGTTCTCACCGGCTCTTCCATTGAATACTACCTTCAAAACTTTAAAATCCCCTCCTCTATGCGTAAAGAAGGGAAAATATGATTGGTTTTATTTTCCTATTACCATTATCCCTTTTCATTTTGTCCAAAAAATGTTATATTTTCAGAAACTTCAGATTTTTAATGCAGTACCATTTTAGGAGGGATTGATATGCAAGGTGAAATTAGGTTAATTCCATATTTCATGGACGAAATGATTGTTGATGCAAATGAAATTCCTAAAGGCGTTGATTTAATTCAATCTCCTAGTATGTGGAAGAATGGATTCAAAGGAAAAGGGACGACAATCGCCGTCCTGGATACAGGCTGCGATATGAACCATCCTGATCTGGCAGGGAGAGTGAAGGGATTCCGCAATTTCACCGACGATGATAACGGTGATAAAAATAACGTTACTGATTATAGCGGACACGGCACCCATGTGGCTGGTACGATTGCTGCAAGTGAAAATGGAGATGGGGTTATCGGGGTTGCGCCACTGGCCGATTTATTGGTTATTAAAGTACTGGCGGGCAGCCGCGGGAGTGGAAAATACGATTGGATCGTGAACGGCATTCTGTATGCGATCGAACAAAAGGTCGACATCATCTCCATGTCATTGGGAGGTCCCACTGACCACAAGCCTCTGCACGAAGCGATTCAAAAAGCGGTGGATGCAAATATATCAGTTGTTTGTGCAGCAGGTAACGAAGGTGACTCGAACAGCAGCACCGATGAATTTTCTTTTCCCGCTTGTTACAATGAAGTGATTTCTGTAGGAGCCATCGACCTTCAAAGAAAATCTTCTTACTTTACGAATTCCAATAATGAAGTCGACTTAGTGGCACCGGGTGAACAAATTTTATCTACCATTCCCGGTGAAAAATACGCTAAACTCAGCGGTACCTCCATGTCGGCTCCACACGTGTCCGGAGCATTAGCCCTCATCAAAGAATTCGAGCAAGCAGCTTTCGACCGCAAGCTTTCAGAAACCGAATTGTATGCACAGCTCATTAAACGCACGGTTCCACTCGGATTCCCAAAAACATTGGAAGGAAATGGTTTGTTGTTTATCACAGCACCCGACCTACTGAGGGAGCACTTGAGAAACCAGCCTCTTGCTCAGATTGGGTGAAGGACATTAACTAGTTGATTTTTGGCTCATTTCCTATCAAGTGACCTTTCAGCTATGCTGAAAGGCGCGTGAAACGTACTTTTCACGCGAATGAGCCAGAAATCGTGCACTCACCCTTCTTATTACTATGCTACTGAAAAAGAACAGCCACTAAAGACTGTTCTTTTTGCACTGCTTTTCTACTATTGTAATCTGCTCTCAACTTGCTGACATACTTCATCAGCACTTAGTCCACTTGCTTCGATCACGGATCCTTGAGTAGCTACGTTTTGAATCCCCATTACATTGGAATCCATTCCTGTCACTACGCAGCAGTCACAGCCGTTTGCGTCTGTTTCCTGTTTTAGTTCAACGACGTCATGCCCCTTTTCACGTAAGGCTTGCACGACGTTTTGTAAGGATTGTTCAACACCAATTCTCATGCCTTTACACCTCCTGGTTCTACATATAGGTTTTTCTTCCGGGGAAAAAGATATTCGTCATTTATTTTTTATTTACTTGTTTGCCACTTTTTTTCTGACTTTGGCCTTTTGAATTCCCCACCTGAATATCAGTTCCGAATTCCACATCATTCTTGGCCTTTTGCTTTGCCAACTGTTCTGATGTTTGGTCCATACTTTTCTTTCCCTGTTTAGACATTCTCATCCCTCCTCTGACTTTTATAGAATTAGAATCCCCATTTCAAGGCAAAATATTTGAAGGGCATTCGATTACTTTCAGAATGTTTATTTGTCACTTTGCCGGGTAAATACTCTATATAACAATAAATAAAAGGGTGGTATTCAAATGGATGAAGCAAAATTAAAAGAATTAATCGATGGATTAAATGAAGATTTATCGAATGAATATGCTGCAGTTATTCTTTACACAAACTACGCTGCTGTCGTGAGTGGCTTATATCGTCAAATCTTAAAGCCCTTCTTCGAAGAGGAAATCCCGGATGAACAGGGACATGCTTTATACTTAGCGGAAAAAATTAAAACATTGGGCGGAGATCCGACGACCACTCCGGCTGCCGTGAAACAAACAGATAATGTGAAGGAAATGTTAGAGGAAGGCCGTAAAGCTGAGGCGGATACAATCGAACGCTATAAAATACGTAAAGAGCAAGCCGAGGAATTGGGTCTCGTCGAGCTTAGCATCAAGCTAGATGACATGATTGCAGATGAAACCCATCACCTAGAAGAATTCGATCGCTTACTAAAGGATCCTTCTTTTAACTAATACATGAAAAAAGACCGCTATCAGCGGTCTTTTTTCATGTAATGATTCGATAATCCTTCCATTCTTCAAGCAGTAATGACTGGTATTTCGGTGACAGATAACGATCGTCGATCAATCTGAGAACTCCCGTATCTTCCTCTGAACGGATGAGTCTCCCCCCGGATTGAAATACTTTATTTAATCCCGGGTAGACATACGCATGATCGAATCCATTTAACCCCCGTTCATTAAAATAGTCCTTAATGATTTCATGATCCCTGCTTGGCTGAGGCAGCCCTACTCCTACAATCATTACACCCTTTAATCGATCTCCTTTTAGATCGATACCCTCTGAGAAGATACCTCCCAATACGGCAAATCCAATCACCGGAAGGCCTCTGTCGCTTTGATACTCGTTTAAAAAATTCTCTCTGTCTGCTTCTTTCATATTAGGCTCCTGGATGATGAATTCTGCCTTCATTGCATCCTGATTCATTTCCTCGAAGGCTTCCCGCATATAGGTGTACGATGAAAAGAAGATCAGATAGTTTCCTTTATTCTCATTGAACGCTTCTGTAATGGAACGTGTAATCGAGGAAAGGGTTCTTTCTCTGTCCTTAAACCGGGTTGAAATCGGATGGATCCCAACCTGCCATTGTTCTTTTTCAAATGGCGAAGGAATCAAAAACCGATAATCCTCTTCACACCCACCCAGTTGCTGAAAATAGTATGAAAAGGGGTGAAGAGTAGCTGAGAAAAATATGGATGATTGAAAGGACCTAGTTATTTGTTTAATAAGCTTTGAAGGATCAATGCAGAATAGTTTCACTTCTACTCCTTTAGGCGTTTGATCGATCACAAACCGATGTTCATCAGAAAAGAGGTTGGAAATCCTCACAAATTGTAATGCATCAAAGTACAATTGAAGAAAGTCCTCAGACCAATCCCCTTCCGCTTCTCCCAAGTATTTTTCTGCTATCTCAACAAAACCTTGCACCTCATCCACTAACTCTGCATCCAACTCATTACGCACATCATCTCCTTGTTCTTTTTTCAAACGGAGGAACTGCTTATTAACCGCGACAACGCTTTGCTTCAAGTCCACATATCCCGGATACTTTCTTTTGACTTTTAAAAAATCGGACTTCCTCAGGGTGGCTGAATACATTTCCCGTCCCCTGCCAACAAGATTATGTGCTTCATCAATGAGTAGAGTCGTCTTTTTCTTCCCTTCATCACTCATTCTTTTGAATGAAACCTTCGGGTCGAAGATGTAGTTATAATCACAGATGACACCGTCTACTAAATAGGAAAGGTCGATTGAAAATTCAAAGGGGCATACCCGGTGCTTCCTGGCGTATGTTTCAACAATCGGACGTGTGATGATGGTTTCTTGCGTTAATATATCAATGAGTGCCCCGTTAATTCGATCATAATAGCCGTTCGCAAATTCACAATATTCTTTCTGACAAATCGTTTCTTCTTGAAAGCAGATTTTGTCTTTTGCCGTAATGGTAATCGCCCTGTGTGATAATCCTTCCCGTTCTAAAAGAACCAGCGCTTCCTCTGCGACAGTACGGGTAATCGTCTTAGCTGTCACATAAAACCACTTTGAATGTCCTTTCTCCATCGCTTTAATCGTCGGGAATAAGGTTGAAATGGTTTTCCCTGTTCCTGTCGGAGCATTCGCATACAGAGATTTGGATTCAGTAACCGTTTTATAGACAGCACCAGCAAGGTTTTTTTGCCCTTTTCGATAAGTTGGATAAGGAAATACCAGGTCTGGAATACTCTTTATTCGGTTTTCCTGATTGCTGAGTATAAGTGAAGCAAATGGAGTATAAGCAACCAGGGTCTCGTCAACGATGTGTTGGAGCTCTTCCATTGTATAAGTACGGGTGAAAGACTTCGTTTTTTCAGATTCTACCTCTATGTACGTGAGCTGCACGCCAATACCCTTTAACTGCCTTTCTTTTGCCAATAAGTAGGCATAGCATTCACCTTGTACCCAGTGGACACGGGCACCTTCTTCGATCTGAGCTATTGTTCTTGCCGTTGATTTAATTTCTTCTACGATTACTTCCCCGTTTTCATAATGGATCCCATCACAGCGGCCTTCCAGTTGATAGACAATATCCTCCACCGCTCTTTCTCCTTTTAGAAAGACTTCTTTCTCATCACCTTCTTTGTATTCTTTCTGTAGTTTTTGATGAAGCTTGGTTCCGATGGTCATGGAAGAACGGGCTTGAAACCTGACATCTATGCTTCCTTCTTTATATACGAACTCTACTAATTCCCTTATTGAAATCTTGAACGTTTTCTTCATGTGACTTCTCACCTCTTTCTTTCCCACACAAATTATCATTCTAATTTTTTTCAGTGAACATATATATTAGACAAGCTTTTTCGAACGGAGGATTCGGGGAATGAAGGCAAGATTCATTTTTTACAGTATAGGATTACTGGCATTATCATTAGGAGTTTCTCTTATTATTAAAGGTGATTTGGGAGCGGCCCCCTGGGATGCACTGGCCGTTGGTGAATCTACTTTGTTCAACCTTTCCATCGGGACATGCATCTTCATCAATGGATGTATTCTCATCTGTATAAACGCTCTGTTATTAAAGGAGCCCATTCAATGGTTAGCTGCACTCTCCATCTTCGTCATCGGGATGATGGTTGATTATTGGATCACGATCGGTCTTGAAATCCTTGAACCGGCCGGATTCTTTCAGCAATTGTCTCTTGTGCTGACAGGTATATTGCTACTCGGCATCGGAATCTCCATTTATCTTCAAGCCAAGCTTCCTTCAAGCCCCATGGATACATTTATGGTCGCGATTCATAGACGGTTTGGTTTGAATTTACGTAATTCCCGTTTATTGAACGAAGCGATTGCCATTACGTTAGCCATGCTTTTTCATGGAGCAGTTGGCATCGGCACGGTGATTGTCGCCTGTACGCTTGGTTTTATTATTCATATCTTCTATCCTATCATGGAACGTATGTACGGGAAATGGAGTTGAATCAATTTTATTTTGTCTTGTTGTTTCATAAAAAAACACTTAGTGATTTCCCTAAGCGTTTTGGTTGTTCATATATGTATTGGGGAAATTGGAATCAAACTTTACAACCTTATCACTATTTAATGGAAGATCGATCGTAACGACCGTTCCTTTATTCACAATGCTTGAATAATGGATATGACCACCCATGGCTTCGATGATGCGCAAGGACACCGAAGTTCCTAATCCAGTACCTTGGACCTTTGTTGTGAAAAACAAGGTGCCAATCCTTGAGATTTGGTCTTTAGTCATCCCTTTTCCTGTGTCTTTCACCGTGATGATGGCTTGTGTATGGGTGACTTCTAAATTCACGCTAACGTTTCCTTGAGGCGGGGTCGCTTCAATGGCATTCTTTATGATATTGACGAATGCTTGTTTCAACTTATTACGATCTGTCAAAAGAAATCCATCCTCTTTCAAATCCGCTTCAAGGTAAACACCCTCTTTGAGGGCATACGCATTCAGGAGGACCGTGACATCCGAGAGAACTTCTTTCACATTGATTTTCTCGATCTTTTCAAACTCGGGCTTGGCAAAATTCAAATAATCATTAATGATTTCCTCTGCCCTGCCTAACTCACTCAATACGATTTTCAAATATTCATCATGAGTCCCTGTCACTTGCTTCTTCATTAATTGAAGGAATCCTTTGACGACGGTTAGAGGATTGCGCACTTCATGTGCAATGGAAGCAGCAAGTTCCCCCAATGTATTGAGCTTTTCAGATTTAAGGATCTCTTCACGAAGCAATCGTTTCTCAATCATCCACTCATTGAGTTGTGCAGCCACACCGACCCCCAACACCTGGATGCCCCCGAATATCAGAACGTAGATACCCATTTCTTTATTACCCGAAACAGGAACTCCCGCAATGAATGCGAATGACAGAAGAATTCCCAGCATCACAAGCGCTGGCCAAAATCCAAGTAACACGGCAAATGTTACCCGTTTCTTTGGTGGAAATGTCCAGAATCGATTGGAAATCAGGAAAGGAAGGGTCCCTGCAAGAAACGCACTTACAAATCCAAAAATGATGGCATCCCCGCCGTTAATGATCCGTGCGGTTAAAATAAACACAAGAACAATGACCCCAGCTTTTCTCCCTCCATATAGCATTGAAAGAACCAGTGGAATATAGCGGAAATCCCAATACAATCCGAAACTTTCATAAGCGAATATTAAACACATAAACGCGGCAATCCCATGCAATACACCGATGAAAACAGGTGATTTACCGAGCCTGTGGTTTTCAAGGAGTGAAGTTTGAATAAGAACAGGAGCCAATATAATCAATACATGTAATAATAATTTCTCGATAATCATCGATTTGTCTCCCAATAAATAGTCATTACTTTACACATACGACAAAATTCTCGTAAATCCTCTTTCATCTCCCACAAAATTAAGAAAAAAGTAACGGAAGAGGGACGGACCTCGAGGGTTGCTGTCGAGGTCCGTCCCTTAAGTGAAATTCTAATCCAGTTTACCTTTGTAACTGAGGTCTTTTGGTTCAAGGTGGTTGTATTGTCCTTGGAGTATTTTATGAATGTCTTGGATGGTGTGTTGGATTGGGACGCTTTGCCCTTTTGTTTGGGTGAATTCTTCTGCCACGTAGAATGGCTGGCTCAAGTAGGCTTCCAGTCGCTCCCCTATCTGAAATAGATCGAGATCGGCTTCAGGTATTTTATCTTTACCGATTGTATTCAAGAGGACGCGAATTTCTTTGTAGCGCCTTAGCAGTTTCTTCGCTTTCTTATGAATAGTCGTGTGGCCTGAATCCAGGGCGTCGTCTTCAAGTAAAATCGATGTCGACTGCACAGGGTGGATGGCTGGGTACACCCCCCGGGTAGAGAGATCTATATCGAAGTAACATAAGGTATCAAGTGGACCGAACGGGTCATCCTCATCCACTGCTTCACCGGTGGGATCGAATAATATAGTAGTGATTTCTGGATAACTCTCTCCTTCAAATCGTTCCCTCAATTCATATAATTCCCCTGAGACAATATAAGAACGGTCCACATATAGGAGAATTCTGTCTTTCTCCTCAATAAGGCTAACTTCTGAAAAGGCTTCATCAATCGAGTGGCATTTAGCATCAACAAATCCTTCAAGGTCACTCAAACCAGGATAGGTTTTATCCGGCGTCAATAAAATCGAGTGATATCCTTTTTCTTTCAGCACTTTCGTCATTTCCGCTAAAACAACAAATTGACCCACCTGCGATCTCGCCACGAATCCATTCGTTCCTCCATGGACAATCGGGGCAAACAAATCGAGCGTTTTGATTCCTGTTTCAATCATAGTTAGTTTCCCTCCTTGAATAATTAGTTCATCCAGCGTGCAATTGGCCAGATTCGCTAAAGTTACAATCGTTTTCACTTCGGCACGTCCCACTGAAATTTTTCCGGTACACAAATTAGATACCGTTGCAGGTCGTAACCCTACTGTTTTGGCAGCTGATGTTAAATTGGGTACACGCCGCCGCAGCAATGAAACATTCAACCTTAAATTCTCTTTCATGGTAAATATCCCCTCCTTACTTTATAAAGTAATATACTTTACTATGAAAAGCAATAGATTTTATCATTAAAACGTAATTTTTTTACCTCCAAGAGTAATATATGAACAAATAGTGAAAAAACTCTTTGCAGTAAATAGTCATTTTCTTCTATCACCTGATAATTCCATAAAGATTAACCCCTATAATACTACAAAAATTACAAATATATTTGTAACGTTCATACTATTGACCTATATAAGTATTTGTCAATGTCTGTTAGGCTTAAATTAAGTCAAATGACGAAAGAAGAATTAATATGACAGTAAATGTATTTTTAGACGATTACCGCCACTGTCCTCAAGGGTACATTCTCGCGAAAGACATCGATGAATGTATTGACCTGCTTCTGAATTTTTCTATCGCTCATCTTTCATTGGATCATGACTTAGAAAGCAAGACCCGCAATGGATTAATGCTTGTACACTACATGGTGGAAAAGCAGCTATTTGCAGAACGGATCACGATTCATTCCGCCAACTCTGTTGCAGGCAAACAAATGTTCAAGTATTTAAAAGAGGCTCAGAGTGAACACAAGATGCCTAAATCAATCAAGATTTTGTTACGACCTTTACCTCTCAGATGAGTTATCATATAAAAAAGAACTGTTCCGGGAGCAGTTCTTTTTTTTGTCCATTCATTTCAATTGGGTTTTTCTTACTATATAATGAAGGCGACAGCCATTTATAAAAGAGGGTTAAATTATGGAGTTTCTGAAAAAAATTCAATTTGTCGGAGGCAGAATAGCCAAAACCGGTATTGCCGTTTTTTTAACGGCTCTTGTGTGTGAGCTTTTAAATTGGCCAGCGACCTTTGCTGTCATTACAGCCATAGTCACCATAGAGCCCACAGCCGCCAATTCAATCAAGAAAGCATTCATCCGTTTTCCCGCTTCGGCGATAGGAGCACTCTTTGCGGTGATCATTGCTTCCACGTTCGGGGATCACCCCATTACATATGCCCTGGTCGCACTGCTCACAATCATCACCTGCCACAAACTCCATTTAGGGGCAGGTATCCTGGTCGCTACATTAACAGGGATTGCCATGATCCCCACCATACACGATCACTATGTAGCTACCTTTTTCATTCGCCTGGGCACGACCACCATCGGGCTGATTGTATCAACATTGGTGAACTTGTGGATCCTTCCACCAAAATACTCGAAAACGATTACGACCAAGATTCATAATCTCTATTTCAAAACGGGCAATTTATTAGAAAAAAGAGGATCTGAAGTTCTTCAGAATCACTCTCTTCACCGGGATACAAAATTGATCTTCAATGATATTTTAAGAGACATAGAATCGACGGACACCCTGTGCGAATACCAAAAGGAAGAATGGAAGCTTCACCGCTCCAGTCGTGAGGAATTGCGTTATTTCCATTATGAGTACAAAAAACTTAACCTTTTAAGGCAGATCCTTTTTCATATTGGGAACTTAATTTACTTACCTGTTCAGTATTCATTCAGTGAAGAAGAGAAAGATCGCATCTTACATGCGACTCAATCGTTGAAAGGGATCATGCATCATCCCTCGTTTCACATTCCTGAACAACATTTCACTCTTATGAAAGATTTACTCGAGGAATTCTGGGACGATCATGAAGGACTTCATACAAAACCCTTTCAGTCCATGAAGCATCACTTTTCCTGCGAAACGGTCATGCTATACGAATTACTATCCATTCACGACCTTTTAGAGGAACTCAGTGAAATACATATGCTAGAAGCTCAGCATCAAACCGTCCTGGAGAAAACTTTACACCCATAGACACTGAGAAAGGTATAGACAAAATACTGTCTATACCTTTTGTATTGAAATCTTATTTTAAAGCGTTATTTGCTAATATTCCAATCACCATATCATCCATGGGCGGATTGTGCAGACCGGCCCTGACATCACGATAATAACGTTGCATTGGGTTCGAGCGGAAAAGGCTTTTTGCTCCAACGATTCTCATGGCGATGTCCACAATGTGAAAAGCGCTGTTCGTCACAACATGTTTTACAGAAGCAAGCTCTGAAGCCATGTCTTTCCGGTTTTCAGGATAACTCACCCACTTATCAGCTACTGAATAGAGAATTTGTCTAGCCTTAAATAGTTCCAATTCAATTTCACCAATTTTCCGTTGAACTTCAGGTACATCCTTGATCGGTCCCGGCAGGCTGTTTGGTGAATAGTCCTTCGCGAATTGGATGGCATAGTTGCGTGCGGCAATCGCAACACCTATGTAGCAAGCGGGTATGTGCAGTAGCCATGCTTTAGGAAGATCATTTTTACCTCTTGGATTTACACTGTCACGTTCGACGAGGGCAGATGATGGGAGATGAACATCCGTGAGAACGAGATCATCACTCCCCGTTCCTTTCATGGAAATCGTATCCCACGTTTCTTCAATGCTTACTCCTTCCAGGTCATGGTTTACCAAGAAAAATCCCTTCTCTTCAGTGTCTCCGATTGTTGCTGATACTAAAGAATAATCCAGAACTCTCGCCATAGAAGTAAAGGATTTCCTGCCGCTTACTTTCCATCCCCCTTCCGTTTTCACTGCTTTGGTTTCGGGGAGCCCTCCACGAGTGGGGCTCCCCGTTGCTGGTTCGGATGCCGCCCGGTTAATAAGAGCGTTGTTTGCAACAATTTCCTCACAAAGTTCCTTGAACACCCCTTCATCCCACGTACGGATTTCCGTCAGTTCCATCAATCCCCCGAGGTGCCAGCCAATGGACAAAGCAGTTGCCGCGTCCCCTGTAGCAAGCCTTTCTTGAATCATCACCAGTTCATATAAGCTGATTTCTTCTCCACCGTACTCTTTAGGAAGAGACAATGTTCCATATCCCTTTTTCTTCAGGTCGTTGAAATTTTCATAAGGGAATTCATCTTCCCTGTCATACGCTTCCCCTCGTTCAGAAAACGCATCAGCAAGGTCACCAGCTAAATCAACCAGCTTTCTTTGTCGGTCATTCTGTATATACGGTTCATATAAGTCCATTAAAACAGCACCTCCTGATTAAAATCACGTTTTTATTTCTTCTAATTATCATAATCAATTCACATGTCTAACTCAAAGATATTGTTTACTAATCTGATCGGAATACATCTTTACCATTATTCGTATAAATCTATTTTCATTAAACCACTCTAAGGTTAAGATATCACGTCATCTTTTTAGGAGGTATTCACCGTGAGTCATAAAAAAAAATAAACTTTACATACTTATTCTGATGTTCGTTTCTTGGTTATTTCTATTATTTGCAGGAAAAGAGAGCTTAAAAAAATATATACCTGCTTCTTTGTTTATGTCATTTCTCGTGTATTCCGAAAATGTAATGGCAGAAAAAATGAAATGGTGGACGATCACGACAAAAATCTTCCCGAAAGTGAATGGCATTATGCCTTTTGTGATTGGGGTATTTCTGAGTGGCTCTGTATGGATCCTTAAATTCACTTATAAAAATTTTTATCTTTATTTGTTTGCTAATATTCTGATTGATACATTCTTTACATACCCTTTTTATTCCCTTTTCAAAAAACTCGGTGTGTGGAAGCTAACCGGATTAAAGCAGTATCAGCTATCACTCCTGTTTTTTGTTAAATCATTACTTATGTATGCGTTTCAGAAGTATATCGGTGATCGGCTTTATTCCAAAATTGAAGGAACGGCTTCTAAACAACAAGACCTGTATTAACTAAAAAAACCTGATGCCCAGATAGGCAACAGGTTTCTATTATAGGTTAAGAAGCATTTTCTTTATCTTCTACTTTATACTCCTGCTCCCAGAACTCTGCATTCTTGATTCCGAGCTTTTTGGAGTTGAAGACTGGGTCAAGACCTTGCTTTTTCTGGTCTTCGTAATCCTTGAGGGCTTTTAAAGCAGGTTTAGCCAGGATAAGGATGGCAATTAAGTTCAGCCACACCATGATTCCAAGACCTATATCCCCTAGTGCCCATGCTAAAGCGGCTTCTCTCACTGCTCCATAGAATGTGGCAGCAAGCAGGACAACCTTTAAGATTGCCATCGCCACCTTTGAATTCTTACCTCTCAATAAGTAGGCAACATTCGTTTCCGCCATATAGTAGTAAGCCATGATCGTTGTAAAAGCAAAGAAGAATAAGGCAATCGCGACAAATGATGCTCCGAATCCAGGGATGACTGATTCGATGGCTGCCTGTGTATAACCAGGTCCGGCTTCGATTCCTTCTAAATTGTTCGCAAGCATTGTTCCATCAGGCGCTTCTGTGTTGAAGGATCCCGTAAACAAGATCATGAATGCTGTAGCCGAACAAACCAGAAGAGTATCGATGTACACGGAAAACGCTTGAACCAGCCCTTGTTTAGCAGGGTGGGACACTTCAGCTGCCGCTGCAGCATGTGGTCCTGTACCTTGACCTGCTTCGTTGGAATAAATTCCGCGTTTCACTCCCCAAGATACGGCCATACCGATGATTCCACCGAATGCTGAATCAAAGCCGAATGCACTTTTGAAGATAAGGGCAAAAACTGCCGGGATTTCAGCAATATTCATTCCTACAATAACAAGTGATAGAAGAATATAGGCAATCGCCATAAATGGGACTACGTAAGAAGCTACTCCAGCGATACGTTTGACTCCACCGAAAATGATGACCCCGATTAACACGACAAGACCAATACCCGTTACCGTTGTGCTAAGACCAAATGCATTTTCAAGTCCTAACGCAATGGAGTTTGATTGAATACCAGGCATTAAAATACTCATCGCTAGCAATGTAGCCAGTGAGAATAGAACGGCATACCATTTCCAACCGATCCCTTTTTCAATATAATAGGCTGGTCCTCCACGGTATTCCCCATCCTGCTTCACTTTGTAAATTTGAGCAAGTGTGGACTCAATGAAGGCACTGCTTGCACCGATGAATGCAATCGTCCACATCCAGAAAACCGCCCCTGGACCACCGAAAGCGATGGCAGTTGCTGTACCGGCGATGTTTCCCGTCCCGACACGTCCTGATAACGACAGCGCCAAGGCCTGGAATGAAGACACACCTGCTTTGGAGCTGCCCCCCTTAAACATTTGAACCACCATATCTTTAATCAACCGGACTTGTAAAAACTTCGTTAAAATAGAAAATAATAATCCTACACCCAAACAGAAGTAAATCATGACCGGAGACCAAAGTATTCCTACCAACTTGCCAACTAATTCTTCCACGGCATTTCCCCCTTTTCTTTGTAAAAATGTTCTAACTATTAAGAATTATATTTTATTTGACACAAATTAGACAATCTTTTTTTTGTGACGAACTTTTCTTAAACGTGGAAAAACCCTTATATGACAAGACTCTATACTCATAAAAAAATATTTGGGCAATCTAAAAAAGGGGTGAAAATATGTCGAGAAGAAAACTTCTTGTACCTGAATCCCGGGCTGCGATGGATCAATTAAAAGCGAAAGTTACTGGTACGCAAGATCCCAAAGAAGCGAAATATGAAATCGCCAAGGAACAAGGTATTCCTCTGCAAAGGGGTTATAATGGAAAATTAACGTCTGAGCAGGCAGGAAAAGTTGGCGGAAGAATTGGCGGTAACATGGTGAAGGAGCTTGTGCGAATGGCTCAGGAGAATTTAAATAAAAAATAACATAAAGAAGGCTGACATTTAACTAAATGTCAGCCTTCTTTATGTTATTTCCCCCTGAGGATTTCTTTCAACTTATCCAGGTCTTTATAGATTTCTTTTTCTAATGAGCGATTGTAGAAGATCGATGCAGGATGAAAGGTCGGAAATATTGAGTAGCTTTCATCGCTCATGACCCACTCATTTGAATCAAGATCTTTTAACCGCCTGACTTTAGCGTGAATCAGCCGGCCATGCCTTTGTGATATCGTATACTGATTCCCCAATAGTCTTTGTAACCCGATATTCCCCAAGGTTACAAGCTGTTTAGGCTTAATATGCTGCAGCTCATAATCCAGGATCGGAGCATGGGCCAGCTGTTCTTTACGATTCGGGGCCCTGTTATACTTCTTCTCCACAATCTCATTCCCCCCTACTTTCTTAGGGACAATTTTATAAGGTCTGCTTCTGACCGTTGAGGTAAAATAAATGTCTTCCCTTGGAACCTCCAGATACTGAAAGAACTCATCCAGCACTTTTCCTGCCCGCCCACTAAACGGCATTCCGTTATGTATCTCGGTTTCACCCGGGGCTTCCCCGACAATCATGATCGTCGGCTGCTCCGGACCGCGTCCGTATACAAACCCCTCACAGGAATACGGCTCCATCCTTTTCTTACAGATATCGACTAATTCTTCGGGTATCACGCTCATCATCCTTTGTTTCTTTAATATTTTCGTTATTCCCGGACAATACCTGAAATACACATTCCCATGTTTAATTTACCTTCATAAAAGGAATAGTATGGATATAAATGAACCTTTAAAGGAGATGGATTGTGTGTCACAAGCTGAACTGAAACAACAAATTTTAAAAGTGCTCGATGAAAGCAGAGTAGGGACACTGGCAACGGTTAAAAATAATAAACCTCATTCCCGTTATATGACGTTTTCACATGATGAGCTGACTCTATATACACCAACAAACAAGGAAACCCATAAGACAGATGAAATTGAGGACAATCCTAATGTACATATTCTTCTCGGCTACGAAGGAGAGGGGTATGGAGATACCTTCGTCGAAATCGAAGGTCGTGCCTCCATTGAAGAGTCCGCTCATTATAAGGAAAAACTATGGAATGACCATATGAAAAGATGGTTTGAAGGGCCAGACGATCCGGAATACATCGTCCTCAAAATTCAACCTGTCAGCATCCGCTTAATGAACGATGATGAGGATTCGCCGCAGTCACTTGAATTATAAATCCCCTTGACACGTTTTAATTTTGATGTTATATTTAGTTATTGTAATCTTGTAACATACATTAAAACGATAGAGAAGATAATTCGTAATTCTATTCTGTTTTGATTTAACAACTTATTCACACTGGATCGGCTTCGGAGCCGTTAGGATGTAAGAGAGGTAGGGCTTACGTCGTTTAGGTATATCAAACGACTCAAGGAATTGCCCGCGGCTGTTTATTATCTGCAAACAACGTTCAAGATATAAATATATTACTTGTGATGTTGCAAGTTACAGAGTTGCCTTTATCCGATTAAGGCAACACCAAAGGGATCGCTAACGGGATGATTAGCCCCTTAAAGATAAAAACACAAACACCCCAAAAGTGCTGACTTTTGGGGTGTTTTTTTGTATTCAGGATGAATGCCGTTCGTATTTCCCTCTGTTTTGCGGTCGATGCTCATTTTATTTCAAATCTCAGAATTTATTTTCAAAACCGGAATTCCCCTGCAGATTCACACAACCCATCAGCCGCTCTCCTTCAGCTGACTATGATACAACCCATGATAGAACCCTCTTTGCTTGAGAAGCTCATCATGAGATCCCCGTTCAATGATTCTTCCTTGATCAAGGACCAGTATCTGATCGGCCTGGCGGATGGTGTTAAGACGGTGGGCCACCACTACACTTGTTCTCCCCTTCATCAATCGCTTGAGGGCTTCCTGAATCTTCAGCTCTGTAATCGTATCGATGCTACTCGTGGCTTCATCAAGAATCAGGATGGACGGATTTGAAAGGATCGCTCTTGCAATGGATAATAACTGTTTCTGTCCCTGGCTGATCCCGCTTCCGTCATGTCTTAACATGGTATCGTAACCCTCAGGCATTTTCTCTATGAAGGAATGGGCATTGGCCAATTTCGCCGCTTCCCTTACTTCTTCATCGCCCGCCTCGAGTCTGCCGTAACGGATATTGTCTGCAATCGTTCCTTGAAACAGGAAGCTATCCTGCAGGACAAATCCCATCTGCTGACGAAGACTCTTTCGTTTGATCGTTTGGATATTCAGATCGTCAATCTCAATGGTGCCTTCATTCAGTTCATAGAAACGAGACAGCAGATTGGTAATCGTCGTTTTACCTGCTCCTGTCGGTCCGACCAAAGCAACGGTCTCACCCGGTGTAATGGTGAAGGATACATCCTGAAGCGTTTGATCCCCTTTTTCATACGAGAAGGAAACGTGTTGAAATTCCACTTTCCCTTCAACGGAATCGATTTCCACGGCATCCCCCTCATCCTTGGCTTCTTCCTCTTCGTCTAAAATTTGAAAGACTCGCTCAGCACCGGCAATGGCTGATAATAATGTGTTATATTGGTTCGCGAGCTCATTCAACGGACGGGTGAATTGACGGGCATATTCAGCAAATATCACAATGACTCCAATGGTGATCATGCCATTTAAAGCGAAAATCCCTCCGACTCCGGCAATGACGGCAAAGCTCAAATTGTTCAACACATTCATAAGCTTCGGAATAAAACCGGAATAGGTATCAGCCCAGTAAGCAGCCGTTCTCAATCGTTGATTTTTTTCTCCAAAATCCTTTATGGCAGTATCCTCACGGGAAAAGGTTTTGATGATGCTATGCCCCGAAATCGTCTCTTCGATATAGCCATTTAGCTCTCCGATATTTTGTTGATATTGTTTGAACAAACGTCCTGTCCGTTTCGTAATCCACTTCATACCGAGAGCCATCAGGGGAACGATGGTTAATGTGATCAAAGTAAGCAACGGACTGAGCCAGAGCATGATCGAGACGGTCCCCACTAATGTCAGGACACTGGATATGATTTGAATGAACGAACTATTCAACGTGGCACTCACATTATCAATATCATTTGTCACTCTGCTCATTAATTCCCCATGCTTCCGTTTGTCAAAGAAAGGAATCGATAGTTGATGCAATCGATGAAAAAGGTCCTTCCGCAAGCGGTAGACCGTGTCCTGAGCCACACCGATCATCCAATAATTTTGGAACCATACGGACAGGGAGTGGAAGATGTACACTGCCACTAAACCGATAACAAGACCAATCAATCCGGATGTCTCTTTCGTTACAATGTATTCATCAATCGCTTTTCCCACAAGGAAAGGCCCAAGGAGAGCTGCTGCTGAACTGATGAACACCATTAAAATCACAAGATACAGGATCACTTTCATTTCGGAAAGGTAGTTCCAAAGACGACGCAGCGTCCCTCTTGCATCTTTCGCTTTATCGTTTTTCCCCAGTTTCTTTCGGACATGCTTAGACATGATGGATCTCCTCCTCTCCGAATTGAGATTGAAAAATCCGCTGATAGAGAGAGGAATCTTCTAATAGGGATGTATGGGTCCCCTCTCCGATTAACACTCCATCTTCAAGGAGCAGAATCGTATCAGATTCCATGGCTGTACTTATTTTCTGTGTAATGATCATCGTCGTACATTCGTATTGCTTCAGGGCTTGAAGCAGCTTGGATTCTGTTTTCAAATCCAACGCACTCGTACTATCGTCCAGTAATAAAATCTTTGGTTTTCGAATGAGTGCTCTCGCAATCGACAGACGCTGTTTCTGTCCTCCTGAAAGATTGACCCCTTTTTGACCGAGAACTGTGTCATATCCATGGGAGAGATTCAGGATGGTCTCATGGATTTGGGCATCCTTTGCAGCTTGGATCATTTCTTCCCTGGTGGCATCTTCTTTTCCCCATAAGAGATTTTCTGATACTGACCCGGAAAACAGGACCGCTTCCTGGGGCACGTACCCAATATTTTTCCTTACGTGTTCCAAAGAGATGGATCGGATGAATTGACCATCCAGTTCCACAGACCCTTCCGTCGTATCGTACAGGCGGGGAATAAGTTGGAACAGGGATGTTTTACCGGAACCGGTTGCTCCCAGGATCGAAACCGTTTCACCAGCCTTCACTTTAAACGATACACCTTCCAGCACCTTCCCACGGGTGGAAGGGTATTGAAACGACACATCTTTAAATGTAATCTCTCCGTTCATCACTGTGTTTTCCTGTCGTACTTCCTCTCCGTCTTTCAAATCAATCTCGGTTTGCAGTACCTCTTCTACCCTGCCGGCGGAAGCCCTTGCTCTTGAAAAGCTCGTAATGATAAATGAGAAAATTGAAAAAACAGAAGAGATTCTCGTAACATAGGTGACAATCGCTACGACTTCTCCAACACTCGCCCCACCTGTGGCGACATCTATACTTCCAAACCACAAAACGGATAGGAGGGCCAGATTCATCACGAGCATCAGAAGCGGCATGATGATTTCCATAAAACGAAGAGCCTTCACCGTTTGATCCTTCAAATCTTCATTCGCACCATGGAATCGGCTTTCTTCATACTTGCTTCGTGTATACGCTTTAATTACCCTCATCCCGGAGAGGTTTTCCTTCATGACCTCGTTTACTTTGTCGAGACGGGATTGAACTCTTTCAAATAGACTCCATCCCCGTTTCAGGACCCATATCAGGAACAGCCATAAAACCGGAATCACGATTAATAAAATAAGGGCAAGACGAGCATTGACGATGAGTGCCATGATTGCTGATCCGACAACTAGCAGCGGTGCCCTTAGCATAATGCGCAAGCTCATGAAAATTGTATTCTGCAGCTGCCTTACGTCATTGGTCATCCTGGTGATCAAGGATGATGCTGGGAGCTTATGAAAGCTTGCAAAGGAAAACGACTGAACCTTTTTATATAAGCTTTCCCGCACATCATAGCCAAATCCCTGACTCGTATGAGCGGCGAAAAATGAATTTGTCACGCCTGAAATAAACGCGAGGAGAGACATCCCCACCATGATGAAGCCCCATTTCATCACCACGTCCAAGTCTCCATTCATAATTCCTTCATCAATAATCCGTGCCATAAACAGCGGATTTAATAGTTCAACAGCAAGCTCTACCAGCATTAAACTCCAGGCAACCGCCATGGCAACACGGTAAGGCTTTAAAAAATGTATCACCTTCAAATGAACACCCCTCTGACAAAAGACTTCCATTATGTATATATGTATCATCATATCGTTTTTTTATGCCGGGTGGTAGTTGGAAGTGTTATACGCGCCACCTCTGCCATCTGGACGACTAACCATGCCCAAGCCCCTTTCATATACTGACGAAGACGATTAGTGAAAGAAAAGGAGTTGACGTGATGGATATTCAAATGTCTACTTTAACCGATCCATATTTATATCAAGCATTAATGAGCATGATGGATGAATATCTCGTGGTACAGACGAGTGAAGGCTCTGTACGGGGCAAGCTTGCAAGTGTTTTGCCTGACCACATTGTCATTGAAGTGAGCGGAACGCCATTCTATGTTCGATCTCAACAAATTGTATGGTTCTTCCCCAGTTCTGAAGATGCTGACCGATAGAATTTAAAAAGGAGGGTAAGGCATGTTTAAACGAATGAATAAGCTGCTCATTGAACTTCCCATCCCTGAGCACGGTGATAAAAATGCCGCAGCTGCCGTTCAGGAATTACTCGGTGGAAAGTTTGGAGAAATGTCTACTTTAAACAATTATATGTTTCAGTCCTTTAATTTCCGCCAGAAAAAGAAGCTCAAACCCTTTTATGATATTGTAGCCAGTATTACCGCAGAAGAATTCGGTCATGTCGAGCTTGTAACCAATACAATTAACCTGCTGTCTGTCGGGAACACCTTCCCCGGTGACCCTAATATCGCCCCTCTCCAAAACGGACTGGATGCCAGAAATACGTATCAATACATTGCCACTGCCCAGACTGCTTTAGCCGGTGATTCCATGGGAAGGGCGTGGACGGGGGATAATGTGTTCAGCTCTGGAAATTTAGTATTGGATCTACTTCATAATTTCTTCTTGGAAGTGGGAGCCAGAACCCATAAAATGCGGGTGTACGAAATGACAGACCATCCTACTGCCAGAGAAATGATCGGGTACTTACTAGTTCGGGGCGGCACGCATGTATTGGCCTACGCAAAGGCGCTGGAAATCGCAACTGGTGTAGATCTTACCAAGATGCTTCCCATCCCTGACCTAGATAATTCCAAATTCGATACAGCTGTGAAATTCGAAGAAAAAGGGATTAATAACGTTCTTTATACTTGGAGCGACAACGACTACAAGGATATCGCACAAATCTGGAAGGGAACAAATCCTGAAAACGGTCAGCCACTAAGAGTTATCGAAGGCACACCTGAAGGAGCCCCGATCCCTAACCTGGATGACCTGCCGGAAGAATTTGCACCTGGTATTTCGAAGGATGATTATGAGCTGATTGCGAAGAGATTGTTGAGGAACTTATAAAATCTACTGGCTCAGCCTCAACAATGATAAGGACAAAAGAAACCACATGATCTCATAAGGACCATGTGGTTTTATGACGCTTATTGATTAAAAGGAGGTGTATCTGTTCCGCCATTGTTTGGCCTGTTCTTTTCTTCTTCAATTTTTCGATCCAGTTTAGAAAGGTATTTTTGTGCAAAGTCCTTTCCACCCAGACCAAAGGCCAAACCGAAGGCTAGTGCCAGTCCACCCAGAATCAGCATGAAGGCAATATTGACGATGGAATCAGCCACTTTTAATTGATCCAAGGCCATAAAGAAGCTTAAGGCAATGATGGCATATTTCGTAATGGTTCCAAGTACTTGGAAGTTATCACTTAATACGTTGGATATGATGCTCTTGACTAAGTTACCTAAGTATAAGCCTGCCCCAAGAATGACGATGGCTGCTAATACATGCGGTAAATACGCAAGGACACCTGTTGCCAGAGCGACCAGGAATTCCAATCGCACAATTTCCAGGGCTTCTACTACAAAGAGGAAAACAATGATGATCTGAACGACTCTACCTACAAGCCCTGATAGATTCATATAAGATGAGCCCGTTGGTTCATACGGATTCTTATTGACGTTCATACGACCAATACCCATATTACGTAATAGAGAATTGAATCCTACCCGGTTCAATAAACGGGCAACCATGGCTCCAACCCATTTACCAACCCAGATTCCCGCAAGAATGAGTAGAATCGCAATCGCAATATTCGGAAGCATCACAAGGACCTGATTCAGCATGTTAATCGCCGGCTCTGAAATCCCACGAATGTTCAGCTGATCTAATGCAGAAATCGTAACCGGAATCATAATGAGTACGAATACAATCGTACCAATGACCGATGAAACCGTTGTTCCCTGAAAGAGCTTGTTAATGCCGAATCGATCAGCGACTCTCTCTGTTCCAATCGCTTGTAAAAAGTTCGTAATAATATCCCGGACGATTTTGGCTACAAACCAGCCAACCAGGAGAATGATAGCTGCGGCAAACAGTTTAGGAATAAACCCTAGGAAGTTTTGGAGCATTTCCGTGAAAGGCCCTGAAACCCCTGTGATATTAAGAGCTGCTAACACTCCCGGTAAGAATATGAGAAGCACGAGATAGAAAACAATTCTAGCAGCCGTATAGACATAGCGATGTACATCGTTCTCATCTTTCGCTAATTTAGATCTTACCAGCGTGCTTTTAACTGCGGGTCTCGTACCCAGTTTCTCTATCAATACCTTCAGTACAGAAGCAACGATCCATGCAAATAATAGAATTAGTGCTGCTTTTAATACATTTGGAATCGCTGCTGCCATCGTACTCAGCATACCGACTAAAGGTGAAGCAATGAAGTTCAAGTCCAGCATATTGAAGAAGGCAATAAACACGAACACAAGCAGAATAAAGTACACAATTTTACTTATGACTTTCTCCGATGTCCATTTCCGTTCTCCTTCCCTGCTGCCAAAATAAAGGTTGTCATCGATCTTCACCCGTTTTAAAATTCCGTAAACGGCTTTTTCGACAGCCTTTGCAATGATCCACCCGATCAATAACACTAATAAAGCCAATAACAGATCAGGAAGCTTCCCTAAGTACCCGTACCATTCTTGCGTTATATTATTGTTCATTCGATGTTCTCCCTTCAATTATGGAAATTGTATAATGCTAATACTTATCTACCCATAGATTTTTTTTCAAAACCTGACAAAAAAAGATAGTCTAAATGATGCATCAGGGAGTCTTAAGTAATAGAAACCCCTTAAGGCATGCGCCTTAAGGGGTTTCATCATGGGAGATCAATCGCGTTTTCTTCTATAAAATCGTCTAGAGAGTAAGCAGTCACTTTCTTATGTGATACTGTATAAAGCTGATCATCAATATATAGGAGTCTTTGAATCTGTTCTTCCCACTGTTCGTAATATTCTTTGTTTTTGTTTTCTTCATCTGTGAGCTGAGACTTTAAAACGATTCCCTTTTCGGGTGTGATTTCATAAAGAAGGGCACCTTGATAGTCAAAATCCAGCTCATGCCGGCTTCCCTCTTTTTCATGATAAACAGAAATGGGAAAACCATATAGATTTCTCGAAGGTTCATGTAGCAATGCTTTGTGATCTTCCAACAAATAAGAGTGAGTACCCGTCCCCCCTATTATTTCAGTGTCCGTTTCCTTCGGATGCTGAAAGTCTGTAATATCAAACAAAGAGATCTTCATTCCGCGTCTAACGATTCTCGGTTCCTCATTGGTAGCTTTGTTATCATCCACCACTTTCGTATCAAAACCAAACCCGATGAGGTGATGCTCGTCAATGGGGTGAAGATAGGTGCTGAAACCAGGAATCTTCAACTCCCCCAAAACCTTTGGAGCTTCCGGATCTGCCGTATCGATGACAAAAAGGGGATCGACTTGTTTGAAGGTGACCATATATGCCTTATCTCCCATAAACCTGACAGAATAGATTTGTTCTCCCCTGGCTAAATCCGTTACTTCACCAACATTCTTCATGTTTTCATCTAAAATATAGAGAGCATTGGATGAAGGTGAATCACTGTTCCACACCTCCCCTTTCGTCGTTGCAATCCGAAAGTGGCCTTCATGTTCATCCATGGAAAATTGATTTAACGCCCTTCCTTCCACGTTCCCTGATGAAGCATATTCAATCCTTCCATCATTTACGGAAAATTTATAAATCTCCGTGTTTGAAGAGGTCCAATTTTTCATGTCATCTTCATTGTATTTTTCTACAGCCACATAAAGATTATTTTTAGACATATACACTTTATCGCCGCTTCCAAGATAGGATTGAATGTTTAGAGAAGCTTTGGAATCCTCCATATTCATTGCTGTCAATAAGGTATAGTTAGGGGACTGGGACTGCGGAAAATACTTAATGTCCTGTATTGGAAGTGGCGTCATTTCATCACCTGTTAAACTATCTTTCACCCTGGGTCTCAAATCAGGATTTTGCTCCTGTTCGAGCGTCCAGTAGTTTGGATACAAATTCGAAATGAGATAGACAGTGGAGTCAATCTTCCTGGACGTCACATATTGACCTTCAAGCTCAACATGCCTGAGGAGAGATGGTTTTGCTCTGTCGGAGATATCATACAGAAGCGCAACAGTCGTTCCGTCGACAGGCATAGTGGAAGCGATTGACTTTTGTTTATCCTCTTGGAAATGGGCATGCGCCCAGCTGTTACCGATGACGAGCAGCTTATCTTTCTGTAAAAATAGATGGTGAGGCTGCATATTTTCTTTATAGCTGGTAGAAGATACTACTTTCATTTCCTTGACAGGATTTGCCTTTGTAATCAGCAGCCTACGGTCGGTTAATTGGTAAATATAGCTTCCATCAGTCTTCACTATATCTCCTTCGTCAACTCCTTTAACCTGATTATTCGTTTCAGAAAAATTGGATCCCGATTGAGACGACTCTCCAGCCGCACTATCTTCCGATGACTTGGACTCCATATTTTCTTCTCTTTCGAATAGAGAAAACTTCGTATCTTCCTTATTTTTCTTTAAGATTTGTTTAAAATAGTTCGTTAGCTCTTCCTTGGATTGAATACTGGGTAGTTTAGAGGTGACAGAAAAAGGGATTTCTGTGTCTCCGTCATAGGAAAAACCCCATTTGGTTTTCACTTTCGGAGAGATATGAAGTGTAAACTGGTGTGGATCAGAAGGATATCCTCCTGACGGTGCTTGAATTTGCAGGGTCTTTCGATTTTCATTCAACTTGAAAGAGACCTTGATCCTCTCTCCATTGGAGTCTTCTACATAAATGTTCTGCGGCGTCACCGTTTCCTTATTCAGGGCCGTTGAAAATTGCAGATTCCAAGAGTTATTCTCCATCACGAGAAGATCGCCCTTTACCTTTCCCTCGGCCTTCACGACAGGTCTTTGACTATACATAAACGTTCCAAGTGCCACCAGCAACACAATTCCAGCAATGATGAGCAGATAAGATTTCTTACTCATACTATGACCCTCCTATATGTTCTATTTGTTGATTAGACGTTAGGGGGCAGAAAATGTTACATTGGCGCGGAGTCTGTAGGGGGGATTCATTTCGTCCAACTTTGTGTCTATGCTCTGCTGAAGCCAAGAAAAAAAGACCCCACAAAAGTAAGGTCCGTCCCTCTATCTCATTCGTCTTGCGCTTGCGTTCAGGCGTGCGTTTCGGATGACTTGGTTGATGACTTCTGAGAAGATGAGCCCGATGGCGATGGAGCCTGAGATCATGAAGGCTTTTGCTGCCAGGTTGATGGCGGCATTATAATCGTTTTGAACGAAGTTTCTCATGGCATCGTACGCAAGTCCTCCAGGTACAAGGGGGATAATGCCGGCTACAGAGAAGATGATGACCGGGGTTCTATATATTTTCGCAAATACCTGACTGATCACAGCCACCACAAAGGAGGCAAGTAATGTCGCAAACACCGCATCGGCGTCGTTTAAACTCATAAGTGTATATATGATCCAGCCTAACATTCCAACAACTCCGCATTTGAAAAGGGACTGCTTTGGAGCGTTGAAAATGATTCCGAATGCAGCAGCGGCGATGAAGCTGGTCACTAATTGTTCGATGGTGTGCATTCCCTTTTCACCTCAATCTTTTTTCCTAATACTAAACAAAGTCACTCTACGTCAGAGTGAAAACTACGGCAATACCCGTCCCGATGGCAAACGCTGTTAAAAAAGCTTCTGCTCCCTTCGATAATCCCGATACCAAATGTCCTGCCATTAAATCCCGCACGGCATTTGTGATAAGGAGACCGGGAACCAGGGGCATCACTGATCCAATAATAATCTTATCCAACTCCTGTCCGACTCCAAGCTGGACGAATCCATAGGAAAGCATTCCGATAATAAAGGAAGCAAGAAACTCAGCAAAGAATTTGATGGGAACGAGGCGGTGTAAATAAATCAGGCTCGTAAACCCGACACCTCCTGTGATCAGAGCAGGAATGAAGTCCTTCCACATCCCCTGGAACATGATGAGAAAACAACCACTGGCAATCGAAGCGGCCAATACTTGAATCACAAAGGAGTATGATAGATCAGATTGATCCAGTTTTTCCAGGGCATTGTAGGCTTCTTCAAGGGTGAGGTGCCCCTTACTGATTTGCCTTGAAATACTATTCACGAGGGTTACTTTTTCAAGATCAGTCGATCGCTCGTTAATTCGAATCAGCTTCGTTTTCGTTGGTTCAGACGTTTCAATCGAAAAGATGATCCCGGTAGGCGTCACATAACTGTGAGATTCTGAAATCCCATAAGAAGCGGCGATGCGCATCATCGTATCCTCGACGCGATACGTCTCTGCACCACTTTGCAACATGATCTTACCCGCCAGCAAGCTGACTTCCATAATGTCATATCTTCTTATCATTTTTGCTTCCATACGATCTCTCCACACGTGCTATTTTTTGAATAGGTCTAGTTTATCGGAAAGAAGGGGTGTAATCAATGAGGAACGGGATGATTTAACGTAGTTTTAATCTGTGTAGAGGGTGTTAGGGTCGAATGATCGAGCAACTTGTCGAAAATCTCCAGTCTCAGAATCTTTACTTGTCATCCTCCTATTCCCTTTTCTCTCTTCCTTTTAAAAAGAATGTACGAAGCAGTGACCAGCACAAACCCTGTCAGAACCAACAGTTGATATTCTTCTACCAGCGCCATAATCACTTCTCTATCACCCTCATAGAACTTGCCTATACTTAAGAATAAAAAGGTAGACGGAGCAATACCCAGCATAGTAAGGAGAGAATACACTTTCAGATTCATTTTTGCCATGCCTGCCATGAAGGGAATGACATTTCCTAAGTGAAGGGGGCTTGCGATCGCTACGCTCCAGATTCCGTAGCTGCTGAACTTTTCCTGCGCTTCTTTAAGCTTCTTCCTTTTTTCAGGGTTGAGTTTGGCCTCAAGCTTCGCACCTAATTTTAAGCTGATAAAATAAGGAATATAGCTCCCGGCTGTATAGAGAAAGCTTCCTACTAGAGAAATGACTCCTATCTCCAGCCACGTTAATTCTATAATAAATCCCATTGTTACGATAAAAAAAGTGCCCACAAAAGGGAAAGCACTTCCTTCAATAAATAAAGAAAGCAATACACCCCATAACCCCCACTCAGCCGTGTAATTTGCCATGATTTCTTCCATCAAGGTCACTCCTATATGAACGAATACCTTAAGTATAAAAAAATCGCCCATATGCTAACAGAAGCCGTAGAAGTAATTGTTTCTAAGACCTGGGGTGTATTTTCTTCACATAAAAAAGACCTGCCTCTTTATAGGAGCGGGTCCGGATCATCTATGATTTCTATGTTCACACCTTTATATGTTTTATACATGAAAAAGAGATTTTAATAGATATGAAGATTACTTTTTCAGACTTGATTAAGGTGACTCATTAAGAGGATCGTGAAGTATGATGACGGGCATTGACTTAGGGGTAACCATGAATCCATAGACTTTACCATCCTTGTCCTTATACGCTACAGAATAATCTCCAAACTGGGGTGAGAATTCGACGTTTTGGTATTCGAGGTCAAGATCCTGATATTTCAGGCTAACATACAGGTTGGTGGCGATTCTTGCGGTCAGGTGTTGCACACTGGAAATCCGGTTGGCTACTATTAAGAGGATGATTGCTAAACACAGTAACATGACTTTCTTTGTTCCAGACAATCTGATCATTCATCAAGCCCCCTTTTATTTCTTCATGACTACTATACTCCTATACTCTCTATTATATACCTATTCACTGAACCATGACAAAAGAGCTACTTTTTTTAGCAGCTCTTTTTATAGATTTTTTCTTATACAAGCGAGTAGTGGTTGATTTCCGCTCCAGGTGCTCGCTTTCCGCGGGGCGTGAGTTGAGCCTCCTCGGGCTTTGCCCTGCGGGGTCTCAACTTTCCCGCTATTCCCGCAGGAGTCGAGCACCTTCCGCTCCAATCAACTTTCTAAGCATGAGTTTCTAGATATAGATTAATAAAAATGCTATACACGTCTTATAGAATAGCCTTTTTTATTGCTCTTCTATTCCAGGTGAATTGGACTACTGAATAGGCATGAATCCTACGCTCCAATAGCCATCCTCATCTTTGATCATCTGAAAGCCCATAAAGCCCTCTCCACCATTGTCATACTTGATATAGCCATCATTGTCGCTCGTTTGAATGAATTCACCGTCTTCAATTCCATCGAAAGTACTCAGTATATCATCCTTTGTTCCCCGGTCTGATTGGGGGATATTCGCATCTTCTTGTTTTGTCCAGCGTACATACTCTGGTCTGTCCGTGTACATTTCATAGACCAAATCGTATCGTTCATCCAACGATGCCTGAACATAAATCTTCGCTATACTAATGGGAGACAAATCTTTCAAATGTGCTTCTGTTGGATCCTGAGAAAACTCGTGATAGGCCTCCATTTCTTCCTGTGTCAGCGCGAGACTGGATTCACTGCTTTTCTCCACCTTTTCTATTACTCTAAAAGAAAATGGCATCACTACACTGAATTTCCATCTCTGATCATAAAGCATCCTGAAACTTTGAACGTTTACTTCCCTGGAACCTTCCGAAACCGGAATCTCGTATGTCACATCACTCATTGTTTCTGAAGTCCTCACTTTGATTGCGGTAGTGTTGGTCCATTCATAGCTAGCTTCATAAGACACATCGGGTTGTGCCAGTTTTCCTTTGTAAACGATAAAGGGGTGATTCTCGATCAGCTGCTGAGCCGCATCAGGCGTAAAGCTTTCTGCTAAGTAATGAACCACCTTTTCCTTTGAGTCAAATTCTTCACTCATATACCGATAGAGCTCCCCTTTATACTCAAAGGCTTGACCAGTTCCTTCATCGTTAAGGATGGAATCATATCGATTAAACGCCTCTCCAATCAGTTTGTCGGCAGTCGTCTCATCCAGCTCGGTTGGTTCCTCGATGGTTGGTTCTACTGGTTGAACTATGTCTTGATCCTGTGGAGCGTTCTGACCGTCCATTCCTATTCCAATCAGATCGACGGATAAAAATATACCGGCCATTATGAAGGCTGCCACCAATAGATTCGGAACCAAGCTTCTTCCTTTGGTTCTACTTTGCTTAGGTTCGGGCATTTCTTCAAATAACTTGGTTTTCAGTTCTTCCTTGAACTCTTTGCGGGGAGCAAGATCTGGTCGATTTTTTAATGAATGTAGAAAATTATCATTGAATTTTTCGTTCATCACTCAGCACCGCCCCTTCAATGGAATGTCCTAATTGCTTTTTTAACAGCTTGATGGCCCGATGATAATCGACCTTTACCTTGGAAGGCTTGCATTCAAGGATTTCTGCCGTTTCTTTGACGGAGTATTCTCTCAATCCTCTTAGGATGACGACATTTCGATAATCCGCCTTCAAGGTAAAGAGAGCTGCTTGTAGCACTCTCCACTCTTCATTTTTTTCCATTTCTTGATCAGGGAGGCCATCTTCACTTTTACGTAGATTCATTAAGGCTTCTGGAAGCAGTGAAATGAACCTCCGCTTTCGGTAATGATCAATGGCCGTGCGTTTGGCAATAGATATGATCCACGTTTTCTTGGAAGATTGGTGTTTGAAGTTGCGGTAACTTTTGAAAACACGCATAAATGTATCTTGAGTTAAATCCTCTGCTTCGGAATAATTGTTTGTAAAATATAATAGGTACTGATAGACATCGTGAAAGTAAGTTTCGTAAATCTTTTCTAACTGACCCTGATCCTCTTTCAACGGCCTTCCCCCCTTAACTGTAAATATTAGTCGTTTCACTAACTCCAAAGGTTTCAATTTCCCCCAATAAAAAAGAGCCGTTTCAAAACAGCTCACGATTTTAGATTTCTTTCCATATGACGGAGATATCATGTTCTTAAACAACCGTTTAACCCTTTCTACCTTGTCAGGTCAACAACTTCCATTCTTAATCAAACGTTTGTTTAGTTGTCTAACATCTTCACCAAACGGGAAATTTGGGTATGTAACTCATCGATTGGAACAAATCGGGCCTTCCTGAACATTTCTTTTCCCTCTACAAATACGATGACGACCGGTACAGTAAAGATGGAGAACTCACCAGCTATTTCCGGCATTTCTTCTGCGTCGGCATGAATGGACTTAACATCTTGAAAATCTTCTAATACCCCTTTCACCTGTGGCAAGAGAGCATGACAAACAGAGCAGTTTCGTCTGGATATGTATAGTAACACCATCTTTTCCCCTGCCAGTGTAGCCTTGATTGTTTCTAAAGAATGAACTTCCTCCATATCTTATGGCCTCCCTTCTTTGATTTAACCTTCATAATAGGTATACCCACATCTCCAAACGTTTACCATTAAGAACCCGCGGGAAAAGATAAACAACAAAACAATTTGAATGATGGAGGAGACCTGAAATGAAACCGACTGTTAAGGAATTTTATGACGATAAGGAATTAATTACAGAAGTTGAAAAGCTTTCTTCTCAAGGAGTGGACAAAAATAATCTTTATGTATTATCCCATGATGATGACCGGACGGACAGAGTAGCTGATCGAGCGGAAGCCAATGAAATCGGTGTAAAGGAAACAGGCATTGGGACTGCAGTGGGGAACATGATTCTGAAAAAAGGTGACGAACTCCGAAACAAGCTGATGGAAGTTGGATTTTCTCACGAAGAAGCGGATCAGTACGAAGAAAAGCTCGATGAAGGAAAGATATTATTGATTGTTAAGAACTAACCTTTTAGAAAATTGACTTAGGATGATTCCCCGGAATCATCCTTTTTTGTCTTGAAAAACATAAAGCTTCCCGTTTACCGGTCTTCTAAACTTAGGACCTTTAAACCCTCGTTTAATCAGCTCTTTTCTCATAAACATCATAATTCCGCCGTGACCTACAATGAGAACGTCCTCACCCTCTTGTATGACCTTATCGACAATCCCGTTGATTCTTTTGAGGATCTCATTCTTGCTTTCAGGCTGAGAACGATGATTAAACCACCAGGCTACACGGATCATAAACAAATGTAAAAACAGTGGAAGCTTTCTCTTGGAACTGAATATGGGGGATAGTCTGATTTCACGTAGTTCCTTCAACGAAACGATATCCCCGGCATAGACATTTCGAGCTGTTACTTCTGCCCTGGTTAAGTCACTTGCGTAGCACTTCCTCCATTCAATATCATGAAGATCAACCTCATTCTCTTCTACATCAGACTCATCGTACTCTTCTACCCACTTCATTAAATCGTCGGATGTCACAAATCTATTAGGATATCCTCTTGTTACTTTAAAATGCCTCACGAGACCAATCTTCACATTTCCGCCCCCTTCCCTTTCATTATACGATTATTTGGAAAAGAAAAAAGCATGCGATCTAAGCCGCATGCTTACTTTTATTATCCCAATGATACGTCCAGAATCATCATCACAACAAATCCAACCATGAGTCCCAATGTAGCCAAGTCTGTACTTCCAGAGGACTGAGACTCTGGGATCAGCTCTTCTACTACCACGAAAATCATGGCCCCTGCGGCAAAAGCAAGTGCGTAAGGAAGCAATGGCTGCACTAAAAGAACAGCAGCTGCACCAATTACGGCAGCAATGGGTTCAACGATGGCTGAAAGCTGACCATAGTTGAAGGACCTCAGACGTGACATTCCTTCTCCGCGCAACGGGATGGACAGGGCCGCACCTTCAGGCATGTTCTGTATGCCAATTCCGATTGCAAGCCCGATTGCCCCTACCAATGTTGCATCACCAAGTCCCATTGACGCCGCACCAAAAGCCACACCGATGGCTAAACCTTCAGGAATGTTATGAAGGGTGATCGCAAGAAATAGTAAGGTTGATTTTTTAAATTTAGTTGAAGGTCCCTCGGCTTTTTCCGCTGAGTTCCCGAGATGCAAATGAGGTACTACAAAATCCAACAGTCTAATAAACAGGCCGCCAAGCAAAAAACCAATAGCAGGAGCGAGCCATGGAATCTGACCATTTTGCTCACTGAACTCTATAGAAGGAGCAAGAAGTGACCAAAACGATGCCGCTATCATGACACCTGCAGCAAATCCAAGCATCATATTCAATGTATGCTTTTCAATTTTGGTGAAGAAAAAAACCGATGCAGCCCCCAGTGCGGTTAACCCCCATGTCAGCGTGCCGCCAAACAGTGCCTGGACAACTGGATTGAATCCACTTAACCAATCTAAGAACATGCCAATCCTCTCCTCCGATCAAAAATTTTTGAATACCACCATTTTGCATCAAGGAAACTTTCTTTGTCAAAGGAAATGTCATATTTCATATTTACTACGAATTTTCACTTTTGTATATATATGCTTTTCATCTATTTTTGTGTTTGTATCATTCTTATACTTCCAAATCCTAGAGACCTTATCCACAAGGCAGATAGCTCTCTCAAATATTTTTCATTTCCCCTCTTCCCAAACTGGCAGAACTTGTTATATACTTTAACTGTATTAAGACACATAGTACACTGTATACAGTTGGGAGGGTGGATATGTTTGAACTTGATTTAAGAAGTCGAAAGCCCATTTATGAACAATTAGTGGAGAAATTAAAAGAGTTAATCATTAATGAGGTGTTGAAGCCTGACGAACAATTGCCTTCCGTTCGTGCCTTGGCTCAGCAACTGACCATAAATCCAAACACAATCCAAAAAGCTTATAGGGAACTCGAAACTCAAAGGTTCATTTATTCTGTGAAAGGACGGGGTAGCTTTGTTAATCCATCAAATCACATTCAAAACGCGGAGAAAATCATGAAAGTAAAAGAAGAGTTGTCTAAACTTTTGTCTGAAGCTCTATATTTAGGGATCACGCCTGAAGATTTAAAGCAGATGATTGCTGACATCGAGGCATCGGTAGGAGGGAATCAATCTGATGATAGAGATTAAATCATTAAGTAAATCCTTTGAAGGTACTACAATCATTCATGACGTTTCCTTCTCTGTTCAAAAAGGATCGATCTACGGACTGCTCGGATCAAATGGTGCAGGAAAGACGACCCTGCTCAAATCCATTTCCGGGGTTCTGAAGCCCGAAAGTGGTGACATTTATTTAAAAGGTAAACCGGTCTTTGAAAATGTCCAAACGAAAGAAACCATGGTTTTCATTCCTGATCAACCGTTTTTCTTCGCTCACTATACCTTAAATCAAATGGCAAGATTTTATCAATACACCTATAGCCGTTGGGATGAGCATCAATATAAATCTCTAACAGGCCTATTTGGGATAGATCCTCACAAAAAGCTTCATAAATTTTCCAAAGGCGTCCAGCGTCAAGCAGCTTTCATTCTTGCATTATCCACTCAGCCGGATGTGCTCATTCTGGACGAACCCCTTGACGGATTAGACCCTGTCGTGCGTAAGAAGGTAAAAAGCGTACTGATCACAGAAGTGGCCAACCGGGAGATGACGATCCTTATCTCCTCTCACAACCTGCGTGAAGTGGAAGATATTTGTGATCATATCGGAATTTTGCATCAAGGAAGATTTTTATTGGAGAAAGAGCTTGATGATTTAAAATCAGGGATTCATAAAGTTCAGTTGGCCTTCAAAGGTGAGATACCTCATAAGCTCTTTACTGAGCTTGACCTTCTGCACGAAGAGACCAGGGGAAGCGTATCCCTCTGCATCGTAAGAGGTGACGAAAAGCATGTGAGAAGCATGATCCAGCCTTATCATCCGGTGATTTTCGATATGTTACCGTTGACCCTTGAGGAAATATTTGTTTATGAAATGGAGGACGTCGGATATGCCATCCAAAACATCATGGATCAATAAGGAAGTCATCATTCAAAGCCTTCGGAATGTTGGCTGGGTAGGGATCGTTTATTTTATCGGACTTCTCTTTTCTTTGCCGGTTGACATTATCGGTAAACTATCTAACGACAATCAGCCCTATCCGATTGCCATTTACGAAAACCTGTTTAAAATGCAATACCCGATCCAAATGGGCTTGATGCTGTTCGTTCCAGTCATCCTATCCCTTTTCCTTTTCCGTTATTTACATGTAAAGCAGGCTGCAGACTTCATGCATAGCCTTCCGCTGACACGCAGCAAATTGTTTTACCATTTTACCGGTACAGGATTTATCATTCTCATCATGCCAATTGTACTGAATACAGCGATTTTACTTTCCCTTTATTCATTTACGGATCTTCAGCAATTTATTGATGTTCAAGATATTTTCATCTGGTGCGGCATCACGGTTCTTATGAACAGCCTTCTGTTCACAGCCGCTACCTTTATGGCCATGATAACGGGACTGACAGCTGTACAGGGAGTAATGACTTACATCCTGCTCTTATTACCGGCTGGAATGTTTATGCTCGTATGCTTCAGCCTGAAAAATCTATTATATGGATTTCCTGAGGATTATTTTTTCAATATCCAAATTGAACAATACTCCCCAGTCATCAAGGCCGTATATCTGGAGAATAAAATCTTTTCCGGAATGGATGTAACACTGTTCATAGCTATCACTCTCCTACTCTATGTTTTATCGTATGTATTGTATAAAACGAGAAAAGTAGAAGCAGCATCCCTTGCCATTGTATATCCTGTCCTCAGACCCCTGTTCAAATATGGAGTCGCTTTCTGCTTCATGCTTGTTGGGGGAATGTACTTCCATGAGATCTATCAGGATTTCACCTGGACAATTTTCGGATATTTTATTGGATCATTCATCGGCTACTATATTGCCGAAATGGTGTTACAAAAACATTGGAGAGTATTCCGGCACTGGAAAGGATATGCAGGGTTTGCCATTACCATCTCTCTTATCGGGCTGTTCATCCAATTTGATTTATTTCAATATGAAAAGAAGGTTCCTGATATGAAGGGTATAGAAAAGGTCCATGTCAGCCACAGCTATTATTCCCTTAGAGACAATCCCGATAGCCTTATCAAGGATCACTTTATGGATGACCCTCAAACCATTAAAGCCGTCCTGAACCTTCATAAGGAAATCCTCAACAATCAGGATCGCACCGTCACAGACGAGGATAGTGAGCAGGTCTTCCTGTATTACAAGATGCACGATGGAAGCAAGCTTGTGAGGAATTACCGTGTGAATATAGAAGAGATTGAATCCCAATATGCTGCTTTATATAAAATGAAAAGTTTTAAAGAAACAACGGAAGAGATTTTCGCCGTAGATTCAAACAGTGTAGACAAGCTGTCGATTTATGCTGATATGGGGAATAGACAGAGCATAAGCATCATCGACCCGGAACAAATCAAAGAAGCAGTCGGGATATTAAGAGAAGAAACCTATAATGATACGATAAAAGATCGCGACCGAGTGAACCTCTATAACGTTGAATTACTTCTTTCAGAGAACCAATGGATCCATGTCGGGGTGCGTAATAACGATAAAAAATTTGAATCCTGGCTCCAAGAGAATGAATACCTTGATGATGTAAGGGTGACTGCATCTGACGTTGAGTGGATGTACGTAATCGATCAAGAGCGTTACCGTAACCGTCTGTTCAACGTCATGGATCCAGATACCGAAGCCCTTAAGTTAAAGAAAGAAAACAAAGGGATCGAAGTAGCGGACTCCAAACACGTAGAAGCCATCATGAATCAACTCGTATACAATCAGATGACCAATGAATATATAGTGATCATCAAGTATAAAACACACGGAAATATCGAAGTGCGAGGCTTAAAAGCTGAAGATACGCCTTCATTCCTGAAGAATAAAACGGACAATTGACTACAGAAAGCGAGGTGAAGCCATATGGAAACACTACAGATGCAACCATCTCCTCTTACGTTAGAGGAGATGTATGGACAATTTCATAAACTGATCTATCATATCGCTTATACGATGACAAAGGACGCTCATCTATCACAGGATATCGTTCAAGAAACCTTTCTCAAGGCCTACATCAGGATGGATACTTTACTCGATGTGACGAAAGCGAAGTCCTGGCTCACTTCTATCGCAAGATGTACAACAATCGATTTCATCCGAAAAGAATCGAAACGCAATGAAGTCTATATGGAAGCTGATGAAGAGGTTCAATCCATACAGGATAATAACCCTCTGGAAATAGAGATTGAAGCACGGTTTCTTAAGAGCAGCATCCAGGAAAATATTAAGAGGCTGCCACTTTCTCAGCAGGAAGTCATGTCATTGAAAGTGATACAGGATCTTAGTGATGGGGAGATTGCTTTAAAGCTGAACCTCTCTCCCTCCACCGTCAAAACCCGTTTTCACCGGGGAAGAAAGCAGCTGTACTCGATCGTTTATGCACAGACTGCATAGAAAAAGGAGCCTTGTTTAAGGGCTCCTTTTGTCGTAGAATTTTGGATTTGAAAATAAATGTTCTCAAATGGGGATATGACCTCTAGATTTATAACGTTTCCCCTTCATATGACCCAATATTATAGCACTTTACTTAAAAACGCCTGGGTTCGTTCATGTTTCGGATTACCAAAGAGCTCAGACGGCAGGTTTTCTTCCACGATATACCCGCCGTCCATAAAGATGACACGGTCCCCTACTTCTCTGGCAAATCCCATTTCATGGGTTACGACCACCATGGTCATGCCTTCCTTCGCCAGTTGTTTCATTACCTCCAGCACCTCTCCTACCATTTCGGGATCAAGGGCTGAAGTGGGCTCATCGAACAGCATGATTTCAGGCTCCATGGCAAGTGCCCGTGCAATGGCGACCCGCTGTTTCTGCCCTCCTGATAAGGAGTCCGGGTACACATAAGCCTTTTCAGACAGTCCCACTTTTTCAAGTAATTCCAATGCCTTCTGCTCCGCTTTATTTTTTTGCCACTTTCTCACCTTCATCGGTGAGAGCATAATGTTCTGGATCACCGTCTTATGAGGGAACAGATTAAATTGTTGAAAAACCATCCCTACATCGGTCCGGACCTTATTGATGTCTGTTTGCTTGGACGTGATGTCCCGATCTTTAATATAGACATGTCCATCGGTAATCGATTCCAAAAGGTTCAAGCAACGCAGAAACGTTGATTTTCCTGAACCCGATGGCCCAATTACCACTACCACTTCTTGCGGTTCTATATTGACGTTGATATCTTTCAATACTTCTAATTCTCCAAAGGACTTCTTAAGATTCACTGCTTTAATCATTCGGTTGCCATCCTCCGCTCAATATAGTTTAGTAGATACGTAAGAGATAGAGTAAGGATTAAATAGATAATAGCGACTGCCAGGTACGGTTCCCATACACGATAATATTGCCCCTGCATGGCCCGGCCCCAGTACATAAGCTCCGGAGCGGCAATGACCGCTGCCAGGGAAGAATCTTTCAGTAACACGATAAACTCATTTCCAAGTGGCGGAATCATCCGCTTAAATGCTTGAGGGATAATGATATGCCTCATCGCCTGGAGATTGGTCATCCCCAAAGATCTGGCCGCTTCCATCTGACCCCGGTCAATGGATTGAATGCCCCCACGGAAGATCTCGGCGATATACGCTGTGGCATTCAACGATAATGCCACTAATGCAGACACAGCCGGATTAATTTCCGACATGATCATAGGCATCACACCAAAGTGAATGAGTAGGATCTGCACGAATAATGGTGTTCCTCTAAAAAAGTTTATGTACCAAATGAAAGGTGTTCGAACGAGGAGATAGGGGGAAATTCTGAATATCCCCATCAGCAGTCCGAAGATTAAGCCTAAAAAGATGGCTCCCACCGATAAACCAATTGTTAATAGTGCTCCCTTTAGAAAAAAAGGTAAGTATTCCCCAATAATGTCCCATCTGAAATCCAGCATATCCTAACTCCTTTTGTCTCGGTAACGGCGTTATCCCGCTTTCCTTTTCAATAGTAGTAATTAGATTCATATAAAAGGGGCAGGTGAAGAAGGAACAATCCTCTTTAAAATCGATAAAGAAGATCCTCCCTACTTTCACTACGCCCCTTGTTCCCTTATTCTGCTTGTTCTAATAAAGCGTCAGTGTTCGGTTCTGTACCAAACCATTCTTTATAAATTTCAGCATATGTTCCATTTTCAATCACTTCTTTTACCGCTTTATCAAATTCAGACTTCAACTCACTGTCTTTAGGAAACATTAAGCCATAAAATTCAGATTCGAAGTTTTCCGGATCTTCTACTGTATTGAAATTGTCATCCGGATTGTTTTTCACATATTCATTTACAACCGTATTATCGGTTACAACAGCATCGACTTGACCTTGCTTTAATGCCGTAATGGCTACTACATTGTTTTCGTATTTAGAGATATCAGAGCTGTTCTGCCCAACTATTTTCTCTGCTGCCGCCTGACCGGTCGTTCCATTTTGAACCCCGATCTTCAGTCCTTTCAGGTCCTGGGCACTTTTGATATCCACACCTTCGCCAAACATGATCATGTGAGTGGATTCAAAGTAAGGATTGGAAAAATCAAACGTTTCTTTACGATCATCATTGATGGTGATCCCGGAAATCCCCATATCGACTTCCTTGCCGCCTTGAACGGCTGCAAATAACGGATCCCATCCAATGTTCTTCACTTCGTACTCATAACCGGCTTCTTTCATGACGGCCTCTAAAAAATCAATATCAAATCCGACAATTTCCCCTTTATCCATATATTCAAATGGAGCAAAGGCTGCATCAGTTCCCACTACTAGCTTTTCTTTTTTATCTCCGCTTGCTTCTTCACTTCCACAGGCAGTCATGATCGCTGCCATTCCAATCATCAATACTAGAAATAATCCTCTTACTTTCTTCTTCATCATTGGCCCCCTAAAATAGTTTGTATTTTCTAATAATTATAATTATACAACTTTTTTACTAGAAAACCAATAACTATTAGAAAATTACTAGTTTTCAGACTAATCATCTTTCTAGTGATACGAATTTTTGTATATTAAAATGTATAAAAAGATGCATCTCATATCTTTGTTTTATTTCCATTGATACCTTTAACATTGACAGTCTCCTCTATAGGTTTCAGAATAAGAGTATAAGCCAAGTTTAAAGGGAGAGTTTATGGATACACATTCGTCTGATTTATATGAATACTTAGTTGATCATGCCTTAGATTTCACTGAAGACTGGTTGAAGTTCCAGAATATTAAATCCGGATCTCACTATTCGCCTGATTCTCCTCCAGAGGTACTTAACAAAATAAAAGAACAAAACTCTAATTATGTGAAGATCATCGCCAGGTGTCTGTTACTTTCTCAAGAAGAGTCAAAAGAATTGATTTATAACTGGACTTCACAAACAGCTGCAGATCGAAGTAAATCCAGTACGACTCTCGATGAGGTTGTTCGTAACTCAGGTGTGTTCAGAAGAGTGTATTGGACGTATGTCGAAAAGTTTGTGGAAGAATCGAACGTAAACGTCCAGTTGAAAGAAGTATTCGAGTGGGAACGAAAGATCAATTTCGCATTGGATTATGTGTTAGAAACGTTCACTTCCACGTTCCTGAACATATTAATGAATCGACTCCAGGCACAGTCAACCCTGATTAAGGAATTAAGTACACCGGTCATTTCTTTAACTTCAGAGGTAGGACTTCTGCCTATTATTGGAGATATTGATACGACACGGGCCCGTATGATATTAGATGCAACCCTTCAACAAAGTGCCGATGCCCATTTATCCATGCTGATCATCGACTTATCAGGTGTGGTATTGGTTGATACCATGGTCGCTCAGCAAATCTTCCACCTCATCGATGCCTTAAATCTGCTTGGAGTGAAGAGCGTCATCACCGGGATTCGTCCTGAAGTTGCCCAGACAGCCATCCATTTAGGATTGGATTTCTCCAATATCCATACTGAAAATTCACTCGAGCGAATCATCGCCGATGTAATTCAGGAAAACAGCTCATTTTTGCAGGTGTAGGAAGATGGAGGCAAAATAAAAAGACTGATTCTCGCGGTGCTGCCGCTCTAGAATCAGTCTTTTTTATTAAGAATAATGATGAGAAGCTTTATAACTCGCTTTCACCATATATTCATGTTGAAGCAGTTTCACTTCGAATAAAGTGATCGGGTCGAAATATCGCTCCGGATTTGCTTTCATTTTCTTTAACGTTTCTTTGTCGCTTGCAATATCCGTTTCTGTATCTTTAATCGTGACGTCCAGTTGTTTAAATGGCTCTGCGAAGAAAGAGTGAACATCCTGCTGCAATGATTTTTCGAACAAATCAAACTGAAGGAAAAATTTATTGACGACAGATGCCGTGATATCCTGATAATCTTCGTTCTCTAAGTAGCGCTTGTATTGATTGTAGAGTAACGACTTATTCTGAGGTAATACACCTAACAGCTTTCCGGCACTCTTCAATAGGAACTGAGCCGGTTTAAAGCGCAATAGAATATTCTCTTTATCAATCTGGGCTCTCGTTCCCATTCGGTTTACATCCCGGCGCCAGTCGTCCATTACTTGGAAATCACATTGTAAAACGACTTTATCCTTTCCGAATAACTCGTTGAATGTTTCACTCATCTCATTTAAATAGTTCTGGCTGTCTTGAAGCTCCTGCTTTGAAAAGCCAAGCCACTCCTCAAGGGATTTGACATAACGGGGCATGAGATCATCTTGGATATACCCTTGAATCCTCGTATTCATCGCTTCATTTAACTCTGTATGGATCTGTTTGAAATCACTTTCTTCACTGATCAGGTCAGAGCAGCCGCTAAGGATACGGGGAATTTTCTCAGAGATTTCCTTCTTCATCGCTTCTTTCTTTTTATGGAAAGAATCCTTAATGACTGATACCTTATCGCTCTGCATGTCACCCAAGTAGTTTTCAAAGCCGTTCAAACGAGTCAGGATATCTTCATTCTTCTCGATTGTATCTTTCAACTCATTTTCACGATTCTTACGTTTTGAGTATAGATCTCTCAGTGTTTTTCTGACCAGGTAAAATAATTTGGCTCCACGTTCCGCTTTGAGCACGTTTCCATTCATCATATACTGTTTCTTTAGGAAGGACTGAACATCCTGTCGCTGCAGATGAACGGCTTCCAGGGATGAATATGGCAATACCTCTGCGTCCGGGAACCATTCCCGGGCTTTGTTTCGGGCTGATTCAATGATCTCTTCTGTACGGTCGGAATGAGATACTTTGTCCATCTTATTTAATAAGAAATGTACGTTCACAGGCTGTCCGATTTCCGCTAATTTTCTTAAGGTTTGTCTGTCCTCTGCATTAAACGGGGCATCGGCATTCAAGACATACAGTAATCCATCCGCTACAGGATAAAAGGCCGTTAGATCATCCAGATGCCTTTTGCCGGTTTGAACGTCAATGATGGCACTTCTATTTTTCTTAAGAAACTCAGACGGGAGCTTGTATTCTACGAATGCTTCCCTTTGCATCAGCTCTTCAAAATCAGCTATGCTCTCGACTTTGTGAACACCATGATCGTGAATCTCCTTCACTTCTACCTGCTGATCATGATAGCTATAAATGATGGTGGAGTCTTCAGCCTCACCGACGCTCTCGCCTAAAACGGATTGAACGAAGGAAGATTTTCCGCTTGAGCCACTCCCTGCAATTAATAAGTGGTGTTCACTCAGATCCATTAACTGCTCCGCAATCCATTTTGTTTTATAACCTACAGAAGCATCATTTCGTTCTGACCAATCCATAATTTTATTTAAGAACAGAATAATGTCTTCAAAGCGGGCTTGATAGGAGTCTCCTTCCAGCAGGATCATTTCCGCCTCATCCGTCACCATCTGTTCAATACTGTACGAAAAGACATCGTTCCAGGCTAAAACGGCCGCTGCCGGGAAAAGTGGTTGATGATCCCTGCTCACTTTCAGCCAATTGCTCAGCATGCTTGGCATAAAGCCTTCCAGGTCTTTCACTAAGTAGTTGCCTTCCAGGAATCCTACGTATGCTTCCTGGAATTGGTGTAAGATGTCCTCCCATGATTCGTTCGGGAGTATTTCTACATATTCAAAGACTGTATTGACCGTCAGCATCCATTCAATATGTGCGACCGGATTGCTTCTGTAACTTGTCCACAGAGCAGACACGAGATCCTTAAATTGTTTACGATCCTTTTCATAGACCGCAATCAGTAAGTCGTAGAAATAGGTAGGTGCAAAGGATGTTGTGTAACCTTGATCCCCATATTCCCTCAGAATCATGAACCAGGCAGGGTCCTGGGTACGGATCGATTCCTGAACCGCCAGTTCCACGGCTTTATTCCAGTCCTCTTGTTCTTCATAAAAAGCCCGGGCAAGTTCAGTTACGTTGGGATAATCCGGATCGATCGCCAAGGCTTTGTCGATGGTACGATAAGCTGACTGAATCTTATTTCGTTCGATATAAAGAGAGAATAGCTGCAGGGATACTTCCAGCGTTAATATCGTGCTTTCCGTTTGAATAGCTGTATAGACATCCTCCGCTGACGATAACAACCCAATCTCATAGTAAGAATCCGCGATATTCTTCTTAGCCCAGGGTTCTAATTCGTTCTGGATGCTTTCCCATTTGAAAATAGCCGCTTCATAGTCCTTGCTATGAAAATAGACCTCACCCTGAGCATAGCGAATGAACGTTAAATCATACGGCTCATTTTGCTGCTCTTCTACAAAAGCTTGACCAAGCACTTCAATTGGATGACGGTTCGTGTCATAGTCTACTAAAAAAGTTCCATAGAATGACTTTTCCATTAGTAATTTTTCTTCTGTCATAATGTCCTCCGTTATATGTGAATCCCCCTGTTAAAGGAACCTCACAGACTAGTCTATTTCTATCATTCTAACAGAATTTCCTTGGGATAAAATTTCATTTCCTTTTCAATTTCCGATTGATACTTTCTGCCGTGATTCATAGGGATCACTTCCATTACAGAAGAAAGGACTACCCGTTACTAAAGGCTGCTTGTGCCTTCAAAAACAGATAGTCCTTTTTACTTACCACCATTGTTCAGCCATCAAACTAGGCGGATGTCTGGTGAACAAACTTTTTTTGTTTGCGCCCTTCCAGTATCGCTACAACTAAAGCAATGAGCAGGAATAAGCTTGAAATTTGGAATAATACACCCGTCTCAACATATTGTGCAAGCACTCCGAATACTAAGCCGCTTAAGCCGATCCCAAGATCAATGGAAGAGAAAAACATCCCATTGGCTACTCCCCTTCTATTGTCAGGAGTTAATGACAAAGTCCAGGATTGGAGTGTTGGAATAAGAGATCCAAATCCAACTCCAAACAAAATACCTGATACGATGATGAGGAAATCAGAATGGGCATAGGATAATACCCACATCCCGATAAAGGTAATCACGATACAAAAGAGAACAAGCCCCTTAGGTCCGCGTTCATCAAACCATTTCCCTGCAATCGGTCTTGATAGGGATGCCATGATCGCATTACATAAATAGAACAAGAAGATATGCTGGATTCCACGTTCTTCCCCAAAGATGACGATAAAGGTAACGATCGACCCGTAGCCAAAGGTCACCATTATCGTAATGAACGCTGGAAACCAGCTGGATTTTTCAACTAATGAACCCAGGTATGAAAACTTCAAGTCTTCCTTTTTCGTTTCTTTGACGACTTGAGGTGTACGGTAATGAACGACACCTAACAAGATAACCGCGATGACACCCAATGCACTGGAAGTAATGATCAGGTTCGTGAACGTCGTTACCTGGAATAAATAAATCCCGAGACTCGGAGCTATAATCATTCCTATCGTAATCGACAATCCGTAATACCCCATCCCTTCACCTAAGCGAGATTTCGGCACCACATCCACGGCTGCCGTCCCATTCACCGTTGTGGACCATCCCCACGCCAATCCGTGTACAAACCTGAATAAAAGAAAGATGAATACCACACTGGACAATGGATAAATCACCGTAATCAACAATAACGAGACCCCGCCTATCAGAACGAGAGGTTTCCTGTCCCTATACTCCAACATAAACCCAATGAATGGCCTGCTTAACACTGCACCTATCGAAAATAACGTTGTCACTAATCCAATTTCCAAACCTGAAGCCCCGATCGACTTTATATAAGGCGGAAGCGTCGGTATCAGCATTTGAAACGACATAAACACAAACAAGTTTCCTACCATCAGCATAATAAAAGACCTCGTCCATAAAGGATCCTTTACCTTATCCATAAGAAAACCTCCTTTCACATCTATCAATAATCCTCCCAATACATTCAGGAGGATAATATTTCGGATTACTAAATAATAGCACATAAAACACAAATGCGATACGATTTAAAACCGGCGAAAACATGCTAGTTTTTTACAAATATTGCACCATGAATCCCGAGAATTTTTTTGATTGAATCCAATACATAGAGGGAAAGTAATACTACCTGTTTTTTTTGGCTCTTCTTCTCTCCCCGGCCATTCAGTGCCAGCTGAAAGGCGAGTGAAACGAACGTTTCACTCGAATGAGCCAAAAAAACGAATGCAAAATTTCCAGACCACCACACACAATACGGTTGGAAGAACCATCTAATTCCCAACCTTTTATTGAAAAGACAAAGAATTATACTATAATAACAACATGGCGTAAATTTCTGAATAATCTTATTTGCACGCCTAATCCTACATAATTATTTTCTATTTTTTATAAACATACATACACGACTGGAGGTAGTTCTTTGAATTATTCGTTACGACCCCTAGGTGATCATGCCATCGTTATACAATTAGGGAACTCAATACAGCAAGAAACACACGAAATGGTTAAAACCGTCACCACCTTTTTTGAAACCCGGACAATCGAATGGCTTGTGGAAATCATCCCGGCATTTACAACCGTCACACTTTATTACGATCCGATCAAAATCATCGAATCTCACAAACCTTTTCAGAATACATTACCGTACAAGATTGTCTGTTCAGAAATTGAACATATGCTTTCCCAACTTACATTCGGTGAACAATCAGATTCGCGAATCGTCGACATTCCCGTCTGCTACGGTGGAGAATTTGGACCAGACCTTGAAGAAGTCGCGAACCACAATCACATGTCTACTGAAGAAGTCATCGCGAAACATTCCAATGGTGACTACCTCGTGTACATGATTGGGTTCGCCCCGGGATTCCCTTATATCGGAGGCATGTCCCCGGATATTGCGACACCGAGAAGAGAATCACCCCGTCTCAAAATCCCGGCAGGCTCAGTTGGGATTGCCGGGGAACAAACAGGCGTTTACCCGATTCAAACACCGGGGGGATGGCAGCTGATTGGCCGTACCCCCTTAAAATTATTCAAACCAAAAAACGACGACTCACCAAGCTTACTAAAAGCAGGAGATCGAATTCGTTTCACCCCCATTTCTCTGGAAGAATATAAAGCATTGGAGGAGGAACAATGATTAATGTAATGAAACCGGGTCTCCTTTCAACGATTCAGGACCTGGGAAGGTATGGCTATCAAAAATATGGTGTCATCGTCAGTGGGAGTATGGATCCTCTCGCTCATAAAATCTCTAATCTGCTTGTAGGGAATGATGAAAACGAGGCTACTCTTGAAATGACACTTATGGGTCCAACGCTTGAGTTCCGGGAAACCACCCTTATCTCCATTTGTGGAGGAGACTTATCTCCAACCATTGACGGGAAGCCGGTTCCTTTAAGGAGATCACTATTAATCAAAGCTGGAAGTGTTCTCAAATTCGGAGCATGCAAGAGTGGCTGCCGCAGTTACCTTGCGATAGCAGGTGGATTCAATGTAGAAACGGTGATGAACAGCAAATCAACTTACGTAAGAGCAGGGATTGGAGGATTGAATGGTCGCTCCTTAAAAGAAGGTGACCACCTTGAACCAGGAACGATTAAGAAAGAATCTGAAAATATTATCGAATATTTACTTCCCTATTTAGAGGGCAATGATTTCACAGAAATTGAGTGGTCCATCTCATCTGAATTCATCTCGGCTTATCAACAGAAAAAAAACATTCGAGTGATACCGGGATCCGAGTACGATCTATTTTCACCAGAAAGCCGGGAACACTTCTTCAGTGAACCCTTTAAGGTGTCTGCTCAATCAGATCGAATGGGCTACCGTTTGGAAGGTCCGTCCCTCCATCTCGAGAAGGATTATGATATGATTTCAGAAGCGGTTGCCTTTGGGACGATTCAGGTTCCTTCGAATGGGAAGGCTATTGTTCTGTTAGCGGATCGGCAAACGACGGGAGGCTATCCAAGAATCGGTCAAATCGCATCAGTGGATCTTCCTTTGATAGCTCAAGCAAAGCCTGGAGAAGAGTTGACCTTTACGATTGTTTCTCATGAAAAAGCCCAGGAACTCTACATAGATCGTGAACGACAAGTAAGACATTTAAAACAAGGTGTTGCCTTGAAATTCAACTCGTAGTTTCAACCCATGACATGACAGCAAAGGAGCGAAATTCTTGAAGAAAAAATCAAATTTCAGCGTATTGTTAGGGGCTGCGTTCTTAATGGCCACATCCGCCATCGGACCAGGCTTCCTGACTCAAACGACCGTATTTACTCAAACCCTGGCGGCAAGCTTTGGTTTCGTCATCCTTGTTTCGATCCTCATTGATATTGGTGCCCAGCTTAATATATGGCGCATCATTGCCATTTCTGAAAAAAGGGCTCAGGATATTGCCAACGATGTCTTGCCGGGATTAGGTTACTTCCTTGCCATCCTAATAGTGCTGGGCGGATTGGCCTTTAACATTGGAAATATCGCCGGAGCTGGATTAGGTACGAATGTCCTGTTTGGTATTTCGCCTGAAATGGGCGCATTATTCAGTGGAATTGTCGCAGTAGGAATCTTCCTGGTGAAAGAAGCCGGTAGATTAATGGACAAGTTCGCCCAGATCCTCGGGTTACTCATGATTATGCTTACGGTGTACGTGATGTTTACAGCAAATCCTCCTGTAGGAGAAGCCGTTACGAAAACATTTGCACCAGACACCATTGATTTTCTGGCCATCATTACGCTCGTAGGCGGAACCGTTGGTGGATATATCACATTCGCAGGTGGTCACAGGCTACTAGAAGCCGGAATAACAGGGAAACAAGCACTTCCTGAGATTACGAAAAGCTCAGTATCCGCAATCGGTATCGCGTCCATCATGCGAATCTTCCTTTTCCTTGCAGCTTTAGGAATTGTGTCACAAGGTCTGCAATTGGACCCTTCCAACCCGCCAGCCTCCGTATTCCAACTGGCTGCCGGTGATATTGGTTACAAGATGTTCGGGATCGTCATGTGGTCCGCTGCTGTTTCATCTGTTGTGGGCGCTGCTTATACATCGGTGTCCTTCATTAGAACGTTCAGCCCACTTCTCGAGAAATATCATAAGTGGCTAATCGTTGGATTCATTACCGTTTCAACACTAGTATTCGTCATTGTAGGTAAGCCTGTCGCGATTTTAATCCTCGTTGGTGCACTTAATGGATTGATTTTGCCAATAGCATTGGGAGTTATGCTGATCGCCGCTCATAAAACCAAAATCGTCGGTGATTACAAGCACCCGATCTGGATGACCATTTTCGGTGCGTTGATTGTCGTTGCCATGTCCTACATGGGTGTATACGCGCTAATCAAAGGCATTCCTCAATTGTTTAGTTAAGTGTAAAAGAAGGACCTCGATCCGTTATGGATCGAGGCCTTTTAGTTTATGGGATTCGATGGCGGAGACTTGTTTGGTGCCAGGCACCGATCTACACTTTTGTGCCTGGCACCAAAATAAAAACTACCCAAAGATAAAAAAGAGGCCACCAATGGCCTCTCTCTCCTTACACTACTGAATAATATTCTTCACTCGCCCAACTTGTCCATCTTCTAACCGGACTTTGATTCCGTGGGGATGATTCGGTGAATTGGTTAAAATATCTTTTACAACCCCGCGTGTCAGTTTGTTTGTTCTTTGGTCTTTTTTCAGGACGATATCCACTTCAAGACCTTGTTTGATATTGGAACGTTGTTGTCCGCTCATTGTATTTCCTCGTTTCATTAGGTGATTTCCGAAAGGCTAGTCTTCATCCTTCACATCGATATCATCCGGAATCGGTTCACTTAGGTATTCAGCAAGCTGACGCTTCATTTTTTCCATTTGCTCCAGATGCTGATTGAATTGGTCCCGGTATATTAAATATTGATCTCCGTCATGGACCGCCCGTATTTTATTTTGCTGAATGAGGCTCTCAATATACGATTCCGGCAGTGACAGATATTCGGCTGTTTCTTTAATTGTGAGATACATCGGCTTTCTTCCTCGCTTATTCTACTAACTCAATCTTCGCAACGGCTTCACAGTGCATCGTTTGCGGAAACATATCAACAGGCTGGACCTCGGTTGTCTTGTACCCGCCATCCTCTAAAATTCTTAGGTCACGGGCAAGTGTCGCAGGGTTACAGGATACATAGACAACGCGCTTCGGCTTCATGGACAGGATGGTATTCAGAAGCGCTTCATCGCAGCCCTTCCGTGGAGGATCCACTACCAGGACGTCGGCTCTGATTCCATCTTTATACCACGTGGGAATGACGACTTCTGCAGGTCCTGCTTCAAACTCTACATTGGTCATATCATTCAACTCTGCATTCTTCTTCGCATCTTCTATCGCCTGTGGGACGATTTCAACTCCATACACCTTCTTTGCCTTTTGGGCAAGGAATAAGGATATCGTTCCAATCCCGCAATACGCATCAATGACCGTTTCTTCTCCTTGTAAATCAGCATATTCCAATGCTTTATCATAAAGCACCTTCGTTTGTTCAGGATTTACCTGGTAGAAGGATCTTGCCGAGATCGCAAACTTCACGTCCCCGATATAGTCATGGATCACTTCTTCCCCCCACAGGACGCGTGTGGAATCTCCCATGATCACATTTGTTTTTTTAGGATTCACGTTATGAACAATCGATTTTAACCCTTCAATATTCTCGACAAGAGCATCGATGATTGCATTCTTATGAGGAAGCTCCGGTGTACGAGTCACCAATACGACCATCACTTCACCCGTCGTATAAGCCGTCCGGGTCATAATATGACGCAGGGTCCCTTTATGATTCTTCTCATCATAGGGACGGACCTCCAGTTTCTCGCATATATTCTTCACATGCTGAATCACTTCATCATTTTTTTCATACTGGATGATACATTTGTCCATATCGATGATTTCATGGCTTCGTTTTTGATAGAAGCCGGCAACAAAGCGCCCGTCTTTTTCCCCTACAGGTACTTGGGCTTTATTGCGGTAGCGCCATGGTTCTTTCATTCCCAAAACCGGGTGAACAAAGACGTCATGAAGCTTTCCGATACGCTGCATGACATCGCTGACATTTTTTTCTTTTGCCTGCAGCTGTCCTTTATAGGTCATGTGCTGAATTTGGCAGCCACCGCATTCTTTGTAAATCGGACATGGAGGCTCCTGGCGAAACGGACTTTCTTTGGTTCGCTCTGTCAGTCGACCAAATCCATAGCCTTTACCCGGTTTCACGACTTTAACCTTCCCTTCCTCACCTGGCAGGGCATTTGGGACGAATAACGGATAACCCTCAACCTTCATCACGCCATTCCCATCATGGGTTAAGTCTTCAAATACCGCTTCATCTATATAATCATTTTTTTGAACTGGTGCTTTTTTACTCACGTATATCTTCCTTTACGAATTCCTTTTTAAGACTCTACTGATTGTACCATAAATGGGGGTGGAGAATGAAATGACTGGAGGTCCGTCCCTCTCTATAAAAAAAGCATCGACCTCTATGGCTCGATGCTTTTATCGTTTAGTTTGCCGGCATGTTTTCACGATCTGCCTTTTGAATGGACTTGATTGCTTCATTGAGATAAAGTTTGAAGTCTTCACCCTTTTCAACACCGCTCATTTCAAGAGATTCGATGATACATCTGAAATTATCAATAAGGTGATCTGATTTCATACCTCTGCTCACCAGCACACTGTTCAACCAAAGGGCATAATCAGAAAAAACGTTTGATTCACCGACATCTGATGCCGATTCCAGATAGTTAAAGTGGTGAACATTGTCTTCGTAGCATTTCTTTCTTCCGGCCTCACCGTACTTTACTGCTAATTCAGGGTATCGTTCGTACAATCTTTCAACTGCTTCATCTATGACACTCTTATACTTATTTTCCATCAGAAAGCCACCACCTTAAAGCGATCAATCGATGGAATAATGGATGCGAGCTCCTGATCCGGATATTTCTTCTCCAGTTCGTGAATCCGTTTATAGTCCTCACTTTGCACCCACGTCATGAAGTGCTCCTTCGAATCCCATTCCATATGAACCGTGATTTCTCCCGGCTTTTTCTCATTTTGTAAGAGGAGGAATCGCTGAAACCCTTCCGCTTCGTCTACTAAACCTGAACGGGAATGGTAGATTGAAATCACTTCATCCGCCTTCTCATCAGGAACTACAAATGTTGAATGTACGATATACATTGAATTCACCCTTCCAGTGGCACTATATGTCCGACATACTTTTAATCCACTGTAACATAGTCACTAAGTGAGAGGGAATACAAAATTTAACAAAATTTCACTATATGACACTCTCAAGCCATAAGGGGGTTCATGACTATACATTTCCTAGTCGGGTTGTTAAAACTTACCTCGTTTTATGCGTTGAAGAAAGGGTAAAATGGTATGTGCAACAATTCTAGAAAAGAAGGTAGATAAACATGAACCCGGACTTCTTAGTCAACCTTATCCTGGTAGGGAATGTTTTTCTTGGGGTGTTATTCGCTCTCAAGTCAAGAAGATGGTGGCTACCCTACATATTCATTGCAGTCACATTTTTAACCTTGACCTTTGGATTCGGGATTTCCCTTTTATTAAATAAAGAATCCATACTAGCTTATCTATTTGTGTTTGTGGTCGGACAATTGATATGGGTCTTTACATTTGTGATCATCGCCCACATTTTGTCCTGGATCGTGAGAAAAGTTCCGTTCCGGCATAAACAACAGATCGGATGGGGCTTTCTGATTGGTTTCCCATTGTCATTTAGTGTGTTTTTGTTAGTAAATTGAGAAGAATAAAAAAAGGAATGCCATCACCCCAAATGGCATTCCTTTTCATCATTCAGCTTTATCTTCCGGGCGGATTTTATCAAGAGGGACAAATACCTGCAAATGGCGGTAAAGGTTTTCAAATTCTGCAGGAAGGACTCCTCCCAGCTCGCCATCTACATTCAGCTGCACCTTTTCTTTTGCTTTGATCTTGATTCGATTGGCCTGTGTGTAAATGACGTTGGGATCATTTACATGCTCACCTCGAACGGCCAATGTTGCAATGCGGATAAACTCGGCCAAATTCGTTTTCTTTAAAATCAAAAGCGAGAATAAGCCATCATTGATTGACGCATCCGGAGCCAACCTTTCAAAGCCACCAACTGAGTTGGTTAAACCAATCAGGAACAGCATTGCTTCCCCTTCAAACAGCTTTCCATCATACTCGATGGAAACGTCCGTCGGCTTGATGGAGGGAAGCATTTCAATCCCTTTTAAATAGTAGGCAAGCTGCCCCATCATCGTCTTAAGCTTGCTCGGCACTTCATAGGTCAATTCGGTTATTCTTCCTCCACCGGCGATATTAATGAAGTAGCGTTCATTCATGCGCCCGATATCGACAGGAATGGTTTCACCCTTTGTGATGACATCAATGGCTGATCCAATATCCTTTGGAATGTGAAGAGCCCTTGCGAAGTCATTCGTTGTCCCCATTGGAACTATTCCAAGCTTAGGTCGGTAATCCTGTTCGGCTAATCCGTTGACTACCTCATTTAACGTGCCGTCTCCACCAGCAGCGACAACGATATCGTATTTACGTTCTACAGCAATTCGTGCCGCTTCAGTGGCATCTCCTTCGCAAATGGTTGCGTGAACGGAGGTTTCGTATCCTGCTTGTTCTAATTTGATTAATACTTCTGCAAGGTGCTTTTTGAATAGCTCTCGACCAGAAGTAGGATTATAAATAATTCTTGCTCGTTTCATACCCCATCATCCTAATCTGTATTAATTCCTAAGACTCGTCCTTTTATATTCCATCTTTTAACATCATATACTTATTATTTTTATTCATGCAATTTTTATTCCGCAGGTCATTTATTATAAAGTGTCTACCGGTCAATATCATAACTCTTTTCGCTGGAAAAATCTAATGAAAAATGAAATTTGTAAAGCACTTCCCCCTTATTGTAGTAATAAAAAATACATAAATCGGCACTCTCATTCGTAATGTTTATAGATTACTCATCATGGAGGTGCTCAGATGGAATGGTTGATTCTTTTACATGTGCTGTCTGCCATTATAGGGGTCGGGCCAACTTTCTTTGCTCACGTTTTAACCAGGCCAGACAAAACCATTGAACAATTAAAGGTTACGACGGAATTGAATAAACGATTGGAGTACTTCCCTAAAATTGGCGGAAGCATTGCCGTGTTAACGGGGTTCATCCTTTTTTATATAGGGGACTATGGCAGCTTTGCACAGCTGTGGATTCTGGGGTCTGTCCTACTTTATGTTTTCATTCAAATCATTGTCATCGGCTTCATCACGCCCGTCTCTAAAAAAATCAACGAATGGATATCCTTACCGGAAAATGAACACCTTACAGGGGCACCTCCTGAAGAAATCCAACGACATCTGGAGACCATGGACCGTTACTTTTATCTTGTATCCTTTCTAGGGGTACTTCTTTTTATTTTTATGATCATGAAGCCTTAATTAAAGTAGTGCGAATGAATGATTTCACGTACAGACAAAAAACCATCCAGAATATCAACACGATATTCCAGACGGCCTATGGGAACAGCTTGATATTCCGTTGTTGTAAAAACTGGATGGACTCCTGCAGGGATGTTGCATCAAAGTGATAGACTTCCCCGACGATATCTTTCCACTTATCAAAATCTTTCATTTGATATTCACGGATGTTTCTGTAGGTCATCACTTTCAAGGTCTGATTGCGAAGAAAGTAGCACTGATTGCCCTGGAAGCGGACTGCGGTGATTCTTCTCATTGTAATGTTATCATCAGAATCCAAGTAAGATGCTTCTATATCGGACTCTAATTCTTCTTCCTCTAACGGGATCCACTCTATGGTTTTTTTGACAAAGGATTTGCCATTTGAACGTCGATCCACTTCAAATTCACGAATATCTTTCTGGGTAAAAATGATTTCTTCCCCGAAACCGTGAAGAAGATGCTTCTGCCTCGCTTCAAGCTCCACAGGCTTCATGATCGGGGATCCATATCCAACATCCACATAGAGCTTGCGATTATCGATGGTAATCATTAAACCAAGATGACCTGGTTGCACTCTGACAAACTGACAATGGAAGCCTAACTTTTTCAGCAGTCTTCCAAAGTTGATGTTTAATGTAAAACAGGTGCCTCCCCACCCTTTAGAGTGGAGATTCTCTGCGAAAGTGTGCAAGGAAGGCACAAAGGATTCACCTTGAGAAAAGTAATAAAATTTACTAAAGGTCTCATATGGGATCCTGATCAAGTGCTGTTGGATAAGTCGTTGCAAATAGTTCAATGTAGGCGGCTCTTCATCCATATTTAAATAATGTACATATTTTTTTACTGCTTCCAATCCGATCACTCTTTCTACTTTTTCATCAGGCAGACTGTAAACTGGTGCTGAAGAGTAAACTCACGAATAGGATCGTAACGCCCGGACAGGAACGTATGTAATGATTGGAGTAATCCCTCTTTCTCGCTACCCTCTAAATGAGAGAACCAAGTTAAGGAGCCTACCCGCTCACACCAGGACTGTAACGTAAAGTCGACTGCGTAATAAAATGTGTAAAAGTCTTTCAAGTTAAAGTCAGCTTCCTGCCATTCTAACAACCATTCCACAGGAATTCCATTCAATTGATTCCCTGATCCCGAGGGAGTCATATCTATATATTCATTTAAAAACGTCATCGTATCTTTTACCACTTCATGATCCGGAACGAAGGTTGAATCACTCACAATGAACGTCCCTTTTTCCTTCAATATCCGTTTCATTTCGCTGATTGCCTTTGGACGGTCGAATAAATGCCAGCTTCTGTGAATCATCGTGATATCATAGTACTGATCTGGCAGATTCGTAGATTCAGCTGTACCTGTAAGATATGGGATGTCCAAGTATTGCTTACTCTCTAATGCCTTGGCAGCTTTCCTAAGCTCAATGGACGGCTCGACCCCGATCACTTCTGCTCCACGCTTGTGCAGCTTTCGTGTCAAAGCACCGGTACCCGACCCAATTTCAGCTACCTTTCTTCCTTCCCACACAATTCCCCTCACCTTTAATGTATCAAAAAATTGATGCGGAATATCCTCACCAGACGCAGCATAACGAGAGGTCACATGACCAAAATTAACTTCCATATACTCTCTTCCCCTATCATAATTGAATTTCCCTCGAATGAGCATTACGATTTCATGTCAACTCCATCACAAAACCCTGCCAACAACACCATACCTACTACATTCTGTACCCTGTCCCAAAACTCCTGCCAGGGACGGACCTTGACGATTTTTATATCGTAATAATTAAAAATCTTCTAAATACACTCTTACTTTAAGGGATTATCCTGTTTTGCCTGGTTATAAACCTTGAGTTATATTATATTTCTAACATTTGAGAAGGGAAAACGAATAAGAAACAGAGGTCCGTCCCCAACCTAAAAAAAACGGTCATCAGAAATGACCGTTTGAGATGTAATGATGTTTAGTTGTTTGCTCCAGCTGCGATTCGCTTTACGTTTTGTTCAGCGGTTTTTGTCAGGTCTGGAGTGAACCCATTTTTCATTCGTTGATTTTCTTCATTGAAGTAGTCTTGAACTTCTTGATCAAATTCTACTTCGATGAGGTCACGAATGTCTGTAATTCTAAGGGCGATCATAATGGAAACAAGATGAGCCACCGTTAAGGATTTCTTCTTGAAATTCACTAGCTCATTAATCGTAGCCACTCTCAACCCTGTTAAGCGATGAAGATCGCCTTGTGTCAATCCTCTTTCACGCAGGATTTCTCCCAGTTTTATGTGAATTTTATGGGGAAATTTATTTAGCGCTTCTATTACAATTGTATTTGTCTTTTGGTGAATCATGATGCTTCAGCTCCTCATCCTCTACCATATTAACGCGAATTCCGTCATTCGTGAACCGGGAAAAAATCCCATGTCGACGGGTACTTTTTACCATTCAATTTTGAGTGAGTGTGAAGGCATCTTATCCTAAAAAAAGAAGACACCAGGAACCGACCGGATGTCTTCTACTATTCGTTTCGTTTTACATCAGCACATTCTGGACGAGACTCGTTTTCAGGCTTTCATACACTTCCTGCCATACTTCTTGGTCTTTAGTATATTGAGAAGTTAAGCGTTGAATCATTTCCTTCTGCTTTTCCGGGAAAAGCTCATGATCCTTCGGCGGCAGCTTCGCACGTTCATCATCCACGATTTTCTTCACCATAGGGGCTCTTGGACCCCATACAAGCTTCTCATTCCCATCACGATCGATGAAAATAAAAATGGGAATCGCTCTCGATATGCCATTCGTTAAGTATTGATCCATCAGTTCAAGGTTTTCGTCCCGTAAAATCATGCGGACATCGATGTCAGCGGATTTTGCCACTTTTAACAAAATGGGGATATTCAGCATGGCATCCCCACACCAATCCTCCGTAATGGCAATCACTCGTAAAGAGTGTTCTCCAAGTATATTCAATACCTCTATGTCTTCGCGTGGAATCGTAAAGTTTTTCTTGATCGCTTCGGTATTTTCTTTATGTACACTCATATATTCCAAGTAATCTTCAGGTGTCATCCCTTTACTGAACCATTGTTCTAAGTTCATGTTTCTTCCTCCCTCAGCGCCACACATTCCAGTGAAGCACGAACAACATTTCTCTTAATTTCTCTTTATAGCATATTCATGTTTGTCTTATTCCACAAGGAAAATATACTTTTTATTCTATTTAAAATTTCAATTGTACGATTATGCCTGTAGGAATATAATATAAGAAAAGCACCGTAATGGACAGGTTTACAGGTTCTTATGAACTCCTTCTATTAACACTCTGCAACAAAAAAAAGGAATAGCATACTGCTACTCCTCAGGCTTTCTTTCCAGAGGGGGAGGGAAATAGATAAGTATGCGAAGAGAAGTATCTATCATACATCTTTCCTTAACAGAAAAAAAGCTGACTCAATTGTCAGTTTCATCCTCACATTTTTTGGTTAAATTAGATAGGTATAGGACTACTCTTCAATTGACTCATCTTAGACATCTTGTGATTTCTCAATTATTTTTGCCACTTTATTATAGTAGTAGTTCAGCTCGACTAGGCTATCTGCCTCCTTCAGTCTTTTTATATACTGATTTGCTTTTTCATAGTCTTCTGGTGGCAGTTCAACCTTGATTCTTTTTTTCCTCCACTTCGCCAACAGGTTTCACCTCATTATGGTTTGGAGATCCTCCCTTAGAGGTCGGTTCGAGCTGATAATGAGATAGCTCTTGGATATAAGACGCTTTGGTGTTTGCTAAATTTTGTTCGATTTTTCGTGTGATGACGGAACTTCCCCCGATTCCTGATAATAAACTGATATAGATGACATACCAGATCGGGACAGTTTCAACAACCGGTAATACTGACAGATATCCTGCTAGAATGCCTATGATAATATCCTTTGTTGAGCCAAAAAGATAGTGCTTCTCACCTTGGTCATCGATAAATTTTCGCGGAAAAGTGAAATGACCATTTTTGAAAACCAGAATATGTCCTAAGCCTCCAATACCACCCATTAACATTGGCAACAAGATCACTTCGAATAAGGACATTCTATCCACCCTCTGGAATCATTTACTATTATTATACATTATTTACAGAAAATTCAGAATAGATAATTGGACGCAATTTTGTCCACTAAAGGAGTGCCAAAATGAGAAAAATCGTGATGAAAGTCTCGTCAGTCGACAAACTTCGATTCCAAAACTACATGATGCATTTAAAGAGAGCTGAATCAAAAGTCGAAGCGGATACCTATTACCGCTTGGCTAAACAGATCCTGGAGAAAGCCAAAAGGAAGCAAATATAACATTCAATGAGAAAGTGCCGAAAAAATATCCACCGTGCACAAACTACCCTCATGCCTTGATAAAGTTCAGGAACTTTTTAAAACAAAGAAAAGAAGAGCCATAACAGCCCTTCTATTCAATCAGTCTATTTAATTGACACCTACTGCATTGTACGCGGCGTTCACACTCGCCACCTCGGCACTTCCTGCACCATATAGATCTGTAGCCGCTTGAACCGCTGCTGAACGAAGCTGGCTAAAGTTTGAAGATGGTGTCAAGTATTGAGTTAATGCACGGTAATAGATCGCTCCGGTTTTATCCGTACCGATTCCCGTCACCTTCACACCATAGTGAGTTCCACCCTGACTTAGCAGATAGGCCGCTTTATTTCCTATTCCACTATTGATATGAACCCCACCATTGTCCTGCGTCCCTGTGTATCTTACAGAATAGTGATCCGGATCACCGTATTTTGCCGGATCAGACATGGAGCGAAGAGCGTCCCCACCTTGATTAGGCGTGTAGATGTCTTCCCCGATCTCCCAATCAGGATTATTATTTGTATCGTATTCTACCAATGTTCCAAAGATATCAGACATAGATTCGTTGATAGCCCCTGACTCATTTTGGTAAATCAGATCAGCTGTTGTATCCGTTACGGCATGTGTTAGCTCATGTGCTACAACGTCCAATCCTCCTGAAAGAGCAACAAATGTTGAGCCGTCTCCATCACCATATACCATTTGCTGTCCATTCCAGAATGCATTATTGTAGTTTCGGCCATAATGAACCGTTGAATTGAGGGCTGCGCCATTCCCATCATAACTGTTTCGGTTATGTGTATCGGCGTAATAATCGTAAGTTTGACCTGCGTAATAGTGAGCATCTACAGCAGCTGCATCATAGCTTGCATTGAATAGATTGTCACTGTCTGCCCATAGGGAACCTGGCAGACGGGTACGACTCCCTGCGTCATAGGTGAATACTCCCCCGCCTCTTGTACGGTCCTGTAAATAATAAGTAGACGATGAGAGGTAGGTATTTAACGATTTCGTGTCTCCCAGTACCCCTGTTCCTGATCCAACTGCATCGGTTCCACCACTTCCGGGACCTCCACCGCCGCCAGGCTTGCCACCGCCTACACCTTTCGCTTCATGAAGCTCATTTACTTTCCCCAGAATGTCACCTGTCACAGCATCAACGAAATAATTCCAGTTCCCTGGTTCCGGGGCAAGGAAATTATAGTTTACGAGATAAGCGTAATGGGCTTCCCCATCTTTCATATAAATCACTGAATCGGATTTCGGTGCATATTCATAGTCAGGTTGGCTGCCTACAAGGGCTACCAGGTCTTTTTCCCCTGCCGAAACTGCTTCTTTCTTAGATAATTTTTTGGTTTGTTTCAGATTTTGTTTTTGATCCAGGTTCGTAGCTGGTGCTCCCGATAATGCAGTCAAGACACCCTCCTTATTCACATGAGCTGTTAGAACTGCTCCGTATACAGGCGTTCCTTTATATACCTGCTGGATACGGAGATATGTAAATCCTAAATCATCCTTCCTTTTTTCTGTCACTTTGAAGGAAAGCTTGGAGTCACCTTTGAACTTGAAGGCCTTTTGTTTTTCCATTAAGTAATCAAATACAATTGTTTCCGGGGAATTGGTGGATGCCTTGGTTAATTTCCCCGATATAAACTGAGGAGTCCCCGTCTTCTCATTGAAGTTTACCTTTTCACTCACATTCGGAGCACCCAATGCTTCCGGAGAAAATACCGGGCTCATCATTAACCCTGCTGTTAACCCTAATGCAACGACTTTTTTCTTCAATTACAACACCTCTTTATTAGAATTTTCTAATTATTAAAAACATTAGGTTAACTATAGTACAAGCACTATCCACAACGAATGAGTTATTAGACCTACATTTTTCCTTTTTCAATATCGGGTTAAAATACCTACACAAAACGCAGGGAAAACTTGCTTTTCAGGAAAACTTGAACTAAAAAGAGGGACGGACCTTGAATTTATTTCAAGGTCCGTCCCTCTTCCGTACAAAAACAGCCCCTGGAAATATAAGGTTTCCAGGGGCTGTGGCTATATTTTTAGCGTTTTTGAATTTCTTGAAGCAGCAGTTTGTTTACAAGCGGCGGGTTGGCCTGGCCTTTTGTTGCTTTCATGATCTGACCAACGAGGAAGCCGATGGCGCGGTCTTTCCCGTTCTTGTAATCTTCGATGGATTGTGGATTGGCATCGAGGGTCTCCGTCACAATCTTGAGTAAGGCACCTTCGTCAGAGATTTGAACAAGACCCTTATCTTTCACGATTTGTTCTGGATCTCCGCCGTTTTCCACTAGTTCTTTGAACACTTTTTTCGCAATCTTGGAAGAAATCGTTCCTTTTTCGATTAACGCAATCATGCCAGCTAACCCTTGAGGAGTCAGCTTAACATCTTCAAGCTCTTTTTGACCGGCATTTAAGTAAGCTGAAACTTCACCCATCAACCAGTTGGACGCAAGCTTCGCATCCGCTCCTGCCTCAACGGTTTCCTGGAAGAAATCAGACATTTCTTTCGTCAATGTGAGAACCATGGCATCATACGCCGGTAAGCCCAAATCTTCTACATAGCGCTTTTTACGCTCATCCGGAAGCTCAGGAATCTCTGCACGGATGCGGTCCATCCACTCTTGATCGATGTGGAGGTGTAATAAATCAGGTTCAGGGAAGTACCGGTAATCATCCGATCCTTCTTTGACACGCATGAGGATCGTTTTACCTGTTGATTCATCGAAACGAAGCGTTTCCTGTTGAATCATTCCTCCGGATAAAAGGACCTTTTCCTGACGGACGATTTCATACTCCAATCCTTTTTTAACAAAGTTAAAGGAGTTCAGGTTTTTAAGCTCGGCTTTCGTTCCGAACTTTTCCCGGCCGATTGGACGGAGGGAAATGTTGGCGTCACAACGAAGCGAGCCTTCTTCCATCTTACAATCGGAAACTCCTGTGTATTGAATGATGGATTTCAGTTTCTCAAGATACGCATACGCTTCTTCCGGTGTGCGGATGTCCGGCTCAGATACAATTTCAATAAGAGGAGTACCTTGGCGGTTATAGTCGACAAGGGAATAACCGTCTCCTGAGTGCGTCAGCTTTCCAGCATCTTCTTCCAGGTGAAGGCGAGTGATTCCGATGCGTTTCTTCTCGCCGTTCACTTCAATTTCGATCCAGCCGTTTTCACCAATCGGCTTGTCAAATTGAGAAATTTGGTACGCTTTCGGGTTATCCGGATAGAAATAGTTTTTACGGTCAAACTTCGTATCCGTTGCGATTTCACAATTCAATGCGATTGCGGCTTTCATTCCGAACTCAATGGCACGCTTGTTCACCACGGGAAGTACGCCGGGATATCCAAGGTCGATGACGTTCGTATTCGTGTTCGGCTCTGCTCCAAAATGGTTCGGTGCCGGAGAGAACATCTTACTGTCCGTTTTTAATTCTACGTGGACTTCTAGTCCGATTACTGGTTCAAAGTTCATTGATTTCACCCCTTACAGTTGTGGTCTTTTTGTATGGAAGTCTGTAGCTTGCTCGAACGCATGCGCTACGCGATAAATCGTGCTTTCGTCAAAATGCTTTCCGATGATTTGCAGTCCAAGTGGCAATCCAGTTGAAGAGAATCCACAAGGTACAGATATTCCCGGTACACCTGCTAGGTTTACTGGAATCGTTAAAATATCGTTTGCATACATCGTTAATGGATCATCGATTTTTTCACCGATTTTGAAAGCTGGAGTTGGTGTTGTTGGTCCAATAATGACATCATATTTTGCAAATACATCTTCAAAATCTTTCTTGATCAGTGTGCGGGCCTGCTGTGCTTTTTTGTAGTAAGCATCATAGTATCCAGAACTCAATGCAAAGGTTCCAAGCATAATGCGACGCTTCACTTCATCCCCAAATCCTTCTGCACGGGTTTTCTTGTAAAGATCAAGAAGGTTCTCTGCGTTTGGAGTGCGGTAACCGTAACGAACACCATCGAAACGGGCAAGGTTTGCAGAAGCTTCAGATGACGCTAATAAGTAGTACGTTGAAACACCAAATTTAGAGTGAGGAAGAGAAACTTCTTCCCATGTAGCTCCCATGCCTTCCAACACTTTCAATGAAGCAAGCACTGATTGACGGGCTTCTTCGCCGACACCTTCACCTAAATATTCTTTCGGCACAGCAATCTTCAAGCCTTTCACATCGCCTGTCAGAGCTGCCGCGTAGTTCGGAACCTCAACATTCGCTGAAGTAGAATCATTCGGATCAAGACCAGCGATCGCTTGCAGTAAATAGGCATTGTCTTCTACGTTACGAGTGATCGGTCCGATTTGATCCAGTGAAGAAGCGAATGCTACAAGACCGAAACGGGATACACGTCCGTAAGTTGGTTTTAATCCGACAGTACCCGTGAATGCTGCTGGCTGGCGAATCGATCCACCTGTATCCGACCCCAGTGAGAAAGGTACTTCTCCAGCTGCAACGGATGCTGCTGAACCACCTGAAGATCCACCGGGAACCGTTTCAAGATTCCATGGATTGCTCGTTTTCTGGAAACCGGAGTTCTCAGTAGATGAACCCATCGCGAACTCATCCATATTCAGTTTTCCGATCGTAATCGTATCGGCACTATGTAATTTATTGATAACCGTAGCATCATAAATCGGATTGAAGTTTTCAAGGATTTTACTGGCACATGTTGTACGAAGTCCTTTTGTTACGATATTATCTTTAATCCCGATCGGCATTCCGAATAGCAGACCTTTGCTTTCGTCTGTACCAAGCTTTGCATCCATTTCTTTCGCTTTACTGCGGGCATTTTCTTCATCTAATGTTAAAAATGCTTTTACTTTATCTTCAACGGCATCAATACGTTTATATGATTCGTCTACAAGATCTGTGACAGATACTTCTTTCTTATGTAAAAGCTCATGAAGCTCTGATAATTTATGGTCAAATAATGACATGAGGTCCCCTCCTTAGTCCAAGATCGATGGAACGCGTACTTGTCCATCTTGTTTGTCTGGTGCGTTCTTTAGTACTTCTTCACGTGGCAGTCCTTCAACAGGCTTATCTTCACGCATAACGTTCTTCATATCCAACACATGACTCGTTGCTTCCACATTTGAAGTATCCAATTCATTCAGCTGCTCGGCAAACCCGATAATCGCATCTAATTGAGTTGTAAACTTTTTCGCTTCATCCTCTGTGATGGCTAGTCGCGCAAGGTGGGCAACATGCTTTACTTGCTCTTCAGAAATTCTAGTCATCTTCTTCACCTCCGTATATGTTCGAACACTCACAATACTATTGATAATACCAAAATTCGCTTCATTAAAGCAACTATGATAAGAGATAACGATGGTTAAGATCATGGCGGATACTTGTCCATACCTCCATTCATTCTACCACGAATCGGAAGGGTATGTGCCATTTTGTGAGGGACGGACCTTGGGTGGGGGTATTGTGAATGCTGCGGGGGCCAAAGCTTTGTATTAAGTCGCTGGCATGACATTACATTTCTTACTGCCTTTATTAGCCTGGCTCCCGGGGGAATGGCCGAGAAGACCATAGTGGGACAAGCCGTCAACGCAGATCTTTCCATCATTACCGGATATCACTTGTTTCGGATATTGTTTATTCTGTTTATCATACCAGCGAGTTTGAAAGGACTGTTTAAACTCTCTTTCTTTCAAAAGGGCAAACAGTATTAGAAAAGCTTGTTTTTAATCGATGAAAATAGGCTTTTCTTTGGCTTTTGCTTCGTTTTAGCTTCAGAGGTCTTTTCACTTTTTTTCTTCACATAGATTTCTTCTTTATCAACGGCATGATCATAAGCGAGGACAAGGCCAATATCGGTTTCGATCTCCTTATTTGTCACCATTGAAAACGAGACATGATACGTATCAGCGAGCTTGATGTATTTAGATAAGTAGGAGTAGCTCATATTACCATTTAATAAAAGCTTCGCCTCTGGATGCTTCTTCAGGCTCTCCTGAACTTCCTTGTACACTCCCTTTTCCCTTACCTGACTCTGAGTCAGGGCAATGACGATTCGTTCCCGCAAGCTCCCGAGAAACTTTCTTCTTTCATCAGGCTTCGTTTGCTTCTGACCATATATTCCATTATCCAGGTAATCATCAATCGTTGGTTTACTCAAAACCACAAGCACCTCCAAAACGGTCTCATTACAGTTTCTCCTACACTATATGTTTACATGTGTTTGTTTGGTTCAGTACTATTTTCTCTTATGGAAATGCTTTCAGGCAACTAAAAGGTCCGCTTCCATCAAGAAGCGGACCTTTTGGCTTTAAACAAATAGTGATTGCAGTATGGCCTTCTGTACATGTAATCGATTCTCCGCTTGCTGAAATACAGCAGAACATGGCCCGTCTATGACAGCCGCTGTCACTTCTTCTTCACGGTGTGCCGGAAGACAATGGAGAAATTTCACTTCGGGTGCAGCATGCTGAAGTAGCTGTTCATTCACCTGATAAGGCTTGAAGTCTTTAAGACGCTTACTCGCTTCTTCCTCCTGCCCCATGCTTGCCCATACATCGGTGTATACGATATCCGCATTCTTTACCGCTTCAACCGGATCGTAAGAAAGCGTAAAGCTGCCGCCGTTCATTCCGGCAATCTTCACCGTCTTCCCGACAATCTCTTTAGCGGGTTCATAGCCTTCAGGACAAGAAACGACGACGTCCATTCCAAGCTTCGCACAAAGAATCATAAAGGAGTGTGCCACATTATTTCCGTCCCCTATATACACAACCTTCAATCCTTTCAGCGTTCCCTTCAGCTCCAAAATCGTGAGAACATCCGCCAACGCCTGACAAGGATGGTACGTATCGCATAGTCCGTTGATGACTGGAACATCCGCGTATTGGGCCAGTTCTGTAACTTTCTGAGTTTCAAACGTACGGATCATGATGCCATCCACATAAGAAGAAAGAACCCGTGCCGTATCTGCGATCGACTCTCCTCTACCTAGCTGTATATCACGGGCATTCAGGTAGATGGCATGACCTCCCATCTGGAGCATTCCCGCTTCAAAAGAGACACGGGTTCTTGTGGACGACTTTTCAAAAATCATCCCAAGTGTCTTTCCTTCCAACACCTTTGAACAAGGATTTTTCTTCAAATACTGAGCCAGTGCTAAGAGCTCATGTACCTCTTCCGTTGTGTAATCCAACCACGTGACAAGATCTCTCCCTTTCAAGGAAACCGGCGACGTCGCAACATTTGTATTCATCATACTCTGCTCACTCCCTGTACGGATTTTGATGGTGCCAATGGAATAGGGTTCACTTTATTCACTTTCATACTTCGAATAAAGGCCAATAAGGTCTCTGCTTCCGTTAAAACGGTGACCCCTGCTTCTAACGCTGCAATTCTTCTCTTCTTCATTTCAACCGTTTCTTCATGACTGAAATACACAGAAGCATTGCTTGTTTCAACCCAGTCACTAAACGAAGTTTCCGTAGAAGTCTGATACTGTTTTAATTCTTTCTGGTCACTATCTATATAAACCGTCCCACCAGTTTCTATAGCTTCATGCAACCCTTCAAATACTTTATACAGGGCTTCTTCAACCGTCTTACCAAGACATAATCCTTCTCCCGTTGACTTCATATTGGCCCCGAGTGTTTGATCGATCTCCGGCAGGGCATGTGATGAAAATACAGGATACTTCACTCCAACAACGTCTATTTCTGAAGGAGGGCTAAAGGCGTCTATCTTCAACGTCTCATCGCACATAAGGTCTGTCGCCATATCGATTAATGAGTAACCAAGAACCTTGCTGACCACCGGAACCGTCCTGCTTGCTCTTGGGTTCACTTCCAACATGAATACCTCTTCACCTTGCAGCAAAAATTGAATGTTCATGATCCCTTTGTAATGAAGGGAAGACACAATCTTCCGGGCATAGCCTTCAATCGTTCTCTTGATTTCAATTGACAGGGATTCAGAAGGAAAAATAGACATGCTGTCCCCTGAATGGACGCCTGCACGTTCAATATGCTCCATCACTCCGGGTACATACACTCCGTCTCCGTCCCCCACCAAGTCAACTTCGATTTCCTGACCTTCTTTGAATTCATCCATTAAAATAGGATAGTAGTCTGCATCCGCTTCCTGTATGAACTTCTGTAGCTCGGTTTGTGTCGTTACTTTCACCATCCCTTTTCCTCCAATCACATAGGATGGACGGCAAAGAAGAGGAAAGGTTAAGTTGTGTGCTACTTGTAATGCCTCCTCTTTACTGTGGCAGATATCTCCTTTTACACGGGGGATCTCCAGTTCATCAAGCAGTTGATAAAAACGTTCACGATCCTCTACATGGTCAATGATATCTGAAGACGTCCCAAATAATCGGGTACCTTCCTTCTCTAATATAGAAGCCAGGTTTAATGCCGTTTGTCCTCCGAATTGAACGAGTACGGTATCGACATTCTCATGCTGAATAATGGAAAGGAGCGATTCTTTCGTAATAGGTTCAAAGTACAATCGATCTGCCGTCTCATAATCCGTACTCACGGTTTCCGGATTATTGTTCACCATGATGGTCGTGTATCCATGCTCTTTCAATCTGTGAATCGCCTTAACGGCACTGTAGTCAAACTCGACTCCCTGACCGATTCGAATCGGACCCGCTCCAACAATCAGGACCTTCTTCTCTCCTTGTAACGGTTGAATCTCATTGTCTCCATAATAAGTAGAGTAGGCATAATTGGTGATCGCTTCGAATTCACCTGCACATGTATCCACCATTTTAAAGGCGGGCACAATTCCTTCCTCCACTCTCATTTTTCCAATGGACGCTTCCGGTTTCCCCATTAATCCGGCAATGGTTTTATCCTCAAACCGGAACTGCTTTGCTTCTTTCAAAAGATCAGAAGTGAAGTCGGACGTTCTTAGTTTATTTTCCATGAATACTAAGTTACTCAAGATAGACAAGAACAGCTTATCGATTCCTGTCTTTTCATGAAGAGTGTGAATCGAATGGCCTCTTCTCAACAATTCCAGCAGTTCAAAACAGCGAAGATCCGTTGGTGTTCCAATCCTCTCTTCAAGCTCTTTATGAGATAAGCCAGCCAGTTCGTTATATATGTTTCCTAAGGACAGATCCAACGACTGAAGAGCTTTATGAAAAGCAGCCTCTAACGAACGCTCGATCGCCATCACTTCACCCGTTGCTTTCATCTTCGTTCCGAGCCCCCGATTCGCCTTTGGGAATTTATCGAATGGCCATCTTGGAAACTTGACGACCACGTAATCAAGAGCCGGTTCAAAGCTTGCAAAAGTAGTTCTCGTCAGCGGATTGATAATTTCGTTCAACGTATAGCCCACAGCAAGCTTCACCGCTATTTTGGCGATGGGATAGCCCGTTGCCTTCGATGCCAAAGCAGAAGACCTGCTCACCCTTGGGTTCACTTCAATTACATAGTATTGGTTACTGTTAGGTTCTAAAGCAAATTGTATATTGCATCCTCCCACCACTTCTAGCGCACTGATAATATTAAACGCAGCTGTACGGAGCATATGAAACTCTTGATCTGTCAGGGTTTGGGACGGAGCGACGACGATGGAGTCACCCGTATGGACACCAACAGGGTCGAAATTTTCCATATTACAGACGGATATACAATTTCCTTTCGAATCTCTCATGACTTCATACTCAATCTCTTTGAACCCGGCGATGCTTTTTTCCACCAGCACTTGATGAATCGGGCTCGCCTTTAACCCGGTTTGAACGAGTTTACTATATTCCTTCCTGGTAGAAGCGATGCCGCCGCCTCTCCCCCCCAATGTATAAGCCGGGCGCACTATGATCGGGAAGGAAATCTTTTCAGAAAAAAGGATAGCCCCTTGAAGATCGTGTACGATAGCACTTTCTGCCGTTGGATGTCCCAAAGTGTTCATCAAGGTTCGAAATTTCTCTCTGTCTTCCCCTTTTTGAATCGAATCCACAGAGGTCCCAAGCAGTGTCACTCCATACTTCTCAAGAACCCCTCTTTCATCCAGCTCCACTGCAAGATTCAGAGCGGTTTGACCTCCAAGATTTGCGACGATTCCATCAGGACGTTCACTAGCGATAATCGCAGTTAATGTTTTGACCGTTAAGGGCTCGCAGTACACTTTGTCGGCGTAGGTCGTATCTGTCATGATCGTCGCCGGGTTATGGTTCACGAGAATCACTTCATAACCTTCATCCTTCAGGGCAAGGCACCCTTGTGTACCTGAGTAATCAAACTCTGCTGCTTGCCCGATGATGATAGGGCCTGATCCGATTATGAGGATTTTTTGAATACTGGAATCTTTAGGCATACATCTTCTCTCTCCCTGGTTGTTTAATCGTTTGATAGAATTGTTCGAATATCCACGAAGCATCCTCCGGGCCCGGACGCGCTTCAGGATGAAATTGAACTGAAAGGATAGGCTTGCTTATATGTTGAAGCCCTTCAAGGGAACCATCATTGACGTTCATAAAACGCGGTTCCAACCCGGTTCCTGTTAAACTGGCCCCGTTCACGACGTAATTATGATTTTGTGATGTGATAAACACCTCTCCGGTTTGGTTGTCGATGACAGGATGATTCGCTCCTCTATGACCGAATAATAGTCGTTCGGTATTTCCTCCGAGTGCCAGAGCGATTAATTGATGCCCTAGACAAATTCCGAGGGTCGGAAGCTCCATGATTTTTTCCTTCAGCTCGGGTAAAAGACTCATCATTTCTTTCGGATCTCCCGGACCGTTCGACAACACCAATCCGTCCACGTTCATCTGATCCAGAAGCTCAAGCTGATGATAGGGAATGACGGTAATAAGACAATCCATCTTTACCAGACTGGATAGAATCGATTTTTTCACACCGAAATCGACGACGGCTATATGCTTGCTTCCACTCCCCATCTTACGGATCTGAGAAAAGGCTACCTTTTCGATTTGGCCTGTGAGTTTCTCTTTTTCAGGAAGCACTTCTGTATAAGATATACACGCATTTTGACTTCCAACATCACGGATCGCCTTCACTACCTGCCTCGTATCCACACCTGTCATGTAGGGAATCTTCCACTTCCCGAGATAGTCTTTAAGGGAAGAAGTGGCATGATAATGGGAATACAACTCCGGTGATTGGAGCATGATGACCCCTTTCACCTGCGGCTTTGAGCTCTCGAAGTCATCTACGTTCACGCCATATTGACCGATGAGCGGATAGGTGAAAACAACGATTTGATCTTTATAGGAAGGGTCGGTCAGTACTTCCTGGTATCCCGTCATCCCCGTAAAAAATACAATCTCACCCTGAACGGGATCTTCTTCATCCATTGTGACTTCCCCTATAAAGGTCTTTCCATTTTCTAAACATAAGTAACCTGACATGAGACCGCCTCCTACAATTGAATATTTATTTATATTAAGGTATTTTTATACATTCATTTCTAAAAGAAAAATAGATTAGTAGACACGGGCTGATTGATGTTGTTTTAGCGTTTCTCCCAGTATGTGAAGTGCCTGATCCAGCTCTTCATAGGTGACCGTTAAAGGTGGTAATAGTCGGATGACATGAGTACCTGCCGGAAGCGTCAACAATCCATTGTTCCGCAGCTCATCGATGATTTCTTTTACTTCCATATCCAATTGGATGCCGATCATAAAGCCGATCCCTTTTACCTCTTTTACGCTCTGACATTCCTGTAGTTTATTCTTCAGCTCCTGCATAAAGTACTTGGATTTCCTTTGTACTTCTTGCAAGAACACTTCATCAACAATCGTTTCAAGAGTGGCTTTCGCTGCAGCCATCGCTAATGGATTGCCTCCGAATGTCGAACCGTGAGTTCCTGGCAAAAAGGAGGAAACAAGATCTTTTTTACCCATCATCGCACCTACAGGAAAACCGCTTCCTAATCCTTTAGCCGTCGTAACGATATCCGGTTGCAGGGAATAATGCTGATAAGCAAATGGAGCTCCCGTACGCCCGATCCCTGTTTGGACTTCATCGATAATGAGTAAAGCATCCATCTCCTTGCACAACCTTTCTACTGCGTGTAAAAAGGAATGAGTACCAGGGTTGACCCCACCTTCCCCTTGAATGACTTCCACCATGATGGCCGCAACGTCATTTCCTTCCACTTCCGAAAGAGCCTGTTCGTCGTTATAAGGAAGATAGTCAAAGGTTGGAACCAATGGACCGAATCCGCTATGAACCTTCTCCTGCCCCGTTGCACTCATGGTCGCAAAGGTCCGGCCATGAAACGATTGCTTGAAGGTCAGGATCTTCGTTTTCCCCGTATGCTTTTTGGCTAACTTAATCGCCGCTTCGTTCGCTTCAGCTCCACTATTACAGAAGAAGACTGAATCCAATCCGCTGGCGGAAGCAAGGAGTGAAGCTGCATCTTCCTGCAGCGTAATCGGAAACAGGTTGGATACATGCCAAAGTTTATCCAATTGTTTTTCCAGAGCCTCTTTAACAACATAAGGAGAGTGACCTAAATTACAAACCGCTATACCTGAAATGAAATCCAAATAGGATTGCCCGTTTTGATCTTGAACAACCGTGCCGTTTCCTGAAACCAATTCAATATCCAACCGATTATAAGTAGGAAATAAATGACTCATACCGCCCCGACTCCTCCTCCTTCTGTTATACGTGTACCCAGCATTTCTCCATCTTGAATGATCGTGTCCTGACACCCGACGATCATGACTTCTTTAATGTTAAGCTGCAGAACCGATAGGGCTGCCTGCACCTTCGGGATCATTCCGCCGTGGATGATTCCGGTTTCTATATAATGAAGGATCTCTTCCTTTGTTACACGTGAAACAATTTCCCCTTCTTTTAATATTCCGGGAACGTCTGTGACAAAGACCAGCTTCTCTGCTTGCATGGCTTCTGCTATGGCTGATGCAGCCAGGTCTGCATTCACATTCAGCTTCTCCCCATTGTTTGTAGTGGCAAGAGGAGCGATAACAGGCACGTAGTTCAGCGAAAGCAGATTGTTTAATAAGGTAAGGTTTACCTTTTCAATTTTGCCAACATAACCTAGAGATCCTTCATCCAGGAGGCTGGCCTTTAACAAATGGGCATCGTACCCGCTTAATCCGATTGCTTTTACCCCTGCCAGATTGAGTTGATGGGTTAACTCGCTATTCACCTTGCCCTTTAACACTTGTTCAACGACTCCAAAAACCTTCTTTGTGGTTTTTCGCTGTCCATTGATGAAGGTGGATTCGATGGCCAGCTTGTTCAGCATCGCCGTAATCTCAGGGCCACCACCGTGAACAAGTACTACATGGTAGTGCTTCTGAAGATCTTTTATACTTTCATAGAAAAGGGATGAGAGCTTAGATAGGACACTTCCTCCCAGTTTGATTGCAATCACTGGCTTATGTTCGATAACTTGCATTGATTTTGACGTAATCATACGTAAGATCGCACCCCCAGGCTTTTCCTTTTCCATCTCCACCATGCAACCCGACAGATATGATCACATGTTCCGCTTGCATATCCTGACTTACACTCTCTTCATTGAATGGCTGGGGAGTACCATTTGAAAACACGAGAGTTTCTCCAATATAAATGTCACATTGATGGGGATCGATCGTCACCTCACTGTGTCCCATGGCACCGACGATTCTTCCCCAGTTTGGATCCCCGCCAAAGAGTGCCGTTTTGACCAAATTGGAACCAACGATTTTTTTGGCTAAAATATTGGCGTCATGATTGGAGTGAGCCCCTTTAACGTTCACTTCTACGAGCTTGGTTGCTCCTTCACCGTCCCTGGCAATTTGTTTGGCCAGATCTTGACATACGTGAATGAACCCCTCTTGAAAGTGATGCCAATCAGGATGACTTTCATGTAACGTGTCGTGCTCTACCATCCCGTTTGCCATTGCAATGACCATGTCATTCGTAGATGTTTCGCCATCTACAGTGATTTGATTAAAGGATTGATCGATCGCTGTCTTAAGTGCTTTTTGCAGGAGGGTGGATGAAATCGATGCATCCGTTGTAATGAAGCCAAGCATCGTCGCCATATTCGGATGAATCATACCAGATCCCTTCGCACATCCTCCGATTGTGACTGTTTCTCCATCTATTTTCACGCTATAGCATGAAGTCTTTTCGATAAGGTCCGTCGTTAGGATGGCCTGTTGAAAAGACTCTGCACTCTGCTCTGTCGAAGCAACCTCGATTTCGTTGCAGCCCTTTTCAATCTTCTCCATAGGAAGCCACTCACCAATGACTCCTGTCGAAGCAACGGCTACGTACTCTTCCGGAATTTGAAATCGTTTGGCCGTCCACTCCCTCGTTTGATAAGCATCTTTTAATCCTTGTTCACCCGTACAGGCATTTGCGATCGCACTGTTCACCACAACCGCCTGGAGAGTGTGAGATTTCAAGATGCTTTCCTGTGTGACCTTTAGGGGAGCAGCTTGAAAGTGACTTTGCGTATAAACCGCTCCGACTTGTGCAGGCTTCTCACTGTAAATGACCCCGAAGTCTTTCTTTGCGTAACGAAGACCTGTGTGCATACCCCCTGCCTTGTACCCGAGAGGTGAAAGAATCGTTCCTCCAGGAATGTGTTGAACAGCCTTTTCTTTTACTAGTTTCATTGATTCTCCTCCTCTTATGGATAAATTGGAAAGTGATAGAGTCCAATTGTTTCGTCTAAACCGAGCATCAGATTCATGTTTTGAACCGCTTGGCCGGCGGCTCCTTTTAGCAAGTTATCGATCACAGAAACAATCGTCACCCGATTCGTCCGTGGATCTGCTTTTATCGCGATATCGCAGAAATTGGTGCCGAACACTTCTTTTGTACTTGGGAACTGGCCCACAGGACGGACCCTGATGAAGGCATGCTTCTCGTAATAGTCTTGGTAGATGTTGTGCAACTGCTCAGTGGTGTATGTGCTTTTTAATTCTGTATACATCGTAGCCATAATCCCACGGGTCATGGGAATAAGGTGAGTCGTAAAGGTAATGGGTCCCGCTTCGCTGTTCCACTCCTTCAATTGCTGTTCAATTTCAGGGGTGTGCTGGTGTTGATGAACCTTATAGATTCGTAGATTTTCCTGTGTCTCTGAAAAGTGACTGGATTGAGTCGCTTTTCTCCCCGCTCCCGATAATCCCGTTTTAGCATCGATAATGATGGAATGGGGTTCTACTAGCTCATGATGGAAAAGCGGAGCCAATCCTAGAAGGGTGGCTGTCGGAAAGCAGCCTGGGTTCGCGATCAGTTCCGCCTCTTGTATGGATTGTCTATTGCATTCTGTGAGACCATACACTGCTTTCTGTAAAATATCTGTAGATGCTGATTCACCTTTGTACCACTCTTCGTACTCTTGAGGATTCTTCAAGCGCAAGTCCCCTGAAAGATCGATCACTTTCGCCTTTTCACCGATGAGCTTCTGAGATAATTCCTTCGATACACCAGAAGGAACTGCCAAAAAGACGAAATCAAGCTGCCTCATTTCCTCGATTCTGATAGGATTCACTACTTCATGTGACAGATCAAAGAGGTGTGGATATTGCTCTGCATAAGGTGTACCATCCAAAGAAGATGAATACAAAATACAATTCTCTACATTCGGGTGATTCGATAACAACCTATGCAACTCCACTCCACCATAACCCGTACTACCAACAATACCAACATTCATAACTATTCACCACACAGATTAAATTTAAATTAGCTCTAATTATATGTATGTATATTAATAAAATCAATAGTATATTTATAAATAATTTCTATAAAGTTTAACTATCCACAAATTCACTTCGATAGTACTAGATTGCGGATCGCCTAAAAAAGGTCCGTCCCTCGGGGATTAGCAACCCCCGAGGGACGGACCTTCATTATATTTTTATTCAACTGGATTTTTTAGAATTGAGCAGCCTCTGTCGACCCTTTAAGGGCTGTTGTAGAGGATGTTCCACCTGATATCACCATCGATACTTCGTCAAAGTAGCCTGTACCTACTTCACGCTGATGTCTCGTAGCTGAATAGCCATGCTTCTCGCTGGCAAATTCCGCTTCTTGAAGCTGGGAATATGCAGCCATTCCACGCTCTTTGTATCCTCTCGCAAGCTCGAACATGCTGTGGTTCAGTGCATGGAAACCTGCAAGCGTTACGAACTGGAATTTATAGCCCATTTTCCCAAGCTCTTTTTGGAACTTAGCGATCGTTTCATCGTCCAGTTTCTTCTTCCAGTTAAAGGATGGTGAGCAGTTATACGCCAATAATTTCCCTGGATACTCAGCATGAATCGCCTCAGCAAATTGGCGGGCTTCCTCAAGACTCGGTTCCGATGTTTCACACCACACAAGATCTGCATAAGGAGCATAAGCCAAGCCTCTTGCAATCGCCTGATCAAGGCCTGCCCTTGTACGGAAGAACCCTTCAGGAGTACGTTCCCCTGTAATGAACTGCGCATCATACGGGTCCACATCGCTCGTGATTAAATCTGCGGCATTCGCATCTGTACGGGCTACGATTAATGTTGGTACTCCCATAACATCCGCTGCCAGACGTGCTGAAATTAAATTCTTCACGGACGTTTGAGTAGGCAGTAATACTTTGCCTCCCAAGTGTCCGCACTTCTTCTCAGAAGAAAGCTGATCCTCAAAGTGGACAGCTGAAGCCCCTGCTTCGATCATACCCTTCATGAGTTCGAATACATTAAGCTGTCCTCCAAAGCCTGCTTCTGCATCGGCTACAATCGGGACAAACCAATCGATCGATTCATCACCTTCAACATAGTGAACCTGATCAGCACGCTGTAAGGCTTGATTGATTCTCTTTACGACGGATGGTACAGAGTTCGCAGGATACAAACTTTGATCGGGATACATCTGCCCGGCAAGGTTCGCATCCGCCGCTACCTGCCACCCGCTTAAGTAGATCGCTTTCAGACCGGCTCTCACTTGTTGGACAGCCTGATTTCCAGTCAAGGCACCAAGGGCATTGATATAATCTTCTTTGTGAAGCAGATTCCACAGCTTCTCAGATCCGTGTCGGGCAAGGGTATGCTCAATATCAATTGATCCTCTTAAACGAATAACATCCTCAGCCGAATAAGGTCGGGATACCCCCTTCCATCTTTGATCCATTTCCCAATTCTCTTGCAGTACGTTTACACGTTCGTTATTTGCTTTTACCATTGATAATCTCTCCCTTTTGTTTGTTTATTGGTTTTGAATTTCTATTTAACCGACATGCAGTTAGTTTGTGAGGTCCGTCCCTCTAATCACTGCAGCGGTAATTCATTAAAGTATTTAGACTTGTGTATTCAACCTTTTTCGCTTTGTTGATGCTTTTTACAGGTCCGTCCCTCTAAAGGATTCGGTAGCCAGGGATGGTGAGAAAGTCTGTGAATTGGTCGTTCTGGATGAGTTGGTCGAATAGTTGGACGGCTTCTGAGAACCGGCGCTCTTTGTACAGTTGTTCTCCCATTTGGCTTTTGAGTTTGGTTAGTTCTTCTTGCTTTAGTCGTTCGTAGAGATCGATGGTGATGTTTCGGCCGTCGTCAAGAACTCCTTTGGGATGACGGATCCATTGCCATAGCTGAGCCCGGGAAATTTCAGCCGTTGCCACGTCTTCCATTAAGTTGTGGATCGGTGCTGCTCCTTGGCCGCTCAGCCAGGAAGATATATACTGAATTCCGACGTTAATATTTAAGCGGACACCTTCTTCTGTTATCGTCCCTTGAGGAACTTCAAGAAGCTCCTGCTCAGACACGTTGAGATCTTCTAATGTTTTCTCTGCAATTTGATTATCATGTTTCATTTCCTGATTGAAAACGTCCATGGCAACAGGTACGAGACCAGGATGAGCTACCCATGTGCCATCATGACCATCCCGCGCTTCTCTTTCTTTATCTGCTCTCACCTTGTTAAACGCTTCTTCGTTTTTAACAGGATCGTTTTTAACAGGGATCTGAGCTGCCATTCCTCCAATTGCTGGTGCACCTCTCCTGTGACAAGTCTTAATCGTGAGCAAAGAATACGATCTCATGAATGGTGCAGTCATCGTCACCGTTGAACGGTCAGGCAGGATCACATCTTTTTGTTCCCTAAGTTTTTTAATATAGCTGAAAATATAATCCCATCTTCCACAGTTCAACCCTGCCGAATGCTCCTTTAATTCATAAAGGATTTCATCCATTTCAAATGCCGCTGTGATGGTTTCAATCAGGACCGTTGCTTTGATCGTTCCTTGAGGAATCCCGATATATTCCTGGGCAAATATAAACACGTCATTCCAAAAGCGCGCTTCCAGGTGACTTTCTAATTTAGGTAAGTAAAAATAAGGGCCTTTATTCGTTGAGGTTAAATGAGTTGCATTATGAAAAAAGAATAATCCAAAGTCGACAAGGCTTGCTGATATTGATTCCCCATTCAGTTCGATATGTTTTTCTTCCAGATGTAATCCTCTGGGCCGAACAATTAATACGGCGTGTTCTTCTTTTAATTCATAACGCTTCCCATTCGGATTCGTGAAGTCTATTGTTTGATGTACTACATCTCTGAGGTTGATTTGTCCTTCTATGAGGTTCGTCCATGTAGGTGAAGTGGCATCTTCAAAACATGCCATAAAACATTTTGCACCAGAGTTCAATGCGTTGATAACCATTTTACGGTCAACAGGTCCAGTGATCTCCACCCTTCTATCTTGTAAAGCTTGAGGGATCGGACTCACTTTCCATTCACTTTGTCGAATCGATTCTGTTTCAGGTAAGAAGCGAGGAAGCTCTCCTCCATTGATCCTTTCCTGCTGTTTCTCTCTGTTGTGTAACAGCTCTCTCCGCTTTGCTCCGAATCGGCGCTCCAGTTGTTCTAAAAACTGCAGTGCTTTTTGGGATAAAATTTCATCAAAGCCTGGCTGAAGTTCACCAGTTACCTTGATACCAACCATTTTAGTAGACATTGAACACCATCACTCCTTAGCAGTATTAAACAAATCCTTATTGTTATAATACAGATTATTTATCATGTTTGTATTATATAACAGAGTATTTAAATTTGGAACAACTTTCTGAAAATTTTCTTTCGACAAATTTCGCATCACCATCAAGGAGGACATGTATCACAAATTTCCTTCTAATGTAAAAAAGAAAACATAACAAAAAAGAGGTCCGTCCCTCAGCCACTGTTAAGTGACGAGGGACGGACCTCTTATCGATATTGAAATTATTTTACGATGTCTTTGGCAACAGCTTCGTCGAATTCTGCTTGGATTTCAGCACTTGGTTGTGGTCCAACCTTACTGAAGATCACGATTGCCAGCATAGCAAGGAAGAATCCTGGAACAATTTCATACAGTTCGAATGGAATAACTCCAGCTACAGTCAGCTGTTTCCAAACGACGACTGTTACAGCACCAGTGATCATACCAGCCAATGCACCGTTTCGTGTCATACCTTTCCAGTATAGAGACAACAGGACGATCGGTCCGAATGCGGCACCAAATCCACCCCATGCGTAACTTACCAGATCGAGAATCTTCGTACCTCCGCCATTCGCAGGGTTCCCTTGAATAGCAAGCATGATCGCGATGAATGCGATGAGAAGCACTCCGGCACGACCTACCCATACAAGTTCGTTGTCAGAAGCGTTCTTACGGATGATCGCTTTATAGAAATCCTCCGCTAACGCACTGGATGAAACGAGTAATTGGGAATCGATTGTACTCATGATAGCAGATAGAATCGCTGCTAACAGAATTCCGGATACCCATGGATTAAATAAGACATCTGTGAAGAAGATAAATACTTTCTCAGAATTATCAACATCACCTGTGATCAACGGCATATCAGCGAAATAGGCGATACCGGAGAAACCAACCAGTACAGCACCAATCATTGATAATGTCATCCAGCTCATACCAATCCAGCGTGCCTTTGGTACATCTTTGGTGGATTTAAGTGCCATAAAGCGGGTGATGATATGCGGCTGACCGAAGTAACCAAGTCCCCAAGCAAGGAGTGAAACGACTCCAATACCCGTCATCGTGTTCATTGTATCAAGATTTGCCGCGTCAACAGAACGAACAGCATCAACTGTAGCATTCCATCCACCCAGCTCTGTAATAGCAACGATTGGTGTAATGATTAGCGCAAGGAACATGAGAATACCTTGTACGAAGTCAGTCCAACTTACTGCTAAGAATCCTCCAAGGAATGTGTAAGAAATGATTACAGTGGCACCAATCCAAAGTGATTGATTGTAAGACATCCCAAACGTTTCCTGAAATAATAACGCTCCGCCTACAAGACCTGAAGATGTGTAGAAGGTAAAGAATACCAAAATGATAACTGCTGAAATGACACGAAGGAGACGGGAACCATCTCTGAAACGATTTTCAAAGAAGTCCGGAACCGTAATAGAATCGTTTGCAACCTCCGTGTAAGCACGTAGTCTTGAAGCGACGAATCTCCAGTTTAAATAAGCACCAATTACTAACCCAATACTTAACCAGATCGAACCTAAACCAATTGCATAAGCAAGGCCAGGAAGTCCCAGTAATAACCATGAACTCATATCTGAAGCACCAGCACTTAATGCTGCTACCCCCGGTCCTAAACTACGTCCTCCAAGAACGTAATCCGATAAATTACTTGTTAATTTGTAAGAAATAATACCGATTGCGAGCATTCCAACTAAATATACGATAAAGGTGACTAAAGTAGCTATATCCATTGTGTAGTTAGCATTCTCCTTTCAATAAATTTGTATTGCTTTTCGTTAGGTGCTTAATCTAACTTTCGAACCATGCTAAAAGACATCTCAAATTGTAAATCCAACAGTTCTTTACCCCATGCATACGGGTTGTAAACTTATTCACTCAATAATGTTTGAAAAAGTTTATTCTGCGAAGCGACGTTCCGTAACAAGTTCACAACGTTATTAATACTAACATACATTCACAACGTTAACAGACAGAATTTTCTAAATACATTTACCTATATGAATAATTATTCATATAAATTGCATATATTTTTATGAAAGCGCTTTTTTAGCTATATCTATTCATAAAAATTTATAAAATTAAGTTACTTTTTGTTCACAAATCTGTTTCAATTACTGGTTTTCACTAACGTTAGCATCATTATTTTGCAACAAATGATACATTCATATACATGAAGAGAACAGGGGGGAATAGAAAATTTTCTGGATGGGTTCTTGAAACGGGTATGCCGTTTATATCATTCCTCTGTAAAAGCCAAACAAAAAAGCCTGAGATATCCCAAGCTTTTTTACCGATTATACTTTGTTCTCTAATTCCTTCACTCTTTTTTCTAATTTCTTGTTTTGTTCAAGAAGGATCATGACGATCGAGAAAGCTCCTCCAGCTATAACAATTGCGATAATTTCCATTAGTCTTCCCCTTTCCTTGTTTTTTTGTTTTTAATCTATATTTGGATTACGGACATCCGTGACGTTTGGTTTCATTTTTTGAAAATATCGTGAATTTTATCGAACGTTCTACAGGATTCAACTTATTTTTTGGACATCTCTACAGTCCTATCCTAAAAAAAAAAGAACTAACCCATTAGATTAGTCCTTCTTCTCTTCTATTCGTAAATGTGCAAATACGTTTCTTTACTGCCAGGCTTTTTCACGATCAGGGCTTCCGGTCCATAGGATGATGACACGAGGAGTTCCACGTCCCATGTGTCTGGCGTCTTCTTGCTGACCATGTCGGAAAGATGCTGGGCAAATCCGATGGTTTCTGCTTTTCCTTGGAAGGACAGGGCTACCTCAAATTTCATATTGGACAGTTTCTGGTTCTGATAGAGCGCTTGTCCCGTCAGACCCGTGTAAACAGGAAAGTATTTTTCGATATCCGTTTTCAGCTCATTAAATACTTTGTAATCGTTTGGATGATTGTCCTGGGCTTCCGGAGAAGGGAATAAGTAGAATTCTTCATTAATTCCTTCCCAGTTTTGGATGCTGCTTTCGTTTGCTTCAATGGTTGTGTAGGCGAAGAAGTGACCAGGGACGACCTGTTCTTTTGGAGCCTGTTTATAAAGTGAGATCATGATCGGAACGTTTTGAAGTTCTTTTTTCTGACGAAGACGATTGAGGACTTCGTCGGCAATTCTCGCTCCTTGTTCCTTTAAGACTTCATTGCTAATGTTTTTTACTGTTCTAGTTCCAGATGAGAGATTGGTTTCGTACTGAACAGAATTCAATGATAGAGCGATGGCTACTCCACCCAGATGAACCTTGTTGTCTTCTTTTTTCATCAAGTAATTATGTTCAATCACATGGGCTAAGTAGATCGGTGTGTTCTCACCTTCCGACTGGACAGGATTCAGCCCCACATTCTCAGATTCTTGAAGTCCTTTTTCTTTCAGCTGTTCGCTTGTATACTTTCGTTGAAGCCAGCTATCAACTGTTTTCTTTGTAAGGAATTGTCCCTCTTTGAAAAAATATTCATCCGTTGAGAAACGATTTTGGGCTACTCTCAATAAGCCCGTTTCGATTTCATTGATATCATATCTTGATCCTAAATCATTGACGACGACTCCTCGGGTTTTACTCGTTTCATATGGAAGCATCGTCTTATAGTATTCCTTGGATATCTGGAAGCTTGGAATGATCGCTTTTTTTGCTTCGCTATCTTGATTTTCCTGAACGACCTGATCCTGCTTTTCAAATGTCGGAGCACAGCCCCCTAGTAACAATAGTGCGGAGAGAGCGACCGAAATCCCTTTTTTCATTACTCGTTACACCTCTTATCGGTTAAGTTCTTCCATCAGCTTGTCCTCATCCCATACTTCGATGTTCAATTCATTGGCTTTCGCAAGCTTTGATCCTGCTTCTTCCCCTGCGATGACAAGATCGGTTTTCTTACTGACACTGCCAGTGACTTTTCCACCGAGCATTTCTATCTTTTCTTTTGCTTCATTTCTGCTTAATCGCTCAATTTTCCCGGTTAATACAATGGTTTTCCCTGCAAAATAAGAGTCGACTTCATTTGCAGCTACCGGCTTCGGTCCTTTGTATTCAAGATTCACACCGGCATCCTTCAGTTCCTGGATCAGTTCTTTTACTTCATCATTTTCAAAATAGGACACAATGGCATCAGCCATTTTATCGCCGATTTCGTTTACATTGGTCAGCTCTTCTTTGCCCAGATTCATTAACTTATCCATTGATCCGAACTCTTGAACCAATGTTTTCGCCGCTTTTGCTCCAACATGACGGATTCCAAGTCCAAAGAGCAATTTCTCCAGAGAATTGGCTTTTGAGGTTTGAATGGCATCCAATAAGTTATCCGCGGATTTTTCACCCATGCGCTCCAGTTGAAGAAGTTGATCACGTTCTAATCGGTATAAGTCTGCCACATCTTCAATCAATTTCTCCCTGAATAACTGACTGATCACCTTTTCTCCCAGACCATCGATGTTCATGGCATTTCGGGATACAAAATGAATCAGACCTTCCCGGATCTGTGCTGGACATTTAGGGTTGATACAGCGAAGGGCTACTTCCCCTTCCAGTCGAACCAGCTCACTTTCGCATTCAGGACAATGAGTAGGCATATGAAATTCCTGTTCGTCACCCGTCCTCTTGTCTTCTAAAACGTTGACCACTTCAGGGATGATGTCACCGGCTTTTTTAATGACGACATGATCGCCGATTTTAATATCTTTTTCTCTAATAAGATCTTCATTATGAAGGGACGCACGTTGAACGGTTGTACCAGCGACACGTACAGGCGCAAGTATCGCCGTTGGTGTCACCACGCCGGTACGACCAACACTCAGTTCAATCTCTTTTAGAACGGTTACTACTTCTTCAGCAGGGAACTTGAAAGCAATTGCCCAACGTGGACTTTTCGCTGTCGTTCCGAGCTGCTCCTGCTGCTCCAGTGAATTGACTTTAATCACGATCCCGTCAATGTCATACGACAGATTCGGACGTTGATCGGTCCATTTGCCGACAAATTCAATGACTTCTTCAATTGTCGCACACTGCTTCCGTTCAGGATTCGTTTTAAATCCGAGGCTGTCTAATTTATCTAACCCTTCACCGTGAGAGTCAATCCCCGTATCTCCAATATCCGCTAATGCATATAAGAAGAGATCGAGATTTCGTGATGCTGCGATTTTAGGATCGAGCTGACGGAGGGAACCTGCAGCTGCATTGCGGGGGTTGGCAAAAGGCTCTTCCCCTTTTTCATCTTTGATTTTATTTAACGCTTCAAAGGAACCTTTAGGCATAAAGGCTTCCCCACGAACTTCAAAGGAAATCTTTTCAGAAATCTTCAAGGGAATGGAACGGATGGTCTTAAGGTTTGATGTAATATCTTCTCCTATCGATCCGTCTCCCCTTGTCGCCCCTTGAGCAAAGACACCATCTTCATAACGAAGGGAAACAGCCAACCCATCGATTTTCAGCTCACATACATAAGAAAAGTCATCTCCAACGGCTTGACGGACACGACGATCAAAGTCACGCAAATCCTCTTCATTGAAAGCATTCCCCAAGCTGAGCATCGGCGTTCGATGTTCGACTTTTTCAAAGGCATCCAATATCGCTCCACCGACACGCTGAGAAGGTGAATCGGATGTTTTCAAATCAGGAAATAGATCTTCCAAGTCGATGAGTTCTCTCAGTAGCTGATCATACTCAGAATCGGAAACAGATGGTTTATCAAGAACATGATATTCATAGTTATACTGATTTAATAATTCATGTAGTTCATTTATACGGTTTTCGGCTGATTGTCGATCCATTTCCACAACCCTTTCCTGCTAAAGTGTTCAGAATGATTGAGTTAAGCCGGGAGTGGACTTCCCTCCCGACTTTAGATTGTTACGCTTTTTCTATAGGTGCGAATTTGGCAAGAAGACGCTTGATTCCCATTGGACTCGGGAACGCGATATCAAGCTCTACACTGTCTCCCGACCCTTTCACACTGACAACCGTCCCTGTACCCCATTTCTTATGCTGGGCTTTGTCCCCTACTTGCCAGGCAACTGATTCTCCACCGGTAGTCGTTTGAACCGGGCGTGAAACGGGCTTACGCGGGGCAGGACGCGTTGGTGCTTTCGCCGCTGATTTCCCGAAAGGTGTGAAGGCACTCTTCTTCTCTGCCATCACGTCATCCAACAGTTCAGCTGGAATTTCCTGAATGAACCGGGACACAGGGTTCATCTTTGTCTGTCCGTAGAGTGTTCTCATTTGTGCATTTGTTAAATAGAGCTGTTCTTCTGCACGGGTGATCCCTACATAAGCCAGGCGGCGCTCTTCTTCCATCTCATCTTCTTCCATGAGGGAACGACTGTGTGGGAAAACCCCTTCCTCCATTCCCATCAGGAATACGATAGGGAACTCCAGACCTTTTGCAGCATGAAGAGTCATCAGAATAACCGAGTCTTTTGGCTGATCATCTTCATCAAGCTTATCGATATCCGCCACTAATGCCAGATCCGTTAAAAATGCGACAAGACTCTTGTCATCGTTGGACTGTTCGAAGCTTTTCGTTACAGACAGGAACTCGTCCAAGTTCTCCAAGCGGCTTTGGGACTCGATCGACTTTTCTGCTTTTAACATATCGATATAACCGGATTTCTCCAGTATTTCTTCTACAAGTTCTGTTACAGACAGATATTCCTGCATGCCTGTATAACCTTTCACCATTTCCTTGAATTCGATGACGGCTTTCGTGATTTTCGGACTTAGGCCGATAAAATCCGCTTCTTCCAAGGCACTGAACATGGAAATATCGTGATCCTGTGCATAACGGGCAATTTTATCTATTGAGGTTGCTCCTACGCCCCGCTTCGGAACGTTGATGACACGCATAAGACTGATGTCATCATCCGGATTAGAGATGAGTCTCAGGTAAGCCAAAATGTCCTTAATCTCTTTACGGTCATAGAACTTGATGCCGCCGACGATGGAGTATTCAATATTTGATTTTAAAAGAACTTCCTCCATCACACGGGACTGGGCGTTTGTTCGATAAAGGATGGCGAAATCGGAATATTTCTTCTTACCGCTTTCCGTCATTTCCTTGATTTTACCTGTCACAAATTGAGCTTCGGTCTGCTCGGTATCCGCTCTGAAATACGAGATCTTTTCACCGTCATGATTTTCCGTCCATAGATTCTTTGGTTTACGATTGGAGTTCTTTTGGATGACTTCATTCGCCGCCTGCAGGATTCTCTTCGTTGAACGATAGTTTTGTTCAAGGAAAATAACGGTTGCTCTTGGATAATCCTTTTCAAAGGAAAGGATATTGGCAATGTCCGCACCACGCCAGCGATAAATCGATTGATCGGAATCCCCGACTACACACAAGTTCTGAAAGCGGGAAGCCAGCAGTTTCACGAGCATATATTGAGCTCTGTTCGTATCCTGATACTCATCGACATGAATGTATTGGAACTTCCTTTGATAGAACTCCAGGACTTCCGGTACACGCTGAAACAGTTGAATCGTCGTCATGATGAGATCATCAAAATCCAACGCCTGATTCTTACGTAAACGCTTCTGATATTCTGTGTACACATCAGAGACAACTTGATCGTAATATCCCCCTACCTGTTTGGATAATTCTTCGGGAGTCGTCAGCTCATTCTTCGCAGAGCTGATGGATCCCAAAAGCGAACGGGGATCAAATTTTTTCGGATCAATATTCTTTTCTTTTAAAATCGCTTTGATCACCGACTGCTGATCGGTAGAATCAAGGATCGTAAAATTACGGTTCATCCCGATGCGATCAATATCACGGCGAAGGATTCTCACACACATACTATGGAAGGTTGAGATCCAAATGTTATCGGAAGCCCCGCCCAGAATGTTTTCAATACGATCCTTCATCTCTCTTGCTGCTTTATTTGTAAAGGTAATCGCTAAAATATTATAAGGATTGACTCCTTTTTCCACCATCAGATACGCAATTCGATGCGTCAATACTCTTGTCTTACCGGAGCCTGCCCCTGCCATGATCAGTAACGGCCCTTCTGTCGCCTTCACAGCTTCTGCCTGCTCCGGATTCATTCCATTCAACAATCGATCAGTCAAAAATTGCATACTCTCACACCACCATAACGAACGTACGTTCTATATTTGTATTTCTATTATATCCTATTTAGGGACGGACCTCCAGTTCAATCCTTATCCTTTAACTGCTTTTACCGTCTTTAACGCTTCTTTCAAATTGTCATAGACAGCATTTCCTACTACGACAACATCTGATACTGCAGCCATTTCCTTCGCCTGCTGGACGGTTCTAATGCCGCCACCGTAGAATAATGTTGTGTTTTCCAGTGAATCTCTTACCTCTTTCACCGTTTCAACATCCCCATATGTACCACTGTACTCCAGGTAAAAGATTGGCAGGTTGAACATTCTTTCTGCCATCATGGCATATGCTGCCGCGTCTTCACTTGAAATATCTGTATCGGCCTCCGTAACCTGTGCCGCCTTACAGTCTTTGTTTAATATACAATATCCTTCTACAAGGATTTCATCCCAATTCATGATTTCCCCATATTCCTTTACAGCCTGGTGATGCAATCCTGTCACCCAGTTCATGTTCGAACTGTTCATCACCATCGGAATGAAATATAAATCGAAGCCCGGAGTGATCGACTCCAAATTAGATACCTCCAGAATACAAGGAACAGTATATCGTCTCACTCGTGCCATCAAATCAAGAACCTTTTCAAGGGTTACACCGTCCGTTCCCCCTACAATAATGGCGTCTGTCCCCGATTCACATACAGATTCTAAATCTCCATCATCGATTGTCTTATTCGGATCTAGTTTAAATACATGGCTCCACTTTTGGACATCATACATGCTTTGTTCCTCCATTCATACATCCATCTCACGTATTATATCATTTGTGGGAAGGAGCCGCATCACCTCGTCTATTGTTAAACTTTGTATGAGTCGAGGGAGGAAGGCCGATGAAAACCCCACAAAAAAAACAAAGACCGCTCATCATGACGACAGCGGTCCCTTCTATTATTTTTCTTCCTGATGCACACGGTCCAATACCAGCTCGTAGGCATCATTTCCGTAGTTTAAGCAACGCTTCACACGGGAAATGGTGGCGGTGCTTGCACCTGTTTCGGTTTCAATCTTATGATAGGTTTTCCCATCCTGCAGCATACGAGCTACTTCAAGGCGCTGAGCAAGAGATTGAATTTCATTGATTGTGCAAAGATCATCGAAGAAACGATAACACTCTTCAAGATCTTGTAGAGATAGAACAGCATTGAATAACTGATCCAGCTCCTTGCCTCTTAGTTTATTTATTTGCATTAAAAAGACTCCTTTTTCCATCTATTCTTGATATGATACCGACCCCGCCAAGCCTGAAGAACTTGGAATGATGTTGATCCACGTAGATCCTTTTCGCAAACTGACAGGTTTATTATTTTCGAAAGGTAAGATTCTGCCATCTACATTCTTCCACTGAACTTCCCGGAGCTTTCCTTCTTGAATCAAGTACGCATGCCCGCCAGAGTCAAAATCAATGTTTCGTCTGCCAGCATCGTCGACTATTTTATGAGACGCTTCCACTATAAAGAGATTTTCTACTAAAACAGGGTCTTTGGAATCGTAATCAATGGTTTGTTCACCATTTGAGTAACGCTCGTATTTGCCCTCTTCTTCGTTGAAATCATACACTACGTTATACAGCGGATTATTGTTATATGATATCATGACAGATTGAGATCCTTCTCCGCTTACCGGACCTTTATCACTAAAGTTTAATGCTTCCGGTGGACGTTCCATATCAAAGTCGTTCTGCTCCGCTCCCTCTTCGATATGCTCAAAGGAGATATAGGAATTATGAGGAGCCTTACGGAAGCTTGCACGCTTGAACAGCGTTCCATCATATTTCATGCCGTTTAAATTGTCAATGAAGCCGCTAGTCAGCATTTCCTGTGCTTCCGGACTATATCCATGGGCAACATATAGACTATCATATCCATTGGCAAGCTCTACATAGTAATCTCTGGCACTTCGTACAGGACCGATTTCTTCAGGCTTTTGACTTTGATATATCGCCAGGAATCGAGTGACATCCCCTTCTGCCAGGACTTCATACACAATATCTGCTTTTGAAAGGCCTGATTGGGGACGCGCCTTCGGGTGATTGTTCACCATGACAGCAACCGCTCGCGCCGTGGATTCTTTCTCTTGTACCTCACCTGTTAACGGTGATTGGTTTTTCTCTTCCGTTTCTACGCCTGTCTCAACCGGAGTTGCAGCTTCTTTATCAGATTCTTTCTTTATCTCTTTATCTGAACTACATGCGACAAGTGTAAACGAGCTTAAAGCAATGATTAAAGCTCTTTTCAGCATGTTTTTTGACACCCCTATTTTATAGAAATCCTTTTCCCTATACTTTACTATTTTAACGCATTATCGTTGGAAAGAGTACCGTTTTCTTCATTACATCATAGATTCCCTTTTGTGTCATCCGTATATAAGGTAGATGAGTGGACTGAAGGAATAGCAGTGTATAAATGGGATCCGAGAAGCGATATCCTCTTTCTTTTAACAAGCCTTTAAGTATTTTTTCTTCCTCGATAAGGTCCGGCATCTCTTTATCAGAGAGCAGGCCGCTTAATGGAAGTGGTATTTCGTGAAGGACTTCACCCTTCTCCGTCAAAACAATTCCGCCTCCGATTTCCTTCATTCGTTTAAAGGCAGCAATCATATCTGACTTGTTCTTACCAATTAAGATGATGTCCCCCGTATTTGAATAGGAAGAAGCAAAGCCCATGACACCCGTTGAGAATCCTTTGATCATAGTGCTGATTCTCCATTTCCCCTTTCGATCCAGAAGCATGAGGAACGATTGATCATGATCAAGATCCAGCTCCTCCATAGATGGATTGATGGATATGGAATAAGGCTTGGTGATAACATCGTTCACCATTTCAATTCCAAAGGGCATGGAAAACTGGAGGTCATCATAGTCCACTTCCCAATTCAGGGATAAGGGTTTAAATCCGTTTGTCTCCCAATTTATTTCTGTAAAATCTTCTATTTGCTCTCCGTCTCTCTGTACCCACTCCCCTTTTGAGAGAACGGACTTCGGGGTTGGGTCATCAATTGACGAAAGGAAGTTAATATTTGCCACTCTGCCTGTAGCGATCATCCCATGCAAATGAGTGATGTGATAGTAATTGGCGACGTTGTAGCTAGCCATATTATATGCTTCGATTGGGGGTACGCCCTTATCAATCGCCATTTTTATCATGAAATCCAATACACCTTGTTCATAAAAGCCCGGTGTCGATCCGTCCGTTGTGAACAGTAGGGAATCATATGAATCGATGCCCTTTTCTTTTAACCCGTCTAAAAGGACAGGCAAATCCGGTCGGATGGAGGAGTGGCGCAATGTGACGGTCAGCCCTTGAATAAGCCGCTTATAGACATCTTCACCCGTCATGGCTTCATGATCACCATCAATCCCCAATAAGCGAAGCTTGGCTATGGTTTTGTCTGATGCTCCCGGCAGATGTCCTTCAACGATCTTGCCCATTCTTTTCGCTTCCTGCATCCAGTGGAGAATCAGATCATCTCCCTGAAGCAATCTCGGCCATGCGGTCAGTTCTCCTCCCTGAAGCACGGAGTCATGTTCCAGCCATGACTTCACTTCTCCATTTGAAAAGGTTACCTCTTCATTCTCCATCTCCGTTTGAGAATCGAATCTTGTCCACCAATACATCGTGACGGGCATTTTATTAAACTCTCCCAATAAAGAAAACGCTTTCTTTTTTTCCAATTGCAAAAACATCATCAGGTTATCATTCACGAATGTCGTTGTACCGGTTTGGGATGCATACTTGGAAAAAGATTGGGGATTATAAAGCTGAAACGGATGTACATGCGGTTCGATATATCCGGGAACGAGGTACTGTGAGTCACAGTCCACTATTTCGCATTTCTCAAGGTTATCCGGGAGCTGATCGCCTGTATAAACAATTCGATCACGGTAAACCCAAATGTGTCCCTGCACCCATTTCTTTAGAGTCGAGTGAAGGTACGTTGCATTCTTTAGAAGAATGCTCGGAGATATTTCTCCGTTCAGTACTTGTACATGTTCTCTTAGTTGTTTGTTCTTCCATCTGTAGCGCTGTTCCAATGTGAACACTCCTCTAGTGGAATGGTATTAGTTTAAGTTTCATTTTATGTTAACATATTTTACTATTTAACGCATTAACGGTTTACAACAATTATGTGAATTTTCTATTAAGGAGGAGTTTACAAATGAAAGTATCATCAAACATCGGGATTATCAATGCCCTTATCCGCATCACCGTTGGTTTCACAATTTTGGCCTGGAGTACATCAAAGCTTGCGAGACGTCCTTGGCGGGACTCTTATCTCGTGATGGCTGTGATCGGAGCCATGAAAGTAGGAGAAGGAATTCTTCGCTACTGCCCTGTTACAGCCCTATTTGAAAAAAACGCAGAGGGAAATGGCGAAAGCGGTGGATTTGGCGGGTTCAAAGCAAAGGATATGATGAACTTTAAAGACATGCTGAAATCCGACAAATCAACAGATCACAAAGATCACAACCAAACAAACGAACACAAACAAGACCCCCTGGACAATACCAAAAAAGAATCCAACTTCAATCCCGAAGAACTCACCAACAAAGAAGTCCAGGCAGCATTGAATGGTGACACAGGGACGGACCTTAATTCTTAGGGATATTGGAATTGTAAGGGGGCAGAACCCCCCTTCCGTTTCTCTATTTAAAGGCATTTTCACCTGATTTATATTCAGCTAAAAGCAAGAGTGCCGAGGTCCGTCCCTCAAATGGGTTAGACCTGGCACTCATGTTTAATACTTTTATAAATAAAGGAGTTGCTCATTTATGTTTTGGGAATATTTAACGGATATGTCTTATGTGTTGTTTTCCCTGATTGGCGGCATTATTGCCATTGCTTTTGTTTATGTTCGCAGAACTAGGAAGAGACGTGTTCGATAGCTTTCTTCCCGATATCTCTTCTGTAGAACAACCCATTCCAATCCACCTTACCTAATTCTTTATACACTTTAGCCTGCGCTTTTTCCACAGAAGCTGCAGAAGAAGCTACAAGTAACACTCTCCCACCATTTGAAACAAGGGCAGCTTCAGCATTCTGCTCGGTTCCAGCATGGTATATGAGGGTCTCTTCATCCATTGACTCTTCAAGATTCGGAAGGGCTATTCCTTTTGCATAATCACCTGGATAGCCATCAGCCGCTATTACAACTCCAAGAACAGCATCTTGAGACCATTCTAATTGCACAGGCTTCCCTTCAATCATGTTCTTCACAACAAGGCCAAAGTCAGAAGTCAAACGTGGCAGTACGACCTGGGTTTCAGGATCGCCAAATCGCGCATTGAACTCGATGACCTTTGGACCTTCACTTGTGAGCATCAGGCCTGCGTAAAGAATGCCGGTAAACGAGCGATTCTCCTTTACCATCGCTTGAGCCGTCGGATACAGAACAGTTGAAATCGATTCTTGCACGACATCATCCGAAATATGAGGTACCGGGGAATACGCCCCCATTCCGCCTGTATTCGGTCCCTGATCTCCATCGAAAGCACGCTTATGGTCCTGTGCAATCACCATCGGATAAACAGACTCACCATGTACAAACGCCATCAAAGAAAACTCTTCCCCAAACAGACACTCTTCCACTACCACTTTAGAAGAAGCATCACCAAACTTTTCATCAAGGAGCATTTCTTCTAATGCACTGATTGCTTCTTCTTCTGTTTCTGCAACCACGACGCCCTTGCCTGCAGCCAATCCATCCGCCTTCACGACAATCGGAGCGCCTACTTCTCTTACATATTCGATTGCTTTCTCAATACTTGTGAACACTTCATATTTAGCTGTTGGAATATTATACTTTTTCATTAATTCTTTAGAGAACGATTTGCTTCCTTCTATGATGGCCGCTTCTTTGGTCGGTCCAAATATGTGCAGGCCCTCTTTCTGGAAGCGATTTACGATACCATCCAATAATGGGTTTTCAGGACCTACAAAGGTATAAGCGATATGCTCTTTCTTGGCAAAAGCAATGAGATCATTCACATCGGATTCACTGTATGGAAGATTCGTCGCAACGCTTGCAATCCCTGCATTTCCCGGTGCACAGAACACTTCTGTCACACTTTCACTTCCCGCTAACTTCTTACAAATGGCATGCTCGCGACCACCGCGACCGATAACAAGTACTTTCATCTTGAAAAGCCCCCTTTTTAAGAAAACCTCTCCTACCTGAGTTGAAGATGAGGAGAGGTTGTATGTGGAATGGATCTATGGTTAGGCGGGGTTAGAGGATATGGAAGTGGGTATGAGCTTGGCTGAGGTCCGTCCCTCAGTCCACACTCTGACTAATCACCCAGTTCCCAACAAGTCGCTCCCCCATATGGTTTATACGGTAATTTCAAAAAACTTCTTTCTATGATTGGAGGTCCGTCCCTCATATTAATGTTTGAAGTGGCGGATTCCTGTAAAGACCATGGTGATGCCGTGTTGGTCGGCTTTTTTGATGGAGTCTTCGTCCCTGATGGAGCCTCCTGGCTGGATGATGGCTGTTACGCCTGCATTGGCAGCTGCTTCTACGGTGTCGTCCATTGGGAAGAATGCGTCAGATGCCATCGCTGCCCCTTTGGCCTTTTCCCCTGCTTGCCCTAGGGCTATGTTTGCAGCACCTACTCGGTTCATTTGTCCTGCCCCTACTCCCACCGTCATATGAGCATTCGTTACAACGATTGCGTTGGATTTCACGTGCTTCACAACTTTCCAACCTAATTTCATGCTTGCCCACTCTTCTTCTGTTGGCTGACGTTTTGTTACCACTCTCAGATCAGCATCATCTAGGGTGAATGTGTCATCCGCCTGAACCAGCAATCCACCTTCAACCGTCGTTAATTTGCGCTCGATGTTGTTTGTGGATTCAAAGGGAACCGTCAATAAGCGGATATTCTTCTTGCTTGAAAGAATCTCAAATGCTTCATCGCTAAAAGCAGGAGCGATGACGATCTCCAGGAAAATTTCATGAAGCTGCTTGGCTGTTTCTTCATCCACGATGCGGTTCAGAGCGACAATTCCCCCAAAGATGGATGTAGAATCCGCTTCATACGCTTTCGAGAAGGCTTCATTGATTGTCGAGGAAACTCCGACTCCACACGGGTTCATATGCTTCACTGCAACAGCGGCCGGTTCCGTAAACTCTTTCACGATTTGAAGTGCAGCATTCGCATCATTGATATTATTATAGGAAAGCTCTTTTCCATGAAGCTGTCTTGCCATGGCTACAGAGAATTCAGAGCCAAGTGGCGCACGGTAGAAAGAAGCCTGCTGATGAGGATTTTCTCCGTAGCGCAGTGTTTGTTTTAACTCGTACGTTCTTGTAAAACGCTCTGGGTTTTCTTCACCTGAAATGTCTGTCATGTACTCAGCAATGAACGCATCGTAAGCAGCTGTATGACGGAACACTTTAGCCGCCAGCTTACGGCGTTTTTCTAATGATAATTCCCCTTGAACCTTCAACTCCGCAATGACTTCATCATAGTCTAGCGCATCGACTACCACCGTTACATATTGATGATTTTTCGCTGCCGCTCTCAGCATCGTTGGACCGCCGATATCGATATTCTCAATCGCTTCTTCTACACCGACATTCGGCTTAGCTATGGTTTGTTGAAACGGATAAAGGTTGACACATACCAGATCGATTCCTTCGATTCCTTGTTCCTGAAGTTGCTGGCGATGGCTTTCTTCACCACGTTTTGCGAGGAGTCCACCGTGGATATTGGGGTGAAGTGTTTTAACGCGTCCCTCTAATATTTCCGGGAAACCTGTCACTTCTTCTACTCCCATCACTTCAACGTCACTTTCCAGAAGGAGCTTCTTCGTTCCACCTGTCGAAATGATTTCGTACCCAAGTGACTTTAATTCTTTAGCAAATTCGATTACTCCGCTCTTATCTGAAACACTGATTAATGCTCTCTTTTTCAATGTCTGATCCTCCTCTGCCTGCTGTATTGCTGATTTTATTTCATTATTTGGTTGAATTTGAGATGGATTCGAGGGTTTTACTTAAAATTCGAATCCAAACCCAAGGTCCGTCCCTCACTACTTTACCACACTACCACGATAAAGTATTCTCTTTCCACTCTACTTCGTTAGTAGCCTGTGGTAAGAAAGAGGTGGTTGAGGGTGGTTGGATACAGGTGGTGTTCGACGTGTTGGATTTTGTCCTGGAGTGATTGTTTGGTTTCGCCTGTTGTGACCCGGACGATTTCCTGTGCGATGATTTCGCCTGTATCCATTCCGGCGTCTACATAGTGGATGGTGACGCCGGTGATCTTCACTCCACCATCGATGGCTTGCCCGATGGCATCTTTTCCCGGAAATGATGGGAGAAGAGAAGGGTGGATATTCACGATCCGTCCTCCGAAGCTTTCCAGTAAAGTAGGACCAATCAATCTCATATACCCTGCTAATACAATAAAATCAACACCCAAATGAGCCAGCTCATTTAGGATTTCCTGTTCAAATGCCTGCTTGCTTTCATAATCTTTAGCCCGAAAAACGAAAGTAGGGATCCCTGCTGATTGGGCGCGGTGAATCACGAACGCTCCCGGTTGGTCACATACAAGAAGTCTGATATTCGCTTTCAGTGTTCCACTTTGAACAGCATCTACCAATGCTTGAAAATTACTTCCGCTTCCTGATGCAAAAATGGCAATCTGTCTCATGACTCGCCCCCGTTATTGACTTGCTCACCCTTCATTTCAACGAACGAAACGTACTCCATTTCCAGTGGTCACACGTCCAATCATAAAGGCTTCTTCTCCCTGTTCGTTGAAAAATTGAAGAATGTCTTCTGCTTCCTTTTCTTCAACCGCTAACACAAATCCAATTCCCATGTTGAAAATGTTGTACATTTCGCTGCGGGGAATTTCTCCATAGTGTTCAAGGGCAGTGAAAATGCTTGGAATATCCCAGCTGCCTTCTGTAATGTCTGCTTGCAAATGATCCGGCAGCATACGGGGAATATTTTCAATGAAGCCACCGCCTGTAATATGGGACATTCCCTTGATGGAGAATTGTTTCAGTGCCGCTAATACTGGTTTCACGTAAATCTTGGTTGGTGTAAGTAACGCTTCTTTTAGTGTGGTCCCGACTTCCGGTAATGATTCTTCCAAAGAGAACGACTGATCTTCGAAAAATACTTTTCGCACTAAAGAGTACCCATTACTGTGTATACCACTGGAACCCAGTCCGACTAACACATTTCCTTCAGAAATTTTTTCGCCTGTGATGATCTCTTTTTTTTCACAAGCCCCTACTGCAAAGCCGGCGATATCATATTCTTCCTCGGAATACATACCCGGCATTTCAGCGGTTTCGCCACCGATCAAAGCGCACCCCGCCATTTCACATCCGTCCGCAATACCCTTTACAATACCTTCTATCTTCTCTGGAATTGCTTTTCCAGTCGCTATATAATCTAAGAAATACAGTGGTTCCGCTCCCTGAACGACAATGTCATTCACACACATGGCCACACAATCGATCCCGATCGTATCGTGTTTGTCTGCCATGAAGGCAAGCTTCAGCTTCGTTCCGACTCCATCCGTACCTGATACAAGAACAGGCTCTTTTAAATTCAAAGAAGATAAATCAAACATTCCCCCAAAACTGCCTATTTGACCAAGAACCCCTTCTCGAGCGGTTCTCTTCACATGCTTTTTGATGCGGTCGACTGACTCGTATCCCGCTTCAATATCTACTCCTGCTTGACGATACGCATTTGCCATCATGATTCCCCCTATTTCACTAACTCTTTTTCATGTGGATGAAGTGTATCCGGGTAGATTTCGGTTGGATACTTCCCTGTAAAGCAAGCCAAGCATTGACCGCGATTTTCTGACGAATCATTTCGGTCGATCGCTTTTAACACACCATCTATACTCAAGAAGGTCAGAGAGTCGGCTCCGATGATCCGGCGCATTTCCTCCACTGAATTGGAAGAAGCGATCAGCTCTTCATGAGTCGATGTATCAATGCCGTAGAAGCAAGGGTTCTTGATGGGCGGCGAACTGATGCACACATGAACTTCCTTGGCTCCCGCTTCTTTCAACATGCTGACGATTCGTCTGCTTGTTGTTCCGCGAACGATCGAATCGTCCACCATTACCACGCGTTTCCCTTCTACCACACCTCTGACCGGTGAAAGCTTCATCTTCACACCTTGCTCACGAAGAGATTGAGAAGGCTGTATAAACGTGCGCCCTACATAACGGTTCTTAATAAGACCCAATTCGTACGGAATTCCTGATGCTTCTGCATAGCCGATCGCACTTGAAATACTGGAATCAGGTACACCCGTTACAACGTCCGCTTCAATCGGCGCTTCTTTCGCAAGTTCCATTCCCATTCTTTTTCTGGCGGAATGAACGTTGATTCCTTGAATGTTGCTGTCTGGCCTTGAGAAGTATACGTATTCCATCGTACACATCGCATTTCCACCTGAAAAACTAAACCGTTCTGAGGTCATTCCCTCATCATTGATGATCACAAGCTCCCCCGGCTCGATATCACGGACAAATTCAGCTCCTACAATATCAAAGGCGCATGTTTCAGACGCAACACAGTAAGCATCCCCAAGCTTACCAAGTGATAGTGGACGAAGACCGTGTGGATCCAGTGCCACCATCATCTCCGTTTCCGTCATGACAAGAAACGCATAGGCCCCTTTTAGCATGGTCAGCGCATTTTTAACGCGGTCTTTCAATTGAAAATAACCGCTTCTTTTGATCAAATGGGCCAGCACTTCTGTATCAGAACTTGTTTGAAAAATACTCCCTTGCCCTTCAAGCTGGTGCTTTAAGGCGTTCGCATTGACGAGATTCCCGTTGTGAGCAAGAGCCAGTCCCCCATTCTGCGAGTTGAAAAGGAGAGGCTGAACATTCTCGTAGCCTCCACCTCCCGCAGTAGCATAACGAACATGACCAATGGCTGAATTCCCTTCTAGCTTCTCGATGGTTCCTTCTTGAAACACTTCCGTTACGAGGCCTTCCCCTTTTAAGCAACGTAACTTCTCACCATCCGAAACGACAATTCCAGTGCCTTCTTGCCCTCTATGTTGTAAACTATGAAGTCCATAATACGTAATTTGTGCAGCATTGGGGTGTCCCCAAATACCAAATACTCCACATTCTTCGTTTAAGCCTTTGATTTCAGCAGGCATGGGATCGCTCCTTTCCAAGCTGACTCTAATTCCTCGACGGATGCATGTAAGATGACTTCTCCATTTTCTGATGACACGTTGATTTCTCCATGTTCCGCTACGTTTCCTACTGCTTTGGCATCAGGAACAAGTTTCTCAAACTCGTCTTTGTTTTCAGGTTTGACTGAAACGACGAAACGGGATTGTGTTTCACTGAACAGATCTGCCACATTGTTTTCTCCGGAAACCTGAACGTCTACTCCCAATCCTTTTGTTCCAAACGTAGATTCTGCAAGAGCGACGGCGAAACCACCTTCAGCGATATCATGAGCCGATGCCACAAGACCTTTTTGAATCGCTTCTAAAAGCTGCATTTGACGGCGAAGCTCCGTTTTCAAGTCAATTTTCGGTGCCTGACCGAAGATCTTTCCTTCTGTCAGCTTTTGAAGCTCACTTCCACCAAATTCTTCATGGGTTTCCCCAATGACAAAGATATAGTCTCCGGCTTCCTTGAAGCTTTGAGTTGTAATATGATCGACATCCTCGATCAATCCAACCATTCCAACGACTGGTGTCGGATAAACGGCAGTACCCATTGATTCGTTATATAGGGACACATTTCCACCGATGACTGGAGTGGACAGCTCACGACATGCTTCACTCATCCCGTCAACAGACTTCTCGATCTGCCAGAAGATTTCCGGTTTCTCTGGATTTCCGAAGTTTAAGCAGTCCGTAATCGCCAGTGGAATCGCTCCTGAACACACGATATTACGTGCCGCTTCCGCGACAGCGATCTTTCCTCCGACCTCTGGATCCAGGTAAAGGTAACGGGAATTACAATCCGTTGTCATGGCAAGGGCTTTTCTAGTACCGCGTACCCGTACGACCGCTGCATCAGAACCCGGACTTACAACTGTACTTGTTCTTACTTGATGATCATATTGATCGTATACCCATTCTTTACTTGCAATTGTTGGCTGCTGCAAGAGCGCCTTGAGAGTTTCTTTATGATTCTCTACTTTTGGGACATGAGTTTCCATTGCTTGAAACTCTTTATAGTAAGCCGCTTCCTGAGAGGGCTTGTTATAAACGGGGGCTTCCTCAGCAAGTGCATCAACCGGCACGTCTGCTACGACTTCTCCTTTATGAAGAAGGCGAAGACGCTTATCATCTGTTACCTTTCCGATCGAAACTGCTTCTAAGTCATATTTTGAAAAAAGATCAACGATTTCTTGTTCCCGTCCTTTTTCGACGACGATCAGCATACGCTCCTGTGATTCTGAGAGCATCATTTCATATGCCGTCATTCCTCTTTCACGTTGCGGGACAAGATCAAGGTTCATTTCGATACCGGATCCTGCTTTACTTGCCATTTCAGCTGATGAGCTTGTAAGACCAGCCGCTCCCATATCTTGTATCCCGACTAGGGCATCGTTCTGAACCAGTTCCAAACACGCTTCAAGAAGTAATTTTTCCATGAATGGATCTCCCACTTGAACCGCTGGACGCTTCTCTTCTGATCCTTCATTTAATTCCTCAGATGCGAATGTAGCTCCGTGAATGCCATCACGACCCGTTTTTGCCCCTACATACATAACTGTATTACCGACACCGTGGGCCTGACCTTTTTTAATATCTTTATGGTCGATCAAACCGACACACATAGCGTTTACAAGGGGATTTCCTTCGTAAGAGGCATCGAATTGAACTTCCCCGCCGACTGTTGGGATTCCGATACAGTTCCCGTACCCGGCAATACCCGCTACGACTTCTTTAAATAGATACTGAACACGAGGAGAATCCAGTTCTCCAAAGCGTAAAGAGTTGAGGAGTGCGACAGGTCTTGCCCCCATCGAGAATACGTCCCGTATAATACCCCCGACACCCGTTGCCGCTCCTTGAAAAGGCTCGATGGCTGACGGATGATTGTGACTCTCGATTTTGAACACCACTGCTTGATCGTCGCCAATATCAACAATTCCAGCTCCTTCTCCTGGTCCCTGAAGAACTCGTTCACCTGTCGTTGGGAATTTCATCAGTACAGGCTTCGAATTTTTATAGCTGCAGTGCTCTGACCACATAACAGAGAAAAGGCCGGTCTCTGTATAGTTCGGTGTTCTTCCAAGGATGTTTTCAACCATTGAAAATTCTTCGTCTGTTAAACCCATCTCACGATAAAGCTGATCTTCTTTCACTTTTGTTGAAGTTGGTTCAAGCATTAACGACATGTTTTTCCCTCCAGTGCTTCACAATCGATTGAAATAGTTTCTTCCCGTCTTCACTACCTAGTAAAGTGTCCATGGCGCGCTCAGGGTGAGGCATCATCCCAAGCACATTACCTGCTTTATTTGTGATCCCTGCAATATTTTCAACACTTCCGTTAGGATTTTCATCCGTATAGGTGAATGCAATTTGATTGTTTTCCTTAAGTGTCATCATAGTTTCTTCATCACAGAAATAATTTCCTTCACCGTGAGCGATCGGAATTTGGATCACTTCATTCTTTTCATAGCCATTCGTAAACATCGTCTCATTGTTAAGAACGGTTAACGGAACGGTTTTACAAATGAACTTCAAGCTATCATTTCTGCGCATAGCTCCCGGAAGTAAGCCTGTTTCCAGTAAAACCTGAAATCCATTGCATACACCAAGAACCGGCTTACCCTGTTCTGCCGCTTTCACGACCTCTTTCATGACGTTCGAGAAACGGGCAATCGCTCCTGAACGAAGGTAATCCCCATACGAGAATCCCCCTGGTAATAGAATCGCATCATAGTTTTCCAGATTATCAGCATCGTGCCAAACGTATTCAACTTCTTCACCGATTTCATCTTTGATCGCATGGTACATATCAATGTCACAGTTAGAGCCTGGGAATACTATTACTGCAAACTTCATTGCGCGACACTCTCCTCGATTTCATATCGGTAATCCTCGATAACAGGGTTTGCCAGTAGTCGATGACACATTTCTTCGACTGTCGCTTCGACGTTTTCAACCGTGGATGGAAGAGTCAACTCCATATACTTCCCGACGCGCACATCTTCAACATGTTTAAATTCCATTGAATGCAACGCTTGTTTCACAACACTACCTTGAGGATCTAATACACTTTCTCTTAATGTGATATAAACCTTTACTTTGTACATAGCTTATTTCCTCCTAAGCGTTCTAAAATGATTGTATATACTTCTGTTAAACTACCTAAATCTCTTCTGAAAACATCTTTATCCAGCTTTTGGTTGGTCTCTGCATCCCATAATCGGCATGTGTCAGGCGATATTTCATCCCCTAATAAAATTGAACCGTTTCGATCTTTCCCAAACTCTAATTTGAAATCGACAAGCGTGACTCCCGCTTCTTTGAAGATCCCTTGAAGGACCTCATTCACACCAAGAGCCAGTTCCCTTATCTCAGTTCGTTCTTCCCGTGAAGCAATCTCCAGGTAATCAATATGATCGTCTGTGATGAGGGGATCCCCCAGATCATCGTCCTTATAGTAGAATTCAATGATCGGCTTTTGAAGGGGCGTACCCTCTTCTTTTCCGAGTCGCTTTGAAAGGCTTCCCGCTATCACATTGCGGACCACGACTTCAAGCGGGATGATACGTACACGTTTGACCAGCTGCTCATAATCCGATAACTGTTTAATAAAGTGACTCTGTATTCCTTTTTCAGCAAGCTTTGAAAATAGCAAGCTCGAAATCTTATTATTTAAAACCCCTTTGCCGTCAATGTCCGCTTTTTTCTCCCCGTTAAAAGCAGTGGCAGAATTCTTATACTGAACCCAAACAACATTCTCATCCTGTGTTGCAAAGATTTGTTTCGCTTTGCCTTCATATAAAAGTGTCCCTTTTTCCATATGAACCCCCCCGTTAACGTAATATTGCCAATCTTCAGTCTATATTTCCATAAAAAAAGGGAGGGATTTTACTAAAACCCCTGCCCTATTCAATTATCAGAAGGACTTATTCCACCAAGCCGCAACGTTCGAAGATTGTATCCACATGCTTCAAGTGATAGTTGTAATCGAAACAATCATCAATATCAGCCGGCGAAAGCTTGGACGTGATGGTTGCATCCTCTTCAATAAGAGAACGGAAGGCCACTTGCTTCTCCCATGCCTCCATCGCCTTCGGCTGAACCGTATCATACGCTTCCTCACGCGTCATCCCTTTATCGATAAGGGCTAATAGGACGCGTTGAGAGTAGATCAAACCAAGCGTACGATCCATATTGCGCTGCATATTCTCAGGGAATACCGTTAAGTTCTTGATGATATTTCCGAAACGGTTCAGCATGTAATTAAGAGCGATCGTCGCATCCGGCAGGATCACACGCTCTGCTGATGAGTGAGAGATATCACGCTCATGCCATAGAGGCACGTTCTCATAAGCTGTCAGCATGTATCCTCTGATTACACGCGCCATTCCCGTCATATTCTCAGAACCGATCGGGTTACGTTTATGAGGCATGGCCGATGATCCTTTTTGACCTTTTGCGAAGAACTCTTCCACTTCACGGGTTTCACTCTTCTGAAGGCCGCGAACCTCAACAGAAAACTTCTCGATGGAAGTCGCAATCAGTGCAAGTGTCCCCATGTAATGAGCATGACGATCACGCTGTAATGTTTGTGTAGAAACAGGAGCTGGCTTGATTCCCAGCTTTTCACACACATATGACTCTACGAATGGATCGATATTCGCATACGTTCCAACAGCACCGGAAATCTTCCCGAATTCCACTCCATCTGCCGCTGCTTTGAATCGCTCTACGTTACGCTTCATCTCTTCATACCAAAGGGCAAGCTTTAAACCGAAAGTAGTCGGTTCAGCATGAACACCATGCGTACGTCCCATCATGACCGTATGTTTGTGCTCGATTGCTTTGTTCTTTAAAATTTCTACGAATCGCTCTAAGTCTTTCAAAATGATATCGTTTGCCTGCTTTAATTGATAAGAAAGAGCCGTATCCACTACGTCAGTAGAAGTCAGTCCGTAATGAACCCACTTTCTTTCTTCTCCGAGGGTTTCGGAAACCGCTCTGGTGAAAGCTACAACATCGTGTCGCGTTTCTTCTTCGATTTCCATGATACGATCTACATTGAATCCGGCGTTCTCACGAATCTTCGCAACATCCTCTTTCGGAATGTCCCCGATTTCAGCCCAAGCTTCACAAGCCAAAATTTCTACTTCAAGCCATGCTTGAAAACGATTTTCCTCTGTCCAAATAGCTCCCATTTCAGGGCGTGTATAACGTTCTATCATACCAGTCGTCCTCCGATCTTTTCTTGCACCTTCCAAATGCCAGCTTCGTTTATAGTCGTCAATGTCTCTTCGATATCATTTGTTAAAAGAGTGACGTGCCCCATCTTACGTTTCGGCTTTGGTACATCCTTTCCGTAAAGATGAATAAACCAATCTGGCTGCTTTGGAACAGCCTTCATAATAGGCTCGATATGCTCTCCTAATAGGTTAACCATCACAGCGTTCTTTAATAAGGTGGGTTCAACGAGCGGCCAGTTACATACCGCTTTTATATGTTGGGCAAATTGTGAGTAGTCACACGCTTCAATCGAATAATGACCGGAATTATGAGGTCTCGGAGCCAGTTCATTAATGTAGATGTCACCATCCTCCGTCAGGAACATTTCAATCGCGAGCGTTCCCACAAGGTCAAGGGTCTCACTTATTCTCTTCGCCATCTCGATCGCCTTATCCGATACTTCTACACTCACCCTTGCCGGGGCAATCGTTTCATGTAAAATATTATCCACATGAATATTTTCTACCACCGGAAAGTTGGTTTGCTGCCCATCGGGATTTCGTGTCACAATGACGGATAACTCTTTTTCAAAAGGTATCCATTTTTCTAACACACATGGACCGTTCTCCAATAAAGCAGCGGCTTCTTCTATCCCGCTCTCTTCACGGATTACATATTGCCCTTTCCCGTCATAACCACCTCTGGATGTTTTCAGAACCACTGGATAGCCAAGCTTTTCTATATTATCATAGATGTCCTGTTGTTGTTTAATCACAGCATAAGGAGCTACTTTCACCCCTGCAAACGTAAGGGCTTCCTTTTCCATGATGCGATCCTGTGTAATGCGGATCAGCTCTGCCCCTTGAGGTAAATAGGCACGCTCCGACAACCATTTCAGCGCTTCATAATCGATGTTTTCAAATTCATATGTAATCACGTCACACTCTTCTGCCAATCTATAAAGGGCATCATACTGGTCAAAGCCGGCCGTGATTACAAGATCTGCTACTTGGGCACATGGTGATTGCGGTGCCGGGTCTAAAACGGCCACCCGAAAGCCATTTTGTTTCGCAGCAAGGGCCATCATTCGTCCGAGCTGTCCTCCGCCAATGATTCCAATCATCTGTCCTGGTAAAATCGTCTTCTTATTCAAGGTCATCACTGCTTTCCAACACCTTTTCCCGTAACGCGTCTCTTCTATTTTCTAATGTAGCGGCCAAGTCTGTATTTTCTATCGAAAGGATTTGTGCTGCTAACAGCCCTGCATTTGTAGCTCCAGCCTTCCCGATCGCAACCGTCGCAACCGGAACGCCCCCTGGCATCTGCACGATCGACAGCAACGAATCCATCCCATTAAGGGCTTTTGATTGTACCGGAACTCCAATCACAGGTAATGTCGTCTTCGCTGCCACCATTCCAGGTAAGTGAGCGGCACCGCCTGCACCTGCAATAATGACCTTCACCCCTCGACCTCTGGCACCTTCTGCAAACTCAAACATATAATCAGGCGTCCTGTGAGCCGATACAACTCGTTTCTCAAACGGAATCTCTAACTCTTCCAATACCTCACACGCATGCTTCATTGTCTCCCAGTCCGATGTACTTCCCATGATTACTGATATCATAATGGTGACAGGCACCTCCCGTAGTTTAAACCCTTTTAACAAAAAATACCCAGATCAATTGTTCTCTACTTTTTGAGAGAAAGCAATTGATCTGGGTATTTTACAGAGAATGGTCCCATTTTATCCGATAGGGTCCACAAACGAGCTCGTATCCAGACAGCTACTTTCCCTCATAGTCCGACCATTTACGGTAGTCAGGTAGAGACTCATGGGCCATATTCCCATTATTATATGAGGGTATTCGGTTTATTTGTCTCCATCATAACGTGATATCGAAGCTCTGTCAACGAATAATCGAACGATAATAAATGTCTGAAAATTAATGTTCGGATTTGAAGCGTTTACTCTTCAATCTTTTTCCCCTCAAAGACAATTGTCTGTTTAATAGGGACATACTCTGTTTTCTTTCCATCTTTTTGTTCTTCAAACACAGGTTTTTCCATCCGTCTTACCGGCATATAACCCATTTCCTTCATACGGTCTAAACAATCTGTAATCGTCTCATTCTCCTGCACTTCAAATAATAATTTCTTTTTGCTCATTCTTTTAATTTTCCTTTGCGAATATTTCGTACTGTCTTCACCCAGAACCCGCCATGTATCGCCTTCGGTTCATACGCAATGATAAATGCCTTAGGGTCAAGCTCTTTAATTGTATCATACAGCCTCATCTCATACTTTCGCGGAGTCAGGATCTGCAGGGCCATCCGGCTTCCTTCCAGTCCATTCGCTTCCCAGTTCGTCACCCCGTAGCCTCTTGCTCGGAGTTCATTCGGAAGGGCCTTATCATACTCCTTCGTGATTACATTCACTGTAATATACCCAAGAGCCAGCTTCTCCTCGATTTTCATCCCGACAATCACACCGAGACCATAACCGACCGCATATGCAATCAGATTCTGAATCTCATTCAGGTTGTCAAGTACCAGTCCAAGACCGACAACATAAATCACTACTTCAAATGTACTCACAAAAGCTGCAATATATCGATAACCCTTCAACGTCAATATCATTCTGATCGTAAAAAAGGATACGTATACAACATTGATAATCAAAATAATCGCTACCATCACAAAACTATTGTCTAACACCGAGATGCTCCTCTCTCCACTACTACTTGTAGTATGCTCAAATTAAGTTCCTATTTTACTAGAAAAGAACCATAATATGAACCAGTTCAAGAAAAATTACTAGTTATTTTTCGATGACAATTTTTAGAAAATCTGATGTCCTACTTTGTGTCTTTCCTAGTTTGGTCTGTTTAAAACATAAAACGGCTTTATGGCAGCTTGTCATCGCAGCCATAAAGCCGTCTTGCTTTGTTATTTTATAACGATTTCAGCTTCTCTATCACTTCAGAGGGTTCCACACGATCTTTGTAATCGGCTTTCGTATATTCGTAAGCAATCGTTCCGTCCTGCTTGATAATATATGTTGCTGAAACAGGGAGCGTCCATGCATCACTATCATTCGCTTTCTCCAGATCCAGACCTTTTTCTTTGTAGATATCCACTAAGTAAGGTGGCAGCTTGTAAACCAACTTATACTCATCTGCCACTTTATTTCCTTCATCACTTAGCACAAAATAATCCAGTTCATTCTTCTCTTTTGTAGATAGGGATGCATCAGGCGTTTGCGGACTGACCGCAATCAGCTCGGCACCTGCTGATTTAATGTCTTCCATTAGCTGTTGGTATGCACGCAGCTCCATATTGCAATATGGACACCATCCACCACGATAAAACGTAAGGATGACCGGACCATTCTTCAGTACATCTTCCAGTGCGACTCCTTTTCCTGTTGCATCCGGTAACGTAAAGTTCGGCGCTTTTTCCCCTACACGAAGACCTTTACCATCATCAGAGCGCTCCAATTCGTTGATTGCTTCTCCCATTTTATCCTGTACTTCCTGAGATGCATTCTGCTTAAATTTAGAAATATATTCATTGTACTGTTCTAGCATGTTGGTTGCTGTCATTTTAAAAACCTCCCTTTAGAACTTGTTTATAGTATAGGAGGAGTTTATTCAAAAGAAAAGCGATGTGCTTGGTTGGGTATGTTAATGGATAGGGATGGGTGATGGTGTGATTACTTAGATTTTTAGTTTGTTTTCGAATGTGGGGATTACTTTGGCAAGGTGTGATAGAGGGATGTGATAATTGGTAGTTAATAGAATGGTAGAATTGCTTTTTTTACGAGTTTTAGTTGAGAATGAATGAAATATAGCTAGATTCTATGGAAATTTAGTACTTCTAGGTTCCAATTTGTAGATAATGCTCTTTATTTCGTTGATTCTTTGTGCCGACTTGATTAATTGCGTCTGAAATGATAGTAATTGCGTCGTTTTATAAATTTATGCGTCATTTCCGACAGTTTTTGCGTCTATTTTTCATTTTATGCGTCATTCACACTCACTTATGCGTCTTTTACCAAACACCTCCTAACTCTTACACAGAGGTGGAGAGAAAAATGCAAACCACATATCCATCCACACACAACAAAAAAGAGCATCCCCTAAGAGCTACTCTTCTTCACATTTGCCTGGCGACGTCCTACTCTCACAGGGGGAGATCCCCCAACTACCATCGGCGCTGAAGAGCTTAACTTCCGTGTTCGGCATGGGAACGGGTGTGACCTCTTCGCCATTGTCACCAGACGAATATTCAATTGAAGGATTGTTCCTTCAAAACTAGATAAAGAATTGATGTCAAGAAAGCCGAATATCGACCAATTGTTGTTCATTTAAAAAATGACTCTTTGTGGTTAAGTCCTCGATCGATTAGTATCAGTCAACTCCACATGTCGCCATGCTTCCATCTCTGACCTATCTACCTAGTCATCTTCTAGGGATCTTACTCACTTACGTGATGGGAAATCTCATCTCG